>NZ_JBSGRD010000006.1:0-430559 GCF_053606205.1 Streptomyces sp. NPDC055239 | reverse complement strand
TACGCCCCTGCGGGGGGGGTGGTGGTGTGGGGGCGGGGGGGGGGGTGGGGGGGGGGGGGGGTGACTTACCCGGCGGGGGGGGGCCCCGCGCTGGGGCGCCCCCCCGCCCTGCTGCCCGTAAGGCCTCTAAGGCCCGTAAGGCCCGTATGCCCTCAGCCGTCCAGTTGCTGAAGCGTCGCGTTCGAAGGACCGCGCCTGGACTGCTCGTCGCGTGCCACGTCCTCGGCCGCTCCGAGCACGCGGACCGCGTTCTGCCACGTCAGCTTGGCCAGGTCCGCCTTCGACCAGCCGCGGGTCAGGAGCTCCGCGATCAGGTTCGGGTAGCCCGCTACGTCGTCGAGGCCGTCCGGCGTGAACGCCGTGCCGTCGTAGTCGCCGCCGATGCCGATGTGGTCGACGCCCGCGACCTCGCGCATGTGGTCGAGGTGGTCGGCGACCGTCGCGGCCGTGGCGACCGGGCGCGGCGTCGACTCCTCGAAGGCCGCGTGGACCTTCATCGCCTCCGGCGTCGTGTCCAGGTGGTGGAACCCGTGCGCCCGCATGTTCTCGTCGGCCGCCGCCGTCCAGTCGACCGCCGCCTGGAGAACGAACTTCGGTACGAAGGTGACCATCGCGACGCCGCCGTTCGCGGGCAGGCGCTCAAGGACGTCGTCCGGGATGTTGCGCGGATGGTCGCAGACCGCGAGCGACGAGGAGTGCGAGAAGATCACCGGGGCCACGGAGGTGTCCAGGGCCGCCCGCATCGTCGTCGCCGCCACGTGGGAGAGGTCGACGAGCATGCCGATGCGGTTCATCTCGCGTACGACCTCGTGGCCGAAGGCGGAGAGACCGCCCACGCCGGGCTCGTCCGTCGCCGAGTCCGCCCACGCGATGTTGTCGTTGTGCGTCAGCGTCATGTAGCGGACGCCCAGCGCGTGCAACGCCCGCAGTGTCGCGAGGGAGTTGTTGATGGAGTGGCCGCCCTCGGCGCCCATCAGGGACGCGATACTGCCCTCCGCGCGCGCCGCCTCCATGTCCGCGGCCGTCAGCGCGCGCCGCAGGTCCTTCGGGTAGCGCGTGAGCAACTGGTCGACGCAGTCGATCTGTTCGAGGGTCGCGCTCACCGCCGCGTCGCCCGTGAGGTCCGTGCGGACGTACACGGACCAGAACTGGGCGCCGACCCCGCCCGCCCGCAGGCGCGCGATGTCCGTGTGGAGGTTGCCCGTCTGGTCGGACGCGATGTCCAGGCGGTCGATGTCGTAACCCGCCTTCTCGCGCAGCGCCCAGGGCAGGTCGTTGTGACCGTCGACCACGGGGAAGTCGGCGAGGAGGGCGCGGGCGTCATCCAGGGAACTCATGCCACTCGTCCCAGTCATGCCGCTCACTTCCCCGAACCTGAACGTGAACCCGAACCCGAACCCGAGCCGAAGCCGAAACCGGACCCCGCGCCTTCGACCTTGGCGCGCAGACGCTTCCCCTTCTCCGTGGCCTGCTCGTTCAGCTCCTGCTGGAACTCCCGCATACGGCCGAGGATTTCAGGGTCGTGCGCGGCCAGGATGCGCGCCGCGAGGAGACCCGCGTTGCGCGCGCCGCCCACCGAGACCGTCGCCACCGGCACGCCCGCGGGCATCTGCACGATGGACAGGAGCGAGTCCATGCCGTCGAGGTACTTGAGCGGTACGGGGACGCCGATCACGGGGAGCGGGGTCACCGACGCCAGCATGCCGGGCAGGTGTGCGGCGCCGCCCGCGCCCGCGATGATCGCCTTGAGGCCGCGGTCCGCCGCTTCCTCGCCGTACGCGACCATCTCGCGCGGCATGCGGTGCGCGGAGACGACGTCGACCTCGTAGGGGATCTCGAACTCGTCGAGGGCCTTGGCCGCGGCCTCCATGACCGGCCAGTCCGAGTCCGAGCCCATGACGATGCCGACTACAGGTGCGCCAACTTCAGGTGCGGTCATTCCGTGATCGTTCCTCTGAGATAGCCGGCCGCGTGACGCGCGCGCTCGAGCACGTCGTCCAGGTCGTCGCCGTAGGTGTTGACGTGGCCGACCTTGCGTCCCGGCTTCACGTCCTTGCCGTACATGTGGATCTTCAGCTGTGGGTCGCGCGCCATGCAGTGCAGGTACGCCTGGTACATGTCGGGATAGTCGCCGCCAAGGACATTGACCATGACCGTCCACTTCGGCCGCGGGCGCGGGTCTCCGAGGGGGAGGTCGAGGACCGCGCGCACGTGGTTCGCGAACTGGGACGTGATCGCCCCGTCCTGCGTCCAGTGGCCCGAGTTGTGCGGGCGCATCGCGAGCTCGTTCACGAGGATGCGGCCGTCGTGGGTCTCGAAGAGCTCGACCGCCAGGTGGCCGACGACGCCGAGCTCCTTGGCGATGCGGAGGGCCAGCTCCTGCGCCTGGCCCGCGAGGTCCTCCGAGAGGCCGGGCGCGGGCGCGATCACCGTGTCGCAGACGCCGTCGACCTGCTGCGACTCGACGACGGGGTAGGCCACGGCCTGGCCGTGCGGCGAGCGCACGACGTTCGCCGCGAGCTCGCGCACGAAGTCGACCTTCTCCTCGGCGAGCACCGGGACACCGGCCCGGAAGGGGTCTTCGGCGTCCTCGACGGAACGGACGAACCACACCCCCTTCCCGTCATAGCCGCCACGCACCGTCTTGAGGATCACGGGGAAGCCGTCGCCGCCCGTGGAGTCCTCCGAAGATCCTTCGGCCGCGAAGGCGGCCACGTCGGCCGGATCGCGCACGATCCGGTGGCGTGGACACGGCACGCCGATCTCCGTGAGCTTCTCGCGCATCACGCCCTTGTCCTGGGCGTGCACCAGCGCGTCGGGCCCCGGGCGCACGGGGATGCCGTCCGCCTCCAGGGCCCGTAGATGCTCGGTGGGTACGTGTTCGTGATCAAAAGTGATCACGTCGCAGCCCCTCGCGAACTCACGCAGCGTGTCGAGGTCGCGATAGTCGCCGATGACGACATCGCTGACGACCTGCGCCGCGGAATCCTGAGGGGTGTCACTGAGGAGCTTGAACCTGATGCCTAGCGGGATGCCCGACTCGTGTGTCATACGAGCGAGCTGACCTCCGCCGACCATGCCGACTACCGGGAACGTCACACCCCCAGGGTATCGGCCTGTATCAGCCACCCGGGAACGGCCGGTCACGGCCGGATTCCGGGCACCGGACGTGCTCTCCCGTCACAGAGCCGCCACAGTGTGGAGCGGTCCACGCGCCACCCGCGTGAGTCGCTGGTTAGCATGGCTGGGTTGACGCGACCGAAGGACCGATGCCGTCGACAGGACGACACGGCCGGAAAGACCGGAACGAACAGACGACGGGGTTGGGGCGACCACCATGACGGAGCGTGGCGCACTACGGGTGCGGATGGAGCAGATCGCGCGCGAAGTGGCCAAGTTCGGGGCCGTGGGGGCGCTGGGCACGCTGGTGAACTTCGGCGTGTCCAACCTGCTGTGGCACATGACGGAACTGCAGGCCGTGCGTGCGAACGTGATCGCCACGGTCGTCGCCATCGCCTTCAACTACGTGGGCTTCCGTTACTTCACGTACAAGGACCGCGACAAGAGCTCCCGCACCAAGGAGCTCACGCTGTTCCTGATGTTCAGCGCGGTCGGCCTGGTGATCGAGAACGGCGTCCTGTACGCGGCGATCTACGGCTTCGACTGGGACAGCCCGCTCCAGCGCAACATCTTCAAGTTCGTGGGCATCGGCATCGCCACCTGCTTCCGCTTCTGGTCCTACCGCACCTGGGTCTTCAAGACGCTGCCCGCCCGCGATGCCGTCGCCCGCGCGGAAGCGTTCCTGGACGACGGGACCACCAAGGCCACGGCGGCCGACGACAAGCGCCCCGCCGCGCGAGGCACGCGCTAGATCAGCGCACCGTCTCCTCGATCTCCTGGGCCCGCTTCTGCGGGGGCGTGCGCGACAGGAACAGGCCGAACACCGGGGGCTTGGTCTGCAGCATCTCCAGGCGGCCGCCGTCGGCCTCGGCCAGATCCCGGGCGACCGCGAGGCCGATCCCCGTCGAGTTGCGGCCGCTGATGGTCCGCTCGAAGATCCGCGCGCCGAGATCGGCGGGGACACCGGGGCCGCCGTCCGTGACCTCGACGACCGTCTGGTTTCCCGTGACGCGGGTGCGCAGGGCCACGGTGCCGCCGCCGTGCATGAGGGAGTTCTCGATGAGCGCCGCCAGTACCTGCGCGACCGCGCCCGGTGTGCCCACCGCCCTCAGATGCCGCTTGCCCGAGCTGACGATGGCGCGGCCCGCGCTGCGGTAGGCGGGGCGCCACTCCTCCAGCTGCTGCTTGATGACCTCGTCGAGGTCGAAGGAGACGGCGGACCCGGTGCGCGGGTCACGTGAGTTCGTGAGCAGCCGCTGTACGACGTCGGTGAGGCGCTCGACCTGCGCGAGCGCGATCGTGGCCTCCTCCCGCACCGTGTCCAGGTCGTCGGTGACGGTGATCTCCTCCAGGCGCATGGAGAGGGCCGTCAGGGGCGTACGCAGCTGGTGCGAGGCATCGGCGGCGAGTCTGCGCTCGGCGGTCAGCATCCGGGCGATCCGCTCGGCGCTGCCGTCGAGGACGTCCGCGACACGGTCGAGCTCCGTCACCCCGTACCGCTTGTGCCGTGGTCTGGGGTCGCCCGAGCCGAGGCGCTCCGCCGTCTCCGCGAGGTCGGTGAGCGGCGAGGTCAGACGGTTGGCCTGGCGTACGGCGAGGAGTACGGCGGCGATGATCGCAAGGAGGGCCACGGCGCCGATGATCAGCAGGGTGCGGCCGACCTCCCTGGTGACCGAGGTGCGCGGCTCCTCGACGGTGACCTTCTCGCCCTCCTCGCCCTTGGCCGTGTCGTGGATGACTTCGCCGGTGGGGCGGGTGCCGATCTCGACGGGGGCGCGGCCGGGGATCTCGATGAGGGCGTAGCGGTCGGTGTCGACCGCGGCCACGTCACGCAGGATGTCGGCGTCGATCTGCTCGTCGCTGATGAGCCTGCTGTCGACGATGCTGGCCAGGCGGAGCGCCTCGCTGGTGACGCGGTCCTGGGCGCTGGTGCTGATGGTCCTCGTCTCCACGATGACGAGGCTCACCCCGAATACCGCGATCACCACGAGGACGACGGCGAGGGTGCTGTTGATCAGTCGGCGGCGCATGCATCCAGTGTCCCGGATGCGGGGCGCCCCGTAGGGGCGCGGGGAACTGCGCGAGCAACCAGAGCGTGCCCGCACCCGCCAACTGGCCGCCGCGGGCAGACGCGTCTGCCGGGTTACTGACCATGGGCCTCTGCGGGCCGTGCACGGCTGGTCGCGCAGTTCCTCGCGCCCCTGAGGGGCGCTGCCCCTTAACTCTTCTCGAAGCGGAAGCCGACGCCCCGCACCGTGGCGATGTACCGCGGGTTCGCCGCGTCGTCGCCCAGCTTCTTGCGCAGCCAGGAGATGTGCATGTCCAGGGTCTTGGTGGACGACCACCACGTGGTGTCCCAGACCTCGCGCATCAGCTGGTCACGGGTGACGACCCGCCCCGCGTCGCGGACGAGCACCCGGAGCAGGTCGAACTCCTTGGCCGTGAGCTGGAGCTCCTCCTCGCCCATCCAGGCGCGGTGCGACTCGACGTCGATCCGCACGCCGTGCGTGGCAGGCGCCTGCTGCGGTTCACTCGCCCCGCGCCGGAGCAGGGCCCGGACCCGGGCGAGCAGTTCGGCGAGGCGGAAGGGTTTGGTCACGTAGTCGTCGGCGCCCGCGTCCAGGCCGACGACGGTGTCCACCTCGTCGGCGCGTGCGGTCAGGATGAGGATCGGCGCCGTGTGCCCACCGGCACGCAGGCGGCGGGCCACTTCGAGGCCGTCCATTCCTGGCAGTCCCAGGTCGAGTACGACGAGGTCGACGCTGCTCTGCAGCCCGGCGTCGAGGGCGGTCGGGCCGTCCTCACGCACTTCGACCTCGTACCCCTCCCTGCGCAGGGCACGGGCCAGCGGCTCCGAGATGGACGCGTCGTCCTCGGCGAGCAGTACACGGGTCATGGAGTGATGGTAGTCCGCGCTGGACGACCATCGTGGGGTGATCGCCAGCTGACGGTCGACGCCTGCGGCTATGGGGTGCGATCCTGTGGATCACCTTCAAATGTGGGCAACGGTTCCGTCATAACCTGTGATCCATCTCTCAAGTCCTTCCATATGCTCCCTTGACATGGCGTATGGTGACCCAACGCCTGATGCACTACACAAGGACCTTTGGCCCGCTGTGCGGCCTTAGGTCACTTTTATGTGCGGGCCGGCTTCTGCCGGCCTCGAAAGGAATGACCTGTGGTCGGGCCCTGCGCGTGAGGTTGCGCCAGGGCGTGGATCTCGGAGTCGCCGTCCAGCGCTTTCCCCGAAACGGAGCGCGAACTCCCCCCGGGCGTGGGGGTGTGGGCGGTACGACCCCGGTGCCGACCGCCCCCCACACGGGCGCGCACACGCTCTTGCCGCGCGTCCCGAACCCACGAGGATCGACCCATGGCGTCCAGCCTGACGAAGGACTCCGCCGGTACCCCTGGCTCTGAGAAGACCTTCTTCGGCCACCCCCGCGGTTTGGCCACACTCTTCATGACCGAAATGTGGGAGCGCTACAGCTTCTACGGCATGAAGGCACTGCTCCCGCTGTACTTGATCGCCCCCGGCGGCATGGGCATGAGCGCCACGACGGCGACGGCGATCTACTCCGTCTACATGTCGATGGTCTACCTGCTCGCCATGCCCGGCGGCTGGGTCGCCGACCGCTTCTGGGGACCGCGCAAGACGGTCGCCATCGGCGCCGGCGTGGTCATCCTCGGCCACATCACGCTCGCGCTGCCGAGCTCGGGCTCCTTCTTCGCCGGTCTCGCGCTCGTCGCGCTCGGCTCGGGCCTGTTGAAGGCGAACATCTCCACGATGGTCGGCCACCTCTACGACGGCCCGGAGGACCCGCGCCGTGACGGTGGCTTCACGCTGTTCTACATCGGCATCAACATGGGTGCCTTCCTCGCCCCGCTGACGATCGGCACCGTGGGCGAGAACGTCAACTGGCACTTCGGCTTCGCGCTCGCCGCGGTCGGCATGGCGCTCGGCCTCGCCCAGTTCATGCTCGGCTCGCGCCACCTGAGCGGCGAGAGCAGCGTGGTCTCCAAGCCCGCGACGGTCGAGCAGCGCAAGTCCGCGCTGCGCACCGGCCTGATCTGGCTGATCGTGGCTGCCGCGCTCTACACGTTCCTCGCCGTGAGCGGCAACTTCGCCGACTGGGCGCTGATGCCGCTCACCATCGCCGGTCTGGTCATCCCGGTCACCGTCCTGGTCCGCATGAAGCGCGACAAGGAGCTGACGAACCTGGAGCAGTCCAAGCTCTCGGGCTACATCTGGTTCTTCGTCGTCGCCGCCGTCTTCTGGATGATCTACGACCAGAACGGCTCGACCCTGTCGATCTTCGGCGAGGGCTCGACGACGAACAACCTGCTCGGGTTCGACTTCCCGACCTCCTGGTACCAGTCGCTGAACCCGATCTTCATCATGGCGCTCGCCCCCGTGGTCGCCTCGGCGTGGCTGTGGCTGAACAAGCGGGGCAAGGAGCCGAGCACGGCGGTCAAGTTCGCCTCCAGCCTCACGCTGATCGGCATCTCCTTCCTCGTCTTCCTCATCCCGCTGATCGACACCGCCAACAACGGCGGCAAGGTCAGCCCGATGTGGCTGGTGGCGATCTACTTCATCCAGACCGTCGGCGAGCTCTGCCTCTCCCCGGTCGGCCTCTCGGTCACGACCAAGATGGCCCCGGCGAAGTACACCGCCCAGATGATGGGTGTCTGGTTCCTCGCGGTCACCGCGGGCGACTCCGTCACAGGGCTGCTGACGTCGCCGCAGCTCGGGGTCAACCTGAACACGTCGGGTGCGGTCGCCGTCGAGGCGGCCATCGCGGTCATCGCGGGCTTCGGCATCTATCTGAACCGCAAGAAGGTCAAGGAAATGATGGGTTCCGTCAACTGACGTCCCCCACGCCTCCAGAGGGCCGCCGCACCTGAGGGTGCGGCGGCCTTTTGCGTTCGTACCCTCGCGTTCGCCCACTCGCGCGAACAGAGGATCGTCCACTAACCCGTGGCGGTGACGGAGAACGTTTCTGCGCCGGTACCGGGCCCCGGCGGTGCAGCATCTGGCCATGCGCCGTACGTTGCCGGTCCTCGCCCTCTGTGTGGCGATGCTGTCGTCCAGTGCCGCCGCCGTAGAGGCCGCCCCCGACCCGTCCCGACTGTCACAGCAGCCGTCGCCGGGCCGGACCTTCTCGTACGGGAAGCATGCCCGCCAGAACATCACCGTGTACGGCACCAGGGCGGCCGGGCGCCCGTCCCTGGTGATCCTGCACGGCGGTTCCTGGGTGCGGGACACCGACTGGAGCGGGTGGGCGCGGTGGTTCGCGGCGCGCGGGTTCACCGTGTACGACACCGACTACCGGCTTGCGTCCGACGCCGTATGGCCCGCGCAGCGCGACGACGTGCTCGCGGCCCTGCGGTGGATCAAGCGGCGGGGCGGCGGTACGCCCCTGGTGCTCGGGTCGTCCGCGGGCGGGCATCTCGCCGTCAGCGCGGGGGCCTACGGCGCCGGACGCAAGCGGGTACGGGCCGTGGCGGCCCTCTCCCCCGTCGCCTCGCCCTTCCGTGCCTGGAAGGACGGCGGGACGCGCGCCGCGTCCTCGGCCCAGCGCAGGCTGCGGGGGTCGGCGCAGCGGCTCGCGGGGTGCGCGCCGGACCGGGACGGGCAGCGGTGCATGAGGCGGTGGGAGGACCTCTCCGCCAAGTCGCACGCCTCGGGAACGAACGACCCGCCGATGCTCCTGACGCACTCGGCGGCGGACTTCGTGCCCGTGGCGCACTCCACCGAACTCGCCCACGCGGAGACGGTGGCGGGCCTGCGCGATGTCACGGTGCGTCTCGAACCGGGCCACGCGCACGGAGGCGAACTCCTGAGGGACCCGGCTGTCGCTCAGGCGGTCCTGCGCTGGCTGCGCCGGCACACCTGAGGGCCCCGTAAGGGGCGCGGGGAACGGCGCGAGCAACCACAGCGCGCCCGCACCCGCCAAGTGGCCGCCGCAGGCAGACGCCTCTGCGGGCCGTCCACTGCTAAGCGCGCAGTTCCCCGCGCCCCTAAGGCGCGTCAGCGCAGGCCGCTCCTCCGTCGCGGGAGGAACGTAAAGACCGCGCCGCCAAGGAGGATCACCGTGCCCGCGACGAGACCGAGGGCCCGCAGCGTGCCGTTGTCGTCGGCGCCCGTCTCCGCGAGGCCGCCGCCGCCCGAGGCAGAGCCGCCCGCAGAACCCGAACCGCCCGCTGAGCCGGGGCCGCCCGCAGAGCCCGAACCGCCCGCCGCGCCACCCGGCTGCGCCGCCGTGTCGATCTCCAGGGACACCTCGGACTTGGACGGCGTGCAGGTCGTCGTCGTACCGAGGGCCTTGACCGTGAGGACACCCGGCGAGAGCGTCGACTTGCCGTCGGCGCCCGGCTTGTACGTGCCGGTCAGGTCAGGGATGGTCATCGGGTCGCCGGACTTGATGGGCTCCTTGTTCGTGGGCCCTTCCACCGCCACCGTGCCCTTGTCCGCGCCGCCCAGCTTGACCGCCATCGACGGCTTCACGGAGTCCGCGGGGATGTCGGCCGGGCTGTCCATGACCGACTTCTTGAACTTCACCGTGAGGGCGTAGTTCCCGCCGTCCTTCTTGGCGTTGATCTGGACGGGCGATGTGGCGTCCTTGTCGCCGATGGGCGTCTTGCACTTGTAGGGGGTCTGGACTTCCTTGCCGGGGAAGTCGGTCTTGCCTCCGTCGCCGCCACCGGTGGAGTCACCGCCGGTGGAACCGGCCGTCTTCCCGCCGGTGTTGCCGCCCGCCGTGCTGCCCGACGTACTGCCCGACGTATTGCCACCAGCCGCCGTACCGCCGCCGGAACCGCCCCCGCCGTCCGTCACCTTGATGGTCGCGCCCGCCTTCACCGGCTCCTTCGGCGTGCACTTGGTGTCGGTCGATATCGGCTTGCTGACATTGATGTTGTACGCGTCCGGCGTGAGCGTGATGTCGCCCGCCTTGGTCAGCTTCAGTTTGCCCTTCATGTCGGAAAGGATCATCGGGCTGTTCTTCTTGATCGGCGGATTGACCCGCTCGCCCGCCACCGCAAGGTCACCGCTCTGGCCGCCGCCCAGCTTGATGGTGCCGGTCGGCTTGACCGTGTCCTTGTCCAGGTCGAGGACGTCCGGGTTCTTGGACGCGGCCTCCGTGGTCTTCCATACGACATCGACCTCGTCGCCCACCTTCGCGGTGGCAGGCGCGCTGATCTCCACCTTCGTGGTGCCCTGCACCGGTGGAAGCCCCGAGATCGGCGGCGGAATGCACTCCGTCTTGTACGCGGTCTCGGCCGCCTGCGCGGATCCCGCGCCCAGCAGGATGCCCGCCCCGCCGAGCAGCAGCGAGACCGAGGCCGCGCCCGCTCTCCGTCGTGTGCTGATCACGTGTTTCCCTTCGTCGTCGGGCTGTTCTCTGACGGTGCGGAGAGCTGTCCGGCGGGATCGGTCCCGGCGCCGGGGTCTGTGTCAGGGGTGAACCACGGCAGTGTGGTCGTGTTGTTCGTGGCGGTGTCCTTGCCGGACTCGCGGGGCGGCTTCGTACGCGGCGTACGTGAGGTACGTGAGGTACCTGGCGTACGCGCCGCCTCGTCCGCCGCGACCGCCCCCTGGGGCAGCCGCAACTTCGGGATGCGTTCGGTGAGTTCCAAGAGCCTGCCGGTGCGGTGTCGGCCCGCAGGACGGCTGCGTCCGCCACGGCGACGGCCCGGACGGAGCTTGTCCACCACCGCCATGCCGATGCGGAAGACGGCGGCCGGTACGACGACGCAGAGCAGGATCCAGAAGACGGTGACACCCCAGGGGCGGCCGACGCCCCAGGGCTGCTCGGCGAGGACCTTGCCGCCGAACTTCAGGGAGACCAGGTAGTTGCCGTGCGCTCCGGCCGAGAGCTCGACCGGGAGTTTGATCTGGGCCTTCTTGCCCGGGGCGATGGTGCCGCGCCACTGCTGTTCCTCCCACTGCGGGGCGAACACGCCGTGGGATGTGCCCACTTGGAAGACGGGGTTCTTGACCGGGGCCGAGCCGACGTTGCCCACGGTGAAGGTGAACTTGCGGGACGGCGGAGCCCCGAACCAGGTCAGTACCCCGCTCGCCCCGTCCAGCTGGGTGTCGGTGAGCACGGAGAGTTTCCCGCCGCCCTGCTGCTTGGGCAGGGGTTCCACGGGGTGGCCCGCGACCTTGAAGGCCGCGTCCGCCTGGGCCTTCTCCCCCGTGACCGTGGCCACGTGCACCACGCAGGGGCAGGGCTTCGGGGGCTCGGCGACGGGGAGCTTCTTACTGAAGGCGCCTTTGCCGTCCGTCGTGACGGCGCGGCCGGTGTCGTTGGCGCAGGAGTTCGTGCCGCCGGGTACGCCCCTGGCCGGGGTGGACTGGCCGCAGACGAGCATCATCAGGAGGGCGTTCGGTCGCCATCCCTCGCCCTTGACGGTGATGTCGCCGCCTTTGCCCGCCTGGGCTTGGGAGAGGGTGACCTTTGGCTTGTCCGCTGCCGTGGCGTGGCCCGCCGGGAGCAGCAGAGCCGCGAAGAGCGCCGCGAGCGCGGCGGCTGCGGCTATGTACCTCTTGCTGTTTCGTTTGGCGGTGCTGGCCGGTGGGGCGTTGTGCCCACCCTTCCCCAAGCTCTCGGCTCCGCTCGAGCAGGGGAGGCCCCACTCGCCTTGCGGAACGCCTGCCCACAACAAGGTGTGGCCGTTCACAGTTACTCGCCCCTTCCCGTGCTCACTCCCGCCAACTCCAGCTCCGTAAACCCCTGTTCAGGTTCATCCGGTGGCAGACCCCCGGCCGTCCGTCCGCGTCTGCGCACGAACCAGACGCCCGCCGCCGCAAGGCCGAGCACCCCGGCCCCCACCCCCGCCACCGCTCCCCACGGCACGAAGCGCACCGATGCGGACGCCTTGCCGTGGGCTCCGCCCGCTGCCGTGACCGTGAGGGTGACCTCGGCGGAGTCGAGCGCGGGGGCGTCGGTCCACGGTTCCGTGAGGGTGACCCTGCGGCCGGGGAGGAGTTCCACGGGAAGCGTGCGGGGCTTCCGGTCGAGCAGCGGGCCGAAGACGCCCTGCGCGCGGACCTTGAGCTTGGGGGTCAGGACCGTGTTGCCGCGGTTGACGACGTCGTACGAGATGCGCCCGTCCTGGGGCTTCACGTGCTCGACCGTCAGCGCGGACAAGGTCGGTCCGCTCACCCGCAGGTGCACGCGCACCCCGGCGTCACGGCCGCCCTCCCGCGCGACGATCGCCCCGGGGTGGTCGCCCGGCACCGCGCTCTCGGGGACGCTCACGCTGAACGGCACCTCGGCGCGGGTGCGCGGCGGCACCTTCACCTCGCGTTCGGCGAAGGTGATCCAGGAGCCGGTGTCGGTCGGCTTGCCCCGCTCAAGGGAGAACGCGCCGCCCCGCGTGTTGTCCGCGTCCGCGCCGCTCAGCTCCACCGTGCGCGGCTTCGATCCCGGATTGGTGACCGTCACCGTGTCCTCAAGGACCGATCCGGGCGTGCCCTCCACGTAGAAGTAGGGCCGCCCGTCCTTCGCGGGCCGCGTCCCTCCTCCCGCGGAGGGCGCGACGGACCACGCTCCGGAGTCGTCGGCGAACACCGGAGTCGACTGCGCCGCGCCCGTCCCCAGTAAGACCACGGCCACGGTGAGAGCGCGGGCAACGGACAGCAGCGACGGCATCGGCGGCTCCTGGATCTTCGTACGCGCCGTACGCGTCCTGCGCGTCGTGCGTGATGTACGTACCTGGCGCGACATGTACGCGCCTAGCGCGAGCGGGCCGCCTGGTTCCTGCGGGTCAGCCAGAGCGCGCCTGCCGCGCCCGCGAGCAGCACCGTGCCGCCGAGGGTGCCGAGCGCGATCGCGGAGTCCGCGGGTCCGGTCTGCGGGAGCTCGTCGCCGCCGGAGGGAGTGCTGGCCGAACCGCCGGAACCGCCGGAGCCGCCGTCGTCACTCGATCCTCCGGAGCCGCCGCCACCCGTGGTGCCGCCGCCGCCCGATCCCTTCACGTCGAGCGAGAGCGAGGGCTTGGGGCTGTTGGACGGCGTGCACGTCGTCGTCGTGCCGAGCGCCTTGATGGTCAGGACACCCGCGGTGAAGGTGACCTTGCCGCTCTTCTTCGGTGTGTACGTCCCCGACAGGTCGCTGATCTTGATGGGGGTGTTGGCCGGGATCGCCTTGTCGTTGGGCGCTCCGGAGACCGGCACCGTGCCGCTCTCCGCGCCGCCCAGTTTGATGAGCGCGCTCGGCTTCATCGCGCCCTTGCCGAGTTCCACGGGGCTCGACGAGACGCCCTTCTGGAAGGACATGGTGAGTTTGTAGCCGCTGCCGCTCTTCACGCTCTTTATGTCGATCGGCGATACGGCGCCCTTGTTCCCGATGGGCGTCTTGCACTGGTAGTTGACGTCCTGGACGTCGGCCTGCGCGGCGGGGGCGGCCATCAGCACCGCCGAGCCGCCGGCCAATGCCGTGGCAAGCGCGAGCGCGGCCCTACGTTTTTTGTACGACACCTCGAGTTCCCCTCATGCCGGTCGTGGCGTGCCGCGGTGCGGATTTACTGACGGCACATCAGATTGGGCGCTCAAGGTACGCCCGGGGCCCTGTCGAGGGAAGACAAAGAACGCGCCGGATCTCAGTGATCCGGCGCGTGTGCGAACCGTGGGTAACCCAAGGGGGAACTGAGTGGGCTCGGAGGGGGGAACTACGCGGGAGCGCTCAGCTCCGCCCACACCGTCTTGCCCGTGACCCCCGGAGTGCGGACGACGCCCCAGTCCAGGCAGAGGCGCTGCACGATGAACATCCCGTGCCCGCCGGGCCGCCCGGCACGGTGCGGGGTACGGGGCGCGGGCTGCCCCGGGCCACGGTCGGACACCTCTATCCGCAGCACCTTGTTGTCGGAGGAGAGCCAGAGCTCGTCGGGCCCCTCGGCGTGCAGGCACGCGTTGGTCACCAGCTCGGACACGACGAGGAGGACGTCCTCGGCGGCAGCACGCTGGTCGGCGCCCGCCGCGGGCAGCCAGCCCCACGCCTGGAGCGCCTGGCGTGCGAAGTCCCGGGCGAGCGGAACGATCCCGCTCGCGCCGTTCAGGCTCAGCCTGCGGACCTGGCGCCCCTGACGGACCGTGGCCGCCGCAGCGACCTGGTCCGCGGGAGCGTCCGCGACAACGGTCTCGGACTCCGGACCGCGGTCGCCCGGCGAGCAAGGCCGGGTGGTGCTCATCAGCGCTTCACCTCACCGACAAGAGGACTCTGGACAAGGAACGGGACAAGTGGTGGCGATCCAAGAGAGATCATCGACTGCTCGACCGTTCCTGCTGTTGATTTGGCAACGATTTGTTTCCGGACCGCTGTCTACGCATCCAGGGTTTCTCCTGCCCGGCCGAACCGTGAGAACACCCACTTATTCGACGCGACCTGTGTGACGCTGGTAACGCGATGATCACATAGAGACAACTGGCGCGTAACTCTTGAGTACGCTCCGTCAGCGGGCCGTCCGGTCAGCCGGTCAACGCCGCTTCGAGCGTCTCGTGGACAGTGAAGACCGCATCGGCTCCGGTGATCTCGAAGACGCGTGCGACCACCGGCTGCATCGCGGCCAGATGCACTCCGCCCCCCGCGGCCTCGGCCTTGAGCCGGGCCCCCAGGAGGACGTTGAGTCCGGTGGAATCCATGAATTCCAGGCGCGAACAGTCGACGACGAGCCGCGAGAACCCGTCATTGAGGCAGGTCTCAAGTGGTTCACGCAACAAATCGGCGGTGTGGTGATCCAACTCACCTGCCGGAGTCACGACGACGCTCGGGCCCTCGGCCCGGACTTCGACCAGAAGCCGGCCACCCTGCGCGCTACCGACTGTCCCGCGGTCCATTCCGTCACTCACTTCCGACCGTCGTGGCTGTTGATGACGCCCCTGAACATTACGCCTTCCGTACGGTCTCGGGTACCCGAACAAGCCCCTGAATTCGGACATTTCACCGCACAACGCACTTGCAACTGCGTCGTGGAAACGGGTAGGGGTAGAAGAGACAGTAATCAACACGGACGGCTTTGGAGGCGCCGCACACCGCAGTGCACGTATTGGCATCGGCAGCCATATGCCGAGAACGATGGAGGACACCATGTCACCCCGGCTCGACGAATCGCGCACTGACCGAGCGACGTCGACACTCTCACCGAACCGTATAGAGACCGAGATCCCGGGTCCCCGCACGGAAGCCACGCCGGACGAGACCCCGGCCCTGACGTCCGCAGCGGAGACGGAAGCCCTTGTCGATGGGCTCGCCGACCTGCCCGAGATCCCGCCGTACGCAGAGGTGGGGCCGCTGGATGCGAGGGCGCTGTCCAAGACCCTCTTCGAACGCCTCGAGCACCTCGAAGAAGGCACTCACGAGTACGCGTACGTACGCAACACTCTCGTCGAACTGAATCTCGCCCTGGTCAAGTTCGCCGCTTCCCGGTTCCGCTCCCGCAGCGAGCCCATGGAAGACATCATCCAGGTCGGCACCATCGGCCTGATCAAGGCGATCGACCGCTTCGAGCTCAGCCGAGGCGTCGAGTTCCCCACCTTCGCGATGCCGACGATCGTCGGCGAGATCAAGCGCTTCTTCCGCGACACGAGCTGGTCCGTGCGCGTTCCGCGCCGCCTTCAGGAACTCCGTCTGGACCTCGCCAAGGCGGGCGACGAACTCGCCCAGCAATTCGATCGCGCCCCCACGGTGGGCGAGCTCGCCGAGCGCCTGGGCATCTCCAACGAAGAAGTCGTCGAAGGCATGGCGGCGTCCAACGCCTACACGGCGAGCTCCCTGGACGCCCAGCCCGAGGAGGACGACTCCGAAGGCGCGCTCGCGGACCGGATCGGCTACGAGGACCACGGGCTCGAAGGCATCGAGTACGTCGAGTCGTTGAAGCCGCTGATCGCCGAACTTCCCTCGCGTGACCGGAAGATCCTCTCGCTCCGTTTCGTCGCCAACATGACGCAGTCGGAGATAGGCGATGAGCTCGGCATCTCGCAGATGCATGTCTCGCGACTGCTGTCACGCACTCTCGTCAAGCTCCGCAAGGGACTGACTGTCGACGAGTGAGGGGTCTCGCCGCTCGGCGTTTTCGCGGGGCTTCTTTTAGTCGCCGCTTCGCGGCGGATGTCTCCCACCCACCCACCCGTTTGCCCCGCATGGATCGTGCGCCGGGCGGCGGGTGGGTTGTTTTGTGCCCCCGGACCGGCCGCGGTCCGGCTACTGGATCGCTGCCGCCACTGCCGCTTCCGCGTGCAGCCTGGTCGTCGGGAAGAGCGGCACCTGGCTGTGTTCCTGCCCGATGAGCAGCTCGATCTCGGTGCACCCCAGAATGACCCCCTCTGCTCCGTTCCGTACGAGATCTCCGATGACCTTCTGGTACCCCACTCGAGACTCCTCACGCACCACCCCGAGGCACAATTCCTCGTAGATCACCCGGTGCACGAGCGCACGCCCCTCGGCGTCCGGAACCAGCACGTCAAGGCCGTGCGCGGCAAGGCGGTCCCGGTAGAAGTCCTCCTCCATGGTGAAAGCGGTGCCGAGCAGCCCTACGCGCCGTAGACCGCCTCGCAGCACCGCGTCGGCGGTCGCGTCCGCCAAGTGCAGGAGAGGGACGGAGAGAGCGGCCTGGACCTGTTCAGCGACCTTGTGCATGGTGTTGGTGCAGATGAGCACGAGCTCGGCACCGGCCGCCTCGACCCCCTTGGCGGCCCTCGCGAGTACCTCGCCCGCCTGCTCCCACTCCCCCGCGACCTGTAGCTGCTCGATCTCGGCGAAGTCGACGGAGTACAGCACGCAGCGGGCCGAGTGCAGGCCGCCCAGGCGTTCGCGTACGAGTTCGTTGAGCAGCCGGTAGTACTCCGCGCTGGACTCCCAGCTCATGCCGCCGATGAGGCCGATGGTCTTCATGGGGCCAGCGTCGCACCCCCCTCTACCCTTCCCCCAGCTCGCACCAGACGGTCTTGCTGTCGGGCCCCTGCTCCACGCCCCAGCGCAGCGAGACCGCGTCCAGCAGCGCCAGGCCACGCCCCGTCTCGTCGTCGCCGCCCGCCCTTCGGAGCAGGGGCCAGGCGCGGGGGTCGGGGTCCGTGACGGCCACGCGGATCCGGCCCTGCGTGCCGGAGAGGCGGACGGTCACGGGGGTTCCCTCGCCGAGGTGCCGGATCACGTTGCTGAGCAGTTCGCTGACGCAGAGTTGCACGTCGGGGTGGGGGCTGCCGTGCGGGTGCCGACTCAGGGTGCGGCGGAGTTCGGGGACCGCCTTGGGTACTGCGAGCAGGGACAGTTCGAAGTCGGGCGTGGGGGCTGAGGTGGGGGTGGGGGTCGGGTCTTGCATGGGGGTACGCCCTTCCGTGCGCTCTGTGATGTTTCGGTTACACAGTGCTGTGGGCTGACGTAACGTGACAGAGGTTTGGGTTCCACAGTGCGAAGTGTGGAGGCGGTCAACTGTGGCGTCACGCAAGGACATCGACGGCTCGGCGAGCGTCCCCGCCTTCTACGGCAAGGAGCTGCGCTGGAAGCGGGAAGCGGCGGGCCGCACGCTTCAGGAGACCGTGGAGGGCAGCTACTTCGGGGCGTCGTACCTGAGCGAGATCGAGCGGGGTGAGCGGCGGATGCCGCTGGAACTGGCGTGCCACGTGGACCAATTCCTGGGGACCGACGGGTTCTTCGAGCGGCGCTGCGCGGACGTACGCAATGCCCGGAAGGGTGCGCACGCGGCCTACTTCGTGCAGGTCGCGGAGGTGGAGCAAAGGGCGCGGACCATCGAGCGGTGGAGCAACGCCCTCATCCCTGGGCTGTTGCAGACCCCGGCGTACGCACGCGCCATCATCCACTCCACTCATCCGCTTGACCTCCCGGAGGAGGTCGACGCGAAGATCAACGCGCGATTGCAGCGCGCCAAGTTGTTCGACAACCCGAAGAAGCCGGAGTACTGGACGATCCTGCATGAGTCTCTGCTGCGGGAGCCGATCCTCCCGCCGGATGAGATGGCCGAGCAGCTCGATCACATCGCGGCATTGGCGAAACGCCGCCGGATCGTTCCACAGATTCTCTTGTGGAACGCCCCGACCCGTCCCTTCATGGAACTGTCGCTCATGTTCATGGAGTTCGATGACGCACCTCCACTCATGTACACGGAGGGTCCGTATCACGGCCAGTGCGTCGACGATCCGGCCCTCGTGAAGCCGTACCGGAAGGCATACGATCGGCTCAGGGCCGCCGCGCTGCCGCCGGAGGCGTCCCTCGCCATGATCGAGGATGCGGCTGAGGTACATCGAAATGGCAAGCCACAAGATTGACTTGAGCGCCGCTGCGTGGCGAAAGAGCAGCCACAGCAACGGCGACGGCGGTGAGTGCGTGGAGGTAGCCGACGGCCTCCCCGGCGTCGTCCCCGTCCGGGACTCCAAGGCGCCGCACGGGCCCGCCCTCGTGATCCCCGCGTCAGCGTGGGCCCCCTTCGTCACCGCCGTCACGCAGGGCGAGCTCTGATCAGCTCCGCCGGTCGGGCACAAGGGCGGGCGGAGTCAGTTGCCGGTCCGGGTCCCCGTAGCTGTCGGCGGGGCGGTAAGCACGCTCCTGCGAACTGTCGGGGAAGCGGGCGCAGGGACTGCGGCCGAGGCCGCTGACCTCCTTGAAGTCCGCCTCCCAGCTGATCGTCAGGTGGTAGCCGTCCTTGTCGGCGAGCACGCTGAAGTTCTGCTTGTTGACGGATTCGCTCCAGTCGACGTCCCAGCCCTTTGCCGCGAGCTGGTCCTCCAGGCGGCCGAAGGCGGCCCGCACCCCGGAGTCGTCCTTCCTGACGGCGGTCCAGACGTGATGGATGTTGTAGACACCGTCAAGAGGCTCGTCCTTCATCGCTTCGAGCCCATCGGGGTAGCACTCGCCCGTCGAAGCGGAGTTGCTGGAGTGGTGATCAGCGGGGTCCTCCGGCCCGGACCGCGGCTTCAGCACGGGCCCGAGATCCAGTACGCGGTAGGCGTCCTGGCTGTCGGCCGCGATACGCCGCAACATTTCCGGCGGCGGCTCGCTGTCGTAGTGATCCGGCCAGCCGTACATCAGGAAGCAGGCGCCGCCGAACAGCAACACCAGCGGTGTGACCAGGAGGACGATGATCCCGCGCCGTCTGCGGCTGGGTGCGGAGGCGGGCTCGGGTGCTGTCATGAACGTCACCGTAGGCAGCCCTGCGCCGACACAGATCCGCGCGGATACTCATATCGGCCCTGCGTATCTGGGTAGGTAGGCTCGCTTCGCGTACCTGTTACGTCCGGTGATCCTGGAGGTGCCTCATGGCCGTTGAATGGGTTCGGCTCAAGCTCGATCTGGATGCGTTCGACGATGCACGGTTCGAGCCCCGCCTCCGGAGCTCTCGGCAGACCGGTATCGAGTTCACGACCATGGCGGCCGTCGGCGACACCGCCGAACACCGGCGTGCGCTGTACGACCCGCGGGGAGTTCTACACGTACGACGAGTACGTCGCCCAGCGCATCGAGGTACCCACCTTCGATCCCCACGGCGTCGTTCTCGCTCTGGACGGTGAGTCCTGGGTCGGCATGGCAACCACGTCCATCCAGCCCGAGGGGCACGCCTTCAGTGAGATGACCGCCCTGCCAACGCCTCGGCCATCGGCATGAACCGGCGGCTCGGCTTCGTCGATGACGAGCCACGGGTCGCTACCGCGTGACGGGTTCGCGGCGACGGGCTGAGCCTGTCGTGCGATCCGGTCAGGGCCGGTTTTCGGCGTCCGCCATGGCCGCGTCTATACAGGCGTGATGCGGCATCCCAAGCAGTATCGCCGCCGTGTGGGTCCGGCTTCCGGGGGCGATGACGAGATACGCCGTCCGCTCCGAGATGAGGCGGTCGAGGACGGCGAAGCCCGCGCTGTCGAGATAGAGCACGTTGCTCAGGTCCAGGACCAGAGGGCGCGGGCCGGGCAACGCGGCGACCTCCTTACCGAAGTCGGCCGCATTGGTGATGTCTATCTCGCCGGTGACCTTGACGACAGGGATGCTCTCGCCGCCCTCTTGCCCTACGTGGGCGGTGCGCAAGGCGTACGTGGACGCGGTCATGGGGTTGCTCCCCTGGATGTGGAATGCGCCCCCGGACCGGGACTTCGCCGGTGGTGCATGGTGACGCGTGTTCCTCTGCTCGAACGGACGGTCTGGACGTGTTCACTGAGGCCGTTGATCAAGGTCAGGCCGCGCCCGCGCGTGGCCTCTCGGCGGCTCGCAGATGAGTCACCGCTCCAGCTGCCGGGATCCGAGACGGTCGTCGAGACCATCTCCTCGTCGGCGAAGGCCTCTACGGAGATGATGTTCGCCGAGTTCGACGCGCTGCCGTGCTCGATGGCGTTGCCCACCGCCTCGCCGACCGCGAGCAGCACGTCGTGCTGGAGCGTCTCCGTCATGCCCAGACCGACGAGCCATGCGCGCAGGCGGTGGCGCAGGTCCGGCACGTGCGTGGTGGCCGCGGGGAACGCGGTCACGAAGCTGCTCGGGGTGATTCCCGACGGGCGCAGTGCGAGCACGGCGACATCATCGGTGTAACCGCCCTGCGGTGCCAGGGCCCTGAGCAATTCGGCGCAGATCGACCCGACGGGCAGGTCGCGGTAGAGGCCGGCCGCGGTGGCGAGCCGGGCGAACCCGTCGTCCAGCGGCTCTTCCCGCCGCTCGATGAGCCCGTCGGTGTACATGATCAACAGGGAGCCGGGTGGGAACTCGGCCAAGTCCACGGGACCCGGTTCATGGGGTGTGAGCGTCGCCAGGGGCGGGCACCGGCCCTGATCGAGGTAGCGGGGGGCGCCGGTGGGCGGGATCAGGAGTGGGTAGGGGTGACCGGCGCAGGCGTAACTGATGGTGTGCGCACGGGAGTCGACCACTGCATAGCCGACGGTGGAGCAGGCCGCGCCGGGCACGGCGGACGCGTACTTCTGGAGGAGTTCGAGCACGGAGTGGGGATCCGGCTCCGACAGGGCCGAAACGGTGGTCGCGCTGCGCAGCTTGCTCATCACGGTGGCGGCGGAGAGTCCGTGGCCGACGACGTCTCCCACGGACACCGCGACACGCGCCGGGTCGTCGAGGGGCGTGACGAGGTACCAGTCCCCGCCCACCCGCATGGCCTCGGCCGCGGGCTCGTACAGCGCCGACACCACGGCGGCGGGAGACCGTCGGTCCAGGTCGAGCAGCTGGTCCTGGAAGTCGGTGGCGATACGGCGCTCGCGCTCCGCGCTGCGCACGCGGTCCACCGCCGTCCAGGCCGTTGCCGCGAGCCCGGTGAACGTATCCACTTCGGAGGAGGCGAAGGAGCGCGGTTCGGGCCAGAGGAACGCCATCGCGCCCTGGACGGATCCGGCCGCGTCCTTCAACGGGTGGACGAGCGCGGCGCGGACACTGCCTTCCGTGTCGCGGGCCAGGACCCGGTAGCGCTCGGCGGACGTGGCGGTGTCGGTAATGATCATCGGCTCGCCCGAGCGGATCACGTCGGTGAGCGGGATCGGGGCATCGAGGGCCACCGTGTGGTACCGGTCGCGCAGTTCGGCGGGCACCGCGCCCGCGTAGTGGATGCGGATCTGGCCGAGCTCGTGGTCGGGCAGGGCGAGCGCGGCGGCGCCTGCCCGCAGTGAGCTGCCCGGGGCGGCGAGCAGCGCATGGAGGACGTCCTCGATCGAAGTGGCCTCGCTCAGCCGCCCGGAGGTCTCGGCCCGCGCCGTGGCCTGGCGCGTCTGGTCCTCGTTCCACTCCCGCTCGACGCGTTCGCGGTCGGCTGCGGCGATGCGTGCGGCGACCCGGTCGAGCAGGTCCGCCGAGCGGAACGGCTTGGGGAGGTAGTCGTCGGCGCCGCTGGCGAAGCCCTCGCCCGCCGCCTCCTCGCCCGCGCGGGCGGAGAGCATCAGGACCGGAATCGAAGCCAGTTGGGGATCGGCACGGATCGCGGTGACGAACGCGAAGCCGTCCAGGGCGGGCATCATCACGTCGGTCACGATGACGTCGGGACGGTGCAGGCGGACACCGCGCAGTGCGGCTGCCCCGTCGCCGAAAGCGACGGTGTCCCACCTGGCCGACAGGATGCGTTTGAGGTGGGCGCGCATGTCGGCGTTGTCGTCGGCGATGAGGATCAGGCCGCGCGGCGCCTCCATGGGGGAGACGGTGAGGTCGTCGAACCTGTCCGGTGTGTCCTCGTCGTGGCCGAGCCACTGCAACGCCTCCGCGACGAAGGGGTTGTCACTGCCGGATCGCGGTGCGGGCAGGGCGGTGACGCCGCGAACCGTGCGCTCGTCCTCCGTGACCGGCGGGAGCCTGACCGTCACGGTGGTGCCTTCGTCGAGCTCGCTGGTGAGCTCCACCGTTCCCTCGTGCAGCTCCACAAGGCCGCGTACGAGGGAAAGGCCGATCCCGCTGCCTTCGACGCTGCGGCCACGGTTGTTGCCCGCGCGGTAGAACCTGTCGAACAGTTTGCCGATGTCCGCTCCGGCGATTCCCGTACCGGTGTCGCTGACCCTGAGGCTGACGGCCTTGTCCTCGATCTCGGCGACCCGCACCGTGATGGTCCCCGCGAAGGTGAACTTGACGGCGTTGGAAAGCAGGTTGAGGACCACCGTCTCCCACATGCCGACATCGACGTCCGCGATCACGTGGTCGCACCTGATGACCAGTTCGACTCCGGCCTGATCGCACAGCTCGGTGAAGGACGAGGCGATCTGCGCGGTCAGCGCGCCGAGATCGAGCAGGGTGCGGACCGGAGCGGCCTTTCCGGCCTCGGCGCGCGAGAAGTCGAGGAGGGAGTTGACGAGGCGCAGGAGCCGTTGCGCGTTCCGGCGGGCGGTGCGCAGACGGTCCGCCTGTGCCGACTCACCGGGAATTTGTCGCATCTCTGCCAGGGCGTCGTCGAGCGGACCGAGGAGCAGCGTCAAGGGCGTTCGGAACTCGTGACTGACGTTGGTCAGGAACACCGTCTTCGCCCGGTCCAGCTCGGCAAGGAGGTCGGCGCGTTCCCGCTCGCGCTGGTACGAGGTCGCCGTGGCGAAAGCCGCCGACAGCTGATCCGCGAGCAACCGGCAGAACCCTCGGTACTGGTCGTCGAGGGGCTGGCGCGGATTGAGGCCGATCACCACGGCCCCCATCGGCACGCCCTCGCCGTGCGCCGAATCGGATACGGGGAGCACCAGGGCCTGCTCCGGGCACGCCCCGGCGTCGAATACCGACGCCAGTGGCGGCAGCGATGCTCCCAACCCCGTCACAAGGAGCATGCCCGAACAACTGGCCGCCTCTGCCGATGCGGGCGGCAGCAGCGCTTCCAGGGAGCGGGGCAGCAGTCCGGTCACCCGTGGCGTGCACCGGCTGAGGCTGCTCTCGCGCGCGTCGGGATCCTTCACGTACACGGCGAGGAACGGCAGGTCCCCGTCGTGGGCCGCGCAGGCCTCCACCACGGCACGGGCGGCGTCCTGTGCCGTGCGGGCCTCCATCAGTGCCGAACCCACGGTGTTCAGGATGCGCAGCCGCCGCTGGCCGAGCACCCGCTCCGTGGTCTCGGTGACCGCGCAGAACACGCCGTCCACATCACCCCCGGCGGTGATGATCGGGCCGTAGCTGAACGTGAAGTACCGCTCCTGCGGCTGCCCCGCGGTGACGATCGGCAGCATCAGGTCGCTGGACCAGGTCGCCTCTCCCGTCTCGGTGACCCCGGCGAGCATGGGTTCGATGCGGTCCCAGATGTCCCACCACACATCACGCCCCCGCATGCCCAACGCCGCAGGGTGCTTCTCCCCCAAGGGGCCGATCATGTAGGCGTCGTTGTAGACGAGGAACAGGTCATCGGCCCCCAGCCACAGCACGATCGGGAACCGTGACGTCAGCCCCACCGCGACCACGGCGCGCAGCTCATCGGACCACGTGGACGGCGGTCCGAGCGGATGGGAGCCCCAGTCGTAGGCGGCGAAGAGCCGTCCCATCACGCCGCCGAGCAGGGCGGCCGTGGCCAGATCCGGTGGAAGCTCAGGGAGCTCGGGGAGCTCAGGGTCCATCAGGCAGCACCTTCGAGCGGAGCACCTTCAACTCATCCGATTCTGCCCGGACATCGGCACCTCAGACAGGGGCGTCAGCGCACACGTTTCGGTGAAACGTGTGCCCCGCGCTGCCAGACCTCGCTGACCAGCGGCACTCCCGGGCGGTAGGCGAGGTGGACGTGGCTCGGGGCGTCAAGGAGTGCGAGGTCGGCGCGCGCCCCTTCGCGTACGACGCCGATGTCCGTGCGGCGCAGGGCCGCCGCGCCGCCCGCCGTGGCCGACCAGATCGCCTCGTCCGGGGTCATGCCCATGTCCCGTACGGCGAGGGCGATGCAGAAGGGTACGGAGGACGTGAACGAGGAGCCCGGGTTGCAGTCCGTGGAGAGGGCCACCGTCGCGCCCGCGTCCAGGATGCGGCGGGCGTCGGGCCACTCGGCGCGGGTGGAGAACTCGGCGCCGGGGAGGAGGGTGGCGACGGTCGCGCTGTTCGCCAGTGCGTCCACGTCCTCGTCCGTGAGGTGCGTGCAGTGGTCCGCCGACGCCGCGTCCAGCTCTACGGCGAGCTGGACGCCGGGGCCGTAGGAGAGCTGGTTGGCGTGGATGCGGGGGTGCAGGCCCTTCGCCCTGCCCGCCGTCAGGATCGCGCGGGCCTGGTCGCCGTCGAACGCGCCCTTCTCACAGAAGACGTCGATCCAGCGGGCGTGGGGCGCGCAGGCCTCCAGCATCTCGCCGGTGACGAGGTCTACGTACGCCGCCGGGTCCTCGGCGTAGTCGGGCGAGACGATGTGGGCGCCGAGGAACGTGACTTCTTCGGTGTGGCGGGCCGCGATGCGCAGGGCCCTTGCCTCGTCTTCGGTGTTGAGGCCGTAGCCCGACTTCGTCTCGAAGGTGGTCGTGCCCTGGCGGAGGGCCTCGTGGAGGTGGCGGGTGAGGTTCGCCTCCAGCTCGCTGTCGGTTGCGGCGCGGGTTGCTGCGACCGTCGTGCGGATGCCTCCTGCGGAGTAGGCGCGGCCCGACATGCGGGCGTTGAACTCCTGGGTGCGGTCGCCCGCGAAGACGAGGTGGGAGTGGGAGTCGACGAAGCCGGGGATGGCCGCCTGGCCCTTTGCGTCGTGGGTCGCGTCCGCTGCGGGGGCCTTGGCGGCGGGGCCCACCCAGGCGATCTTCTCGCCGTCCAGGACGACGGCGGCGTCCGTGAGCAGGCCCAGGGGGCTGCCGTCTCCCTGGGAGGGGTCGTTGGTCACGAGGCTGGCGATGTTGGTGATGAGGGTGGTGGGCATGCGTCATCTCCGTGGGGGCTGGGGGTTTGGACGGTTTTCTTTCCCCAACCCCGCCCCTTCCCGAAAACCCGCTCGGCGCGGGGGCCCAGCGCCTTGTGGTTGCCGTCGTCACCGGCTTCGCCGAGTTCGTCCTCAATCGCCGGACGGGCTGAAGATTTCAGCCCGTCCGGCGATTGAGGACATCTTGTCCGGGGTCTGGGGCGAGGCCCCAGGTAGGCCCGGGGCGCAGGCACGGTTTTCGGGAAGGGGCGGGGTTGGGGAATGAATCAATCTCTCAGCGCCGCCACCGCCTCAGCCAACGCCCCCGCCACATCCGGCACCAGCGAATGCTCCCCGCCCTGTACGACATGGCGGCCCCCCACCACCGTGTCCCGCACATCCGCCGACGTAGCCGCGAACACCGCCGCCTCAGCGGCGAGGCGCGGCACGGGGCCCGCCGTGCGGACCGAGTCCAGCGCGACCGTCGCGAAGTCGGCGAGGGCGCCCGTCTCGATGGCGCCCGCGTCCGCCCAGCCAAGGGCCGCGTGACCGTCGGCCGTGGCCGCCCGGAGCAGCGCCGCCGCCGTCCAGTGGCCCCGCGTGTGCGAGCGCAGACGCTCGTTCAGCTCCATCGCCCGCGCCTCTTCGAGGATGTCGATGACGGCGTGGCTGTCGCTGCCCAGGGAGAGGGGGCTGCCGGCGCGTTGGAGGCGGACCGCAGGGCCGATGCCGTCCGCCAGGTCGCGCTCCGTCGTCGGGCACATGCA
Source organism: Streptomyces sp. NPDC055239 (assembly GCF_053606205.1). Classification (NCBI taxonomy): domain Bacteria; kingdom Bacillati; phylum Actinomycetota; class Actinomycetes; order Kitasatosporales; family Streptomycetaceae; genus Streptomyces; species Streptomyces sp. NPDC055239. The sequence goes on along the minus strand of NZ_JBSGRD010000006.1, from coordinate 404,430 downwards.
CGTGCCCGTCGTCGTACGGCCGAGGAGCGCGATGTCCTCGTCCGTGAGGTGCGTGTTGTGCACGCCCGTCGTACGGGGGCCCAGAACCCCGTGGTCCGCCAGGAGGCGGGTCGGGGTGCGGCCGTGGACCGCCAGGCACGCCTCGTTCTCCGCCGTCTGCTCGGAGAGGTGCACGTGGAGGGGGGCCTCGCGGGACGACGCCCACTCCGCCACCGCTCCCAACTGCCTTGCCGGTACCGCCCTTACGGAGTGGATCGCCGCGCCGATGCGGGCGTGGTCCCGGTCCTTGAGCGCCGATGCCCTCTCCGCCCACGCCTCCGTCGTTCCGTCGGAGAAGCGCAGCTGGTGGCGGTTCGGGGCCTTGCCCCGGGTCTCCGTCAGCAATCCCGACGCCACATATGCCGTGTCCAGGAGCGTGATGCGGATACCCGCGTCCGCCGCCGCCTCGATCAGCGCCTCGCCCATCGCGTTGGGGTCCGTGTACGCGGTGCCGCCCGGCGCGTGGTGCAAGTAGTGGAACTCGCCCACCGTCGTGATGCCCGCCAGGGCCATCTCCGCGTACACCGCGCGGGCAAGGGCGTAGTACGTCTCCGGTGTCAGGCGGTCCGCCACCGAGTACATGACCTCGCGCCACGTCCAGAACGTGCCCGAGCCCACCTGGACCGTGCCGCGCAGGGCCCGGTGGAAGGCGTGCGAGTGGGCGTTGGCGAGGCCCGGGAGCGTCAGGCCCCTCAGTACCGTCGCGCCTGGCGGGGGTGCCTCGACGCCCTTGCGGACTGCCGTGATGCGGTCGCCCGTCACCTCCACCGCCACGCCCGGCTCGACATTCGTGTCGAGCCAGGCATGCTCAAGCCAGTACGTGGTCGCCTTCGCCGTATCCGTTGTCACCTGCACGCCAGCCCTTCCAGTACGTCGGCCAGTGCGGTCACCCCTGCGATGCAGTCGTCCTCGGCGGCGAACTCCGCCGGGGAGTGCGAGACGCCCGTGGGGTTCCGTACGAACAGCATGGCGGTGGGGATCGATCCGGACAAAATACCCGCGTCGTGTCCTGCGCCCGTGCCGAGGACCGGCAGTCTCTTCTCCTTGCCGGAGCCGAGGATCGTGCCCAGCTCGTCCCGCAGCGCGTGCTCGAACTCGACCACAGGCGTGAACGACTCCCGTACGACATCCAGGTCGATGCCGTGCCGGTCGGCGTACTCGCGAGCCGCCTTCTCGATCCCCGTCACGACCGTGTCCAGCGTCGACTGGTCCGCAGCGCGCGAGTCCAGCCAGCCCCTGACCAGGGACGGGATCGCGTTGACGCCGTTCGGCTCGACCGAGATCTTGCCGAAGGTCGCCACCGCGCCCGCCAGTTCCGCCTCCCGCCGAGCCGCCAGGACCGTCTCCGCGTACGACAGCATCGGGTCGCGGCGGTCCACCAGACGGGTGGTGCCCGCGTGGTTGGCCTCGCCCTTGAAGTCGAAGCGCCAGCGGCCGTGCGGCCAGATGGCGGAGGCGATGCCGACCGGGTCGCCGGTGAGGTCCAGGGCGCGGCCCTGCTCGACGTGCAGCTCCACGAACGCGCCGATGCGGGCCAGGCGTTCGGGGTCGGGGCCGATCGTCGCCGGGTCGTATCCCGCCGTCTCCATCGCCTGCGGGAGCGTGATTCCGGCCGCGTCCGTCAACTCGTACGCCTTCTCGCGCGTGAGCTGTCCCGCCGTCAGGCGCGAGCCCACGCAGGCGAGGCCGAAGCGGGCGCCCTCCTCGTCGCCGAAGTTGGTGATGGCGAGGGGACGGCTGAACGACACCTTCCGTGCGCGGAGTTCGTCGAGCGCCGCGAAGGACGTGACGACCCCGAGCGGGCCGTCGAACGCGCCGCCATCCGGGACGGAGTCCAGGTGCGAGCCGGTGACCACCGCGTCGCCCCGGGAGGGGTCGCCGAGCCAGGCCCACTGGTTGCCGTTGCGGTCGACCTCGTAGTCGAGGCGGCGCGCCTCGGCCTGCGCCTGGAACCACAGGCGGCACTCGGCGTCGGCGCCGGTCCAGGCGTAGCGGCGGTAGCCGCCCGAGGCGTCGCTGCGGCCGATGGGCCGCAGCGAGCGCCACATGGCGTGGAAGGTGTCGCTCACGCGGTGCCGTCCCCCTCGCGCATCGGGATCCGTACGCCCTTCTCGTCCGCCACCGACTCCGCGATGTCGTAGCCCGCGTCCACGTGCCGGATGACGCCCATACCGGGGTCGTTGGTCAGGACGCGGCGGATCTTCTCGCCCGCCAGCTTCGTGCCGTCGGCCACCGAGACCTGGCCCGCGTGGATGGAGCGGCCCATGCCGACGCCGCCGCCGTGGTGGATGGAGACCCAGGAGGCGCCCGAGGCGACGTTCACCATGGCGTTCAGGAGCGGCCAGTCGGCGATCGCGTCGGAGCCGTCGAGCATGGCTTCGGTCTCGCGGTAGGGGGATGCGACGGAACCGCAGTCCAGGTGGTCGCGGCCGATGGCGAGGGGGGCGGCGAGGGTGCCGTTGCCGACCATGTCGTTGAACATGTCGCCGGCCTTGTCGCGCTCGCCCTGGCCGAGCCAGCAGATGCGCGCGGGCAGGCCCTGGAAGTGGACCCGCTCCCCCGCCATCTTGATCCAGCGGTGCAGGGACTCGTTCTCCGGGAAGAGGTCAAGGAGCGCCTTGTCCGTCTTGTGGATGTCCGATGCCTCGCCCGAGAGCGCCGCCCAGCGGAACGGGCCCTTGCCCTCGCAGAAGAGGGGGCGGATGTAGGCGGGGACGAAGCCGGGGAACGCGAACGCGCGCTCGTAACCTGCCAGTTGGGCCTCGCCACGGATCGAGTTGCCGTAGTCGAAGACCTCGGCGCCCGCGTCCATGAAGCCGACCATCGCCTCGACGTGCGTGGCCATCGACTCACGCGCGCGGGTGGTGAAGCCCGCCGGGTCCTTCTCCGCGAGCGTCTGCATGTCGTCGAAGTCGACGCCGACGGGGAGGTACGCGAGCGGGTCGTGGGCCGACGTCTGGTCCGTGACGATGTCGATGGGCGCGCTCTCGGCGAGCATGCGCGGGAGCAGCTCCGCCGCGTTGCCGAGCAGGCCGATGGAGAGGGGCTTTCGCTGGTCGCGGGCCTCCACCGCCAGCTGGAGCGCGTGCTCCAGGGAGTCGGCCTTCACGTCCAGGTACTTGTGCTCGATGCGGCGCTCGATCGCGCGCGGGTCGACGTCGATACAGATCGCGACGCCGTCGTTCATCGTCACGGCGAGGGGCTGGGCGCCGCCCATGCCGCCGAGTCCGGCGGTGAGGGTGATTGTGCCCGCCAGGGTCCCGTTGAACTTCTTCGCTGCGACCGCCGCGAACGTCTCGTACGTGCCCTGGAGGATGCCCTGCGTGCCGATGTAGATCCACGAACCGGCGGTCATCTGGCCGTACATCGTGAGGCCGAGGGCTTCGAGGCGCCGGAACTCCTCCCAGTTCGCCCAGTCGCCCACGAGGTTGGAGTTGGCGATCAGGACGCGCGGGGCCCACTCGTGGGTCTGCATGACGCCGACCGGGCGGCCCGACTGGACGAGCATCGTCTCGTCCTGCTTGAGGGTCTTGAGCGTGCGCACCATCGCGTCGAAGGAGCGCCAGTCGCGGGCGGCCTTGCCCGTGCCGCCGTAGACGACGAGCTTGTCGGGGTGCTCGGCGACCTCGGGGTCGAGGTTGTTCTGCAGCATGCGGAGGGCGGCTTCCTGCTGCCATCCCAGGGCGCTCAGTTCCGTACCGCGCGGTGCCCGTACGGGGCGGGGTCCTGACATGGCGATGCCTCCTCGCGTGAAGCTCTGCTCGTGAGCTCGGTGGTGCTCTGCTGTGACCTTGTTATTCACATCCTGCGATGTTGAATAGAACTAGTCAATACGTTGACGGTGCAGCGGAACCGCGCCACGGATGATTGGCTGGAACACATGAGCGATCAGGGAGCGGAGACCGTACGCGCGTCCGAGGCGAACGCGGACTCGGGCAGAGGTCAGGGCGGAGCCCCGGGCACCCACCCGGAAGCCCCCACGCAACGCCTCACGAGGGCGGATGCCGCAGCGCGTCCCCCGGCGCCGCAGCCCCCGGCAGCACCGCAGCCCTCCACCCCACAGCCCCCGGCACACTCGGCCGCGGATTCCGCGTCGCGCCGTGACCAGGCCATCCGGGCCGCCGTCGAGCAGGGCCTCGTCGACCCCGCGTCGCCCATCGCCGGCCTCCTGGACGTCACCGGCATCCGCTCGGCCGCCGCCTCCCTGCGCGCCGCCTTCGAAGCGGTCGTGCCGCCCGGCACGCCCGTCCTGCACGCCTTCGCGGTGAAGGCGTCGCCCCTGGTCCCGGTCCTGCGGCTGCTTCGCGACGCGGGCATCGGCGCCGAGGTGGCCAGCCCCGGCGAGCTCGCTCTGGCGCGGGCCGCCGGTGTGCAGCCCACGCACACCGTCCTGGACTCGCCCGCGAAGACCCCGGCCGAGCTGCGCGACGCCCTCGCCCTGGGCATCGCGGTGAACGCGGACAATCCGCAGGAGCTCGCCCGCATCGACGCGATGACCCGCTCCGCGCCCTCCCGCTCCCCCATCGGCCTGCGCGTGAACCCGCAGATCGGCGGCGGCTCCATCGGCGCCCTGTCCACGGCGACGGCGACCTCCAAGTTCGGGGTCGCGCTGCTCGACGACGGCGCCCGCGAGTGGGTCGTCCAGGCCTACCTCGACCGCCCTTGGCTGACCCGCCTGCACGCCCACTCCGGGTCGCAGGGCATGCCGCTCGAAATGATGGTGCGGGGTGTCTCGGCGACGTACGAGCTGGCCGAGGAGATCAACGGACGGGCGGGGCGGCAGCAGATCGACACCATCGACATCGGCGGCGGTCTTCCCGTCAACTTCGGGTCGGACGAGGAGACCCCGACGCACGCGCAGTACGCGCGCCGCCTGAAGTCCCGTGTGCCGGGGCTGCTCGACGGGCGGTACGGCATCGTCACCGAGTTCGGCCGCTCGCTGCTCGCCAAGCACGGCACGATCCTGGCCCGCGTCGAGTACGCCAAGACGGCGGGCACCCGGCCCATCGCGGTGACGCACGCGGGCGTCCAGGTGGCGGCGCGCACGGTGTACGCGCCCGCGTCCTGGCCACTGCGGATCGCCGCGTTCGACGCGAAGGGCCGTGCCAAGAGCGGGCCGAACGTCGGGCAGGACATCGCGGGCCCCGCCTGCTTCGCGGGCGACCTGCTCGCGGAGAACCGTCCGCTTCCGCTGCTCGAACAGGGCGACTACGCGGCGGTGCTCGACACGGGCGCGTACTACTTCGCCCACCACTACTCGTACAACAGCCTTGCCCGGCCGGGGATCTACGGCTTCGCCACAGCGGGTGAGCACGTCACCTTCGCCACCGTGCGGGAGCCGCAGACCCTGGAGGAGATCGTCGCCGAGTCCGGGGGTGCGGGGCGGGACGCGCTGCGGGACCTCTGAGGTCTCCTCCTCAGTTCCTCTGAGAATCCTCAACTCCCGCATCGCTGCTGTGTTTTCGGGGCAGACCCTCCCTCCAGGCACCCAGGTATCCAGATAACCCGGCACGCCCTCGGGGGAGATGATCGTGTGACGACATCCAAGGCGACCACCGAAGCACCGCCGCCCGCCGAAGAACCCGCGCTGCACCGCGCGATCGGGCCCAAGCTCCTGATCCTCTTCGTGATCGGCGACATCCTCGGCACCGGCATCTACGCCACCACCGGGAAGGTCGCGGGAAAGGTCGGCGGCGCGCTGTGGCTGCCGTTCGCGATCGGCTTCGTCGTGGCGCTCCTGACGGCGGCGTCGTACGTCGAGCTGGTCGGCAAGTACCCGAAGGCCGCGGGCGCCGCGCTCTATACGCAGAAGGCGTTCAAGGTCCCGTTCTTCACCTTCATCATCGCCTTCATGGTGATGTGCTCGGGCCTGTCGTCGGCGAGCGCGGCGGCCCGCGCCTTCAGCGGCGACTACCTCGGGGAGCTGACGAACGACGCGCTGCCGCCGACGCTGATCGCGATCCTCTTCATCCTCGCGCTCGGGGCGCTGAACCTGCGGGGCGTATCGGAGTCGGTGAAGGCGAACGTGGTCCTCACGCTCGTCGAGGTGACGGGCCTTGCCATCATCCTGGCGATCGGCGCCTACGCGGTCCTGAGCGGGGACGGTGAGCCCTCCCGCCTGACGGACTTCGAGGGCGGCGGCGGCACCGGCTACGCCCTGATGACGGGCATCCTCGGCGCGACCGCACTCGGCTTCTTCGCGTTCGTCGGCTTCGAGGACTCGGTGAACATGGCCGAGGAGACGAAGGATCCGGCACGCACGTTCCCGCGGGCGATCTTCATCGGCGTCGCGGTGACGGGCACGATCTACGTCCTGGTGGCCCTTGTGTCGTCGCTGCTCGTCGACTACAAGGTGCTCGAAGGGTCGAGCGGACCGCTCCTCGAAGTCGTGAAGGCGGGCGGCATCGACTTCCCGCACAAACTCTTCGCGCTCATCGCCCTGTTCGCGGTCACCAACTCGGCCCTGATCAACATCATGATGGCCTCGCGGCTCTGTTACGGCATGGCCAACGAACGCATCCTGCCGCGCGCGATGGGCCGCGTCCTCTCGCGCCGCCGCACCCCCGTGGTCGGCATCGTCTTCGTGTCGCTGCTCGCGATCGGCCTGGTGTCGACGGGCGAGATCGAGGGGCTCGGCGACACGACCGCGTTCCTGCTGCTCTGCGTGTTCGCGGTGGTCAACGTGGCGGTACTCGTCCTGCGCCGCGACCCCGTCGAGCACAAGCACTTCCGGGCGCCGACGGTCCTTCCCGTACTCGGAGCCATCACCGCCCTGGTCCTCGCCAGCCCCCTCGCGGACCGCCCTGCGGAGGTCTACATCCGGGCCGGGGTGCTGCTCGCCATCGGCATCGGCCTCTGGGTCGTGAACAAGGTGGTGCTCAAGGCTCGCGGGGAGGAGTAGAAGGTCACGGCGAGGAGCGGAAGGGAGGCGCCCCGGAGATGAGCCGGGGGCCATCCGGTCGCTAGGCCGATACTTTCGGTCAGGCTCGGGCCTTCCCTGACCGCTCGTCGCGCGGATCCCGTCGAGGTCGGGCATGTTCCCCTGGAAAGTGCCTACTTGCCTGGAAACTCCACGACTTCTGCGTACCTTCCTCACACCGGGCGGCGATGAGCCCCCGGTCGGGTGGTAGGGGCCACCCGGTTCAACCCTGGGGAAGGGGAGCCGCGTGCCCGGAATCGATGAGTGTCTGCTCGAAGCCATGACACTGCCCGGTGCACGCGGAGCAGCGATCGTCGACTGGACCAGCGGGCTCGCCCTCGGTTCGGTCGGCGATCCTCCGGGCGGCGACCACGAGGCTACCGCCGTCGAGACCGCCGAGGTGGCCCGATCGGCCGCCGAGTACCAGGCGTTCGCGCCCAGGGACGACGCCCTTGACGCGGCGCGGGACACGGACCGCAAGGGCCTCCCCGTCGAGGACCTCATGCTCACGACGAGGACCGGGTTCCATCTGATCCGCTTCGTCGAGACGACCTTCGACAGCAGCGTGTTCCTCTACCTCTGGCTGGACCGGCACACCGGCAACCTCGCCCTCGCGCGCATACGCCTGCGGGACCTGTCCGAGCGCCTGGTGCTGGTGTGAACGCCATGCGCATCACCGCGTCCACCACATCGCCCATGCTGATGCGCCTGGCCGGTGAGCGGGCGACCGGCGCCCTGCTGCGCGACCAGGGCACCCTCTATCTCGTCGACGGCCGCGTCGTGCACGCGGAGAGCCCCGCGGCGCCGGGCATCGACGTCCTGCTCACGGCCGGCGGGGCGCTGCCCGCGCAGGGCTGGCAGGAGGCCCTCTCACTGGCCGGGACCCGGCACGAGGTGGGGCGGCACCTGATAGACAGCGGCCGGATAACCGCCGGCGAGCTGGAAATGTGCCACATCGGCGCCCTGTTCGACGCCGCGTTCTTCGTCCTCGGCCCCGCGAGCGGACCCACCCGGTTCCGTTACGGGGTCGCGCACTGGCTCGGCCGGGTGCGCCCGGTGGCGGCCGAGACCCTGGAGCGGGAGACCCGGCGGCGCCGGACCCTTCTGGACAGCGTCTGGCCCTGCCCGGAACTGGACACGTCCCCCGTCGTGCCGCGCACACCCGCGCCCGGCCAGAAGCTCACCGGACGTCAGATCTCCCTGCTGCGGCTCGCCGACGGCGTCCGCACGCCGACAGCCATCGCCTGGGCGCTCGGCCGCCCGTCGTTCCACACCCTGATCGAGGTCAGGCGGCTCGCCGCGGCCGGACTCGTGGAACCCCCGCGGACGGCCGATCCCGCCCTGGCGATGCTCCACACCCCGCTCCCCGACGACCACCCCGAGCCGGACGTCGCCCTGCTGCGCCGGGTCCGTGACGCGCTGGAGGCAAGTCTGTGAATCTCCGTACGGGTCACCGGACTTGGCCCCCTATCCCATGAAGTTCTTCGCGCTCTTCAAGCGCGCCGGGAGGAGAGAGCTGATGGCTGCCGAAGCCGACGTACTGGTCGAACTGAAACGCCTGCGGACCAGGATTCCTCAGCTCAGGGGCGCCCTGACGGCCAGCGTCGACGGACTCCTGCTCGCGCAGGACGCGACGGACGTCGAGGCGGAGGGCGTCTGTGCGCTGACCGCGGCGGCGCTCGGAGTCGCCCTGCGGCTCTCCGACGCGACGAATCAGGGCCGCTTCCGCGAACTGCTCATCCGCGGCGAGGACGGCTACGTGGCCACGTACACGGCGGGTTCGTCCGCCGTGCTCACGCTGCTCGCCGAGCCCCGCGTCAACGTCGGCCGGCTCCATCTGGAGGGCCGCCGTTCCAGCGTGCTCATCGGAGAGCTGGTCGACGCCGCCGTCGAACGAGCGGAGGAAACCTGACCCATGTCCCCCACCACACCCTCATCGTCCCCCTCACCGCGGACACCAAGCAGACGGAAAGGAAGTGCGAAATTAATGGCCAACACAGAGACAGCACTCAAGGAAACGACCACCTCGATCGAGGGAGTCATCGGCGCCGCCCTGGTCGACTACACCAGTGGCATGGCACTGGGCACGATCGGCGGCGGGAAGGACCTGGACCTGTCCGTCGCCGCGGCCGGCAACACGGACGTGGTGCGCGCCAAGCTGCGCACGATGGAGCTACTGGATCTAAAGGACGAGATCGAGGACATCCTGATCTCGCTCAGCAGCCAGTACCACCTGATCCGGCTGATCAAGGGCCGCAACAACAACGGCCTCTTCCTCTACGTGGCCCTCGACAAGGACCGGGCCAATCTGGCCATGGCCCGCCACCAGCTCAAGCGCATCGAGGCGAACCTCGACGTCTGAGCCTGAGCAGCACACGCGGCGGGCCGGACCTTCGGGTCCGGCCCGCCGTGTGTACCCCTGCCATTACTCCACGAAAAGACCCCGCGCCGCCGCCCCCGCGTCGAACTCCTCCAACCGCGCCTGTGCGTCCGGGAGTCCGTCGCACATCGCCTCCAGGAGCACCCGGCCGAGCAGCATCGGCGCGCACGCCGTGTCGAACGCGAGGCCCGTGCCGACCGCGGCCGGGAGGAGGAGGTCCGAGTGGGCCGCCACGGGGGCGAACGCCGAGTCGGCCACCGTCACCACCGAGAGTCCCGCGGCCTGCGCGTAGGCGAGCGCGTCCACGACCTCCCGCGGGTGCCGGGGCAGCGCGAAGCACATGAGCGCCGACGCCCCGGCCCGTACCGCCGCGTCGATCCGGTCGGCCAGCATCGTGCCGCCCTCGTGGAGGAGACGTACGTCGGGGTGGACCTTCGCCGCGAAGTACGAGAAGCCGTACGCCTGTGACGCGGCGGCCCGCAGGCCCAGGACGGGGAGCGGGCGTGAGGAGGCGAGGAGTTGTCCGGCGCGCTCCACCGGTGAGGGGTCGGCGAGCACCTCCGCCAGGTGCCGGAGGTTCTCGATCTCCGCCTCGACCGCCTGCTGGTACTCGTTGAGGGAGGCCTCGCCCGCCGCCTCCGCGGGCGCCAGCTCCCGCAGGTGCCTGCGCAGCGCCGGGTAGCCGTCGAAGCCGAGCGCCACGGCGAACCGGGTCACCGAGGGCTGGCTCACCCCGGCGAGCTCGGCAAGTTCGACGCTGGAGAGGAAGGGGACGTCCCCCGCCCGCCGCACCATGCAGTGCGCGATGCGCCGCTGCGTGGGCGTGAGGCGGTGGCCCTCGAAGAGCACCTGCAGCCGCGCCGCGGGACTGTCACTCATACCGTTCCCCTCACAACACCCTGGCTCTCGAAGCCCGTCCCGTTCCCGGACCCGAGGTCCAGCCACAGCTCGGTGAACCGGTCGAGCAGCCCGGCCGCCACCGTCACATCATCCGTCAACGGCCGGTCCGCAAGCTCCGGGTCGAGCACCGAGTCCGCGAGGTCGAAGGCACGCCCGACGGGCAGGTCCGGATCAAGGCGCATGTCACGCTGCCTCAACACCCGCACTGCGGCGACGAGTTCGCAGCCCACCACCAGGCGGTACGCCTCACACGCCCGAAGCGTCTGCCGCGCCGCGAGCGAGGCGAAGCTCGCCTGTTCCTCGACGCCCCGGGAGAGCACCGCGTGACCGAGCGAGGCCGGCGCGGAGAAGGCCCGCAGGTCGCCGAGGGCCGCCCCGGCCGCGTACTCCAGGATCATCACGCCCGAGGAGGCCGGTGCGCCGTCCGCGAGGAAGGGGCGCAGGCGGGTGAAGCCCGGTTCGTTCAGGGTGGAGAGGCGCGATGTCGACAGGCGGGCAGCCTGGGTGACGGCGAGCCTGAAGTGGTCGAGGGACAGGGCCAGTTGGGCGAGGTAGAAGCCGCCGTGATGGTAGGCCGCCATGTCCTCCGCCGAGATCAGCGGGTTCTCGGCAGCCGCGTTGATCTCGACCGTGAGGACGTCTTCGAGCGCGTCCGCCGCGTCGTGCGCGGGCCCATGGATCTGCGGCAGGCAGCGCAGGCCGTAGGGGTCCTGGATGCGGCCGAGCGGGGGCGTGGGGCGGTCGGGCGCGCCGAGGATCTGCCGCATCCGTTCCGCGACGGCGTACGAGCCCGTGTGCCGCCGGGCCTCGTGGACGGGCAGCGCGTACGCCTCGTACGAACCGTCGACGGCCATCAGGGTCAGCGCCGCCACCATCTGCGTGGCCGCGACGAGGCCGCGCAGTTCGTGCAGGGCGAGCGCGGACTGGCCGAGGGTGAGGGCGTTGCTGCTGATCAGGGCGAGGGCGTCGTTGTTGTCGAGGGGCTGCGGGTCGGGGGCCGCGCCCGCCCCCTGCCAGGGGTGCTCGCCCGCGAGCGCGAGGCCCATCTGCGCGAGCGCGGCGATGTCGCCCGTGCCGACCGAGCCGAATTCGTTGACCTTGGGGTACGCGCCCGTCGTCAGTGCCTCGCAGAGCGCCGTGACGACGGTCGGGCGCAGGCCCGCGCCGCCCGCGAGCAGCTGGTTGGCGCGGACGGCGAGCATCGCGCGCACCTGCCGCGCCGGGAGCTCCTCACCGATCGCTCCGGCGTGGCTGCGCAGCAGGCGCAGGCCGTGGTCGGCGGCCGCCTCGGTCGGCACGGACTCGTTCCGGTTGGCACCCACGCCGGTGGAGCGGCCGTAGACGCGGCCCCAGGACGCGATCTCACGGGCGGCGTTCCACGAGCTCTCCACGCGCTTCATGCCGTCCGTTCCGGGAACTGGCTTAGCGGTAGATTCGGCCATACGTACGACATCTGCGACCATCAGTCCGCGGCCGTCCAGGACGACGACCGAGCCGCTGTCGTCGGCTGCCCTGCCGGTCGCCCTGTCCGCGATACGAGACGACATCACTCGCAATTCCTCCTCAACCGGACGCTTCGTCTTGCCCTGCGACCACTTGTAACCAGCGATTTACACCTGGGCTGCGACTAACTATTGACAATCTATTCAGTCACAAAGAACTCTGCATGAAGATATACAGCCGGGCAAGGGACTCCTCATGATCCAATTCGATACGGTCCACAAGCGCTTCCCGAACGGCACAACCGCGGTCCACGACCTCAGCCTTGAGATGCCGGAAGGGGGCGTGACCGTCCTCGTCGGATCTTCCGGTTGCGGCAAGACGACAACGCTCCGCATGATCAACCGGATGGTCGATCCGACCTCCGGGACGATCAGAGTCAACGGCAAGGACGTCCTGGAGCAGGACGCGGCCGAGCTGCGCCGCTCCATCGGGTACGTGATCCAGCAGTCCGGGCTCTTCCCGCACCGCACGGTCCTGGACAACATCGCGACCGTGCCGCTGCTGCTCGGCTGGGGCCGCAAGAAGGCGCGGGCGCGGGCGGCGGAGCTTCTGGAGACGGTCGGCCTCGCCGCCGACGCCGGGAAGCGCTACCCGCACCAGCTCTCGGGCGGCCAGCAGCAGCGCGTCGGCGTGGCGCGTGCGCTCGCCGCCGACCCGCCGGTGCTCCTGATGGACGAGCCGTTCGGTGCGGTCGACCCCGTGGTCCGCACCCAGCTCCAGGACGAACTCCTGCGCCTACAGCGGGAGTTGAACAAGACCATCGTCTTCGTCACGCACGACATCGACGAGGCCGTACGGCTCGGTGACCGCATAGCCGTCTTCCGTACCGGCGGCCACCTCGTCCAGTGCGCGAGCCCCGCCGAGCTCCTGGCCCGCCCCGCGGACAGCTTCGTCGCGGACTTCCTGGGCGCCGAGCGCGGCCTGAAGCTGCTCTCCCTGACGACGCTCGCCGAGGTCCCCAAGGCCCCGGCCCCGGAGGGCGGCGCCTGGGCGCTGCGTCTCGACGCAGCGGGCGCCCCACTGGCCTGGCGGCACAAGGACGCACAGGCCGCCGACGTCCCCGTACGCCCCCTGCGGGACACGGACTCGCTCCTGTCGGCCCTCAACGAGTCGATAGCCGCCCCCAGCGGCCTGGTCGCCCGGGTCGACGCGGAGGGCATCCTGACCGGCGTCACGTCCCGCGACGACATCCACGACCACGCGGGGCAGGTGCACACCGACGCGAGCGCGGTGGAGGCAGACGCCGTGGACGCGGACGCCGTGGACGTCAGCAAGGCCGGCGCGTGAGTGTCGACTGGTCGTGGATAGCCGACCACACCGACGATCTCACCAGCCTCACCCTGTCCCACCTCCAGGCCGCCCTCACCGCCGTACTCCTCGGCCTGCTCATCTCGCTCCCCCTGGCCGTCGTCGCGCACCGCGTGCGCCCCCTGCGCGGGCTGCTCCTCGGTCTGTCGAACGTCCTGTTCACCATCCCGTCGATCGCCGTCTTCGTCCTTCTCCTGCCGATCAGCGGGCTCACCCGCACCACGACCGTCATCGGCCTGACGATCTACACGCTCGTCGTGCTCCTGCGGAACACCGTCGAGGGTCTGGACTCCGTACCGGCGAAGACGAAGGAAGCGGCCAAAGCGATGGGCACCCGGCCCCTGCGCACCCTGCTCACCGTCGAACTGCCCCTCGCCCTGCCGGTGATCATGGCGGGCGTACGGATCGCGACGGTCATGGCGATCTCCCTCGTCTCCGTGGCGACGTACATCGGCGACGGCGGTCTCGGACAGCTCTTCACGGACGGGTTCCAGCGCAACTTCCCCACCCCCGTCATCGTCGGCGTCGTCCTGACCCTGCTCCTCGCGCTCGTCGCGGACGCGCTGCTCGTCACCCTCCAGTACGTCCTGACCCCCTGGACCCGCCGCAAGAGGAGCGCGTGACATGTACGAACTCTTCAAGGATCTCGGCGCCTGGCTGGTCAGCGGCGATCAGTGGGCCGGATCCGACGGCATCGGGCACCGCCTCATCGAACACCTCCAGTACTCACTGCTCGCGACCCTCATCGCCGCCGCCATCGCGCTGCCGATCGGCCTGCTCATCGGGCACACCGGGCGCGGCGCGTTCGTCGCGATCAACCTCTCCAGCTTCGGGCGCGCGCTGCCCACGGTCGGCCTGGTCGTCCTGGTCTTCCTGGCGAGCGGGCTCTCCATGTGGCCCATCTACATCGCGCTCGTCGCCCTCGCGGTGCCGTCCATCGTCACCAACACGTACGCCGGGATGACCGCGGTCGACCCGGAGGTGCGGGATGCCGCGCGCGGCCAGGGCATGCGCTGGCACCAGGTCCTCTTCCAGGTCGAACTGCCCCTCGCGCTCCCTCTGATCATGACCGGGCTCCGACTCGCGCTCATCCAGGTCGTCGCCACCGCCACCATCGCCGCGTACGTCTCCTTCGGCGGGCTCGGCCGGTACGTCTTCGACGGGCTCGCCCAGCGCGACCTCGTCCAGGTGCTCGGCGGTGCCGTACTCGTGGCCGTCGTCGCCGTCGTACTCGATCTCGCGCTCTCCGCACTGCAGCGCGCCCTCTTCCGCCACCGCCCCGCCAAGTCGGCCTAGGAGCAAGCCAGATGGCCCCCATGAACCGCAGAAACGTCCTCGGCGGACTCTTCGCCGCCGCGTCCGTACCCGCGCTCGCCTCCTGCAGCGGCGGCATCACCTCGCTCAACGGTGACGGCTCCGGCGGCTCGGGCGGTGGCTCCAGCAAGGACGGCGTCACCATCGGCACCGCCAACTTCACCGAGAACCAGGTACTCGGCTACCTCTACGCCGCCGCGCTCCAGGCGGAGGGCGTCAAGACCACCGTCCGCCCCAACCTCGGCACCCGAGAGATCCTCATCCCGGCTCTCAAGGGCGGCGACATCGACCTCCTGCCCGAGTACCAGGGCGCGCTCCTGCACTACCTCGACGCCAAGGCGAAGGCCACCGAGGAGGGCGAGATGCAGAACGCCCTCGCCATGGTCCTGCCGCGCGGCCTGCAGATCCTCCCGTACGGAAAGGCCGAGGACTCCGACGCCTTCGTCGTCACCCGGGAGACCGCCGCCGAGTACGGCCTCAAGTCCCTTGCGGACCTCGCGAAACACAACGGCAAGCTCGTCATCGGCGCCGCGCCCGAGGTCAAGAAGCGCACGGTGGGCTCGGTGGGCCTCAAGGACGTCTACGGAGTCGAGTTCAAGGAGTTCAAGTCCCTCGACTCCTCCGGCCCTCTGGTCAAGGGCGCCCTGAAGAAGGGCGACGTCGACGTGGCGAACCTCTTCACCACCGACACCGACATCGTCGCCGAGAAGTGGGTCGTGCTCAGCGACCCCAAGAACCTGATCCCCGGCCAGCACATCGTCCCGCTCGTCGCCGACCGCAAGGCCGACTCGACGGTCCGCAAGGCGCTCGGCCGCCTGGGCAACGCCCTGACGACCAAGGACCTCACCGAGCTCAACCGCCTGGTGGACAAGGACAAGAAGGACCCGGAGGACGTCGCGAACGACTGGGCGGAGAAGCACGGAATCACCAAGAAGTAGCGCATCCGGCAGATAGACAGCAGGGAGTTCAGCGGATCATGGCAGACAGTCTCGTGGAGCGGCGCTCCATCGACGTCGTCCCCGACGACGAACGGCACGGCACGGCGTTCAGCCAGTTCACCCTCTGGCTCGGCGCCAACCTCCAGATCACCGCGGTCGTCACGGGCGCGCTCGCCGTCGTCTTCGGCGGCGACGTGGTCTGGTCGGTGATCGGCCTGCTGCTCGGCAACCTGCTCGGCGGCGCGGTGATGGCCCTGCACTCGGCGCAGGGCCCGAAGCTCGGTCTGCCGCAGATGATCCAGTCCCGGGCCCAGTTCGGGGTGCGCGGCGCCGTCGTACCGCTGCTCCTCGTCATCCTCATGTACGTCGGCTTCTTCGCGAGCGGCAGCGTCCTCGCCGGACAGGCCACGGCTCAGCTGACGCACACGAACGACACCACCGGCATCATCGTCTTCGCGGTGATCACCGCGGTGGTGGCGGCGGTCGGCTACCGCGTGATCCACGTCCTGGGCCGGGTGGCGAGCGTGATCTGCGCGCTCGCCTTCATCTACCTGGGCATCCGCCTCCTGGACCGCGTCGACCTCTCGGCGCTCCTGGCCGACGCGCACTTCGACCTGCCGATGTTCCTGCTCGCGGTCTCGCTCTCGGCGTCGTGGCAGCTCGCCTTCGGTCCGTACGTCGCGGACTACTCGCGCTATCTGCCGCGTACGACATCGGGCCGTGCCACGTTCTGGTGGACGCTGTCCGGTTCGGCGCTCGGCTCGCAGTGGTCGATGACGTTCGGTGTGCTTGTGGCGGCGAGCGCGGGGGACGCGTTCCTCGACAACCAGGTCGGATACGTGGTGGGCCTCGGCGGTACGGGCCTGATCGCGTCCGTCCTCTACTTCGTGATCGCGCTGGGCAAGCTGACGATCAACGTGCTCAACACCTACGGCGGCTTCATGTCGATGGTGACGAGCATCAGCGGATTTAGGGGCCAGAAGACGCTCTCGCCGCGCGGCAGGGCGGCGTACATCGCCCTGATCATGGTGGCGGGGACGGTGGTGGCGCTGCTCGGCAAGGACAGCTTCCTGACGTCCTTCAAGGACTTCCTGCTCTTCCTCCTGACGTTCTTCACGCCGTGGTCGGCGATCAACCTGGTCGACTACTACCTGATCTCCAAGGAGCGCTACGACATCCCGGCGCTCTCGGATCCCGAAGGCCGCTACGGAGCCTGGCGCTGGGACGCGCTCACGGTCTACGGAGTGGGTGTCCTGGCCCAGCTCCCGTTCCTGGCGACGCACTTCTACACGGGTCCGTTCGTCGACCCGCTGGGCGGCGCGGACATCTCCTGGATCGTGGGTCTGGTGGTCCCGGCGGCCCTGTACTGGCTCCTGGCCCGCCGCGACACGTCGCACATCCCCACGGAGAGCACGGACCTTCGACTGAAAGCTGAGGCTGGTCCCCGCTGAGAAAGGGGGGATAGCACCACTGTCAGGCCCGCGACGACTGCGTACCTTAAAAAGCTATGGAAGCCCGTGACGCCGAACTCAAGAAGGAACTCGACGCCACTCTGCACGCGCGCAGAGAGCTAGGCGAAGAGTACGAGTCCGCGCTGGTCGAATCGTTCCTCGGGAAGGTCGAGCAGCGTCTGGACGGCACCATCGACCGGCGCATGCGCCGGCACATGGCCGAGCAGCAGATGGTCGTCGCCCGGGGCTCACGTGCGCCCACCAACCCCGTGGACTCCTGGGGCGAGCGCTTCGGCTTCGGCATCGTCTCGCTGATCCTCGCGATCCCGCTCTCGGCGATCGGCGTGGTCAACGCGGACCTGCCGGGTCTCTTCGTCACCTGGGGCGGCATCGTCGGCGTGAACGCGGTGCATTCGATGCGGGGCATGAACTTCGGGCGCGGCAAGGACCGCGACCGCAAGTCGGAGTGGGACGACTGAGGCCTGCGGGGTGCGACTCCGGGGGATTCTGCCCTCATGACCACATCCGTCGCGCACCTCAGTGACCCGCACCTCACCACCGGCGCTCTGGCCGCCGCTCCGGCGGCAGGCCTGCGCCACGCGCTCACCCGCGTCCTCGCCCTGGAGCCCCGGCCCACCTGCGTCGTGATCACCGGCGACCTGACGGAACACGGCAGGCCCGCCGAGTACGAGCAGCTGCGCGAAATCATCGCGGGTTTCCCGCTGCCCCTGCACCTGACGACCGGCAACCACGACGACCCGGTAGCCCTGGCCAAGACGTTCGGCGGCACAGCGCACCTCGGCGGCACCCACTCCACGCGCTACGCCGTCGAGTACGAGGACCTGACGCTGATCGCCCTGGACTCGAAGGTGCCGGGCGCGGGACACGGTCGCCTCGGGGACGACCAACTCACGTGGCTGGACGCCCAGCTGACAGCCCGCCCCGACACCCCCACCCTGGTCTGCGTGCACCACCCCCCGGCGGACATAGGCATCCCGTTCCTGGACGGCATGCGCCTCAAGGACGGCGAAGCCCTGGCGCAGCTCCTGTCCCGCCACCCCCAGGTCACCCGCGTCCTCGCGGGCCACGTCCACCGCCCGATCACCGGCGCCTACGCGGGCACGACCCTCTCGACCGCCCCGTCGACGTACCTCCAGAGCTCCCTGACGATGAGCACGGAGGGCGCCATGGGCTACGTACCAGAGCCGACCGCCTTCCAACTCCACCTGCGAACGTCCACGGACTGGGTCACGCACACGGTGCCGGTGAGCCATGCGGCGGGGCTGATCCAGGGGTTCTGAGCAGGGGTGCTGCAGGGCATCCCTCGCGGTTATGGCAGCAGGTATTGGACGCCGTGGCACGGTGCCCCGAACCTGAATGAGCGCAGCCACTCACAGTTCAGTGTTCCAGTGTTCGGGAGACGGGAAGCTCATGAAGATCGTCGTCATCGGTGCCGGCGGCACCATCGGATCCGCGCTCGCCGAGACGCTCGAGGCGGGCGGGAACCACGAAGTCGTCCGGGCTTCGCGGCGCGGTCCGGTCGTGGTGGATCTGGCGAAGCCCTCGTCCATCGACGAGATGTTCGACGCGGTCGGGGCCGTCGACGCGGTGGTCGCCGTCGCGGGGAGCGGGCAGATCGCCCGGATCGACGACTCGTCCGACGACGACTACTTCCGGGGGCTCGAAGGCAAGATGCTGGGTCAGGTGCATCTGACCCGCCGTGCCGCGCACCGTCTGGGCGACGGCGGCTCGCTCACCCTCACCAACGGCATCTCGGCGTTCTCCGAGCCCGGCCTCTCCTTCGCCGCACTCGTCAACGGAGGACTCGGCCGCTTCGTGCCGACCGCGGCGGCCGAGATGCCGCGCGGTATCAGGCTGAACTCCGTGAGCCCGGGATGGGTGGCGGAGACCCTGGAAAAGATGGGGCTCGACGGGGCCGCGGGGACGCCGGTCGCCGAGGTGGTCCGCGCATACGTCGAGCTGATCAAGGGGACGGGGCGGGGCCTGGTCGTCGAGCCGGGGGCGGACTTGGGGTGAGGGGGCTGTACGCCCTGTCACCGCCGTACGCGAAGTTATGCGCGGGGACCGCCGCACCCCCGGGTGAACCAGGGGGCGGGACGACGGCGGTCCCCGCGGGGGACGCGGGCCGGGTCAGGACCGGGTCCGCGTCCAGGCGTTCAGAGGTCCGGGAGCCGCTCCGGAGTTCCTGTACGCCGACAACAACCAATGTGCCGGAGCCGTGTTAAGTGTGTGCTGCGCGGACGTGTCGCGCTCGTACCACTTCCGCGAAGTTCGAACCACGGCTCACGGCACACCCCCTCGGTAACTGATTCCTGCGGTTACTGGCCCTGCTGCGCGGCGAGGAAGGCCAGCAGGTCCTGGCGGCTCACCACGCCGGTCGGTTTGCCCTCGACCAGGACGATCGCCGCGTCGGCCCTGCCGAGCACCGACATCAGGTCGGCGACGGGTTCGCCGGAGCCGACCTGCGGCAGCGGCTCCGACATGTGCTTCTCCAGCGGGTCGGAGAGCGAGGCGCGCTGCGCGAACAGGGCGTCGAGGAGCTCGCGTTCGACGACGGAGCCGATGACCTCGGCCGCCATCACGTCCGGGTGGCCCGCGCCCGGCTTGACGATGGGCATCTGCGAGACGCCGTACTCCCGCAGTACGTCGATGGCCTCACCGACCGTCTCCTCCGGGTGCATGTGGACGAGTGAGGGCAGTCGGCCGCCTTCCTTGCGGCTCAGTACGTCGCCGACGCGAGGTGCGTCGCCCGCCTGCTCCAGGAATCCGTAGTCGTTCATCCACTCGTCGCTGAAGATCTTGCTCATGTAGCCGCGCCCGGAGTCGGGCAGGAGTACGACCACGACGTCGTCGGGACCGAGCCGCTCCGCGACGCGCAGCGCCGCCACGACCGCCATGCCGCAGGAACCGCCGACGAGCAGCCCCTCCTCCTTGGCGAGGCGCCGCGTCATCTGGAAGGAGTCCTTGTCGGACACCGCGATGATCTCGTCGGTCACGTTCCTGTCGTACGCCGTCGGCCAGAAGTCCTCACCGACGCCCTCGACGAGGTAGGGCCGCCCGGAGCCGCCGGAGTACACGGACCCCTCGGGGTCGGCGCCGACGACCGTGACCCCGCCCTTCGAGATCTCCTTCAGATATCCGCCCGTCCCGGAGATCGTGCCTCCGGTCCCGATGCCCGCCACGAAGTGGGTGATCTTCCCCTCCGTCTGCTCCCACAGCTCGGGGCCGGTGGAGTGGTAGTGGGAGAGCGGGTTGTTCGGGTTGCTGTACTGGTCGGGCTTCCAGGAGCCCGGCGTCTCGCGCACGAGGCGGTCGGAGACGTTGTAGTACGAGTCCGGGTGGTCGGGGTCGACGGCCGTGGGGCAGACGACCACGTCCGCGCCGTACGCGCGCAGCACATTGATCTTGTCGAGCGACACCTTGTCGGGGCAGACGAAGATGCACTTGTAGCCCTTCTGCTGGGCCACGATGGCGAGCCCGACCCCGGTGTTGCCGGAGGTGGGCTCGACGATCGTGCCGCCGGGCTCGAGCTCCCCGCTCTGCTCGGCCGCCTCGATCATGCGCAGCGCGATGCGGTCCTTCACGGAGCCGCCGGGGTTGAAGTACTCGACCTTGGCCAGGACGGTCGCCTGAATGCCCGTGGTCACGTTGTTGAGCTTCACCAGCGGGGTGTTGCCGACGAGGCTGATCATCGAGTCGTGGAATTGCACCGTTGTCTCCGGGCTGCGATGTAGTGCGACGAATGGGTGTCGTCAGCGTAAGGGTCCCGTTCAGTCGTTCACCTCTGCTTGCGATTGGCCGACCGTCCTTACGGGGCAATTAGTTGATGTAGGGCGGATTGGCTACGAGGAGGTGGCTGCAGGGCATGTCGAGGGCGAGGGTGGCGCGGCGGATCGCTGCGGGCGCGGCGTACGGCGGCGGAGGTATCGGGCTGCTCGGGGCGGCGGCCGTGGGCGTGGTGCTCGCCGAGGTGCAACTGGCGAAGCGGACCGTGGGAAACAGCGGGGAGCATCCGGCTCCGCCGCGGGCGGACGGACGGTACGGCTGGGGGTTCGCGGATCGGCCCGAGGGCGCGGAGCCCTTGCGGTTCGCGATGCTCGGCGATTCGACCGCCGCGGGTCAGGGGGTGCACCGGGCCCGGCAGACCCCGGCCTCGCTCCTGGCCGCAGGGCTCGCCGCGGTGGCGGAGCGGCCGGTGGAGCTGCGGAACGTGGCGCTGCCCGGCGCCATGTCGGACGACCTGGACCGCCAGGTGACGGCTCTTCTCTCCGACCTCTCGTCCTGGGCGCCGGACGTCTGCGTCGTGATGATCGGCGCGAACGACGTGACGCACCGGATGCCCGCGACGCGGTCCGTGCGCCATCTGTCGGCGGCGGTGCGCAGGCTGCGTACGGCCGGGGCGGAGGTGGTGGTGGGGACCTGTCCCGATCTGGGGACGGTGGAGAACGTCTACCAGCCGTTGCGGTGGATGGCGCGCAGGGTGTCGCGGCAGCTGGCCGCCGCGCAGACGATCGGCGTGGTCGAGCAGGGTGGGCGGACGGTGTCGCTCGGGGATCTGCTCGGCCCCGAGTTCCTGGCGAACCCGCGGGAGCTGTTCGGTCCCGACAACTACCACCCCTCCGCGGAGGGGTACGCGACCGCCGCGATGGCGGTGCTTCCGACGCTGTGCGCGGCGCTGGGGCTCTGGCCCGAGGAGGAGCGCCCCGACGTGTCGCGGCGCGAGGGGTTCCTGCCGGTGGCGCGGGCTGCCGCGCAGGCGGCGTCGGAGGGCGGCACGGAGGTCGCGGCCGCGATGCCCACGGGCCCGCGCGGCCCCTGGGCCCTCCTCAAACGCCGCAGGCGCCGGCGCATCCACCACGCCCCGGACCCCTCACCGCTGCCGGGGTAGCCCTGCGGGGCGGGGCGTCGGGCTCGCCAGTCAGGTGGGGGTGGGGAAACCCTGCCCCCGCCAGACTGAGCAAGCGCTTAGAAAAATGCGGTCCGCATCACAGTCCCCGCCCGATGACCCAGGGCAATACGTGCAGGTAACTTCCCAAGGAGCCCTGCCCCCTCGTCACTGGAGTGCCGTGATGCCCGAAGCCGTGATCGTCTCCGCCGCCCGCACCCCGATCGGCCGCGCCTTCAAGGGCTCCCTGAAGGATCTGCGGCCGGACGACCTGACCGCCACGATCATCGAGGCCGCCCTCGCCAAGGTCCCCGAGCTCGACCCGAAGCTCATCGACGACCTGATGCTCGGCTGTGGGCTGCCCGGCGGTGAGCAGGGGCACAACCTCGGTCGCATCGTCGCCGTACAGATGGGCATGGACCACCTGCCGGGCTGCACCATCACCCGGTACTGCTCCTCCTCCCTGCAGACCTCCCGCATGGCCCTGCACGCCATCAAGGCCGGGGAGGGCGACGTCTTCATCTCCGCCGGTGTGGAGATGGTGTCCCGCAGCAAGAAGGGGTCCAGCGACGGACTCCCCGACACCCACAACCCCCTCTTCGCCGACGCCGAGGCCCGCACCGAGGCCGTGAGCAAGACCGAGGGCTCGAACTGGCACGACCCCCGCGAGGACGGTCTGATCCCGGACGCGTACATCGCGATGGGGCAGACCGCAGAGAACCTGGCCCGCAGCAAGGGCATCACCCGTCAGGACATGGACGAGTTCGGCGTCCGGTCCCAGAACCTCGCCGAGGAAGCCCTGAAGAACGGGTTCTGGGAGAGGGAGATCACCCCCGTCACCACCCCCGACGGCACCGTCGTCAGCAAGGACGACGGCCCCCGCGCCGGCGTCACCCTCGAAGGCGTCGCGGGCCTCAAGCCCGTCTTCCGCCCCGACGGCCTCGTCACCGCCGCCAACTGCTGCCCGCTCAACGACGGCGCCGCCGCCCTCGTGATCATGAGCGACACCAAGGCCCGCGAGCTCGGCCTGACCCCGCTGGCCCGCATCGTCTCCACCGGCGTCACCGGCCTCTCCCCCGAGATCATGGGCCTCGGCCCGGTCGAGGCGAGCAAGCAGGCCCTGACCCGCGCCGGTCTCACCGTCGACGACATCGACCTCTTCGAGATCAACGAGGCCTTCGCCGCCCAGGTCATCCCCTCCTACCGCGACCTGAACATCCCGCTCGACAAGCTGAACGTCAACGGCGGCGCCATCGCCGTCGGCCACCCCTTCGGCATGACGGGCGCCCGCATCACCGGCACGCTCATCAACAGCCTCCAGTTCCACGACAAGCAGTTCGGCCTGGAGACGATGTGCGTCGGCGGCGGACAGGGCATGGCGATGGTCATCGAGCGCCTCAGCTGACGCTCTGGGCGCTCTGAGCCCCGCGAATCCCTCACGGCTCCATTGATTCGTGACTCAATCTCCCCCAGGATGTGACCTATCTCCTGGGGGAGATGCATATCCCCAGCTCAGAGCATGTCTATGGATAAACACCGGGACGAAAGACCTGTCCAATTCGTGACGTAATGCACTGACAGGTGGATCGTGCAGGCTTCAAGCTGATGTAGGAAGTCGGGGGTCGACTTGAAACCGGGAGTACGTCAGTGAGCGCCATGCCTATTGCCTTGCTGCTCTCCACAGCCGCTGCCACGGCCGTGGGTGCCGCCGCTCTGCACGCCGTACACGGCCTGCGGAAGCAGCTCGCAGAGATCACCGCCCTGCGCGCCGAGCTGGCCCAGAGCCAGTCGGCGAACGCACACGCCAACGTGCCCGCGGCCCGCACCGCGGACACCGACGAGATACGCACGGCCGTCGCCGAGGCCCTCGCCGAGGAACGGGAGCGCGAGCTGGCCGAGGCGCGCGCCTTCTGGGCCGCCCAGGAGGCCCGTGACGCCTCGGACGCGCCCTCGCTCCTCAGTGGCCTGCCGGGCCTCTCCGACATGGCCGACGAGCTGTTCCTGCCCCGCCAGGCGGATTTCTCGGGCCTGGAGTCGGACAGCCTGGAGCCGGTCATCGAGCCGTACGCCGAACCGGCCGACGAGTTCGCGAGCGACTCCCCGGAGCTGGCCGCGGCCCGCCGCCGCCACCCCTCGCACCCGGACTTCGTCCCGGTCCAGTCCCCCGTCAACGGCGACCACGAGCGCACCGTCGCCTGTCTTGAGGAACTGGCCGACTCCCGTACGGCGCTCGCCGACGTCCGCCCCGGACCGCTCGGCACCCTGGACGTCTACGTCTTCACGGACGGTACGACGCTCTGCATGACCCCGGGCCACCGCGAGACCGCGGAGCTGCTCGCCGACGCCCTGCGCGACGGGCACGCCCCGGTCCTGCTCGGCGGATCCGGAGTCTCCGGCGCCTACGCCCTGACCTTCGAGTGCGGCACCGAGAACGTCTACATCCTGGCCGACCGCGTCATCGCCTCGGTCTGACCGGAGCGACCCCGGCGCCCGCCGGGGTCGGACCCCACCCCGGTCGCGCCCCTCTCACGCCCCGTCACACACCGGCGCGCTTCTGCGCCTTCTCCACGAGCGTCAGTGCCTCCGCGAGCTGACCCGAATCATCGAGCACAAGGGCCAAATCCCGCCCCGCCACCGTGATCTGATCGGCCGCCGCGAACATCCCCTCGTCCGGCATCTCCCTCGGCTCCTCCTGCGGCACCTCGATCCGCTGCGCCCACGCCGCCAGTTCCCTGGCCAGAGCGAGCGCCTCGGTCGCCGCCCCCCGCTGCAGGCGACTCTGCGGGGCTGCCCGCAACCGGTCGGCGAATTGGTCCACTGCGTCCGTCAAAGGCGTCGTATCAAGCACCCGGTGACCTTATGCGCCCGGGCGGGACTGTTGCCAACGTCTCAACGCTGAGGCACGGTGGCGTGAAGGACGGAACACATCGCGACGCGTCCGGAGGCGCCGATGTCCCAAGTCTTCTCCGAGGAGACCCACCGCAATCTGCTCGCCCGTATCCCCCAATGCACCGGTCGTGAGATCTCCGACTGGCTCCGCGCCGTCGACGACGGCCCTTCTCTCTTCCGCTTCGAGGAGAAGGTCAGCTGGCTTCGCGCGGAGCACGACCTGGCGTACGGGCACGCCAAGGCAATCATTCACGAGTACGACTTGCGGCGGGCCGCGCGCAAGCTGCTCTGACTCCCCTGTCCCCCCGACGACATGACACACGACAACACAGAAGGGCCCCACGGAACAGATGTTCCGTGGGGCCCTTCTGTGTTCAGCTGTGGTGATCAGCCGTGAAGATCAGCCGCGTCAGTCGTTGCCCTGCAAGATGGCGATCAGACGCAGGAACTCCATGTAGATCCAGACCAGCGTCATCGTCAGACCGAACGCCGCGAGCCAGGCCTCTTCCTTCGGGGCGCCGTACGCGATGCCGTCCTCGACCTGCTTGAAGTCCAGGGCCAGGAAGCACGCGCCGAGCAGAATGCCGACGATGCCGAAGATGATGCCGAGGCCGCCGCTGCGGAAGCCGAGACCGTCACCGCCGCCGAAGACCATGAACAGCAGGTTCACGGCCGTGAGGAGCAGGAAGCCCATCGCCGCGGCCATCACGAAGCCGTAGAAGCGACGGTTGACGCGAATCCAGCCCGCCTTGTAGGCGATCAGGACACCGGCGAAGACCGCCATCGTGCCGATCACGGCCTGCATGGCCGCGCCGTCCGCGATGCGGTTGTCGACGACGCTGGAGACGACGCCGAGGAAGACACCCTCCAGGGCGGCGTACGTCAGGATCAGCGCGGGCGACGCCTTGCGCTTGAAGGCCTGGACGAGGCCGAGCACCATCGCGACGAGGCCTGCGCCGATCGCGATGCCGTACGACTTGCCGATGTTGGCGTCGTCCACCGGCAGCAGTGCCCAGGCGAGTGCCGCCGTGACAAGGAGCGTGCCGAGCGTGGTGGCCGTACGCAGGACGACGTCGTCCATCGTCATGCGGCCGGCGGTGGTTACGGGTGCCTGGGGGGCGCCGTGCTGCAGGTCCTGCTGGGCATACGGGTTGGTCGCGTACGGATTGGCCGGGGCCTGCTGGCCCGCGGTCGCGTACGGATTGCCCTGTTGGGTCTGTGTCCCGCCCGCGGGTCCCCCGGCCTGCGGCTGCTGCGTGCCGAAGCCCGCGTAGCCGTTGTCGCGGCTGAACCCCCGTCGCGAGAAGACCGGGTTACTGCTCCTCATCTCACTCCTCCATGGCCACCGTGTGTGGCTTTGGCTCAAGAGTAATGCGTAGGCAAAAGGAAGACCCTAGTGCTTGGGGAGGATCTTTCCCTCCTTGTGACCAAGAACGCTCGGCCCGGTGCTCTCTGTTCCCGGTGAGAGGGCGGATACACCCTCGTCCACGGGGGTACGGCGGCTGCGCCGGACGAGTGGCACCAGCGAGATCGCGACGGCTCCGAGCACGGCGGCCACGGCGAACGTGGTGAATCCGAGTGACGCGTTGCCGCCGGAGACCACGGCGCCTCCCAGCCACGGTCCGACGACCGCGCCGGTGCGCCCGACGCCGGTGATCCAGCCGAGGCCCGTGGCGCGCTGGGCGGGCGTGTAGACGGAAGGGGCGGATGCGTAGACCATCACCTGCGCCGAGAAGAGCCAGATGCCGGTGACGAAGACGATCGCGTACGCGACACCCAGCGGCAGCTCGGCCTTGAGCAGGAAGGCGCCGCACGCGGTGAGCAGGAACCAGATCGCGGAGATCCGCACGGCGCCGAACTTGTCGGCGGCCCGCCCCGCGACGAGCATGCCGACGATGCCGCCCGCGTTGATCACCATGAGGAAGGTCACAGAGGAGGAGAGCGAGTACCCGGAGGCGCGCATCAGCTCGGGGAGCCAGGTGGAGACCCCGTAGACGAGGAGAAGCCCGGCGAAGGACGCGAGCCAGAGCAGCGGGGTCGCGAGCCGCTGACCAGGGGTGAAGAGCGAGGCGACTGCGGCGAAGCGGCCCTTGGCGCCCGCCTCCGGGGCTTCGGCGAGCGTCGGTGACGGCAGCGAGAAGCGGGCGGCGACGGCCTCGGCCTCGCTCGTGCGGCCCTTGCTGAGCAGTACGCCGGGCGATTCGGGCAGCCACTTCAGTACGAGGGGAATGGCGACGACGGCGGGGATCACGCCCGCCCAGAAGACGACGCGCCAGCCGTGGTCGGGCCCGAGACCGAGCCCGAGGCCCGTGGCCGCCATGCCGCCCGCGTGGTACGAGGTCATCATCAGGCCGGTGGCGAGCGCGGCCCTGCGCGGCGGCGCGAACTCGGCGACGATCGCGAGGCTGATCGGCATCAGACCGCCGAGCCCGAGCCCGGCGACGAAACGGCCGCCTCCGAAGACGGCGGCGGTCGGCGCGAGCGCGCAGATGGCGGAGCCGAGCGAGAACAGCGCGACGCTCCCCGTCACCATCGGCTTGCGCCCGATCCAGTCGGTGAGCGTGCCGCAGCCGAGGGCGCCGATGAGCATGCCGAAGGTGGTCCAGGAGCCGATGGTGCCCGCGGTCGACGCGGTGAAGCCGAAGCCCTCGTCGTCGATGAGGTGCGGCATCACGGCGCCGTAGATGTTGACGTCCATGCCGTCGAAGAAGACGACGAGCCAGCACAGGGCTATGACGGGGGCGACGGATCTGAAGGTCCGCTGGGGCGCGGCGCCTTGGGGAGCGGTCACGGGGCTCTCACTTCTTTGTGGGGACCTGGTGTGGGGACAGAGATGGTGCTCAGTCGAGGGGGAAGCCCGTGTAGCTCTCCGCGAGATCGGTCTCCGCCGAGCGCACGGTGGCGATGCGGTCCAGCTGAGCGAGCTGGATGCGGTCGTCGAAGGGGGTTGCCTCGGGGGCGCGGTGCAGCATCGTGGTCATCGCGTACGAGAAGCGTTCGGCCTGCCAGACGCGGCGCAGGCAGGTCGCCGAGTACGCCTCCAGGCGGGCGTCGGAGCCCGTATCGCGGAGTTCGACGAGCGCGCGGGCGAAGGTGACGACGTCGCCGACGGCGAGGTTGAGGCCCTTGGCGCCGGTGGGCGGGACGATGTGGGCGGCGTCCCCGGCGAGGAAGACGCGTCCGTGCCGCATGGGTTCGTGGACGTGACTGCGCATGGGGGTGACGGACTTGGAGGTGATGGGCCCGCGTTTCAGGGTCCAGGCGGGGTCGTCCGTCTCCAGGCGGCGGTCGAGCTCGTCCCAGATCTCCTCGTCGCCCCAGTCGGCGGCATCCGTGCCCGCCGGGACCTGGAGGTAGGCGCGGGTCACCGTCGGCGAGCGCATGGAGAGGAGTGCGAAGCCCCGGTCGTGGCGGGCGTAGACCAGTTCGTCGTGCGAGGGCGGTACGTCGGCGAGGATGCCGAGCCAGCCGAAGGGGTACGTCCGCTCGTAGACCCGCGAGACATCGGCGGGCACGGCATCGCGGGTCACGCCCCAGGAGCCGTCGCAGCCGACCACGTAGTCGCACTCCAGGACGTCCTCGCGGCCCTGGTGGCGGAAGTGGATCCGCGGGCTCTGTGTCTCCGCGCCCTCGACCGCGAGTGCCTCGGCCTCGAAGAGCAGCGGGCCGCCCGCTGCGAGCTGGAGGGCTATGAGGTCCTTGCAGACCTCGGTCTGGGCGTAGACCATCACCGACCGGCCACCGGTGAGCGCGGGGAAGTCGACGCGGTGCCTGCGGCGGTCGAAGCGCAGTTCGATGCCGTCGTGCGGGATGCCCATGCGGTCCATGCGCGCGGCGGCGCCCGCGTCGCGCAGGACGTCG
The DNA here is from genome assembly GCF_053606205.1 of Streptomyces sp. NPDC055239. NCBI lineage: Bacteria > Bacillati > Actinomycetota > Actinomycetes > Kitasatosporales > Streptomycetaceae > Streptomyces > Streptomyces sp. NPDC055239. Next base: position 376,022 of record NZ_JBSGRD010000006.1, on the reverse strand, counting down.
ACGGTGCCCTGTTCCAGGATCCCGGCGCGCTGGCGCTGCTCCACGTAGGCGCGGTCGCGGGTCTCCAGGACGACGGAATCGATACCGGCGTTGTGCAGCAGGCGGGCGAGGAGCAGCCCCGCCGGTCCGGCTCCGATGATTCCGACGGTGGTGCGCATCGATCATTCCCCTCACACGGCTTGTTCGCCTGGTGAACTTTCGTTCATAATGTGCTGACGGGAGTCTCCGACCGGACCCAGCGACTGTCAACGGTTGCGGGGCATCCACTTTCGGGGCACCCGTTTCCCACCCGTGCGAGGAGCGGCGCCATGTCAGAAGAGTCCGTACGCCCCCTGGAGCGCGGCCTCGCGGTCCTTCGCGCCCTCGCGGTCGGCGACCAGGTGAGGACGGGCGACCAGGTCAGGGCGGGCGACCTCGTCCGCGCCACCGGCCTGGCCCGCTCGACGGTGGACCGGGTCGTGGCGACCCTGGTCCACCTCGGCTACGTACGCGAGCAGGGCCAGGAACTCCGCCTCACGCCCCGCCTGATGGAGCTCGGCAACGCCTATCTCGCGGCGAGCGGGCTGAGCGGCGAGGTCGCGGCGCGTACGGCCAGGCTCGCGGACGATCTCGACGAGTCGGTGTCCCTCGCGGTGCCGGACGGCGACGGCGTCCGCTTCGTCACGCAGGCCGCGCGGCGCCGCGCGATGTCGGTGGCCTTCCGCATCGGGGACCTGCTGCCGCCCGAACGCTGCGCCCCGGGCGCGCTGTTCGCTGACGCCTGGGACGAGGAGCGGTGGGCCGCCTGGCGGGCACGCGTGGCCTCGGGGCCCGCGGAGAGCGCCTTCCCCGCACTGCCTCCGGGGCCCGCGCCCGCCGACATCCCGGACCTCGCCGCCCGGGTGGCCCGCTCCCGGGAGACGGGCTGGGCCCTTGACGACCAGCTGATCGAGCCGGGCCTGATCGCGGTGGCGGTCCCCGTACGCGACTCCGGGGGCAGGACGCGCTACGCCCTCTCCGCCGTCAGCCACACCAGCAGGCACACGGCACAGGGCCTCGCGGAGGCGATGCTGCCGCGCCTGCGCGCGGAGGCCGATGAGCTGGAGAGCCTGGCGGCGGGGACCCCGGAGCCGCCCGTCGGCGCCCCGCCCGCATCCGTCTCCGCATCCGTCTCCGCGACCGACCCGGCTGCCGCCAAGGCCGAACTCGGCTCCGGCTTCCTGCAGTCGCTCGCGCGGGGCCTCGCCGTCCTGCGCGCGCTGGGCGACGCCCGGGGCGACGGTCTGCCGCTGACCGCGCTCGCGGCGGCCACGGGCCTGTCGAGGGCCACCGCACGGCGCTGTCTGCACACCCTGGAAATCGCGGGGTACGCGGCCCACGACGGGCGCCTGTACCGCCCGCTGCCGCGCATCCTGGAACTCGGGCACGCCGAGCTCTCCCGGCTCACCTTCGCCGAGATCGCCGAGCCGCACGTGCGGGAGCTGACCGAGCGCGTGCACCAGTCGGCCTCGGTGACGGTCCTGGACGGCGCGGACATCCTCTACGTGGCGCGCGCTGCCACCGTCCGCGTCATGAGCGTCCGCATCACCCTCGGCACCCGCTTCCCCGCGTACGCCACCGCCATGGGCCGGGTCCTGCTCGCCGGGCTTCCGGAGCGGGAGCGGGAGCGTCTGCTGCGGGAGGCTCCGCCGCGCGCCCTCACCCCGCTGACCGTGACGGACCCGGGCGAGCTCGCGCGGATCCTGGAGCGCGCCGGCGCCGACGGCTACGCCACCGCCGACCAGGAGCTGGAGGAGGGACTGCGTTCGGTGGCTGTGCCCGTCAGGGACGCGTCGGGCCATGTGGTCGCCGCCCTCAACATCGCCCGGCACGCGGGCACGGGCCCACTGGCCGAGACCCGCGACGCCCTGCTGCCCGCGCTGCGCGGGACGGCGGCGGCGATCGAGGCCGACCTGCACACCGCAGCACGCTTCCAAGCGGTGCGGCTGCCCTGATCCCCGGCACGCCAAAGTCGTTGGTGGACGCTTCAACTGATGTGCCATCAGGCAATGAACGATGGCGGATGTGCCCGGAGCCGGACTTGAACCGGCACGCCCGCTAGGGGCAGCGAGGTTTAAGCTCGCCGTGTCTGCATTCCACCATCCGGGCAGGCCATGGGCTCCGCATCAAGTGATTCGACCCTATCGGGAGGCGTCCCCCGAACAGCGGAACAACAGCCCGATGTTGTCTTATTTTATTGACGTCTGAGGGTGCATCAGCCACCGGTATGGCCCATCGGTACATGCCGCAGGCCCTTCCACCCCTGTACGGCCTCCGGGACGGATTGACGGAATTTAGACGCCCCGCGACGTCCGCGGGCGCACGGAGGGGTGGTACTCGCCTCCGGGGTCGGGGTCATCCCCAGGTATGACTCCGGCGCCCCGGGTCCGACTCGAGAGGGCCTTCGGAACCGGAACAGCGGCTGACTACACGGCCCGGATCCGCAAGGACGATGGAATCAGTCCCCACTCGTCGTCCCGACAGGAGCACCTCCCCGTGACCACCACCCACATCGCCGCCCGCACCACCGCAGTGGCCGCGCGCGCCACGGACCTCTCCAAGGTGTACGGACAGGGCGAGACCCAGGTGGTCGCCCTGGACCATGTCTCCGTCGACTTCCGGCAGGGCGAGTTCACCGCGATCATGGGCCCGTCGGGCTCCGGCAAGTCGACCCTGATGCACTGCGTCGCGGGCCTCGACAGCTTCAGCGGCGGCTCCGTCCGGATCGGCGAGACCGAGCTGTCCACCCTCAAGGACAAGCAGCTCACCAAGCTCCGTCGGGACAAGATCGGCTTCATCTTCCAGGCCTTCAACCTCCTTCCGACGCTGACGGCCCTGGAGAACATCACGCTGCCGATGGACATCGCGGGCCGTAAGCCCGACAAGGCGTGGCTGGAGCAGGTCATCTCCATGGTCGGCCTGGCCGGGCGCCTCTCCCACCGGCCCACCGAGCTCTCCGGCGGCCAGCAGCAGCGTGTCGCCGTGGCCCGCGCGCTCGCCTCGCAGCCCGACATCATCTTCGGCGACGAGCCGACCGGAAACCTGGACTCGCGCTCGGGCGCCGAGGTCCTGGGCTTCCTGCGCAACTCCGTGCGCGAGCTCGGCCAGACCGTCGTCATGGTCACCCACGACCCGACGGCCGCGGCGTACGCGGATCGCGTGATCTTCCTGGCCGACGGGCGCATCGTCGACGAGATGCACGGGCCGACGGCCGAGGGGGTCCTTGACCGGATGAAGGACTTCGACGCCAAGGGTCGTACGAGCTAAAGGCTCCCAGCACTCCGAGCGACGTCCGCCGTTGCTGCCTGCGGGCACGTCGTGGCTGGTCGCGCAGTTCCCCGCGCCCCTACGGGGCCCTCTCCCCACAGGACTCACCCATGTTCCGTACCGCCCTGCGCAACGTGCTCGCGCACAAGGCCAGGCTGCTCATGACCGTGCTCGCCGTCATGCTCGGCGTCGCCTTCGTCTCCGGCACCCTGGTCTTCACCGACACCTTCGGCAACGCCTACAAGAACAAGTCAGCGAAGAGCTTCGACCACGTCTCGGTCGCCGTACAGCCCGAAGGCGGCTCCTCCTCCTTCTACGGGGCCGGCGTCGACTCGGAAGAGACCAAGAAGACGCCGCGCCTGACCGACGCCCTCCTGAAGAAGACCCAGAACCTGCCCGGCGCCGAATCGGCGATCGGCGGGGTCACGGGCTTCACCGCGGTCGCCGACAAGGACGGCAAGCTCGTCGGCGGCGAGTGGGGCACCACCGGCGCCAACTACTACCCCGCCAAGGACGGCAAGGACCCGCGCTACGACTTCACCAAGGGCGCGGCCCCCAAGTCCGGCGGTGACCTCGCCCTGGACTCCAGGACCGCCGAGCGCACCGGCTACAAGGTCGGCGACACCGTCCGCTACTCCACCGACGGCCCGGTGAAGAACGCGAAGATCAGCGGCATCTTCGACACCGAGGACGGCAGCGTCCTCGCGGGCGGCAGCCTGGTGGTGTTCGACAACGACACCGCACGCACGCTCCTCGGCAAGACCGAGTACGACGAGATCGACGTCAAGGCCGCGGCGGGCACCTCCGAGGAGGCCCTGAAGAGCTCGGTCGAGAAGATCCTGCCGAAGGAGACGGAGGCCGTCACCGGCGGTCAGCTCTCCGACGACCAGGCGAAGGCGATCGAGCAGCAGACCAGCGCGATGAGCCAGATCCTGCTGCTCTTCGCCGGTATCGCGCTCTTCGTCGGCATCTTCATCATCGCCAACACCTTCACCATGCTGGTCGCCCAGCGCACCAAGGAACTGGCCCTGATGCGCGCCGTCGGCGCCTCGCGCCGTCAGGTGACGCGCTCCGTGCTCATCGAGGCGTTCCTGGTGGGCCTGGTGGCCGCCGTGACCGGCTTCGCGCTCGGCATCGGCGTGGCCGTGGGACTCGAGTCCGTGATGAACGCCGCGGGTGCCTCGCTGCCCGACGGGCCGATCATCATCGCCCCGATGACGATCGTCGTCGCTCTGATCATCGGCGTGTTCGTGACCATGCTGGCCGCCTGGCTGCCGGGCCGCCGCGCCGCGAAGATCCCGCCGGTCGCCGCGATGAACAGCGTCCACTCGACGCCGACCACGCGCGGCCTCGTCGTCCGCAACACCATCGGCTCGATCATCGCCGCCCTCGGCGTGGTGATGTTCATGATGGACGACAACTACGTGAAGGCCGGCGGCGGCGCCCTGATCCTCATCGGCGTCATCGTCCTCACGCCGCTCCTGTCGCGCCCGTTCATCGCCGCCTCGGCCCCGCTCCTGAAGCCGTTCGGCGTCACGGGCAAGCTGTCCCGCCTCAACGCGGTGCGCAACCCGCGCCGCACGGCCTCCACCGCAGCGGCCCTGATGATCGGCCTGACCCTCATCACCGCCATGACGGTGATCGCGACCTCCATGAGCAGCGCCATCAGCAAGATGGCCGCGGGCTCCCTGAAGGCCGACTACACCGTCTCCATGGCGAACTACCAGCCGCTCGCCCCCGAGGTCGGCGAGAAGCTGGCCAAGCTCTCCGACGTCGAGGCGAGCAGCCCGCTGCGCACCACCGCCGGCTACGTGGACGACTCGTACTCCCAGGTGTCCGGTGTCGACGAGAAGGCCTTCGGCAAGCTGACGAGCCTGGACTTCACCAGCGGCTCGCTCGCGGGTCTCAAGGGCGAATCCACGCTGATCGACAAGGAGACCGCGGACAGGCAGGGCCTCAAGGCGGGCGACACCGTCCCGGTGAAGTTCGACGACGACAAGACGGTCAAGCTGAAGATCGTCGGTGTCTACGAGCAGAACGAGATGATCAACGGGCTCTTCACGCCGCTCGCCGTCGTCAATCCGCACCTGTCCAAGATCACCGACGAGCAGGTCCTGGTGAAGATGAAGGGCGGCATGTCCGACAAGGCCGAGGACGCCATCGTCAAGGCCCTCGGCGACAACCCCGCCATCAAGATCCAGGACAAGGACGCGCTCAGCAACGAGATCGGTGGCGCGATCAACATGATGCTGAACATGCTCTACGGCCTCCTGGCGATGGCCATCCTGATCGCGGTGCTCGGCGTCATCAACACCCTGGCCATGTCGGTCTTCGAGCGGAAGCACGAGATCGGCATGATGCGGGCCATCGGCCTCGACCGCGCGAAGGTCAAGCAGATGGTGCGCCTGGAGGCGGTCATCATCTCCCTGTTCGGCGCGGTGCTCGGCATCGGCCTCGGCCTCTTCATGGGCTGGGCCGCGGGCAACAGCATCGCCAAGACGGTGGCGACGTACTCCATGGAGATCCCCGTCGGCCGCATCGTGATCTTCCTCGGGATCGCGGCCCTGGTCGGCGTCCTCGCGGCGATGTGGCCGGCGCGCAGCGCGGCCAAGCTGAACCCGCTGATGGCGATCAAGGCCGAGTAGCTCGGCCGGAGAAACGAAAGACGCTCGGCCGGGTTTTCCCGGCCGAGCGTCTTTGCGTGCGGCCGTCACGCACCGCGCGCCCCGTCAGCCGAAGGTGACCGGCAGCTGGTGCAGCCCGCGGAGCATCAAACTGGGGCGCCAGGCAAGGCTTTCGGGGTCGGCGTCCAGCGCGAGACCGGGGCAGCGCTCCAAGAGCGTGCGGAAGGCGACCACGCCCTGCATGCGGGCCAACGGCGCACCCAGGCAGTGGTGGATGCCGTAGCCGAACGCCATGTGACCGCGGGCGTCCCTGCGGATGTCGAAGCGGTCGGGCTCGGCGAACTTCCTGGGGTCGCGCGAGGCGGCGGCAAGCACCACGGCCACCGACTCACCGCGGTCCACGGTCACGGCGCCGATCTCCACCGGCTCCTTGGTGTAGCGGAACGCCGTGGTCTCCACCGCCCCCTCGTAACGGAGCATCTCCTCCACGGCGTTGTCCAGGAGCGACCAGTCGGCCCGCAGGGCCGCCAACTGCTCGGGGTGGCGCAGCAGGGCAAGCGTTCCGCTGGAGAGCAGGTTGGCCGCCGTCTCGTAGCCCGCCACAAGCAGCAGGAAGGCCATGCCCAGCATCTCCTCGGGGGAGAGCCGGTCGTCCTCGGCGTGCAGGCCGCCGGCCAGTGCGCTCAGCAGGTCGGCCCCCGGCTCAAGGCGCTTCGCCGCGACGAGTTCGGCGAGATAGCCGGTCATCGCCTGTGCCGCCGCGCCTGCCTGCTCGGGCCGGGTGAAGTCGGTGCTCTCCAGATACCAGTCGTGGAACATCTTGCGGTCACCGGACGGCACTCCGAGCAGTTCGCAGATCACTGCCAGGGGCAACGGCAGCGCGAACGCCTCGAGCAGGTCGGCCCTGCCAAGGGGCAGCATGGCGTCCACAAGATCGTCCGCGATCCGCTGGACCCGGGGCCGCAGCTCCGCTATCCGCCGTGGCGTGAAGTCCTTGGCGACCAGCTTGCGCAGCCGGGTGTGCTGCGGGGGGTCCGTCTGCACCATGTTCAGGCCGATGGAGTTGCCTCCGTCGTCCTGCCATGCGGCCGAGTGCCGGATGTCATTGGACAGGCGCGGGTCGGTCAGTGCGGCGCGTGCCTCCTCGTGGCCCACGACGAGCCAGAACTCGCCCGACGCGGCGGTCCGCACCCGGTGCACCGGGCCCCGGGCGCGCATCCGCTCGTAGACCGGATGCGGGTTGTCGACGAAGTCCTGGCCGTACCCGGACAAGTCCTCGATGTCTGTCAGTGCCAAGACGTTTCCTCGCTTCGGAACGGGACGGAACGAACAGGCCGAACGGGAGTCAGGTCGTGGCCCAGGTCACCGGGAGAGCCAGCAGACCGTTGATGACGAGACCGCCCGGAATGTGCTGCGGTTCGAATCCGGGTGCCAGTTCCAGGCTCGGCACCGTTTCGACCAGCGCTTCCAGCGCCACCCGGGCCTCAAGGCGCGCCAGGCCCGCCCCGAGGCAGGAGTGGGGTCCGTGGCCGAACGCGAAGTGCTGCGGCGGGGCCGTCCGGTCGAGTCGGAAGGTCTCCGGGTCCTCGGCCGAGCCGGGGTCCCGGCCCGCCGCCGCGACCATCGCGTGCACCTTCGCACCGGCCGGAACGGCCACCCCGGCCAGCGTCACGTCCTCGGTGACCAGACGGGCCGCGCCCTGCACCGAGGTGTTGAACCGGAGCCCTTCCTCGACGGCCGCGGGGATCAGCTCCGGGTCGGCGACGAGCCTTTCCCACAGCCGCCGGTCCCCGAGCAGCTGGTGGACGGTGTTCGCGATGAGGTGGGTCGCCGTCTCGTGGCCGGAGGCCAGCATGACCAGAAGGGCGAGGACGGCGTCGTCGACGGTGCACACCGGGTCGCTCTGCTCGGCCGCGTCGGCGAGCACGGTGAGCAGGTCGTCCGCCGGCTGCCGCCGCCGGTCGGCCAGCAGGGCCCGGAAGTACGCCTCGTACTCAAGGACGCTCCTGGCACAGCGGAGTTGGTCCTCCGGGGGCAGCGGGAGCACTTGCATGAGGAGCCAGTCGTTCAGCCACTCCTTGACACGGGCCCGGTCCTCGGGCGGTACGCCGATCACGTCGCAGAGCACGGTCAGCGGCAGCGGGTAGGCGAACCCGGAGAGGAGATCGACGCTGCCGGCGTCCCTGAAGTCCTTCACCAGCGCGGTGGCCGCCGCCCGGACGCCGGGTTCGTGGCGCCGCAGGGCGCTCGGGGAGAACTGCTCGTCGATGAACGCGCGGAACCTGCCGTGGTCGGCGGGGTCGGCGTTGAACAGCGGGATCCGGTAGAAGACCGAGTCGGAGAGCAGTTCCTTGCAGGCGTCGGTGAATCCATACGCTCCGTGGGTGTTCGTGCGGCTGGTGAACCGCACCGGATCCCGCAGAACGGCGGCCATCTCCTCCCCTCCCGTGACGACCCACGGGCCGTCCGCCGTCATCGGGCAGACAGGGACACGCTGCCGGGCGACGCGATAGGCCTCGTACGGACTCGCCATGTACTGGGGATTCATGAGCTCGAACAGTTTCGCGGGGTCGATCTCGCCCTGTTCGCGGACGCTTTCACTCATGTGTGCACTCCTCGTGCGGGTGGGCGTAGATCGCGTACGGGTCCGGCGCGAAGTCGGTGCCGGGCGGGGCCACCTTCTCGAAGGCGGGCATGGTCATCAGCGCTTCCTCTCAGATCGTCGCTCGGGGTGCCTGAGTCCGGCGTCGGCTCACAGCCCGCGTTCGGCGAGCCAGCTCTCGATGGCGCCCGTGGTCAGCGGCAGGTTGTGCTCCATGATCGTGAAGTGATCTCCCGGTGTGGGGTGGGCGGTGTGGGGCAGGGGCCACAACGCCCGCCAGCCCTCGTCCTCCTCGAAACCCTCGTCCTGGTAGGGCATGGGGTCGGCGGCGCTGAGGAAGAGCGTCGGGGCCTGGATCGGGCGCAGCACGCACTCCTGCATGAATAGGGCGTTGTAGCGGCCCATGGCCGTCAGCTTCACGCCGTTCAGGGCGAGGGGGCCGAGGAGTCGTTCACGGGAGTCCAGGCCCTCGTTCATCGCGAGGGTGGTCTTCTCCGCGAACTGGTGGGTCGCCTGGAACGTGTCCAGGAGGACCACCGCGTCGGGTGTCAGGCCGGCCTTCTCGGACCGCTCGGCCAGGGCATGGGCGATCAGCCCGCCCATGGAGTGCCCGAGCAGGACGAACGGATCACTTCCGACGGTTTCACGCAGCTGCGCGAAGTGTGCCTCCACCAGGCCGTCGAAGCTGTCCGCCACCAGTTCGCCCTCGGCATAGCCGGGGTTGACCAGCGACAGGACGTCCCGCTTGCCCTCGAAGTGCTGCGCCATCATGGCGTACTGGATCGGCCCGGCGGTGGCCGTGATGGCGGGCAGGCACACCAACTTGGCCCGGCTGCCGTCACCGGTGGCCATCCGGACCGGGGGCAGGACCTGATCGGCGGCCTTGTCGATGGTGAAGGACGGACGGAGCCAGCCCGCAGCCTGGATGAGGTCCATGCCGGCCGACCCGGTCCTGCCGAGGGCGTAGGCCTGGTGGTAGAGGGTGGTGATGCTGTCCAGGGGGTCGGCCGACGGCGTGGCGGCCACGGCCGCGGCCGGTGCGATTCCCGGTTCCGCCGCCGCACCCTGCTCGGGTTCGGCGTGGGCTGCGGGCTCGGCGTGAGCTGCGGGTTCGGCGTGGGCCTCGGTCTGCGTGTCGTCGGCTCGGGGGGCGGGCCGCCCGCCCAGCAACTCGGCGAGGCGGCCTGCGAGCAGGGACGTGGTGGAGTACTCGAACGTCGTGGTCGCCGGGAGCCGCAGGTCCAGCAGGGTACCGAGCCGGTCCCGCAGGGTGATGCCGCCGATCGAGTCCATTCCGAGGTTCAGGAACTCGACGTCCCCGCCGATGTCCGTGGCGTCGTGGCGCAGTACGGCGGTGAGTTGATCGCGGACGAGGCGCGCCAGCAATGCGGGGCGTTCCTCCGGTGCGGCGTCCCTCACCAGGCGGGCGGCGGCGCTGTCCACGGGCGCCTGCCGTGGCCGGTCGCTCGGGACGGTCCTGGCGGCGGGGGCTCCCTGGAACCGTGCGCGGTCGACGGAACGCAGGGTCAACTCGTCCAGGGACACCACGGGTTGGCCGATACTGCCCGCGAGGTGGACACCGAGGGTCTGCGGGCCGGAGGCCGTCAGCCGTACGCGGAGCGTGGTGGTGGGTGCCGAGTGCAGCCGGATCCCGGACCAGGAGAACGGGATCCGGACCTGTGCCGCGTCCCTCTCGTTCTCGTTCCGGCCGCTGCTGTCGGAGGTGGCGTCAGAGGCGCCGTCGGCCGCCCCTGCCGCGTGCAGGGCCGCGTCCAGAAGTGCGGGATGCAGTGCGAAGCCGTCCGCGAGGCCGGTGGCCCCTTCGCCCAGGGACACCTCGGCGAAGATCTCCGCACCGCGCCGCCAGGCGGCACGCAGGCCGCGGAAGGCGGGCCCGTACTCGAATCCGCGATCGGCCAGTCCCTCGTAGAAACCGCCCAGTTGGACGGCTGACGCGTCCGGCGGCGGCCATGCGCCGGAGAGTTCCGCGAAGGCGTGGGCGTCGGTGTCGGTGTCGGTGTCGGTGTCGGTCAGGGCGGGGGCCACGACCGCCTGAGCGTGGCGAGTCCAGCCGGACGCCGTGTCCGTGCCCGCGGTCTCGGCGCGGGAATGGACGGTCAGGACGCGCTGCCCGCTCTCGTCGGGCCGTGCCACCTCCACTTGGACGTGCACGGCGGCGGAGGCGTCCAGGAACAGCGGTTCCTCGACGGTGAGTTCACAGATCCGGGGGCAGCCGGAGTCGCCGCCCGCGTACAGCGCCCAGTCGACGAACACGCTGCCGGGCAGTATCACCGTGCCGAGCACCGTGTGGTCGGCGAGCCAGGGGTGGGTCGTCCGGGACAGCCTGCCGGTGTACACGCGGGTGTCGCTCCCGACCGGGGCGACCACGCCCGCCAGCAGCGGGTGGCCCGGCACCGTGAGGCCGACGGCGCTCGCGTCGCCGGAGTGCTCGGGCGCGTCGAGCCAGTACCGCTGCCTGCGGAAGGCGTAGGTCGGCAGGTCCACCGTGCGGCCGCCCCGGAACGTGTGCTTCCAGTCCACCGCGGCGCCGCTCACGAACACGTCCGCGAGTGCCGCGAGCAAGCGCTCCTGCCCGTCCTCACCGCGCCGCAGCGTCCCGGTGACCACTGCCTCCTCGCCCCGGTGCGCGGCGTCGTCGTCGGTGATGTCCTTGTCCGTGACGTCCTCGTCCGTGACGTCCTCAAGCGTGTGCTCGATCGCGTTGATCAGCACCGGGTGCGGGCTGACCTCAACGAACACCTGGTGTCCGGCGGCGGCCAGAGCGCGCGTCGCGGAATCGAACCGTACGGTCTCCCGCAGATTGCGGTACCAGTACTCGGCTCCGGCCTCATTGCCGTCCAGCAGGGCTCCGGTCACCGCGGAGTACATCGGTACGTCGCCGGGGCCCGGCACGACCGGTGCGGCCAGGTCGAGGAGTTCGGTGCGCAGCCGCTCGACCTGAGGTGTGTGCGAGGCGTAGTCCACCGGAATGCGACGCGCCTGAACACCTCCGTGTTCACACGCCTCCATCAGCTCGTCCAGCGCCGCCGCGTCTCCGGCGACCACGGTGGCACCGGGTCCGTTGACCGTGGCCACGCAGATCCGCTCGCCCCAGCGCGCGATCATCTCCGTCACTCGGTCGACCGGGCGGGCCAGCGAGACCATGCCGCCCAGCCCCGACAGTTCGCCGCCGATCAGCCTGGAGCGCAGGGCCACGATCCGGGCGGCGTCCTCGACCGAGAGGACCCCCGCCACGCACGCCGCGGCCAGCTCTCCCTGCGAGTGCCCCACCACAGCCGCGGGCTCCACACCCGCAGAGCGCCACACCTCGGCAAGGGACACCATCACCGCCCACAGCACCGGCTGCACCACATCCACCCGGTCCAAGGACGGCGCATCCGGACGCGAGCGCAGCACATCGAGCAGCGACCAGTCGGTATGCGGCGCGAGCGCCCGAGCACACCGCTCGACGGACTCGACGAACACCGGCGAGCTGTCCAGCAGGTCGACGGCCATACCGGCCCACTGCGACCCCTGGCCCGGGAAGACGAACACCGCCCCGGAGCGCCCTGCCGACACGCCCCGGACCGCGCCTGTGGCCGGTTCACCGCGGCTCACCGCCGCCAGCCTGTCCAGCAGGTCCTGGCGGGTCCGTCCGATCACCACGGCGCGATGTGCGAACAACGACCGGGTGGAGAGCAGTGAACGGGCGATGTCGGCAGGTTCCAGGGCGGCGTCCCCGCTCACCCGCTCGTGCAGGCGGCGGGCCTGCTCGCGCAGACTGTCGGCGTTCTTCGCCGAGATCACCCACGGCACCGGGTGGCCGGTCGTGTCGGCGGCGGGCGCGGACGGACGGGACGGATCAGATGGACCGGACGGACCCGACGGACCCGACGGCTCGGACGGCTCGGACGGCTCGGACGGACCCTCCTCGATGATCACGTGCGCGTTGGTGCCGCTGATGCCGAACGACGACACCGCGCCGCGTCGCGGCCGTCCTGCCGACGCCCACGGCGTGTCCTTGTCGGCCAGGCGCAGCGCCCCGGCCGTCCAGTCGATGTGCTCGGCGGGCCGCTCGACGTGCAGGGTGCGCGGCACGACACCGTGGCGCATCGCCATCACCATCTTGATCACGCCCGCCACGCCCGCCGCCGCCTGGGTGTGACCGATGTTGGACTTCACCGAACCAAGCAGCACCGGCCGGTCGGCGGGGCGGTGCTGTCCGTACGTCGCCTGCAGCGCGCCCGCCTCGATCGGGTCGCCCAGCGGGGTACCGGTCCCGTGCGCCTCGATGACATCCACCTCGGACGCCACCACGCCCGCGTTCGCCAGCGCCTGCGTGATCACCCGCTGCTGTGCCGGACCGCTGGGCGCGGTGAGGCCGTTGGAGGCGCCGTCCTGGCCGAGCGCGGAGCCACGGAGCACCGCGAGCACCCGGTGACCGTTGCGCCGGGCGTCGGACAGCCGCTCCACCACCAGCATGCCGACGCCCTCCGCGAATCCCATGCCGTCGGCGTCGGCGGAGAACGCCTTGGACCGGCCGTCGGGGGCAAGCCCGCCGACCCGGCTGAACTCGACCATCGGCCGCGGCGTCGACATCACGGTCGCCCCGCCGGCGACCGCGAGCGTGCAGTCGCCCTGCCGCAGGGCCTGCGCGGCCAGGTGCAGTGCGACGAGCGAGGACGAACAGGCGGTGTCCACCGTGATCGCGGGGCCCTCCAGACCGAGGGTGTACGCGATCCGGCCGGACGCCACACTGGCGGCGCTGCCGTTGCCGAGATACCCCTCGAAGCCGCTGAGGGGCTCGGGGAACCGCGAGGCATAGTCGGTGTAGATCAGTCCGGCGAAGATTCCCGTCGCCGTGGAGCGCAACGTGGTGGGATCGATTCCGGCACGCTCGAACGCCTCCCACGTGGACTCAAGGAGCAGCCGCTGCTGCGGGTCGGTGGCCAGTGCCTCCCGGGGCGAGATGCCGAAGAACTCGGGGTCGAAGTCGGCCATGTCGTGCAGGAATCCGCCGACCTGGGCGAAGCGGTCCGCCGGTGAGTCAAGGCCGCCCAGTTCGACGTGCCACCCGCGGTCGTCGGGGTACTCGCCCATGGCGTCCCGGCCGTCGGTGAGCAGCTGCCACAGGTCCTCGGGCGACCGCACCCCGCCGGGGAAGCGGCAGCTCATCCCGACGATGGCAATCGGTTCGTCGTCCGTCGCGTCGTCCGTCGCGTCGTCGGCCGCGTGGACGGTCACGACGGCGGCCGAGCCGCTCTCCGCGACGTGCGCGCCGTCCGGTACGAGCCGCACGAGCAGCGCCGCCGCCAGTGCGGCCGGCGTCGGGTGGTCGAACACGAGGGTCACCGGGAGCCGCAGTCCCGTCGCGGTGCTGAGGCGGTTGCGCAGTTCGACCGCCGTCAGCGAGTCGAAACCCAAGTCCTTGAAGGCCCGGTCGTCGGCCACGGTGTCGGCGTGCTCGTGTCCGAGCACCACGGCGGCCTGGGCGCGCACGAGTTCGCTCAGCGTCCGGCCGCGGTCCGCCGGGGACAGCCCGGCCAGTCGTTCCCGCAGCCCGCCCCCGGCAGCCTCGTTCACGGCCGAGCGCCTGATCTGCGTACGCACGAGGCCGCGCAGCACCGGGCCGGGGTCTCCTTGCCTGCGCAGTGCCGCCACGTCCAGTGCGGCGGGAACGCTCAGGGCACGCGGGGACCGTACCGCCGCGTCGAAGAGTGCAAGGCCCTGGTCGGCGGAGAGCGGCCGTACGCCGAGGCGGCGCATCCGGTCGATGTCGGTGGCCGTCAGGTCGCCGGTGAGCGCACTGCGCTCGGCCCACAGTCCCCACGCGAGCGAGTGGGCCGGCAGTCCCTGGGTGCGCCGGTGGCGGGCGAGCGCGTCCAGGAACGCGTTGGCGGCGGCGTAGTTGCCCTGGCCCGCGGCCCCGAGCACACCGGCGGCGGAGGAGAAGAGGGCGAAGAGCGACAGGTCGCGGTCCCGGGTCAGCTCGTGCAGGTGCCAGGCCGCGTCCGCCTTGGCGCGCAGCACCGCGTCCAGGCGCTCCGGCGTCAGCGCCGTCACCACGCCGTCGTCCACGGTGCCCGCGGCGTGCACCACGCCGCGCAGGTCGGGCAGTTCGTACAGGAGAGCGCCCAGCGCGTCCCGGTCGGACACGTCGCACCGCACCACCCGAACCGAGGCGCCCGACGCGGTCAGCTCCTGAACGAGTTCCGCGGCCCCGGGGGCCTCGGCGCCTCGGCGTCCTGCCAGGACGACGTCGGTGGCCGTACCGCGGGTGACCAGGTGGCGGGCGACCGCCGACCCGATGACGCCCGTACCTCCGGTGATCAGCACCGTGCCGTCGAGGGTGCCCGCGGGAGTGGTCAGCACCGTGCTGTCGAAGGTGTCCGCGGGAGTGGTCAGCACCGCCTTGCCGGTGAGCCGCGCCTGGCTCAGCCGCCTGAACGCCTCGGGTGCCTCACGTGTGTCCCACGCGGTGATCGGCAACGGGGACAGCACGCCCCGCTCGAAGAGGTCCGCGAGCTCTTCGAGCATGGTCCCCAGGCGCTCCGCACCGGCCTCACCCAGGTCGAACGCCCGGTACCGCACCCCCGGCCACCGCGCGGCCACATCGTCGGCGCCACGGATGTCCGTCTTGCCCATCTCGATGAACCGGCCGCCGCCCGGCAGCAACCGCAGGGAGGCGTCCACGAACTCGCCCGCCAGGCAGTTCAGTACGACGTCGACGCCCCGGCCCCCGCTCTCCTCGAGGAACCGGTCGGCGAATTCCGGGGTACGCGACGACGCCACCCGAGCGGCCGGGACGCCGGTGCCCCGCACCACGGGCCACTTGGGCTCGCTCGCGGTGGCGTAGACCTCCGCACCGAGGTGTCGCGCCAACTGCACGGCCGCCATGCCCACCCCGCCCGCGGCGGCGTGGACCAGCAGCGATTCGCCGGCCCGGAGCCCGGCGAGGTCCTCAAGGGCGTAGGAGGCGGTCAGGAAGACCGCGGGCACACCGGCCGCCTGGGCAAAGGACCAGCCGCGCGGCATCGGTACGACAAGGCGGCGGTCGGCCACCGCCACCGGTCCTGCGTACGCCCCGGTCAGCAACCCCATGACCCGGTCGCCCACCGCGAGCCCCGCGACCCCGGGGCCGACCTCGAGCACCACGCCCGCGCCCTCGCTGTCGAAGAGCCCCTGCGTGTGGGGGACGACGCCCAACGACACCAGGACGTCACGGAAGTTGACGCCGGTCGCCCGCACCGCGACCCGCACCTCACCCGGACCCAGGGGTTCCTCGACGCGTGGGCACGGGATCAGCCGCAGGGCGTCCGGTGTGTCACCGGCACCGAGGTCCAGACCCCATGCGCCGCTCTCCGTGGGAACCGCGAGCAGCTTCGGGTCCGACGGGGAGACCCGGCCGAGGCGCGGCACCGACAGCACTCCGGCCCGCACGGCGATCTCGGGTTCCCGGGCGACCAGCGCCGCGGCCCGCACCGCCGCCGAGGGCGACGCGGCATCCATGTCGAGCTGCCCGAACCGTTCCGGGTGCTCCGAACACACCGAACGCCACAGTCCGCGTACGGCGGCCACTGCCACATCGACCTGCTCGCCGGGAACCACCGCGGCGGCGCCCCGGGTCACCAACACCATTTTCACGGGCTCCAGTTCGGCGCAGGCCAGCCACTCCTGCACCGTGGTCAGAACCGTGGCAAGACGCTCCCGGGTCGCCCCCGGAACATCGGACACCCGACCCGTCGGCGGACACGGCAGCAGCACCGCACGCGGCGCCTCCTCACCCGCGCGGACGGCGGCGACCAGCGACGTGACGTCCGCGTGCACCGGTGCGCCGAGCCCAGGCAGGTCCTCGCCGATCACCGCGAGCCGGGCCGCCGTGTCCTCGGGCGAACCACCCGGCAGAGGAACCCAGTCGAGCGCGAACATCGAGTCCGGCGGCAGGCCGTCCGTCGCCGTGTCGACGGAGGGCGGACGGACGGCGATCTCCTCGATCGTGACGACCGGCAGGCCCGCGAGGTCGCTCATCACCAACGAGAAGGCGTCCGGGCGGGTCCGCGACACCCGTACCCGTACCGAGGTCGCACCGATGGCGTGGATCCGTGCGCCGGTGAACGAGAACGGCATCATCCGCTCCGCTGACCCGTCGAGCAGTTCCACGAGCCGGGTCTGCAGGGCCGCGTCCAGCAGCGCCGGGTGCACGCCGAACCGGCCGGTGTCGCCCCCGGAACCGACGGACCCGACGGAACCGACGGACCCGCCGGATACCGGGAGCGACACCTCGGCGAACATCTCGTCGCCGCGCCGCCACACGGCACGTACACCTTGGAACGCCGGGCCGTAGGCGTAGCCGTGGCCGGCCAGGCGCTCGTAGAACCCGTCGAGACCGACCGGTTCCGCTCCCGCGGGCGGCCACTGGGCTGTGGCCACGGGCTCGCCGTCCGTCGGCTCTTCCTGGCTCGGCGTCGCGGTCAGGGCTCCCGTGGCGTGGCAGTCCCAGGCGACCACGTCGTCGTCGAGCTCCGGAAGGTCGAGCTCCGGAAGGTGCGGTCGGGAGTGCAGACGTACGGCCCGCACGCCGTGGTCGTCGGCGGCGTCGACGCCCACCTGTATGTCGACGGCGGTGCCGTCGGCCGGTATGACCAGCGGGGCGTGCAGAACGAGCTCGTCCAGCCGGTCCGCGCCCGCGTACTGACCGGCGCGGAGCGCCAGTTCCACGATGGCCGCACCCGGCACCACGATCCTGTCGAGCACCGCGTGATCGGCCAGCCACGGGTGCGAACCCGTGGACAGCCGACCGGTGAACAGGAACCCACCGCCCTCCGCCACACTCACACCGGCCGCAAGGAGCGGATGTCCTGTCCCCGACATCCCGGCGCCCCGCAGGTCGCCGACAGCTTCGGACGCGAGCCAGTAGTGGTGGTGTTGGAAGGCGTACGTGGGCAGGTCGACCGGTTCGCCTTGGGGGGTGGGCAGGAGGGCTGCCCAGTCGGGGGCCACCCCGTGGACCCAGAGCGCGGCCAGCGAGGTGAGGAACTGCCGCTCGCCCCCGTGCTCCCGCCGCAAAGTCCCGGTGACCGTCAGCGACTTGTCCGCCGCATGCCCGGCCTCCTCGATCGCACCGGTCAACACCGGATGCGCACTGACCTCCACAAACGTGGAGTAACCATCCCGGAGAAGAGCGTCGACCGTCTCGTGGAAACGCACCGGCTCCCGCAGATTGCGGTACCAGTACTCCGCCCCGGCCACGCTGCCGTCCAGCAGGGCTCCGGTCACCGCCGAGTACATCGGTACGTCGCCGGGGCCCGGCACGACCGGCGCGGCCAGGTCGAGGAGTTCGGTGCGCAGACGCTCGATGTGAGGCGTGTGCGAGGCGTAGTCCACCGGGATCGTCCGCGTCCGAACACCGGCCGCCTCCGCATCGGCAGCCACCTCGGCCAGCTCCGCCAGGCCGCCGGCCACCACTGTCGCCGCGGGCCCGTTCACGGTGGCCAGCCACACGCCTTCCCGGTCCCCCAGGAGCTCGCCCACCCGCGCAGCCGACGCCGCGACGGACAACATCCCGCCCCGGCCCGCCAACTCCCCGGCGATCAGCCTGGAACGCAGGGCGACGATCCGGGCCGCGTCGTCCAGCGACAGCACCCCCGCCACACACGCCGCCGCCAGCTCTCCCTGCGAATGCCCCACCACAGCCGAGGGCACCACACCACGCGACCGCCACACCTCGGCCAACGACACCATCACCGCCCACAACACCGGCTGCACCACATCCACCCGGTCCAGGGACGGCGCATCCGGACGCGAGCGCAGCACATCCAGCAGCGACCAGTCGGTATGCGGAGCCAGCGCCCGAGCACACCGCTCGACCGACTCGGCGAACACCGGCGAGCTGTCCAGCAGGGCGGCGGCCATACCGGCCCACTGGGACCCCTGACCCGGGAACACGAACACCACACCCGCGTCAGACGCGTCCGGAGCCGTGCCGATGACCACGTTGCCCGCGGGCTCCCCCGAGGCAATCGCGTCCAGACCCGACAGGAACTCCTCCCGGTCCTCCGCGACGATCACCGCACGGTGCTCCAACGCCGCCCGACGCATGGCCAACGACCACCCGACATCCGCGACCGGGGCATCACTCCCGGCGGCGAACTCACCCAACCGCGCCGCCTGCCCCCGCAACCCCTCCGCGGACCGCCCCGACACCACCCACGGCACCACCCCAGAGGGGGACGCGTCCTCGACAGCCGGAGCCGTCTCCACCCTCGGCGGGGCCTCGACGATCACGTGGGCGTTGGTGCCGCTCACGCCGAACGACGACACAGCCGCCCGCCGCACCCGCTCGGCCTCCGGCCACTCGGCGTTCCGCGTCACCAGCTCGACGGCGCCGGACGCCCAGTCCACATGCGGACTCGGCTCATCCACGTGCAGCGTCCGGGGAACGACGCCCGCGCGCATCGCCATCACCATCTTGATCACACCGGCCACCCCGGCCGCCGCCTGCGTATGACCGATGTTCGACTTCACCGAGCCAAGGAGCACCGGCCGGTCGGCAGGGCGGTGCTGCCCGTACGTCGCCAGCAACGCCTGCGCCTCGATCGGGTCGCCCAGGGCCGTACCGGTCCCGTGCGCCTCCACCACATCCACCTCGGACGCCACCACACCCGCATCCGCCAACGCCTGTGCGATCACCCGCTCCTGAGCCGGACCGTTCGGCGCCGTCAGGCCGTTGGAAGCACCGTCCTGGTTCACCGCCGAGCCACGGATCACCGCAAGCACCCGATGTCCAAGACGCTCAGCATCCGACAACCGCTCCACCAACAGCATCCCCACACCCTCGGCCGCGCCCATGCCGTCCGCGGCGGCGGCGAACGCCTTGCACCGGCCGTCGGGGGACAGGCCCCGCTGCCTGCTGAACTCGGTGAAGAGATCGGGGGTGGACATCACCGCGACCCCGCCGGCCAGGGCGAGCGAGGACTCGCCACGGCGCAGCGACTGCACCGCCAGATGCAGCGCCACCAGGAACGACGAGCACGCCGTGTCCACCGTGAGGGCCGGACCGGTCAGACCGTAGGTGTAGGCGATACGCCCCGACGCGACGCTTCCGGCGACACCGGTCATGGCGTGGCCTTCGACTTCCTCCGGGATCGCGGCCAGCCTGCTTCCGTAGTCCCGGAAGCTGGCGCCGATGAAGACGCCCGTACGACTGCCACGCAGCGATGCCGGGTCGACACCGGACCGCTCGAAGAGCTCCCAGGAGGTCTCGAGAAGCAGCCTCTGCTGCGGGTCCATGGCGAGGGCCTCACGCGGCGAGATCCCGAAGAAACCGGCGTCGAACTCGCCCGCGTCGTGCAGGAAGCCGCCCTGGGCCGTGTACGAGGTGCCCGGCCGGTCGCCGTCGGGATCGACGAGCGAGGCCAGGTCCCAGCCACGGTCGACGGGGAACCCGGAGACGCCGTCCCCGCCTTCCGACACCAGTTTCCACAGTGCCTCGGGCGAGGTCACACCACCGGGGTACCGGCAGCTCATCCCGACGATCGCCACCGGCTCGTCGACGGCCGTTTCCGCCACCCGGAGTCGTGCTCGCGTTTCCTGCAGTTCGGCGGTGACCCGCGTCAGAAAATGGCGGAGCTTCTCGACGTCGTCCATTACTTGCTCCATGCGGTGAGTCAGGGGAGTCAGGTGAGTCAGATGAGTCGGCAGTCGGTCAGGAGGCTCCGTCAGGAGGTCCCGTCAAGAGACCTCGTCAGGAGATCCCGAATTCCTTCTCGATGAAGGTGAAGATCTCGTCGTTGGTGGCGGCTGCGAGATCCTCGCCCTTCACGGGGTTTCCCTCGGCTCGGTCGGCGCCCACGGCCGACCGGAGAAGGCGGCGCAGCCTGTCGGCGATCACGTCTCTGGCGGGGTCGTCGTCCGCCATCGTCGCCAGCAGACCGTCCAGCCGGTCGAGGTCGGCGACACCGGCCGCTCCCGCCGCTTCCTCGTCCTCCGCATCTGCGTCGAACAACTGCGCGCCGAGGTGGCCGACGAGTTCGTTCACCGTCGGGTGGTCGAAAATCACGGTGACCGGCAGCCGGAGCCCGGTAGCAACGTTCAGCCGGTTGCGCAGTTCCACGGCGGTGACGGAGTCGAGGCCCAGCTCTATGAACTGCCTTTCGGTGCCCACGGTTTCGGCTGATGCGTGTCCGAGGACGGCGGCCACCTGGGCGCGTACGGCGTCGAGCAGGTGCCGCTTGCGTTCCCGTGGCTCCGCGTCCGCAAGTCGGTCGCGCAGGGCGGTGCTCGTTCCCCCGGCCTCCCCGCCACCTGCTCCGTCGCCGCCCGACCGGCCACCCGCTCCACCGAGCGCCTGCCGGGCCTCGGGAATCGCGTCGAACAGACCGCTCGGCCTGACGGCGGTGTAGGCGTGGGTGAACCGCTCCCAGTCGACGTCGGCCACGACGACGGCTGTCTCGCCGTGTTCCAGCGCCGCTTCCAGGCCGAGTAGCGCCGCGTCCGGAGAGAGCAGCGGCAGACCGTGCCGGAGCCGCAGCCCGGCCACCGCGTCGGCGTCGGCCATGCCGCCCTCCGCCCAGGGCCCCCAGGCCACGGAGGTCGCCGTGAGCCCCCGCGAGCGGCGGTACCGGGCCAGCGCGTCCACGTAGGCGTTCGCGGGCGCGTAGTTGCCCTGGCCCGCCATTCCGACGCTGCCTGCCACAGAGGAGAACAGGACGAAGGCGGAGAGCTCCAGGGCGAGGGTGAGTTCGTGCAGGCACCACGCGGCACCGGCCTTGACCCGCAGTACGTCGGCCACCTGCTCGGGTGTCAGGGTCTCGATGGCCGCGTCGTCCAGCACGGCCGCCGTGTGGAACACCGAAGTGAGGGGGCAGTCGGCCGGGATCGACGCCAGGAGACCGCGCAGGGCGTCGTCGTCCGCGATGTCGCACGCCGCCACGGTCACCCTCGCTCCCGTCCGGACGAGCTCGGCCTCCAGTTCGGCCGCGCCCGGCGCGGCGCTCCCCCGACGGCTGACGAGGAGGAGGTGTTCGGCGCCCCGGGTTGCCAGCCGACGGGCGACCTGGCTGCCGAGGGCTCCGGTGCCACCGGTGATCAGTACCGTTCCGCTCCCCGGCTTCCATTCGGTGCCCGAAGCGTCAGCGAGCGGGGCCCGGACGATCCGCCGCCCGAGAATTCCGGCAGGACGAAGCGCGACCTGATCCTCATGGCCCTCGGCCGCCAGGACGGCGCACAGCCTGCTCATGGTCCGCTGGTCCGGGCCCGGGTCCGGGTCCGGGTCCGAGCCGGTCGGGAGGTCGATCAAACCGCCCCACAGGGCGGGGAGTTCCTGTGCCGTGGCGCGTCCCAGGCCCCACACCATCGCCTGTGCCGGGCTGGTCAGGGGGTCGTGGTCGCCGACGGTCACAGCCCCTTGGGTGACAGACCACACGGGCGCGGCGAACTGGGCCGCCGCGAGACCCTGGATCAGCAGGAGCGTCTGCCGGAGTCCGCTCGGGAACGCCGTCGCGCCCGGGACGGGCCTCTCGTCGAGAGCGAGCAGCGAGACCACGCCGGACACCGAGGACTGCGCCGGTGGCTGTGCCGAAGACTGAGCCGGTGGCCGGGCCGGTGTCTGTGCCGCGAGCGTGTCGGCCCATTGCTGTGGATCGCCGGGCGCCACAAGCGTTTCGACCACGGCGCCGTGTTCGCGCAGACTCTCGACGGTCGCCTGATGCACCGCACCGTCGGCCTGGTCGGGGGTGACAGCCACGAGCCAAGTACCGGTCAGCCGGGTGGCATGGCCGGGCACCGGCGTCCAGTCCTCCCTGTATCGCCAGGAATCCAGCGCGGACGCGGCGCTGTGCCGCCGATGCCAGGCCGACAGGACGGGCAGCACGGACGTCAGCTCGGTGCGGTCGCCGTCCCACTCCAGGGTCCGTCCGAGTTCTTCCAGATCCTCGCGATCTACGGCTGCCCAGAAATCGGCGTGCGTGTCCGGTGCCGCGTTCGTTGCCGTGGTGCTGTCCGGGGCGTCGGGTGCGAGCCAGTAGTGGCGGTGTTGGAAGGCGTATGTGGGCAGGTCGACCGGTTCGCCTTGGGGGGTGGGCAGGAGGGCTGTCCAGTCGGGAGCGACACCGTGGACCCAGAGCGCGGCCAGCGAGGTCAGGAACTGCCGCTCGCCCCCGTGCTCCCGCCGCAAAGTCCCGGTGACCGTCAGCGACTTGTCCGCCGCATGCCCAGCCTCCTCGATCGCACCGGTCAACACCGGATGCGCACTGACCTCCACAAACGTGGAAAAGCCATCCCGCAGGAGAGCGTCGACCGTCTCGTGGAAACGCACCGGCTCCCGCAGATTGCGGTACCAGTACTCCGCCCCGGCCGCACCGCCGTCCAGCAACGCCCCGGTCACCGCCGAGTACATCGGTACGTCGCCGGGACCCGGCACCACCGGCGCCGCCAAGTCGAGGAGTTCGCTGCGCACACGCTCGATATGAGACGTGTGCGAGGCGTAATCCACCGGGACACGACGCGCCTGAACACCCTCCTCCTCACACACCTCCATCAGCTCATCCAGAGCCGCCGTGTCCCCAGCCACCACCGTGGCAGCCGGACCATTGACCACAGCCACACTGATACGCCCCTCCCACCGGGCAAGCAGCTCCAACACCTGAGCCACCGGCCGGGCCAACGACACCATGCCGCCCAGCCCCGACAACTCACCGCCGATCAACCTCGAGCGCAAAGCCACGATCCGGGCCGCGTCCTCGACCGAAAGCACCCCCGCCACGCACGCCGCCGCCAACTCACCCTGCGAATGCCCCACCACAGCCGACGGCACCACACCACGCGACCGCCACACCTCGGCCAACGACACCATCACCGCCCACAACACCGGCTGCACCACATCCACCCGGTGCAACAGCTCGTCGTCCTCCTGAGACACCACGTCCAGCAGGGACCAGCCATCCAGAAACGGCTCAAGAGCCGCGGCGCACGCCTCCATCCGCGAAGCGAAAACAGGCGAGGACTCCAACAACTCCCTGGCCATACCGGCCCACTGGGACCCCTGACCCGGGAAGACGAACACCACACCCGCATCAGCCCTGTCCAGAGCCGTGCCGATGACCACGTTGCCCGCGGGCTCTCCCGAGGCAATCGCGTCCAGACCCGACAGGAACGCCCCCCGATCCCCCGCCACGACCACCGCACGGTGCTCCAACGCCGCCCGCCCCATGGCCAACGACCACCCCACATCCGCGACCGGGGCATCACTCCCGGCGGCGAACTCACCCAACCGCGCCGCCTGCCCCCGCAACCCCTCCGCGGACCGCCCCGACACCACCCACGGCACCACCCCAGAGGGGGACGCGTCCTCGACAACCGGAGCCGTCTCCACCCTCGGCGGGGCCTCGACGATCACATGGGCGTTGGTGCCGCTCACGCCGAACGACGACACAGCCGCCCGCCGCACCCGCTCGGCCTCCGGCCACTCGGCGTTCCGCGTCACCAGCTCGACGGCGCCGGACGCCCAGTCCACATGCGGACTCGGCTCATCAACATGCAACGTTCGCGGGACAACCCCCTCTCGCAGGGCCATCACCATCTTGATCACACCGGCCACCCCAGCCGCCGCCTGCGTATGACCGATGTTCGACTTCAACGAACCCAACAACACCGGCCGCTCAGACGGCCTGTCCCGCCCGTACGTCGCCAACAACGCCTGCGCCTCGATCGGATCACCCAGCGCCGTACCGGTCCCATGCGCCTCCACCACATCCACCCCGGACGCCACCACACCCGCATCCGCCAACGCGTCCCGAATGACCTGCTCCTGAGCCGGACCGTTCGGCGCCGTCAAGCCGTTGGAAGCACCATCCTGGTTCACCGCCGAGCCACGGATCACCGCAAGCACCCGATGCCCAAGACGCTCAGCATCCGACAACCGCTCCACCAACAGCATCCCCACACCCTCGGCCCAGGCGGTGCCGTCGGCCGCCGCCGCGAAGGGCTTGCAACGGCCATCGGGCGAAAGGCCGCGCTGATGGCTGAACTCCGTGAAGATCCCGGGCGTGGACATGACGCTGACCCCGCCGACGAGAGCCATACCGCACTCGCCGTTGCGCAGGGCCCGCACAGCAAGGTGCAGGGCGACCAAGGACGAGGAGCACGCCGTGTCCACGGTGATGGCCGGGCCGGTAAGACCAAGGGTGTAGGCGATACGGCCGGACGCCACGCTGCCCGCGGCACCAGTGAAGAGGTAGCCCTCAGAACCCTTGGTGTCGGTCGCACCACTGCCGTAGCCCTGCGGAACGACACCGACGAAGACACCCGTCCGGCTGCCGCGCAACGACAGCGGGTCGATGCCGGCGCGCTCCAGGGACTCCCAGGAGGACTCGAGAAGCAGCCTCTGCTGCGGGTCCATGGCGTGGGCCTCACGCGGCGAGATCCCGAAGAAACCGGCGTCGAACTCGCCCGCGTCGTGCAGGAACCCGCCGTGGTGGACGTAACAGCTGCCGGGTCGTGTCGTGTCGGGGTGGTACAGGTCGTCGAGGTTCCAGCCACGGTCCGTCGGGAACTCGGAGATCACGTCGTGTTCGGACAACAACACGTCCCAGAGGTCCTCGGGCGACCGTACGCCACCCGGGAAACGGCAACTGGTCGACACGATCGCGATCGGTTCGTCGGCGGCTGCGGACGCGACCGGAGCCAGTGCCGTGATGTCCACGCCGAGTATTCGGTCCCGTAGATACGAGGCCAGCGCCACGGGAGTCGGGTGGTCGAACACCACCGTGGGCGAGAGGGCCAGGCTCGTCGCCGCGACCAGGCGGTTGCGCAGTTGTACGCCCGTCAGCGAATCGAATCCGAGGTCCCGGAAGGCCCGCCCGACCTCCACCTCGTCCGCCGAGGACCATCCCAGCACGACCGCCGCCTGGCGGCACACTTCATTGAGCGCGACCTGCTTCTGCTGTGCGGCGGTGGCCGCTTCGGCCACCCTCCGTGGGAACCCCTCAAGAACCTCGGACTCGGGCTCGGGCCCGGTCGGCAGGTCGACGCGGACCTCGGACGCCGAGCCGGTGGGTGCGAGCCAGTAGTGGCGGTGTTGGAAGGCGTACGTGGGCAGGTCGACCGGTTCGCCTTGGGGGGCGGGCAGGAGCGCGGCCCAGTCGGGGACCACCCCGTGGACCCAGAGCGCGGCCAGCGAGGTCAGGAACTGCCGCTCGCCCCCGTGCTCCCGCCGCAAAGTCCCGGTGACCGTCAGCGACTTGTCCGCCGCATGCCCGGCCTCCTCGATCGCACCGGTCAACACCGGATGCGCACTGACCTCCACAAACGTGGAATAACCATCCCGGAGAAGAGCGTCGACCGTCTCGTGGAAACGCACCGGCTCCCGCAGATTGCGGTACCAGTACTCCGCCCCCGCCGCACCGCCGTCCAGCAACGCCCCGGTCACCGCCGAGTACATCGGCACCTCGCCGGGACCCGGCACGACCGGCGCCGCCAAGTCGAGGAGTTCGCTGCGCACACGCTCGATATGAGACGTGTGCGAGGCGTAATCCACCGGGACACGACGCGCCTGAACACCCTCCTCCTCACACACCTCCATCAGCTCGTCCAGAGCCGCCGTGTCCCCAGCCACCACCGTGGCAGCCGGACCATTGACCACGGCCACACTGATACGCCCCTCCCACCGGGCAAGCAGCTCCGACACCTGAGCCACCGGCCGGGCCAGCGACACCATGCCGCCCAGCCCCGACAACTCACCGCCGATCAACCTCGAGCGCAAAGCCACAACCCGGGCCGCGTCGTCCAGCGACAGCACCCCCGCCACACACGCCGCCGCCAACTCACCCTGCGAATGCCCCACCACAGCCGACGGCACCACACCCGCCGACCGCCACACCTCGGCCAACGACACCATCACCGCCCACAACACCGGCTGCACCACATCCACCCGCTCCAAGGACGGCGCATCCGGACGCGACCGCAGCACATCCAGCAGCGACCAATCGGTATGCGGAGCCAGCGCCCGAGCACACCGCTCGACCGACTCGGCGAACACCGGCGAGCTGTCCAACAACTCCCGTGCCATACCGGCCCACTGCGACCCCTGACCCGGGAACACAAACACCACGCCCGCATCAGACGCACCCGCCGCCACCCCACTGACCACTTCAGCAGCCGGCTCCCCCGAGGCAATCGCGTCCAGACCCGACAGGAACTCCCCCCGATCCCCCGCCACGATCACCGCACGGTGCTCCAACGCCGCCCGACGCATGGCCAACGACCACCCCACATCCGCGACAGAGGCATCACTCCAGGCAGCGAACTGACCCAACCGCGCCGCCTGCCCCCGCAACCCCTCCGCGGACCGCCCCGACACCACCCACGGCACAACCACCCCACCACCAGCACCCACAGCCGGGGCATCGGCGGCAACGGCAGACGACGGAGCGGCGTCCGGTCGGGCCTGTTCCAGGATCACGTGGGCGTTCGTGCCACTGATTCCGAACGACGACACAGCCGCCCGCCGAGCCCGGTCGGCCTCCGGCCACTCGGCGTTCCGCGTCACCAGCTCCACGGCACCCGAAGCCCAGTCCACCTGCGGACTCGGCTCATCCACGTGCAACGTCCCGGGAACGACCCCCTCGCGCAGGGCCATCACCATCTTGATCACACCGGCCACGCCCGCAGCCGCCTGCGTATGACCGATGTTCGACTTCAGCGAACCCAACAACACCGGCCGCTCAGACGGCCTGTCCCGCCCATACGTCGCCAACAACGCCTGCGCCTCGATCGGATCACCCAGCGCCGTACCGGTCCCATGCGCCTCCACCACATCCACCTCGGACGCCACCACACCCGCATCCGCCAACGCGTCCCGAATGACCCTCTGCTGGGACAGACCGTTGGGTGCCGTCAGACCATTCGACGCACCGTCCTGGTTCATCGCCGAGCCCCGGATCACCGCAAGCACCCGATGCCCAAGGCGCTCAGCGTCGGACAGGCGCTCCACAAGGAGCATCCCCGCGCCCTCGGCCATCCCCGTACCGTCGGCCGCGGCGGCGAACGCCTTGCAGCGGCCGTCTCGGGAAAGACCCTGCTGTCTGCTGAACTCGGTGAAAATACCGGGAGTGTTGAGCACCGTCACACCGCCGGCCAGGGCGAGCGAGGACTCGCCACGGCGCAGCGACTGCACCGCCAGATGCAGCGCCACCAGGGACGACGAGCACGCCGTGTCCACCGTGAGGGCCGGACCGGTCAGGCCGAGCAGGTAGGAGATGCGGCCGGAGGCGACGCTGGTGGTCTTTCCGGTGAGCAGGAACCCGTCGAGCGATTCGGGTGCTTCGTGCAGCCGGGGCCCGTACTCCTGGTCCATGGTGCCGACGAAGACGCCGGTTCGGCTGTCGCGCAGCGACGCCGGGTCGATGCCGGCCCGTTCAAGGAGCTCCCAGGAAGTCTCAAGGAGCAGCCTCTGCTGCGGGTCCATGGCGAGCGCCTCACGCGGCGAGATCCCGAAGAACCGGGCGTCGAACTCGCCCGCGTCGTCCAGGAATCCACCGCCTCGGGCAAAGCTGCTGCCGGGGCCATCGGAGCGGTGCAGCCGCTCCAGGTCCCAGCCGCGGTCCTCGGGGAAGGGGGAAATCGCGTCCTGCTGGGTGGCCACCAGTTGCCACAGGTCTTCCGGGGAGCGGGCGCCGCCGGGGAGGCGGCAGCTCATCGCGATGATGGCTATGGGTTCGTCGGCGGCGACCAGCCCCGCGTCTTCGGGGTGCACGGCGGGGGCGCGGTCGTGCGCGGCGGTGGTGGTGACGTGTTCGGCGAGCTTGGCCGGCGTGGGATGGTCGAAGAGCGTGGCGGTGGTCAGGCTGACGCCTAACGCGGCGTTGATCCGGTTGCGCAGATCGCCGAGCATGATCGAGTCGAACCCGAGGTCCTTGAACGTCCGCCCCGCGTCGAGTCCGTCCGGCGCGGCGTGTCCCAGGACCGCGGCCGCGTGGGCCCGTATCCGGCGTGCCGTGTCGGCGTCCGACATGACCGCCGCGGGTGTCGGCGGGGCCGGAGACAGGGCCTCGCCCGACTCCGCGCGGGCGAGCGCGGGTGCGCGGACGGGCACGTCGGAGGTGTCGGAAGTCTCGGACGAGTCTGAGGAGTCAGCCCAGCCTGAGGAGTCGGCCCAGCCTGAGGTGTCGGACGAGTCTGAGGTGTCGAACCAGTGCCGACGGCGCTGGAACGCGTAGGTGGGCAGGTCGGTCCGCCGCGCGCCCGTGCCGGTGAAGACCGCGGCCCAGTCGACGCCCGCGCCGTTGACCCAGAGGTGGGTCAACGAGGTGAGGAGCTGACGGCTGCCGCCCTTGTCCCGGCGCAGTGTTCCCGTGGCGGCGACGCTCGCTCCGGCGGCCTGGCCGGTTTCCTGAAGGGCGTTGGTCAGGACCGGATGCGGGCTGACTTCCAGGAAGAGCCGCCCGCCCTCACCGACGAGGGTCTGCACGGTGTCCCGGAAGCGCACACGCTCACGGAGGTTGTCGTACCAGTAGTCGGCGTCCAGCGACTCGCCCGCGACCGGACCCGCGGTGACCGTCGAGTACATCGGTACCTCGGCGGCCCGCGGAGCAACGGATGCCACCCGCCGCAGGAACTCCTCGCGGATCTGTTCCACGTGCGGAGTGTGCGAGGCGTAGGCGCTCTCGATGGTCCGTGTGCGATGACCGGCGCGCTCCGCACGGGCCACGACCTCGGCCAGTGCTTCCCGGCTACCCGCCACCACCGTGGCGGTGGGGCTGTTGACCGCGGCGATCCAGGCGTCGTCCCGGCCCGCGATGAACTCGGACACGCGCTCCGCCGAGGCGTCGACGGACGCCATCGCGCCCCGGTCGGTCAGCTGCACGGCGATGCGGCTGCGCAGAGCGACCAGGAGCGCGGCATCGTCCAGTGACAGCGCGCCGGCGACGCACGCCGCGGCGATCTCGCCCTGTGAATGACCGATGACCGCGGAGGGGACCACGCCCAGGGAGCGCCACACGCGCGCCAGCGAGACCATCACGGCCCACAGGGCGGGTTGCAGTACGTCCACCCTGCGCAGCGCGCTTCCGTCCGAAGCGTCCCTGAGTACGTCACGCAGGTCCCAGTCGATGTGCGGTGCCAGCGCCTGGGCGCACTCCTCGACGGACTCGGCGAACACCGCCGAAGTGCGCAGGAGTTCGGCGGCCATGCCGACCCACTGCGCCCCTTGCCCGGGGAAGACGAACACCACCGCGGCATCGGTCCCGCCGGGGGCCGTGCCGGTGATCACGTGGCCGGCGGGTTCGCCGGCGGCGATCGCGTCCAGACCGGCCAGGAATTCCCCGTCGTCGCCGGCCACCACCGCCGCGCGGTGCTCCAGGGCGGTGCGGTGCCCGGCGAGCGACCACCCGATGTCCGTGCGGGAGGCGTCACCTGCGGCGGCGAAGTCACGCAACCGTGCCGCCTGCCCTCGCAGCCCGTCCGCGGTCCGCGCCGACACCACCCACGGCAGCGCGTCGGGAACGGTGGTGGGGACACTCACGGAAGCGCTCACGGAAGCGCTCACCGAAGCGCTCACGGAGGCGCCGGTGGTCGTCGGGGCTTCGGCGCCTACGGATGAGGGCGCCTCGGAGACGATCACATGCGCGTTGGTTCCGCCCACGCCGAAGGCCGAGACCCCGGCGACCAGCGGTACGTCGGGGCATGGCCAGGGCGAAAGCTCCGTCTGCACCCGCATGTTCCACTCGTCGAGCGGGATGGCGGGGTTGGCCGACCGGAAGTTCAGACTGGGCGGCAGCCGACGGGCCTTGAGAGAGAGCAGCACCTTGATGAGTCCGGTGATGCCCGCCGCGCCTTCGAGGTGCCCGACGTTCGTCTTGGCGGAACCGACGAGCAGCGGCCGGTGCCCGGCGTGTGCGGAACCGACGGTCCGCGCCAGTGCCGCCGCCTCGACGGGGTCGCCGACCGCGGTGCCGGTGCCGTGCAGTTCGACGTACTGCACGTCTGCGGGGGCGACACCGGCGGCGGCGCAGGCCCGGCGCAGAACGTCCTCCTGGGCGGGCCGGCTCGGCGTGGTGAGGGTGTCCCCGCCACCGTCGTTGTTGACGGCGCTGCCGCGCAGCACGCCGTGGATCCGGTCGCCGTCCGCGAACGCCTGGCGAAGCGGTTTGAGCAGTACCAGGCCGCCGCCCTCGCCGCGGACGAAACCGTTGGCCCGGGAGTCGAAGACGAAGCACCGGCCGTCGGGTGAAAGGCCGCCGAAACGTGCCGCGGTCAGGGTGCTGTCGAAGGCGAGGTTGAGGTGCAGGCCGCCGGCGAGGGCGGTTTCGCACTCTCCGTCGCGCAGGCTCCGGCAGGCGGCGTGCACCGCGACGAGGGAGGAGGACTGGCCCGTATCGATCACCATGCTCGGGCCGCGGGCGCCGAGCAGATAGGACAGCCGGTTGGCGATCATCCCGCGGTTCAGGCCGGTCAGCGTGTGGTGTGTCACCGACGCCGAGCCGCGCTGCCGCAGCAGCGTGGCGTAGTCGTCGCTGATGGCGCCGACGAACACTCCCGTACGACCGCCGGTGAGGCGCGAAGTGCTCAGCCCCGCGTCCTCCAGTGCCTCCCAGCCGATTTCGAGCATCAGCCGCTGCTGGGGGTCCATGGCCGCCGCTTCGCGCGGGGAGATGCCGAAGAAGTCGGCATCGAACATGTCAGGGTGGTCGAGGAAGGCACCGTGATCCAGGGCGGTTTCCTTCTCGGAGTCCGCGCCCCGCGTCCAGCGGTCGGAAGGTACCGAAGTGACCGCGTGCTCACCGGAGCTGAGCAGCCGCCAGAATTCCCCGGGGCCGCTCGCGCCGGGCAGGCGGCAGGCGATACCGATGACCGCGATCGCGTTTTCGGCCTCATAGCCAGAATGGTCAGAACTGCCAGAATGGTCAGACGGCAGAGCAGAGACTACGGACATTTAGGCACCTTCCCCCGACGCCTGAAAAACGCTTACCTGCCTCTCATTGCGAAGAGAGGCCATAAGGGCACTCGAATAAGTCGGCCGCACTCGGCGCCGACTCGATAGGCACACGCAGGTGTGCCGAATAGAC
This sequence comes from Streptomyces sp. NPDC055239, assembly GCF_053606205.1. Classification (NCBI taxonomy): domain Bacteria; kingdom Bacillati; phylum Actinomycetota; class Actinomycetes; order Kitasatosporales; family Streptomycetaceae; genus Streptomyces; species Streptomyces sp. NPDC055239. The sequence goes on along the minus strand of NZ_JBSGRD010000006.1, from coordinate 344,451 downwards.
AACACACAACTCGACAATACGGGCCGGATGACGGCGTATTGCCCAGGTATATTGATCAACTACGGTCACTGAACGTACCTCAGCCGACACCGGGGCGCAACCATTTTTTAGAGGCCGGGGCCGCAGGTAAGAGGCACATAAGAGACCGCGTGGGCCCACCACCCATCCTCCGCCCGACAAGTGATCCCTTCCCCATCCGAGGATCGTGTGCCTAGACTGGCGACGCATCAGAGAGTTGGCCGGACTCCGACGGGGGAATGTCGAGTGGCAAGTAGAAGACTCTTCCACGCACGTGAACGGGCGTGCCGCTCTCGGGTTGCCGAAAGGTGACAGAGCGGTAGCCGACGAACGGCACTAAAGAATCACTCCCACTACGGGCGCCATGAGGCATGCCCGTTCACAGAGTTGTGCCGTCAGCCCGTTCCGCATTTGCTGTGAGAGCTTCTACCATCAGCGCCCTCACGCCCTCAACAGGAACCCTGCAATTAGTCGAACGGGGGAATTTGACTAAATGACAGCACCCATCACCGCCTTAGACGCAGAACCAGTCCTGAAGTTAGTGGACGACGCGCTCGCGGACTTTCTTGCAGAAAAGAACAGCACCACACCCCACGCGCACCTGCCGTATCTCACGGGATTGGTGAGGGATTTCCTTTCGGGGGGCAAACGCATACGCCCCCTGCTCTGCATGACCGGCTGGCAGGCGATCGGCGGCGGTGACGACGTCGAGCCGATGGTCCAGGTCGCCGCCTGTCTCGAGATGTTCCACGCCTTCGCGCTCATCCATGACGACGTCATGGACAACAGCGACAGCCGGCGCGGACGCCCCACCATCCACCGCACCATGGCGGAGCACCGTGCCCTGTCGCGGGGACCGGTCGAGGCCGAGTGGTTCGGCATGAGCGCCGCCGTCCTGCTCGGCGACCTCACGCTCACCTGGTCCGACGAACTCCTCCACCAGGCCGGGCTCACCCCCGGACAACTCCAGGTGGCGCTGCCGCTCCTCGCGGAAATGCGCACCGAGTTGATGCTCGGCCAGTATCTCGACCTGCACGCCACGGGCGAACTGACGGAAGACGTCGATGCCACGCTGAACGTCTATCGGTACAAGACGGCCAAGTACACCATCGAGCGCCCCTTGCACATCGGTGCCGCCATCGCGGGTGCCGGTCCGGGGATCATGGCCGCCTTCACCGCCTACGCGCTTCCCCTCGGGGAGGCCTTCCAGCTCCGCGACGACCTGCTCGGGGTGTACGGCGACCCGCTGATCACCGGGAAGTCGCGCCTTGACGACTTGCGTGCGGGCAAGAACACCGCGTTGACCGCGCTCGCCCTCAGAGGTGCCGACAGCGAGCAGACCGCACAGCTGCGACGGCTGCTCGGTGACCCGCTCCTTGATGAGCAGGGCGCCGACACCGTCCGCGGCATCTTCGAGGCGACCCGCGCCCGGGAGCAGGTCGAGTGCATGATCGACGACCGCCGGCAACAGGCGCTGCGCGCAATCGACCGGGCGCCGTTCACCGCGGAGACGATGGACGCCCTTGAGCAGATCACCCGCATGGCCATAGTGAGGGACTCGTGACCACTGACATTTCCCTGCCCCAGAAGAGCGAACTCTCCGGCATGATGCGGCACTGGCAGGAGAGCACCCGCCAGTTCGCCGACGCGTTCGAGCAGCACATCGGCCGGGCGCCCGAGATGTGTCCCCTGACAGATGCCGAGCTGCGGGAAGTCATCGACGCCTGCAATACGGCGGTCGCGCCCTTCGGAAGGACGGTGTCCGACGAGCGCTGGATCTCCTACATGGATGTCGTCCGGTGGTCGCAGAGCGCTCGTCACATCCGGAACATGGAAGCCTTCAAGGCCGTCTGCATCCTGAATTGCGTCACCTTCGTATGGGACGACATGGATCCGGCGCTGCACGACTTCGACGCCTTCTTGCCCGAACTGCGCAAGATATGCGAGAAGTATTACAGCGAGGAAGACGCCAGGTTCGCATTCGAAGGGGCCCGTGCATTCGTCACCAGCGATCACATGTTCCGCGACTCGCCTGTCAAGAAAGTACTCTGCACCACTTCTCCGGAGCAGTACTTCAGATTCCGCGTCACTGATGTCGGTGTCGACTTCTGGATGAAGATGTCGTACCCCATTTACAGTCACAAGGAGTTCACCGAACACGCGAAGACGGGTTTGGCGGCTCGCATGACCACGCGCGGCCTCGCCATCGTCAATGACTTCTACTCCTACGACCGTGAAGTTTCGCTGGGGCAAATAACCAACTGCTTCCGGCTGTGCGACGTGTCGGACCAGAGCGCTTTCGACGAGTTCTTCCAGAACCGCCTTGACGACATCGTCGAGGACATGCGATGCATAGCGGCTTTCGATGACATCACACGAGATGTCCTGCTTGACCTCATCTACGGCAACTTCGTCTGGACCACCAGCAACAAACGGTACAAAGCAGCCGTGAACGACGTCAACTCTCGTATTCAGTAGGGAAGCGGGAAACGTGACCCCGGCGAAGGATTCCGTCAAACCGGCCCGCTCCTGGTCGTTCGGCACCGCACCAGGATCGGTCCCCCTCTTGGGACACACGCTCGCGCTCTGGCGTCGCCCGCTGGAGTTCCTGGCCTCCCTGCCCGCCCACGGGGACGTGGTCGAGATCAGGCTCGGGCCCAGCCGCGCCTATCTCGCCTGCCATCCCGACCTCGTCCACCACGTCCTGGTGAACCCGCGGGTGTTCGACAAAGGCGGCGTCTTCGACAAGGCCCGCCAGTTGCTCGGGAACAGCCTGTCCGTCTCGCGCGGCGATGACCACCGCTTCCAGCGGCGCGTCATCCAGCCGGCGTTCCACTCGACCCGGATCGCCGACTACACCGCCGCGGTCGGCGAGGACACGCGCGCCGCGATCGGTTCATGGCGGGCCGGGGAGACGCAGGACATCGGCGAGGCCATGCACGCCCTTCTCATGCGGGTCGCCGCCAGGACACTGTTCTCCACCGGCGTCGACGTGGCGACCATCGAAGAGGCCCGGCAGTGTCTGCGTACCGTCTCGCAGGGCATCTACAAGCGCACGGTCGCGCCGCTCGGCCTGATGGAGAAGCTGCCCACCCCCGAGAACCGACGCTACGCATGGGCGAACACCCGGCTGCGGGAGATCGTCGACACGATGATCAGTGAACGCCGCCGGTCCGATGAGGACCACGGTGACCTGCTCTCCACCCTCCTGCGGTCCGAACACCCGGAGACCGGGCAGCGGCTGACCGACGAGGAAGTCCTCGACCAGGTCGTCACCTTCCTGGTGGCGGGCAGCGAGACGACCGCGTCGACCCTCGCCTTCGTCTTCCACCTGCTGGGCGAGCACCCCGAGATCGAGAAGCGGGTGCACGCCGAGATCGACGCCGCCGTCGGGGACCGTTCACCGGTCTTCGACGATCTTCCGAAGCTGGAGTACACCCGCGCGGTCATCACCGAGGCGCTGCGTCTGTACCCGCCGTCCTGGATGTCCATGCGGGTGGCGGCGGCCGACACCGAGCTCGGGGGCCATCCCATTCCGGCAGGCGCGATGGTGGTGTACAGCGCCTACGCCCTGCACCACAACGGCGAACTCTTCCCCGAACCGGAGGAGTTCGCGCCCGAGCGCTGGCTCGACGAGCGCGCCGAGGCCGTCCCGCGCGGGGCCCTGCTGCCGTTCGGGGCGGGCAGTCACAAGTGCATCGGGGATGTTCTCGCGCTCACCGAGACCGCCCTCATCGTGGCCACGATCGCCGGCCGGTGGCGCCTTCGCCCCGTTCCCGGCGGCGCACTGCGCCCGGAGCCGAAAGCCACGCTGGAAGCAGGGCCGCTGCCCATGATCTGCGAACCACGCCAGCAGTAGTACTCAGGGGCATCAGATCCCCGCGGCACGGGCCGCCCGGAACAGACGCTCGCAAGGGGATGAAGGAGACATGGGTACGAGGACCGATCACCAGCAGCCCGCGACACACGACTGGCGGTTCGCCACCGCGCCCGGCGGTCTGCCGCTGATCGGGCACGCCGTACAGATGGCGCGTCGGCCGACGGATTTCCTGGCCTCACTGCCGGCCCACGGCGACCTGGTCGAACTCAAGCTGGGCACCAGCCGCGCCTACCTGCCCTGCCATCCGGACCTGGTCCAGCAGGTACTCCTCAACGCACGCGTCTACGACACGGGCGGGCCGGTGAAGGAGAAGGCCCGCCCGATCCTGGGCAATGGCCTGATCACTTCCGACTGGGCGGACCACCGCAGGCAGCGACGCCTGGTGCAGCCCGCCTTCCACACCTCGCGGCTCCCCACCTACGCGGAGGTGATGCAGGAGGAGAGCGACGCCGAGGCGCGGTCGTGGGAAGCGGGACGGGCCATCGACGTCAGCAACACCATGCAGGCGCTGACCGCCCGTGTCACCGCCCGTGCGCTGTTCTCCACCGAGATCGCGGGCAGAGCGGTCGCCGAGATCCAGCACTGTCTGCCGATCATCGTGCACGGCGCGTACCGGCAGGCGATGGACCCCACCGGGCTCTTCGCGAAGCTTCCCATCGCGGCCAACCGCCGCTTCGAGGAGGCGCTGACCCGGATGCACCGGCTGATCAACCAGATCGTCGAGGATTACCGGCGCACCGACGAAGACCGCGGCGACCTGCTGTCGGCCCTGCTCACCGCCGAGGACCCCGAGAGCGGCGGACGCCTGGACGACCAGGAGGTCCACGACCAGGTCATGACCCTGCTCCTTGCCGGGATCGAGACGACCGCCAGCGCTCTGGCGTGGACCTTCCATCTCCTCGGCAAGAACCCGAAGGTCGAGGCGGCCCTGCAGGCCGAGCTCGACGAAGTGCTCGACGGCAGGGCGCCCGTCTACGCCGACATCCCGCGACTCGACTACAGCCGCAGGGTGTTCACCGAGAGCCTGCGGCTGTATCCGCCCGCCTGGCTCTACACACGGACCACCACCGAGGCCACGGAGCTCGGGGGACGGCAGCTTCCTCCCCACTCCGACATCCTGATCAGCCCCTACGTCCTGCACCACAACGGCGAACTGTTCAAGGACCCCGAGTCCTTCGACCCGGACCGGTGGCTTCCCGAGCGGGCGAAGGACGTGACACGCGGCAGTTACCTCCCCTTCGGAGCCGGCAGCCGTAAATGCATCGGGGACGTGTTCGGCATGACGGAGGCGACCCTCGCCCTGGCCACCATCGCGGGGCGCTGGCGACTGCGTCCCGTACCGAACACGACGATCCGGCCGCAGGCGCACATGAGCCTCAGCGCCGGACCGCTCCCCATGGTCCCGGTCCGTCGCTGAGGCTCACCGGCGGCCGACTCCCCCGGCCCCGGTCCTCGGCCTACCGCCAGTCGCGGGCCCGCAGCGGCATGCCGGAGGTCCCCACCTCCGGCGTCTTCACCGCGAGGACCTGGTTGACGCCGATGTGGTTGCGCTCGAAGGCGAGCGCGGACGCCGCCATGTAGAGACGCCAGATGCGGGCGCGGCCCGGCGACGTGAGCCGCTGGCCCTCCTTCCAGCGGGCCTCCAGGTTGGCGACCCAGCGGCGCAGCGTGAGGGCGTAGTGCTCGCGGATCGCCTCCACGTCGCGCACCTCGAACCCGGCGCGCTCCAGGAGCCCGACGGTCGACCCGACGGGAGCGAGCTCGCCGCCGGGGAAGACATAGGCGTCGATGAAGTCGTCCACCTCGTACGTCGACTCGTCGGTCTGTGGCCGACGGGCGATCTGGTGGTTGAGCAGCCTGCCGCCCGGTTTGAGAAGGGCGTGCAAGGCGTGTGCGTACTCCAAGTACTGCTCGGCGCCGACGTGCTCGGCCATGCCGATGGACGATATGGCGTCGTAAGGACCGTCACGCACGTCACGGTAGTCCTGGACGCGGATCTCGACCCTGTCGGTCAGACCCTCCTCCGCGATGCGCTTCCTGGCGTACGCGGCCTGCTCCTGGGAGAGCGTGACGCCGACGACGGTGACGCCGTGCTCGCGCGCCGCGTGGATGGCCATGGAGCCCCAGCCGCAGCCGACGTCGAGCAGCCGCATGCCGGGCTTCAGGGCGAGCTTGCGGGCGATGAGCTCCAGCTTGTCGCGCTGGGCGTCCTCCAGGGTGGAGGCTTCCTCTTCACCGGCCCCCCAGTATGCGCACGAGTAGACCATCGAGGGGCCGAGCACGAGCTCGTAGAAGTCGTTGCCCACGTCGTAGTGGTGGCTGATGGCCTGCCGGTCGCTGCCCTTGGTGTGCAGATGGAGCCTGCTCCGCCTGCGCATCTCCTCCTGCGGCGGGGCGGGCGGCAGGAACGGTACTGCGAGGCCGACCAGGGTGCGGGCGGCGGCGCGGAACTTCGGGTCGCGCAGGGACTCCCTGAGGTTCTTCGCGTCCTCGTCGCGCTCCCAGATGAATCCTGCGAGGTGGTCGAGCGCGGCGTACAGATCGCCGTCGACGTCCAGGTCCCCGGCCACCCAGGCGCGGGCCAGACCCAGCTCGCCCGGCTTCCACATCAGGCGGCGCAGGGCACGGCGATTGCGTACGACGAGGGTGGGGGCACCCGGCGGGCCTGCTTCGGAACCGTCCCAGGCACGAATGCGTACGGGGAGCGGGGCTCCCAGCAATTGTTCGGCAAGGTTCTTCAGCCGCAGTGCGGCATCGGGCATGGTGCACACCTCCGTGACACGGAAATCCCGGATAGGTTCAACACCACGTAAACACCAACCGGGCGCTTGCGCAGTCCCGTTACCGCGTCACGGATCGGCAAAATACGTGTAACCGCCACGCATGAAGCCCGGAAAAACCCGAAGGGGCCGCCCGCACCACGGATGGCGGGCGGCCCCTTCGGGGCTGATCAGTGACCTGAGGTCAACCCGAGGTCAGGAGGCCTTGGCCTTCTCCTCGACGGGAGCGACCGGCTCGGCCTTGGCCGCAGGCTTCGGCGCGGGCTTGGCGGCCTCGTAGAACTCCTCGCGAGGAGTCTCCATGGCGCCCAGCGAGACGACCTCACGCTTGAGGAAGACCGCGAGCGTCCAGTCGGCGAAGACACGGATCTTGCGGTTGAACGTCGGCATCGCCATGCCGTGGTACGCGCGGTGCATGTACCAGGCCAGACGGCCCTTGAGCTTGATCTTCATCTTGCCGACGACGATCATCGCGACGCCCTTGTGCAGACCGAGACCGGCGACCGCACCCTTGTTGGCGTGGCTGTACTCCTTCTGCGGGAAGCCCCGCATGCCGGAGATCACGTTGTCGCCGAGGACCTTGGACTGGCGCAGCGCGTGCTGGGCGTTCGGCGGGCACCAGGCGTTCTCGTTGCCCGCCTTGCGGCCGACCATGTCCGGCACCTGGGCGTTGTCGCCCGCGGCCCAGATGTAGTCGGTGCCCTGCACCTGGAGCGTCGTCTGGGTATCCACGTGGCCGCGGGGGCCGAGCGGCAGGCCGAAGCGGGCGAGCGCCGGGTTCGGCTTCACACCGGCGGTCCACACGATGGTGCTGGAGTCGACCTCGAGGCCGTTGTTCAGCACCACGTGGCCGTCCACGCAGGAGTCCATGCCGGTCTTGAGGTAGACCTCGACACCGCGGCCCTCGAGGTGCTCCTTGCCGTACTGGCCGAGCTTCGGGCCGACCTCGGGGAGGATCTTGTCCGCGACGTCGACGAGCACGAAGCGCATGTCCTCGCGCTTCACGTTGTTGTAGTACTTGGCCGCGTCGCGGGCCATGTCCTCGACCTCACCGATGGTCTCCGCACCCGCGAAGCCACCGCCGACGAAGACGAAGGTCAGCGCCTTGCGGCGGACATCCTCGTCCGTCGTGGAGTCAGCCTTGTCCAGCTGCTCGAGGACGTGGTTGCGCAGGCCGATGGCCTCCTCGATGCCCTTCATGCCGATGCCCTGCTCGGCGAGGCCGGGGATCGGGAAGGTGCGGGAGACCGCGCCCATCGCGATGATCAGGTAGTCGAAGGGCAGCTCGTACGCCTCACCCACGAGGGGGGCGATCGTCGCGACCTTGCGGTCCTGATCGATGGTGGTGACCCGCCCGGTCAGAACTTCCGCCTTGGGCAGCACGCGTCGCAGCGGGACGACGACGTGCCGAGGCGAAATGCTGCCGGCTGCGGCTTCGGGGAGGAAGGGCTGGTAGGTCATGTACGACCGGGGGTCGACGACCGTGACGGTCGCCTCTCCGTAGCGCATCTTCTTGAGGATGCGCCGAGCTGCGTACAGGCCTACGTACCCACCGCCTACTACGAGGATCCTGGGACGCTCCGTGGTGCTCATGCCATCGAGTATCCACCTGCCCGAGGGGGGTCGCTCGTGCGCCCCTTCACAAGCATGGGTAGGCCCTCTGCTACACTTCGCCGCCCACGTGACACAGGCCATAGCGCCCCAGGGGAACCACGGGACTACCCGAGACGTTGTGCACCCCTTGTGAGCTGCCGCTCTCGCCTTCCGAGCCCAGTGGACCACTCACCCGGTTCATACTCCGGACACACTGGCGAACCTTCACTGTCATGGGTCGCACGGCCCTCAGGGGCCACTTTCAGGGGGCCGGAACCCCTGAACATCGGCCAACCGAGCCGATTTCCTTGTGAAGAACTTCACGAACTTTCCTGACAGCAAGTCGCCGAGGGGCCTTTCGACCCCTCGACCAGCCGCTCAGACGCTACATGACGCGCTCAGGCGATCGACCAGCCGATGCCGTCGAGGATGTCGTGCTCGCTGACGACGACCTCCCCGGCCCCGGTCCGGTCCATGATCGACAGGAGTACCATCGCGCCCGCCGCGATGACGTCCACCCGGCCCGGATGCATCACCGGGATCGCCGCGCGCTCGTCGTGCGTGGAGCGGGTCAGTCGGCCGACGATCTCGGCGACCTGCTCGTAGGAGACGCGGGAGTGGTGGATCGCCTCGGAGTCGTACGCGTCGAGGCCGAGCGCGATCGCGGCCACCGTGGTCACCGAACCCGCGAGGCCGACCAGGGTGCGGGCATCGCCGATCGGCACGGTCTGCTCGGCGAGGTCGAGCGCGGCCTCGATGTCCGCGCGGACCGCGTCGAGCTCGGCGGGTGCGGGCGGGTCGGTGCGGATGTGCCGCTCCGTGAGGCGTACGCAGCCGACGTCGACCGAGCGGGCGGCGCCGACCCCGTCGTCGCCGACCACGAACTCCGTGGAGCCGCCGCCGATGTCCACGACGAGGTAGGGCTTGGCCAGGTGGTCGCTGCCCGTCAGCTCCTTCGTCGCACCCGTGAAGGAGAACTCGGCCTCCTGGTCACCGCTGATGACCTCCGGCTCGACACCCAGGATGTCCAGGACCCCGCGTACGAAGTCGTCGCGGTTCTCGGCGTCGCGGGACGCGGAGGTCGCCACGAAGCGGAGGCGCTCGGCGCCGTGCTCCTTGATGACCTCGGCGTACTCGCGGCAGGCCGCGAAGGTGCGCTCGAGCGCCTCGGGGGCGAGGCGGCCCGTCTTGTCGACGCCCTGGCCCAGACGGACGATCGTCATCCGCCGGTCCAGGTCCACCAGCTCGCCGGTCGCGGGGTCGGCGTCCGCCACCAGGAGGCGGATCGAGTTCGTGCCGCAGTCGACGGCTGCCACGCGGGTCACTTGGCGGCCTCCTGATCGGCGCACGGCGTGACGCACGCCCCCTTGGCCCACCACTGAGGGAGCATCGCGATCGCCTCGTCGCCCAGCGGGTTCACCCCGGGGCCCGCGGCCAGCGAGTGGCCCACCAGGACGTGCAGGCACTTCACGCGGTCCGGCATGCCGCCCGCGCTCGGGAAGCCCTCGAGGACCTCGATGGCGTCACGGCGCGCGATGTAGTCCTCGTGCGCCGCGCGGTACGCCGCGGCCAGCTCGGGGTCCGTCTTCAGCCGCTCCGACATCTCCTTCATGACGCCGTTGGCCTCGAGGGTGCCGATCGCGGAAGCGGCCCGCGGGCACGTCAGGTAGTACGTCGTCGGGAACGGCGTCCCGTCCGGCAGGCGCGGCGCCGTCTCGACGACGTCCGGCTGCCCGCAGGGGCAGCGGTGGGCGATGGCCCGCAGGCCGCGCGGCGGACGGCCGAGCTGCTGCTTGAAGGCCTCGACGTCGGCGTCGGTGGGCTCGGTGCGCGGGGTGGTCGGCGGGGGCGTTTCCATGCCTGTCTTTCGATCGGTTCGCTACGAGAGGTATTGGTGAGACTCGCTACGAGAGGTGTCGGTGAGAAAAGTCAGTCTTCGTCGGGACGGTCGGCCTTGTCGACGCCGTCCCAGACGTTCGAGTACCAGGGCCTGGCGGCCGCCCCCTGGTCGGCGCGCTGCGTCTTCGCCGCCCCGGGGCCGATCACCGTGTAGCCGGTCTCGCCCGGCATCACATAGTGCAGCCGCTCCCGGACACGCTGCTCCGCGTACGCGTCGTCCCGCCAGCGGGCCTTCTCGTCCTTCAGCTTCTCGACGTTCTCGCGGTGCTCGGCCTGCTCACGGCGCTGATCGGCGATCTCCGCGCGCTGCGACACGTACTGCCTTATCGGGTAGGCGAGCGCGACGACCAGCGAGCAGAGGACGAGCGCGAGGAGCGCGGCGCGTCCCGTGAGCCGGGAGCGGCGCGCCTGACGCTTCGTCTGCGAGCGGTAGACACGCTCCGCGGTCTGCTCGCCGAGCAGCCGCAGCCTGGTCGCGGTGGAGAACCGGTCGCGGTCCTTCACGGCCATGTGTGCCGCCTCCCCGATACGTACGTACGTCCCCGCACACGGTACGGGACCGAGTACGGGGACGTAGGTAACTACTCAGCGGAGCCGGATACCGAGCCGGAGCTCAGAAGCGGTTCAGCCCTTGAAGCGGGGGAACGCCGAACGGCCCGCGTAGACCGCGGCGTCGTCGAGGATCTCCTCGATGCGCAGCAGCTGGTTGTACTTGGCGACGCGCTCGGAGCGGGCCGGGGCGCCGGTCTTGATCTGGCCGCAGTTGGTGGCGACGGCCAGGTCGGCGATGGTGACGTCCTCGGTCTCGCCGGAGCGGTGCGACATCATGCACTTGAAGCCGCTGCGCTGGGCCATCTCGACGGCGTCCAGGGTCTCGGTCAGCGAGCCGATCTGGTTGACCTTCACCAGAAGCGCGTTGGCCGACTTCTCCTCGATGCCACGGGCCAGGCGCTCCGGGTTGGTGACGAACAGGTCGTCGCCCACGAGCTGGACCTTCTCGCCGAGCTTCTCGGTGATGACGTTCCAGCCGGCCCAGTCGTCCTCGAACAGCGGGTCCTCGATGGAGACGAGCGGGTACGAGGCGACGAGGCCCTCGTAGTACTCGGTCATCTCGGCGGCCGAGCGGGACTTGCCCTCGAACTCGTACTTGCCGTCCTTGTAGAACTCGGAAGCGGCGACGTCGAGGGCGAGGCCGATCTGCTCACCGGGGACGTAACCGGCCTGCTTGATGGCCTCGAGGATGAGGTCGAGCGCGGCGCGGTTGGAGTCCAGGTTCGGGGCGAAGCCGCCCTCGTCGCCCAGGCCGGTGGAGAGGCCCTTGTCCTTCAGGACCTTCTTCAGCGTGTGGTAGACCTCGGTGCCCCAGCGCAGGGCCTCGGAGAACGACTCGGCGCCGATCGGCGCGATCATGAACTCCTGGATGTCGACGTTCGAGTCGGCGTGCGACCCGCCGTTCAGGATGTTCATCATCGGAACGGGCAGCAGGTGCGCGTTCGGACCGCCGAGGTAGCGGAAGAGCGGCAGGTCGGAGGCCTCCGACGCGGCGTGCGCGACGGCGAGCGAGACGCCGAGGATGGCGTTGGCGCCGAGCGAGCCCTTGTTGTCGGTGGCGTCGAGGTCGAACATCGCCTGGTCGATCAGGCGCTGCTCGGTCGCGTCGTACCCGACGAGCTCCGGGCCGATCTGCTCGATGACGGCGAGGACGGCCTTCTCCACGCCCTTGCCCTGGTAACGGTTGGGGTCACCGTCACGGAGTTCGATGGCCTCGAAAGCACCGGTGGACGCACCGGACGGAACGGCGGCACGACCCGTGCTGCCGTCGTCGAGGCCGACCTCGACCTCGACCGTGGGGTTGCCTCGGGAGTCCAGGATTTCCCGGGCTACGACGACGTCGATGGACGGCACGAGCATCTCCTTCTGGGATGTGACGCGGGTACGCGGGGCGTTGGCCTCGCGGACACGAGCCTAACCGGCTCCCGGGCAAGAGCGAGCCGAGCCGCCGCCCTATGGACAAACCGAGAGCAAAAAGTTTCCGAACGGAACAAAACAAACCCCGCCCCGGTGCGTACGGGGGATACGCGCACCGGGGCGGGGTGGACCCGTGGGGACGGGGATGGGGCAGGCGGCGCCTCCGCCGAAGCGCCGCCGCCACTCTCAGCTTCTCGGCCGAGCTGCAGCAGGCTCCTCTTAGCTGAGGTGCAGCTGCTGACCCGGGAAGATCATGTCGGCGTTGTCGATGATGTCGCCGTTGAGCTTGTACACCTTGTGCCAGCCGCCCTTGACGTCCTTCGCCTCGGCGATCTTGGAGAGGGTGTCGCCCTTCTTGACCTTGTACTCGCCGTCGCCCTTCTTGACCGTCTTGCCGGTCGGGGTCTCGACGGTCTTCTTGGACTCGGTCTTCGGAGCCTCGGCCTTCGGAGCCGCCTGCTTCGGAGCGGCCTGCTGCGGCTGCTCGGTCTGCGCGCTGGGCTCGTTCTTGGGCTGCTCCTGGGTCTGCTGCGGGGCGCTCTCCTGCGCACCGCCACCCTCGTTGGAGGCGCCCGAGAGGCCGACGCCGCAGCTCGGCCAGGCACCCTTGCCCTGGCCCGCGAGGACCTTCTCGCCGATCTCTATCTGCTGGGCCTTGGAGGCCTGGTCGGCGCTGGACGCGTACTTCGTGCCGCCGTACGCCGCCCAGGTGGACGACGAGAACTGCAGGCCGCCCGTGTAGCCGTTGCCGGTGTTGATCGACCAGTTGCCGCCGGACTCGCACTGGGCGACGGCGTCCCACTGGGAGTTCGTCGCTGCGGAGGCCGAGCCGGCCGCCATCAGCGGGGCTGCTACCGCGACACCGGTGACGCCTGCGAGCGTGGCGACACGGGTGGCCTTGGACGGGCGGCGGTGCTTGCCCTTGCTGGAAAACAGCATGAGTGATCCCCTCACCGACGCCTGCGAGGTGAGCTGTCGGGTTCGGGCCGATGAAGTTGCCCGGCCGCGCTTCCTTGAGCGCGACTTAACCCCTAGCCGTTCCCGTCCGTTCCTCCGCATCGCTCTCGCGATGCTGAACGGCCGGGCCCGGCGGAAACCTTGGTTCCCCCGCTCCTGCCTACGGCGCTTACGCGACGACTGTTCCCGAACGGCCGTTGGCAGGACTCGGCGTACCGACCGGCGGGGCCCGCTGTGGCGAGCGGTCACGACCGTAGGCATGACATCGGCCGATTTCCAAAGACGATCAGGGCTTCTGAGACCCATGTCTCACTTGCGCCAATTGGGACATCAGGCGCAAAGCGAGTCACCAACTTCCCCTACTTTTCGCCCAAATCGAGGCTCTGACCGGGAAGAATGAGATCGGGGTCGGAGCCGACGGCCTTCTCGTTCTCGGCGTACAGCTCGGTCCACCCGCCCTTCACGTCGAGGTCGTCGGCGATGGCCCAGAGGTTGTCTCCGGAGCGGACCGTGTACGTCCCGTCCGAGCCGTCCTGCTGGCGCTCGTCGCCACGGGAGGCGTGCCGGCCCGAACCCTCGCGGGAGTCGCCGCCGGACACCTTGCCGTCCGCGCTGTCGCCCCGGTGGCGGCCTTCACCCTCACCGGCGGTGGGGGTGGTGGTGGGGGTCGGCGAAGTCTCATCGCTCTGCCCTGACTTGCCTGAGTCGTCGGAATCATCCGAATCACCTGACTCGTCGTGATTCTTGTCTCGCACCTCATCGCCGGACTTGCCGGACTTGCCGGACTTGCCGGACTCATCCGAGGGCTTGTCCGAAGACTTGGCGCTGTCCGAGGGGTCGGCCGAATCGCTCGGCGACGCGCTCGGCTCATCCGCGTCATCCGAGTCGTCCGAGTGGTCCGACTCGCCGGGGTCGGCCGACTCCGTCGACCCGCCGGAAGGCGTCGTCGTGATCGGAGCGCCCGGGTCGACGTCGGCGGCGGCGCCGTCCTGGGTGAGCCCTGCGACCGGCGCACAGCTCGGCCAGGCCTTGGTCCCCTGATCGTCGAGAACCTTCTCGGCCACGGAGATCTGCTGCGAGCGGCTGGCCTGATCGGCGCTGGGCGCGTAGTCGAGGCCGCCGTTGTCCTCCCAGACCTGCTGCGACAACTGGAGACCGCCGTAGTACCCGTTCTTCGCGTCCGCGCTCCAGGCCCCGCCGCTCTCGCACTCCGCGACCTTGTCCCACGTGGCGGCGTCCGCCGCGCTCGCGCTGGTGGCGCCGAGCAGCGGGATGGCGATGGCCGATCCTGCGACTCCTGCCGCGACGATCAGGGCCGGGGCCTGGCGGGGGCGTCGGTGACGACCATTGCCGGAGAGCATGCGGTTGCCTTTCGCGTGACTGGAGCGACGACTGCGGCACCGGAGGCCGGGTCGTCGGTGAACGTAGCGGGAGTCGAACGCTTGTCACAAGTCGATGCAGCGGAGATCACGTGAAAGTCACAGTCTTGACGGCATGTCAGCTGGACGGCGTTTCAGATGGCTGATATTTGCTCTGCTGTGCGGGCGCGAACTCCACGGGCAGCGTGCGGAGTCCACGCATGATGAGCCCGCCACGCCATCTCAAATCGTCAGGTTCCGCCGCGAGTCGCAGGTCAGGAAGGCGCCGCAGAAGCGTCGCGAGGGCGGTCTGCCCTTCGAGCCGGGCAAGCGGTGCGCCGAGACAGTAATGAATGCCATGGCCGTAGCCGAGGTGTTGGTTGTCGCGGCGGGAGAGGTCGAGCGTGTCCGGTCGGTCGAAGCGCTCCGGGTCGCGATCGGCCGCGGCGAGGACGACGAGGACGGGGTCGCCGACGGCGATGTCCTCCCCTCCGACGGTCAGCCGCTCGGTGGCGAACCGCCAGGTGGCGAGTTCGACGGGCCCGTCGAAGCGCAGGAGCTCCTCGAGCCCGGTGTCCAGGAGACCGGTGTCGCCGTCCCTGAGAGAGCCCTGGAGCCGCTCGCGCTGTTCGGGGTGGGTGAGGAGGGCATAGGTGCCGTTGCCGATGAGGTTCACGGTCGTCTCGAATCCGGCAAAAAGCAAGATGAAGGCCATCGCGGCGGCCTCGTTCTCCGTGAGGTGCTCGCCGTGGTCGGAGGCGCGAATGAGCCCCGAGATGAGGTCGTCGCCGGGTTCGAGACGCTTGCGGTGGATCAGCTCGGCGAGATAGCCGCGCATCTTCTTCACGGACCTGGCGACCCCGCCCCTGGGGCCTCCCCCGTGGCGGATCATCATCCCCGCCCAGTCACGGAAGTCGTCCTGGTCCTCGCGGGGCACCCCGAGCAGGTCGCAGATGGCGTAGATGGGGAGCGGAAAGGCGAAGTCGTGAATGAGGTCGGCCTCTCCCTTCTCGACGAACTGGTCGATGAGACGGTCCGTCAACTCCTGAACCCGTGGCGCGAATTCGGCAACGCGGCGGGGCGTGAAGGCCTTGGAGACGAGGCGGCGGAGGCGGGTGTGGTCCGGCGGGTCGATGTTGAGCAGATGCGTCATGAGGTTCGCACTGCGCTCGCCCGGGATCCCGGTCTTGCCCTTCGCGTGCGCGGGCTCACCGTGATGGGCCGGATTCTTGCTGAGCCGCGGATCGGCGAGCGCCTGCTTGGCATCGACGTACCGCGTGACGAGCCAAGCCTCCACGCCGCTGGGGAGCCGGGTCTTGTGCACGGGGGCGTGCTCGCGCAGCCAGGCGTAGGCGGGGTAGGGATCGGTGGCGAACTCCCAGGTGAAGAGCTCTGGCTGTGCTGGCCCCTGGGCCTCGGGCATGGGGGTGTGTGCCCCTGCGGGGCAGGCTGCGGGGGTCGCCTCTGCGGGGGCGGGCGGCTGGTCTTGCATGGGGTCGACGCTATCCGGCGTCCGGGAGGCTTCCGTCCCCTGGCCCGGCGCCTTGCGTACCGTCATCACCGGCTCCGCCGAGTTCGTCCTCGAACGCCGGACGGGCTGAATACCCCTCGGCGGCCAGCACCGCGTCCCGGTAAGCCCGGGCCGCCGCCCGCAGCGCTGCCTCCGGGTCGGTGCCCTCCGACTCTGCCCGCAGGGCGAGTGCGAGGAGGTCGTAGCCGATGCCGTCGCCCGAAGGGGGCGTCACCTCAAGCCCTGCCGTTCGTACCCGTGAAGCCAGCTTGGCGGCCAGTGCCAGGCCCGGCTGGCCCAGGGGGACGCCCTCTGTGACCGATGAGCGCTGCTTCTCCTGGGCCTTCGTGCGGAGCCAGTGCGCCTTCACGTCCTCGGGGGTCTCCGCCGAGTCGTCGCCGAATACGTGCGGATGGCGGTGGATCAGCTTTTCGACGATCGTGCCCGCCACGTCGTCCACGGAGAAGGGGGACTCCTCGTCCTCCTCCGCGATGCGGGCGTGGAAGACCACCTGGAGCAGGACGTCGCCGAGTTCCTCGCGCAGTTCCTCCCTGTCGCCCTCCTCGATCGCCTCGACCAGTTCGTACGCCTCCTCGATCGCGTACTTCGCAAGGCCCTTGTGCGTCTGCTGGGACGACCACGGGCACTCGACCCGGATCCGGTCCATGACCTGGACAAGGTCGAGGAGGCGCGCGCCCGGCAGGTCGTACGACGCCGGGAGCAGTTCCAGGTCCGGCATCGCGAGGCGGCCCGAGCCCGCGAGTCGCGCCAGGCCGTCCGTGAGGGCGCGGTCGCCCTCGGCCGTGGCGACGATCAGGACCGTGCGGTCGCCCGCGCACGCCGCCACCAGGTCCTGGGCCGTGGGCGACGCCTGGTCCACCGCCACACCCGCCTCGCGCAGATACGGCAGCTGCGGGTGCGTGGCGTCGGCGCACAGGACCTCGTCGGCCGCGTGCAGGGCCTGCCACGCGGGCCAGGAGAGGAGGCCTGGGGCCACCCGGTGGCTGGTGGTGAGGAGGATGACGCGGCCGGGGGCGTCGGCCTGGGGCGTGGTTTCGTTCGTCACGCGTCGAACGTAACCCACGCCGCTGACAGCCCGTTCCGCAGCCTGCTGGGCCTGTTACGCCTGCTTGGGCTGTGCCTCGCCGTTCCCGGACACCTCGCGCACCCACGGCGTCTTGGCGTCCGCGCGCTTGCTCTTCTCCACGTCCCACGTGCCGTACCGCGGGTTCAGGTCCACGTCGAGCTTCTTGGAGGCCTTGGAGAGTGCCTTCCAGAAGAGCGCCTGGCCCTCCGGGGCGTTCATGTCCGCGCCGATGACCTTGGCCAGCTTCTGGGCCTCGATCTCCGTACGGAAGCTCTCCGTGAGGCGGGACGGGGCGACGCTGTACTGCTGGAGCCAGCCCTGTTCGAGGGCCTTCTTGCTGCCGGCCTGCTGTTGGAGGCCCGCCTCCATCGTCTGGATCTCGCGGCGGGAGACGTGGACGCCCGCGTCGGCCGCCGCCTGGTGCAGCACCTTGTCAAGGACCATCGTGTGCAGTGTGCTGCGGGTGAGGCCGCCGGTCTTGGCGATGGCCTGCTCGTACTGCTGCTCGTCCGGGATCGCGGCGCGCTGCGCGGCGCGCACCTCGTTCACCCGGCTCTCCAGCTGCGAGACCGTGATCCGGTCCTGTCCCACGACGGCCGCGGCGCCCGGATGGGCCTCGCTGCCGCAGGCGGTGAGGAGGGGAGCCGCGGCGACGGCTGCGGCGGAGAGAACGAGCGCGGTGCGACGGCGGCGGTGCAAGTGAGCCTCCCGGTCGAGAGATTGTGCTGAGACCTGCGGCGCGCAGCGCCTCCACCTGGGGTGGTGGTCGGGCGACGGGCGGGCGCACAAAGTCTTGCGGTGATCGATGTTAGGCAGTGGCCGGTCCCTCGGCCACCTATTCGACCAACGATTCTCGAAGAGTTGGGGCACCGGTCGGGGCATCCTCGCGCCGATCCGTCACTACCCGCGCATCTGTCCTAGCCACTGCAGCGTGCGCCGGATCTCCGCCGGGAACGGATGCCCGATGCCGTGCATCCGCTCGGCGTCCAGGAGCAGCCGCCCCAGTGTGTCGTGCGCCGCCGCGCGATCGCCCAGGGCAAGGAGCAAGTGGCCGATGTGGCGGCGGATTTCCAGCGGGCGTTCGCGGTCGTCGGATGCGTAGCGGTTCTCGTAGTACGGGAGGAGCGCCCTGTACTCCGCAAGTGCTGCCGCCGGTTCGCCCAGCTGCTCGAGGCACTGCGCGGCCTCGAAGCGGAACTGGAGCGAGTGCGGGTCGGCCTGGCCCGACTCCGCGGCGCGCTCGTCGGCGAGGCGGCGCAGTTCGGGCAGGGCGCGGCGGTACTGGCCGTCGTCCATCAGCGTCGCCGCGTACTGCTTGCGCAGGGAGCGGACCACCGGGGAGTGCTCGCCGTGTTTGGCGGCGGCCGCGGGCAGGATCGAGCCGAGGATGTCCACAGCCTGTGTGATGCGGCCCTCGCCGAGGAGCCGCTTGACCTCGTCGACCGCGCGGACGACGTCCGTCTGGCTGCCGGGGCCGCCCGGGACCTGGCGCTCGTCGGGCCGGTCCGGCTGGATGTCGGGGGCAGGCGCGGGTGTCGCCGCGCGGTCCGGCCAGGGGGCGTGCGGGCGCAGGAAGGGGCGGGTGGGGTCCAGTGGGCCGCCGGTCGGGATTCCGCGTGCGGGGAGGAGCGGGGCGAGCTCCTCGTAGACCTCCTGGGCGCTGCCGTGCCGGTGCTGGGGGTCCTTGGCGAGGAGCCTGAGCACAAGGGCTTCGAGGGCCTCGGGGACTTCGGCGCGCAGCCGGCGGACCGGCACGGGCGGTTCGTAGAGGTGGCGGTGCAGGACGCCGAGCGCGGTGGAGCCGGAGAACGGCACGTCTCCGCTGAGGAGTTCGTGCAGCAGGACGCCCAGGGCGTACAGGTCGGTGTACGGGCCGACCGCGCCGCCCATCGCCTGCTCGGGCGCCATGTACGCGGGGCTGCCGATGGGCGAACCGGTGTGGGTGAGGCGGGTGGTGTCGGTGTCCATGACGGAGGCGATGCCCAGGTCGAGGATGGAGACGGTGCCGTCCTGCTTGACCATCACGTTCCGCGGCTTGAGGTCGCGGTGCACGATCGGTACGGCGTGCACCGCGGAGAGCACGGCGCACAGTTGCGCGGCGACCGCGACGGCCCACTGCCACGGGTAGGGGTGGTGCTCGGCCAGGTGGTCACCGAGGTCGGCCCCGTCGACGTACTGCATGACGAGGTAGAGGTCCTCGTCCTCCGTGCCCGCGTCGTGGACGGTGACGAGGCCGGGGTGGTCGACCTGTGCGGTGACGCGGCACTCGCGCACGAAGCGGCGGCGCAGTTCCTCGGCCTCGGCGCCCGCGACCCGGTCGGGGCGCAGGAGTTTGACCGCGACGCGGCGGTCGAGGCGTTGGTCGTACGCCGTCCAGACCTGGCCCATGCCGCCCTGGCCGATGAGCGCGGAGAGTTCGTAGCGCCCGGCGACCACACGGCCGCCCGTCCCCAGTGACACGGTCAGCTGCCGCCTTCCTGCTTGCGCAGGTAGTCACTGAGTTCGTCGAGCTCGGCCTGTACTTGGTGGATGCGGGCCGGTGCGGGGCGCGTGGGCGGGGGCGGCGTGTGCTGGGCCGGCGGCTGCTGGACCGGCGGCTTGTGGTGCTGCAGCTGCGTGGGCTGGAGGTGGGCGGGGGTGGCCGCGGGGCCCTGCTGCGGATAGCCGTAGGTGGGCTGAGGTCCGGCGGCGTACCCCGTGTACTGCGGCTGTCGGTACCGGCTGAAGTGCCGTATGTCCGCGAAGAGGTAGTAGATGACGGCGGCCAGCATCGTCGTCAGCAGGATCACCATGCCCGCGGTGCCGGCCCCTTGGAACTCGTCCTCGCCGGGATCGACACCGAAGAGCACCAGAGCCGTCACGTCGAGCGCGGACACGAGCCCGAACAGGCCCCAGTCGGCCGGTTTGCGCGTCACGAACGCGAGCCGCAGCATCATCGCCCAGGCGAGCATGCCGCACGACATGACGGCGAGGAACACGAACATCACGCGCAGCATCGTAGGGGTGCCGCCCGAGGTCGGCGGCGGTTGCTGCGGCGCGTAGCCGTGGCCGTGCATGGCTGCTCCTGGTGCCTGATGTGGCAGCGCGTTCCCCCGGGGAACTCGCAAGGCCCCGGGGGAACGCACGGCCGAAAGTCAAAATACGAACGGATGCAGATTCGAGCGTATAGGCCGACAAGGAGTAGCGGTCCCGGGTTGTACCGAACCGTTGCCGTACTGGTCACGTCCTGATCGCGGCTCCGCCTTAACCGGGGTCAGGCGCGGTGCGCACAGCGCTCACAGCACGTGCCGCACCCATACGTTCGGCTCCACGTACACCGCGTACCCGCGCTCCGGCTCGCAGAGCACCGGCACCAGGGCGCCCGGCACCTCGATGGGGCCCGCCGTGTCGAACGGAAGCCCCGTCCACGCCCGCCACTGCGCGATCGACCCGGACACCGTCATCGACGCGTGCGCCACCTTCGCGATGGTGCCGCCTGCCCGCACGTGCACCCGCAGCCACGGGTCGGCGGGCAGGCCGTCGTCCCGCTTGCGCTGGGCGTACGTATCGATATGCGCGGCCGGTTCGAGGTGTTTGGCGTTCGGGCGCACCGGGGCGACGACTTCCGCGAAGCCACGCGCGCGAGCGGTCTCGCGCATCGCGGCGAGCATCCGCCCCGACACACCGTGCCCGAGGTAGTCCTTCGCCACGGTGATCTCGATCGCGCTCACCGTGTCGGGCTTCCTGCCGTGCCGCAGGTCCGAGAACGCCCACAGCATGACCTGGTCCCAGCCGCCGTCCGGCAGCTCCCCGCGCCCGTCGGCGCGCAGCGCGAACGGCACGCTGAACGCCTTGGCCGCGACCGCGCCCCGCTCGTCCGTGGCGACAAGGACGTACTCGGGAAGCTCCTTGGCGATCCGCCCGATCATCGACCACGCGATGGGATCGTTCCCGATGAACTCCGGCCAGGTGTCGTCCATCGCCATGAGCGGCTCGACGAGCTCGGGCCGCTCGGCCAGCGTCGTGATCTTCAGGTCCATGCATCGGACGCTAGCGGGCGCGGACTCTCCCTGTTAAGCCTTTTTCGCCTCAGCGCGCGTGGAACCGTCCCGGCGCCGCCGTCGGAGTACCCCCGGTGGGCAGCTTCTCCTGCGGGCAGCTCGAGAGGACCCGCTTCATGGCGTCCCGCTCGCCGCCCGTCACCCACACCCCGTACTTCTTCTTCACGGCCACCTGCCGGGCCACGTAGGCGCACCGGTAGCCCTTGTCCGGCGGCAGCCACGTGGCCGTGTCGCCGTCGCCCTTGCCGCGGTTGGGGCCCGCGTCGACCGCGAGGAGGTTGAGCGGGTCGTTGGCGAACGCTATGCGCTTGCTCGGCTCCCACTTGCCCGCGCCCTTCTGCCAGGCGTCCGAGAGGGCGACGAGATGGTCGATGTCGACCTGGCTGCGGCCACGCACGTACGTGACGTCCTTGCCGGTGTAGGGGTCGGGCGCGAGGGCGCCGGAGGCCACCTCGCAGTCCCCGCCGTCGCGGTACTTCACGTCGTCCAGATCGCGCTTGAGTATGTCGTCGCGGGTGCCGCAGCCGTTGGAGTCGGTGTCGGCCCAGGGGCTGCCGAACCGGTCGCGGTCGTAGCCGGTCTTGGGCGCGCGGCCCTTCACAGTGAGCGTGTCGACCGCGGCGAGCGCGGGTCCCGCCTTGGCGTCGGGCCCGGAGGAGCCGCTGTCCTTCTCCTCCGGCGAGCATCCGGTGACGGATGCTGTGGCGACGAGCGCGAGCAGCAGTGCGGCCCGGACCGCGGTGGTACGAGCGGCGGTGGCACGAACGGCGGTGGTGCGAACTGCGGTGGTGCGAACTGCGGTGGTACTACGGGTCACTTGACGGTCACCTTTGCTCCGATGGCGATTGTTCCTGGCGTCACGACGTCCGCGTACACCCCGATGCACATGCCGCGCGACGCGGTGAGCGTCTTCAGGATGCGGTGGTCTGCGGGTAGATCGCGCTGGGCCAGTGTGGTCATGACGCAGCGTTCGATGCGCAGGGTGACGCGCAGGCGCAGGCCGCCGTCGAAGGCGATCTCCCGGCCGACCCAGTCCTCCTCGATCCACGGCTCGCCGGTCCCGATCACGATGTTCTTGCGCAGGCGGCGCACGTCGACGGGGTCGGCGTCGCCGAGCAGCTCGCCGAGGGCGGCAAGGGACGCGGTGCCGACGAGGGAGACGGCGCCCGCGTCCTGATGGCTCACCTCGCCCTCGCGGGCCAACTCCATTCCCGCGCCGAAGAGTTCACCGATGCGGGGATCGCCGGGTCGCAGCGTCTCGCCGTCCGGCGTGGTGACGACGGGGACGTCACCCTCGTACGCCGCGTCGTACTCCAGCATTCCCGGCGTCCGCCGGAACCTGCGGGTGTTCTTCCCGCTCCCCAGCTTCCCGTCCTCGTACCGCAGGGCCCACAGCCGGTCACCGGCCACGCCCCGCTCGTCGACGACGAGGCGCTCGCGGTCCTCCCCCAGCATCGACTTCACCGGAAAACAGGCGAGCCCCACAACGGCCTCATGCCCCACGGCACTTCCCCTCCCCTGGACCCGCTGGACCCGCGCGCTTGGACCCACGCGCTGCCACATGACCGCTTTAGACCATATCGCCCTTGCCGGACGGGTCTCTCGCGCCGCCATTACCTCTGGCGTAATCGCTTCTTCTCCGGCCGCGCGGAAGTATCGACGGCATCCGCAGGAACACCGACCGAGGAGTCCGGATGACCGTCACACTCTCCACCGAGGACGCCACCCGCGCCGCCGTCCAGGCCTTCCTGGGATTCCGGCTCAGCGGTGACGCCGAGGGTCTCACCGCCCTCTTCGCCGACGAGGTCGACTGGATGCTCGCCGACAACCCGGGCGTGCCCTGGATACGGCCGCGGACCACGGCCGCCGAGTGCGCGGCCCAGTCCGCCGAACTCGCCGCGCACACCGTCCCCGAGAAGGCGGGTGCCGCGGTCGACACCATCGTCGTCGAGGGCGCGGACGCCGTGATCTTCGGCAGCCTCTGGGGCACCGTGCGCGACACCGGCAAGTCCTTCGAGGGGCCCTTCGTGCTGCGGCTGACCGTCGAGAACGGCCGGATCACGCGGCACCACCTCTACGAGAACAGCCGGTCGATCGCCGACGCCTGCACTCCCTGACCGCCCGCTTCCGGGGCCCCTAAGACCCCAGGATCGTCGTGAGGAACTCCCCCACCCAGCCGAGCAGTTCACGCCCGACCAGCGGCTTTCCGCCGACCTTGGCCGTCTTGGGGCGGGGGACCAGGAGCTGGTGGGCGTTGGCCTTGATGACCGTGCCGGGGTAGAGCCGCTTCAGGCGCAGCTCCTGCGACTCCCGCAGCTCCACCGGGGCGAACCGGATGTTGTTGCCCTGCAGCACGATCTCGCCGACCTCGCAGGCGCGGGACAGCATCCGCAGGCCCGCCACCAGGAGCAGGTTCTCCACCGGCTCGGGCAACTTGCCGTAGCGGTCGGTGAGTTCCTCGCGCACCGCCTTGACGTCCGCCTCGCTGCTCGCGGACGCGATCGAGCGGTAGGCGGCGAGGCGCAGGCGCTCGCCGGGCGCGTAGTCGTGCGGGACGTGCGCGTCGACCGGCAGCTCGACCTTGACCTCAAGGGGCGGCTCCTCCTCGACGCCGCCCTCCAGGGACGCGCGGTAGTCGGCCACCGCCTCGCCCACCATGCGTACGTAGAGGTCGAAGCCGACGCCCGCGATGTGGCCCGACTGTTCGCCGCCCAGGAGGTTGCCCGCGCCGCGGATCTCCAGGTCCTTCATCGCCACGTACATGCCCGCGCCCATCTCCGTGTGCTGGGCGATCGTGGCGAGGCGCTCGTGGGCGGTCTCCGTCAGGGGCTTCTCCGGCGGGTAGAGGAAGTAGGCGTAACCGCGGTCGCGGCCACGGCCCACGCGCCCGCGCAGCTGATGGAGCTGGGAGAGGCCGAAGTTGTCGCCGCGCTCGACGATCAGCGTGTTGGCGTTGGAGATGTCGATGCCCGACTCGACGATCGTCGTCGAGACGAGCACGTCGAACTTCTTCTCCCAGAAGTCCACCACCACTTGTTCCAGAGCCTGTTCGGACATCTGACCGTGCGCGGTGGCGATGCGGGCCTCGGGGACGATGTCCCTGAGGCGGGCCGCAGCGCGGTCGATCGACTCGACCCGGTTGTGGATGTAGAAGACCTGGCCCTCGCGAAGGAGCTCGCGGCGGATGGCCGCGCCGATCTGCTTCTCCTCGTAGGGACCGACGAAGGTCAGGACCGGGTGGCGCTCCTCGGGGGGCGTGGTGATCGTCGACATCTCGCGGATGCCGGTCACGGCCATTTCGAGCGTACGGGGGATGGGGGTGGCCGACATGGTCAGGACGTCGACGTTGGCGCGGAGCTTCTTGAGCTGCTCCTTGTGCTCGACGCCGAAGCGCTGCTCCTCATCGACGATGACCAGGCCCAGATCCTTGAACTTCGTCTCGGAGGAGAAGAGGCGGTGCGTGCCGATCACGAGGTCGACCGAGCCTTCGCGCAGGCCCTCCAGGGTCGCCTTGGACTCCGTCTCCGACTGGAAGCGGCTCAAGGCCTTCACCTTCACGGGGAATTGGGAGTACCGCTCGGAGAACGTACCGAAGTGCTGCTGCACCAGGAGCGTCGTCGGGACGAGGACCGCGACCTGCTTGCCGTCCTGGACCGCCTTGAAGGCGGCGCGGACCGCGATCTCCGTCTTGCCGTAGCCGACGTCGCCGCAGATCAGGCGGTCCATCGGGACCGTCTTCTCCATGTCGTCCTTGACCTCGGCGATGGTGGTGAGCTGGTCGGGCGTCTCCACGTAAGGAAAGGCGTCCTCCAGTTCGCGCTGCCAGGGGCTGTCGGGGGCGAAGGCGTGGCCGGGGGCCGCCATGCGGGCGCTGTAGAGCTTGATGAGGTCGGCGGCGATCTCCTTGACCGCCTTCTTCGCGCGCGCCTTCGTCTTCGTCCAGTCGGCGCCGCCCAGGCGGTGCAGGGTGGGGGCCTCGCCACCGACGTACTTGGTGATCTGTTCGAGCTGGTCGGTGGGGATGTAGAGGCGGTCGCCCGGCTGGCCGCGCTTGGCGGGGGCGTACTCGACGACCAGGTACTCGCGCGTCGCGCCCTGGACCGTGCGCTGGACCATCTCGATGTAGCGGCCTACACCGTGCCCCTCGTGGACGATGTAGTCGCCGACCTCCAGGGTCAGCGGGTCGATCGTCTTGCGGCGGCGCGCGGGCATCCGCTGGCCGTCCTTGCCGGCCGCCCGCTGTCCGGTGAGGTCGGTCTCCGTGAGGACGGCGACCTTCAACTCCGGGTGTACGAAGCCGAATTCGAGGCTGCCGCAGGACACCTGCACGACGGACGGGGCGAGTTCGGCGAGGTCCTTGTCGAGGCGGGCCGCGATGCCCTCGCCGCCGAGCACCTCGACGGTGCGGGCCGCGGGGCCGTGCCCCTCGGTGACGAAGACGGTGCGCCAGCCGTCCTGCAGCCAGCCCTTCGTGTCCGCGAGCGCCTTCGCGGTGTCGCCGCGATAGGTCTCGGGGGCGTGCATGCCGAGCTGGAGGGTGTCAGCGTCCCCTTCCGCGTCGGCGGCGAACGGGGACACCGACCACCACATCATGCCGAGCTCGCGGGCCCGGTCCCGGACGTCCGCGATCGCCCGCAGGGACGCGGCGCCCACGTCGATGGGGGCGTCGCCGCCGGTCGCCGACGCGGCCCAGGACGCCTGGAGGAACTCCTGCGAGGTCGCCACCAGGTCGGCCGACCGGGTCCGCACCCGCTCCGGTTCGCAGACCAGGGCCATCGACCCGGCGGGCAGCACGTCGAGCAGCAGCTCCATGTCGTCGACGAGGACGGGCGCGAGGGACTCCATGCCCTCGACCGCGATGCCCTCCGCGATCTTGCCGAGCATTTCGCCCAACTCCGGGTGCTGTTCGGCGAGTTCGGCCGCTCTGGCGCGCACGTCGGCGGTGAGCAGCAGCTCGCGGCAGGGCGGGGCCCACAGGCCGTGGTCGGCGACTTCCAGGGAGCGCTGGTCGGCGACCTTGAAGTAGCGGATCTCCTCGACGTCGTCGCCCCAGAACTCGACGCGCAGCGGGTGTTCCTCGGTCGGCGGGAAGACGTCGAGGATGCCGCCGCGCACGGCGAACTCGCCGCGCTTCTCGACCAGCTCCACACGGGAGTACGCGGCTGCCGCGAGGGCCTCGGCGATGTCGTTCAGGTCCGCGCTCCCGCCCATCCGCAGGGCCACGGGCTCCAGGTCACCGAGCCCCTTGACCTGGGGCTGCAGCACGGAGCGGATCGGCGCGACGACCACCGACACCGGCCCGGTCTCGGGGTCGTCGGTGCTCGGGTGGGCGAGGCGGCGCAGCACGGCGAGGCGGCGGCCCACGGTGTCGGAGCGAGGGCTGAGCCGCTCGTGCGGCAGCGTCTCCCACGACGGGTACTCGACGACACCGCTCTCGGGCAGCAGCGAGCGCAGCGCCGCCGCCAGGTCCTCGGCCTCCCGGCCGGTGGCGGTGACCGCCAGAACGGTACGTTTCGCCTCGCGGGCGAGAGCGGCCACGGCGAGGGGGCGGGACGCGGGCGGGCCCACCAGATCGATGTGCATCCGGTGACCGTCACCGGCGGCCTTCACCGCTTCGGTGAGGGCCGCGTCCTTGACGACGGCGTCGAGCAGTCCGTACAGGCTCATGGGGTGGACTCGGCCTTTCCCGTCCGGGGTGGGCAACGCAAAGGGCCCGACACGTCTCACGGGCCGGGGTTCTCCAGAATACGTCGCCGCACGGACAGCCGCCGGACAAGGCCAGCGGGCAGGGCCTGCGGGCACGGCCTGCGGGCAGGCTCAGGCGAGGCCGGGCGGTGGGCCGATGGCCCGGTTCGAGACAGTGAAGGCGGTGAAGTCGGCGTACTGGGTGCGCGGGGTGGCCCAGCCGGGGTCGCCGCCACCGAAGAACGTCGAGAAGAAGACGCCCGCGATGCGCAGCTCGTCGGTGGTCCGGAACACGAGGTTGCCGCGGTGCAGCACCTGGCGGCCGTCGAGGCGCACGGTCACCGAGCCGTCGTGGTGCCCGGAGCGGTTGAGCGTCACGGCCTGTTCCACGCAGGCCCAGCGGCCGACCGGCCACGACCAGGAGCCGCGGCCGAGCGAGGTGCCGTGCACCTTTGAGGTGGGCAGGTACGCGTACACCTCACCGCGTCCGCCGGAGCGCCACATGTAGCGGGTGGACAGGCCGTCGGCGCCGTCGGGGATACGGCCGCCGCTGGTGGCCGTCCCGCCGTACAGGCCGGGCAGTTTGCCTCCCTTCACGAAGTCGAAGCCTGCCGGGAAACGCAAGCAGTACCGCAGGTGCAGCCGGTCGACGGGCCCGGTGCGCAGCGGCAGGTAGAGCTGGGTGCCGCCCTGGGGCCGACCGTAGGTGCGGGCCACCGTGGGGCTGGCCGAGCGGGCCGGGTACCGCACCCGCAGGACAGGGCCCGGCACCGGGCCGCCGCCGGGCAGCAGCTCGGCGCGGTCGAGCCCGAACGAGCCCGCGCGGCGGGCGCTGACCTGCGCGCCGAAGAACCCGGCCACGGCGGCCGCGCCACCGGTGGGCGCCGGGCCCGACGGCGTGCCCGGTGACGGCGTCCCGGGCGACGGCGTGCCGTGGTCATCGTCCTTCGAGCCGGACGAGCACCCGACGAGCACCGCACCGGCCGCGGCGGCCCCCGCCACGATGAACTGCCGCCTGCGCATGGCTGTCTCCCTGCCTCGGTCACGCCGTGTTGCGGACATGGCCCGCGACCCGCGGCTGCGCGGTTCTGCGGTGCCGGACCTGGTGGACGGTCTGCAGCAGGGCCGCGAGCCCGAGCGCGGCCACGGCCGCGAGGCCGAGCCAGGGGAAGGGCGGCAGGCTGACCTCGGTGGCGCCGTACCGGCGCACCGAGCCGTCCCCGTCGAGCGCGACGGCCGCCCGCACCCGGGAGTCGGTCAGGTCGAGCCGGGCGCCCGCCTCCGCGTCGACGCCCTTGCGCCGCGCCAGTACGTCCAGGCCGACGGCGGTGACCCGGGTCCGTGGAGCGAGGTGCACCCCGCGGTGGGCCCCGCTGACCGCGAGCCGGTCGAGCCGGGCCCAGCCCCGCAGGTCGACGGCCGTGCGCGCGCCGGTGACCGAGCCGCCGCTGACCCGCAGCCCCGGTGACGCGGAGGACAGTCCCTTCACGGTCGTGCCGCCGATCCGCACCCCGGACAGGGACACCCGCCGGGTGGTCCCGGACGCGGTGATCCCGTACCGCCGCGCCTGCACGTCCAGGCCGCGCAGCGCGACCTGCCAGGCCCGGCCGCGGACGGCCACCCCGGTGACGGAGTCGCGCAGTACGGTGCCGTCGACGACGACGTGCGATCCGGCGACCTCGACACCGCGCGCGAAAGCGGTCACCTCGCCGCCGCGGACGGTCGCGGCGCCGATACCCGCGGCCAGCGAGATCCCCGTACCGCTGCCGTCGCCGGCCAGGTCCGCATCGCTCACCGTCACCCGGGAACCCGCGCCGAGCACGGCGAGCGCGGTCGGCGTCACGCGCACCACGGGCCGCCGTACGGTGCAGGAGGCGCAGGACATGAGCCGGATGCCGCCGCCCCCGTCACCGTACGAGACCGGATCGGTCAGGGTGAGGCGGCGCTGGGGCGTGGCCCGGATGCCCGTGCCCCGGTTGGCGGCGGTGGAGACGCCGGCCAGGACGCGGCCGTCGGTCCCGCCCACGACGACGCCGTGGCGCCCGCTGGTCCCGGCGGACAGCCGGCGCACCGTGGTGCCGCGGTCCCCGTTCAGGACGACGCCGTCCTTGGCCGACCCGGTCACGGTGACCCGGTCGAGCAGGACCCCGCGGGCGCCGGTGAGACGCAGCCCGGTCCGGTTGCCGCGGAACGTCGAGGAGACCGCGCGGCCGGTGCTGCCCCGGCCCCAGGTGACCCCGGACTCCCCGCCCCGGGCGGCGCCGGAGCGGCCGAACCCGGTGACGCTGGAGCGCACGACGTCCATCCGGCCGCCGGCACCCATCGCCAGGTACGGCCGTCCGGCGGCGGAGCCCGGCGCCGGGTGGTCGTCCACGCCCACCGAGCGGAGCGTGGCGCCCTCCAGGTCGAGGACGGCGCGCGAGCCCCTGATCCACGTACCGGATGCGGCGGTCCGCCCCGCGGTCAGCAGAACGGTGCCGTCGACGGGCCGGATCTGCAGGGCGCTGCCCGGCGCGAGCAGGATCGCCGTGCTCACCCGCATCGTGGGGTGCTTCCCCGGCTCGTACGTGACCCAGCCCGGCCCCGCGTGCGCGGAGAGCCAGCCCGGGGTGACCGCTCCGCGGCCCGGGAACAGGCGGCGCACCACCGTTCCGTGCCGCACCAGCGCGATGGTGCCGGGCCGCAGCACCATCAGCCGCTCGGGGCGGCCGGTGCGCCGCCATGCCGCGACGTCCGGGTCTTTGCCCCGCCGGCCGTGGGCCGGGGCCACCGGGGCCCGGGTCGGCAACGCCGGAGCCGACGTCGGTGCCGCTGGTCGCGACGTGAGCGCTGTGGGTTCCGATGTCAGCGCCACCGGGTCCGAAGCCGGCGCCACCGGGTCCGAAGCCGGGCCTCCCGGATCCGCCGTCCGGGCCACCCCCGCGGCAGTCCCCGCCTCCGGAGACACCGCCCCCGAAGACACCACCGCCGAAGCCGTCAGCAGAGCGGCGGCCACGGCCCCGAGCACCGCACCCCGCACGGCCGCACCCCGTACAGCCGCGCCTCCGCGGCCGGTGCGGGGGCGGACGGGCCGGGGCATCACGCGGCCGCCCCCGCTCCGGACGAGGGCGTGGCCGGCTCGGGGGCCGGTGCCGTACGGACCACGACGCCGTTCTCCACCGAGACCTGCCGGGTGAGCCAGCGCTGCCGGCGCACGGTGGCCAGGGCGCAGATCTTGATCACGGCCATCAGGAACGACATCATCACGAAGCCGGGCACCAGGAAGAACGACGTGGGCCGGCGCACGAGGTGCGGCAGCATCTTCATCGACCGGCTGACCCACCACCAGGCGGCCAGGCAGGCGACGAAGAACCAGTCCTCGCGCAGAATCGCGTACGTCATGAAGAACGGCGACAGCAGCAGGGTAAAGCTGCCGACGCCCTTGTCGATCATGGTGTAGGCGAGGAACGGGTGCCGCCAGACCCAGCGGTGGGACAGCGCCCGCAGATCGGAGCGCCACGTGTTGCGGGCCCAGCGCAGCCGCTGCTTGCAGAAGACGCGCAGGGTGCCCGGGAACGTCGACCAGACCCGGGCGGAGCGCTGCATGTAGGTGCGGTGACCGCGCTCCAGGATGAGCGTGGTCAGCCGTTTGTCGTCACCCGACATGCACGGCACCCCCATGAACGTCTCGGCCATGAAGTCGTCGGACACCTCCAGGAGCAGGGCGCGGCGGTAGACCGCGGTGCGGCCGGACAGGCAGGAGACGGCCCCGCCGAGCACGGTCTGCGCCGCGTTCTCGTCGAAGTACCGGTAGTCCAGGAACATGTCGTTGACCCGCTGCAGGAAACCGCGTGGGTTGTAGACGTTCTGCCGGGTGCCGACACCGCCGACGCGCGGGTCGGCGAACGGCTTGCTGACCTCGGCCGCCACGTCGTGCGCCCAGATGGTGTCGGAGTCGACCAGCGCGACCAGGTCGGATCTACAGGTCTCCCAGCCCCGGCGCAGGGCGTCGCGTTTGCCGGGAACGTCGGTGACGACGACGGTGACCGGGTAGCGCTCGGCGACCCGGCGGCAGACGTCGTCGGTGACGTCGATGACCAGGACCACCTCGTCGACCCGGTTCGCCAGCCAGGACTCGATGGCGAGGCCGAGGATCTCCGGATCCTCCTGGTAGACCGGGACGACGACGCCGAGCGAGGCCCGGAAGTCGCCGCGCACCGGCCGGTACAGCGCCGCCGGCACCCGCCGCACCAGCCAGGAGCCCCAGCGGATCAGGCCGATCATGCCGAGCGGCAGGTAGACGAGGTAGTAGCGGAATTCGTTCAGAGCACCGTCGATGAAGTCGAAGAATCTGCTCATGATCTGTCCTCGTGGTCGCGCCTGTGGAAAGGCCCGTCAGAGCCGGTCGGGACCGGAGGCGGCGAGCGCCTCGTTGACCTGGACGACCGCCGTGAGCAGGGGCATGTCCACCCCGATGGCATCGGCGAGACCGAGGAACCCGCGGGTGTCCTTGGGCAGGCAGACACCGCCGTACGGGCTGCCGCCGCGGATGCCGTAGTGCGGGTTGTAGGACGCTTCGGCGGAACGGGCGACGGTCTGCGCGATGGGGTCCAGATCGAGGCCGAGGGACTGGCTGACCAGCCACATCTCGTTCCAGAAGCTGATCTTCGTGGCGTTGTAGATGTTGTGGGCGCACTTCACGAACTCGGCCTCGGCCGGGTCGGTGAAGAAGCGCGTCTCCCCGCCGAACGGGGCGAGAAGGGCGGCGAGCCGCTCACGGGTGCGGGCGCTGCGGGACGCGATCACCGTCATCCACGGGTGGCGGAAGTCCTCGACGGCGGAGGCGGCGCGCAGGAACTCCGGGTTGCTGGCGAGCGTGAAGTCCTCGCCGAGCGTGCGGCCGGAGTACTTCTCGAGCAGCGGCTGCACCACGCCCTCGGCGGTGCCGGGCGGCACGGTCGAGCGGACCACGACGACGTGGGGCGCGGTGGCCTCGGCCAGGGCCCGGCCCACCGAGGCGGTGCCGTCCTCGAAGGCGGTCAGGTCGTAGCCGTGGCCCGTGCTCGGGGTGGGCAGGGTGAGGAAGATGAACGCTTCGGGCGCCCCCTTCAGTTCGAGTGACTCATGAGCGTCGAGTCCCCCGGAGCGCAGCTGGTCCAGGCGCTGGTGCGCCACGTCGATGAAGGTCACCTCGTGCTCGGCACGAAGCAGTCCCTTTCCGGTGGCGGTACCGACGACGCCGGAACCCACGATGAAGATCCTTGGCATGATGAGCTCGTCTCCCGGTCGGATGCGCGGCCCTCATGGCACGCACATGCGGAAACGTCACAGGGAATGCGCCCACGGCCAGTCTGGAAAAGCCAAGGAAGGACCGGGTAAACACCGGGAAGATCAGAAGAGAACCGGCATGCGGGCACGGAAAAATGAAGTGCTGGTGCGGACGCGAGAGTGGCGGCTCAATGCCGCTTCGCTCTCGGATGGCCTGCCGGGCGCGCTCTCGTCCCCTCGGATTCCCGCAGCTCGTGGCCGACTGCGTCGGCGGCGCGGGTGTCCGTGGTCGAAGACGAGAGCACTCCCCCCTCAACCCCCC
This sequence comes from Streptomyces sp. NPDC055239, assembly GCF_053606205.1. Lineage (NCBI taxonomy): Bacteria > Bacillati > Actinomycetota > Actinomycetes > Kitasatosporales > Streptomycetaceae > Streptomyces > Streptomyces sp. NPDC055239. The sequence goes on along the minus strand of NZ_JBSGRD010000006.1, from coordinate 312,107 downwards.
TGAATTGCATGAATGTTGAACGCCTTTGGGCGTTCGCCCCTCCGCGTCAGACATTAGGTCCTGAACACCCCGCCAGGCCAGAAGAATTGAAATATGGCTACTAATAGCGCATGTCTGAAAAAGGGGAGGTTTCCTGCCAGCTGGGATTTTCGCTCGGAAACCGAACCCTCCGGACACACGAGAACGGCTCCCGGCGCACGGTGTGTGCGCCGGGAGCCGTCCCCGGGAAAGAAACGCGTCAATCTGTCGCGATCGCGTTCAGCACGTTCATCCGCCCCGCCCGGAACGCCGGGACAAGGGCCGCGAACAGGCCCACGAAGGCCGAGCCGATGAAGACGGTGATGATCGTCGGCCAGGGGATCTCAAGGACCTTCAGGCCCTCCAGGGCGAGGAGCTTCTGGGCCGTCGCCCCCCAGCCCATGCCGAGCCCGAGACCAAGGAGCGCGCCGAAGAGGGCGATGACCACCGACTCCATGCGGATCATGCGGCGCAGCTGGCGGCGCGAGAGGCCGATCGCCCGCATCAGGCCGATCTCACGGGTCCGCTCGACCACCGAGAGGGCGAGGGTGTTCACGACGCCCAGGATGGCGACGATGATCGCGAGGCCGAGCAGGCCGTAGACCATGTTCAGCATCTGGCCGACCTGGTCCTTCAGGGTCTGCTTGAAGTCGGTCTGGTCCATGACCTTGTACTGCGGGTAGTCGGCCATGGCGGCCTTCAGCGACTTGTACGCCGCGTCCTGCTGGCCCTTCTCCGCCTTGGCGAACATGATCTCGTTCGGCGGCATGCGGTCGGCGGGCACGTACTTCTCGGCGGTCGTGATGTTGACGTACATCGCGCCACCGTCGATCGTGGCGTCGCTCGCCGTGATGGCCCGGACCGTCATCTCGCCCGTTTTGCCGTGGTCGAAGGCGAGCTTCACCTTGTCGCCGACGGTGATGCCGTGGTCCTTGGCGAAGTCCTCGCCGACCGACATGGAGTCCGGCTTGTAGGCGTCGGTGAGCTTCCCGGCGACGGTCTCGCTGCGTACGTCCTGTGCGTAGGTCGCGTCGGCGGCGCTCAGGCCGACCCCCTTGGCGACCTTGCCGTTCGAGGCCGTCAGGTCAGCCTTGACGTCCTTGTACTGGGTGACGTGGGCGATGTGGCCGGACTTCTCCAGGGCCTGCGCGGCCTTCGGGGTGATCGCCTGGCCGTTGTCGGACTGGATGATGAAGTCCGCGCCGACCGACTTGTCGAGCTCGTCCGTGGCGGAGGCGACCATCGAGGAGCCGACCACGGAGAGGCAGGCGACCAGGGCGAGGCCGATCATCAGGGCCGCGCCGGTGGCGCCGGTGCGGCGCGGGTTGCGCAGGGCGTTGCGCTCGGCCATCCGCCCGACGGGGCCGAACATCCGGAGCAGTACGACGCTGATGACGCGGACGACACCGTTGGCGAGGACCGGGCCGATGACGACGAACCCGATGAGCGTGAGGACCACGCCGCCGCCGAGGAAGAGCGAGCCGTCGCTCGCCTTGTCCGCCTGCGAGGCGGTGTAGAGGCCGAAGCCGCCGACGCCGGTGAGGACCAGGCCGATGACCGCGCGCAGGGCGCTCGCCTTGCCGTCGGCCGGGGTTCCGGCGTCGCGCAGGGCGGCCATCGGGGAGACCTTGGCGGCGCGCCGTGCGGGGAGGTAGGCGGCCAGGACGGTGACGACGATGCCGAGGACCATGCCGACCACGGGCGTCGTCCACTTGACCGTGAGGTCATCGGTGGACAGCTCCATGCCCATGCCGGACATGAGCTGCATCAGGCCGACGGCGAGCCCGACGCCCGCGCCGACCCCGAGGACGGAGCCGATGACGCCGAGCAGCAGCGCCTCGACGAGCACGGAGCGGTTGATCTGCTTGCGGCTCGATCCGATGGCGCGCATCAGGCCGATCTCGCGGGTGCGCTGGGCGACCAGCATCGAGAAGGTGTTGATGATGAGGAAGATGCCGACGAGGAAGGCGATTCCGGCGAAGCCGAGCATCGCGTACTTCATGACGTCCAGGAAGCTGCCGACGCTCTCGCGGTTGTCCGCCGAGGTCTCCTTCTGCGTCTTGACCTGGTACGTGGAGGCGTCCGCGCCCATGGCCTCGCCGACGTTGCGCTTGAGCACCGTGTCGCTGACGCCCGGTTCGGCGGTGACGTTGACGTGCGTGAACCTGCCGGTGGCGCCCAGGAGTTCACGCTGTGCGGTGGCGGTGTCGAAGGAGACGATCGCGGCACCGGGGTTGGTGACCTTGAAGGCGGCGATGCCGGAGATCTTCGCGGTGTGGTCGCCGGTGACGGCGATGGTGCGCAGCTCGTCACCGATCTTGAGGTGGTGCTTGTCGGCGGTGTCGGAGTCGATCAGCACGTCGGTGGGGCCGCGCGGGGCGTGCCCGGAGGTGATCTCCATCGAACGCAGTTCGTTGTGCGTCCAGTTGCCGGCGAGGGTCGGGCCGCCGCCGGTCGGCCCGACGTTCTTGTTGTCGGAGTTGACGACGGTGACGCTGTCGCTGCTGACCGCGCCCTCGGCGGACTTGGCGCCGTCCGCCTTCTTCGCCCGGTCGACGACCGATGCGGGTATCGACTCGGGCTTGCCCGTGTCGGGGCTGTCGCCGGGGTCCTTGGCGGACTTGGAGGAGACGGTGACGTCGGCGGACGTCGCGGCGAAGAGCTTGTCGAACGTCGTGTTCATCGTGTCGGAGAAGACGAGCGTGCCGCAGACGAACGCCACCGACAGGATCACGGCCACGGCGGAGAGCGCCATGCGGCCCTTGTGCGCGAAGAAGTTGCGCATCGAGGTCTTGAGGACGGTCATGACGTACGCCCCCGCGCGTCGAAGTCCTTCATGCGGTCGAGGACGGACTCGGCGGTCGGCGAGTACATCTCGTCGACGATGCGGCCGTCCGCGAGGTAGAGCACGCGGTCCGCGTACGAGGCTGCCACCGGGTCGTGCGTGACCATGACGATGGTCTGGCCGAGCTCGGTCACCGACTTGCGCAGGAAGCCCAACACCTCGGCGCCCGCCCGGGAGTCGAGGTTTCCGGTCGGCTCGTCGCCGAAGATGATCTCGGGCCGTGCGGCGAGCGCGCGGGCCACGGCGACGCGCTGCTGCTGGCCGCCGGAGAGCTCGGTCGGGCGGTGCTTGAGCCGGCCCGCGAGACCGACGGTGTGCACGACCTGGTCGAGCCAGCCGCGGTCGGGCTTGCGGCCCGCGATGTCCATCGGGAGCGTGATGTTCTCGATGGCGTTGAGCGTCGGCAGGAGGTTGAACGCCTGGAAGATGAAGCCGATCCGGTCCCGGCGCAGCTGCGTGAGCTTCTTGTCCTTCAGGCCGGTGATCTCGGTCTCGTCGAGGTAGATCTGCCCGGAGGAGACCGTGTCGAGGCCCGCGAGGCAGTGCATCAGGGTCGACTTGCCGGAGCCGGAGGGACCCATGATCGCGGTGAACTGTCCGCGGGCGATGTCCACGTCGATCTCGTCGAGCGCCACGACCCGGGTCTCCCCGGACCCGTACGCCTTCACGACCTGGCGAGCCCGTGCCGCCACGGCCGTACGCCCTCCAGTGCCCCCGTGCCTGGGAATGGTTACAGCCGATGTCACGGTAAGTCTCCTAAGTCGGTTACGCGTTGAGTCAGGCGTGTTCGCTACGCATAAGAGTCTGGTCGTCCGACGGGTCCTGCGCGCTGGTGCTCAGCGCAGTCTTCTGCTGGGGAAAACCCCACCCCCGAAGGTGTGGCTTGTCCGAACCGAGGCCTCCCCGGTCCGAACCGAGGTCTCCCCCGGTCCGGACCGAGGCCCCTGCCGCCCCCGTCGGCATAAAGCCAATCTAAGAAGCGGGCGGGGCCTTCTCGTCCTCCAGCAGTACGAACGGCCCCCGGTCCGTAGTACGGAGGATCCCTTAGGGGAACTCCACCCGCCGGTGGAGCTGTTCTCGGGGTTGCTCCACCCTCCTGCGGACCGGACACCGGCCCACCTGCCGGGATGCTCTCCACCCCTGCCCCGGGCGTACACAGGGTGAGAAGGTGGCCCGGAGTAAATAGATGCAGGGGGAAGGAATCTCGGTGGACGCGGACGGCACACCCTCGGGTTCGGACGACCGACGGCGCCGCGGCCCCGTCGTCGCCGCCCTCATGCTCGCCATGGCGCTCGCCGCCCTGGACTCCACGATCGTCTCGACCGCCATCCCGCAGATCGTCGGCGACCTCGGCGGCTTCTCCGTCTTCTCCTGGCTCTTCTCCGGATATCTGCTCGCCGTCACCGTCACCCTGCCCATCTACGGCAAGCTCTCCGACACCTTCGGCCGCAAGCCCGTGCTCATCGTGGGCAGCATCCTCTTCCTGATCGGCTCGGCCCTGTGCGCGGTGGCCTGGAACATGGGGGCGCTCATCGCCTTCCGCGTCGTCCAGGGCCTGGGCGGCGGCGCGCTCCAGGGGACGGTGCAGACGCTCGCCGCCGACCTCTACCCGCTCAAGGAACGCCCCAAGATCCAGGCCAAGTTGTCCACCGTGTGGGCCACTTCGTCGATCGCGGGCCCGGCGTTCGGCGGTCTGATCGCCGCGTACGCCGACTGGCGCTGGATCTTCCTGATCAACCTGCCCATCGGCGCCGTGGCCCTCTGGCTGATCGTGCGCCACCTGCACGAGCCGGAGCGCGCGGCGGTCACCCGGGGGCGCGTCGACTGGGCGGGCGCGCTCACCGTCTTCGCCTGCGGCGGCGTCCTGCTCACCGCGCTCGTCCAGGGCGGTGTCGCGTGGGGCTGGCTCTCCCCGCAGTCGCTCGCGCTGTTCGCGGGCGGACTGCTGCTCGCCGGAGCCGTCGTGGTCATCGAGCGTCGGGCGGCGGAGCCGATCATCCCCGGCTGGGTCTGGCGCAGGCGCACCATCGCGGCGGTCAATCTCGCCCTCGGCGCGCTCGGCCTCCTGATGGTCGCGCCGACGGTCTTCCTGCCGACGTACGCCCAGTCCGTGCTCGGCCTCGCGCCGATCGCCGCCGGGTTCGTGCTCTCCGTCATGACGCTGAGCTGGCCGGTCTCCGCCGCTCTGAGCCAGCACGTCTACCGCAGGCTCGGTTTCCGCGACACGGCGCTCATCGGCATCGGCGGGGCCGCCCTCTTCCTCTTCGCGTTCCCCTTCCTGCCCTATCCGGGGCAGGCCTGGCAGCCGGCCCTGATCATGCTGCTTCTCGGCGCGGCACTCGGGCTCTTCCAACTGCCGCTGATCGTCGGGGTGCAGTCCACCGTCGGCTGGTCCGAGCGCGGCACGGCCACCGCGTCCATCCTCTTCTGCCGCCAGATAGGCCAGACCCTGGGCGCGGCGCTCTTCGGCGCGGTCGCCAACGGGGTCCTCACCTCGCGGCTCGGCGGCGCGGGCTCGCTCGACTCGGTGGCCCAGGCCCTGGAGAACCCGGCCTCGGTCGCCGACCCCGAACGGCTGCGCCGGGCGGTCGACTCGGCGGTCGACACGGTGTACGTGGGTGCGGGGTGCGCGGCGGTGCTCGCACTCCTCGTACTTGCGTTCCTGGCGCCTCGGCGGTTTCCGGTAATCGGGGCGCTCGGCCCGGAGAACGGGGAGGCGGAAGCCCTGGCGAGCACGGGGAACGCCGGGCCGACCTCGCTTGAACGCCCGGTGAACAGACCGGCCGAATAGACCGACCAACCAGTATGCGCAAAACCCTTCGCGGCTCTACTACTTACGAGTAACGTGCTCGATCCTCACCTCTCGCTCCCTGCGGTCCCGCACCGGACCGACGCCGCGCAAGGAGAACCGGGATGTCCTACCCTCACCAGCCCCAACACCCTCGCGACCCCCAACAACCGCACTACGCCCAGCAACCCCGACAACAACACCGCCACCCCCACCACGCGTACCACCCCCACCTCCCCCCGCACGACTCGTCCCCCTCCTATCCCACCTACCCCTGGCAACCCGTCGCCCCCGCACCACCCCCGCCACGCCCCAAGCTCCCCCGCCACCCCGCACTCGGCCGCCACAGCGACCTGCGCCACCTGCGCAGCGCCTACCGCTGGCAGCGCCGCGTCGCCGCCCTCACCGCGCTCGGCTACTTCACGCTCTTCCTGATCCTCTCCGCCTTCGCCCCGTCCCTGATGACGGACACGGTCACCGGCGGGCTCTCCACCGGGCTGCTGCTCGGCCTGTGCCAGGTCCCCGTCACCCTGCTCGCGACAGCGCTGTACGAGTTCACGGCCCGCCTCCGGGTCGACCCGATGGCCGAACGGCTGCGCAAACTAGCGGAGTTGGAGGCCAACAGGTGAACCCGGGCAGCACGCCGGCGAGCCCCGCCGTCACACTCGCCACCGACTCGGCCCAGGCCATGTCCCTGGCCGCGTTCACCGCCGTCGTCACGCTCACGCTGCTCCTGTGCGTGATGACGGGCCCCGACCGCGACAACCTCGGCGAGTTCTACGCCGGTTACGGCTCCCTCTCGCCGATGCGCAACGGCCTTGCCATCGCGGGCGACTACATCTCGGCGGCCACCGTGCTCGGCACGGGCGGAATCATCGCGCTCCTGGGGTACGACGGGGTCGTCCTGGCCCTGAGTACGGCCCTGTCCCTGATGCTCCTGATGTTCCTGCTCGCCGAACCCCTGCGCAACGCGGGCCAGTTCACCATGGGCGACGTACTGGCCCGCCGTATGCCGGGCCGCGCCGTACGGATCACGGCGTGCGCGGCGACGCTCGCCGCACTCATCCCGCTCATGCTGGTGCAGCTTGCGGGCGCGGGCGATCTGCTCTCCTTCATCCTCGGTTTCTCCAACGAAGGAGTGAAGACGGGCTGCGTCGTCGCACTCGGGGCCCTCATGATCAGCTACGCGGCGATCGGCGGCATGAAGGGCACCGCCCTCATCCAGATCCTGAAGATCGTGATGCTGCTCGGCTCCGGAGTGGTCATCGCCGCCCTGATCCTGCGCCGCTTCGACTGGGACCTGGGCGCGCTCCTGGCCGCCGCCGAGAAGGGCAGCGGGGCCGGCCCGGCCTTCCTCCAGTCCGGACTGCAGTTCCAGGGCGGCCCCAACCCCCGCCTGGACATGATCAGTTCGGAACTGACGGTGGTACTGGGCGGCGCCTGCCTGCCGCACGTCACGATGCGGATGTACACGGCGCGCAGCGCGCGCGAGGTGCGCCGCTCGATGTCCTGGGCGGTGTCGTCGGTGGCGCTCTTCGTCCTCGTCATCGCGATCGTCGGCTTCGGCGCGACGGCGATGGTCGGGCGGGCGGCGATCGCGCAGGCGGACCCGCAGGGCAACACGGCGTACCTGCTCGGCTCAAGGGCGGTGTTCGGCGCGAACGCGTCGACGGCGGAGACCCTCATCTTCACGACGGTCACCACAGCGATCTTCCTGACCCTGCTCGCCTCGGTCGCCGGAATGATCCTGGCCTGCGCCAACTCCCTCGCCCACGACGTCTTCGCACATCAGCGCAAGGCGATCAGCCCGCGCCGCGAGATGGCACTGGCCCGCGTAGCGGCGCTCGCCATAGGAGGCCTGGCGATCGTCCTCGCGGTCATGGTGCAGCACCGCAATCTGCAGCCGCTGGTCACACTCTCCTTCTGCCTGGGCGCGTCGGCACTGGCCCCGGCGCTCGTCTACAGCCTCTTCTGGCGCCGCTACACCCGCAGGGGCCTCCTGTGGACCCTGATCGGCGGCACCCTGGGCTCCGTCATCCTCATGACAGGCACCAACCTGGTTTCGGGCGCCCCCACTTCAGCGTTCCCGAACCACGACTTCAACTGGTTCCCCTTCACCACCACAGGCCTCGCGTCCATCCCCCTCGGCTTCTTCCTCGGCTGGCTCGGCACGGTGTCATCGGGCCCACGCGAGTCGGAGGAACAGCGCAGGCGCTACGAGGCGGTGGAGGGCTGGATCCTGGCGGGGGTGACGAGGAGGTAGCCCACTGGGGGCTAGGGGGCACCCTCAGCAGACGCCCGCCCGGTCAGCGCGGCGAGGCTGCTGCGCACATGCTCCATGTGCCCCCGCACCTCGTCCCACTCCTCCCCGTGCTCCCGCAGCATCCGCTCGGTCTCCCGGGCGATGCCCTCGTCCCGCGCACGCGCCGCGGCAAGCAGCTCCGCGCCCCGCGCCTCCGCGTCCTCCTGCCCGTGCCGGGCGGACTCCTCCGCCTCGACCGAGGCCCGCTTCGCCTCGGAGAGGCGGGCCTCCGCGGCGGCGACGCGCGCGGTCTCCCAGGCATCCACCTCCGCTTCCCGCGCGGCGATCTCCCCCTCGGCGGCAGCCCAGCGCTCGGCGTGCTCCTTCTCCTGCTCCTCCAGGAGCGCGGCCCCGCGCTCCCGCGTCTCCCGCAGCGCGGCAAGGGCCTCGCCCCGCCACTCCTTCACGTCACGGCGGGCCGCGATCCGCGACTCGTCCGCGATGGCACGGCAGGCGAGCAGCCGCTGTCTGGCCCGCTCGTCCGCCTCGCCGAGCACCTCGTCGGCGTACGCACGAGCGGCCTCACGGACCTCCCGCGCCTCCGCTTCGGCCGCCTCCGTCACGCGCCGCACATCGGCATCGGCCGTCGACCGTACGGCGGCGGCCTCCTCCTCACCCAGGGCGAGGATGTTCCGCGCGCGCTCGCTCAGCGTCTCGTACGTCTGAGGTGCGAGCCGCGACACGACGTCCCGCAGCCGCTCCGCCTCCGCCTCCATCTCCTTGGCGAGGACGGTGAGCCGGGCGGCACGCTCCCACGCGCCGTCGCGGTCCTGGGACAGATCGAGGGCGTACGCGTCCACCTGCTCGGGACGGTAGCCGCGCCCGCGCACGGCGACGAAACCGTGCTCCGAGGCCGTTGCACCGCTGCTCATCCTTGAATCCCTCCTCCGACGCACCACGCGCGTACTGCGCGATTGGCGCACATCTTGATGGATCAAGCCGAAGTGCCCATAACGCGACACTCCGCGCATCTCATCCGCTCAAGGATGCGCCATTTGCAGCCAGAAGTCGGAATCGGGTCGATCGGGCCGCCCCATCGTCGCGCCCCGGCTCCCGAACCACGTCGAAAAACGGACGAGGCGCCCGCCCCACACAGGGCCGAGCGCCTCGCGATGCCTGCGTCACCCCGCGGGGCCGATCAGAGCAGGCCGTCCCACATCTGCTCGAGCAGCACCGACCACCAGCTCTCCGGCGACGCGAGCGCCGCCGGGTCGAGCGCGGCCAGCTGGCCCTGGAAGTCGACGGTCCAGCGACCCGCCTGCTCCTGGTTGAGCCCGAAGCGCAATCGCCACATACGGCCGAGCAGCGCAAGGCAGCGCGCGAACTCCGGCAGCCCCGTGTTCACGAACTGCGGCGGCACCGGAGCACCGCCGGGACCTGCCTCCACGGGCACGGCGACGATGTTCGCCGTGCCGTACTGGACGCAGATCGCACGGCCGAAGTCACTGCCCATGACGAGGTAGGAACCCGCGTCCGACGCCGCCTGCACCCCGCGCTCCTGCGCGGTCTCGGCGAGGGTCGGCACCGGGCGTCCCGGCTGGGCCTGCGCCCAGAAGAACGGCCCGAAGTCGACGGGCAGACCCGCCACGACGAGCGTGTGCGCCACGAGGTCGGGCACGCCCTGCCGGGAGACCGCCCGCTGGTCGAAGCGGAAGATGCCGGGCCCGAACGCGCCCGCCAGTTCCTGCGCCACGCCCTCCGGCGGGATCGGCGGCGCGGGCTGCACCTGCGGCAGCGGCGCGCGCACCGGAGCGGGGCGCGCCGGACCGTCCGCGACCTGGTGCAGCTCGCCCTGGTGCGCGATGAGCTGCTGCATGCCGCCCTGCCGGGACGCGTGGTCCTTGCCGTACGGGGCGATGCTCGTGATCCGCGCCTGCGGCCACGTCTCACGGATCATGCGGGCGCAGTACGCGCCGGGCAGCTCGCAGGACTCCAGCTCCGTGTGGAGTTCGAGCACCTGCTGCGGCGGCACCTTCATGCCGCGCAGCTCGTGCAGGATCTGCCACTCGGGGTGCGGGGTTCCGGGCGCCGAGCGGCGGATGAGCTGCTGCTCGGAGCCGTCCTGTGCGCGGTAGCGCAGGACGGCCTGGTAGCCGGGGCCGACGGTCGGCTGTCCGGTGGGCGGCTGCGGGTAGCCGTAGGGCTGTCCCGGAGCGGGCTGCCCCGGAGCGGGCGGCGGCATGCCCGGGGCGCCAGGACCCTGCGGCGCCATGGGCGCGCCGGGGCCGCCGACCGCGGGTCCGGCCAGCATGGTCGCGGCGTGGTGTACGCCGCCGCCGGCGGTACCAGGGGCGCCGGGCGGGCCGGGAGGCTGCGGGGCGCCGGGAGCACCGGGCGCGCCCGGCGGCTTGATGCCACCGGGGCCGCCCAGGCTCGGGTCGGCCAGCATCGTCGCCGCGTGGTGCACGCCGCCGGGAGGCGTACCCGGAGCACCGGGCGGGCCGGGAGGCTGGGGCGCGCCGGGAACACCGGGCGGACCGGGAGGCTTCGGGGCGCCGGGCGCGCCGGGAGTGCCCGGCGGCTTGATGACTCCGAGGCCGCCCAGGCTCGGGTCGGCCAGCATCGTCGCGGCGTGGTGGACACCGCCGCCGGGGGGCGGGGTGCCGGGAGGCTGCGGCGCGTCCGGAGCCGCGGGCGTCGGGACGTAACCCCCGGCCGGGGTGCCCGGAGCGCCGGGCCCCGACGGCGGAGGCGTACTCCCCGGACGCACACCGGGAGTCCCCGGGGCGCTGGGCGGCGGCGGTGTACCCGCACCGCCCCCACGGGCACCGCGCGGCGGCGACTGCGCCTTGCTGGTCGCGGCGTCGGCGATGTCGCTCGCGCCGGGGGGCACGGGGCGCTGAGGCTGGGCGGCGGGGCCGGGGCCGGGACCCTGCGGATAGCCGTACGCGGCCGGATCCGGGGCGCTCGCGCCGGGAGGCGGCGGCAGGTTCACCGCGGAACCGGCGGGCGGCGGGGGCAGGTTCGGCGCCGGAGCCGCCGGGGGCTGCGCGCCGGGTGCCTGCGGGTTCGAGCCGTCGTACGCGGGTGCCACCGTCGTCGACGGAAGGCCGCTGCCGCGCTGCATGAGCGCGGTCTTAGCCTCCGGCGCCACACCGGGCGGCGGGGTGTCGTCATCGTCGCCGCCGACCAGCGGCGGCGCGAACACCGTCGCGGGCGCCGGTACCGAACGGTCGTCGCCGTTGTCCGCGTTGGTGTCCGTACCGGCCCACGGGGTGGCCCCCACGGGCGCACTCGACGCCGCGGCCGCGGGCCACGGCGTACCGCCACCGGGCGCTTCGGGAGCGGCGGAGGCGGCGGGAGCCACGGGCGCCGCGGGAGCACCCGGCGCTGACGCGTCCGAAGAAGCCGCCCCCCGCGTCGGATCCGCCCTGCGATCCGGAATACCCAGCTTGTCCGCCGCCTCCTGGAGCCACTCGGGAGGGCTCAACAGGAACGACGTCTGATTCAGGTCGACCCGCTCCGGCGGGGCCGGAGCCGCATCCTCCGGCGCCACGTCCGGGGCGCCGTACTCCTCTTCGTACCGGCGGATCACCTCACCGACCGGCAGGCCGGGCCAGAGCGTGGCCTCACCGCTGTCCCGCGCGATGACGAGCCGCTGACGGCCGCCGTCGGACACCGGACCGTTCTCACGGTCCTCCGCCCACACGACGAAGCCGAGCTCGAACTCCCGCACCCGCACCTCGCGATGCTGGTAGCCGGGCACATCGGCGTTGATCCACTCCTCGGCGCGCTCCTGCGCCTGCGCGAAGGTCACCATCGACAAGTCACTCCCCCACCGGGACGGCGCGCGCGAAGCCGCCGTCCACCATCAGGTTCGCCACGGTCTCCAACTCCGGCGGGTTGCCCGCGAGCCGGGACAAGAACGCGTCGAAGTCGTCACCGCACGGAAGGAGCAGCCGCTGCACCCGCTCGGCGGGCGTCCAGGAGGCCGCTTCCGAGACGTCCCGTGCGTCGTCGTACGCGCAGAACCACACCGACCCGATCCGGTCGCCCTTGACCTTCACGGCGAGAATGCCGCCCTGCACGAACCCGACTCCCAGATAATCCTTGGTGAGATGGTCGCGCAGGCACTTGTTCACGTACACCAGGTCGTTGACCGCGGCCTCGTCCCGCACCGTGAAGAACGGCTGGTCGATCAGGAGACCGAGCTCCGCGTCGAGCGCCGTACCCACGGGCGCGCAGCCGCCCGCCGCCTTCAGGAAAGAACGGTAGGCGCCGGGCAGCCGATAGCCAAGCTCCTCCTCGGCGCCGAGGATCTCCTGCTCGGTCACCGCGACCGCCGACTTCGGCAGCGCGAGATGCGCGGGACGCGTCTCCTGGAGCGGGCGCGTGCCCCTCTTGTTCTGGTCGACCGGCGTCGTGGAGAGCCCGCCGTGATGCCGCAGCAGCGCCTTCACCTCCACCGGGACCAGCTCAAGGCGCCTGCCGCCGGGCACGTGGTGCCAGGTCCAGCCGTGCGGGGTCGCCACCGGCGGAATCGTGTCCCACAGGTCATGATCCGCCGAGGCCATCGCCGCGTTCGCGGAGACGTAGTCCGTCAGGCGCAGCTCGTCGACGCCGAAGCCCTCCGGGGGCTCGGCGATCTCGGCGGCCGCACGCGCGTAGGCCGAGAAGTCCGGATAGCCGTGCTCGTCCACGCGCACGCCTCTGGGATGGCGCGTGGCCCGGACCGGATCCGGAAAGTGCACGAGCTGCCCGGCGTAGGCCGCGTTCGGCGGCGCGGCTTGCTGCCCCAGCCGACCTGTCGTCATGGCGGTTGCCCCCTGCGGCACTGTTAATGGTTCTGCGGATGTCGACAGCCTATGCGCAAGGACGACACCGGTCACCGGGCCTCCAGTTCCATGACCAGCAGCCACCGGGCCGTCACCGTACGACGAAAACCAGGCGTGTCGCGGTCCCCAGCTTCCGCACCACCCGCCCCATTTGACAGGCTGTCCCCGCAACGCGGGGGCGTGGCACACGCGGTCACACCGCGAGTTGCGGGGAGGGAAGCACCACCATGCACACGGCTCAGACCGGTACGGACGGCCGCACGGCGTCCACGACGGCGCCCTCGGCGATCGCCGGGAACCCCGTCGACGCGGGGGATCCCCGGGTCGGCTGGAGCAGCGCGTCAGCGCACGCGCCCACGCTGCGCCAGCGCCGCGACGGCATACTTCCCACCGTCGCCGCCGCGCTCTCCGTACGCGGCGCGACGCTCACTTGTACCGCGGGGCGCGGCGAGGAACCGCCCGCTCTGCACCCACTCGTACAGGATTTCCTCGACACCCTCACAAGCGGCCAGCGCGAGCGCTTCACCGGGCGGTGCGCCGAAGCCATCCTCATCTCGCGCCACCTCACGGCCGCCGACGGCAGCCGCTCCAAACGCGCGGCACGAAAACCGATGACCAACGGCGAGGCCCGCAAAGCACTCAAACACGCCAAACTCACCACCCGCCGCATCCGCGAGGACGGCGACCCCCTGCACGGCGGCTTCGCCCGCCCCTGCCGCTCCTGCACCGCCCTCACAGCGCACTTCGGCGTACGGATCGTGGACCCCACGGCTCCGGAATCCTGATCCCCACCAAGTCACGAGCTGCGAACCCCGAACCGCGAACCGCTACGAGGGCCACCCCATGCACCCGGAACACACGGAACAGCGCACCGAGAACCCCGCACACCCCACCACGGCCGCGACACCCCGCTTCCCCGTCCCCATCGACGCCGCCCTGCGCGCCGCGGGCTGGCGCCCCGGACGCTGGGACATAAAGCAGGCGGAGATCTGGGCCGACGTCCTGCGCGGCCACACCTCACCGGCCGGCCACCAGCACGCCGTCTTCCCCGCCGCCGTCGAGGCGTGGGCCGAGTTCGGCGGACTGCACATCACCCCGCAGGGCCCCGGCCGCCACATAGCGCCCGCCACCGTCCACCTGGATCCCCTGTACGGCCTCCACCTGGCCCGCACCCTCGGCGACCTGGGCCGCGCCCTGGACACCGAGGTCTGCCCCATAGGAGAAGAGACCGAGACCCAGGCCCTCCTGGCGATCGACGCCGAAGGCCGCGTCTACAGCCTCGACCACAGCGGCGACTGGTACCTCGGCTCCCACATCGACGAGGCCCTCGCCACCCTGGCATCAGGCACACGGCCGGAACGCCTCAAGGCGGGCTGAGGGACTACCGGGCGCTAGGCCTCAGCGACGACGACAGCCGCGGGAAGGACCGCCGACACCCGGAAACCACCCGCGTCCGTCGGCCCCGAGACGAACACACCGCCCAGCGCGACGACACGTTCCTTCATGCCCACAAGACCGTTGCCCCCACTGGGCAACCGCGCGTCCCCGGGACCGGCCTCGGGCGGTGGCTCGTTCTCCACCTGCATCGCGATCTCCGCACCCCGGTGCGCGAGCCGGACGTACGTCTTGGCGCCCGCGGCGTGCTTGTGCACGTTGGTCAAAGCTTCCTGCACCACCCGGTACGCGGTCTGCTCCACGTCCGCCGCGTACTCACGGGACGCGCCCTCCACGGACAGCGCCACCGCCATCCCCGCCGCACGCGACTGCCCCACCAGCTCGTCGAGCTCCGCAAGACACGGCCCGTCCTCGTCCACGGCGCGCGAGGCGGCAGCCGCCGCGGCGAACCCCACGGCCGCCAGCGGCACCACGTCGGAGACCGAACCGTGCCGGCCACCCGCCGCGGGTCTGGACTCCCCGTTGCGCAGCACACCCAGCATCTCGCGCAGCTCCGTCAGCGCCTGGCGCCCCATGTCACCCACCAGAGCGGCGTTCTTGACGGCCTTCTCCGGATCCTTCCTCGCCACGGCCTGCAAGGCCGCCGCGTGCACGACCATCAGACTCACCCGGTGCGCGACGACGTCATGCATCTCCCGCGCGATCCGGGTCCGCTCCTCATTACGCGCCCACTCGGCACGCTCCTCGGCCCGCTCCGCGAGCAGCTGCAACTCGCGCTCCAGGCTGTCGGCACGCTCCCTGAGACTCTCCATGAGCCGCCGCCGGGCCCCCACGTAAAGGCCGAGCAGGATCGGCGGCGCGGTGAGCCCGATGGAGGTGGTGATCGCGACGAACGGTATGAACCCCTCCGCGAACCCCAGATCCCCGCTCTCCATGTCCTGCCGGGTGCGCACCAGCGTGACGATGAGCGTCCCGAGCAGCGACATACCGGCGAGCGACCCGATGATCCGCCGGGGCAACTCGGACGCGGCCAGCGTGTACAGCCCCACGATGGTCAGGAAGATCCCCATCTGGGCGGGCGTGATCGCGATCGCGATCAACACCACGGCGATCGGCCACCGGCGCCGCAGCACGAGCGAAAGCCCGGCGAGCACCCCGAACCCCACACCCACCGCCGTGGGAATCCCCGTATCCCCCGCGAACGCGATCCCCTCGGCCCCGCACTCCACCGCAGAGGCCAGCGCGAGCCCCACATCAAGGACGGCACTACGCCGCCGCTCCCACCACCACGGGCCGGTCACGGCCGTGGTGCGCTTCTCCCCCGTCGTGGTCATACCATCCAGCCTACGGGCGACAAGCCCTCCTTTTCCGGCGAGTTTCCGGCTCAGTGATCGAACGCACGCGCTGTTCGACCGGAAGCGAAACCTCCTGGTATCCGGTCGAGTCCCGCGACAAAGCGTTGATCTCCGCCGTCGCACGGAAGGGGCTTGGTACGGCATAGTGTTGGATGCCGAAACGGCGACCTGGCTAAATGTCTGATTCAGGTCGCTTCAATCCCCCGTGGTGTAATTGGCAGCACTGTGGCTTTTGGTGCCATCTGTCCGGGTTCAAGTCCTGGCGGGGGAGCTTCGTTCGTGCGGGTCCTGACCACAAGGTCAGGACCCGCACTCATTTCCGCCCCGCAACCCCCCGGTATCCTGCGGATGTCCACTCCCCGCACATCCGAAGCCGAAGGGCACCCCCGTGAGCGCCAACAGCCCGGCAGCCGTCGTCGTCCTCGCAGCGGGTGAGGGCACCCGCATGAAGTCGGCCACCCCCAAGGTCCTGCATGAGATCTGTGGGCGTTCCCTCATCGGGCATGTGCTCGAAGCCGCGTACGCGCTGGCTCCGGAGCGGCTCGTCACCGTTGTCGGCTTCGCGCGCGAGAAGGTCGTCGCGCATCTCGGGACCATCGCCCCGGACGTGCACACCGCTTACCAGAGCGAGCAGAAGGGCACCGGGCACGCCGTCCGCATCGGCCTCGACGAGCTCGGCGGCGCCGTCGACGGGACCGTCATCGTCGTCTGTGGCGACACCCCGCTGCTGACCGGCGCGACCCTGCAGAAGCTGGCCGCCACGCACACCGAGGACGGCAACGCCGTGACGGTCCTCACCGCCGAGGTCCCGGACGCGACCGGCTACGGCCGCATCGTGCGGGACGGCGAGAGCGGCGCGGTGACCGGCATCGTCGAGCACAAGGACGCCACCGAGGTACAGCGCGCGATCCGTGAGATCAACTCCGGCGTTTTCGCGTTCGACGGGCAGCTGCTCGCGAAGGCCCTCGGCAAGGTGCGTACGGACAACAGTCAGGGCGAGGAGTACCTGACCGATGTTCTGGGGATCCTGCGTGAGGCGGGGCACCGGGTGGGGGCTGCCGTCACCCGTGACCACGAGGAGATCGCGGGGATCAACAACCGCGTACAACTGGCCCAGGCCCGCCGTACCTTGAACGACCGCCTGCTGACCGAGGCCATGCTGGCGGGTGTCACGGTCGTGGATCCGGCGTCGACGTGGATCGACGCGACGGTGACGTACGAGCAGGACGCGCTCGTGCACCCGGGGACGCAGCTCCAGGGCGTCACGCACCTCGGTGAGGGTTCCGAGGTCGGGCCCAACTCCCGCCTGAAGAACACCAGGGTCGGCGCGGGGGCGCGCGTGGACAACACGGTCGCGTACGACTCCGAGGTCGGGGAGCAGGCGAGCGTGGGTCCGTACGCGTATCTGCGGCCGGGTACCCGGCTCGGCGTGAAGGCCAAGGCGGGTACGTACGTGGAGATGAAGAACGCGACGATCGGCGAGGGTTCGAAGGTCCCGCACCTTTCGTACGTGGGTGACGCGACGATCGGTGATTTCACCAACATCGGTGCTGCCAGCGTCTTTGTGAACTACGACGGTGAGGCCAAGCACCACACGACGGTGGGGTCGCACTGCAAGACCGGTTCGGACAACATGTTTGTGGCTCCTGTCACTGTCGGGGACGGCGCTTACACGGCGGCGGGTTCGGTCATCACGAAGGATGTTCCGGCCGGTTCGCTGGCTGTGGCCCGTGGCCAGCAACGGAATATCGAGGGTTGGGTGGCGCGCAAGCGTCCGGGGAGCCCGGCGGCGAGGGCTGCTGAGGCGGCATCCGGGGAGTCCAGGATTTCGGATGGCGGAAGCTGACCGGAAACAGGTGCGTCGGACACGGCGTACCGTGATAGATGCACACCATTTCGGCCGGCTCAGCGCATCGGACTGCAATTTTCCGGAGCGTGCGGGGACGGCAGCGGGAAGAACTCGTCTGAGGAGACTAGTGCTGTGACCGGGATCAAGACGACCGGCGAGAAGAAGTTGATGCTCTTCTCCGGCCGCGCCCACCCCGAGTTGGCCGAGGAGGTCGCACACAGGCTGGGTGTCGGCATCGTGCCGACGAAGGCTTTCGATTTCGCCAACGGCGAGATCTATGTGCGGTACCAGGAGTCGGCTCGTGGCGCGGACTGCTTCTTGATCCAGAGCCACACGGCTCCGATCAACAAGTGGATCATGGAGCAGTTGATCATGATCGACGCGCTGAAGCGCGCGTCGGCCCGCTCCATCACCGTGATCGTGCCGTTCTACGGCTACGCGCGCCAGGACAAGAAGCACCGCGGCCGTGAGCCGATCTCGGCCCGTATGGTCGCCGACCTGATGAAGACCGCGGGCGCGCACCGCATCCTCACGGTCGACCTGCACACGGACCAGATCCAGGGCTTCTTCGACGGTCCGGTCGACCACCTCTTCGCGCTGCCGATCCTCGCGGACTACGTGGGCGCGAAGGTCGACCGTTCGAAGCTGACCGTGGTCTCCCCCGACGCGGGCCGCGTCCGCGTCGCCGACCGCTGGTGCGACCGTCTCGGCGCTCCGCTTGCCATCGTGCACAAGCGCCGTGACAAGGACGTCGCCAATCAGGTCACCGTCCACGAGGTCGTGGGTGAGGTGAAGGGCCGCGTCTGCGTCCTGGTCGACGACATGATCGACACGGGTGGCACGATCTGCGCCGCCGCCGACGCGCTGTTCGCGCACGGTGCGGAGGACGTCATCGTGACGGCGACGCACGGTGTCCTTTCCGGCCCGGCCGCGGACCGTCTGAAGAACTCCAAGGTGAGCGAGTTCGTGTTCACGGACACGCTGCCCGACCCGGGCGACCTTGAGCTCGACAAGATCACGGTGCTCTCGATCGCGCCGACCATCGCGAACGCGGTGCGTGAGGTCTTCGAGGACGGTTCGGTCACGAGCCTCTTCGACGAGCAGGCCTAGTCCCCTGCGGGCTTACTGAAGATCGATTTCTGGGGCGGCCTCCCCGCCGGGTAGA
Organism: Streptomyces sp. NPDC055239; assembly: GCF_053606205.1. Classification (NCBI taxonomy): domain Bacteria; kingdom Bacillati; phylum Actinomycetota; class Actinomycetes; order Kitasatosporales; family Streptomycetaceae; genus Streptomyces; species Streptomyces sp. NPDC055239. The sequence goes on along the minus strand of NZ_JBSGRD010000006.1, from coordinate 293,615 downwards.
CTCACGGAGTTGCTCGGCGAGGGAGGCCGTACTCATTGCAGTACGGCGGTCCGTTATCGACGCGCTCTTCGTAGCAGGCCAGTAAGTCGTGGCCGGGTGACCGACTCTGTTTCGTCACCGCTCATACGAGGAGTGCACATGCCCGAGGTGAAGATCACCGCCGAGGTCCGCAGCGAGTTCGGCAAGGGTGCCGCCCGCCGTCTGCGTCGCGCCGACAAGCTGCCCGCCGTCGTCTACGGCCACGGCGCGGACCCGATCCACATCGCCCTGCCGCACCACGGCACCCTGATGGCGCTCAAGACCGCGAACGTCCTGATCAACCTGGACATCGACGGCAAGAGCCAGCTGGTCATCCCCAAGGCCGTCCAGCGTGACGCCGTGCGTACCGGCATCCTCGAGCACGTCGACCTCCTCCTCGTCCGCAAGGGCGAGAAGGTCAGCGTCGACATCTACGTCCACACCGAGGGCGAGCTCGCCCCGGGCGGCAACCTGCTCGAGCACGTGCTCAACGCGCTGCCCGTCGAGGCCGAGGCCACGCACATCCCGGAGTCGGTCACCGTCTCCATCGCCGGTCTCGAGGCCGGTGCGACCATCCTCGCCAAGGACATCCCGCTGCCCGCCGGCACCACGCTGAACGTCGAGGACGACGTCGTCGTTCTCCAGGTTCTGGCCGCGCAGGCCGAGGAGGCCGAGGCCACCGAGGGTGACGCCGACGCCACCGAGGCCTGAGCCTCGATCGCGATCGACTGAGCTCGGCTCTCCCAACCGCCGCCCCGCGCTTCCTGCGCGGGGCGGCGGTTGGGCTATGAAGGAGACATGCAGATGACGACGGACCCCAGCGCGCCCTGGCTGATCGTGGGTCTGGGCAATCCAGGTCCTGGGTACGCCATGAACCGGCACAACGTGGGCTTCATGGTGGCCGATCTCCTCGCGGAGCGGATCGGCGGCTCGTTCAAGCGGAGCGGGCGTACGCAGGCGCAGGTGCTCGAGGGCCGGATCGGTCCCGCGGGTCCGGCGAGCCGCCGTGTCGTCCTGGCGAAGCCGATGTCGTACATGAACGTGTCGGGCGGTCCCGTGACGGCGCTGCGCGACTTCTACAAGGTGCCGACGGCGAACATCGTCGCGGTCCACGACGAGCTGGACATCGATCACGGCACGCTGCGGCTGAAGCTGGGCGGCGGCGACAACGGCCACAACGGTCTGAAGTCGATGACGAAGGCGATGGGCCCGGACTACCACCGGGTGCGGTTCGGGATCGGGCGTCCGCCGGGTCGGATGCAGGTGGCGGACTTCGTCCTGAAGGACTTCTCGTCGGCGGAGCGCAAGGAGCTCGGCTACTTCGTGGACCGGGCGGCGGATGCGGCCGAGGCGCTGGTGATCGAGGGGTTGGAGCGGGCGCAGAGCGCGTACAACTCCTGAGCTGTTGACTCGGCGCAGTGCCATGGCCAAGGATCGCCGCCATGAACGCGCTGCTTCTCGTACGCCGGACGGCGATGGGCGGGCTCGCCGCGCTGCTGCTTGCCGCGGGCGTCTGGGCGTCCTGGGGCACGGCGCGGCACGTGATGCTCTCGGATGAGCGTGAGCGGGGCACGATGCGGGTTTCGCGCTGCTCGTCGGATGAGTGCGTCGGGCCGTACGTTCCCTCGTCCGCGTCCTCCGGCTCCGGCTCCGGCTCCGGCTCTGAGGCGCGCGAGCGGGTCGTGATCGACCGCTCGATCGGGGAGAGGAAGGGGGTGCGGATTCCGGTGGTCGTGAAGCCGGGTACCTCCGAGGTGGTCCGCACGGGCGGGCCCGGGTTCCTCCACGCGTGGCTGCCGCTCGGCGGGGCGCTGCTGCTGGCCTCGGTGGTGGTCGCGGGCGGCCTGCGCCTGCCCCGCACGGCGTGGACCCTGGCCCTGGCAGGCGGCGCACTCCTGACGGGGGCTTTCGCGACGCTGGTGTTCTGAGTCCGGCCCACGCGGGGTGGGCCCTGGCAGGCGGCGCTCCTGACGGGGGTTTTCGCCACGCTGGCGTTCTGACTTCGGCCACAGACGAGCCCGCCGCTTCACGGCGGATCTTTCCCCGCCCACCCACCCATGACCCCGGGTAATCGGGTGGGTGGGTGGGAGACATCCGTCGCGAAGCGGCGGCACAAATGGCGCCCGCCAACCTCGACGGGACCGGCAGCGCCCCGCCGGGCTCTGAGGGGCGGGAGGCGCCCCTCAGAGCCCGGCGGAACCAGGGGCGCCCCTCAAAGCAAGGCGCCTCCGCCAGCGAAAATCAGCCAGTGTTCCGCAGCCCCGCTGCCACCCCGTTGACCGTGAGGAGGAGCGCGCGGCCCAGCAAGGGGTCCGCCTCCTCGCCCGCCGCAGCCGCGTCCCGCTGACGCTTCAGGAGGGCGACCTGGAGGTAGGAGATCGGGTCCAGGTAGGCGTCCCGGATGCCGAACGTCTGCTGGAGCTCCGGGTGGGAGTCGAGCAGTCGCTCGCCGCCGGTGATGCGAAGGACCTCCTGCAGCGTCAGCGCGTGCTCCGCCTCGATCACGTCGAAGACGTGCTTCAGCTCGTCGGGGACGAGCGTGTCCACGTAATGGCGGGCGATCCGCAGGTCCGTCTTGGCCAGCGTCATCTCGACGTTCGAGATGAAGTTCCGGAAGAAGTGCCAGTGCTCCTGCATCTCGCCGAGCACGGTGTCCAGACCGGCCTCACGCAGCGCCTTGAGGCCTGAGCCGACGCCGAACCAGCCCGGCACGATCTGCCGCGACTGCGTCCAGCCGAAGACCCACGGGATGGCGCGCAGGCCGTCGAGCGAGACGCCCGAGCCGGGGCGGCGCGATGGCCGGGAGCCGAGGTGCAGGTCGGCGAGCTGGTCGACCGGCGTCGACGCGAGGAAGTACGTCGGCAGGTCCGGGTCCTCGACCAGCTTGCGGTACGCGGAGTGCGCGGCGTCCGAGACGACGTCCATCGCCGCGTCCCAGCGGGCGAGCGCCTCGTCCGACTGACGGGGAGCCGTGTGCAGGGCCGAGGCCTGCAACGTGGCCGCGACCGTCAGCTCCAGGTTCTCGCGGGCCAGCGAGGGCACGAGGTACTTGTCGGAGATGACCTCGCCCTGCTCGGTCACCTTGATCTCGCCCTCGAGGGTGCCCCAGGGCTGAGCCAGGATCGCGTCGTGCGAGGGGCCGCCGCCGCGGCCGACCGTGCCGCCACGGCCGTGGAAAAGGCGCAGCCGGACCCCGTAACGGTGCGCGACGTCACGCAGCCTGCGCTGCGCGCGGTGGATCTCCCACTGCGAGGTGGTGATGCCGCCGAACTTGGAGGAGTCCGAGTAGCCGAGCATGACCTCCTGGACGTCACCGCGGAGCGCGACCAGCTTGCGGTACGAGGGGTCGGCGAGCATCTCGTCGAGGATGACGTCGGCGGCGCGCAGCTCGTCGGTCGTCTCCAGGAGCGGCACGATGCCGATCTTCGCCCAGCCCGCGTGCAGGTCGATGAGCCCGGCCTCGCGTGCGAGGACGGACGCCGCGAAGACGTCGTCGGCGCCCTGGCACATGGAGATGATGTAGGACTCGATGACCTCGGGCCCGAAGACCTGAAGGGCCTTCTTGATCGTGAGGAAGACGCCGAGGGTCTTCTCCCCGGCGGCGTCGAGCGGGGCCGGGGACGGGCCGAGCGGCCTGCGCGAGCGCAGTTCCTTGGCGAGCAGCTTCTGCCGGTACTCGCGCGGCATGTCCACGTAACGCCAGGACTCCTCGCCCAGGCGGTCGAAGAGCTGGCCGAGCGCGTGGTGGTGGGCGTCGGCGTGTTCCCGTACGTCCATGGTGGCGAGCTGCAGACCGAACGCGGCGAGCGTACGGATCGTGCGGTTCATCCGGCCGTCGGCGAACAGGCCGCCCTTGTGCGCGCGCAGCGAGGTCTGGACGAGGGTGAGGTCGTGCAGGAGTTCGCCGGTGCCGAGGTAGTCGCGCCCGTCCTCGTGGGCGGTGCCGCGGGCCAGGCGCTCCTTGGTGTTCTCCAGCTTCTGCCGGATGCAGGTGGCCTTGAGGCGGTAGGGCTCTTCGGAGTTCAGCCGCTTGTAGCGGGGGCTGATCTCGGGCAGCCGCTCCAGGTCGAGCTGGAGGGAGGCCTTGAGCTCCTCGGTGGCTCCGGTGTAGCGGATGGAGTTGGAGAGGAAGCCGCGCAGCTCGTCGACGAGGGCGACGGCGTCGTTGATGCCGTGCTCGTGCTGGAGGATCAGGACGTCCCAGGTGACGGCGGGCGTCACGTTCGGGTTGCCGTCGCGGTCGCCGCCGATCCAGGTGCCGAAGGTGAGCGGCCGGGTGCCTTCGGGCAGCACGACGCCGACCCGCTCGAGTTCGGCGGTGAGGTCTTCGAGTACGTCCCCGACGGCGCCGGCGTGCAGCTCGTCCAGGTAGTAGATGGCGTTGCGTGCCTCGTCCGCGGGTTCCGGACGGACCACGCGCAGCTCGTCGGTCTGCCACACCAGGTCGATGCTCTCGGCGAGGCGGGTGTCGTGGCGGCGCCGGTCGGACTCGATGACCGGGGTTTCCAGGAGCTCGGCGATGCGGCGCAGCTTGTTGAGGACGGAGCGCCGTGCGGCCTCGGTGGGGTGCGCGGTGAAGACGGGGCGCACGTTGAGGTGCTCCACGGTCTGGCGCAGGTGCTCGGGGTCGGCGTCCTTGAGCCGGTCCGCCGTACGGGCGAGGAGTCCGCCCTCGGCGGCGCGCCGGGCGCGCAGCTCGCGACCGCGGTGGACCTGCTCGGTCACGTTGGCCAGGTGGAAGTACGTGGAGAAGGCGCGGACCAGCTTGGCCGCGGTCTCCAGTTCGGTGCCACCGAGCAGGCGGGCTGCGGCCTCGCCGTCCTCGCGGGTCAGGCTGCGGACCTTCTCGACCAGTTCGAGGAGCTCCGAGCCCTCCTGACGTACGAGGGTCTCGCCGAGCAGGTCGCCGAGGCGGCGGATGTCGGCGCGCAGCTCGGTGCTGGCTTGGGTGGTCTGGTCGTCGGCACTGCTCACAGGTGCGGCTCCTTGCAGTGTTGAAGCACGTCAGGTCTGGGAGGGGGTCCCCGGCCGGATAGGAATCCGCGTTCCGGGGGAAAGAGAGAGCGGACCGCGCTGTCCGACCGTTTCCAAGGATAGGTGTCACATCGCGGCACGGACTCGCGGCCTCTTGCCGCCAGGTTCCGCGCTGCCATACTTACGACGCCGTAAGTTACGGGACCGTAGATTACGCGGAACCCGTGATCGTGCGCCCGCCGCACTCGCGTCGTGACCCTCAACCCTCGACCCCACAGGGGACGTGCCCATGCCGACATCTTCCGATGCGTATTCCGACACCGATGTGATCGAAGACGCTTCGCGATCGACGACCGACGCCTCGCCGGCGTCCTCTCTCGCGTCCACGTCCGCGACGCTCGGCGGTGAGCAGAAACGGTCCGTCGAGCAGATGGCGCTGCTCCTGTTCATCATCGTCCCGTTCGTCGCCCTCCTTGCGGCGGTGCCGCTGGTCTGGGGCTGGGGGGTGAGCTGGCTGGACCTTGGCCTGCTGGTGTTCATGTACTACCTGGGCTGCCACGGCATCACGATCGGTTTCCACCGGTACTTCACGCACGGCTCCTTCAAGGCGAAGCGTCCGTTGCGGATCGCGCTCGCCGTGGCGGGGTCGATGGCGGTGGAGGGTCCCCTTGTGCGCTGGGTGGCGGATCACCGCAAGCACCACAAGTTCTCCGACGCGGAGGGCGACCCGCATTCGCCGTGGCGCTTCGGCGAGACGGTCCCGGCCCTGATGAAGGGCCTGTGGTGGGCGCACATCGGCTGGATGTTCGACGAGGAGCAGACGTCGCAGGAGAAGTACGCGCCGGATCTGATCAAGGACCCGGCGATCCGTCTCATCTCGCGCCAGTTCCTCCTGTGGACGATCCTGTCGCTGGCGATCCCGCCGCTGGTCGGCGGCCTTGTGACGATGTCGTGGTGGGGCGCTTTCACGGCGTTCTTCTGGGGCTCGCTCGTCCGGGTCGCTCTGCTCCACCACGTCACCTGGTCGATCAACTCGATCTGCCACGCGGTGGGCAAGCGCCCCTTCAAGTCGCGTGACCGCTCCGGCAACGTGTGGTGGCTGGCCGTCCTGTCCTGCGGCGAGTCCTGGCACAACCTCCACCACGCCGATCCGACGTCGGCGCGGCACGGTGTGCTGAAGGGGCAGGTCGACTCGTCGGCGCGGATCATCCGCTGGTGCGAGCAACTGGGCTGGGCGACGGATGTGCGGTGGCCGTCACAGTCGCGGATCGACGCCCGCCGGAAACAGAAGACCGTCGGCGCGGCATGATTGACGACGTGGCGACCGACTCCAGCAATTCCAGCCCCTCCAGCAAAGAGAAGCAGCCCCGGCGTGCGCGCCGGACCCGGATGACGGGTGCCGAGCGCCGGGAGCAGTTGCTGGACATCGGCCGCACTCTCTTCGCCGCCAAGGGCTTCGAGGGCACGTCGGTGGAGGAGATCGCGGCGAAGGCCGGCGTCTCCAAGCCCGTCGTGTACGAGCACTTCGGCGGCAAGGAGGGGTTGTACGCGGTGGTGGTGGACCGCGAGATGCGGGCACTGCTCGACGGCGTTACGGGGGCGCTGACGGCGGGGCATCCGCGCGAGCTGCTCGAACAGGCGGCGTTCGCTCTCCTCGACTACATCGAGACGTACACGGACGGCTTCCGCATCCTGGTCCGCGATTCGCCGGTGGCCCAGTCGACAGGCACGTTCGCTTCGTTGATCTCGGACATCGCGACGCAGGTGGAGGACATCCTGGGCCAGGAGTTCAAGACCCGCGGCTTCGACCAGAAACTGGCCCCGCTGTACGCGCAGGCGCTGGTCGGCATGGTGGCCCTGACGGGCCAGTGGTGGCTGGACGCACGCAAGCCTAAGAAGGCGGAGGTGGCGGCGCATCTGGTGAATCTGGCGTGGCACGGGCTGGACGGTCTGGAGCCGAAGCCGCGGCTGATAGGGCACCGTAAGAGCTGACGCCCGCCTGGGTACGGGTGGCACGGGCTCCCGGGCTCGCACCGTGCGGTGCCCACTGTGGCGCGGGGCTGTGGGCGCACCCGGCGGTGCCCTCGCCTCGCGGGCGCGGCTTTGGATGGGCGCCCTGCGGTGCCTGCGCCTCGCTGCGCGGAGCTTTGGGCGGGCGCCTTTCTGCGCTCCGCCCTTCAAGCCCGCCGCTTCGCGGCGGATTTTTACCCGCCCACCCACCCATGACCCCGGGTAATCGGGTGGGTGGGTGGGAGACATCCGCCGCGAAGCGGCGGTTCAGTGCGAGGGCTGAGGCGGCGGCAAGGGCCGCGACACCGGCCCGGTCTCCCGCCCAGGCTGCGACGCAGACTCCGGCCCCGGCTCCGGCTCCGGCTCCCGCGGGAAATCCGGTTCCGGCTCCAGCAGTGGCTCCCGCTCCAAGAACTCCAGCCGGTTGCCCACCGGGTCGTCCGCGTAGAAGCGCCGGTGTCCCGGCAGGGCGTAGTCCCAGGTGATGGGCACACCCCGCGAAGAGAAACGCTCCGCGTACGCGGAGATGCCCCGCACCCGCAGCCCCGGATGCGCCTTCCGCGCGGGGCGGAAGTCCGCCTCGATGCCGAGATGCAGCCGCACCGCCCCCGCCGAGAACCAGCACCCGCCCCGCGCGGCAAGGACCCCCGGCTTGGGCACCTCCGTCATGCCGAGCACCCCGCAGTAGAACGCCCGCAGCAGCCCCTCGCTCCCCGGCGGAGCCGCCAGCTGGACGTGGTCGATGGATGTCAGGGGCATGAGAGGTCAGCCCTTTCGCCGTGCCACCGCGAACACCCTGCGGAAGGGGAAGACCGTGCCGCCCGCCCCCACCGGGTACGCCTTGCGAAGCAGCTCCCGGTACTCGGAGAGGAACCCCTCCCTCGCCTCCGCGTCATCGGCGAGCGCCGAGAGGACCGGACGAAGGCCCGTCCCCTTCACCCAGTCCAGGACGGGGTCATCCCCCTCAAGGAGGTGCAGGTACGTCGTCTCCCACGCGTCCACCTCGCCGCACCCCAGCGAGACGAGCCGCTCCAGATAGGCCGTCGGCGAGAGCACCGCGTCCGCGTGGCGCAGCCGCCCGCCGAGCCTGTCCCGCCACCGCGGCGACTCGCTCAGCTCCCGCATCAGGACGTGGCTCGGGGCGTCGAAGTTGCCGGGGACCTGGAGGGCGAACGTCCCGCCGGGGGCCAGCGCCGCCACCCAGGCAGGAAAGGAGTCCGCGTGGTCAGGCACCCACTGGAGCGTCGCGTTGGACAGGATCAGGTCGTACGTCCCCTCGGGCGGCACCCAGTTCGACGCGTCCGCCGCGTCGAAGTCCAGGCGGCCACCGCCGGACGTGGGGCCCGCGAGCCGTTCGGCCCGCTCCAGCATCTGCGGGGAGTTGTCGAAGCCGGTGACGTGCGCCGTGGGCCAGCGTTCGGCGAGGAGGCGGGTGACGTTGCCGGGGCCGCAGCCCAGGTCGGCGATGCGGGGCGCACGGCCGTCGGCGACAGGGAGTTCGGGGATGCGGGCCAGCAGGTCGACGAAGGGGCGGGCCCGGTGACCGGAGTGACGCAGGTACTGACCCGGATCCCAAGTGGGCGCAGAGCTGGGGCTGGGACTGGGGGCGGCGGACATGGGTGGGCCTCCTCTGGACACGGACCTCGTGCCTAAGCTTCGTACCGGCGTCATGTCGCCTTCGTACGGGCGCCACGGACGTCGTATCGCCATCCTCGACCCCGAAGTATCTTGACGTCAAGAGACTTCATGTCGACAGATCCCCTACACTGATCGCCATGGAGGACGAGGTCGATCGGCTGGTGGCAGCATGGCGCCGAGAGCGCCCTGACCTCGACGTGGAACCACTCGAGGTGCTCAGCCGTGTCAGCAGGCTCGCGCGGCATCTCGACAGGGCTCGTCGGCTCGCGTTCTCCGAGCACAATCTGGAGCCGTGGGAGTTCGACGTACTGACGTCGCTGCGGCGCGCGGGCGCGCCCTATCAGCTCTCCCCCGGACAGCTCCTGACCCAGACCCTGGTGACGTCGGGCACGATGACCAACCGCATCGACAGGCTCGCGAAGAAGGGCCTCGTCGAGCGCCTTCCCGACCCCAGCGACCGGCGGGGCGTGCTCGTGCGCCTTACCGGTGAAGGGCAGGACCGCGCCGACCAGGCCCTCGCCGGACTCCTCAAGCAGGAGCGGGCGATCCTCGCCGAACTCTCGCGCGGACAGCGCGGCGAACTCGCCGCGCTGCTACGCCAGCTGACCGCCCCGTTCGACAACATCCCCGGCTAGGTCGACAGGACCCACCCCGGCCCTGCGCGCAAGGGCGACGGCCGCGAGCGTGGAGTGGACGCCCAGCTTCCCCAGCACGTTCTGCATGTGCGTACGCACCGTGTGCGGGGAGAGGAACAGCCTTTCCGCCACCGCCTTGCGGCCGAGCCCGGCCACCATGCAGCGAAGCACCTCGCGCTCGCGCGGAGTCAGGGACTCCACCAGGCGCTCGGATTCCGTGCGGTGCTTGCGGGCCGCCGTCAGCTCGCGCAGGACGCCGGTGAGCAGCGCGGGCGGCAGATGGGTCTCCTCCCGCAGCACCCCCCGGATGACCGTAAGGAGCCGGGAAAGCGAGCAGTCCTTGGCGACCCAGCCCGACGCGCCCGCCTGGAGCGCGAGGGCGGCCCGGCGCGGGTCGTCCTTCTCGGCGAGCACGACCGTACGGACCATCGGCTGGCCGGAGCGGACTCCGGCCACGAGCGAGATGCCGTCGACCAGACCGTCCGCGTTGCCCTCCTGCACCGAAGGCGCGGGCCGGACGCCCTGCATGGCGTTCGCGGACGCGCCGAGATCGGCGTCGACGAGCAGCACGTCATACCTGCGCCCCTCGGCTATGGCCCGCTCAAGGCAGCGCAGTGCGGCGGGGCCGCTGCCCGCCGCGGACACGTCGACGTCGGGCTCCGCCGCCAGTGCCGCTGCGAGCGACTCGGCGAAGATGCGATGGTCGTCGACGACCAGGACTCGGATACGAACCACTGAAAAACCCCCTCCCCCAGGCTCTCCGCAGAGAGCAGGGGATACCCCGACGTCGGAGGACGTACGGTGCGGGTACGACACCTGGAACGGGGATCGCCGCAGCCGCTCGGCCGCCGCCGAGCTGTGACTGCTACCCCCATCGCCGGGCGTCGTACCCGACTGTCTCGCCCCCTGATCAGTACCGGCCCCCACCGGCACTGCCACTCAGAGTAGGGCCGGACGGCAGGAGCGGAAGGTAATTTACAGAACTGACTGGCCAGCGCGTTTATGGTGAGCCGTATGTTTCGTATTGAGACAGGAGTCGACAAAGATCGGTCCGCTCTGCTCCTTGCCCGGCTCCAGGAAGCGAACAACGCCGCGTCACCCGTGATCCGCGCCCTGCGCGGCACCCCGCAGGACCGTGAAGTCCCGCTGGCCGTATGGCTGATGGAACGTAACGAAGGCCTGGTCGGCGGCCTCGCGGGACACACCTGGGGCCGCTGGCTCCACGTGAACCACCTCTGGGTCAGCGAGAACCACCAGGGAGCCGGACTCGGCGCCCAGCTGCTCGCCGAGGCGGAGCGCATCGCGCGGGAGGAGCGGGACTGTCTCAACTCCCGCGTGGAGACATGGGACTTCCAGGCTCCGGGGTTCTACCGCGGTCAGGGGTACGACGTGGTGTCGGTGATCCCGGATTACCCGCAAGGGGCGAAAGAGTTCACCCTGACGAAGAGATTGGCCTGATGCGACGCGGTCACGAGGGGCCCGGCGCGGATCCCGTATACGGTTCGCGCCGGTCCCAGCCCGCTTCAGTCACCGGGGAGTTGGTGAACAACCCCGTCACGCCAGGCGGCGCGCCCCCGCCGAAGGCACCGCCGGGAACACCCGCGGGGTCGTGTGGCCCGAGGAGGTGAACGCCTCCAGGATCGACTTCGTCACCGGCTCCGCGTCCACCTCTTCCACGAGGACGACGGCCGAGCCGCCGAAGCCGCCCCCGGTCATCCGGGATCCGATCGCCCCGGCCGCGTTCGCGGATGACACCACCAGGTCCAACTCGTCGCAGGAGATGCGCAGATCGTCCCGCAGCGAGACGTGCCCCTCGGTCAGGACGGGGCCGATCGCCCGTACGTCGCCCGCGTCGAGCAGGCCGATGACCTGCTCCACCCGGTGATCGTCCGACACGACGTGGCGCACGTAGCGACTGATCTTCTCGTCCGCATCCGTCAGCTTCTCCAGGGCGGCGGTGAGTTCCGCGTACGGAACGTCCCGCAGGTGGGAGACGCCCAGGATCCGCGCCCCCTCCTCGCATCCGGCGCGCCGCTCGGCGTACGCCCCGTCGCCCAGCTCGTGCTTGACCCGGGTGTCGACGACGAGGAGCTGAAGCCCGTGCGCGGCGAGGTCGAAGGGGACCTGCCGTGTCGTCAGGTCGCGGCAGTCCAGGTGCAGGGCGTGGCCTTCCGTGGCGCACGCGGATGCCATCTGGTCCATCACGCCGCACGGCACACCGACGAAGGCGTTCTCGGCGCGCTGGGCGATGACCGCCAACCTCGGTGCGTCGAGGCCGAGTTCGTACAGGTCGTTCAGGGCGAGTGCCGTGACGACCTCCAAGGCGGCCGATGAGGAGAGGCCCGCCCCCGTCGGCACGGTCGAGGCCAGGTGGATGTCGGCGCCCCCGAGGACCGCGTGGCCCGCGTCCCGCAGCGCCCACACCACGCCCGCCGGGTAGGCGGCCCAGCCGCCCTGACCGTACTTCGACAGAGGTGTCAGCTCGTCGACGCGCAGTTCGGCGACCGGTGCGTCGATGTCCGCCGAGTGGAGCCGCAGGACGCCGTCGGTGCGGCGCGCCACGGCCGCCACCGCGGTGTGCGGCAGCGCGAGCGGCATCACGAAGCCCTCGTTGAAGTCCGTGTACTCGCCTATGAGGTTGACCCGGCCCGGCGCCGACCAGACCCCGTCCGGCTCATACCCGTACAGCTCGGCGAACTGCCCCACTACGTCCATCAGTTCTTCCCCTTCAACCCCTGCTCAGCGCTGGGCGAACGCCCATGCGTCGGCGACGATGCCCGCGAGGTCCGCGCGGGTCGGATTCCAGCCGAGCCGTTCCCGCGCGGTGGCCGCGGACGCGACGAGGACCGCCGGGTCGCCGCCGCGGCGCGGGGCCATGACCTCGGGGATCGGGTGTCCGGTGACCTGGCGGACGGTTTCGATGACCTCGCGCACGGAGAAGCCGTTGCCGTTGCCGAGGTTGCAGATCAGGTGTTCTCCGGAGGTGGCCGCCTCGACCGCGAGGAGGTGCGCCTGCGCGAGGTCCGCGACGTGGATGTAGTCGCGGACGCAGGTGCCGTCCGGGGTCGGGTAGTCGTCGCCGAAGACGGAGATGGCCTCACGCTTGCCCTGCGCGACCTGGAGGACGAGGGGGATCAGGTGCGACTCGGGGTCGTGCCGCTCGCCCTGCTCGCCGTACGCGCCCGCCACGTTGAAGTAGCGAAGGGACACTGCACCGAGTCCGTGGGCGGTGGCCTCGCCGGTGATCATGTGGTCGACGGCCAGCTTGGACGCGCCGTAGGGAGACGTCGGAGCGGTCGGGTCCGTCTCGGTGATGGGGGTGCTGACCGGCTCGCCGTATGTCGCCGCAGTGGAGGAGAACACCAGCTTGCGCACGTCCGCGTCGCGCATCGCGGCGAGCAGCGCCATCGTGCCGCCGACGTTGTTGTCCCAGTACTTCTCGGGCTTCACGACGGACTCGCCGACCTGCGAGAAGGCGGCGAAGTGCAACACGGCGTCGTAGGAGGAGTCCAGCCACTTGGCGGCATCGCGGATGTCGCCCTCGATGAACTTCGCACCGGCCGGGACGCCTTCGCGGAATCCGGTGGAGAGGTTGTCGAGGACGGTCACCTCGTGCCCGGCCTCGATCAGATGTTGGGCCACCACGCTTCCCACATAGCCCGCCCCGCCGGTGACCAGGTACTTACCGCTCATGAACTCGCTACCTCTCGCAGTCGCTGGGCCGCGGCTTCCGGCGGCACGTCGTTGATGAACACGCTCATGCCGGATTCGGAACCCGCGAGGAACTTCAGCTTGCCCGAAGTGCGGCGAATGGTGAAAAGCTCGAGGTGGAGCGCGAAGTCGTCCCTATTGACCCCTTCGTGCTCATCCAGCGGGCCGAAGGGCGCCTGGTGCCACGCCGCGATGTACGGAGTGAGCGCCTCCCTCTTGGTCCCGCCCTTGGTCCCGCCCTCGGTCCCGCCTTCACCCTCGCCGAAGATCCGGTCGAAGCGCCTCAACAGTTCCAGATAGACCTTGGGGAATTCTGTGCGTGCCGCTTCGTCGAGCCCGAGCAGGTCCGCGACGCGGCGCTTGGGGTAGAGGTGCACCTCGTAGGGCCAGTGCGCGGCGTACGGGACGAACGCCACCCAGTGCTCGCCCTCCAGGACCACGCGCTCGCCGGCCGTCTCGTCGGCCACGACGTCGTCGAAGAGGTTGCGGCCCGTCGACTCCTTGTGCGCGGCGAGCGACCTCAGCATCAGGGACGTACGCGGGGTGACGAAGGGGTAGGCGTAGATCTGGCCGTGCGGGTGGCCCAGGGTCACGCCGATCTCGGCGCCGCGGTTCTCGAAGCAGAACACCTGCTGTACGGAGGGCAGGTGCGAGAGCTCGGCGGTCCTGTCCGTCCACGCCTCCAGGACGAGTCCGGCCTGTTCCTCGGTGAGGTCGGCGAAGGACGAGTCGTGGTCGGAGGTGAAGCAGACGACCTCGCACCGTCCGGCGTCCCCGGCGAGCGAGGGGAAGCGGTTCTCGAAGACCGCCACGTCGTACGAGGAGTCGGGGACCTCGCTCAGGCGCTCGCCGTCGGACGGGCAGAGCGGGCACTCGTCGGCCGGCGGGTGGTAGGTGCGGCCCTGGCGGTGCGAGGCGATGGCCACCGCGTCGCCGAGCAGCGGGTCCCTGCGGATCTCCGATGTGGTGGAGATGGGGTCCAGGGGCCTCTTGTCGACGGCGCCGCGCACGGCGTCGTCACGCGAGTCGTAGTAGATGAGCTCACGACCGTCTGCGAGACGGGTCGAGGTCTTCTTCACGTCCGGGGCTCCTCACCAACACCCACACCCAACATAACCGAACATAACAAATCACAAGGCAACAGCATCGTCAATGCCGAGCGCGACACCTCGCGCGGCACCTGACTGGAACCGGTCCGATCACAATCAAACAAAGAACACCAAAAGAAGTCTTCAGTTATTGAACCGAGAAGCGTAGGTTCCGGTCTGATCAGTTCGCGCAACGAAGCGAGTTCCCCATGCAGTCCCCCACACAGACCCTGGCCGAGGGGCTTCGGCTGCCCACCAACGGCCTCGACTACGCGATCCTCGCGATCTACTTCGCCGTCGTCCTAGGCATCGGCTTCGCCGCCCGGCGCTCCGTGAAGACCAGTCTCGACTTCTTCCTCTCGGGCCGTTCACTGCCCGCCTGGGTGACCGGCCTCGCGTTCGTCGCCGCGAACCTCGGCGCCACCGAGATCCTGGGCATGGCCGCGACCGGCGCCCAGTACGGCGTCGCGGTCGTCCACTGGTACTGGATCGGCGCCATCCCAGCGATGGTCTTCCTCGGCCTCGTGATGATGCCGTTCTACTACCGCAGCAAGGTCCGCTCGGTCCCCGAGTACCTGCTCCAGCGCTTCGACAAGTCGGCGCACCTGCTCAGCTCGGCGCTCTTCGCGTTCGCCGCGATCCTCATCGCGGGCGTGAACCTCTACGCCCTGTCGATCGTCGTCGAGGCGCTCCTCGGCTGGCCGCAGTGGGTGGCGATCGTGGTCGCCGGCTTCTTCGTCCTCGCGTACATCACGATCGGCGGGCTCTCCTCGGCGATCTACAACGAGGTCCTCCAGTTCTTCGTGATCCTGGCGGCCCTGATCCCGATCTGCGTCATCGGCCTGAAGAAGGTCGGCGGCTGGGACGGGCTCTCCGGCTCGATCGAGAAGTCGCACGGCTCGGACTTCATGAGCGCGTGGGGCGGCACCGGCATCGGTGACGCCAACCCGCTGGGCGCGAACTGGCTGACGATCATCCTCGGCCTCGGCTTCGTGCTCTCGTTCGGCTACTGGACGACCAACTTCGCCGAGGTGCAGCGCGCCCTGTCCGCGAAGAACCTCTCCGCCGCCCAGCGCACCCCGCTGATCGCCGCCTTCCCGAAGATCTTCATCGTCTTCCTGGTGATGATCCCGGGCCTGGTCGCGGCCGTACTCGTCCCGAAGATCGGCACGGCGGGCTCGGACCTGACGTACAACGACGCGATCCCCTACCTGATGCAGGAGTTGCTGCCCAACGGCGTGCTCGGCATCGCGGTGACCGGTCTGCTCGCGGCGTTCATGGCGGGCATGGCGGCGAACGTGTCGTCCTTCAACACCGTCTTCACGTACGACATCTGGGCCAAGTACGTGAAGACGGACAAGCCGGATGCCTACTACCTGAAGTTCGGCCGTTGGATCACCGCGATCGGCGTCCTGGCCTCCGTCGGAACGGCCTTCATCGCCTCGTCGTTCTCGAACATCATGGGCTACCTCCAGACGCTGTTCTCCTTCTTCAACGTCCCGATGTTCGTGGTCTTCATCATCGGCATGTTCTGGAAGCGGGCCTCGGTCAAGTCCGGTGTCTGGGGCCTGGTCGCGGGCACGACCGCCGCGATGATCAACTACTTCTACATCTACAAGCAGGGCGTCATCGACATCCCGACCGACCAGGGCGCCAACTTCGTCTCGGCGATCGTCGGCTTCGTCGCGGGCGCCGTGGTGATGGTCGTGGTCACGCTCTTCACCGCGCCCAAGCCGGAGGCCGAACTGGCCGGTCTGGTCTACGGCACGGCCTCGCCGGGCCTGGAGGAGCCGCCCGCCGAGGGCGACGACGCCTGGTACCGCAAGCCCGCGCTGCTCGGCTGGGGAGCGATCGTGCTCGCCGCGCTCTGCTACCTGCCGTACTCGCTCTAAGTCCGATCGGAGGTCTGGAAGAACATGTCTGAGCCGCACAACTCTGAGTCGCACAACTCTGAACTGCACGACGAAGTCTCCGAGCTGGAGCGCAAGTCCGCCACGGCGGCACGCCTCTTCGACATCCGGCGGATCATCGGCGGTCTGTTCGTCGTCTACGGAGTCATCGTGACGATCGCCGGAATCTCCCCGTCCGACGCCGACATGAAGAAGGCCGAGGACATCAACATCAACCTGTGGACGGGCCTGGCCATGCTGGCGCTCGGCCTCTTCTTCCTCGGCTGGCTGTGGCTGCGCCCCACGGTGCAGCCCAGCGAGGAGCCGGGAGAGGACGAGTAACACCCAGGCAACCCCTGACGGGGCCCGAGTTCACCGCGCCGGTGTTCACTGCGCCGGTGACTCGGGCCCCGTCGGCGTCTCCACGTCGTTCGCGTAGGCGGGCACGGGCCGTTCGGCGCGGTCCAGAAGCCCGGTCCGCGCGGCGAGGGCCGCGGCCTCCAGGCGGGATCCGACGCCGAGCTTCATCAGGACGCGCTGCACGTGCGTACGCGCCGTGCTGGGCGCTATGCCCATCCCGGCGGCGATCAGACGGGTGTCCTCGCCGTCCGCGACCCGCACCAGGACCTCGACCTCGCGCGGCGTCAGCATCTGAAGGAGTCGCTGCCCCTCGTCGTCGGGCTGCGCCGCCGGATTGAGCAGTTCGCTGAACGCGCCCTGGAGCAGCTGCGGGGCGACGGCCGCCTCGCCCGCCCGCGCCTTCATGATGGCGCGCTCGACGCCTTCGATGCGCTCGTCATGGCGTACGTATCCCGAAGCCCCCGCGGCGAAGGCCGCGGCGATGCCGCGCGGGCTGGGCACCGGGCCGAGCACCACCACGGCGACCTGCGGGCGCTCCCGCTTGATCTTCACCACCGGATCGAACATTCCGGCCTCGGCGGGCGTCGCCGTGCCGAGCAGGCAGACCTCGGGGGCCCTGCTGATGACCAGTTCGGCCGCCCCGGCCGCGGGCGCGGCCGCGGCGAGCACCCGGTGACCACGCAGCTTCAAGGCCGAGGCGAGCGCCTCGGCGAGCAGTCGGTGGTCGTCGACCACCATGAGTCGCACACCCATCGAGCAACCCCCCAGTTTTCCCCACGGAACCCCCACGGATCGAGGGCCCCCCGGCCCCGCACCCACTCATGCCCCGGAAGCTACACGCTTGTTCGACGTCGCGCGCCCCCTACCGGTGAGAAGCGGCGCGGAATGCCCAAATCCCGGCCATGGACGGGTGATGGGGGGCACATGCGTACGGAATAGCACACCGGAAATCCGAACGGCCCCGCTCCTTTTGAGGAACGGGGCCGTCCGCCGCGTATGCGGAGGTCACAGGGCTACTGGGCGACGAATCCCAGGGCCGTGTACTCCTTGTCGTCCTTCGAGTACGGCTTGCTGATCAGCTCTTTGCCGAGGTACAGCTTGCCGTCGCCGTAGAGCAGTTCGTTCGATTTCGGCACCATGCTGCTGATCGCACTGCCCACGGAATCGTCCGCGGGGGTCTCCAGGAGCTTGGTCTCCTTCATCGTCTTGCCGTTGAGCGAGACGACCTGGGCGCCCTTCTCGTACGTCGCGTCCTTGTACGCCAGGATGTTGCCGCCGTCCATGCGGATCGGGAACATCTCGCCGTCCTTGCCCGCGTCGGCACGGTCGCCGGTGGACTTACCGGTCTCCAGCGAGAAGGAGATGATCTCGTTCGTCTGGCTGTAGCCGTCACCGCCGCCGTCGTGCTGACGGGTCGGGACGTAGAGCTTGTCGTTGCCGACGGCGAGAGCGGTGCAGGCGTAGACGACGTTGACCTCGCAGTCGTGGTCGTACTTGCCGTCGGGCAGCGAGATCTTGGCACGGAGAGTGCCCTTGTCGTTGATCGAGAAGACGTCCGTGACGCCGCTCGCGGTGATCTCCTGGGTGTCCTGGCCGTAGACCACGGGGCGGGTCGAGATGATCTTGGCGTTGTCGATGCCCGGCGTCACCGGGTAGGTCCACTTGACCTTGCCGGTCGCGGAGTTGAGGAGCTGGATCTTCAGCTTCTCGTCGCCGTAGTCACCGCACTTCTGGACGGCGACGAGCTGCTCGCCGCCCGCGTAGCCCTGGTCCTGGCACTTGTCGCCCGGGGTGGGCTCCCAGAGGTGCTTGCCCTTGGTGATCTCGAAAGCGGCGCCGCCCGCGCTGGAACCGGCGGCGACGGTGCTGCCGCTGATGGTGAGCTCCTCGATCCGGGCGTCCGAGCTGCCCTCGTCGATGGTCTCCGTCCAGAGCTTCCTGCCGTCGGTCAGGTCGACCGCGGAGATCTGCGAGCAGGTCTTGTGGTCGCCCTTCTTGGCGCGCTTGCCGTCTTCGTAGGCGACCGCGGCGATGCCGTCCTTGGTGACCTCGCGCGAGCTCGCGCACGTCTGGCCGGCAAGGGGCAGCGTCCACTTCTCCTTGCCGTCGGTCGCGTTGTAGCCGACGATCTCGTTGACGCCCGCCTTGGCGTAGATGTCGCCGGTGAGCCAGGAGCCCTTGACGCTCCAGACGTCGTCCTTGGGCACCTCGGGCTGCGGGAGCTGCATGGAGACCGTGGCGTTGGTGCTGCTCGGCACCTTCTCCGTGCCGGGGCCGCTCGGACCCTGCTCGCCGCCGCCCTTCTCGTCCTCGCCGCCCTTGCCGCCGGTCGGGCCCGCGGAGCTGACCTCGGGGTCGTCCTTGTCGCCCGAGTTCATGGCGTAGACGACGCCGACGCCGACGATCACGGCGATCGCGACGACCGCCGCGACGATGATCTTCATCTGGCCGCTGAACTTCGAGCCGCCCGAACCGCCGGGCGCTGCCTGCGGTGCCATCGGCATGGTGCCGGGCTGCTGCTGGTAGGCGCCGTAGGGCGGCTGCTGGCCGTAGGGGGCCTGCTGGCCGTACGGCTGGGTCGGCTGGTTGTACGGAGCCTGCTGGCCGTACTGCTGAGCCGGCGGCTGACCCGGGTAGCCGTAGCCCTGGGGCTGGCCGGGGGCCTGGGGGGCCTGCGGTGCCTGGGGGTAGCCGTAGTTGGGCTGGCCCTGCGGCGGCGGAGGCGGCGTCTGCGGCGGCGGCGGGGTCTGCGGGTAGCCGTACGACGGGTTCGGATTCGGGTTCGGGTTCGGCTCGGGAGCCTTGCCGAAGCCCTGCGGCGGCGGGTCCTGAGGCGCGCCGAAACCGCCGGGCGGGGGGTCCTGGGGAGCGCCGAACCCGCCCTGCGGGGGCTCGTTGGGCGGCTGAGGCGGCTGGGTCATGACGTCGATTCCTTGGGGACGAGAAGAGATGAACTAGCGGCGAAGAGGGCGACTTGCCCGACGGGAAAGATCACTTGCCGTAGGCCAGCATCAGCTTCTCCTGGCCCTTCGAGCTGCCCGAGAGCCGCGTGGTGGAGATGTAGAAGCGACCGTCCACGTAGTCGACCGCCTTCGAGTAGAAGCCGTCCTCGATCTCCGAGGTCCCCGAGGGGTTCTTCAGGAGCGTCTTCGGCTTGTGCGAGCCCGAGATCGGGATCGACACGATCTGACCACCGGCGTCGTACGACGGCTGGACGTATCCGATGACCGCGTCGCCGTCGACCTTGATCGGCAGCATCGATTCCTCAAGCGGCGACTTGACGCGCCAGGCTTCCTTGCCGGTGGCGAGGCTGATCGCCACGACCTCGTTGGCGCCGGACGTCGCCTCGGTCGGCAGGTAGAGGTTCTTGTCGTCGGTCGTGGCGCCCAGGCAGCCCTGCAGACTGCCGCCGAGGAAGGACGAACCGTCACACTCGGGCGCGAACTTCTCCTCGACGGCGACCTCGGAGCGGGTCGCGCTGCTGTTGGGCTTCAGCGTGGTGATGTTCCACTTCTTCTTGTCCTCATTGGTGAGGTACACGATCGTGGGACTCTCGGAGTAGATCCGCCCGATCCGCCAGCCCTTGGGGAACTCCTTCGTCCACACGGCCTTGCCGGTCTTCGGGTCGATCTGCTGCAGCTCGTCGTGCTCGGTGGGCGAGCTCGCCCCGCACGAGTAGGCCACGAGCATCTTCTTGCCACCGGCGAAGCCGCTGGGGAAGCAGGTGCCCGGGTCCTTCTTGTCGGCGACGAAGAGCTGCTTGCCGTCGCTGATGCGCAGCGCCGTGCCGGACTGGGAGCGGCCGACCATCACCGTGTCGCCGGTGATGGAGAGGTCGATGCTGAGGGACATGTCGAAGAGCCCCTCCTCCTTGACCGGCTTCAACCAGCCCTTGTCACCCGTCTTCAGGTCGACGATCTGGATCTGGCTGCACTTGGAGTCGTCCTTCTGCCCGTCCTTGAACGCGACGACGATCTTGTTGTCGTCCGTCGCCTGCGGGGTCGTGCCACAGATCTTCTGCGGGAACTTGATCGTCGGCCAGGCGGTCTTGCCCGTGTTGACGTCGTAGGCGGAGATCTCCTTGTACGCGGCCTTGGCGGCAATGTCGTCCTTGATCCACATGCCCTTGGCGTCGGCGCCGGAACCGGGCACCTTGGGCGCTTCCTTGTAGAAGAGCACCTTCGACTCGCCGGGCTGACGGCCCGCGTTGAGGTCGTCCCGCTCTCCCTGGCCGTCGCCGTCGCCGTCGCCCGGGTTGGCAGGGGCGGAGCTGTTCTTCGGGTCGTTGGTCCCGTTGGCCAGGGGCTTCTTCTTGCTGGGGTCGTCGTCGTTGCCGCCGACGACCGCCCAGGCGACGCCGCCGATGACGAGCGCACCGGCCGCCACGGCCGCCACGATCAGGCCGGGCTTGCCCTTGAACGGGTTCTTGCCGCCACCGCCGGGCGGGGTGCCGGGCATGCCGGGGCCGCCGGGGTACTGCTGCTGCGGGTAGCCGTACTGCGGCTGGGCGCCGTAGGGACCAGGCTGGCCCGGCTGCGTGGGCTGGCCGTAGGGACCGGGCTGACCGGGCTGCGTGGGCTGGTTGTACGGTCCGGGCTGACCGGGCTGCGTGGGCTGGCCGTACGGTCCGGGCTGCTGCGGGTATCCGTAACTCGGCTGCGGCGCGGGCGGAGTCTGCGGGTAGCCGTAACCGGGCTGGGTCGCGGGCGGTGCCTGCGGGGCGCCGGACGGCGGAGTCTGCGGGGCCGACGGGCCCTGCGGCGGCTGGGCAGGCATCTGCGGCGGCTGGCCCGGTGGCTGCGGCGCGGGTGGCTGATTCGGATCCTGCGGTGCTCCGAAGCCGCCGGACGGCGGCTGGTTGGGCGGCTGAGTCATCAGCGCTTCCCCCTTCACTGATTTTCGGCACGCCAAGCGGTGCTCAGGCGGACCTTTCTATCACCCTGGCCCCTTAGCACAACTGGCCGGTCCATCCCCTGTTCCCAAGGGAGGACCGGCCTGTGATACGTCTGTTACGAGACCTCTACGCGCTCTCCGCAAGCTCCAGCCAGCGCATTTCCAACTCGTCGCGCTCGCTGACGAGTTCGCGCAACTCGGCGTCCAATTTGGCCACCTTTCCGAAGTCGGTGGCGTTATCGGCGATTTGGGCGTGCAGCCACGTTTCCTTCGTGGACATCTTGTCCAGCTGCCGCTCGATCTTCTGGAGTTCCTTCTTCGCGGCGCGGGCGTCGGCGGAGGAGACCGCCTTCTGCGCGGCGGCCGGTGCGGCGGACCCGGCGGATGCGAGGGACGGGTCGGCGAGGGGGGCCGCCGGAGTGCCGGCCGCCGCCATCCGCTTGCGCCGCTCCAGGTACTCGTCGATGCCGCGCGGCAGCATCCGCATCGTGGCGTCGCCGAGCAGCGCGAACACCTTGTCGGTGGTGCGCTCCAGGAAGAACCGGTCGTGGGAGATCACGACCATCGACCCGGGCCAGCTGTCGAGAACGTCCTCCAACTGCGTCAACGTCTCAATATCAAGATCGTTCGTCGGCTCGTCGAGGAAGAGGACGTTCGGCTCGTCCATGAGGAGCCGAAGAAGCTGGAGCCGCCGCCGCTCACCACCGGACAGATCGCCGACGGGCGTCCACTGCTTCTCCTTGTTGAACCCGAACGTCTCGCAGAGCTGCCCCGCGGTCATCTCCCGGCCCTTGCCGAGGTCGACCCGCTCGCGCACCTGCTGCACGGCCTGCAACACCCGCAGCGTCGGGGGAAGTTCGGTCACTTCCTGCGAGAGGTAGGCCAGCTTCACGGTCTTGCCGACGGCCACCCGCCCGGCCTCGGGCTGTACGTCGCCGTCGGAGCGCTGCGCCTCGGCCATCGCCCGCAGCAGCGAGGTCTTGCCGGCGCCGTTGACTCCCACCAGACCGATGCGGTCGCCGGGACCGAGCTGCCAGGTCAGGTGCTTGAGCAGCACCTTGGGCCCGGCCTGGACGGTCACGTCCTCCAGATCGAAGACGGTCTTGCCGAGCCGGGTCGTCGCGAACTTCATCAGCTCGCTGCTGTCCCGGGGCGGCGGCACATCGGCGATGAGTTCGTTCGCGGCCTCGATGCGGTAGCGCGGCTTGCTGGTGCGGGCGGGGGCTCCGCGCCGCAGCCAGGCGAGCTCCTTGCGCATCAGGTTCTTGCGCTTGGTCTCCTCGGTGGCCGCGATGCGCTCACGCTCGGCACGGGCGAAGACGTAGTCGGAGTAACCGCCTTCGTACTCGAAAACAGACCCGCTCTGTACGTCCCACATGCGCGTGCACACCTGGTCGAGGAACCAGCGGTCGTGCGTGACGCAGACGAGCGCCGAGCGCCGCGTCCGCAGGTGCTCGGCGAGCCAGGCGATGCCCTCGACGTCGAGATGGTTGGTGGGCTCGTCGAGCACGATCAGGTCGGGCTCGCCGATGAGCAGCTTGGCGAGCGCGATACGCCGCCGCTCGCCACCGGAGAGCGGCGCGATGACGGTGTCGAGCCCTTGCGGAAACCCAGGCATGTCAAGCCCACCGAAGAGACCAGTGAGCACATCCCGGATCTTGGCGTTGCCGGCCCACTCATGGTCGGCGAGGTCTCCGATGACCTCGTGCCGGACGGTGGCCTCGGGGTCGAGGGAGTCGTGCTGGGTCAGCACGGCGAGCTGAAGCCCGCCGTTGTGCGTGACCCGCCCGGAGTCGGCCTCCTCCAGCTTGGCGAGCATCCGGATGAGGGTCGTCTTGCCGTCTCCGTTGCGCCCCACGACGCCGATCCGGTCCCCCTCGGACACGCCGAGGGAGACACCGTCGAGCAGGGCACGTGTGCCGTACACCTTGCTGACTGCCTCGACATTGACCAGGTTGACGGCCATTAACGCTCCAGGGAAGGGGATCGATCGAACTCCAGCGTAGTCGCCCGCCCGGGACGACCCTCGCCCGCTCCGGTGTACCTACAGCACCGCGGCGCCCGGCGCGGGTGAGTCCGCGACCCGGGCCGTGCGGCAGGTGCCGGAGGCCGCGAGGGCTTCGGCGATCCCCCGGGCGGATTCGGCGTCCGCTGCCAGGAACGCCGTCGTCGGCCCGGAGCCGGAGACGAGCGCGGCCAGGGCGCCCGCGCCGGTGCCCGCGGCGAGGGTGTCGGCGAGCGAGGGGAACAGGGAGAGAGCCGCGGCCTGAAGATCATTGGTGACGGCACCGGCGAGCGCCTCGACGTCTCCCTTGCGCAGGGCGTCGAGCAACCCGGCCGACGCCTTCGGAGCCGGGGCGTCCGGGGTCAGCCGGTCGAACTCGCGATAGACAGCGGGCGTGGAGAGCCCGCCGTCGGCCACGGCGAACACCCAATGAAAGTCCCCACCGACTTCAAGGACCTCCAGCTTCTCCCCCCGCCCCGTGCCGAGGGCCGCGCCGCCCACCAGACTGAACGGCACGTCACTGCCCAACTCGGCGCAAATATCAAGGAGTTCACCCCTCGACGCCTCGGTCCCCCACAGCGCGTCGCACGCCACGAGGGCGCCCGCGCCGTCGGCGCTGCCGCCTGCCATGCCGCCCGCGACGGGGATGTCCTTGGCGATGTGGATGTGCACGTCGGCCGTACGTCCATGGCGCGCGGCGAGCAGCTCCGCCGCCTTGGCCGCCAAGTTCGTACGATCGAGAGGCACTTGATCGGCATCGGGCCCCGAGCAGGTCACCCGCAGCTGATCAGCAGCCGTCACGGTGACTTCGTCGTAGAGCCCGACGGCGAGAAAGACATTGGCAAGGTCATGGAACCCGTCAGCACGCGCGGCACCCACAGCGAGCTGAACATTGACCTTGGCGGGAACCCGTACGGTCACGCTCTGGCTCACGCGCCCGCTCCCTTGTGCTCGGCGATCCGCGCGAACTCCTCCACCGTCAGCGCCTCGCCCCGCGCCTGCGGCGAGACTCCGGCGGCGACGAGCGCCGCCTCCGCGGCTGCCGCGGAGCCCGCCCATCCGGCGAGGGCGGCCCGCAGGGTCTTGCGGCGCTGGGCGAAGGCCGCGTCGACGACGGCGAAGACTTCCTTCTTCGACGCGGTGGTCTTGACCGGCTCGGCCCGCCGGACCAGCGAGACGAGGCCCGAGTCGACGTTCGGCGCGGGCCAGAAGACGTTGCGCCCGATGGATCCGGCGCGCTTCACGTCGGCGTACCAGTTCGCCTTCACGGACGGCACGCCGTACACCTTCGAGCCCGGATCGGCGGCGAGGCGGTCGGCGACCTCGGCCTGCACCATCACGAGCGTGCGCTCGATGCTGGGAAAGGTGTCGAGCATGTGCAGCAGGACCGGCACGGCGACGTTGTACGGGAGGTTGGCGACCAGTGCGGTCGGGGCGGGGCCCGGCAGCTCTCGTACGAGCATGGCGTCGCTGTGCACGAGCGCGAAGGAGTCGGCCTTCGCCGGGAGCCTTGCCTCGATGGTCGCCGGGAGCGCCGCGGCGAGCGTGTCGTCGATCTCGACCGCGATGACGCTGTCCGCGGTGTCGAGCAGCGCGAGGGTCAGCGAGCCGAGCCCCGGCCCGACCTCGACGACCACGTCCTTGGGCCCGACCTCCGCGGTGCGGACGATGCGGCGGACGGTGTTGGCGTCGATGACGAAATTCTGGCCCCGCTGCTTGGTCGGGCGTACGCCCAAGGCAGCGGCCAGTTCTCGGATGTCGGCGGCGCCCAGCAGGGCCCCGGGCTCACTGTTACTCACGCCCCCAGGTTACGTGCCCTGGCCCCTGGGCCTGGACCGTCACCGATCCCCCCGCACCTTCCTGAACGAACAGCCCTCCCCACCCACCCGCCCGATCACCCGCATCTCCCCCCGAACGAACAAGCTCTCCCGCCCACCCGCCCGATTGCCCCGCACCCACCCCTGGACGGACAAACAGAGGGCGAGAAGCCACCCCCCACCCGCAGTCGGCATCGAGACGTGAGGGGACGTGTCGGGATTTCCGCCCGGAGCACGGTACTCAGCACTCCCCCGCCGAAGCGAAAAGGCGCCCACCAGCGGATGGCGAGGACGGACATCCCGGCGCGGCCCCGCCCCACAACCGAACCCGCACCGCAGGACCAGCCCCCTACAGCCGCCCCCCACAATGGGGCCAAGGACTGGCCCCCCGATGCACATACAGCTTCTTCGCCCGGAACGTCTGTTCCTCCCCGGAAGCGTCCTGCGGGCGGCCCGACCCGCCGAGCCCCTGCCACGTCCGCGTATCGAACTGGTACAGCCCCCCGTACGTCCCAGAAGCGTCCACCGCGTTAGGACGACCCCCCGACTCGCAGTGCGCGAGCGACCCCCAGTTCAGCCCCTCCGCCCCTTCCACCGAACTGGGCCGCTGCTTCGTGCCCACCTTCACGATCTGCGTCTGCGGCTCACGCACGACCTCCGCCCGCACCCGCCGCGGCTTCTGCTTGACGCCGTTGACCGTCCGCAGCGCGTACGTGACCCGCCGGGTCCCCTGGTGACCCTGCCGCTCCACGACCTCCGTACCGGTGAAGAGCTCCGGATCGTGCGTACGCCGCACGTCGAACGGAATCGCCTCGTCCCGCACCTCCTTGTGCCCGGAGATCCGCATGACGGTGACCGTCTGCCCGTCGCGCGGAAAGCTGTCGGGCGGGACGGAGGTCGTGTCCTGGCCGTTCAGGGTGAGCCCCGACTCCTGGACCGCTTCCCCCACCGTCGCCGCGTTCGTACGGATGGTCCGCTCACGCCCGTCCGCCATGATCGTCACGGTGCGCTCGGTCCGTACGTCCAGATCGAGGCCGCCCCGCTCGATCCGCCTGCTCCGCGAGGCCGACAGATAGGCGCCCTCGGCCCGCACCCCGAGCTGGCGCAGCGCGCCGTCCACCGTGTGCGCCGTCGTCCACACCTCGCGCCGCTGGCCGTCGAGGGTGAGCTTGACCGGCCGCCCGTAGCGGACGGCGATCTCGTCGCCGCTGGCCAGGGCGGTGTTCGCGGTCGGCGCCACGATGTCGTGCGTGCCGAAGTCCACGCCTTCGTCCTCGAGCAGCTCACCCACGTCGTCCGCGAAGGTGTGCAGGGTCCGCGTCTCGCCGTCGACGCTCAGCTCCACGGCCTTGTCGTTGGCGACGAAGGCAGAGGTGCCGCCCGCGAGAAAGGCGACGACCAGCGCCTGCGGCAAGAGCCGCCGCAGCGCGTCGGGCCGCTCCGACGAAGCCTTCGTCCGCGGACTCGACCGCCCGTCCGCCCGCGGCTTCGTCTTCTTCCGCCGAGCGGCCCGCCGCGCCTCGGCCCGCCCGCCGTCGGGAGCGGACCCGGTGGCCTGCCGGGGAAAGTGATCCCCCGGCCCCAGCTCAGGCCCCAACTCAGGCCCCAGCTCAGGTCCCAGCTCAGGCTCAAACTCAGCCCCCAGCTCAGGCTCAAACTCGAGCTCAGGACCAAGCGCAAACTCCGGCTCATAGGCCGTCCCGCCCCCATAAGACGTCTCGTACTGCGGCGCATGACTCACGACGACGCTCCAGCGTTCTCGTTCTGGTCCGGATCGGGCGAGGCGGACCAGAACCTAGCGGAGCAACCGTCACTCTCCAAAGCAGCGCGGCTACGCAGTGTCGCGACGGCACCCGCAAACAACGGGTTCGGGAGGGTTTCGGGCGTTATTCGTCAGTAATCAAACGCGCGCGCCGTATTGCCCGAGATCGCCTCGGCCATGGCGTCCTCGTCGATACCGCGCACCTCGGCCATGGCCCGCAATGTGACCGGAATGAGATACGGAGCGTTAGGCCGTCCGCGGTAGGGAGCGGGCGTGAGGAAGGGCGCGTCGGTCTCCACGAGCACGAGTTCGAGCGGGGCGACGGCCAGCGCGTCCCGCAGACCCTGCGCGTTCTTGAAGGTCATGTTGCCCGCGAAGGACATGAAGTACCCGTTCTCCGCGCACACTTGGGCCATCGCCGCGTCGCCCGAGTAGCAGTGGAAGACGGTCCGCTCCGGAGCCCCCTCCTCCTTCAGGACCCGCAGCACGTCCTCGTGCGCCTCGCGATCGTGGATGACCAGGGCCTTGCCGTGCCGCTTGGCGATCTCGATGTGGGCGCGGAAGGACCGCTCCTGGGCGGCCTTGCCCTCGGGCCCGGTGCGGAAGTAGTCGAGCCCGGTCTCGCCGACGCCCTTGACCTGCGGCAGCGCGGCGAGCACGTCGATCTCGGCGAGCGCGGCGTCGAGCGCCCCCTCGCCGCCCGCCTCGCGCGCGCCCTGCCGGGACCAGCCGTCGGGGTCGCCGAGCACGATGCGCGGCGCCTCGTTGGGGTGCAGGGCGACGGTGGCGTGCACGCTCTCGTGCGCGGCGGCCGTCTCAGCCGCCCAGCGCGAACCCGCGACGTCGCAGCCCACCTGCACGACCGTCGTCACGCCGACCGCCGCGGCCTTGGCGAGCCCCTCGTCCACCGTCCCCGACTGCATGTCGAGGTGGGTGTGGGAGTCGGCGACCGCCACCCGAAGGGGTTCGGGCAGCGGCGGCGCGGCGTTCTTGGCGTCGGCGTCTTTGGAAGAGGAAGGCATGCCCCGATCCTACGAAGGGGACGTCAGCTCGCCTTGCGGTGGTGGAAGGGATGCAGCAGCGCCGACAGATGCCAGTGGTGCTGCTTGGGCTCACGGGGTTCGGCAGCCTCGTTCCCGCCCCCGCCCCCGCCCCCGGAGGCTTCCGCCGTCCCGCGCGGCCCGTGATGCCGCTGCATCAGATTGAGCACCGACGACACCTGCCCGGCCCGCATGATCCGTACGACATGTCCGTCGCAGTTCGAACACGTCGGCCGGGTCAGGGGCGACGGCACATGAAGGCCGTCCGCCACGTACATCACGAATTCCTTGCCCTTGGCGTCGACGTGATGCTCGATCTCGTAAGACTGTTCCCAGCCGTGCCCGCAGCGCATACAGGCGAAGGCGTACGACTCGTGAACGTTGGTTGTCGCAGGTGCCGCGGGTATCGCGTTGGACGCCGTGGTGTGGTGGTGACCGGTGTCGGCGATCTCACTCATGCCAGCTCCTCTTGTCCGCTGGACAAGCGCTTCCGGAACGGGGATTTCCTCCCGGCCGGAAGCGTGGGGACGGGTGCGTCCCTTTGACCAGTGGACGCCTTTCCCGGAGCGAGCGCATCAGACCTGTCGACAGTTGAAGCCGATTTGGCCTTTCCATAGCCTTCAGGCTCGGTGCACGGCCCACGCTTTGCCTTTTACGACACTCCTTTGCTGTCCGATGGGGCGGCCTGAGCCGCATTCTTTGCCGCTACGACCGCATCGAACACCTCGCGTTTGGGTAGCCCCGCGTCGGCTGCGACGGCCGCGATCGCCTCCTTGCGCCGCTCCCCCGCCTCCTCGCGCACCCGCACCCTGCGCACCAGCTCGTCAGGGCCCAGTTCACCCGGGTTCTTCTCCGGTGCGCCCTCGACGACGACGGTGATCTCCCCGCGTACGCCGTCGGCAGCCCACTCGGCGAGCTCCTTCAGCGAACCGCGCTTGACCTCTTCGTACGTCTTGGTCAGCTCGCGGCAGACGGCCGCCCTGCGCTCTTCGCCGAACGCCTCCGTCATCGCGACGAGGGTGTCGTCGATACGGTGCGGTGCCTCGAAGTAGACGAGAGTGCGACGGTCATCGGCCACCTCGCGCAGCCGCGAGAGCCGTTCGCCGGCCTTGCGCGGCAGGAACCCCTCGAAGCAGAAGCGGTCCACCGGGAGCCCCGAGAGCGCGAGCGCGGTAAGCACGGCTGAGGGGCCCGGTACGGCGGTGACCCGGATGTCCTTCTCCACGGCGGCGGCGACGAGCCGGTACCCGGGGTCGGACACCGACGGCATCCCGGCGTCCGTCACGAGCAGCACCCGCGCGCCGCCCACCAGCGCCTCGACGAGATCGGGCGTGCGCGCGCTCTCGTTGCCCTCGAAGTACGAGACGACCCGCCCGCCCACCTGCACGCCGAGTGCCTGGGTGAGCCTGCGCAGCCGCCTGGTGTCCTCGGCGGCCACGACATCGGCCGACTCCAGCTCGGCGGCGAGCCGCGGCGGAGCGTCCGCGACATCACCGATCGGCGTGCCCGCGAGAACGAGGGTTCCGGGGGACGGGTTTCCGGGGGAATCAGTGCTTCCTGTCACCCATCCATCCTCGCAGGGGCCAGGGGGCGGGACTCACACAGTCGCGTTCCCTACGATGGCGCGGTGACCAGTACCGCGTCTTCCCCGGACACCCGCCAGGGCCAGGCAGCCGAGGAGCAGCAGCCGTCGTGGCAGCACAGGCTGCGCCGCTTCGGATATGTGGCGCGGCCCACGGCCGGTGTCCGGGCCCGGCTCGTGCCTCCGTACACCGAACCGAGCCCGCGGCTGTGGGCGTCGATCGGGATGCCGAAGCAGAACGCCGATCAACTGGCCCGGTGGTCAGGATGGATCGGTCCGCTGCTGATCACGTTCGTCGCGGGGCTCACCCGGTTCTGGAATCTCGGCAGCCCGAAGGCCGTGATATTCGACGAGACGTATTACGCCAAGGACGCCTGGGCGCTGATCCACCGGGGCTTCGAGGTCAACTGGCCCGACAAGGTCAACGACACCGTCCTGCAGCAGGGGTCGGGCATCAAGATCCCCACGGACGCCGCGTACGTGGTGCATCCGCCGGTCGGCAAGTACGTCATCGGCATCGGCGAGTGGCTCTTCGGCTTCGACCCCTTCGGCTGGCGCTTCATGACGGCGCTGCTCGGCACCCTGTCGGTCCTGATGCTGTGCCGGATCGGGCGGCGTCTGTTCCGCTCCACGTTCCTGGGGTGCCTGGCGGGCGGTCTGCTCGCGGTGGACGGGCTGCACTTCGTGATGAGCCGCACCGCGCTGCTCGACCAGGTCCTGATGTTCTTCGTGCTCGCCGCGTTCGGCTGCTTCCTCATCGACAGGGACAAGGCGCGGGAGAAGCTCGCGGACGCTCTGCCGAGGGACGAGAGCGGAACGGTGCGCCCGGACGCGCACGTCGCCGAGACCCTGCGCCTCGGCTGGCGGCCGTGGCGCTGGGCGGCCGGGCTCTGCCTCGGGCTCGCCTTCGGGACCAAGTGGAACGGCCTGTACATCATGGTCTTCTTCTGCTTGATGACCGTCTTGTGGGACGTGGGCGGCCGCCGCGTAGCCGGTGCGGTGCGCCCCTACCGCGCGGTCCTGAAGCGGGACGTGTTCCCGGCGTTCGTCTCGACGGTGCCGGTCGCGATCGGCACGTACGTCCTGTCCTGGCTGGGCTGGATCCTCTCCCCGACGGACGGCACGGGCGGCTACTACCGCGACTGGGCCGCGACGGACGGCAAGGGCGGCTCCTTCACGCTCCTGCCGGACTGGGTGCGCAGCCTGTGGCACTACGAACACGCGGTCTACGACTTCCACGTGGGGCTCTCCTCGCCGCACACCTACCAGTCGAACCCGTGGAGCTGGATCGTCGACGGCCGCCCCGTCTCGTACTTCTACGAGTCACCGCTGCCCGGCAAGGACGGCTGCCCCTCCGGCACCGCCGGGAAGTGCGCCCGCGAGGTCCTCGCGCTCGGCACTCCGATGCTGTGGTGGGCCGGGGCGTTCGCGCTGCTCTACGTGCTGTGGCGCTGGGTGTTCCGCAGGGACTGGCGGGCGGGCGCGATCGTGTGCGGGATCGCGGCGGGTTATCTGCCGTGGTTCATGTACCAGGAGCGGACGATCTTCTTCTTCTACGCCGTCGTCTTCGTTCCGTTCCTGTGTCTGGCCGTGGCGATGATGATCGGCGCGATCCTGGGTCCGCCGGGGTCGAGCGAGCGTCGGCGGGTCGTGGGCGCGGCGGCATCGGGCGTCCTCGTACTCCTGATCATCTGGAACTTCGTCTGGTTCTGGCCGATCTATACCGGCCAGGCCATTCCCATCGATTCCTGGCGGGCCCGAATGATCCTGGACACGTGGGTCTAGCGCTCCTCGATACGTGGGCCTGGACATCTGATCCCCTGGTTGCAGTAGGCACCTTGGACACCTTCGGATAACAGCGCTCTCTCCCGTCACTTCCTCCGCTTAAGGTTCTTGGCGAGCGAACCTGCCGAATTCATTCGGGAGGACTCCTGGGGAGGGGAACGCGAGATGCACAAAGGGGTAAAGGTCACTCTGGTGGGCGGGATCTTCGCCGTCATGGTCGGGGGCGCGGGGTACGGCGCGTTCAACTTGGTGAACGGCGTGACCGGGGGCTCCGCTTCGGCGGACCCCAAGCCGGTGAAGGCGGGGCCGCCGACGAGCGGCGAGATCGGCGAGACGACGGAGAAGTTCTTCGCCGCGTGGGCGAGGGGGGACGGCGAGCAGGCCTCCCACTACACGAACAACGCGGAGGCGGCGTCGAATCTCCTGACCGGCTACCGCGAGGACGCCCACCTGACGAAGGTGAAGCTCACGCCGGGCAAGGCGACCGGCGCGACCGTGCCGTTCTCGGTCGAGGCCACCGTGTCGTACAAGGGAAAGACCAAGCCCTTCGCGTACGACTCCGAACTGACCGTCGTCCGCGGCGAGACGACCGGCCGCGCGCTCATCGACTGGGACCCCGCGGTCGTCCACCCGGACCTGAAGCAGGACGACACCCTGCGGACCGGTGAGGCCGCCGCGCCCCCCATCCAGGCCGTCGACCGGCACGGCGCGGTCCTGGACAAGAAGGACCACCCGACGCTCGGCCCGGTCCTGGACCAACTGCGCGCGAAGTACGGCGAAGAGGCGGGCGGCACCCCCGGCGTCGAGCTCTACGTCCAGCACGCGGACGAGGACGCGGGTACGGAGACGCTCCTCACGCTCGCCAAGGGCAAGGCGGGCACGTTGAAGACGACGCTGAGCGCGACCGCGCAGCGAGCCGCGGAGAAGGCGGTGGCGCAGCACCCGGAGTCCTCCGTGGTCGCCGTGCAGCCGAGCTCCGGCGAGGTGCTCGCGGTCGCCAACAACCGCAAGGACGAGTTCGACGCGGCCCTCCAGGGCAAGCAGGCTCCCGGCTCGACGATGAAGATCGTCTCGGCGGCGATGCTCATCGACAAGGGCGTGACCAAGGCGAGCGGCCCCGCGCCCTGCCCGAACACCGCCGTCTGGCAGAGCCACCAGATCAACAACTTGAAGGGCCTCGCCCCCGACGAGAACGCGACCCTGTCGGACAGCTTCGCGCGGTCCTGCAACACGGCGTTCGTGAAGCTGGTCGACGAGGACGGCATCACGGACGAGTCGCTCACCGAGGAGGCGCAGAACCGGTTCGGCCTCGGCCTCGACTGGAAGGTGGGCGTCACCACGAGCGACGGCTCGGTGCCTGCGTCCGGCGGTCCTGACCGCGCGTCGAACATGATCGGCCAGGGCAAGGTGCAGCTGAACCCGCTCAACCTGGCGTCCGTGACGGCGACCGCGATGACGGGGGACTTCCGGCAGCCGGTCATCGTCGCCCAGAGCCTGGACGACCGTGAGCTGGCGCAGGCCGACGGCCTGCCCGCGTCCACCGTCCAGCAGCTGCGGCAGATGATGAACCGTACGGCGGTCAGCGGCACCGGCGCCGGAGCCATGGCCGGGCTCAGCGGCAGCATCGGCGCGAAGACCGGCTCCGCGGACGTCGACGGCCAGGAGGCGCCCAACAGCTGGTTCACCGGTTACCGAGGGGATGTGGCAGCCGCCGCGGTGGCCCAGGAGGGCGGCCACGGCGGGGACACGGCGGGTCCTATCGTGGCGGCGGTGCTTGCCGCAGGCAGTTGAGACATGTGGTCGGGGGTTTCATCAAAGCCCCCTAGTGTGGGGCCTTCCAGTGCAGAGCTTGGGGGCTCTGGGATCTGGGATCCGGGATCTGCGGAGGATCAGTGGGCAAGCGTGGGCGCGCCAGCGAGCGCAAGGGCATCAAGAACATCACGGGCACGGCGGGCGCTTCGGGCGCCGCGGGCACGGGCACACCGGGCGCGAAGAGCGGCAAGGTGCACCCCGGTGTGCTCGGCGGCGCTGCCGCCGTGGTCGTGTGCGGCGTGGGCATCGCCGCGTACAGCCTGATCGGCGGCGGCTCGTCCGGTGACGGCGACGGGACGGTCGACGAGAAGCCGGTGGCCTCGGGCCCGCCGACGTCCGCCGAGGTCCGCGCCACCACACAGAACTTCCTCACCGCGTGGGAGAAGGGCGACGTGGCTGCGGCAGCGGAGGTCACGGACGACCAGTCGGCGGCGAAGACCGCCCTCACCGCGTACGCCAAGGACTCCCATCTCACCAAGGTGAAGCTGGAGCCGGGCAAGCGTGCGGGCGCCACGGTGCCGTTCTCGGTCACGTCCACGGTCTCGTACGAGGGAAAGACCAAGCCCTTCGCGTACGAGTCGGAGCTCACCGTCGTGCGAAGAAAGCACGACGGCAAGACGCTGATCGGCTGGCAGCCCTCCGTCGTCCACCCGGACCTGAAGGACGGCGACCGTCTGGTCACGGGCGAGGCCGGTGACCCGCCGATCAAGGCGGTGGACCGCGACGGCGGCGAGCTGACCAAGGCGAAGTACCCCTCGCTCGGCACGGTGTTGGACAGCATGCGCGAGAAGTTCGGCGAGAAGGCCGGCGGCACGGCGGGCGTCGAGCTGCGCGTCGTACGCAAGAACAGCGCGAAGGACGCCGAGAAGTCGGCGACGACGAAGGACGACGACAAGGCGACGCCCGACAAGACGCTGCTCACGCTCTCCCCCGGCACTCCCGGCACCCTGAAGACGACCTTCGACGCCTCGCTCCAGGCGGCGGCGGAGAAGGAGACGGGCAAGCGCAAGCAGGCGTCGGTGGTTCTGGTGAAGCCGAGCACGGGCGAGATCCTGGCGGCGGCCAACTCCAACCCCAGCGGCTTCAACACGGCGTTCCAGGGGTCGTTGGCCCCCGGCTCGACGATGAAGGTCATCACGTCGTCCCTCCTCCTGGAGAAGAAGCTCGCGGGAGTGGACAAGAAGCACCCCTGCCCGAAGTACGTGACGTACGGCGGCTGGAAGTTCCAGAACGACGACAAGTTCCAGATCAAGGACGGCACGTTCCGCGCGAGCTTCGCCCGGTCCTGCAACACCGCCTTCATCAGCCAGGCCAAGGAGCTGCAGAACGACTCCCTGACCAAGCAGGCGCAGGAGGTCTTCGGCCTCGGCCGCGACAACTGGTCGATCGGCGCCCCGACCTTCGACGGCGCGATCCCCGTGCAGAGCGACGCGCAGATGGCGGCCTCGCTGATCGGGCAGGGCGGGGTCCGCATGAACCCGCTGAACATGGCGTCGGTGGCGGCCACGGTGAAGTCGGGCGGGTTCAAGCAGCCGTACCTGGTGTCGCCCGACGTCGACAAGCGCACCCTCGCGACGGCTCCCCGCAAGATGTCGGGCGCGACGGCTTCAGCGCTGCGGGACCTGATGCACTACACGGCGGTCGCGGGCACCGCGGTGGAACCCATGTCCGGGCTCGGCTCCGACATGGGCGCGAAGACGGGCTCCGCGGAGGTCGACGGCCAGAAGAAGCCCAACGGCTGGTTCACGGCGTACCGCGGTGATCTGGCCGCGGGAGCGGTGGTGCAGGAGGGCGGCCACGGCGGGGACTCGGCGGGGCCGCTGGTGCGGGCGATGTTCCTGGCGGACAAGTAGTCGGTGCCGGGGCCGAGCCGCTGGTCGTCTCTCTCCCCGGAACCGGCTGTCCGGCATCCGAATACACGGTCGCGTGCCCCGTACACGGACCGCTAGCGTGCGGGGCATGAGCGCTACAGACCCCTCCGCTTCATCCGCTTCCCCCGCTTCCCCCGCTCCTTCCCCCGCGCACCCGCGTTTCGCCGCGGCTCTGGCCGATCTTGGCCTCGCCGACCTGGTCGGCGAGGTCCGCCGCTTCCCGGAGGCGACGCGCACCGCCCAGGAAGCCGCCGCGGCCATCGGCTGCGAGCTGAGCCAGATCTGCAAGTCCCTGATCTTCGCGGCGGACGGGGTTCCGGTCCTGGTCCTGATGGACGGCGCCTCGCGGGTCGACCTGGAGCTCGTCCGGTGGGAGTTGTGCGCGGCGAAGGTGACGCGGGCGAAGGCGGACGTCGTACGGGAGACCACGGGTTACGCGATCGGCGGCGTACCCCCCTTCGGCCACGCGACGAAGACGCGGGTATTGGCCGACCGCTCCCTCCTCGCCCACGAGGTGGTGTGGGCGGCGGCAGGAACCCCGTACGCCGTCTTCCCGATGTCCCCCAAGGACCTGATCGACCACGCGAACGGCACCCTGGTGGACGTGCGCGAGCTCGCCAAGTGACGCCGCTGGTCGCGGCGGCGGTCCTGCTGGCCGCCGTCACGCACGCGTGCTGGAACGCGATAGCGCACCACATCACGGACAAGCTGGTCGGCTTCACCCTGATCTCCGGCGGCGGACTCCTGATCGGCCTCCTCATAGCCCCGTTCGCAGCGATACCCGCGGCCGACGCGTGGCCGTACCTGATCGTCTCCGCGCTCATCCACATCGGCTACTACGTCCTGCTCATGAAGTCCTTCAAGCTCGGCGACTTCGGCCAGGCGTACCCGATCGCGCGCGGCACGGCGCCGCTGGTGGTCACCGTCCTCGCGGCGGTCTTCGCGGGCGAGATCCCGGACGCCTGGCAGGCGGCGGGTGTAGCGGTGTCGTGCGCGGGCCTGACGGGCCTCGCGCTCTGGGGCATACGCGGCTCGGGCCGACGCCCCAACTGGGCGGCGATCGGCGCGGCCCTCGCGACGGGCGTCTCGATCGCGGCGTACACGGTGGTGGACGGTCTTGGCGTCCGCGCCTCGGGGACCTCGATGGGCTACATCGCGTGGCTGATGATCATGGAGGGCCTGGCCATCCCGCTGTACGCGGCGTACCGCTGGCGGGGCGAACTGGTCGGCCGGTTGCGCCCGTTCGCGAAGGTGGGCCTGCTGGGAGCAGCACTCTCCGTGGCGGCGTACGGCCTGGTCCTATGGGCCCAGACGAAGGCGGACCTCGCACCCATCTCGGCGCTCCGTGAGTCCTCGATCATCGTCGGGGCGGCAATCGGCGCGATCTTCTTCAAGGAGAAGTTCGGGGCGCCGAGGCTAGTGGCGGCGGGCTTGATGGTGGCGGGGATCGGCCTGATGCTGCACGCGGGGTGAGGTTTCCGGTCGGACGGGGCGAGTTCCTACGCCGGTCGTCGCTGTACGGCGTCGGCGATGGCCGATGCCACGAGCCGGTTGACGGCCGCCTCGGCCGGCGGACCCGAGTCGCGGTCCGCGAACAGGAGATGCCCGCCGCCGACCAGGGAGAGCGTGAGTGAGTCGATGTCGGCGTCCGCCGCGATGCGGCCCCGGTCACGCTCGTCGGCCAGGTAGGCGGAGATCGCGCCCGTGGCCTGGGCGAGGATCGCGATGCCGCCGCCGGGCCTCGCCTCACGCAGACGTGCGCGCAGCTCGTCCCGGAAGGTGATGAGCGGGATGATCGCCACTGGGATCGGCCCGAACAGGCTGGTCAGCGCGCTGGTGAGGTTGTCGGCCACGGTGTCGGTGCCTGCGGACTCGCGCAGCGCACTCGCCTGCGTCTCAAGTTGTTCGGCCCGGTCGAGCACGAGGTCGGTGAGGAAGGCGTCGAAGTCGGCGAAGTGCCGGTGCAGGACGCCTTT
The DNA here is from genome assembly GCF_053606205.1 of Streptomyces sp. NPDC055239. Lineage (NCBI taxonomy): Bacteria > Bacillati > Actinomycetota > Actinomycetes > Kitasatosporales > Streptomycetaceae > Streptomyces > Streptomyces sp. NPDC055239. The sequence continues at coordinate 256,749 of NZ_JBSGRD010000006.1, read as the reverse complement.
TGCGCAGCCCGCCTCGTCGGTGACGGCCCGGCTCGTCAGGCCGTTCGGCCCGTCCCGCAGCAGTACGCGTTCGGCAGCGTCGAACAGCTGCTGCCGTGCGTCACGGAGGTGCAAACCGGTCGGCATTCGGCACTCACAGATCCTCTCGTGCGCCAGCCCCATTGTTGAGTGGGCATGCGCCCACTAAGGTGGGCGCATGCCCACCTTACCGCGAGAGCAACCAGAACCATCCCCGGTGAAGCCGCACGAGGCCCGGCGCATGGCCGAGTCGTTCGGCGTCGATGCCCGACGCTACGATCAGGCCCGGCCCGGCTACCCCGAGGCGTTGGTGGCACAGATCATCGCCGGTAGCCCGGGGAGCGACGTGCTCGACGTCGGCTGCGGCACCGGCATCGCGGCCCGCCAGTTCCAGGCCGCCGGCTGCGCCACGCTCGGCGTAGAACCCGACGCGCGGATGGCCGACTTCGCACGGGCCCGTGGCCTTGAGGTCGAGGTGTCGGCCTTCGAAGCCTGGCAGTCGGACGGGCGGACGTTCGACACGGTCATCGCCGCGCAGTCATGGCACTGGGTGGATCCGGTCGCCGGTGCCGTGAAGGCGGCGCGTGTGCTGCGTCCCGGCGGACGGCTGGCGATCTTCGGGCACGTGTACGAGCCGCCCGCCGAGGTGGCCGAACCGTTCGCCGCCGCCTACCGGCGGGCGGCTCCTGACTCCCCGCTCATCGGCCAAGCGGCCCGACGTCCGCTCGACCTCTACCAGGCGGGATACGCGAAGTTCGCCGACAAGACCCGCGAGACCGGACAGTTCGAAGAGCCCGAACAGTGGCGCTTCGACTGGGAGCGGTCCTACACGCGCGACCAATGGCTCGACCTGCTCCCCACCACCGGCGGCCTCACCCGACTCCGCCCGGATCAGCTGGCCGAGGTACTGGACGCGGTCGGAAGCGCCATCGACTCCCTGGGCGGACGCTTCACGATGAACTACACCACCCTCGCCGTGACCGCCGTACGCGCCGACGCCTCTACCCGGTGACTTTCACCGTCCTGGGGCTCTTCGGGTCGAAGCCGAACGGCAGTTCAAGGCGGTGCGCGCCCATCAGGGCCTCGTCGCCGAGCAGTTCGCCCGTGGGGCCGTCCGCCGCGATTACTCCCTCGCTCAGGATCAGGGCCCGGGGGCACAGTTCGAGTGCGTACGGCAGGTCGTGCGTGACCATCAGGACCGTTACGTCCAACGACCGCAGAATGTCAGCCAGTTCGCGGCGCGACGCCGGGTCCAGGTTCGAGGACGGCTCGTCGAGGACCAGGATCTCCGGCTCCATCGCCAGGACGGTCGCCACCGCGACCCGCCTGCGCTGGCCGAAGGAGAGGTGGTGCGGCGGGCGGTCCGTGAACTCCGCCATGCCGACCTGGGAGAGGGCCTTCTGGACGCGGGCCTCCAGCTCGGGGCCGCGCATTCCGGCCGCCGCAGGGCCGAACGCCACGTCCTCGCGCACCGTCGGCATGAAGAGTTGGTCGTCGGGGTCCTGGAAGACGATGCCGACCCTTCGCCTGATCTCCGCCATGTGCTTCTTGCCGACCGGGAGGCCCGCGACGGTGACCGTGCCCGCGCCTCCCGTCAGAATGCCGTTCAGATGCAGGACGAGCGTCGTCTTGCCCGCGCCGTTCGGGCCGAGCAGCGCGACCCGCTCGCCCCGGCCGATCGTCATGTCTACGCCGAAGAGCGCCTGGTGCCCGTCGGGGTAGGCGAAGGCGAGACCCGAGACGTCGAGGGAAGGAGGAGCGGTGGCGGGAGCAGTAGTCACAAGGTCCATCCCAGCAGGCAGACGACAAGAGCGGCGCCCGGCAGGGCGAAAGCGTACGTCCACTGCGCACGCGAGGCGGTCACCTCGTCGATCACCGGCATCGAACCGGCGTAACCCCGGCTGACCATGGCGAGGTGCACGCGCTCGCCCCTCTCGTACGAGCGGATGAAGAGCGCGCCCGCGGACTTCGCGAGGACGCCCCACTGCCGTACGCCCCGCGCCTCGAAACCGCGCGACTCGCGTGCGATCTTCATGCGGCGCATCTCGTCCGTGATCACGTCGCCGTACCGGATCATGAACGAGGCGATCTGGACGAGCAGCGGCGGCAGCTTCAGACGCTGGAGGCCGAGGAGCAGCGAGCGTAGTTCCGTGGTGGAGGCGAGGAGTACGGATGCCGCCACGCCAAGCGTGCCCTTGGCGAGGACGTTCCAGGCGCCCCAGAGGCCGTTCACGCTCAGGGACATGCCGAGCACGTCGACGCGCTCGCCCTCCGCCACGAACGGCATGAGCACCGCGAACGCCACGAACGGGACCTCGATGAGCAGCCGTTTGAGGAGGAAGGGGAGCGGGACTCGGGACGCGTACGCCACCGCGCCGAGCAGCACCGCGTACAGGCCGAACGCCCACATCGCCTCACGCGGCGTGGAGACCACCACGACCACGAAGCAGAAGACCGCCGCCAGCTTGGTGTGCGGAGGCAGCGCGTGCACCGGCGAGTGGCCGTGCCTGTAGAGCCGGTGGGCGTGGCCCGCGCCCATGTCAGGCGCTCTCCGAGACGGAGGCGGAGTCCGTGGACGTCGGGCCCGCGTCCGACGAGCGCCGACGCCGCAGCGCCCAGAAGATCCCCGATCCCGCTACGACGGTGACGCCGACGCCGATCACGCCCGCGAGGCCGCCGGAGAGGCGGGAGTCGGTGATGTCCTTGACGCCGTAGCCGGCGAGCGGGGAGTCCGAGCTCGCGTGCTCCTCGGCCTTCTTGTCGATGCCCTTGTCGTGCGCGACCTTCTCCAGGCCGTCGGGGTTCGCGGAGGCGTAGAAGCTGACGAAGCCCGCGAGGACGAGGGAGGCGATCAGGCCCGAGATCCACACCTTGCGGTGCGAGCGGGCGGCGACGGGGGCGGGGGCCGGGGCGGGCTCTTCGGCAGTGGGGGCGTCGACCAGTTCGCCGTCCACGCGGAGCTTGAGCTTCTGCGTCAGGCCGCGGGCCCCGTACACGAGGTCGGGGCGGACCGCGATGACGGCGCCGACGGTGAGCGCGGTGATCGCCGCCTCGCCGATGCCGATGAGGACGTGCACGCCGATCATCGCCGAGGCGACCTTGCCGATGGAGACGTCCGTGGTGCCGCCGAGCGCGTAGATGAACGTGAAGGCGACCGCGGCGGCGGGCACGGAGATCAGCGCGGCGACGAAGGAGGAGGCGGTGATGGAGCGGCGGGTGCGCGGGAGCACCTTCACCAGGCCGCGGAAGATGAAGTAGGCCACGACGGTCGTGACGATCGCCATGTCCGTGATGTTCACGCCGAGCGCGGTCAGGCCGCCGTCCGCGAAGAGGACGCCCTGCATGAGGAGGACGACGGACACGCACAGGACCCCTGTGTAGGGGCCGACGAGTATCGCGGCGAGCGCCCCGCCGAGCAGGTGTCCGCTGGTGCCCGCGGCCACGGGGAAGTTCAGCATCTGCACGGCGAAGATGAACGCGGCCACGAGGCCCGCGAGCGGCGCCGTCCGTTCGTCCAGCTCACGCCGTGCGCCACGGAGGCTGACGGCGACCGCTCCGGCGGCGATGACCCCGGTGGCGGCGGAGACGGGGGCGTTGATGAATCCGTCGGGGACATGCATGCGGGCGCTCCTGGGCAGGACAGGAAGAAAGACAGATAGAGCGGGTCGCTCGTGAACCGTTCAATGATAGTGCCTTGTTGCGAACGGCTTGCAAGAGCGGACGCTACCCAGTTATCCGCCCGGCCATCCCGCGTCATCCCGGTCAACCCTGGAGCGAGAATCCGAATATATGGGACATTAGAGGGCATAGAGAACGTGATGGTGAGGAGTTCGGCGATGTCCGCAGTAGAACAGTTCGCACGCGCCCACGTCGTCACGGACTCCCCTGACGACCAGCTCGCTGTCCCGGCCGTCCTGCGCTACGACCCGGAGGCCGACCCGCACTCGGTGCGGATCGGCCTCCCTGGTTCTCACGATTCCCGTGGTTCCCACGAGTGGACCTTCGCCCGGGAGCTGCTCGAACAGGGCCTGCGGGCACCGGCCACCAGCGGCGACGTGCACATCTGGCCCTGTGGGCGGGTCCAGACGGTCGTGGAGTTCCACTCGGCGCAGGGAGTGGCGGTCGTACAGTTCGACGCTTCGGCGCTGGTCCGCTTCCTGCGCCGCACGTACGCGGCCACTCCCGTCCCCCACTGACGTCACAGACGTCAGTGGGGTCCCTGACCTCCACGGTCAGAGGGTCAGACGCGCGCGAGTTCCTTGTCGTCCTTGTCCCGGTCCTGCACGCCCGCCTCATCGGCGTCACGCAGTCCGTCACCCTCGACGTCCACGTTCGGCAGCGCGCGGTCCAGCCACTTCGGCAGCCACCACGCCTTCTTGCCGAGCAGGGCGAGCACGGCCGGGACCAGCGCCATGCGCACGATGAACGCGTCGAAGAAGACGGCGATCGCGAGACCGAAGCCGATCATCTTCACCATCTGCTCGCCGGATCCGATGAACCCGGCGAACACCGCCATCATGATCACGGCAGCAGCCGAGACCACGCGTGCCCCGTGCCTGAAGCCGGTCACGATCGCCTGCCCCGGCCGCTCCCCGTGGACGTACGCCTCCCGCATGCGGGTCACGAGGAAGACCTCGTAGTCCATCGCGAGGCCGAAGACGACACCCACCATGAAGATCGGCATCATGCTCATGATCGGGCCGGTCTGCTCGACGCCGAAGAGCGAGCCGAGCCAGCCCCACTGGAAGACCGCGACGACCGCGCCCAGGGCCGCGAGGACCGAGAGCAGGAAGCCGAGCGCCGCCTTGAGCGGGACCAGGATCGAGCGGAAGACGACGATCAGGAGGAGGAAGGCGAGTCCGACGACCAGTGCCAGGTAGGGCAGCAGGGCGTCGTTCAGCTTCTCAGAGACGTCGATGTTCATGGCCGTAGAGCCGGTGACCATGACGCTCGCGCCGGTGTCGGACTTGATGTCGGCGCCCGCGCCACGGATCGCGTGCACGAGGTTCTCGGTCTCGATGCCGCTGGGCTTGGAGGACGGGACGACGGTGATGATCGCCGTGTCGCCCGCCTTGTTGAGCATCGGCGGGGCGACCGAGAGGACGTCGTCGAGCCCGGAGATCGTCTTGGTGATCTCACCGGCCGCGGCCTTCGGGTCGTCGGACCCCTTGAGGTCGGCGACCGTCATCAGCGGGCCGTTGAAGCCGGGGCCGAATCCGTCGGAGACCAGGTCGTACGCCTTGCGCTGGGTCGTGGACGTCGGCTGCGCGCCGTCGTCCGGGAGGCCCAGTTCGAGGGAGGAGACGGGCAGTGCCGCGGCGCCGAGGCCGATGACACCGACGAGCAGGACGGTGAGCGGACGGCGGACGACGAAGCGCGCCCAGCGGGTGCCGAGGTTGTCCTTCTTCTCCGCAGCGCCCTCCTCAGAAGCACCCTCAGCGGCGCCCTGAGCAGCGGCCTTCTTCTTGCGCCCGCCGAGCACCTTGCTCTTCTCGCCCATCGGCTTGACCTTCTTGCCGGCGTAACCGAGAAGCGCCGGGATGAGGGTGAGCGCGATGAGGACGGCGATGACGACCGTGCCGGCCGCCGCGAAGCCCATCTTGGTGAGCATCGGGATGTTCACCACGGCCAGGCCGACCAGGGCGATGACGACGGTGAGCCCGGCGAAGACCACGGCCGAACCGGCAGTACCCACCGCTCGGCCCGCCGCGTCCTCGCGGTCGCGTCCGTCGGAGAGTTCGCCGCGGTAACGGGAGACGATGAAGAGCGCGTAGTCGATGCCGACCGCGAGGCCGATCATCATGGCGAGCGTGGAGGTCGTCGTCCCCAGGTCGAGCGCGCTGGCGAGCGCGGTGATCGAGGAGACGCCGATGCCCACGCCGATCAGCGCGGTGAGCAGCGGAAGACCCGCCGCGATCAGCGAGCCGAAGGTGATGACGAGGACGACGGCCGCGACCGCGATGCCGATGACCTCGGTGGCCCCGGTCTCCGGCATGGCCTGCAGCGCGTCGCCGCCGACCTCGACCGTGAGCCCGGATGCGCGCGCCTGGTCGGTGGTCTTCTCCAGGGCGTCACGGCTGTCCTCGGTCAGCTCCATCGAGGTGACCTTGTACGAGACCGACGCGTACGCCGTGGAGCCGTCCTTGCTGACCGTCTTGGCCTGGAAGGGGCTGTCCGCCCGCGCCACCTCGTCCGAACCGGACTTGAGGGCGGCGACGGTCTTCTGGATCTGGGCCTTGTTGTCCGGATCCGTGACCTTCTCGCCGTCCGGCGCCTTGAAGACGACCTTGGCGCTCGCGCCGTCGGCACTGGCTTCGGGCACCCGCTCTTCGAGCAGGTCGAAGGCCTTCTGGGCCTCCGTACCCGGAATGGAGAAGGAACTGGAGGCGGCGGTGGGCGCGGACGCGGCGCCGACTCCGGCGAGCGTCAGGAGCGCCACCCAGATCAGGGCGACGAAATGCCGCCGCCTGAAGGCGAGTCGGCCTAGTTTGTAGAGGAAAGTGGCCACGAGGGCGTACTCCCGGTCAGGTCGTGGTGGCTACGGGGCAGGGGTGATCAGCCCGACGACGTGAGCGGTCGCGTCAGGTGGAACGTACGTACTGGGGAGGGGGGTCGATCAGACGCCGAGGGCGGGGAGGATCACGGCGTCGATGTAGGAGAAGAGGAACTCGCGGTCGACCGTGCGGTCCTCGATCAGGTCACGGGCGACGAAGCCGCCGATCATCATGTGGATGACGAAGCCGAGCGCGGGATTGTCCGGGGACACTTCGCCGCGCTCCACGGCTCTGCGCAGCAGGGTGTTCAGGCCGGTGATCTCCGGCTCGACGAGCACCTGCCGCAGCGCCTGGTGGAGTTCGGGATTGTCGTGGATGGCGTGGAACAGGCTCCGCATCAGCGCGGCGTCCCGCTCCATCTGACAGTCGTCCGACCGGTGTACGGATTCCAGCAGATCGCCGCGGAGGGACCCGGTGTCGATGTCCGCGATGGACACCGGCTTGTTGTGCCGCAGCGCCCTGGCGATCAGCTCGGGCTTGCTCCCCCACTGGCGGTAGAGGGTGGCCTTGCTGGATTTCGTGCGGGCGGCGATGGCGTCCATGGTGAGCGCCTCGTAGCCCATCTCGCGGAGCAGGTCGAGCACGGCCGTGTAGATCTCGGCCTCGCGCTCGGGCGTGATCCGGCTGCGCCGCACCGTTGCCGCCTCAGCCATGATCCCTCCGCTCCTCGTCGAGTCCCCGACGGACCCTGATCGGACCCTGGTCGGGTCCTTGTCGAAACTGTTGCGTACGCCATGACTGTACTCGGCGCCTTAACGAAACGAAACCGTTTCGTACGTGTGCTGCGTCACGCGCTCACCTCACGTGTGCGAGATGTACGAGTTGCCGGGCCCCGCGCACCGGAAAAGCATGGGGAAGTGACCGACGCGCGCGATGAAGCAGATGAAGCCCACGCCGAACATGCCGACCACGCCTACCTGCGATTTCCGCACCTCAGCGGCGACCGTCTCTGTTTCGCGGCCGAGGACGATCTCTGGGTGGCCCCGCTGCGCCCGGACGGCGAGCCCGCGGGCCGGGCCTGGCGGGTGACCGTGGACCGGACCAAGGTGAGTCACCCGCGCTTCTCGCCGGACGGCCGCCACATCGCGTACACGACATGGCGCAGTCTCGATCCGGAGATCCATCTCGCCCCGGTGGACGGCGGCCCGGCCCGGCGCCTCACCTACTGGGGGAGTACGGACACGCGGGTCTGCGGCTGGTCCCCGGACGGCGACATCCTCGCCGTCTCCTCGCACGGCCAGCCCTTCTCGTACTACTGCTGGGCCTACAGCGTGCCGACCGACGGATCACCCGGCGGCAAGCTGCCCTGGGGTCCCGTGTACGACATCGCGGTCAACGACATCGAGGGCGAACGCAAGACGCTCCTCCTGACCGGGAAGCCGCCCCACGAGCCCGCCGCCTGGAAGCGCTACCGGGGCGGAGCGAAGGGCCGCCTGTGGCTGCACGGCGACCAGCTCCTGCCCGACCTCGACGGACATCTGGACACCCCGATGTTCGTGGACGGCAGGATCGCCTTCCTCTCCGACCACGAGGGCGTCGGCAACCTCTACTCCTGCCTGCCGGACGGCTCCGACCTGCGGCGGCACACCGATCACGACACGTTCTACGCCCGGCACGCGTCCAGCGACGGCGCCCGCGTCGTCTACCAGTGCGCGGGCGACGTCTGGCTGGTGGACGACCTGTCCGCCGGCTCCGTGCCGCGCCGCCTCGACGTGCGCCTCGGCGGGCCGCGCGCCGGGCGGCGGATCTATCAGGTGCCGGCCGCACAGCACGTCGACTCGCTCTCCGTGGACGCGACGGGCCGGGCCAGCGCCGTCGTCGTACGCGGCAGCCTGTACTGGCTCACGCACCGGGACGGGCCCGCCCGCACCATCACGGACACCCCGGGCGTGCGCGTCCGGCTCCCGGAGATGCTCGGCAAGGGCGGGCAGGTCGCCTACGTCACCGACGCGGAGGGCGAGGACGCCGTCGAGATCGCCTATCTGCCGCGCGCGAGCGGCGCGCGCCTGCCGCGCAGACTGGCGCAGGGCAAGCTCGGCCGGGTCCTCGAACTGCTCTCCGACCCCGAGGGCGAACGGCTCGCGATCGCGTCGAACGACGGCAGGCTCCTCCTGGTCGACGCCACGGAGGAGTCCGACGGCGAGGTGACGGAGCTGATCCGCTCCCTCAACGGTCCGGTGCGCGACCTGGCGTTCTCCCCGGACGGGGCCTGGCTGACGTGGTCGCATCCGGGCATCGGCCGTTCCCTCCGCCAGATCAAGATGGCCCGTATCGAGGGGCCCGGCTGCCGCATCATCGTCGACGTCACCAACGGCCGCTTCGAGGACGAGAACCCGGTCTTCACGCGCGACGGCCGCTATCTGGCCTTCCTCTCCTGGCGCGGCTTCGACCCCGTCTACGACGTGCACACCGGCGACCTGTCCTTCCCGCTCGGCTGCCGCCCCTACCTCGTCCCCCTGTCGTCGGCGACCCCCTCCCCCTTCGCCCTCTCCCCCGACGGCCGCCCGGCAGCGGGCGGCCTCGACCCCGCCGACGGCAGGCCGATCGACGGCGCCGTCAGCGTCGAGGTGGAGGGCCTGGAGAGCAGGGTGACGCCGTTCCCGGTCTCGGCGTCCAAGTACTCGGCGCTCCACCCCGTCAGCGGCGGCGGCCTGGTCTGGCTGCGCTGGCCGATCTCGGGCGCGCTCGGCGAGACGTTCGCCAATCCGGCGGACACCTCGGGGCGCCCCACCCTGGAGTACTTCAACATCACCAAGGGCAAGAAGTCCGCCCTGGTCGACCATCTCGACTGGTTCGCGCTCAGCGGCGACGGCTCACGGCTCGTGGTGGTCGACGACAGCGAGCTGAGCGCGGTGCCCTCGACGGAGGCCGGCGACGGCGACACGACCGTCTGGATCGACCTGCGCCGCATCCTGCACGAGGTCGACCCGGCGGCCGAGTGGCGCCAGTCGTACGACGAGGCGGGCCGCCTCATCCGCGCCTATTTCTGGGAACCGCACATGTGCGGCATCGACTGGCCCGCGATCCTGGACCAGTACCGGCCCCTCGTGGACCGGGTCGCGTCCCCCGACGAGTTCGCTGACCTGCTCCGCGAGGTCCTGGGCGAGCTGGGCACTTCCCACGCGTACGTCTCTGCCGCTCGCCGCAACGAAGGGCCGCCGCACTATCAGCGGGCGATGGGTCTGCTCGGCGCCAACCTGGTCTGCCGCGAAGGCAGTTGGACGATCAAACGAATCCTGCCCGGCGACTCCTCCGACTCCAAGGCGCGCTCCCCGCTCGCGGGCGCGGGCATCCGCGAGGGCGCGGTCCTCACGCACATCGACGGCCGCCCGGTGGACCCGGTGGCGGGCCCCTTCCCGCTGCTCGCGGCGGCGGGCGGTACGACGGTGGAGCTGACGTTCGAGACGGCGGAGGCGGAGGGCAGGCCGAGGAGGGTGGCGATCGTCCCGCTCATCAATGAACGCCCCCTGCGCTACCAGGACTGGGTGGCCAAACGACGCGAGGTCGTACGGGAGTTGAGCGAGGGGAAGTGCGGCTACCTGCACATCCCCGACATGGGCGGATCGGGCTGGGCCCAGTTCAACCGCGACCTGAGGATGGAGGTCTCGCGTCCGGCCCTGATCGTGGACGTGCGCGGCAACGCGGGCGGCCACATCAGTGAGCTGGTGGTCGAGAAGCTGACGCGGAAGATCCTGGGCTGGGACCTGACACGGAACGCCCAGCCGGTCTCGTACGCGTCGAACGCACCGCGCGGGCCCGTGGTGGCCCTGGCCGACGAGGCGACGTCGTCGGACGGCGACATGATCACCGCGGCCTTCAAGCTGCTCGACCTGGGCCCCGTGGTGGGCCAGCGCACGTGGGGCGGCGTGGTGGGGATGACCGGGCGGCACGTCCTCGGGGACGGGACGGTCATCACGGTGCCGATGAACGCGGGGTGGTTCGACGAGTACGGCTGGTCCGTGGAGAACCATGGCGTCTCCCCTGACCTGGAGGTGCTCCGCACGCCCCTGGACTGGGCGGAGGGGCGGCACGCGCAGCTCGACGACGCGGTGCGGGTGGCGCTCGACCTCCTGGAGGGCGCCCCGGCGGCGACACCGCCGGGGCTCGGGGACGTACCGGACCGGCGGCGGCCGACGCTTCCGCCGCGGGGCGAGTAGCGGGGTCTTTCGTCACCCATCACTGCCCGTTAGTGATCGAAATGCGAGGAAAGTACCTGCATGTCAGTCTGGTCGAGGCCCCTCCAACCTCACCCTCTAGGAGTGAACAAGCATGGGCATCAAGGACCAGTTCCAGGACAAGGCCAACGACCTCGCCGACAAGGCGAAGGGTGCTATGGGCGACAAGAAGGACGAGGCGAGCGAGCGCGCCGCGCAGGGCCGCGACGAGGCGCAGGAGCGCGGCCAGCAGGCCCCTGACCAGGCCAAGGATGCCGCGCAGGAGCAGCAGGACAAGTTCAACCAGGACTACGACGCCTGACGCTGCGCTGAGCTTGACCAGATGAGGCCCACCTGGGACGCCGGGTGGGCCTCATTGCTGTCTCATTGCTGTCTCATTGCTGTGGACGCGGGGGGCCGGGTGGGTGGGAGGGAGAGGTCCGCGCGGTGAAGCGGAGCCCGCCCCAGCATCAACTACCGCCCACTACGCACCTGTTCATCGGCGGAGCCCCCCGCCCCCACGAGCCCAGTGGAGACCGAACCAAGCCGGGGTTCGAACCTGCGCATCTCGCGCTGGCCGACCGAGCCGATGACCCCCGGCAGGTATCCCCGGATGCCCTGCATGCCCCGCAGCCACCACTGCGCGTACACATGGCTGGAGCGACGCTCGATACCGGCGACGATCCGGTCGACGGCAGGGCCCAGCGGGTACGTCTTGTTGGCCGGCCACGGCAAGCGCTGCCGCAACTCCCGCATCACGTCGTCCTGATCGGCGCCCCGCACCATGTCCGTGTCCGTCCAGGACAGGTAGCCGACGCCGACCTTCACGCCCTTGTAGCCGACCTCGGCCCGCAGACAGTGCGCGTACGCCTCGACGCCCGACTTCGACGCGCAGTACGCCGTCATCATCGGCGCCGGCGTGATCGCGGCGAGGGAGGCGATCTGGAGCAGATAGCCCCTGCTCTCCATCAGGACCGGCAGGAACGCCCGCCCCGTCACCGCGCTGCCGATGAGGTTGACCTCGATCACCCGGCGCCACGCCTCGGGGTCGGACTCGACGAACGGGCCCCCGTTGGCGACGCCCGCGTTGGCGACGACGATGTCGACCTTCCCGAACCGCTCCTTGACCTCCTGGGCGACCCGGGCCATCGCGACGTGGTCCGTCACGTCCGCGTGCCAGGCCTCGGCCTCGGTGTGCAGCCGCCCCGCCACCTGCTTCAGCTCGTCCGGCTCCAGGCCGACGAGCGCGATCTTCGCACCCCGCGCCGACAGCTTCCGCGCGAGCAACTCCCCCACGCCACGCGCCGCGCCGGTGACGACCGCGACCTGACCCTCCAGGCTGACCTTGCTCATGCGCTGCTCCCCTCAAGGCCCGCAAGCCCTTGAACCTGCTGATCGCCGACCCGTACGTACCTCTTCACAAGATCCCTGATCCCGCCCGTGACCGCCTCCGGCGCCTCGACCGGCGTCATGTGGCCGAGCCCCGGCAGCTCGGTGAGACCGAGGGAGTCCGGCAGCATCCCGGCGATGCGCCGTGCGTGCGTGACGGGCGTCATCCGGTCGGCCGTGCCCGCGATGACCGCGGTCGGCACGTTCAACTCCAGTACACCCGCGTCGAGTTCGATCTCGTCGAGCACGTGGGACCAGCGGTAGCGCACCACCCTGGGGCACCCGTGCACGATGTGCGCGCACACGTCGACCCGGTCCGGGGCCGAACCCGGCCCCATCGTCGCGTACTTGAGGATCTTGCGGGCCAGCGGCGTCACAGGCCCAAGGGGCGCCTTCGCACCGAGGACCGACCGCGTGATCCGCGTCCGCAGCCGCCCGGCCCGCATCGGCACCACGAGCGACTCGGCGACAAGGCGCGAACTGCCTGTGCTGCACAGCAGAACCGCCGCCGCGTGCTCCCGGAACCCTGACCGCGTACTCGCGGCCATGATCGTCATGCCGCCCATCGAGTGCCCGGCGAGCACGGCCCGCTCCCCCGGTTCGAGCGTCGCCGCGAGCACCGCCTCCAGGTCGTCGGCGAGGGCGGTGGTGCTGTAGCCCTCGACGCCGTCAGGGGCGACACTGCGCCCGTGCCCCCGCTGGTCGTACGCGATGACCCGGTGATCGACGGCAAGGTCACGTATCTGCGCCGCCCAGAAGGCGGTCGAGCACGTCCATCCGTGCGCGAGCACCACCGCGGGCGCGCCCTCAGGCCCGTGCACCTCAGCGTGCAGCCGTGCGCCGTCCGCCGACACGACGGTCAGCTCCCGCGCCGCGGCAGGCGGCGCGAAGGGCCCGCTCGTCACATGCGTCAGCCTGCTCATGCCCCTGCCTCAGCCTTCTTCGCCGTACGCGACTTGCGCTTCCCCGCGTCAGCGGGCTTCGCCCCCACGACCGCCTTCGGCGGGCGCACCACCTCGTACTCGGCGAGATCCACCCGCCGCGTGGCGTTCCTGAACTCGGTCGTCGTGCCCGGCCAGATCGTCGTGTTCACGCCGTTCTCGTCGAGGTACCAGCTGTTGCAGCCGCCGGTGTTCCACACGGTGCGCTTCATGCGCTCCTGGACCTTGTCGTTCCAGTCGTTCACGGCGCTCGTCCGCGCGGCGAGCGCCGCTCGGCCGCCGAGTACGTCCAACTGCCGTACGTAGTCGGCGAGATAGTTCAACTGGGCCTCGATCATCAGGATCATCGAGGAGTTGCCGAGGCCGGTGTTCGGGCCGATGACCGTCATGAAGTTGGGGAAGCCCGCAGCGGTCGCGCCGCGCAGGGACTTCATTCCGTCCTTCCAGGTCTCCATCATCGTCACGCCGTCGGGGCCCACCACACGGTTGGCGATCGGCATGTCCGTCACATGGAATCCCGTACCGAAGATGATCGCGTCGACCTGGGTCTCGGTGCCGTCCGCGGCGACGACGGTGTTGCCGCGGACCTCGCTGAGCCCGCTGGCGACGACGTCCACGTTGGGCTGCGCGAGCGCCGGGTAGTAGGTGTTGGAGAGCAGGATCCGCTTGCAGCCGATGCGGTACGACGGCGTCAGCTTGGCCCTCAGCGCCGGGTCCTTGACGGCACGGGCGATGTTCGCCTTGCCGATCTGCTCGACCGCGCCGAGCTCGTTCGGCCGCTTGGTGAACGCCTGGACCTGCAACTCCCGTATGCCCCACAGGATTCCGCGCCGGGCCTGTGTGGTGAACGGCAGCTGGCGGTGCAGCCAGCGCTCGGCCTTGCTGATGGCGCGGTCCATGCGCGGGAGGACCCACGGCGGGGTGCGCTGGAAGAGCGTGAGCTTGCCGACCTCGCGCTGGATGGCGGGCACGATCTGGATGGCGGAGGCCCCGGTGCCGATCATCGCGACGCGCTTTCCGCGCAGGTCGTAGTCGTGGTCCCAGCGCGCGGAGTGGAAGACCTTGCCCTCGAAGGTGTCGAGGCCGGGAATGTCCGGCAGCTTGGGGTCGGAGAGCGGCCCGGTGGCGGAGACGACGATGTCGGCGGTGAGAGTGGTGCCGTCGCCGGTCTCGACCTCCCACCACAGCTTGTCCGCGTCCCAGCGCATCTGCTTCACCTCGGTGTTGAGGCGGATGTGCGAGCGGAGCCGGAAGGTGTCGGCGACCCGCTCCAGGTACTCGTGGATCTTCTCCTGGCCGGAGAAGGTGCGGGGCCAGTCGGGGTTGGGCGCGAAGGAGAACGAGTACAGATGCGAGGGCACGTCGCACGCGCAGCCCGGGTAGCTGTTGTCCCGCCAGGTACCGCCCACCGCACCGGCCCGCTCGAGGACGACGAAGTCGGTAACACCCTCGCGACGCAGCCGAACGGCGGCACCGAGCCCACCGAACCCGGACCCGATCACAGCTACCCGCACATGCTCGCGCTCGCTCCCTGGTTCGCGCTCCTGCTGGCGCCCATCCTCATCCTCGGCCATGCCGCCGCCTCCCGAACTGAACCGCTCACGACTCTGCCAGTGACCACTGGCGCAATTGGGAGAGTAGAACACCTGCCTACTGATGGGTAGGGGTCTGGCGCCCCGAGTTACCGCCGGTAGAACACGCGCACGACACTCCCGGTCCGGCACGATCCGGCAGCACATAGGCTGCTGCCGTGGCAGAGACACGCGAGTACCGCATGGAGGAGCTGGCCAAGGCGGCCGGCATCACGGTGCGCACCGTGCGCTTCTACCGTGAGCGCGGCCTGATCCCGCCGCCCCGCCGCGAGGGCCGTATCGCCTGGTACGACGACCACCACCTGGCCAGACTGCGGACGATCGCCGCTCTCCTGGAGCGCGGCCACACCCTGAGCGGCATCGCGGAACTGGCGGAGGCCTTCGAGAACGGCCGCGACGTCGGCGAACTCCTGGGCATCGGCGAACCCACCGAGGAGACCCCGGTCCGCCTCACCCCCGAGGAACTCGCCGACCACTTCGCGGGAGAGGTCACCCCCGAGAACCTCGCCGCGGCGATGGACCTCGGCTACCTCGGCACGGACGGCGAAGAAATCGTCCACGTGAGCCGCCGCCTCCTGGACGTCTCATCGGCACTGGTCCGCGAGGGCATCCCGCTGGCGGCAGTCCTGGAGGCGGGCCAACGCGTACGCGAACACGCGGACGCGCTTGCGGAGCTGTTCATCACGATGATCCGCACCCACACCCCGCCCGAAGCAGACGACGTAAGCATCGAACGCCTGCGCCCACTGGCGAAGAGCGTGGTGGAAGCGGAACTGTCGATGGCACTGGACCGCCGCTTGGCTTCGGAGAAGCCGGAGGAGGAGTAGCAGTACCGGCCCGTCCGGCGATTGGTTTTTCAGCCCGTCCGGCGTTTGAGGACGAACGCGGCGAAGCCGGTGACGACGGCACAGATAAGGCGCAGGGCCCTCGCGCCGAGCGACCCGCGGCGGAGCCGCAAATGTCACAGCCGGGAAGGGGCGGGGTCGGGGAAAACCCGCCGGAGGCAAACCTCAGCCCTCCCCCACCGCACCCCTACCGAGGCAAGAACCACCGAGCCTTATAAATCCCGCCCCCAACCAACTCGTACTCCCCCCGCGGCCGATGAACACTCACCTTCCGCGTCCACCACGTCTCCTCAAGCCCACCCTCAGGCACAGTGGTGACAACCTGCCCCGTCCGCGGATCATCACCAACAGCCTTCACCGACTTCCGGGCAATCTCCTCACGCCCAGCAAAGTCCTGCACAAAGGCCCCGCTCCCGACGTCGTACTGGAAGACGGACGCATTAGTGGTCACCCAGAGCCGCCCACGACGCCCGGCCACAGGGAAAAGGTCATGACCCCCCGGCGTCTTACCCGGCGTCCCCACAGGAAGCCCCACCGAGGAAAGCTGCCGAAGCGAGGGCCGAGCCCGCGACCCGCCCACCTCGTACGTGACCAACTCATCGTCACCGATGGCCCACAGCACCTCACGCGCACCGTCCCAGTGCAGCCCGTGCGCCCCCTTGAGCTCCACCTCGGCGTACCGCGAGGCCCGCGGCCCCTGTGAGGCCGCGTAGAGCCTGACCAGCGCCCCCGTACTGCACGCCACCGCGACATTGCCGTCAGGCAGGATCTCCGCGCTGTGCGGATTGAAGAGGTCGTCGCCGGGACCGATCGCCGCGCCCCAGTAGCGCTTGCCCGAGGGATAGTGGACGACGCCGACGAACCCGAAGGACGCGGTCGTCAGAACGTACGTACGCCCGCCATGCCTGCGCACCTTGGACTCACTCGGATACACCCAGCTGTATTCCGGCTCAAGGTCCTCGTACCCCGCGTGCCGCATCGGCGAGAACTCCCACCGCACGACGGACGGCTCGGCCTCCTCGTCCCAGACCCTGCGCCGCGGATCGAGCACGAGAATCCGCTGGGTCGCCTGCTCCGTGAGAATCACGGGCGGCGTATGCCGCGGCACCCCGCCCGAGTCACCGCCCCCGGCCCCGGCGGGAGACGCGGCGGCCAACGGCAGCCCCGCCCCGAGCCCGACGCCCAGGGCGCCGAGCAACACACTCCGACGAGACGACAGTGACAACGACAACGGCATCCCGGACATGAAGGCTCCCCCACACACGGCGGACAGTTGAGTCATTGTCAGGTACGTGCCCGCAACAAGCCATGCCGCCGCGCGGCGTCACATGTCGTAGACCACCGTGACGGGCGCGTGGTCCGACCAACGCTCCTCATGAGTGGCCGCCCGCTCCACGAACCCCTTGACCGCGCGCTCCGCGAGCCCCGGCGTCGCCACGTGATAGTCGATGCGCCAACCCGAGTCATTGTCGAAGGCGCGACCCCGGTAGGACCACCAGGAGTAGGGCCCCTCGACGTCGGGATGCAGCGCGCGCACCACGTCGACGTACCCGGCGCCCCCGTCGTCGGCGTCACCTTCGAAGACCTCGCTGAGCCAGGCACGCTCCTCGGGCAGGAAGCCCGAGTTCTTCTTGTTGCCCTTCCAGTTCTTGAGGTCGGCCTCCTGGTGCGCGATGTTCCAGTCACCGCAGACCACGACCTGGCGCCCCTCGGCGGCGGACCGCTTCTTGAGCCCCTTCAGGTACGTGAGGAACTCCCCCATGAAGCGGATCTTCTCGTCCTGCCGCTCCGTGCCGACCTCGCCGGAGGGGAGATAGAGGCTCGCGACCGTGACGCCGGGCAGATCGGCCTCGATGTAACGCCCGCTGCCGTCGAACTCCTGCGACCCGAACCCGACCTGCACCCGGTCCGGCTCACGCCGCGTATAGAGGGAGACGCCCGCGCGCCCCTTGGCGGCGGCCGGCGCGTGCGTGACGTGCCAGCCCTCGGGTGCCCGCACCTCCTCGGGCAACTGCTGCGGCTCGGCCCGTACCTCCTGGAGGCAGAGCACGTCGGCCGAGGTCTCGGCGAGGAACTCCACGAAGCCCTTCTTGGCGGCGGCGCGCAGCCCATTCACATTCACGCTGGTCACGGTGAGCATCCCGGAACGATACCGGCACACTTGATGAATGAGCGCACTCCACCGCACAGCCCGCCACACAGCCCGCCACACAGTCGGCCGCATAGAAGTACGATGGTTCGCATGAGTATCCAGTCACCGCCGCAGCGGCCCTCCGTCGAGCTGCGCCCCACCCCCTTCGACCACCCCGACGCGGTCAAGCTCAACGACCGCGTGCAGCTCGAGTACGCGGTGCGGTACGGCGACGAGGGCGACGTCACACCTCTCGACCCGGCCATGTTCACCGCCCCGCTCGGGCTCTACCTCCTCGCCTACGACGAGAACGGCACCCCGCTGGCCACCGGCGGCTGGCGCGGTCACGAGAAGAACGACGAGGGGTACGCGGACGGCGACGCCGAGATCAAGCGCATGTACGTCACCCCGGAGGCCCGAGGCCTCGGCCTGGCCCGCCGCATCCTGGCGGCCCTCGAGGACGACGCGAGGAGCGCGGGCCGTACGCGCATGGTCCTGGAGACGGGCACGAAGCAGCCGGAGGCCATAGCCCTCTACACCTCGACCGGTTACACCCCGGCCCCCGCCAAGTTCGGCCACTACCGCTTCGAGGACCTGAGCCGCTGCTTCGCGAAGCAGCTGTAGTTCCCCCCGCGCTTCAAGTCTGAGGCACAGCAAAGATCCCGCCCAGTTCGATGAACTGGACGGGATCTCATGTGCAGTGGACCTGTGGGGATTTGAACCCCAGACCCCCTCGATGCGAACGAGGTGCGCTACCAGACTGCGCCACAGGCCCTTGCAACGAGTGAAACTCTAGCATCCCGATCCGGGTGCTCGGAAATCCGTTCCTGGCTGGTGACCAGGCCGGTGACCTGGCTGGCGACCCGGCCTGTGACCTGGCCGGCCAGCCTCACTCGTTGGCGGCCCGCGGTCGCTCGCCTTCGTCGTACTGATCGAAGAGCGGCGTACGTCCGCGCTCGCGCGCCCGGCGCGCGGAGGCGGCCCGCCGTGCGTCACTGCGGCCGTCGACTCCGTCCACGCCGTCGGCACCTTCCGCGCCCTCGTCGTACTCGGGGTACTCGTCGCCGGACTCGCTCGCCTCCGCCTCGTCGGCGGCGGGCTCCACGGAGCTCGAACGCGCCGAGCTCCAGGCGTCGGGCGCGCTCAAGTCGACGTCACCAGTGGCCCGCGGGGCGACCGGGGCGGTCACGTACGTCGGCAGGGGCACCGGCACCGGGTCCCAGCTGTCGCCGTGCCCGGGTCGGCGCTGCCGCTCACGCTGCTGGTCCACCCACTCGGCGTGGTCGGTCTGCTCGACCAGGGCGCGGCGGTCGGCGGCGAGCGCCGAGAGACCGGTCTCCGTATCGGGCGCCGGTCCTTCCTCCGCGTCGTCGACAACGGCTTCGGCGCCGCCCGGCGCACGCCTGCGCGGCTGGCGTTCCCGCAGCCGCTGCGCCGCGACCTCGGCCCTGCGCCGGTCCATGGTGTAGGTGAAGCGGCGCCGCTCCTGGCCTCGCAGGTACACGATGTAGGCGCTCAGGAGCGCGGCCGGTGCTGCGGGCGCCCAGAGGAACGCGAGCCCGCCCACCGCGGCGACGATCGCGCCGAGCGAGAAGGCGACGAACAGCATCACCGTCGTACGCCGACGGCGCGCGAGCACCTTCGAGCGCCGGGCGCGCGCGGCTGCTTCCGCCGATGCGGCCCGCTGGGCGGGCGACTGCTGAGGCCGTGCGCCGGTCGGCGCCGGGGTCGGATTCGGGGTCGAATTCGGGGTTGGAGTCGGGGTCGGCGCCGGAGTGTTCACCTGCGCCCGCACAGAGGGCTTGGCCGGGGACTTCGCCGCGGGCTGCGCCTGGGACCGCCGCGAAGGCCGCTGGGTCTGGGACCGCTGCGGAGACTGCTGCGCCGGCGGTCTGGCCTGGGGCTGCTGCGCCTGGGGCTTGACCGGCGCCTTGCCGTGCGACTCGGGCCGCTCTTCCTGTGCGCCGTGTCCGCCCCGTGCGCCCTGTGCGCCGTGCCCGCCCTGTCGATGTGGGGGCGCGACGAAGGCCCGGACGTCCACCGAGCCGGTGACGTTGTCCGGTTCGCGCGACTCCTCCTCTTCAGGCGAGCGCGCTTGCAGGTCCTTGGCGTATCGGCGCTCCATCGCCGCCCGTCCGGACAGGAGCCGGATGGCGGTGCTGAAGCGTTCCGTCGGACGGGCTTCATTGAGCTCGTCCTGCCTACGGAGCCACATCGGCACCAAGTAGGCGGCCCAGGCCCCGACGATGACTGCGTAGATGAGGCCGCTGCTGCTCACGCCTCACACGGTAGAGGGGTTTGCTTGAGGCCATCTGCCAATTGAGTCGGTGTGTCGCACGATCTGGCTGATATCTCGAACTTTTTTTGTGACTGATGCGATCAACAGGTCACCGCGATCGTGAAATTAATGCTCCAGAGGGACCAAGTCGGGCCCCAGACGGTCGATCACCGATTAATTTCAAACACTTATTCTATTTACGCGGTCTTCCGGGGTCGTGCCTGGTGCCAGCGCCTGAGCAACCCTTCCGGTACCTCTTCCGCGGTGAGCGCGAAGACAAGATGATCGCGCCAGGCGCCATCGATGTGGAGATATCGTGGACGAAGCCCCTCCTCGCGGAATCCGAGTTTCTCCACGACCCTGCGGCTCGGCCCGTTCTCCGGGCGAATACAGACCTCGATACGGTGCAGCCCGACCGATCGGAAGCAATGATCGACCGCGAGAGCGACGGCGGTCGGCATCACGCCGCGGCCCGCGACCGACTGGTCGACCCAGTAGCCGACATGGCCCGAGCACATCGATCCCCAGGTGATCCCGGCAACCGTCAACTGTCCGACGAGACGCCCTTGGTGCTCGATCACAAAAGGCAGCATGCGCCCGGCGTGCGCCTCGGCGCGCAGGTGCCTGACCATCTGGCGGTAGGTCGGGCGGTGCACGATCGGGCCGCTGGGCGTGGGCGGCGGGATCGTCGCCTCCCAGGGGCGCAGCCAGTCCCGGTTGCGCCGGTTGACCTCACGCCATGGCCTCTGGTCGCGCATCTTTATCGGGCGGAGGGCGACATCGCCGTCCGTCAGCTCGACCGGCCAGGAGGGGCTGTTCAGCTCGCACCACCTGCAGGTCTGGGATGGTCGCCGCCCCTGAGCTGCTCGATGGCGTGCGTGAGGAGGGGCTCCAGGACGGCGATCCCGTCCCGTACGCCCCCCGTGGAGCCCGGCAGGTTCACGATGAGCGTGCGCCCGGCGACTCCGGCGAGACCGCGGGACAGCGCGGCCGTGGGCACCTTCTGTCTGCCGTACGCGCGAATCGCCTCCGGGATGCCCGGCACTTCGTGGTCGATGACGGCGCGGGTGGCTTCGGGGGTGCGGTCGGTGGGCGAGATGCCGGTGCCGCCTGTGGTGAGGATCACGTCGTATCCGGCGTCGGCTCCGGCGCGCAGGGCCTGCTCGACGGGTTCGCCGTCGGGGACGACCTGGGGGCCTTCGACCTGGAAGCCGAGCGCGGAGAGCGCGTCGGCGATGATCGGCCCGCCCCGGTCGGCGTAGACGCCGGCGGACGCGCGGTTGGAGGCGGTGACGACGAGCGCGCGGTAGGCCGTCATGCGCCGGCTCCTTCGCGGCTCCAGTCTCCGGACTTGCCGCCCGACTTCTCCTCGACGCGTACGTCCGTGATGACCGCGCCCTTGTCGACGGCCTTGACCATGTCGATCACCGTGAGGGCGGCCACGGTCACCGCGGTGAGGGCCTCCATCTCGACGCCCGTACGGTCCGTCGTCTTCACCGTGGCGAGGATCTCGACGGCGTCGTCCGCCACGGAGAGGTCGAGTTTCACTCCGGAGACGGCCAGCGGATGGCAGAGCGGGATCAGGTCGGGCGTGCGCTTGGCGCCCATGATCCCCGCGATCCGCGCGGTGGCGAGGGCGTCGCCCTTGGGGACGCCCTCACCACGCAGCAGCTCGATCACGCGGGGCGAGACCAGGACGCGGCCGCTCGCGCGGGCGGTGCGCGCGGTCACGTCCTTCGCGGATACGTCGACCATGCGGGCGGCGCCCGCCTCGTCGATGTGCGTCAGTCTCTGGTGCTCAGGGGTTCCGGGGGTCTCCCCCCGGGAAATCGCGGTCATGTGCTGTGGCGCTCCCGGTCCGGGCCTCCCGCGGTGCGGCGCGAGGGGGCCTATGTGCGCGACACCGTATCGCGCGGGAGCGCCCTTCAGCCGAGCAGGACCACTTCGACGTCGGCTCCTGGCTCCACCGAAGTGGTGTCCTCCGGGACGACGATCAGCGCGTCCGCGTGCGCGAGGGCCGCCACGAGGTGGGAGCCCGCGCCGCCCACGGGCCGCACGCTGCCCGCGTCGGCGTCGTACTGCCCGCGCAGGAACTGCCGCTTCCCGGCGGGCGAGGTGAGCGTCTTGTCGGCGCTGAGCACCGCACGCGCCGTGGGCCTGTGGACGTCCGGGAGGCCCATCAGGGCGCGCACGGCGGGACGTACGAAGAGCTCGAAGGAGACGTACGACGACACGGGGTTGCCCGGCAGGGCGAGCAGCGGGGTGTGGTCGGGGCCGATGGAGCCGAAGCCCTGCGGTTTGCCCGGCTGCATGGCGAGCTTGCGGAACTCGATGCCGCTGCCGTCCTCGTCCTCGTCGCCCACGGAGGAGAGGGCTTCCTTCACGACGTCGTACGCGCCGACGCTGACGCCGCCGGTGGTGACGATGAGGTCGGCGCGGATCAGCTGGTCCTCGATGGTGGAGCGCAGCGTCTCGGCGTCGTCGGCGACCGCGCCCACGCGGTAGGCGATCGCTCCGGCGTCGCGGGCCGCGGCGGTGAGGGCGAAGCTGTTGGAGTCGAAGATCTGGCCCTTGGCCAACTCCTCGCCGGGCTGGATCAGTTCGCTGCCGGTGGACATGACGACCACGCGGGGGCGCGGGCGCACCTTGACCGTGCCACGGCCGATCGCGGCGAGCAGGCCGATCTGCGGGGCGCCCAGGACCGTGCCCGCGCTCAGCGCGCGGTCACCTGCCTGGACGTCGCTGCCACGCGCCCGCACGTGCGCGCGTGCTTCGGCGGGGCGGTGTACGCGGACCTCTCCGGAGGCTCCGTCAGGGGCCGCGCTGTGCGCGCGCATCCCGGAGACGGGGCCTTCGCCGAGGCCTCCGTCGGTCCACTCCACGGGGACGACGGCTTCGGCGCCGGGCGGCAGCGGGGCGCCGGTCATGATGCGGGCGGCCTGGCCCGCGCCGACGACCGGCTGCTCGCTCTGGCCCGCGGCCACGTCGCCGATGACCGTCAGGACGGCGGGGAACTCCTCGCTCGCGCCCGCGATGTCGGCGACCCGGACCGCGTACCCGTCCATGGAGCTGTTGTCGAAGGGCGGCAGCGAGACGGGCACCGTGACGTCTTCGACGAGGACGCAGCCCTGGGCGTCGAGGAGTTGGAGCTCGATGGGCTCCAGGGGGCGGACGAATCCGAGGATGTCGTCCAGGTGCTCGCTCACCGACCAGACATGTTCCTGGCCGGTGACTTCGGTCGTCGCGCTGCTGCTCAAAGTGCTACATCTCCTCGGACACGTAACTGCGAAGCCAGGCCTGGAAGTCCGGGCCCAGGTCTTCACGTTCGCACGCGAGTCTGACAATGGCACGCAGATAGTCTCCGCGGTCACCGGTGTCATAGCGGCGGCCCTTGAAGACGACGCCGTGCACGGGGCCGCCCACCTTCTCGTCGGCGGCGAGCTGCTGGAGTGCGTCGGTGAGCTGGATCTCGCCGCCGCGGCCCGGCTCGGTCTTGCGCAGTATGTCGAAGACGTGGGGGTCGAGGACGTACCGGCCGATGATCGCGTAGTTGCTGGGGGCGTCCGCCGCGTCGGGCTTCTCGACAAGGCCTGTCACCTTGACGACGTCGCCCTCGTCCGTGGCGTCCACGGCCGCGCAGCCGTAGAGGTGGATCTGCTCGGGGGCCACCTCCATGAGGGCGATGACGCTGCCGCCGTGCCGCTCCTGGACCTCGACCATGCGGGCGAGCAGCGGGTCGCGCGGGTCGATCAGGTCGTCGCCGAGGAGCACCGCGAACGGTTCGTTGCCGACGTGCGGGGCGGCGCACAGGACGGCGTGACCGAGTCCCTTGGGGTCGCCCTGGCGTACGTAGTGCATGGTCGCGAGGTCGCTGGATTCCTGGACCTTCGCGAGTCTCGCCTCGTCGCCCTTCTTGAGAAGGGCCGACTCCAGTTCGTAGTTGCGGTCGAAGTGGTCCTCCAGGGGGCGCTTGTTGCGGCCCGTGATCATGAGGACGTCATCGAGGCCGGCGGAGGCGGCCTCCTCGACCACGTACTGGATCGCCGGCTTGTCGACGACCGGCAGCATCTCTTTCGGAGTGGCCTTGGTGGCGGGCAGGAACCGGGTGCCCAGACCTGCCGCGGGGATGACAGCCTTGCTGATCCTTGGGGGGTGAGACTCAGTCATGTCCGTAACCATAACCGGTGAGTATGTGCGCAATCTGTGGGTCAGGACATTTTGTTCTCATATGAGCGTAGTTGGAAGGGTTTGTGAGCGCACCATGGAAGAACCTGGCTTGGAACCTGCCTCGGACCAGCCAACCAAGCGCACGTTGCGCGGAGAATTCCTCGCGGTGAGACGCGGGTTGACTAGGGATGACGCGCAGAAGGCGGCAGCGGTTCTCGCGGGGCGCGCGTTGGAGCTGCCCGAGCTCGCCGGGGCGCGCACGGTCGCGGCGTACGTCTCTGTGGGAAGCGAACCGGGGACGCGCGCGCTCCTCGACGCCCTCCACTCGCGGGGGACACGGGTTCTGCTGCCGGTGCTCCTCGCGGACAACGACCTGGACTGGGCCGCCTATGAGGGCGGTGCCTCGCTGGCCCCCGTACAACACCCGGGAAAGATCCAGCTCTTGGAGCCCTCGGGGGCGCGGCTCGGGCCCGATGCCGTCGTCGCGGCGGACGCGGTGCTCCTTCCTGGCCTGGCCGTGGACGAGCGCGGGATGCGGCTCGGGCGCGGCGGCGGGTCGTACGACAGGGTGCTCGACCGGCTCGGGCGTGCCGGGGCCGATCCCGCCCTGGTGGTGCTCCTGTACGACACGGAGGTCGTCGCCCGCGTCCCCCAGGAGGCGCACGACAAGCCGGTGCACGCCGTCGTCACCCCATCGGGAGTACGCCGCTTCCGCTGACCCTTCCGCAGACAGAAAGGGCCCTCCACGCGCGCGTGGAGGGCCCTTTCACTGCTTGGTGCGGCTGCTCAGGGCCGCAGCACCAGGGTGTCGTTCGTGCTGCCCTTCACGGCCTTCTCGGAGAAGGACCACGGCAGCAGCTCGCCCTTGACCCACTTGCTGGTCTGGTCGGTGTAGTGCGCGCTGTAGGCGTGCCCCGAAGCGCCGGTGAGGTTGATCCACTTGGACTTGTCGAGGTCGTCGAGGTTCACCACCATGCGCATCGACGGCACCCACTGCACTCCGTAGCCGCCCGCCGCGTTCCAGCCGGTGGCGTTGACCGCCGCCTCGCCGCCGCCCAGCTTGAACGGGCCGCGGTTGAGCATGAACTGGAGCCAGCCGGGGCCTTCGACGCCCAGGGTCTGGTTCTTCAGGGTCAGCCGGTGCAGGCGGCCCCAGCTCCAGGTGTCGACGTCCTTGCCGAGCTTGGCCGTCAGGTCCCAGCGCGCGTCCTCGAGGGCACGGCCGAACAGCTGGTCGCGGGTCTTGGTCGCGGCGTCCGTGCGGGTCTTGGGCGACTTCCACCAGTCGTTCTTCTCGTCGTCGAGGATCGACCGGATCACTTCGTAGTAGCGGTCGCCGCCGTCGGGCTGCGCGGATTCCGCGTCACGCTGGCCGCACTCGCGCACCGGCTCGGCCTCGTCGGCGGGGCCCGTGTTCCCGGCCGGGTCGACGTTCAGGCACTGGCCCTTGACCCGCAGCTCCTTGGGCAGCTTGTTGCCGATGGAGAGCTTGAGGATGTTGCGCCAGACCGAGTTGAAGTACGCGGCGGCAGCCGAATCGGGGTCCTGGGTGTAGTCCCAGCCCTCGAGGAGCTTCTGCGCCTCACGTACGTAGCTGTCCTTGACGTCGATCTTCAACAGCTTGGGCACGAGCACCTTGGCGATCTCGCTGCTGTTGTCCATCTGCATCGTGCGCATGTCCTCGGTGGAGACCTTCCCACCGTTCTTGATCTTCGACTGGATCAGATCGGTGATGCGCTGG
This sequence comes from Streptomyces sp. NPDC055239, assembly GCF_053606205.1. NCBI lineage: Bacteria > Bacillati > Actinomycetota > Actinomycetes > Kitasatosporales > Streptomycetaceae > Streptomyces > Streptomyces sp. NPDC055239. The sequence goes on along the minus strand of NZ_JBSGRD010000006.1, from coordinate 230,939 downwards.
CTGCGCGCCCCGTAGCCCCAGTCCGACGTGAGCTTGTACGGGTAGTCCTTGCCGATGACGGCCTGGTTGGCGGTCACGATGTAGCCGCGCTTCGGGTCGTACTCGTAGGGCAGCGCGGACTGCGGGATGTAGCCGGTCCAGCGGTAGTCGGAGTCCCAGCCGGGCGCGGGCAGCGCGCCGTCGCCCTTGCCGCGTACCGGGATCTTGCCCGGTGCCTGGTAGCCGATGTGGCCCTTGGTGTCCGCGTAGATCAGGTTCTGCGAGGGCACTTCAAAAGAAGCGGCCGCCTTGCGGAACTCCGGGAAGTTCTTCGCCTTGTTGAGCTCGAAGACGGCGTCCATCGACTTGCCCGGCTTCAGGGCGGTCCAGCGCAGCGAGACTCCGTAGCCGTCGCCCCGGTCGGGGGCGGCGCTGTCGACCGTGGCCTTCTTGCCGACCTTCCCCAGTTCGGTGTCACGGTCGGACAGCAGAGGTCCGTTGCCGGTCTCCCGGACGGTGATCTTCTTGGATTTGCCGCCCGCGACCTTGATCGTCTCGACGCGGGACTTGAAGGGCAGCACCTTGTCGTCGTACTCGTAGCCGTCGCCCTCGAACTTCTCGAGGTAGAGGTCGGTGACGTCGGCGCCGAGGTTCGTCATGCCCCAGGCGATGTCCTGGTTGTGGCCGATGACCACGCCGGGCATCCCGGCGAAGGTGTAGCCGGAGACGTCGTACTGGCAGTCCTTGGAGACCGACCGGCAGTGCAGGCCCATCTGGTACCAGGTCGACGGCAGCTGCGGTGACAGGTGCGGATCGTTGGCGAGCAGTGGTTTCCCGGTGATCGTGTGGTCGCCGGAGACCACCCAGGAATTGGAGCCGATGCCGTTGCCGTTCGGCCCGAGGCCCGCGTCCGGGACGCTGTCCAGGATGTCGGAGAGGCCCGACAGCTGGGACTGCAGTCCACCGGGAGCCTCGGTGTTGCCCGCCAGGCCCGTGCCCGCGGCGCCGCCGGTCTGCGACTGGCTGCCCGCGCTGCCCTTGCCCTCGTACTCCTTGGTGACGCTGTTGTAGGCGCCCTCCTGGACGATGGGCTTGTTCCGGTCGTAAGGGTACGCCGGGTACAGGTCCTTGATCTGGGACGGGCCCAGACGGCTGGTCATCAGGGAGCGGTCGATCTCGTCCTGCATGTTGCCGCGCAGGTCCCAGGCCATGGCCTTGAGCCACGCCACGGAGTCGACGGGGGTCCACTTCTGGGGCGCGTAGTCGTTGGTGAAGCCGAGGGCGGCGTACTCCAGGGAGATTTCCTTGCCGCTCTTGTCCTTCAAGTAGGCGTTGACTCCCTTGGAGTACGCCTGGAGGTACTTCTTCGTCGCGGGCGAGAGCTTGGAGTCGTACTCCTTCTGCGCCACGCGGTGCCACCCGAGTGTCCGCAGGAATTCATCAGTCTTCACCTGACTCTTCCCGAACATCTCGGAGAGCCGACCGGAGGTCGTGTGGCGGCGGACGTCCATCTCCCAGAAGCGGTCCTGCGCCTGCACGAAGCCCTGGGCCATGAACAGGTCGGCGTCGGACTCGGCGTAGATCTGCGGGATGCCGTTGCCGTCGCGCTTCACGTCGACGGGACCGGAGAGGCCGTCGAGTTTGACCGTCCCCTTCGTCTGCGGGAAGGAGGCGCGCACCGTGTCGACGCTCCAGTAGGCGCCGTAACCGATGCCCGCCACGATGGCCAGGACCAGGACGATCACGATGAGGCGGGCTCGGCGCCCCTTCTTCTTGCCGGACTTATGACCGGAAGAGGCGGTGGTATTCGACGGCATCGCTGTCCTTGCTGTCCTTACGCGAGCGGCAGGGCTGGCTGGGCGGTGGTGGGAGCGCTGGAGCAACCATAGGCGCAGGGCACTGCGGCCCCGGACGCGGAGTCAGGAACGTACATCGCGACTTATCGTATGGACGTTCGAAGGCGTCAAGGAAGCGTTAACAATTAGGTAAGGTAACGAAGTACTTGGCTCACGCGGAGGAAGGAACGGCCCCTGACTGTCCACCACCTCAACCAGCTTCTGCTCGTCTGCTCGCTCGTCCTGCTCGTCGCGGTCGCGGCGGTCCGCATCTCGTCGCGCAGCGGGCTCCCCAGCCTGCTTCTCTACCTCGGCATCGGCATCGCCATGGGCCAGGACGGCCTCGGCAACGTCACGTTCAACAATGCCGAGATGACGCAGGTCATCGGGTATGCGGCGCTCGTCGTGATCCTGGCCGAGGGCGGCCTCGGCACGAAGTGGAAAGAGATCAAACCCGCACTGCCCGCAGCCGCCGTCCTCTCGCTCGCCGGCATCGCGGTGAGCGTCGGCGTGACGGCCGCCGGTGCCCATTACCTGGTCGGCCTCGAGTGGCGGCAGGCGCTCATCATCGGCGCGGTGGTCTCCTCCACGGACGCGGCCGCGGTCTTCTCCGTGCTCCGGAAGGTGCCGCTCCCCTCGCGCGTGACCGGCATCCTGGAAGCGGAATCCGGGTTCAACGACGCCCCCGTGGTGATCCTGGTCGTGGCCTTCTCCACGGCGGGACCCGTGGAGCACTGGTACGTCCTCCTCGCCGAGATCGCCCTGGAGCTGGCGATCGGTGCCGCGATCGGCATCGCGGTGGGCTGGCTCGGCGCCTACGGCCTGCGGCACGTGGCCTTGCCCGCGTCCGGCCTCTACCCCATCGCCGTGATGGCCATCGCGGTCGCCGCCTACGCGGCCGGAGCCATGGCGCACGGCAGTGGATTCCTCGCCGTCTACCTCGCCTCGATGGCCCTCGGCAACGCGAAACTGCCGCACTGGCCCGCCACTCGCGGCTTCGCCGAAGGGCTCGGCTGGATCGCGCAGATCGGCATGTTCGTCCTGCTCGGCCTTCTGGTCACGCCGCACGACCTGCTCGACGACACCTGGCCCGCGATCATCATCGGCTTGATCCTGACCATGGTGGCCAGACCCCTGGGGGTCATCGCCAGCCTGCTGCCGTTCCGCATGCCCTGGCAGGAGAAGGCCCTGATGTCCTGGGCAGGGCTTCGCGGAGCCGTGCCCATCATCCTGGCCACGATCCCGATGGTGAACGGCGTCGACGACAGCCAGCGGATCTTCAACATCGTCTTCGTCCTGGTCGTCGTCTACACCCTCATCCAGGGTCCTACGCTGCCGTGGCTGGCCAAGAAGCTGCGCCTTGGCGACTCTTCGGGCGCCGCCGACCTGGGCGTCGAGTCGGCGCCCCTGGAGCGCCTTCGCGGGCACCTGCTCTCGGTGGCGATCCCGGAGGGGTCGCGGATGCACGGCGTCGAGGTGGGCGAGCTGCGGATGCCCGCGGGGGCCGCGGTCACGCTCGTCGTTCGCAACGGCGAATCGTTCGTTCCGCAGCCCACGACCGTGCTGCAGCGCGGGGACGAGCTCCTGGTGGTCGCGACCGACCCGGTGCGCGACGCGGCGGAGCGACGGCTGCGAGCGGTCGGACAAGGCGGAAAACTGGCCGGATGGCTGGGAACCACTGGTCAGGAGACCGAGAAGAAGGGCAATCGCAGGTGACGGGCGCCTCAATCTCCGCATTCACAGGTCTCAGTGACCACATTCCCTGTACGCTGAACGCACACTTCTTCTGTACCGACTGATCGAACCAACTCTGTCTGAAGCAGAGCTGGCGCCGACCGTATGGCGGCCGCGTGTCCTCGCAGTGGGCAACCGGCATCTACCGCAGTTCCGCGCAAGAGGACAGCTCTCGGCGCCCCCGCACGGGCGCGCTACCAGGCAGCAGAAAGGCACGGGCCGTGGCATCCACGGTCACCTCCCGCCCGGGATACGGACAGCTGCTGCGCACCCGCGGCGCCTGGACGTTTCTCCTGCCCGGCTTCGCGGCGCGACAGCCCTTCGCGATGCTGACCATCTCCATCGTCCTCCTTGTGCAGCACACCACCGGCTCGTACGGCGTCGCGGGCGCCGTATCGGCCGTCACCGGCGTCTCCATGGCCGTGTTCGCCCCCTTCGGCGGCAAGCTCGCCGACCGGTTCGGCCAGCGCGCCGTCCTGGTGCCGGGCGTGCTCGTGCACACGGTGTCGGTGCTCTCCCTGACGGTGCTCGCGCTCTCGGACGCCCCCTTGTGGGCGCTCTTCGTGGCGGCGGTGCCCACCGGCGCCTCACAGCCGCAGATCAGCCCCATGGTGCGGGCCCGCTGGGGCGTCAAGCTCCAGGACTCCCCGCTTGCGGGCACCGCCGCCGCCTTCGAGTCGGTCACGGACGAGCTGACGTTCGTCCTGGGCCCGCTCTTCGCGACGGCGCTGTGCACGACCATCGACCCGGCGGCCGGACTCTTCACGGAGGCCGGACTCACCCTGGTGGGCGGCCTGCTGTTCGCCGCGCAGAAGAGCACCCAGCCCAAGCCCGCCTCCCGCGAGGAGCACGCGCGCGTGGAGCACGTTTCCGCACTGCGGATCCCCGGGGTGCGGGTGCTCATGGCGACCTTCCTCGGCATCGGCGCCGTCTTCGGCGGCATGCAGGTCTCGCTTGCCGCCTTCACCGAGTCCATCGGCGAACCCGGCCTGAACGGCGTCCTGTACGGCACGTTCGCGGCGGGCAACATGCTCTCCGGTCTCATCTGCGGCGCCATCGCCTGGAAGATCGCCCCGCAACGGCGGCTCCTCGTCGGGTACTCGGCCCTGACCCTGATGGCTTCCGGTCTTTGGGCCGCGCACTCCGTGGTGCTGCTCGCCGGGATCGGACTCCTGGTCGGCGTCTGCATCGCACCCGCGCTGATCACCGGCTACACGCTGGTGGACCGTCTCGTGGCCCCGACCGGCAGGACCGAGGCGTTCACCTGGCTCACCGGCGCCGTCGCGCTCGGCCAGGCTGCCGCCGTCACGGTCGCGGGACAGCTGGAGGACCGCTTCTGGGACGGCGCCGGATTCCTGGTGCCGCTTGGCGGTACAGCGCTGGCCCTCCTGGTGCTCGTGACCCTGCGCTCGCGGCTCGTGCCGCGGTCCGCCGGGCGCACCGTGGCACGTGGCGTGGGTCACCGCGAGCCGGTCACAGTGGACTGATCTCGCGGAATAGGTCACTATGGACCGTCGTTAGCACTCAACGAGTAAGAGTGCCAGGAGGAAGCAAGTGCCGACGTACCAGTACCAGTGCACCGAATGCGGCGAGGGCCTCGAGGCGGTGCAGAAGTTCACCGATGACGCCTTGACCGTGTGCCCCAGCTGCGACGGACGCCTCAAGAAGGTGTTCTCTGCCGTCGGCATCGTCTTCAAGGGCTCCGGCTTCTACCGCAACGACAGCCGCGGCTCGTCGTCGAGCAGCACGCCGTCCCCGGCGTCCGCGTCGAAGTCGTCGGACTCCAAGTCTTCGGACTCCTCGAGCTCGGACTCCAAGTCCTCGGCGAACGCCTCGTCGTCCTCCTCGAAGTCGGACTCGAAGTCCTCCGGCTCCTCGTCGGGTTCGTCGGCCGGTTCGTCCAGCTCCTCGAGCTCGTCGGCCGCCTAGCTTCCGGGCAGAGCGCCCCGCGCACGTCTTTCTTGCAGTTTCCTCCAGGTCCCCGCCGTCCTTCGACGGCGGGGACTTCGGCGTTGGTGGGATTTCGTCGTTTTCGGGCCCGGCTACTGTGCTGGACATGGTGAATACGGCGAATGCGAGTACGGCGAACGCGATGCGGGCCGAGATCGGTGTCATCGGCGGATCCGGCTTCTACTCCTTCCTCGACAACGTGACCGAGCTCCAGGTCGACACCCCCTACGGAGCGCCGAGCGACTCCCTCTTCATCGGTGACATCGCCGGGCGGCGGGTCGCGTTCCTGCCCCGGCACGGCCGCGGACACCATCTGCCGCCGCATCGCATCAACTACCGCGCCAACCTCTGGGCGTTGCGCTCCGTGGGCGTACGGCAGGTGCTCGGCCCGTGTGCGGTGGGCGGGCTGCGGCCCGAGTTCGGGCCGGGAACGCTGCTGGTGCCCGATCAGCTCGTGGACCGCACCAAGACGCGTACGCAGACGTACTTCGACGGGGTGCCGCTGCCGGACGGGAGCGTGCCGAACGTCGTGCACGTGTCGCTGGCCGACCCGTACTGCCCCGTGGGCCGCGGCGCCGCGCTGAAGGCGGCACGCGGGCGGGAGTGGGAGCCGGTGGACGGCGGGACGCTGGTCGTGATCGAGGGACCCCGGTTCTCGACGCGGGCCGAATCCCTCTGGCACGCGGCGCAGGGCTGGTCGGTGGTGGGCATGACCGGACACCCCGAGGCCGTTCTCGCCCGTGAACTGGAGCTCTGCTACACGTCGTTGACGCTGGTCACGGACCTGGACGCGGGTGCGGAGAGCGGCGAGGGCGTCTCACACGAAGAGGTGCTCCAGGTGTTCGCGGCGAACGTGGACCGGCTGCGGACAGTGCTGTTCGACGCGGTGGCGGGGCTGCCTGCGCAGGACGGGCGGGACTGTGCGTGTGCGGGGGCACTGGGTGGGATGGAGCCGGGAATTCGGCTGCCGTGAGGTTTCCGGAACGCATGTGAGGCCGGAGCTCCGGAACTCCCCCTTCGGGTGAGGGAGTTGTCCACAACCGGGGAGTAGTACACGGGGCTCAGCGGGATTCGGCGCGGGCCTGCATCGTGAGAGCGGAAGGCAAGATCCTCAGCTCTCTCGACTCTCCGCAGGCGGTGGCCGTCGTGGCGCATGTTTCCTCCTCAGACATCTCCTCCCCTCCCCCTCCCCCGCTGTGTCCGGTACCGCACTTCGACCCCGTGCGCGTCCGCGGTGGCGGAGACGTGCGGCACCGGCTGCGAAGGCTGCTGCGGCACAGACGGCGGGCGATGGCCGTGGGGCTCGCGGTGACGGCGGCGGCGCTCATTGCCGCGGGGCCGCGGGATGCCGAGCGGGTGCGGCCGCGGGAGCATCCGGCCGCCGCCGCTGCCGCGCCCACGCGGGAGTCAGAGCGGGAACGTCGAGCCGCGGCCCTGGTGACGGCGCCGGTGCGGATCGCTGACGCGGAGACGGTGCGTCTGCTGCACCGGGGCGACCGGGTCGATGTCGTCGCCTCCGACAGCTCCGCGTCACGGGTGGTGGCTGCCGGGGCCAGAGTGACCGAGGTACCCGAGCCCCGGGAGGGCGCGGCCGAAAGCACTGCCGAGGCCGGGGCGTTGGTGGTGCTCTCCGTGCCCCGGGCGACGGCGGCACGGCTCACGGGAGCTAGTGCCTCCGCACGACTTGCGGTGACGCTTTACTGAGCCACTTCGCCATTCCGTGCTCAGATCACAGCACTGAGCGCGGAATGGCGAATCGGAGACTCTGCCATGCCAACGATAATTTTAAATCGCACGGACCTACCACTTGATGTGCTGCTTCTTCCCACATCGCACATAGTCATCAAACTTGTGGCACATGCGAATGTCGAGAGAGCTATCAAGGACACCCATGGTGACGTACTTGTACATCTTCCTAGTCCCCTTGGATCCACACTTCCCCTTGATCTTCGACCAGTGACCATTCTGGTTGACCTGCAGGTAGTCGCAACCGCCCGACCTAGTCTTCGTAATCGAGCCCTTGAACCAAACTCGAGTGTCACCAAAGCGCTCATTGATTGAATACCTACCGGAGGCTTTCGAGTAACCGGCCTTCTTGACGCTGAATTTCCCGTTTGAGTCTGCCGCAGCCGGTGCAGCCACAACCAACACCAGCACTGCCGCCAACGGAATCACCTTGGCGATCTTGGTAGGCAATTTTCACTCTCCCCGCTTTGAAGCCGCCTACGGCAGGTCGAAAGCCGAAGGGGAGCCGACCGTACCGGAGCACCCAGTGGAGATCAACTTGCCTGAGCGTGGATAATTCAGGGGTGACGGTCCGCGAGGCCGACAGATGCAGGGCAAGCGACCCTCCCTTGAACCTCCATCAAATCACCTGATCGTGTCTGCAGATTGGACTGGGGCCTGTCCTACCAGGCCTAATGGGGCAGTCAATTGCAGGTGCGAGGGAAGGCTCTCTGGTGAGCGAGAAGAACGGACCGAGTCTCTGGGAGGGCTTCAAAGCCTTCCTGATGCGCGGCAATGTCATCGACCTGGCGGTCGCGGTGGTCATCGGCGCCGCGTTCACGAACGTCGTGAACTCCGTCGTCAAGGGTGTCATCAACCCGCTGGTCGGTGCCTTCGGTACGAAGGATCTCGACCGCTACAGCTCGTGTCTGAAAGATCCGTGTGTGACGAACGCCGACGGCACGGTCGAGAGCGGCATCCCGATCATGTGGGGCACGGTCCTCAGCTCGACCCTCAGCTTCGTCATCACCGCGGCCGTCGTCTACTTCCTGATGGTGCTGCCCATGGCCAAGTACCTGGCGAGGCAGGCCGCCCGGAAGGCCGAGAAGGAGGGCACGCAGGAGGTCATCGAGATCTCGGAGCTGGAGGTCCTCAAGGAGATCCGCGACGCCCTGGTCGCGCAGCGGGGCACGGGATCGGGCCCGGACTCGGGTGCGGGTCCGGTTTCAGGTCCGGGGCCGAGCGGGCTGTAGCGCGGGCTCAGAGGTGGTGGGGCGGCTTCTCGTCGAGGAAGCGTGCCAGGTCGGCGGCGCTGTCGCCGCCGCCCGCGGGCCGCTCGCCCCACCCGCGGTCCGTGTCGTCCGAGGACTGCTGCGACAGAGGGTCGTCGAAGACCAGGGCGCTCTTCGGCTTCTTCGGCGCCGTGGAACCCTTCGGGGTCTCCGATTCCTTCGGGTCGTGCGGTTCGGGTGCGGGGGCGGTGCTCATGCCTCCAGAGTACGTCCGTGGGGCACGGTCCCTCCCCCGGTCAGCCCGGTGCCTCCGCTCAGCCCGGTGCCTCCGCTCAGCCCGGTGCTCCCGCTCAGCTCGGTGCCTCCGCGCCCTTGCGGGCGTAGAACCACCAGCAGACGACGAGGCACGTCGCGTAGAAGCCGATGAACAGCCAGAGCGAGTTGGTGACGGCCATGCTCGCGAACATCGCCGGGATGAAGAAGAAGCCGTAGGCGGCGATCGCCGCGGAGAAGCCGGTGACCGCGCCCGCCTCCATCTCGGCCTGCTTGAGCGCGGCCTGCTGCGCCTCAAGGCCCTTGCCCTCCGCCTGCTTGAGGTGCTGCTCCCGGAAGATCACCGGGATCTGCCGGAACGTCGAGCCGTTACCGACCCCGGAGAAGGCGAAGGCGCAGAGGAAGCCGATGTAGAAGGCCCAGAAGCTGCCCTTGTCGCCGCCGGACGGCAGGGCGTTGATCACGACGACCAGCGAGGCGGCCATGCCCACGAAGGACACCATGGTGACCCGGGCCCCGCCGATCTTGTCCGAGAGCCAGCCGCCCGCCCAGCGGGTGAGGGCGCCGATGAAGGGGCCGACCCAGGCGTAGGTGGTGGCCTGGTAGCCGGACGCGGCGAAGTTGTTCTTGATGAGCAGCGGCAGTCCCGCGGCGAACCCGATGAACGAGCCGAACGTGCCGACGTAGAGCCAGGTCATCAGCCAGTTGTGCTTGCGCTTGAAGATGATCTTCTGCTGGCTGAACGGGGCGGCGGCGACCTTGAGGTCGTTCATCAGGAACCAGGAGAGCAGCGCCACGATCACCAGGAGCGGCACCCAGAGGAAGGCGCCGTTCTGCAGCCAGACGTCCTGGTTCTTGACCGTGTCGCGCTGGGAGCCGCCGGCCGGGGCGCCGAGCACGGCAGCAGTGACGACCAGCGGGGCGACGAGCTGGACGACGGAGACGCCGAGGTTGCCGAGACCGCCGTTGAGTCCGTTGGCGCTGCCCTTCTCCCTCTTGGGGAAGAAGAAGCCGATGTTGGCCATGGACGAGGAGAAGTTGGCACCGCCGATGCCGCAGACGGCGGCGATCAGGGCGAGCTCCCAGTAGGGCGTTCCGGTGTCTTGGAGCGCGAAACCGAGCCAGAGCATCGGCGCGATCAGGATGATCGTGGAGAACGCGGTGAACTTCCGCTCGCCGAAGATCGGCCCGATGAAGGTGTAGAGGATCCGGAAGGTGCCGCCGGTCAGGCCGGGGATGGCCGTCAGCCAGAACAGCTGCGAGGTGGAGAGGCCGAATCCGACGTCGTTGAGGCGGACGGCGGTGACCGACCACACCTGCCAGACCACGAAGCCGAGCATCAACGCCGGGATGGACACCCACAGATTGCGGACCGCGACCTTGTGGCCGGTGGGCCGCCAGAACTCGTCGTCCTCGGGGCGCCAGTCCTCGATGGTGGATCCGGGACGGTAGGTGTCGCCCGTCCGCCTGTGGCTGGTGGGAGCGCTCATGGAGCCACCGTAGGTAGGGCGCATCGGGACCGCTCGGCCGCTGGGCCGTTCGGGTGGTGCCGGGCCCTGCGTCGGCGGCCGCTTTCAGACCGCTTCGAGGCCCTGAGCTGCGAAGATCTCCTTGGCGGCGGCCACCTGGCCAGGCGTGGGCGAGGGGGTGTCGCGCAGGGTGAAGTCCTTGCCGAGAGCCTCCCATTTCGCTTCGCCCAGCTTGTGGAAGGGCAGCACGTCGACGCGCGAGACGTTGCCGAGCGAGGCGGCGAAGCGGGCGACGCCCTCGATGTTGCGCGGGTCGTCGGTCAGGCCGGGGACGAGGACGAACCGCACCCAGACGTCCTTGCCGAGGTCGGCGAGGCGGTGGGCGAAGTCGAGGGTGGGCCGCAGCGGGCGTCCGGTGACCTTCTTGTACGTCTCGCGGTCCCAGGACTTGATGTCGAGGAGCACGAGATCGACGTCGCGGAGCAGGGCGTCGGTGGCGCGCACGCCGAGGAAGCCGGAGGTGTCGAGGGCGGTGTGCAGGCCCAGTTCGTGCTTGAGGCGGTGCAGGAGTTCGCCGGTGAAGACGGGCTGGAGGAGGGGTTCACCACCGCTGACGGTGGCTCCACCGCCCGCCGCCGAGATGAACCTGGTGTATTTGGCGGCCTCCGCGATCACGTCGTCGGCGGTGGTCCGCTTGCCGTCGCGCATTCGCCAGGTGTCGGGGTTGTGGCAGTACAGGCAGGTCAGCGGGCAGCCCGAGAGGAACGTGACGAAGCGGCTGCCGGGGCCGTCGACGCCGGTGGACAGGTCCCAGGAGTGGATGGAGCCGGTGACGGGGCGCCGGGTGACCGCGGCCGCCGGAGTCGCCGAGGTCACCGAGGTCGCCGAAATCTCCGGGGTCGCCGTGTCGAGCAGAGCAGTCATGGCAGAGCTCCAGGTGGCTCAGAGAGAGCTGTGGAAGGTGCGGTTGATGACGTCGAGCTGCTGGTCGCGGGTCAGGCGGATGAAGTTGACCGCGTAGCCGGAGACCCGGATGGTCAGCTGCGGGTAGTTCTCCGGGTGCTCCATGGCGTCCTGAAGGGTCGCCTTGTCGAGCACGTTGACGTTCATGTGGAAGCCGTCGCTCGCCATGAAGCCGTCGAGCACCCCCGCGAGGTTGTGGATCCGCTCTCCGGGCGTGCGGCCCAGACCGTCCGGCGTGATGGTGTTGGTGAGCGAGATGCCGTCCTCGGCGTCGTCGTAGTCGAGCTTGGCGACCGAGAGCGCGGAGGCGATGTAGCCGTGCTCGTCACGGCCGTTCATCGGGTTGGCGCCGGGGGCGAACGGCTCGCCCGCGCGGCGGCCGTCGGGGGTGTTGCCGGTCTTCTTGCCGTAGACGACGTTCGAGGTGATCGTCAGGACGGACTGGGTGTGCACCGCGTTCCGGTAGGTCGGGTGCTGCCGGATCTTGCCCATGAAGTCCGAGACGATCCGCTTGGCGATGGCGTCGGCCCGCTCGTCGTTGTTGCCGTAGGCGGGGTAGTCGCCCTCGATCTCGTAGTCGACGGCGAGGCCCGTCTCGTCGCGGATGACCTTGACCCTGGCGTGCTTGACGGCGGAGAGCGAGTCGGCGGCGACCGAGAGGCCCGCGATGCCGCACGCCATGGTGCGCAGGATCTCCTGGTCGTGCAGCGCCATCTCGACGCGCTCGTAGGCGTACTTGTCGTGCATGTAGTGGATGACGTTCAGCGCGTGGACGTACGTCTTGGCGAGCCAGCCGAGCATCGCGTCGTAGCGCTCGGCGACGGTGTCGTAGTCCAGGTATTCGCCGTCGACGGGCTCGAAGCCCTCGACGACGCGGCGTCCTGTCACCTCGTCGCGGCCGCCGTTGATCGCGTAGAGCAGGGCCTTGGCGACGTTGACGCGGGCTCCGAAGAACTGCATCTGCTTGCCGACGGCCATCGCCGACACACAGCAGGCGATCGCGGTGTCGTCGCCGTACTTGGGGCGCATCAGGTCGTCGGACTCGAACTGGAGGGCCGAGGTGTCGATGGCGACCTTGGCGGCGAAGTCCTTGAAGCCCCTGGGCAGTTCCCGCGACCAGAAGACCGTGAGGTTCGGCTCGGGGGCCGGGCCCAGGTTGTAGAGGGTCTGCAGGGCGCGGAACGTGGTGCGGGAGACCAGCGGGCGGCCGTCCTCGCCGATCCCGGCCATCGACCAGGTGACCCAGGTCGGGTCCCCGGAGAAGCCCTCGTTGTACTCGGGGGTGCGCAGGAAGCGGACGATGCGGAGCTTGATGACGAAGTCGTCGATGAACTCCTGGGCCTCGGTCTCGGTGATGAGGCCGGACTCGATGTCGCGCTGGAGGTAGACGTCGAGGAAGTTGTCGATGCGGCCGATCGACATGGCCGCGCCGTTCTGCTCCTTCACTGCGGCCAGGTAGGCGAAGTACAGCCACTGGACGGCCTCGCGGCCGGTGGTTGCGGGAGCGGAGATGTCGTAGCCGTACGACATCGCCATGGCCTTCAGCTCGCCCAGGGCCTTGATCTGCTCGGACGTCTCCTCGCGGGCGCGGATGACGTCCTCGGTGGCCCATTCCTCGCCGAGCAGGGCCTTGTCGGCCTCTTTCGCGGCGATGAGGCGGTCGACTCCGTAGAGGGCGACGCGGCGGTAGTCGCCGATGATGCGGCCCCGGCCGTAGGCATCGGGGAGGCCGGTGATGATGCCGGAGGAGCGGCAGGCGCGGATCTCGGGCGTGTAGGCGTCGAAGACACCTTCGTTGTGGGTCTTGCGGAGGTGGGTGTAGACCTCCTTGACCTCGGGGTCCGCTTCGTAGCCGTAGGCGTTGAGTGCGCTCTCGACCATCCGCCAGCCGCCGTTGGGCATGATGGCGCGCTTGAGCGGGGCGTCGGTCTGGAGGCCGACGATCAGGTCGTGATCGTCGTCGATGTAGCCGGGCTTGAAGGCGTCGATGCGGGACGGGGTCTTCACGTCCACGTCGTAGATGCCGCGCTCGTTCTCCGCGGGGAACATCGAGAGGAGCTTCTGCCAGACCTGGGCGGTGCGTTCGGTCGCGCCGGTCAGGAAGGAGTCGTCGCCCTCGTAGGGGGTGTAGTTCTGCTGCACGAAGTCGCGGACGTCGATGGCGTCCCGCCACAGACCGCCCTTGAAGCCGTCCCATGCCTGACCGTGCGCTGTCGTTTCCGCGGGAGTGGCAGTCATCGCCGGCACCTTCCGAGTCGCCTTTTCGCTATGCCTCCATTGCACTCCCATTTGATCGATCAGGGGCCGCGCAATGGTCCCCACTTCAGGGCCCAAGGTCCCTTCTCTCCGCCTCTGCGACCGGACGCACCCAACCTGACCTGCCTTTTCTCTCGGGACTTTGGACCCAAGTTCGCTTGTGAATGCATTCACAAGAATTTCCCGGACCTCTCGTGGTACCGGGCAAGGACATACGAGTGGGCCGGGTGCTCCCACACCCGGCCCACTCCGCCCACGCCGCTCAGAGGCGGGGCGTCAGCTCGGCGACTCCGCGCCCTTGCGGGCGTAGAACCACCAGCACACCGCGATACAGCTGGCGTAGAAGGCCACGAAGCCCCACATCGCGCTGGTGACGGCGAAGTTGGCGAACATCGCCGGGATGAAGAAGAAGCCGTAGGCCGCGATGGCGGAGGTGAAGCCGGTGACGGCGCCCGCCTCCATCTCGGACTGCTTCAGCGCCTTCGTGTACGCGGGCGTGTCCTGCGTCAGGCCCTTCAGGTGCTGGTCGCGGAAGATCACCGGGATCTGGCGGAACGTAGAGCCGTTGCCGATGCCGGAGAAGAAGAACGCGCACAGGAAGCAGGCGAAGAAGCCCCAGAAGTTGCCGTTGTCGCCGCCGGAGGGCAGGAAGTTGATGACACCGATGATCGAGAGCGCCATACCGGCGAACGAGATGATGGTGACCTTCGCGCCGCCGATCTTGTCGGCGATCCAGCCGCCGGCCCAGCGGGCGAGCGCGCCCACGGCCGGACCCATCCAGGCGTACGTCGCAGCGGAGTAGGCCGCGTCGATCGGCGTGAACGTGGTCTTGATGAGCATCGGCAGCGCTGCCGCGAATCCGATGAAGGAACCGAACGTGCCGACGTAGAGCCAGGTCATCAGCCAGTTGTGCTTGCGCTTGAAGATGATCTTCTGCTGGCTGAACGGGGTCGACGCGACCTTCAGGTCGTTCTGGCCGAACCACGCGACGACGGCCAGGATCACCAGGACCGGCACCCACAGGAACGCGGCGTTCTGCAGCCACACGGGTGTGCCGTCGGCCTTGTGCTGGGCCGAGCCGACCGCGAGGACCGAGCTGGTGATGACGATCGGGGTGACCAGCTGGACGACGGAGACACCGAGGTTGCCGAGGCCGCCGTTGATGCCGGTGGCGTTGCCCTTGTCGCGCTTGGGGAAGAAGAAGCCGATGTTGGCGAGGGACGAGGCGAAGTTGGCGCCGCCGACGCCGCAGAGAGCCGCGATGGCGACCATCACGCCGTACGAGGTGTTCGGATCCTGGACCGCGATGCCGAGCCAGATCAGCGGCACGACCAGGACGATCGTGGAGAGCGCGGTGAAGCGGCGCTGGCCGATCATCGGGCCGAGGAAGGTGTAGAAGACGCGCGCCGTGCCGCCGGTGATGCCGGGGACGGCCGTCAGCCAGAACAGCTGCGAGGTGGAGAAGCCGAAGCCGACGTCCGAGAGGTTGGTCGCGGTGACCGACCACACCTGCCAGACGACGAACGCGACCAGGAGCGCGGGGACAGCGATCCACAGGTTGCGGGTGGCGACCTTCTTGCCGATGGACTTCCAGAAGAGTTCGTTCTCCGGCTCCCAGTCGGTGACGGTCTTGCCGGGGCGGTACTGCGCCAGATCGTACGTCGTGCCCGCTGGTGCGGTCGGCGCTTCTTGGGCGGCAGGCGATGTCATGTTGGTTCCCAGTTCGCTACGGGTCCCGACCTTGCTCCGGGGCCTGACGACTCCACGCTCCCGCGCGCGCCTCTTCAGAGGCAGAGGCGTAGGACATGCGCGGACCGGCCCAAAGACACCAAGTCCAGGGGGCCTTCGGACCTCGTGGGCCGCCTCGGCGCGCGAGCGGGCCCCGGCAGTCCGCCACGCCGCGGCCGAGTGTCACCGCCGACCCGCTGGGCGCCGCAGCCCGAAGCGGCGGGAACTATCTGCTGTGCTGGTCCCATGACGTCCACACCACCTCCCGAGCCGGCACCGGCCCCACCTCCGGCGCCGTCCCCACCTCCCGCGCCGTCCCCACGCCCCGCACCCCCCGCCGCCCTGCGGGCCCTCCGCCCGCGGGGAAGCGAGGAGGCGCATCGGGCCGCGACTCCGCTGGAGCTCTTCTTCGACCTCTGCTTCGTCGTGGCGGTCGCGCAGGCCGGGGTCGAGCTCGTGCACGCCGTCGCCGAGGGGCACGCGGGCGAGGGCGTGCTCAATTACGCGATGGTGTTCTTCGCCCTGTTCTGGGCCTGGGTCAACTTTTCGTGGTTCGCGTCGGCGTACGACAACGACGACGTGCTCTACCGGGTCGTCACGCTCGTACAGATCGCCGGTGTGCTCGTGTTCGCCGCCGGGGTCTCCAAGGGGTTCGAGGAGCACGACTTCCTCCTCATCTGGCTCGGCTACCTGATCATGCGGGTCGCCCTCTCCTCCCAGTGGCTGCGCGTGGCCAAGTCGGCCACGGGCGTCGAGCGCACCACCGCACTGCGGTACGCGTGCGGTGTGCTGATCTGTCAGATCGGCTGGTCGGGACTGCTGTTCCTGCCCGAGGGCGGACGGCTCTGGCTCTTCCTCGCCATGGCGGTCGTGGAGATGTGCGTGCCGGTGTTCGCGGAGCGGGGCTACACCACGGCCTGGCATCCGCACCACATCTCCGAGCGGTACGGCCTGTTCACGATCATCGTGCTCGGCGAGACGATCGCCGCGGCGACCGTCGCCGTGAAGTCAGGCGCCGAGGAGCACGACGCGCTCGGCGAGGTCCTGCCCATCGCGGCGGGCGGCCTCCTGATGGTCTTCGCCGCATGGTGGATCTACTTCGTCGTGCCCATCCACGGCCACCTGAGCACCACCAACCGGAAATCCTTCCTCTGGGGTTACGGGCACTACTTCATCCTCGGCGCTGCCGCCGCGATCGGGGCCGGGATCGAGGTCGCGGTCGAGGAGGCCGTCGGCAAGGCGCACATCTCGACGCTCGCCGCGTCCGCAGCCGTGACCGTTCCGATGGCGCTGTATCTCCTCACCGTCTGGCTGCTGCACTCCCGTTACTACAAGGTGGGCCTCGCCCAGCAGCTCGTTCTGCCCGTCAGCGCGGTGGTGACCCTCGCGAGTACGTTCGCGGGCAGCTGGGCCGTCCTGGTCGCGGGGCTCGTGGCGACGGCCACCGTCGCGACCGGCACGACGCTCACCAGCCGCATGGCCCGCAGGGAGGCAGCCACGTAGCTCTCGCTGCCTCGCGCCAACTCCGGCGCGTGATACGCAAGTCGGCATGGATTCCTCCCGCTCCCTCGCCTCCACCGCCTCCCCCTCCTCCCCCTCCTCCCCCTCCTCCCTCACCGATGTCCCCGGCCTCCGCGTGGGCCACGCCACCCGTACCGCCCCGACACACGAAGGCCATCTCACCGGAACCACCGTCGTGCTCGCCCCGGTGGGCGGCGCAGTAGCGGCCGTGGATGTGCGCGGCGGCGGTCCCGGCACCCGCGAGACGGACGCCCTGGACCCGCGCAACCTGGTGCAGCGCGTCGAGGCCGTCGTGCTGACCGGCGGCAGCGCGTACGGCCTGGACTCCGCGAGCGGCGTGACGGCGTGGCTGGAGGAGCAGGGGCGCGGGGTACGGGTCGGCCCCGATCCCTCCCACGTCGTCCCCGTGGTCCCGGCCGCCTGCGTCTTCGACCTCGGCCGCGGCGGTGACTTCACGGCGCGCCCCGACGCCACGACCGGCCGCGCCGCCGTGGAGGCCGCCGCGGGCACCGAGCCGTTCACCCCGGTCGAGGAGGGGAACGTGGGCGCGGGCACCGGTGCGGTGGTCGGCAAGGTCAAGGGCGGCATCGGCAGCGCGAGCGTCAAGCTGGAATCGGGGGTCACGGTCGCCGCGCTTGTCGTGGCGAACGCGGCGGGTTCGGGGGTCGATCCGGAGACGGGCGCGTTGTACGGGCGGTACTTCGAGGGGCGGCGGGTGGACTATCCCGCTCCGGAGGCCCACGACGAGGCAACGCGACGCCTCGCCGAAGCAGCCGCGTCCGCCGCATCGGGATCGAGCTCCGCCTCCGAGAGTGGTCCTCCTACGCTGAACACCACCCTCGCCGTCGTCGCCACGGACGCCGAACTCACCAAAGCGCAGGCGCAGAAGCTCGCCGGAACGTCGCACGACGGTATGGCGCGGGCCGTGCGCCCCGTTCATCTCCTCAACGACGGGGACACCGTCTTCGCCCTGGCGACCGGCGAGCGCCCCCTGCCGGGAGCCCCGCAGAACCCGCTCGCCCTGAACGAGATCCTCGCGGCGGGCGCGGACATGGTGACGGCGGCGATCGTCCGGGCGCTCCTGACCGCGGAATCGGTGGAGACGCCGGGCGGCAACTTCCCCTCGTACCGCGACCTCTACGACCTTCACGGCGAGCAGCCCCGCCAGAGCTCTCAGGCGCCCCAAAGCGCCATCTAAGGCAATTCCCAGGAAGTACGGCTACAAATACCCACAGACCACAGCCCGTTGGGCCGCCGACGGGCCATGCCGCTGTGCCCACCCTCACACCAAGCGGACGGAACCTTTCCGCTCGCAGGCCGCTCTTATCACCTACTGGATCAGAACGCGTACTTCGCATAAAGATGGAGCACCCCGTGACAACGTCGCACATAGCCAAGCCCCGGCGGCGCACCCTTCTGGCGGCCACCGCGCTTGCCGCCGTGGGCGCACTCTCCCTTACGGCCTGCGGCGGCGACGCGGACGCCGACGGTGACGGCAAGGACGGCAAGTCCAAGTCCCAGGGCGCCGACATCACCATCTCGGCGAAGGACGGCTCGACCGGCGCCTCCATCAACGCCACCGACGTCAAGGTCGAGGGCGGCAAGCTGACCGAGGTGAAGATGACCCTGGTCTCCACCGGGGCCGCGGTCGACGGCACGCTCTCCGGCGACGGCACGAGCTGGAAGCCCAAGGCCCAGCTCGAGCGCGGGATGAAGTACAAGATCTCGGCCGACGCGAAGGACTCCAAGGGCAAGGAAGCGACCGAGAACTCGATCTTCACCACCGTCTCGAAGGACAACAGCTTCATCGGGAGTTACACCCCCGACGGCGGCAAGGAGGTCGGCGTCGGCATGCCGGTCTCCTTCAACTTCGACAAGGCGATCACCGCGAAGCAGTCCGTCCAGTCGCACATCACGGTCACCTCCGACAGCGGTCAGAAGATCGTGGGCCACTGGTTCGGCAACCAGCGCCTCGACTTCAGGCCCGAGGAGTACTGGAAGGCCGGTTCCAAGGTCACGATGAAGATCGCCCTGGAGGGCGTGAAGGGCGCCGAAGGCGCCACCGGCGTGCAGAACAAGACCGTCAGCTTCACCATCGGCCGCGCACAGGTCTCCACGGTCGACGTGAACGCCAAGACGATGACGGTCGAGCGGGACGGCAAGGTCATCAAGACCATCCCGATCTCCGCGGGCAGCCCCTCGAACCCGACGTACAACGGCAAGATGGTGATCGCCGAGAAGTTCACCCAGACCCGGATGAACGGCGACACGGTCGGCTTCGGCGGGGAGTACGACATCAAGGACGTCCCGCACGCGATGCGCCTCTCGTCCTCCGGCACCTTCATCCACGGCAACTACTGGGGCTCGCCCTCGATCTTCGGCAGCTCCAACACCAGCCACGGCTGCGTCGGCCTGCAGGACGCACAGGGCGCGGGCGACTCCAGCACGCCGGGCGCGTGGTTCTACGACAACTCGCTCATCGGTGACGTCGTGACCGTCAAGGGCTCCCCGGACGAGACCGTCGCCCCGGACAACGGCCTCAACGGATGGAACATGTCCTGGAGCGAGTGGACGGCGGGCAGCGCCGGCTGATTTTTTCAGCCGCCGGGTCCAGCCCTCTCACCAGCGCCAACACCGCGAGCCGCACGGGAACTTGCCGTGCGGCTCGTGCGTTTTCCCGTTCCCGGGCATGATGTCCGACTCAGGGGCTACGGTATGCACTCACAAGGTGACATGTAGCAACGCCGGGAGAAACCTTGAGCGTTCCGTATGAGTACGAGACGGCGTGCGAGCCACAGTCGGCCGAGCAGAAGTCTCCGCACTCTCCGCAGGAGCATCTCGAGCGGCTTCTTCGCCGCGCCCTGAACTCCTTCGACCTGCCGGACGAGACCATAGGACGCCTGGAATCGGCTCTCGCGTACGACAGTTCGCTGCACTCCGCGCATCACAGCGCGGGCCTGCACCGCGAGACCTACCGCCACACGTGGCTGCTCGCCGACGCCTGCGCGCTCACCCTCTGGGAGCTCGTGCACAACACGGGCCCCGGCAGCCACGCCCAGTACGAGCTGTACGCGGACGAGGACGAGGCCGGTATCGCCACCGCGCGCCTGCCGCTCCCGCCCGACACGCCCGCCGGTTCCTGCGAGCAGCCGGTCGTGCTCCAGCTCCCGGTCGCCGACGAACCCCGGCACACGTACGTCCCTGACGACTCCGCCGACCACGCGCGCAGGCTGCTGCGCCGCGCGGAGAACTCGTTGGTCGAGGGGCGGCCCGGTGAGGACATCGGGCGGTTACTGCGCTCGGCGTTCGCGCACCAGATCACCCAGGCCTTCGGCCGCCCCTGCCTCGCGGGCGAGGCGCGCCTCTGCTTCTCGCTCTACGAGCACGCGTTCCTGCTCTTCGACGGCAGCGAGCTCAGCCTCTGGGAGGTCGAGCACACGGTCACGCCCGACAAGCAGCACCGGTGCGAGGTGTACGTCTCCGAGGAAGCGGCCCGCGCGGCGATGGACCAGCGCGCGCGGAGCATTCCGCAGCAGCGTACGAAGTAGCCCAGGACCGGCCGTCGTCTACGACCTGCCGTCGCCGAACTGCCGCACGAGGACGGCGAAGGCGGCCCGCTCGGCGGCCGTCAGCTCGACCGTCTCCGCGCGCGGAGGGCCCGTCTGCGCGGGCAGCGCACGCAGCGCCTGGGACTGACGCCAGACGTCCACGTCGACTCGGTCGCGACGCAGCACCCGCACCAGGCCCACGGCCCAGACTGCGGTCGCCACGGCCAGGACGGCCACGCCTGCCTGCTGGAGGATCGAGACATTCTGGAGCATGCCGCACAGTAGACAACACGATCCGGGGCTTACGACAGGGGGGTTGTAGGACTTACGTCCCGAAGTGACGCATGTCGCACAACCCCCCTCATAGGGGCCGAACAGTCAGAGCTCAGACAGAAGCCCAGATAAGAGCCCAGTCAGCAGCTCAGACAGCCGCCGGTACGCGCTCCTCCGTCACAGCTTCCTCAGCCGTGGCGCCGCTCTCCGAAGGGGCCTGCTTCCGGGTGCCCTTGAGCAGGATGACCGACACGGTCGAGACGCCGACACCGGCAAGGATCGCCACGAGGTAGAGCAGCGGCTGCCCGATGAGCGGCACCACGAAGATGCCGCCGTGCGGAGCCCGCAGCGTGCAGCCGAAGGTCATCGACAGGGCGCCGGTGACGGCGCCGCCCGCCATCGAGGCGGGGATCACCCGCAGCGGGTCGGCCGCGGCGAACGGGATCGCGCCCTCCGTGATGAAGGAGGCGCCGAGGAACCAGGCCGCCTTGCCGTTCTCGCGCTCGGTCTTGGTGAAGAGCCGGCCGCGGACCGTGGTGGCGAGGGCCATGGCGAGCGGCGGGACCATGCCGGCCGCCATCACTGCGGCCATGACCTTGAGGCTGCCCTCGGTCGGGTTGGCGAGGCCGCCGACGGCGAAGGCGTACGCGACCTTGTTCAGCGGACCGCCGAGGTCGAAGCACATCATCAGGCCGAGGATGACGCCCAGGATGATGGCGTTGGCGCCGGAGAGGCCCTCGAGCCAGTCCGTGAGCGCGCTCTGCAGCGAGGCGATGGGCTTTCCGATGACGAGGAACATCAGGAAGCCGACGACCGCCGACGAGATCAGCGGGATCACGACCACGGGCATGATCCCGCGAAGCACGGTGGGGATCTTCACGCGCTGGATGCCCATGACGACCGCGCCCGCGATCAGGCCCGCCGCGAGACCGCCGAGGAAGCCCGCGTTGATGGTGACGGCGACAGAACCGCCGACGAATCCGGGGACGAGTCCTGGCCGGTCGGCCATTCCGTACGCGATGTAGCCCGCGAGGACCGGCACCAGGAAGGCGAAGGCGAGCCCGCCGATCTGGAAGAGGAGCGCGGCCCAGCTGGTGGTGTCCGTCCACACGAAGTGCTCGGCGACGGACGGCGCCTTGTCGATCTTCCAGCCGCCGATGGCGAAGCCGAGCGCGATGAGGAGGCCGCCCGCCGCGACGAACGGGACCATGTAACTGACGCCGGACATGAGCCACTTGCGCAGCTTGGTGCCGTAGCCGTCGCCGCTGTCACCAGCGTTGTCGACGGGGCTCGGGCCGACGTCCGCGGTGGTCTCGCCACGGGCCGCCTTCGCCCTGACCTCCGCGATGAGCTCGGCGGGCCTGCTGATGCCCGCCTTCACGCCGACGTCGACGGTGGGCTTACCGGCGAAACGGTCCTTCTCCCGTACGGGGACGTCGTGCGCGAAGACGACGCCGTCCGCGGCGGCGATGACCGCCGGGTCGAGGCGGGTGAAGCCCGCGGAGCCCTGGGTCTCCACCGTCAGCTCTACGCCTGCCTCGCGGGCGGCGTTCTCCAGGGACTCGGCTGCCATGTAGGTGTGCGCGATGCCCGTGGGGCAGGAGGTGACCGCCACGATGCGGAACGGCTCCGCCGGGGCCGGGTCGTCTGCCGACTGCGGGTCGGTGGGTTCTTCCGCCGCGCTACGAGCAGCGGGCTCCCCTGCGATCAGAGCCGCAGCCGTCGCCGCGTCCTCAGCTGCCCGCAGCGCGCTCGTGAACTCCTCGTCCATCAACTGCCGCGCGAGGGAGGACAGGATCGTCAGGTGGGCGTCGTCGGCACCGGCCGGAGCGGCGATCAGGAAGATCAGGTCGGCGGGTCCGTCCGGCGCCCCGAAGTCGATGCCGTCGGCCGAGCGGCCGAAGGCGAGGGTCGGCTCGGTGACGTGGGCGCTGCGGCAGTGCGGGATGCCGATGCCGCCGTCGAGCCCGGTGGGCATCTGCGCCTCGCGGGCCGCCACGTCGGCGAGGAATCCGTCCAGGTCGGTCACCCGGCCCAGGGACACCATGCGCTCGGCGAGGGCACGGGCCGCCGCTTCCTTGTTTCCGGCGGACCGGTCGATTTCGAGGTCGACCAGTTCCGCGGTGATCATCTCGCTCATCGCGGGCTCCTTCGCACGCGTATGGCCCGGAGGGCGGGGGTGGGGACGGGGGTTGAGCTGAAAACCTTGCGGGGGTCGCAGGGGTGGGGAGTCATGACACCGGCTCCGTCAGTACGCGGTCCAGGGGGACCTCCGACGTGACCGTGACCGCGTCGGGCGCGAGGTCGGACGGGGTCGGCATCGCGCTGCCGGGAAGTTGCACCGCTGCAGCGCCGTGCGCCACCGCCGATGCGAGGGCCTTGGGTCCTGTGCCGCCCGCGATGAGGAAACCGGCCAGGGATGAGTCACCGGCGCCTACGTTGCTGCGTACGGCGTCGACCGGTGCGCTGGCGAAGTACGCACCCGAGTCGTCCACGAGCAACTGTCCGTCCGCGCCGAGGCTTGCGAGCACGGCCCGCGCGCCCAGCTCCCGCAGCTCTTCCGCCGCCTTGACCGCGTCGCCGACCGTCGCCAGGGGGCGGCCCACCGCTTCGGCGAGCTCCTCCGCGTTCGGCTTGACTACGTCGGGTCGCTCGGCGAGCGCCGCGAGCAGTGCCGGGCCCGAGGTGTCCAGGGCGATACGGGCGCCTGCCGCGTGCGCGCGGGCCACGAGATCGGCGTACCAGGAAGGGCCGAGCCCACGCGGAAGGCTGCCGCAGCAGGCGATCCAGTCGGCTCCGGCGGACCGCTCCCGCACGGCGGAGAGGAGCAGCTCGGCCTCGACCGACGTCAGTTCGGGCCCCGTCGCGTTGATCTTGGTGAGAGTGCCGTCCGGTTCGGCCACCGCGATGTTCGAGCGGGTCTGGCCCGCGACCCACACCGGCGCGACCTTGATGCCCTGCTCGTCGAGGAGCTGGTTGACGAGCGCGCCGGGCGCGCCGCCGAGGGGCAGCACGGCGAGCGTCTCCGCGCCTGCGGCTGCGACCGCCCTCGATACGTTGACGCCCTTGCCGCCCGGGTCCATCCGGTCGCCGGTGGCCCGTATGACCTCGCCGCGGTCCAGCGAGGGGACCTCGTAGGTGCGGTCGAGGGAGGGGTTGGGGGTGACGGTGAGGATCATGCGCGTACGTACCGTTTCGTTGCCGACCTGCGTATGGCTGTTGCTGCTGCTGTCCACGTTCTCGTCCGTGCCGCTCATGCCCGGATCACCTCCGTGCCGCCGCCTTCGATCGCCGCGGCGTCCTCGGGGCTGAGCCCGGTGTCGGTGATCAGCAGGTCTACATCGTCGAGACCGCCGAAGCGCGCGAAGTGCTCCTGCCCGTGCTTGGTGGAGTCCGCGAGGAGCACCACGCGGCGGGCCGCGCCGATCGCCGCGCGCTTGACGGCCGCTTCGGCGAGGTCGGGGGTGGTCAGGCCCGCTTCCGCGGAGAAGCCGTTCGCGGCGACGAAGAGGACGTCCGCGCGGATCTCCCCGTACGCCCGCAGCGCCCACGCGTCGACGGCGGCGCGCGTACGGCTTCGGACGCGGCCCCCGATGAGGTGGAGCTGGATGCCGGGGTGGTCGGCGAGGCGGGCGGCGGTGGGGAGGCCGTGGGTGACGACGGTGAAGGTCGCTTCCAGCGGGAGGGAGGCGGCGAGGCGGGCGACCGTCGAGCCCGCGTCGAGGATGACGCTGCCTTCGGCCGGCAGCTCGGCGAGGGCGGCGTGCGCGATGCGGTCCTTCTCGTCGGCCGCCGTTCCCTCTCGCTCCGCGAGGTCGGGCTCGAAGTCGAGGCGTCCGGCCGGTATGGCACCGCCGTGCACCCGGCGTACGAGGCCCGCGCGGTCCAGGGCCTTGAGGTCACGCCGGATGGTCTCGGCGGTGACCTTGAACTCCTCGGCCAGCGACAGCACGTCGACCCGTCCGCCGTCGCGCGCGAGCCGCAGGATCTCCTGCTGGCGCTCCGGTGCGTACATGTCCGTTTGCCTCCGCCTGATGCCCGAGCTTGTGGATTACCTCCGAGACTACGACCGTATTTCCGCAAAGTAAACACGTCCGGACGCACGGCAGACACAAACGGACTTTCGCCCTGGGAGTACGAGGCACAAGGGTTGCCCGCGAAGGGACCACTCCCACCCGCCCGATTGCCCCGCGTCGCCAAGGGGTGGGCGGGTGGATTGATCGGCACGGGCGGGCGGGACAGCACGGGTGCCACGAGCCGGGGCGGGCCGGGGAATACCTAGAGCAGCAGAGCCGAGCGATCCGCACCGGCGGGGGGCTGAGCGAATCGACGTCGGCAGACTCGGCAAGCAAGGCGCGACGCACCCGCAGTCGGCAACGCACGTGAGGGGACGTGCCGGTATGTCTGCCCGGAGCACGGCACACAGCACTCCCCCCACCGAAGCGGGCAACGACCAGTAGCGGATAGCGAGGACGGACATACCGGCGCGGCCCCGCCCCCAAGACGAACCCGCACCGCAGGACCCGCACCCCCACACCCGCCTACGGCCAGCGAAAGCCCTCCAGGGCCTCGATGCAGCGTTCCGCCAGGGCCGCAGGCCCGCCCGCACCCCCGGCCGGGGCGTCGCTAGACGCCCACGTCTCCACCGCCACCCGCACCGCCGCACTGGCGACCCCCGCCACGAGCCGCAGCTCCAGCGAAGGCACCTGCGCCCGCGCCCGCAGCACCCCGCGCCCCTCCCGCTCGGCCAGCACAGAGATCAGCGTCTCCTCGGAGGCGTGACAGGCGTCCGACCACACCGCGCGGAGAGCGGCACTCTCCCCCGCCATCCGCAGCAGCGCCCGCACCCACTCCAGCGCCTCCGCGTCCCCGATGGCGACCCCCGGCGCGGCGTCGCTGTCCGGGACCAGCGCCCGCGCCGCCGCATGCCGCAGCGCGTCCCGCACGGAGAGACCCGCGGGGGCGGCCCGTACCGCCTCGGCCCACTGCTGCGCGCCGGCGGCGAAGAGCGGGGCGACGGCCTCCTCCTTCGTCGCGAAGTAGCGGTAGAAGGTGCGGGGCGCGACGCCCGCCGCGCGGGCGATGTCCTCGGCGCGGGTGGCCCGCAGCCCGTCCTCGACGAAGAGCGCGGCCGCGGTACGGGCGATGTCCAGGCGCGTCTCCGCCTTGCGGCGCTCGGTGAGCGAGCCGAGCGAATCAGGCGAGCCGAGTGAATCAGGCGAATCGGGCGAGTTGAGTGAACTTGCGGGCATGCGAGGCAGGTTATGCCAGCGGACGGACAGGAGGACCGACCACTCAGATGTCTAGGCACATTCTGCCTGTGTGACAGAATCTGCCACCACATCAATACGGTGAGATCAAGTACGTCCAAGAAGGTGGCAAGCCCGGTGCGTCGTCGACAGTTCCTGACCAACTCGGCCGGTCTCACCGGCGCCTCCGCCCTCGGCCTCGGGCTCACCGCCTGCGCATCCGGCAGCGACGACACCACCACCCTCAAACTCCTCGTCGCCAGCTACGACAAAAGCGTCGGCTCCTCCATCGGCGACCAGTGGGACGGCTTGGTCACCGCCTTCGAGAAGGCGCACCCCGCCGTCAAGATCGCCCTGGAACGCGTCCCCTTCGACAAGCTCGACCGGACCCTCGCCCGCCGGGTGAAGGACGGCAGCGCCCCCGACATCGCCCAGTCGAACGTCTTCGCCCCCTACGCCGAGGACGACCAGCTCTACGGCGCGTCCGACCTCTTCGACATCCGCACCGAGGCCGACTTCACCCGCTCGTACGCCGAGGCGGGCTCGGTCAAGCACGTCCAGTACGGCATCCCCTTCCTCGCAAGCACCCCACGCCTCTTCTACAACACGGCCCTCTTCAAGCAGGCCGGCATCAGCGGCGCCCCCACCTCCTGGGACGAGCTGCGATCGGCGGCGCAGGCATTGAAGGGGATCGGAGTGAAGACGCCGTACGGGCTGCAACTGGGCCCCGAGGCCGCCGAGGACGAGGCCCTGTCCTGGATGCTCGCGGACGAAGGCGGCTACGCGGCCCTGGCCACCGGCTACGACTTCCACACCGCGAGCAACGTCCGGACGCTGACCTGGCTGCGGGACGAACTTGTGGCGAAGGGGCTCGCGGGCGCCGACCCGGCGGGGCTCAACAGGACGGCCGCGTACGAGCAGTTCATGCGCGGCGGCATCGGGATGCTGATCGCTCACCCGGTACTCATGGGCGCCGCCGACAAGGTCAAGTTCCCTTACGCGCACGCCGCGTTCCCCACGCGCCGAGGCGGGGCGGTTGCGCCGGTGGGCCTGAGCGACTGGCTCATGGCGTTCAAGCAGAACGGCCACAGCGACGCCTGCGGCAAGTTCCTCAGCTATCTCTACGGCCGCAAGTCGGCGAAGGCGTACGGCGGCGGCCAGGCCGCGCTCCCGGTGACCAGCTCCGCGTCGTCGGCTCTGCGCGCTGACGCGGCACAGCGTCCGCTGTGGAAGTTCATCGACCAGATGCCGCAGGCCCAGTTCCAGCCGGTCGGCCTGCGCTCGTGGCCCACGGTCCGGACGGCCATCCGCGAGGAGATCGGGGCCGCTGTCACCAAGGGCGGCGACCCCGGTGCCGTACTCAAGTCCCTCGACGCGAAAGCGGCCCGGGCGGAGCTCTAGGCTCCACCCGGGACGCGCCCCGCGCACACCTCTCAGGAGGTCGGCTCAGGAGGTCAGCGCGGGCTCACGCTCGGGGAGTTCACCGGACGGCGACCCGGCGGACACGTCCTCGCTGCCGCCGCCCTCGCCCTCACCACCCTCGACGTGCTGACGCGGCTTGCCCGGCAGGGCGAACATCAGCAGGAAGATGACGGCGAGCACGCCGACGACCCACCACAGCGAGTTCTGGAACGCGCCCACGATCTCCATGGGCACCTGGCTCCGCGCGGCCTTCTCGTCGATCGCGCCGAAGAACACCACGGAGACCAGGCCGAGTCCGAGCGCCGTGCCCATCTGCTGCACGGTGTTCAGGAGACCGGACGCGGACCCCGAGTGCTCACGCGGCACGTCGGAGAGGATGGCGTCCGTCAGAGGCGCGACGATGAACCCCATACCGGCGCCCATCACGACCAGCGGCAGCGCCATCTGCCAGGACGCGATGTCCTTGCCGTACCGGTCGGCCTCCCAGATGTAGAGCAGCACCCCCGTGGCCATGATGAGCGCGCCGCCCTGCAGCACCTTGCGCCCGAAGCGCGGCACGAGCTTCTGCACGGACATACCGGCCGCCGCCGATACCGCGATCGAGAACGGCACCCCGGTCGTGCCCGCACGCAGCGCGCTCCAGCCGAGCCCCTCCTGCATGTACAGGGTCCAGACCAGGAAGAAGATGCCCATCGAGACACCGAACACGGTCTGCACCGCGATGCCCGCCGCGAAGCTCTTCACCTTGAACAGGGACAGCTCCACCAGCGGCGAACCGTCCTTGGCCGCCTTCGCCTTCTCGTACGCGATGAGCGCGCCGAAGACGACGAGGCCGCCCGCCATCATGGCGTAGCCCCACAGCGGCCAGTCCAACTCCTGCCCACGGGTGAGCGGGTAGAGCACCATCAGCAGGCCGAGCGTGACGAGGACGACGCCGACGAGGTCGAGCTTGAGTGCCTTCGGCGCCTTGGACTCGGTGATGAACTTGCGCCCCAGGATCAGTCCCGCGATACCGACGGGCAGGTTGATCAGGAAGATCGGCCGCCACTCGAGACCGAAGATGTTCCACTGGGTGAGGAGCGCGCCGAGCAGCGGTCCCGAGACCGCGCCGAGCCCCACGATCATCCCGAAGAGCCCGAAGACCTTGCCCCGCTCGTGCGCGGGGAAGGTGGCGTGCACGATCGACAGGACCTGCGGCACCATCATCGCGGCCATGCCGCCCTGCAGAATGCGCGACGCGACCAGCATCTCCGGGTTCGCGGCGAACCCGCAGAGCGCGGAGGCGAGCGTGAAGCCGCCGATCCCTATGAGGAACATCCGCTTGCGCCCGTGGATGTCGCCGAGCCGCCCGCCGGTGATCAGTCCGGCCGCGAACGCGAGCGCGTACCCCGCGGTGATCCACTGGATCTGGCTGTACGAGGCGCCGGCGTCCCGCTGGATGGAAGGGATCGCGATGTTGACGATGGTGACGTCGACGAGGTCCATGAAGGCCGCGGTCATCACGATGGCGAGGGCGAACCAGCGGCGCCGGTCGGCGGCGGCTGCCGCCGTTCCGGTCGGTGCTGTGGCAGGGCTGCTGTAAGTCATGAGTGGAGACTAGAAGCCATATAGGCCAGTACGTGTCCTAGATGCGCGGCATCCTGGACGACATGACTTCGACTTCGGGCACGGCTTCGGGCACAGCTTCGGGTACGACCTCGGGCACAGCTTCGGAAAGGTCCGGCGGTACGGACACCCCTGCGCGGCTGCTGCAACTCCTCTCGCTCCTCCAGACCCCGCGCGAGTGGCCGGGCGGGGAGCTGTCCGACCGGCTCGGCGTCAGCCGCCGTACCGTGCGGCGCGACATCGACCGGCTGCGGGACCTCGGCTATCCGGTGCAGGCGAGTCAGGGGGCGACGGGTGGGTATCGCCTGGTCGCGGGGAAGGCGATGCCGCCGCTCGTCCTGGACGACGAGGAGGCGGTGGCGATCGCCGTGGGTCTGCGGGCGGGGGCGGGGCACGCGGTGGAGGGGGTGGAGGAGGCGTCGGTGCGGGCCCTGGCGAAGCTCGAGCAGGTGCTGCCCTCGCGGCTACGTCATCGCGTCCAGGCGCTCCAGATCGCCACGACGCCGCTGACCAGCGGGGACGGTGCCAGTATCGCGCCCGAGACGCTCACGGTGATGGCGTCCGCGGCGGCGGGCCAGGAGCGTCTGCGCTTCGCGTACCGCTCCGGCGACGGTACGGAGTCCCGGCGTCTGACGGAGCCGCACCGTCTGGTGTCGACGGGGCGGCGCTGGTATCTGGTCGCGTACGACATCGACCGCGACGACTGGCGCACGTTCCGGGTGGACCGGGTGTCGTCCCCCTTCGCCACCGGCGCCCGCTTCGTGCCGCGCGAGCTGCCCACGGGGGATGCCGCGGAGTACATCCGCCGGTCCATGTGGCGGGGGCAGCCTTCGTACGCGATCGACGTGACGTTCGCTGCCTCCGCGGAGGCCGTCGCGGGGGCGTTCCCTTCGGCGCTCGGCACGCCTGAGCCTCTTACGGACTCCACGTGTCGCCTCCGCTCGACGGTGACGGACGCCGTCGACTGGCTGGCCGTCCGCCTGGCCATGACCGGCTGCGATTTCGTGGCCCACGAGCCGCCTGAGCTTGTGGCGTCCCTGCGGGGCCTGGGCTCCCGCTTGACGCGGGCGTCTTCGCCCCCGGAGTAGGACCGCGGGCCGGTGGAGCGGGAACACTTTCCCGCGCTTCGCGCGGAGGTCTCCCACCCACACACCACCCGTTACCCGGGGTAATCGGGCGGGTGGGCGGGAGACCTCCGCGCGGAGCGCGGGAAGTGCCCCCCACCCCACCGCAAGAGAACAGAAATGAGCCCCGGTGCCGGGGGGGGGATGGCACCGGGGCTCAGTCAGTGGGCGGGGTCGAGGCGGGCCGCCTAGGCCGCCGCGTCGAACCCCGTGTCCCGAGCCATCTTCTTCAGCTCGAGCAACGCATGCTTCTCGATCTGACGGATCCGCTCCCGCGTAAGCCCATGCTGCTTGCCGACCTCGGTGAGGGTCCGCTCGCGGCCGTCCTCGATGCCGTACCGCATCTTGATGATGGAAGCCGTGCGCTGGTCGAGGCGGCCGATCAGGTCGTCCAGTTCCTCGCTGCGCAGCAGGGTCAGGACGGACTGCTCGGGCGAGACCGCGGAGGTGTCCTCGAGCAGGTCACCGAATTGCGTGTCCCCGCTGTCGTCCACGCCCATGTTCAGCGAGACCGGGTCACGCGCCCAGTCCAGGACGTCGACCACACGCGCCGGCGTGGAGTCGAGCTCCGCGGCGACCTCTTCCGGCTCGGGGTCGCGCCCGTTCTTCCGGTTGAACTCGCGCATGACCCGGCGGATCCGCCCCAGCTCCTCCACCAGGTGGACGGGGAGACGGATGGTGCGCGACTGGTCGGCTATGGAGCGCGTGATGGCCTGGCGGATCCACCACGTGGCGTACGTGGAGAACTTGAAACCCTTGGCGTAGTCGAACTTCTCGACCGCGCGCACCAGGCCCGCGTTCCCCTCCTGGATCAGGTCGAGGAGGGGCAGACCGCTCCTCGGGTAGCGGCGGGCCACAGCGACGACGAGCCTCAGGTTCGACCGGATGAAGACGTCCTTCGCCCGCTCGCCGTCGGCGACCAGCGCCTCCAGCTCCTCGCGGGACGCGGCGGCGCCGGAGACGGAGTCCTCGATCTCGCCGTCGATTATCTTCCGGGCGTACA
This sequence comes from Streptomyces sp. NPDC055239, assembly GCF_053606205.1. NCBI lineage: Bacteria > Bacillati > Actinomycetota > Actinomycetes > Kitasatosporales > Streptomycetaceae > Streptomyces > Streptomyces sp. NPDC055239. The sequence continues at coordinate 200,050 of NZ_JBSGRD010000006.1, read as the reverse complement.
CACCGGCCTCGATGATCTGGGACAGCTCGACTTCCTTGGCGGCGTCGAGAAGCGGCGTACGCGCGATCTCGTCGAGGTACATGCCGACCAGGTCGCGGTCGGCGATCTCCCCGCCTACGGCGCGAACACTGCGTGCCGCGTCGGTCTCGCCGGTGGAGGCGGACTTACGACGGGCGACGGCACGGGTTGCCATGCGTGCTCCCTTGCGTGTGGAGGTCCTGGTCGGCCCTTTTCACGGGCCTCTGTGGTGGAAACCACACCCTCGCGGGTGCCCTGCTTCCGATGGAAACAACGACTGGAATCCGGACAGAATTCCCAAGCCGCGCACCTATTTTCCTGGCGTTGCAGTACCCTGTGCCGCCACATGGGGAGGCCAGATGCCGTCGGAACGTACAGAGGTGCAGGTCAGGCCGGGCACGGAGGCCGATCTCGGGGCTCTGACCGATATCTACAACCACTATGTACGTGAGACGGCGATCACGTTCGACACAGCCGTCTTCCTGCCAGAAGAGCGCCGCCCTTGGCTGCTCTCCCATCCTGAAGACGGCCCCCACCGCCTATTGGTTGCCCAGGAGCGGGATTCCAGCCGCCCGAGTCCCGGACTGATCCTCGGATACGCCACCAGTAGTCCTTTCCGAACGAAGCCCGCGTACGCCACCTCTGTGGAAGTCAGCGTCTACTGCGCACCGGATGCCGCGGGCCGTGGCATCGGCACCCTGCTCTACAAGACGCTCTTCGAGGCCCTGGAGGGTGAGGACCTGCACCGCGCCTACGCCGGGATCGCCCAGCCGAACGACGCGTCGCGCCGCCTCCACGAACGCTTCGGCTTCCGGCACGTCGGCACGTACCGCGAGGTCGGCCGGAAGTTCGGCCGCTACTGGGACGTCGCCTGGTACGAGCGTCCCCTCGGCCCTCAGCCGCCAAGCGGGACCTAGGTCCCGCAGGCGCCGTCCTAGGTCCTGACCTAGTCCGCAAGGCCGTTACGCCCCGCTCGCGCCCCGCCTACCGTCCCCCCATGGACGCCACAGCCGACACCACCGCCGACACCACCGGCACCCTCGACGAGGCCCTGCAGCGCCTGCACGCCTCGGGCCCCGAGCGGCTGGGGCGGCTCACCAACCACGCGCCGATGGCCGTCGAGGCGCTCGCCGCGCACGGCCTGACCGGCGGGATCCACCGCTGGCTTGAGCTGTACGCGCCGAGGCTGGAGGAGTACCCGAGCGCGATCGAGTCAATCACCGGCGACAACTGGCGCGCCGCCCTCGGTGATCCGCGCCGCGCGGCGGACTGGATCGCATATTTCGAAAGAGAGATCGGAGGGAGCGGCGAGAGCGGCGAACGTCCGTGGCGTGACGTCCTCGCCGCGTGGTGGCCCCGCCTGCTGCCCGGCATGTACGGCGGCTCGACGCACCCGGTGATCCGGGTGGGCCACGCGGTGCGCACCCTCCTGCGCGGGGAGGAGACCCAGCCCCGCCGCACCGAGCTCGCCCACGGCCTCGGCTACTGGGCCGCCCGCCACCACCCCACCACCGGCATCGCACTCCTGACAGTAAGTACTGGCACCGCAGCCGCCGCCCTCGACGCCGTCGAGCCCATCCCCGACAGGGACAGCGGCAGCTTCCCCGCCAGGCTCGGCCGGGTCGCGGGCCTCCCCACGTGGGCCGCCGACGTGACCGACCCCGACGAGGCGCACCGCAGGCTCACCGAGCTGGTGCGCGCGGCCACTCACCGGTACGCCACCCACGGCCACGGCGAGGAGACCATGCTGGTGCACGCGTCGACCGCGCCCAACGCCGTTCTGCGCGCCCTGCCCGCACTGCCCCGCACCTTGTGGGCGCCGAGCCTGCACGCGGCCTGGACGGCATCGGCCGCCGTGACCTCGATGTACGCCCCTGACGCCCCGGTCGCGTACACCGCACCCGGCACCTTCGCCCCCGAGGAGGTCTTCGAGCGGGCCCTCGCGCACGGCGACGAGCACGTCATCAAGTTCACCGACACGGCGCTCGACGTGGGCGACGAGCAGGCCCTGACGGCGGCCCTGCGCGCGATCGAGATCAGCGAGCCGCTGACCTAGCGCGGACCTGCCACACAGCACACAGGTCAGCCGAACTGCACCGACCTCTTGGCAAGCCCCATCCAGAACCCGTCGATCACGCTCCGCTGCCGCTGCCCGCCCAGATCCCCCGAGGCCTCGGCGGCCCCCAGCGTCACGAACAGGGGCGCGAAGTGCTCCGTACGCGGATGCGCGAGCTCGCCCGCCGGAGACTTGTGCCGGAAGTCGAGGAGTCCGTCCACATCGCCCGCGTCGAGCGCCTCGTGCCCCCACGCGTCGAACTCCACCGACCACGACGGCGTACCGCCCTGCCGCAGTGCCGCCAGGTTGTGCGTGAAGAAGCCGCTGCCGACGATCAGCACGCCCTCGTCCCGCAGCGGCGCCAGCTTGCGTCCGATGTCCATCAGGCGCCGCGGGTCGAGGGTCGGCAGGGAGATCTGGAGAACGGGGATGTCCGCGCCTGGATACATCTCGACGAGAGGGACGTACGCTCCGTGGTCGAGCCCGCGATCCGGGATGTCCTGCACCGGCGTACCGGCCCCGCGCAGCAGTTTCCGTACGGAATCAGCCAGTTGAGGGGCGCCGGGAGCGGCGTACGTCACCTGGTAGTAGTGCTCGGGGAAGCCCCAGAAGTCGTAGACCAGTGGCGCTGTCCGTGTCGCGCCGAGCGCGAGCGGGGCCTCCTCCCAGTGGGCGGAGACCATGAGGATGGCCTTGGGGCGCGGCAGCTCCGCGGACCAGGCGCGGAGCTGGTCCGGCCAGAGGTCGTCGTCGGCGAGCGGCGGTGCGCCGTGGCTGAGGTACAGGGCGGGCATGCGCTCCTGGGTTGCGGTCATGACGGCGCCTCCGAGAACCGAGAACGTGCGAAGAGCGGGCGAGGAACGGGTGAGAACGAGTGAGAACGGGCGAGGAACTATTTACTTTAACTCTCAAGCTTCCACTCGACGACGACCCTACTCCTGCATTGTTTAACTTTCAAGAAAGGGCTGCGTACAGTGGAGTACATGGACACGGCACCCACTTCTTCCCCTGACGTTCCCGACGTCCTCGACGTCCCCGACGGGGAACCGCGCTGGCTCAACGACGAGGAACAGCGCACCTGGCTTGCGTACTTGCAGGCCACCACGCTCCTGGAGGATCACCTCGATCGCCAGTTGCAACGCGACGCGGGCATGCCTCACATCTACTACGGACTCATCGTCCAGCTCTCCGTCGCCCCGCGGCGGCGGCTGCGCATGACGGAACTCGCCAAAAACTCCAAGATCACCCGGTCCCGCCTCTCGCACGCCATCGCGCGCCTGGAGAAGAACGGGTGGGTGCGCCGCGAGGACTGTCCCTCCGACAAGCGCGGCCAGTTCGCGATCCTCACCGAGGACGGGTACGACGTCCTGCGCCGGACCGCGCCGGGCCATGTCACCGCCGTACGCCAGGCGCTCTTCGACCGGCTCACCCCGGAACAGCAGAAGTCCCTCGGCGAGATCATGATGATCGTCGCCGAGGGACTTCAGCCGAAGGAGGCGGGGGCGGACCTGCCCTGGCTCCGCTGAGCCTCGCCTCCCTGTCAGAAAGCGGGGGTCAGTGCGCGACCACCGGGATCCGCACCTCGTCCTCCACCACACCGTCGGTGTCACCCGAGGCGGCGGGAGCGCCGCCCTGGGCACCGGTGTTGATGAGCGTGAAGGCGATCGCCGATGCGGCCACCAGGATGCCGACGGCCCACCAGATCGCGCTGGTGTAGCCCTCGACCATGGCCTCCGCCTGGAGCAGCTTCTGCGCCGCCGGAGTCCTCGCACCCGCCGCGTGCGAAGTGATGTACGCGGTGGTGGCGGAGGCGGCGATGGTGTTCAGGAGAGCGGTGCCGATGGCGCCGCCGACCTGCTGCGAGGTGTTGACCATCGCGGAGGCGACACCGGAGTCACGCGCCTCGACACCGTGCGTGGCGAGCGACATGGCGGGCATGAACGCCGTACCCATACCGAGGCCGAGCAGCAGCTGTCCGGGCAGGATCACAGCGGCGTACGAGGTGTTGACCTCAAGCTGCGTCAGGAACAGCATGCCGCCGGCGGCGAGCAGGAAGCCGGGACCCATGAGCAGCCGCGGCGGAACGCGGGTCATCAGGCGGGCGCCGATCTGCGTGGAGCCCGTGATCATGCCGACGATCATCGGCAGGAACGCGAAGCCGGTCTTGACCGGCGAGAAGCCCTGGACGATCTGCAGGTAGTACGTGAGGAACAGGAACAGGCCGAACATCGCGATGATCGCGAGGCCGAGCGACATGTAGACGCCGCCACGGTTGCGCTCGGTCAGGACGCGCAGCGGAAGCAGCGGCGACTTGACCTTGGACTCCGTGAGGACGAACGCGGCGAGCAGAGCGGCCGATGCGACGAACATGCCGATGGTCACGGAGTCCGACCAGCCCTCGGACTCGGCCCGCGTGAAGCCGTAGACCAGGGCGACGAGACCGAGGGTGGAAAGGACCACGCCCGGGATGTCGAGCGGCGAGCGGTTGCGGCCACCGGCCGGCTCACGGATGACGAAGTACGCGCCCAGTGCGGCGACGGCGGCGAAGGGGATGTTCACGAAGAACGTCCAGCGCCAGTTCAGGTACTCGGTGAGGAAGCCGCCGAGGATGAGGCCGACGGCGCCACCGCCACCGGCGATCGCACCGTAGATGCCGAACGCCTTGGCGCGCTCCTTGGCATCGGTGAACATCACGGCGAGCAGCGAGAGGGCGGCGGGCGCGAGCAGCGCGCCGAACACACCCTGAAGGGCGCGGGCGCCCAGCATCATGGCCTCGCCGGTCGCGGCGCCGCCGAGCGCGGAGGCAGCGGCGAAACCGATCAGGCCGGTAACGAAGGTGCGCTTGCGGCCCCAGAGGTCGGATATGCGACCACCGAAGAGCAGCAGACCACCGAAGGCCAGGGCGTAGGCCGTGATGACCCACTGGCGGTTGCCGTCCGAGATGCCCAGGTCCGTCTGGGCGGAGGGCAGCGCGATGTTCACGATGGTCGCGTCGAGCACGACCATCAGCTGCGCGAGCGCGATGAAGATCAGCGCTTTCCAGCGCCTCGGATCTGTTTCTGACATGGGAGTAGCCACCTAGCGGTACGAGTGGTGAACAAGTGACGGAAAAGCGACGCATGCCGCCCCCGGCGGCTTGCGTACTGCTAAGTCGAGCGTGAGAAGAAACGTGAGAAGAGAAGTCGAGCGAGAAGTCGAGCGAGAAGAGAAGCGAGGTCAGTCGGGACTCAGCCGGGACTCAGCGCTCGCGAAGGCCCTCCAAGGTCGCCGCCTCACCGGGCAGCTCGGAGCGGGCCGGCGCCATCAGGCCGTCGAGGAACAGCTGTAGGTGCCGGTGGACGAAGCGGTCCATGTTCGGGCACGCCGTGCCGGGCAGCGGCCTCGTGAGCTGGGAGAGAGCGACCATCAGGTCCCCGACGGCGATGTCGGTGCGCAGCTGCCCGGCCGCGCGCGCCCTGTGCATGAGCCCGCCGATAACGGCTTCGAGCCGCTCACGGGCGTCGACCAGATCCGGGTGATCAGGGTCGAAGGCCGCCTGGAGGATCGGGCACAGGGCACCGATGCGCTCGTCGGCGGAGGCATGTACGAACCGGCGCAGGGCGTCGAACGCGGCACTCGCGTCGGCGTCTGCCGCCGCGATCGCTTCCTCGGCGTGTGCCGAGACGCGGTCGGTGACGAGCAGGACGACCTGGTGGACCAGTTCGGAACGGTCGGAGAAGTGCCGGTAGACCGTGGCGTTGCCGACGCCCGCACGGCGCGCGACCTCGTCGAGCGGCACATCGGGGCCGAACTCGACGAACATCTCGCGTGCGGCGGCGACGATCCGCTCCCGGTTGCGCAGGGCGTCGGCCCGCGGGCGGGGCGTACGGCGCTGCTCAGCGGTCACGGTCTCCACGGCGGCTCTCCTCAAGCTTGTGGTCGGGACTCCGGACGGTGTCGGAGCCTCGGATGCGCGATGCGGGGAATCACTCCCCGTTTCGCTCGGACTCAGGTCTAAACGGGGAAAGACTCCCCGGATATTTCCCGCCGCCCGACTTTCTTCCCGTGACCCGCGTCACACCTCCGTACGCGAAATACCCACGATCGGTCGCACCCAGCGAGCGCCCGCGCACCCACCGGCACAGGGTGATCGAAAGGGTGCAGCCAGGACCGGCGGCTGCCGCGAGGGGAAGGCCCATGGATGCAGCAGCCGACCTGCAGGCAGATACGCGGAGCCCGACGTGGCGCGGCACTGGCCACCTGCGCCGTCCTCGCCCTCACGGTCACCACGTCGGCGAGCACCGGCCGCCTGATGGAGAAGTCCCCCACGGCAGCGGGCCCCGTGTCCCTGGCCCGCGCGACGACACTCAGCCCGTGCATGATCAGCGGCACGATGGGCGTCCAGATGTCGGAGGGCGTACCCACGTCTTCCGGCTACTCCCGCTCCACGGGCACCGTCCGGGCCCTGAACCTCATGGTCGACTTCTCCGACGCCCCCGGTGAGGGCAGCGCGCTCGACCGTCTCGCGGAGTTCTTCCCGCAGACGTCGGACTGGTTCCGCACCAGTTCCTACGGACGTCTCGACTACCGCCCCGAGTCGCCGATCTCCGACTGGCTGCGGATGCCCAAGAGCTTCAAGGAGTACGGGATAGAGCGCGGCGCACCCTTCGATCCGGGCTACCGCGAGCTGGTCCGGGACATCGTGGCCGCGGCGGACCCTGACGTGGACTTCCGCGAGTACGACCTGGTGAACATCCTCATCACGCCGAACGCGGGCCCTTCCGCGCTCGACACGGTCCTGTCGGTGACTTTCGCTGGCAACACCGAGGCGCCCGTCGCGGACGGCGTCCCGGTCTCCAACGCGTCCTTCGTCTACAGCCGCCAGGACGACGGCTCGGGGAACTACAGCGAGACGGGCTACCGCGTGCTCCCGCACGAGAACGGCCACGTCTTCGGCCTGCCCGACCTCTACACGCAGGAGGGCGGCGGCGCGGTCGGCCACTGGGACATCATGAGCGAGGACTGGGGCGCCAACAACGACCTGCTCGCCTGGCACAAGTGGAAGCTCGGCTGGCTCGACGACGACCAGATCAGCTGCGCGTCGAACGCGGGCACCACCGAGCACACGCTGAGCCCGCTCGCGACGAACGGCGGCACCAAGCTCGCCTTCGTGCCGCTGAGCACGACCAAGGGGTACGCCGTCGAGGTGCGCACCCGCGGCGGCAACGACGACGCGATCTGCAAGCCCGGCGTCCTGATCTACCGGGTGGACGCGGAGGTCGACACGGGCCGGGGTCCGATCAGCGTCTCCGACTCCACGAAGGACAGCGGCGGCTGCACGCGCCAGCCGAACGTCCACGCGGAACTCTCCGACGCTACCTACGAGCCCGGACAGACCTTCACGGACAAGAAGACGGGCGTACGCATCACGGTGTCGGACATCGACGCGGAGGGCCGGTACCGGGTGCACGTCACGCGCCCGTAAAAGCATCATCAGTCCGTAAAGGCATCCTCAGCCGCCGTTGACCTTGACCTTGACGGAGCCGGAGCCGGCGCCAGCGCCGGGCACTGTCTGCTGGACCTGCCGCAGGAAGGCGGCGTTGTCCGGGGTCTTGCGCAGGCGATCGAGGATCGCCTCCAGGTTGCTCTGCGCGTCCCTGCCGTGCAGGGCTCGCCGCAGCCCGCGTACGGCGGTCAACTCGTCGGAGGGCACCAGGAGTTCGTCGCGGCGCGTGCCGGACGGGGTGACGTCGACGGCGGGGAAGACGCGGCGCTCGGCCATGCCGCGGTCGAGGCGGAGCTCCATGTTGCCGGTGCCCTTGAGCTCTTCGAAGTAGTAGTCGTCGGCGCGCGATCCGGTCTCCACGAGCACGGTGGCGAGCATGGTCAGGGACCCGCCCTCCTCCGCGAGCCGCGCGGCACCGAAGAGGCGCTTGGGGCCCTGGATGGCGGCGGCGTCGACACCTCCGGAGAGGGTGCGGCCGCCACTGGAGGCCGCGTTGTTGTACGCGCGGCAGAGCCGGGTGAGGGAGTCGAAGAGCATGACGACGTCCTTGCCCTCCTCGGTGAGCCGCTTGGCGCGCTCGACGGCGAGTTCGGCGAGGGCGATGTGCTGCTTGGCGGGCTTGTCGAAGGTCGAGGCGAGGACTTCGCCGCGCACGGAACGCTTCATGTCCGTGACTTCTTCGGGCCGTTCGTCGAGCAGCACCACCATGAGGTGCGCCTCGGGGTGGTTCGCGCTGACGGCGGCGGCGATCTGCTGGAGCAGTACGGTCTTGCCGGTGCGCGGCGGCGCGACGATGAGGCCGCGCTGACCCTTGCCGACGGGCGCGACGAGATCGATGAGCCGGGTCGCGACGCTGCCGCCGCCGACGCCAGGCGTTTCGAGCCTCAGCCGCTCACGGGGGTGCAGCGGGGTCAGGTCACCGAACCGTGCGCGCCTGCTCAGGGCTTCGGCGGAGTGTCCGTTGACCCGGTCGACACCGGTGAGGGTGCGGGCCTTGCCGCAGGCGCCCTCGACCAGGTCGCCCGCACGCAGGCCGAGTCGGCGGATGAGCGCGGAGGGGACGGTCACGTCGTTCGGGGTGGGGAGGCAATCGCCGGTACGGAGATGGCCGTTGGCGTTGTGACTCACGTCGAGGATGCCGGAGACGGCTACGACGGGGGTCGCAACAGCAGAAGTAGAAGTGCTGGTGCGGGTGTTGTTGTTGGTGGTCTTGTTCTGGGTGAGGGTTGCGGTACTCATGATGGGGTCCTTTCGCGGACATGCGAATGAGGGGCCCGGCGGAACGGTGTGTTCACGTCCCGTACGACGGGCGGAGAAACGAACTGCAGCAAGAGCTTCGAGAAATACGGAAGCCGCTTCGGAACTGCGGGGGCCTCGAAGAGGCGGAAGAAAAGAAGATCGGCACCGGCGCCGCAGAAGGCGGCGTACACACGTGCTGTTTGCAAGGTAGCACAGGTCTTGAGCCGTCGAGCGTGACCTGGGTCACCCTGACCGCACCCGGACCGCCGCACCCATCCACACACCCAGCTCCTCCGTTATGTGGGTCCCACACATGGGATCCCCGCCCGGCGTGCCCTTACGTTTCCGGCCATGACGAGCCCCACTCCCGGCCCCGCTCCCGGCCCCACTCCCCGCGGTGACGCCCCCGCAGGACCCGCAGGACGACCCGCCGGACCCGACCTCACCGGGCGCACCGCCCTGGTCACCGGTGGCGCGAGCGGCATCGGCCGGGCCTGCGCCGTGGCGCTGGCCGACGCCGGTGCCTTCGTCCACGTCGTGGATCAGCACGCCGACGCGGCCAAGGACGTCGCGGGCGAGATCGACGGCGAGGCTCACGCCGTGGACCTCGCGGATCCGGCGGCGGTGCAGACCCTGCCCACCCGCGTCGACATCCTCGTCAACAGCGCGGGGCTCCAACACGTCGCCGCCATAGAGGAGTTCCCCCCGGAGAGGTTCGACCTGATCCAGAAGGTGATGGTCACCGCGCCGTTCCTCCTGCTGCGCCGGACGCTGCCCCACATGTACGCCCAGGGCTGGGGCCGCGTCGTGAACATCTCCAGCGTGCACGGCCTGCGCGCAAGCCCCTTCAAGTCCGCCTACGTCACCGCCAAGCACGCCCTGGAGGGCCTGAGCAAGGTCACCGCCCTGGAAGGCGCGACGCACGGCGTCACCAGCAACTGCCTCTGCCCCGGCTACACCCGTACGCCCCTGGTCGAGGACCAGATCAGCGCCCAGGCCGCCGCCCACGGAATCGCCCCCGAGCAGGTACTCACCGACGTGCTCCTGCGTCGTTCCGCGGCCAAGCGCCTCATCGAGCCCGAGGAGATCGCCGCCGCCGCGCTCTGGCTGTGCGGCCCGCACAGCGGCTTCGTGACCGGCGCGTCGCTGCCCCTGGACGGCGGCTGGACCGCCGGCTGACCCCACCCCGCTCCCCCGCCCCCACCCAGCCGCACCTCCGTCCCCATCGAGAAACGGATCACGCCATGGCAGCCGCAACGCCGCGCGCCCAGGGCAAGACCCCGGGCAGGACCCCGGGCAAGCCAGGTATCGCCCGCATCATCAGCGCCAGCCTCATCGGCACCACCATCGAGTGGTACGACTTCTTCCTCTACGGGTCCGCCGCCGCGCTCGTCTTCAACACCCTCTTCTTCCCCGACAGCGACCCCCTGGTCGGCACCCTCCTCTCCTTCCTCACCTACGCCGTCGGGTTCGCCGCCCGCCCCCTCGGCGGCGTCGTCTTCGGCCACTACGGAGACAAGATCGGCCGCAAGAAGCTGCTCGTGCTGAGCCTGATGATGATGGGCGGCGCCACCTTCGCGATGGGCCTGCTGCCCACCCACGCCACCCTCGGCGTCGGCGCCCCGATCCTGCTCACGGTGTTGCGCCTGATCCAGGGCTTCGCGCTCGGCGGCGAGTGGGGCGGCGCCGTCCTGATCGTCTCCGAGCACGGCGACGACAAGAACCGCGGCTTCTGGGCCTCCTGGCCGCAGGCCGGCGCCCCCGGCGGCAACCTCCTCGCCACCGGCGTCCTCGCGCTCCTGGCCGCGGTCCAGTCCGACGAGGCGTTCCTCGCCTGGGGCTGGCGCATCCCGTTCCTGCTGTCCGGGGTGCTCGTGATCATCGGCCTGTGGATACGGGTCTCGGTCTCGGAGTCGCCGCTGTTCCTGGAGGCACAGGCGAAGGCGGAGGCCGAGGCAGCCAAGGCCGGTGCGGCGGAGAAGCAGGACGCCCCGGTCGTCGAGGTCTTCCGGCACAACTGGCGCGGCGTCCTGACCGCCATCGGCACCCGGCTCGGCGAGAACGTCTCGTACTACATCCTCACGGCCTTCGTCCTCGTCTACGTCACCGTGCACCTGGAACTGCCCAAGAGCACCGCCCTGAACGCCGTGCTCATCGGCTCCGCCGTGCACTTCGTGACGATCCCCCTCTGGGGCGCCCTCTCGGACCGCATCGGCCGCAGGCCCGTCACTCTGATCGGGTCGGTCGGCATGGCGGCGTGGGCGTTCGCGTTCTTCGCGCTCGTGGACAGCAAGTCCTTCACGGTGATCACCCTCGCGGTCACGGTCGGGCTGCTCTTCCACGGTGCGATGTACGGGCCGCAGGCCGCCTTCATCTCCGAGATGTTCGACACGAAGGTCCGCTACTCAGGTGCCTCGATGGGCTCACAGCTCGCGTCCATCATCGGCGGCGCGCTCGCGCCGATCATCGCGGTCGAGCTGCTCAAGGACTTCGGGTCCGCGACGCCGGTGGCTCTGTACGTCTGCGTGACGGTGATCATCACGACGCTCACCGTGCTCGTGGCGAAGGAGACCCGGGGCCGCTCGCTCGCGCAGGAGCGGCATTCCGCGCCCGAGGATTCCCCGACGGCCACAGCCTCAGCGACAATCTCCACCTGAACCCGAGCCCCGAACCTGAAGCGCACCCTCAGCACGCGCATCACCAGCACGCGCACCCCGCTCCCGGAGGCGACCGTCGTATGTCCAGCTCCCCCGACGCCGCCCACCGGGAGCAGGCGTGTACGGCTACCGCTACCGCTTCCGCCCTGCGCGAGCTGCTCGACCTGCTCGCCGATGACGCGCCCGCCGAGCAGTTCGCCCGTCCTGCCGCGGCGGCCCGCGCCGCAGGAGCGGGCGGCGCCGAGCTCACGGCGATCGACGAGGCCACGCAGACCGCCCTGCGCGTGCGCCGCACCCTGAATCAGCACCAGCGCAGGGAGGCCGAGCTCACCGCGCTCTTCGACACGGCGGGCGACCTCGCGGCGCTGCGCGACCTGGACGCCGTCCTGCGCGCCATCGTGCACCGGGCGAAGCTGCTCCTTCGTACGGACGTCGCGTATCTCTCGCTCAACGACCCGGCGGCGGGCGACACTTACATGCGCGTGACGGACGGCTCGGTCTCCGCCGCGTTCCAGAATCTGCGCCTTGGCATGGGCGAGGGACTCGGCGGCCTCGTCGCCCAGACGGCCCGTCCGTACGCCACCGGGGACTACGAGGTCGATCCCCGTTTCCAGCACACCACCCCCATCGACAGCGCCGTACTCGAGGAAGGCCTGCACGCCATCCTCGGCGTACCACTGCGCCAGGGCACCCACGTCATCGGTGTCCTGTACGCCGCCGACCGCACCGCCCGTGCCTTCGCCCCGGACGAGGGCGCACTACTCTCCTCGCTCGCCGACCACGCGGCGATCGCCATCGACAGCGCACGCCGCATGGAGGAGACGAGGGCCGCGCTCGTCGACCTGAACGCGGCGTCGCAGACCATCCGCGCGCACAGCGAGGCCATGCTCAGGGCCGAGGACGCGCACGACCGCCTGACCGATCTCGTCCTGCGCGGCGGCGACTTCACCGAGGTCGCCACCGCGATCGGCGCGCTCCTGCACGGCGGCACCCTCATCCACGACGCGGACGGCACGGAACTGGCCCGCGTGGACGCCGGCCCGGCCGACCCGCTCGCCCGAGTCGACGCCGCCCCCCGTACGCCCCCGGCCAAGGCCGTCGCCGCCTCGCGCGCCAGTGGGCGTGCCGTCCCTCTCGACGGCACCTGGGTGTGCGCGGTCCTCGCGGGCCCGGAGCTCCTGGGCAGCATCGCCCTCACCGACCGGGCCGACCTGGGCGAGGCCGACCGCCGCCTCTTCGAACGCGCCGGGGTCGTCACGGCGCTGCTCCTGCTCCTTCGCCGCTCGGCGGCCGAGGCGGAGGACCGCGTACGGGGCGAGCTCCTCGGCGATCTGCTCTCCCTCTCCGGCACCCCGGGCCGCCTGACCGCGCGGGCCCGCCGTCTGGACGTCGATCTGGCGCTCCCCCACGCGGTGTTCGTCACGCACAGCGAGGCGGCGTCCCGCCAGCTCCTGCTCTCGTCCGCGGCCCGAGCGGCCCGCGCCCACCACGGCCTGTCCGGCCTGCACCACGACCACGTGGTCCTGGTGATCCCGGCCGACGGCACCGGCGCCAGGGCCCGCGCCCTCGCCGCCGAACTCACCCAGGCCGCGGGAGCCCCGGTCACGGTCGGCGCGGCGGGCCCCGCGACCGGCCCCGAGGCCCTCTCCCAGGCCCACGCCGAGGCCCTGCGCTGTCTCTCCGCCCTGCGCGCGCTCGGCCACACGGGCCAGGGCGCGGACCTGCCCGACCTCGGCTTCCTCGGCGTACTGCTCGGCGACGACACGAACGACACGAATCTCGACTCGTACGTACGCCGCACGCTGGGCCCGGTCCTTGACTACGACACCAAGCGCGGCACCGAACTCGTCCACACCCTGCGGGCCTACTTCGCCTGCGGGACGAGCCAGTCCAAGGCGAAGGAATCGCTCCACGTCCATGTGAACACCGTGGTCCAACGCCTGGACAGGATCGGCCACTTGCTGGGCGCCGACTGGCAGTCCCCGGAGCGTTCCCTGGAGATCCAGCTGGCTCTGCGCCTGCACGCCTACACCTGGGACGCCGGTACCGCGTCACCCTGATCCGCCACGGCTTCCTCTCCTGACCGACCCGGCAACCATTCCTCGCCCTGGTGACGACTGCCCTGCGCAACAAAGGCGCAGACGCACACGCATACCGACTATCGCCAGGGCGGATGAGGCAATGAGAGCGATCAACGATGAGCGCGGGGCGCGGCACCGCAGGCGGCGGCTGAGCCTGACGGTCGGGATCCCGGTGGCCGTGGCAGCCGCGGCGGGACTCACGTACGGCACGGCTTTCGGAGTCTTCGGCGAGGACGCACAGCCACGGGCCTCGGCGGCTTCCGCGGCTTCCGCGGCAGCAACCCGGGCGGCCGACATCGCCGACGGCTTCGCATCGGTCGACGCCCTGGGTCAGAACGGGACGTACGGCGGACGCGACGGAAAGACAGTCACCGTCAGAACACTCGCGGACCTGGAGAAATACGCGACGGCTTCCGACCCCTACGTCATCGTCGTGGCCGCGACGATCACGATGGACCCCAAGGGCAAGGAGATCAAGGTCGCGTCGGACAAGACGATCGTGGGCTCAGGCACCTCGGGCCAGATCGTCGGGGGCGGCTTCTTCCTGGGCCAGGGCGTGCACAACGTAATCATCCGGAACCTCACGATCCGGGACTCGTACGCGGGCACGTGGAACGACAAGGAGCACGACTTCGACGCCGTACAGATGGACGGCGCGCACCACGTGTGGATCGACCACAACGACCTGCGGCACATGGCGGACGGCCTGATAGACAGCCGAAAGGACACCACCTATCTGACGGTGTCCTGGAACAGGCTGAGCGACAACAACAAGACGTTCGGCATCGGCTGGACCGAGAACACCACGGCCGACATCACGATCCACCACAACTGGTTCCGCGAGACGGAGCAGCGCAACCCGTCCACGGACAACGTGGCCCACGCGCACCTCTACAACAACTACCTCCAGGACGTGGCAGGAACGGACATCACGTCCTCGTACGGAAATTACTCGCGCGGCAACACGAAGATGGTCCTGGAGAACAGTTACTTCGAGGGCATCAAGAACCCGGTCACCAAGGACAGTTCGGCCTCGATCGTGCAGCGCGGGAATGTCTTCGCCGGGACGAGCGGACGCAACGAGAGCGGCGGCACGGCGTTCGATCCGAAGGCGTTCTACGACTACACCCTGGACAAGGGATCGGAAGTCCCGTCAAAGGTGAAGGCGGGCGCGGGCCCGCGCGCGAGCACCTCCGCTGCCGCCTCCGCTGCTGCTGCCACGCTCACGGTGGCGAAGGACGGCAGCGGCCAGTACAAGACGGTGCAGGCGGCGGTCAATGCCGTACCCGCGAACAACTCCTCGCGGGTGGTCATCTCCATCGCGCCGGGAACGTACCGCGAGACGGTGAAGATCCCGGCCAACAAGCCGCACGTCACCCTCCAGGGCTCGGGGAGCAGCCGCAAGGACACGGTCATCGTGTACGACAACGCGGCGGGCACCCCCAAGCCGGACGGCTCCGGCACCTACGGCACCTCGGGCAGCGCGACCGTCGCCGCGGAGGCCGACGACTTCCAGGCGCGCAACCTGACCCTCTCCAACGACTTCGACGAGAAGGCGAACCAGAACCTCTCCGGTCACCAGGCGGTGGCCCTGCGCACGGCGGCCGACAATGCATTCCTGGACAGCGTGATCGTGGAGGGCGACCAGGACACGCTCCTCCTGGACACGGCGGCGAAGGACAAACTGGGCCGCGCCTACATCAAGAACTCCTACATCGTGGGCAACACGGACTTCGTCTTCGGCCGGGCGACGGCAGTGGTGGACCACTCGGTGATCACCCTCAAGAAGCGCTGGGACGGCACCTCGCAGGGCTACGTCACCGCGCCGAGCACCCCGGCCGACCGCAAGGGCTTCTTGATCACCAACACCACGGTGAGCGGCGACGTATCGGCACGCAGCTTCTACCTGGGCCGCAACTGGCACGCGGGCGGCGACGCGACGCTGGACCCGCAGACGACGGTGCGCGACTCGACCCTGAGCGCCGCCATCAAGGCGACCCCGTGGGTGGACATGGGCGGCTTCCCCTGGAAGGACGACCGTTTCGCGGAGTACAAGAACACGGGCGCGGGCTCGGGCTCGGCGAGCGCCGACCGCCCGCAATTGAGCGACGCGCAGGCGGCGGACCAGGAGATCGGCGACTGGCTGGGAAATTGGACTCCGAGTTCCTGAGAAGCGCAGTCCTGAGAAGCACAGTCCTGAGAAGCGCAGGGAATTCGAAAGCTAACGGGTTTGCATTCCTTGAAAGAGTGTGGGCACGGCGGAGGCGCACAGGGGGCGTCCGTGACCCCCGCGGTGTCCACACTCGTACCGAAAAAGCAAGCGGGAACGGGGAAGTTGCGACCGATCGCGTGCCCACAGAGACGGCCCCTTTGGCCAGCCGGGGAGACGCGACAATGACCACACAGAGAAATACATTCGGCGCACGCAGGTGGACGGAATTCGGCTGCTAGGGTTTGGCCTTCGTCACGAGCAGGGAGTTTCTCGCCGTATCGGCGCTCCGGCTCGTATTGCAAGCGGTCACATCACTTCACGCTCAGGGCCAAGGCCACAGCCATGGCCACAGCGGCCCACGCCTCCACACATCTCCGGAGCCCTACGCCCATGTCGGCAGACAGCGCCACGACGTCGCCTCTCCCACCACCACGGAACACCTCCGAAGCATCCCCCGGAACCTCTTCCAGAAGAGGTCCCAAGGGCCGCCACCTCGGCCTGGCCCTCTTCGTGATCGCCGCGGCCCAGCTGATGGTGGTCCTCGACGCGACGATCACGAACATCGCCCTGCCCAGCATCCAGACCGACTTGGGCGTCACCGACGCGAACCTGGCCTGGGTCGTCAATTCCTACGCCCTGGCCTTCGGCGGACTGCTCCTGCTCGGCGGCAGGGCGGGAGACCTGTTCGGCCGCCGCAGGATGTTCCAGTTGGGCATCGCCGTCTTCACCCTCGCCTCCCTCCTGGGCGGCCTGGCTCCCAACGAGGCCTTGCTGATCGGCGCGAGGGTCCTCCAGGGCGTGGGCGCGGCACTCGCAGCCCCCAGCGCACTGGCCTTGATCACCACAACGTTCCCGTCCGGCAAACCGCGCAACACGGCGATGGGCGTGTACGCGGCGATGGGCGGGGTCGGCGCGACGGTGGGCCTGCTGCTCGGCGGCGTACTCACCGACGTACTGGACTGGCGGTGGGTGTTCTTCGTGAACATCCCGATCGGCCTGGCCGTCCTCGCCGGAACCCGCACGCTGGTGGAGGCGGAGCGCCACCGGGGCCGCCTGGACGTCCCGGGCGCGATCACCGGGACCGGCGGCTTGATCGCGCTGGTGTACGGGATCACGAGGGGCGGAGAACACGGCTGGACGAACGCCGTGACGCTGACATCATTCGGCACGGCGGCGGTACTCCTGCTGACCTTCCTGCTCCTGCAGTCGCGCACGGCGCACCCGATGATGCCGCTGCGACTGTTCAAGGACCGCAGCAGGTGGGGCAGTTACGCGACGATGCTGTTCATCGGGGCGGGCATGTTCGCCACGTTCTACTTCCTGACGCTCTACATGCAGCTGATCCAGGGCTACAGCCCGGTGCGGACGGGCTTCGCATACCTCCCCTTCAGCTTCGGCATGGCAGCGGCGGCAGGCATCAGCTCCAAGCTGATCGCAAAAGTGGCCCCGCGCCTCCTGGCGGGCCCGGGCCTGCTGGTGGCAACGGCAGGAATGCTCTGGTTCGCAACACTCACCCCCGCTTCCTCCTACGCCACGCACCTGATGCCGGCGATGTTCGTCACGGGCCTGGGCCTGGGGATGAGCTTCGTCCCGATGACGCTGGGCGCGGTGAGCGGGGTGGCCCACGAGGACACGGGAATCGCCTCGGCGCTCCTGAACACGGCACAGCAGATCGGCGGCGCGCTGGGCCTCGCGGTCCTGTCGACGATCTCCACCTCGACGGCGAACGCAAAGCTCCCGGAGGCGGCATCGGCCCTGTACCGCGCCCTGTCCACGAAGGACTTCCCCCTGCTGTCCCGGGCGGGCGAGGCGGTGACGCACGGCTACACGATGGCGTTCATAGCGGCGGCGTGCATGTTCCTGGCGGGCTTGGCGGTAACGGCACTGGCGATCACCGCGGGCAAGCAGGAACACACGGAGTCGACACCCCCACCCCACATCGGCTGACGCCACCCCGGCCAGGCGGCACGGCCCCACCCCCATCCGCTACCCTGTCTGAAACCGCCATCCGTGGCGGCATCAGTCAGCCCCGCCTTCGTAGCTCAGGGGATAGAGCACCGCTCTCCTAAAGCGGGTGTCGCAGGTTCGAATCCTGCCGGGGGCACAGCGAAAAGGGCCAGCTCAAGGGATGTTTTCCCCGAGGCTGGCCCTTCTGCATGATCCGGTCCGTGCCACTTACGTGCCACTCTCCGGTGGATCATCGTCACTCTTGCTGGCATCCCGCCCCTTGCGGATCCTCTCGCCGAGGCGGTCGGCAATCTGGCGGTCCCTGCCATCGACCATGTGCTGGTAGATCAGCGCCGCCCGCGCGGTGCTGTGCCCCATCCTGGCCATCAGCTCACGGAGGCTCGCACCGTCGGCGGTGAGGGTGTTTCCCGTGTGCCGAAGATCGTGGAAGTGGACGTCAGCAGCGATGCCCGCTTTGGTCCGGGCCTTGACCCAGTCATCGCGGAAGTTGCTGCGCCTCAGCTTGCCGCCCTGAGGGCCGATGAAGACATGTCCGTCACGACCGGGCCCGGCGTACCGCTCAAGATGCCGCTTCACATCCGGCAGCAGCTCGACCGGGAAGGCCACCGGGCGAACTCCGGCGTCCGACTTAGGGGCCTTGTCGAAGAGCTTGCCGGTCTGCATCTCGGCTTGGGATCGATGCACCTTGACCGTGCCGTGTTCGGCGTCGACATCCCGCCTGCGCAGTGCTGCCAGTTCGCCGAAGCGCAGTGTGGTGAAGGCCCCGAACAGGACCAGAAGCCGATACCGGGGGTTGATCGCATCAGCAGCCGCGTAGACCTCAGCGACGCTCAGCACCGGACGTTCCGGCACGTCGTAACTGTCGGCACCTTTGATCCGGCACGGGTTCCGCTTGATCAGCTCATCATCAACGGCCGTGTTGAAGGCCGCTCGAAGGATTTGGTACGCCTTGACTACGGTCGGCTCTCCCACCTCCGCAGCGAGAAGGCTCGTACGCCAGGCCCGTACCTGCGCCGTGTTGACCGAGACGAGCGCCCGGTTCTCGAAGGTGGGCATGATGTGCAACCGGATCACCGATTCGTGCCGCTCCCGCGTACGGCCCGCAAGCTTCCGATCCCGGAACCAGTCGGTCATGAAATCGCCGAAAGGGACCTTGCCCCCGTCGGGATCAACCCACAGCCCACGCGAGATGTCCGCCTCGATCAGCGACAACGCAACCTCAGCGTCCTTCTTGGTCGCGAAGGTCTTATCGAGACTGCGAAGCTGGCCGGTCACGGGGTCCCGGTAACGAGCCTGCCAGCGGCCGGACTTGAGTTGGCGCACCGAACCGAAGCGGCGGCGGCTTCCTTTGCCGTTGGCCATTACGCAGCCCTCCTCAGCGATGCACGCCGGATCGCTACCGGCTCTACGGTGTTGGTCGCCACGAAGTCGGAGAGTGCGTCCTCAGGGATACGGACGTGTCGGCCGACCCTGACGAAGGTGATCCGCCGTTCCTCGATCAATCGACGGGGAAAGCGCACAGTGGTGCCGAGGAGTTCAGCGACCTGGTGCACGGTGAGCAACCGGTCCATGGTCACCACTCCCCCGATGTATCGACATCCGCGAGAGCGTCACGGGCGGTTTCACGGTTGATCTGGAGATCCCGGGCGATCGTTGCGGCGAGGGCGGACTCCCCCGGCGTGTGGCCGTGGCCCGCGTACTGCCAGTCGGAGAGCACGAGGACGGTGTCCGGCTCGCGGTCGTCCAGGCCGAGGGCGTCGCGTTCCTGTGCGGCGCGGAAGTCGGCGCGGGCCTGGCGGAGTTCGCCGAGGGTGGTGGAGTAGCGGCGGGACTTGGAGGAGAAGTGGCCCCGGAAGCCGAGCATGTGCGCCCAGGCCCAGAGGCGGCGGTCCGGGTAGAGCGGATCGAGCAGCTTGCAGGCTTCGATCAGGCGGCGGGCGTGGGCGGGGACCTGGTGGCGGTCGAGGTCGGCGAGTTCGGTGATCCGGCGGTCGAGGGTGCCGGTGTTCTCGGCGGCCTTGGTCGCGTACTTGGCGACGTACGACGCGACGGCCTGTTCGGTGATATCGGAGCCGTCACCGAAGGCCTTGACCGGGCGCACGTCGAGTTGGGTGCCCCAGCGGAACGTACGGGTGGGCTGGTCATCGGCGGCCGGGACAGAGACCGAGGTGTACGAGTGCGTGGCGGCGGCGTGGATGGCGTCGGCGAGAAGGTCGACGGTCGCCCAGGACGGGGGCGGAGTGTCGCAGCCGTCCGGGCCGTCGAGGCGGATGACCGCGTGGAAGTGCAGGGCGCCGCGCTTCTGGAACTCGGCGACCTTGCCGTACGAGAGGCGGGCGGACTCCTTCAGTTCGCGTTGGGTGAGTCCGGCGCGGGCGGCGAGCTCTCGGCGTAGGCGCGTCGTGAATCTCATCCACAGGTCACCCGCGTGGTTGTTGAAGAGGACGGCGGCGGCGTAGTCGTACGTGGTCGGGTCGAGGGCGGTGCCTAGTGCCGGGTCGTCGGTGGGGTGGTGGGTGCCGCAGCGGCAGGTACCTCGGTCGGGTCGGTTGTGGACCGGGCCGAAGGACGGGGCAGTGAGGGTGGTGAAGACGCGCGGGTGGTCGCGGACCGTGGACGGGATGTCGCGGCGGTCGTCTCCGGCCAGGCCCGCGCGGATCAGGTGGTAGGTGTCTCCGGCGTACGTCCAGGCGCAGGAGGGGCAGCGGGAGGCGCGGCGATTGCCGCAGGCGAGGCGGAGGCGTCCGCCGGGCTCGTTCTGGGTGGAGTAGTGGTGGAGGGTCTCGCCGGTCGTCTTGTCCTTGGTGAGGGACCAGCCGGTGAGGTGGATCGGGTCGGAGCAGCCGCCGGTGCGGCGTACCTGGTCCTGCCAGCGGTCGAAGTCGGAGGCCGAAGCCACCCTCAGCAGGTCGCCGAGGGTGGTCGGGTCGAGGAGCGTGTCAGACACGGGCGCCCTCCCGCGTGAGCGAGCGGCGGACCGTGGCGATGCCGTGGCCGTCCAGGCAGTGGGCGGTGATGATGCGCAGGTGGCCGTGCCGGTCGCGGCCTCCGAGGGTGACGGCGGCGGAGCCGAAGCCGTCGCAGGCCGGGCAGATGCTGGACGGCGGTCGGGTGCGTGCGGTCATGATGGTGCTTCCTTCCGGATTTCTGGTTCGGAGAGGGGCGCGGCTCCCGGGCGGCGGAGACTTGGCGGTTGAGGCCGCCCGGGGGCCGGTCAGCGCCGTTTCTGCTCGGCGGTGATGAGGGAGCGGATCACCAGGGCGCAGATGGCGAGCGAGGCGCCGGTGATGGCGACCGCGAGGAGCATGGAGACCAGGACGGCGCCGACGACCAGGACGACGGCGGTGCCGCTACCGACGAGGGCGACGACACTGCCGGGCGTGAGCTGGACAGCGGGTCGGGTGGGAGCAGCCGGGGCAGCGGGCATTGGCGCCGGGGCGTGGACCTGCTGAACATCGGCGGCCGGGACGATGGCGGGCGGGGTGACCATGCCGGTCGGAGCCGGGTTGGTCGGGACCTTGGGGCGGAACATGGTGGATCTCCCTTCGCGGGCTGCTACTTGACGGTGGAGTCGATGGCGGGGGCGAACAGGCTGTCTGCGAGGAGGTAGCCACAGAGCAGGAGCACGATCACCAGCCACCAGGGCGGGCGGATGAGCTTGAGGCCGAGGTAGCCGACGACGATCAGGGCGAGCCAGAGCGGGACATCCATGGCGGGGCTCCTCAGCGGGCCTTGCAGCGGTGGGTGCGGGCGGCGAGCTGGGCGGCCGACTGGCTGGAGTAGTCGGAGGACCAGCCGCAGCGGTCGGCGGTGCACACGGCGGCGTGCTTGGTGTGGCCGTGGTGATCGCGGTGGGTGCCGATCTGGACAGGGCCGATCTGCATCACGGAGTGAAAGCGATCGTGGGCGGGCATGGGTGGTTCTCCTCTCGGGTCAGGTTTTGGGTCAGGCGAGTTGGGCGGCGATGGCGGCGGCGAGCTGGGGCGGGACACCGAGGCGGGCCCGGAGGGTGTCGGTGTCGATGCGGGATCCGGTGCGGGCCTGGTGGTCGTCGGCGACCTTGCGGGCGTGGTCGACCAGGGCGGCCGGGACCGGGGGTGCGGTTTCGGTGGCGGGGAGGGCGGGCGCTACTTCAGCCGCGGGGACTTGGGCGGCTTCTGGCTCCGCGACGGCAGGGGGCTCGGGCGCGGATTCGGGTGCTGCGGGTGCCGGCCGATCCGGCTCCGGCGCGGTCTCGAGCTCGGGCTCGGGCTCGTGGGCGGTGTGGGCGGTGTGGGCGAGCAGCGTGCCGCCGAGGAAGGCGAGGGCGGGCCAACCGGCAACGCCGAACCGGAGCCAGCCCGGCGGGTGCTGTAGGTCGAGGAACCCGGCGGTGGCGACGTTGGCGCCGAGCGAGGCCACCAGCGCGATCAGGAACCAGCACCAGGCGAGCCGGGACGGGCCGTCGCTGCGGAGCCGCCGCCAGGCCGCGACCAGAAGCAGGTCGACGCTGATCGGGTAGGCCCACGCCTTCCAGCCGTCTTGCCCGGCAGCGGCGGCGAGGTCGTGCAGGTGGGCGAAGGAGAGGGCGCCAGCGATGAAGGCCTGCACGAGGACGGCGTCCAGGCGGATCGCGGGCCGGGCCATTACGAGCCCTCGCCCGGGTAGTCCGGACCGTCGGTCGGGTCGTAGTCGAGCGGCAGCGGCGGGAGAACACGACGAGGCAGAGAGGCAGCGACGGCCGAGCCCGTGACGGCTACGAACTCCTCGTCGGCGTCGGGCAGGTCGGCGTACAGGGCCAGGGCGCCGAGCAGCTGCACCGTGCGGTTGAAGTCCTCGTGGGCGTCCACTGGTTCACCTCCGGATTTGGGCATGGGCGGGGTAGGGACGTGGCGCGGATGCGGTCGCGCCGACCGTGGAGCGGGAGTGGTCAGGCCGTGGCGGGGGCGGCCTTGGAGAGCGGCGTGTGGGCCGAGGGCAGCGGGGCGACGACGGGCCGGAAGGGTGCCAGCTCGGGCAGGTCCGGGGTGCGGTCGGCGTGCCGGTTGCAGATGTTGACGGCTTCGCGCAGCGAGGTGTGCGGGGCGCGGATGCGGGCCCAGCCGCCGGTCGAGTCGCCGGTGACGGCGATGCCGGGTGTCTCGGTGGGGATCTGGATGGCGGCGAGTACGGCGTCCGGGGCGATGTCGCCGAAGGCCATGTTGGCGCTGGATTCGTCGTTGACGCGGTGGGCAGTACGGCCGGTGAGCTGGGCACGGAGCATCGTGATGCCCTTGCCGAGCTCGGAGCCGAAGCGCTGGCCACAGATCTCCAGGTAGATCCCGGCGGCTCGACCGAGCTGGGCGAGGCGGACCAGATCGGTGATGATCCGGTCGCGCCGCTTCTCCTCGTCCTTGCTTGCGTAGAGGGCGAGTTCGGCGACCTCATCGACCAGAACGACGACGGGTACGGGCCGCAGGTCCTCAGGCAGATCCCAGATGTCGGCGGCGATATCCGCATCGGGTACGCCGACGCTGATGCGCTGCTCGGCACGTATGAGCTCGTAGACGGTCTCCATGTGGGAGACGAGTGCGTCGAGGAGTTCGAGGGCGGTGTCGGGGTTGTCGGCGAGGGCGGAGAAGCGCCGGGCGAGCGGGAAAAGCTCGACGCCTTGCTTGCAGTCGATGCCGACGAGGGCGACGTCCTGAGCGGCGAGCCCGGCAACGAGGTTGCGCTGATAGACGGACTTGCCCGACTCGGTGGCGCCGAGCGTGAGCCCGTGCGGTACGGCCCGGTAGTCGCGGTAGTGCACGGCGCCGTCTTCGCGCAGGGCGACGGGGATGCGCATCGGGCGGCTGTCGGTCTTGGCGGGCATCTTCACCCGCTGGAGTACGTCGTAGCCGGTCATGCGCAACTCGACGACGCTGGAGCGCAGTTCGCGGGAGGTGACGCCGTACATCCCGAAGGAGTGGCGAAGCCGGTCGGTGGCGGCCGAGACGTCGAACGCGTCCTGCCCCGGGCGGAGCTTGAGGCGGAGGATCAGGCCGGTGCGGGTGGGCCGCAGCCGCAGGACGCGCGGAGCTCGCGACTCGGGCACCGGGCGGTTGGCCATCCGGGCGAGCGAGAGGCGCCAGCGCGAGGGCGGGACGGTGAGCCCGCAGGCCTCCATGACCGAGGCGTACCGGACCAGGACCCGCACCGCGGCGAACGTGACGCCGAAGCTCACCCAGTACCAGGCGGGGCGCCGCCACCGCAGGATCACTGCGGAGGCGACGACCAGCAGAAGCAGCGCGACCGTGAAGCCGGTCATGATCAGGCTGCCTTGGAGTTCGTGGCACCACCGGTGAGCGAGGTGACGGCGACGGCGCGGAAGGCGATGCCGTGCCGCTTCTGCCCGTTGAACTCGTTCTCCCACGGGCGGGCGATCAGTCCGGTGAGGGCGACCGGGGTGCCCATGGCCAGCTCGTCGGAGATGCCCGGCTGGGGGACGGTGACGGACAGGATCTCCACCGCGTCGTTGGCCGCGAACATCACGTCCACGGTCATCAACTGGGCTCCAGTCTCGATGTCTTGGGCGAGCTCACCGGTACGACGGTCCTTGACCTTGGGCTGCGGGGCCTTGGCGACCATCACGGTGGCGGTGGAGGTGTCGACGGGGATCTGACGCACTGCGGATCACTCCTCTAGAGATGCTGGACTCCGTCACTCATGTATAGGAGTGACATGAAGAAGAGTGCATCACTCCTATACATGAGTCAACCCGCCGCGACAGAGAAGTCACGGCGGGCTGCTAAGAGTTGAGGGCGCGTCAGTCTGCGGCAGGGATCCGATACTCGAAAACGAACTGGTCAGCGGCCATGAGGGTGTCGCAGACCTCGACCACACGGCCTTCGGTCGTCCGGGCCTCGCGGATCAGATGAACCACCGGAGCTCCGGGACTGAGCGCGAGCTCGGTTGCCTCAGCCTTGGAGGCCGGACGTGCTTGCAGCGTCTCAACGAACTCGGCGAACTCGTGCCCGTGGTCTTCGAGTCGGGCGTAGATGCCACCGCCGCCGGGGTTCTCGGCGAACAACTCGGGGATGTCCTTCACGACGTCCCACGGTAGATACGAGGACGCGGTCTCGACGGGGGTGCCGTTGCGGAAGTAGAGACGACGCCGGGCAAGGACCTGGGTACCGGCCTCGACGCTCAACCGCTCAGCAGCATCCGCGGGGGCCTCCATGGGCCCGATGTACAGGACGCTGACCTTGGCCGTGGCGCCGGACTGCGCGGACTCCGCCAGATACGCGGCCTTGCCACCCTGCCGAAGCGAGCGCCGGAAGCGATCCGAGGACCGATGCCGTACCGGCGGCCGATCCTTCACGATCGAACCCTTGCCGTGCCGAGTCTCGACGAGCCCACTGGCCCGCACCTCGACCATCGCCTTGCGAATCGTCCCGCCGGCCACGCCGTAGCGCTCCACGAGCTCCGACTCACTCGGCACCATGTCACCGGGCTTCAGAACTCCCGCCCGGATCTGCTGAACGATGTCGTCAGCGATCTGCACGTACCGAGGTCCGGCCCTCCCCTCTCCTACCGCAGTTCCCATAGTCCTTCTCTTCCTCCTATGCTCCTGTATATGAGTAACAGCGCCCAGGAAGGCCAGTCAACGCCACTGCACTCCGTGTCCGTAGCCGGAGTAGTGGTTCGCGAGGACGGCCGACTCCTGGCAATCCGCCGCGCGGACAACGGCAAGTGGGAACTTCCTGGCGGTGTGCTCGAACTCGACGAGACCCCCGAAGAGGGCGTACGGCGCGAAGTCCTGGAAGAGACGGGCATCCACATCGAGGTGGACGAGCTCACCGGGGTCTACAAGAACACGACCCGGGGCATCGTGGCGCTGGTCTTCCGCTGCAAGCCGGTCGGCGGCACCGAACGCACATCCAGCGAATCAACGGCGGTCGACTGGCTCACGCCCGAAGAGGTAGCCGAGTGGATGTCCGAGGTCTACGCGATCCGGCTCCTCGACGCCCTAGACGGGGCAGGCCCTCACGTGCGAAGCCACGACGGCAAGCGCCTGACGCCGACGCGATAGAACTTTCCCTACTTCATCAAGGCCCGCGCACAGCGCGGGCGCGCGCCGCCTCGACGGCGCGGCCTGCCTCCTGTCTCCGCCCCGGCTGGCCGCGCCAGGCGGCGCGCTCGCGAGCTGCGGGCATGAAGTGGGAGACACCCTCTGTGGCTGGGGCGGTCGGCTCCACGGCTTTAGGCAGCCACTTTGGGGCGAGCCTCTAAGATCATGGCCCCAACGTCGTGCTTTAACGGGCAGGTCCACAGACTGCCCGACTCGCCGTGAGCTTAAGGGGCCATGATCACTCGCCCCAAAGCAGCTCCAGCCCAAAGCCGCTCCACCGACCTACGACCGCGCATTCACCAACTCGACACTGCGAGGAATAGTTCGGTATACGGCGAATGGGATTAGAGAGAAACCTGGATGCTGAGGCAAATCAATAAATCCGATCCTCCCCAAGTTCCGCATTTGAGCATTCATCGCTTCGGCGAACTTGCCGCGATTGACATTGCCGTTCGAATTGTAAAAGTTCATATCCGGCAACTCGACTTCTTCTGTCCCGTAGCTCCCAATGCTACCGACCAGTGTCCACTCGTGACGCTCCGTGCCGTAGCGGGCGAAGAGAATCTCCGCGTCAGTGTCGAGATACTGACGCCCCTCCTGGAGTCGGGAACTCACTAGGGCACCCTCGGCTGGCGTCAAGTTGATATGCAAGCCTGGAGTGAATACACCCTTTGCGATTTGCACGAATGATCGCAGGGTGTTCCCGTCCGTCCCGCCAACCGATGGGAAGTCAGGGATTGCGTCCTCCAGTTGTTCTACACCCCCCTCGACCTTCTTTGTCGGCTTGCGGCGCTGCTGGCCCTGCTTACCCTTTCCTGGCTGCTGCGGCACGTCTGATGGCGAGGCTCCGATACCTTGGAGCCCGACATTCACGTGCCCGAAGGCGGCAAAAGCAGAGGCCGCATACCTTGTATCGAACAGGGACCCAGGCGCCGTAATTCTGACGAGCGACCCTGGAGGATATTTCTTCTTAAGTTCGCCAGTTGCCCAAAGGTCCACCTGCGATGCATCTTCCGAAATGTCACGCAATAGGAGTTCCGACTCCAAAGCTTCTTCCAGTGTTGGGAATAACGCATCGCCGAGAGATTTGTTGGTATAGCTCTCACTACCGGACCCCTGCAGATGTTGAGCTGCCGAGCGAGGACCGAAGGTTGTCCTCTTCTCCTTGCGTTCCGTCTCTCGGGATTCCTCCGCAATTCCGCCATCGAGCTGAGCAAGCAGGGCGCGAACCTTATCAGTGTCGACATAGAGAAACTCGCGCAGAATCATTTGTTCTCCTGACATTGCATCGTCTTTGCGCGGCCCGCGTGGTGCAGCGCGGCATGACGAGATTGAACACCCAACTTGGCGCGGATGTCCCGGTTTTCACTAGATGCGGCCCAGGCCGCGACTGCCACGTCAGCCCCAAAGGGCGGAGCGGTGATCACGCTGCTCAGGCCTCGGCCTCGGGCCCGTCCCTGGACCGTCTGAAGCTGACGAGAGTCGGCAGCGGCCGCCCACAGCTGACCATCTCTCTCATCCTCCCGCTCTGGCCTGGGCCAGCGCCGGACTGCTGCGGCTCTGCGGCTCGCACCACAAGCGCACCAGATCGGGTAGGGAATCGCGGTGAACGCGGTCGGGCCCAACGAGACCGCGTTCCGACCGTTCGCACACGTCACCGCCCAAACCAGCCTCAGATGACCACAGCTTCCCAAGCTGAGGTTACGGCTAGGCAGCTCGTTCGCTCATCGATTGGGGTCAAAGACCGTCCCACGTAGAGGGTTCTCATCGCTCCACCGACCATTGATGACGTCATCCGCCCACCGCGTAGTCACCACAGCCCGAGCCGAGAAGTATGTCCCCAAGGAGTCTGTCTGCGAGATGTACGAAGTGGCCATCACCGAGTCTCGGTCAGCGACGATCTGGCGTACTCCTTGCTCCACGGCGCGCAGTTCACGAGCAAACGCGCTATAAAACACGTCTAGCCCGTACGTCAGTAGGCGAGCCAGAGGCTTCTCGAACGCCCCACGCAGTTCGGCTACTTTGGCGTCGAAGTCGCCAAGATCCGGAAACCGGCCTTGCCCGACATCCCCTAGCACTTGCATCAAATACATGATCCATGCCTGCGCTTCGCTGCGGACCTCGGCAACACAGCGGACCGCGTCGTCTCGACGATCTGCCGCTTTCGCAGCAGCACTAGCCTCTAGCGCCCGCTTCTGAGCTTGCATGGGCCCAAAGTAGGTCGCGGCTCCGCCGATCATGGCGCCGACCGAACCTGCTACCACTGCGGCCCAAGCAGCATCCACGTCATCCCCCAAGACGACTCACCAGGCACCAGCACGCCTGCAATTCTCGCTCGAGCCCACGACGCTACCGTAATGCGCAGGGCGCTCGTTGGAGGACCGTCGGCGGGTAGGTGCCAAGTGAGCCCGTGCGTGTCTAACTGCGCGACAACGCCAAAGAACAACGGCGAACAAGCGCGCATGTCTGCGGACCATCAGTGCAAATTCAGTCGGCTCATGGTCGCCCCAGCGCCGTAAGGCTGTTGGTGACCACAGCAAGATGGTGCGAGGTCGCCCAAGCCCGCCACTCTTTGCCAGCGCCAGCCTTAGGCCGCTGGCGGGATGCGCACTCCTGGAGGCTAGCGTCCCCCCATGACGTTCGAGCGCCCGTCTGCGGCCAATGAACTGACGCCACCAAGTCTTGGCTGAGCTTGAAGAAGTCGTCATTGCCCGAGCGGATCCGTGGATAGACGAAGACCTGCCAGCAGTCCTGCGTGGTGTAACGCATGTTCGGGTCGGGTGTGCCTCGCGACTTCACTGGAATGCGCGGGTGCGTGACTCCAAAGTCCCCGAAGTCTGGCGGCTCGCCGCACCATTGATCTGCAACTCTCTGCCACAGTTGCGCATCCTGTCTGGCTACGGGCGTCGCACAGCCTCGCGGGAAGCCTGTCAGGTTCACAGGGAAGGCGCCGGCGGCAATAGTTCTGTGGCGCCACCGCCAACACGACAAGCGCTCCAGCGTATCGAGAGCTGTCTGGACCAACCCATCTCGCTCAGCGCTAGACCGGACTGGGCCTGCATCGACTAGGAGATCGATCTCCTCGGGCTCTCTCTTTAACTGACGGAGCAAGCTTTGAACTTGAGGCCGGTCAAGCAGAGGCCCGCTCGCGTCATCAGCCACGGAAACGCGCAAACATGCTCCATGGCCGTGTCGAGTGCTGGCAGCGGCTACTTCGTCCAGCACAGCGCGTGAGTCCGTGCTGCGGAAGACGGGGCACATGGCTCTGCCCCTCAAATCGAGAGACTCACTCACCCGAGCGACAGGTCCGCCAGCATCGCCTTCCAAGACGCACGTTGCCGGGAGCGCTCCGCAGTCCACAGTTAAGACTGCGCCGTTCGGTATCGCCTCCATCGCGTGCTCGCAGAATGTCTCCAGGACGTCTCTCACGTTGATGTCCGGTACGACCTCCATCACCGGACGAATACTCGACCACACCTCCTGTGAGGCATGTTCGAGAGCCATGAACTCGCCCGCCTTGCCCTTGAGTATCGGAATGTAAGCCACCGGCCACCCCCTAGGCGCGCCACTGTGCCCAGACCAGTTGATGCTTCAGGTACTTTCAGAGTGACCATGCACTCACCGTCCAGGTAGGGCGCGAACAAGCCATGGGGCGGAAACCCTCGCCGCGCGTCATTGAGGCATCACGACAGGCGTAAGCAGGTGACAGTCGTGCGGATCTCACCCGCGTATCGCATGGCACCGCATCACGGTCCCGCCACGTCGTGCTGTCCGGACCCGTTACGACTGCTGGAATTCTGCGCTCCGTGCTCGGACCGAAGAGTGGCAGTCTCTTCTAAGCACTTGGCTGCCAGGGGGGAGATACCGACCGAGGTGCCACATCGCCGAGGGAGCGGGTGCTGGGGCGACCGAGGCGGGCGCTGAACCGGTGGTCGTAGGCCACTCACCGTTTAGAGGTGCTGCGGCTGATCGCTACGCGGAGCGCATTCCGCAAGGCTCCCTGTAGGTCCGTCGCCAGGAGGCGCAGCCGATCTGGCTCTACGTCCTCGCCGTCCAGTACTTCCTGTGACTGCTCCAGCAGTTCCGCTGCCATCCCGAGGTGTACCGCCTCGATGTTGTCGGCCAGGCGGGACATGTGGCCGCTGCTGTCGTTGGTGCTGAGGTAGCAGGGCTTGCCGTCTGGTCCTGACCAAGGGAGGAGCCGCAACTCGTCTCGGGAGGTCATCTTTCCGTCCGTCCTGCGTCGGTTGCGTGGTTGGTAGTGAAGATCGCGTCGGCGCGGTCCCCTGGGAGCACCAGGAGCGCGGCCTCGACCACGCGTCCGGTGATGTCGGCCGTCACGCGTGTGATCGCGAGGACCGCCAGGGCGGAGCTAATTCGAAGGGTCGAGGCCTCGTCTGGTGTCGGGAGGCGGGCGCTGACTGTTTCGCGGATCTCGGCTGACGTTGGGCGCAGTGCCGCGAATCTGGCCGCCGCTCCCTCGTACATGCGCGGTTCATTGAGCACAGTGGCTGGCGCCAGGTCGCGAGGGACGTAGATGCGAGCCAGGCTGTGCGGTGATTTCGCCTCGTAGCTGAGGCAGGAGAACTCCGTCAGGGCGCTACCGGTCGACACTCGCAATAGAGCTGTCAGATGCCCGCTCGCCCGGATCTTGGTGGTGCGGACCGTGATGCGCAGCCCTGTGTCGGGGGTGGTCTGCGGGGCCGGTGTGCCATCGCCGCCGACGTAGGTGATTTTACGGAGGGGGCGACGAACGAAGTTCCCCTTGCCGTGGATCTTCTCGATCAGGCCCTCTCCTTGGAGTACTGCCAGAGCACTCCGTAGCGTTGCCGTGCTGACCTTGTATTGGGCGGCTAGTTGAGTCTCGGAGGGGAGGCGTTCACCGGGCTTCAGGCGACCCGTCGTGATCTCCTCGCGGAGGTCGGCGGCGATGCTCTGGCGGCGAGAAGGCATTGGTTGGATCACCTCCCTCTCGTCATCCGAAGTGCGGCGAGTCGGCTCCGCGGGTGCAGGGTCAGCAGCTCGCCTGACTCGAATACGAGTTGCTTGGCACCGCCCGCCAGTTGAACGAGGTCGGCCACACGGCAGGGCTGGCCGCCCACTCGGATGACGTCGCCGCGCAACACGCTGGCCGCAGTGATCTCGACCGTGGAGGCCAGTGCGCCGCTGGGTGTCCATGTCCTCACTGCGGTACCTCCGCGGGTGCCGGCCGATTGGCCGTCGTGTGGCAGGGGCAATCGCACGCCTCGTAGACCACGGGAACGTCGAACGGCGTTTTGGTGGGGGAAGACTCCCTGCACGCGTGGTGCGTACCGATCCGGCACGCGCTCGATCGGTAGGGGACGTCCCCCGTATGCGTGATGCGGGGGCGCTGGCTGGGTGGCATCAGCAGGCACCCGCCAGGGTGCACGAGATGCCGGTAGGCGCGAGGCGAGGTGCAGCGGGCGAGTCCTGCCGTCCACGCTTCTCGCAGGCGAGTAAGAGGGAACGTCCGATACGGATGAACATGCTGCTCGCTCCTATTGCTGATGGCTCGGTCCGTCGACAGGGCCCGTCGTCGGGACCGCTTTGCGTACGGCCGCCCAGAGGGTGCGGCTGTTCAAGCTGGTGGCGAGCAGTCCGAATCGGTCGGCCATCGCCACCACTTCCAGGGCCTCCCGCCATGACTCGGCGGAGAGCGATTCCGGTACCTCCGCTTCGATCGACGTCTCTCGGTCGTGCTCCTCCACGCGTGTGGTGAGCCCGAGGGCCGATAACCGAGCTGCGATGACCTCCGCGCTCACTTCTGAAGCAGGCACAGGGCAGCCTCCGTCACCAGCGATCACTTTGAGTTAAGCTAGTTAACTAGATTAGAGCTAGTGGACTAGATTTTCCATATGCCTGAGCAGCCGCCTTATCTCCGCATCGCCGACGTACTGCGGCGGCGGATCTCGGAGCGCGAGTGGACGCCCGGAGATCGGCTCCCGTCCCGCGCCCAGATCGCCCAGGAGTGCGGCGTGGGCGAGAACGTTGTGCGCCGGGCCCAGGAGCTGCTGATCTCCCAGGGGGTACTGGAGGGGCGTGCCGGATCTGGTACCTACGTCGCCGAGCCGCGGCAGCGTGTACGCGTTGTCCGCTCGGCGGCGCGCGAGCAGCCCCAGAGCTCTCCGTTCCGCGCGGACATGAAGGCCGTGGGCAGGCAAGGGGACTGGGAGAGTCGGACCGATGCCAAAGTTCCGGCGCCAGCCGAGGTCGCCTCGCGCCTTGGCATTGCCGAGGGCGAGCTGTGCGTCCGCACCGCCTACGAGTTCCTCGCTGACGGCAAGCCAGTTCAGCTGTCGACCAGTTGGGAGCCGTACGAGCTCACCGGCGGCACTCTCGTCGTCCTTCCCGAGGGAGGCCCGCACGCCGGGGCGGGCGTCGTAAACCGCATGGCCCAGATCGGCATCACCGTCAGCCACGCCGTGGAGCAACCGGAACCGCGGCAAGCGACCGCCGAAGAGGTATCACTCCTAGGTATCCAGAAGGCGGCACTGATCACTCACATCCGCCGGACGTACTACAGCGATCAGGGCCAGCCTGTGGAGACAGCGGACATCGTGGTGCCCGCCGCTCTGTGCGAGATCGTCTACGAGATCCCCATCGGCCGTTAGCTCCAGTCCGCTGGGGGCACCCTCTGCACGGACTACAGAGCGCCCGGGGACGGACACCCCCTCTACGTAGTCATGCTCGGTACTGTGGGCGCTATCGCCCTCGACGATGGGAATGACGGTTGCAGGTCGCCTCGGCTACGCAGGCAGTAACGGCATTCTCGCCAGTGGTAATCGCCCTGCTCACGGGCCTCTTCGCAGCTCGGGCAAGTCGCCGATCAAGTTCAGACAAGATCATGGTTCGGCTGACTGCAGAAATCGCAGCTGTTGACTCTGTCGCGGAGGGTACAGCGGCCAAGACGGTGCTCACGTCCCAAGTAGACGCGACAGCTCAGAGGTACAGCGAGATGTGCCAGCGCGAAGACTCTTTTAAGAGAGACGCGGTTGGGGTGGGCGTGGGGGTCTTTCTCAGCCTCGGCGGCATCGGCCTCGGCACGTGGGCCGCTCTCCACGGCGGCGCTTACCTGTGGTGGTGGGCACTTGCTGTCCCCGCGATCATCCTTGGTGTACCGGGCTTCTTTCACGAAGTGACGGGCGGGGACAGCAAGAAGGCGTCCACCGATGCGACGGCTTCGTCGGGGGCAGGAGCGGCTACCAATTGACATCCGTCGTTGACATCAACGGCTCCGGATAGCTGAGGACCTGGGCGCCTTAGCCTGGCCATGGCGACCGCGGTGCAGCCAGGGTTAGAGCCAGCCCAATCGAACTCCTAAAGCGGGTGTCGCAGGTTCGAATCCTGCCGGGGGCACAGAGAAACACCTGGTCAGAGGCCCTTTCGTCCAACGGACGGGAGGGCCTTCGTACTCGCAGCACACATATGGCACACATGGGGCTGTGGGCAGAGGTGGGGAGCTGTGCGAAATGCCCGCGAAGGACGAGCTGGCCCGGCGCCGGTACGAGAAGCTGGTCGACCGCTTGGAGGGCCTGATGCGGGCTTCGCTGAAGCCTCGCTACCGGGGCTACCACGGACAGCTGATCCTGAGCAGCGGCGATCGTGGAAAGCGGGCCGGGTCATCTGGCCGAAGTCAGCTGCCCGCAAGGCACTTGAGGACGTCACCGGATTACCCGCCGTCGCTTTAGGGTTCGTGCCACGAAGCCGGCCTTCGTCCACCCCGGCCCCACCGCAGCAGGAGGACCCCGACATGAAGCGCCGCACCCTCGTCGGCAGCATCGCGGCGGCTGCCGCAGCAGCAGCCGCGCCCGGCGCCGCGTCACCGCGCCATATCGGCATGAGCGACGTCAACCGCCTGAACAAGCGCTTCGCCGAGATCATCGCCAGCGACCACCGCCACGGCGGACAACTCGGCATCGAGCAGCGGGCCGCCGCCCTCGCCGACGAGGCGCTCAACCTCCAGAACGCGGGCAGCGCCACCCAGCGCGTACGCAGCAACCTCTACGCCTCCGCAGCCGCCTTCCGCTCCTCCGCGATGTGGGCCGCCATCGACGGCCGGCGCTACAACGTCGCCAAGGCGCACATGCGCGAAGCCCAGGCCCTCGCCGAGATGTCCGGCGACCAGACGATCAAGTTCCGCATCTGGAGCCACGCGGGCACCATGTACCGCCACATGGGCCGACCGGCGGACGCGTTCGCCGCCAACGACGTCGCCCGCAACCTGCACCTCACACGCCGGGACCCCCTGTTCGCGTCCCTCGGCCTGGCCCGCCAGGGCGCCATCCACGGCGCAGCACAGGACCGCACCGGCACCCACCGAGCCTTCGAGCAGGCACAGGACGCCATGCTGCGTGCCGACCCCGCCGACTACCGGCCGATGTGGATGCTCGCCTTCTACGACCAGGCCGAACTGGACTCCCTGGCCCTCTCCGCGCACTTGGCGCTCGGCGACTACTCGACCGCCGAGTACCACGCCCATCGCTGCATGTCCGCGCTCCGGCCCCACATGATCCGTTCCCGTGCCATCACCACCACCCGGCTCGCCCACGCCCAGCTCGCCCAGGGCGCCCCCGACGCCGCCACGGCCACCGCAATGAAGATCCCCGCCGAGGCCGCCACCCATCACGCTAGGGTCACGCGCATGCTGCAGGAGTTCGGGGCCGCACTGCGCGCCACCGCGCCGGGCAGTTCCACCGCACAGACCTGGATCGAGCACACCGCCACCTGGAGGATGGCCGCATGACCACGGCGCCCTCCATCGAACTGCGCACGTTCACCACCCTTGACACCGTCCGCGGCGACCTCCTTGACGTGTACGCCGACGTGCGCGCCCCGCTCCTCCACCTGCCGAACTACGCAGTCACCGCGTTCGGCGAACGCATCGACCGGCACGGCACTGAGCCAGGGTTCACAGCCGTCATCGCGTACACGGACGGGCACCCGGTCGGCTACGCCTACGGCAACACCATCGAACACGCCGACCGCTACTGGCAGCGCACCAGCCCGACGCCGGCGGACAAGTACACCGAACGTCCGACCGTGGCCCTGAAGGAGATCGGCGTCCGGCCAGCCTGGCGGAAGACCGGCACCGCCCGCCGCATCCACGACGCTCTCCTCGCCACACGCGATGAACCATACGTCACGCTCATGGTCAACCCGGCCGCTGGCGAGGGGAAAGTCCACGCACTCTACGAATCGTGGGGTTACGAAGACATCGGGCAAAGCCAACCCTCACCAGCGTCGCCAGTCCTCACCGTCATGATCCGCGCCAACCGCTAACTTGCCCAGACTTGCCCCCGGCCCACAGCTCCAGCGCCCAGCTCGTCTTCTTTGCCCCCTCCCGGCCGGGCCCGTGGATACCTCGGCAGTCCGTACTCCAACGCGGGATCAAGGACGTGGGTCTCGGACGCTGACGTTGCCGCTCGCCCGTACCGATTCGAGTATCAGCCTCGATCTGTCCACGTCGATCGCCAGCTCTCTTCTCAACGATTCGGCGGACACCGGGGCCTCAGCAGGATCAGACCCCACCCCGCACCGTCTCTAGTGGCGATGACCAACCCGGCCCCGAAGTCCGTCACTAGCTGGTCCACCACCCCCACAAGAGGCCCGCCAGCGTCCGCAGCGCGGCACCGACAATCCACCGCACAACGAGAGTGGCGATCCGCCGCCGCAGCCTTGGCGTTCGCCATACATACCGCGCTTTACGACAGAGAATGCGCATTATCTAACCCATCCGTGGACTTGACCAACCAAGCGATCGGTCACAGGTCACCTGACCTGTTCGGATCGGGGTTCGGCGAGCAGTAAGTCCCGCCGAACTACAGGTATGTGGTGGTCAGACAGGCAAGGAATAGGGTTCGTAGAAGGTTCGGAACGAACGGGGAATGGCATGGCGGACGTCCCGGCGGCAGCCTCACGCCTGGCCGAGGAGCTGAGGGCAAGGCGGCAAGCATCTGGGCTCACGTTCGGTCAGATCATCCAGCTGGGCAAGCGGCAGTCTCCTCCCGTCGCCCTGACCAAGAGCACTCTCAGCACGTGGTTCAGCGCTCAGAGTGTTCCGCGGGCCGGAGCGTCCTTCGCCTTCCTGACCGAACTCCTCGATAGCCGGGCCGGTTGCAGGCCCGGGCCACAGTCCCGTGCTCGGTGGGAGAACCTACGCCGAGCGGCCGAGCAAAGCAGAACCACAGCCCGCCGCGACACTGCGGCGTCCGGGACCCGCACGCAGAAGCAGCTTGGCGATAAGCCTCGCAGTGCAAAGCCGCTGCGCATAGGCCTGGTCCCCGAACCAGCCGATGTGCTCGTCGAGCGGGGACATCGCGATGCCCTGGCACGCGCTCTGGATGGCCCCGAGGACAGTGACATCGGGGACGCAGCCAGCGCAGCTGTCAGAGGGCGCGTGATCACAGGAGCCGGAGGCGTCGGCAAAACCAGCCTGGCCGCCGACTACTGCCGCCGTGCCGCTGACGAGGCAGGCGGTGGAGTGGACATGCTGATGTGGGTGACGGCGAACAACACGCCTGCCGTGACCGGTGCCTATGCTCAGGCAGCCCGCGATCTTGAGCTGGTCCCCAGCGGTGAGAACACCACGTATGCCGCTGAGCAATTCCTCAACTGGCTCCGTGTCACCGAACTCAGCTGGCTCATCGTCCTCGACGACGTGCACTCCCCCGGTGCACTTGAGGGACTGTGGGTGCCTCGATGCACCGCCGGTCGTGGGAGGGTCATCGTCACCACGCGCAGCCGCGAAAGGGATCTCGTCACAGCAAGTGGACATCCATTCCTACCGGTTGGCGTCTTCACGGCCGAGGAATCCCTCACCCACCTGCGCAACACGCTGCAACGGGCGGTGCCCGCCGATGCCGACGCGGATCTGGCGGGGCTCGCCGATGACCTTGGTCATCTTCCCCTGGCGCTGTCGCGGGCCGGCGCATACCTCGACTACAACGCCTCGTGCAGCATCCCTCGTTACCGAAGCCTGCTCGCAGACCGTCGGCTCACCCTTGAACGACTGATCCCTGCCGTGCGCGGCAGTTCTACGACCAGCTCACTGGCAGCGCTGTGGGACATCTCCGTCGACCAGGCCGACCAGCACACCGGCATGCTGGCTCGCCCCATGCTGGAACTAGCCGCCGTCCTCGACGGGACAACCGGCATTCCGGCCCCGCTGTTCACCAGCGGCGCCGCACGCGCTTGGCTGACCGAGCGCAGCAGAACAGGCCGACCCGTCGACGAGCTCGATACCGAGCACACCTTGGCAACGCTGGACCGACTCCATCTCATCGATCACACCCGCGAGGGCTGTGACGACGCATGGCTGGTCCGCGTGCACCAGCTCATCCAGCGTGCCGTGCGCGAGCAGCAACCTCCTGGTTCATCGCCCGACGTCCGGACACAACGTAGGGACACCGTCCTGCCGGCGGCTGCCCACGCCCTGCTTGACATCTGGCCCGACACCGAGGATGACCAGGATCACGCACTGCGGCTGCGGGCCAGCGCCCGCTCGCTGGCCACCCACGACCAGGACGGCGAGAACCACCCCCTGTGGCAGGACGACATCGCGTACACCGTCCTCTTCCGACTGGGCACCAGCGCGGGTGAATCCGGCGACATTTCCTGGGCACGAGACCATTTCGACGCGCTCGGCCCCCTCGCCCACCGGCACCTCGGAGCCGACCACCAGCGCACCCTTTTCGCCCGAAGCGAGCTGTCCCGCTGGCAAAGCCAAGCCGGAGATCATGCCGGAGCGATCCAGACCCTGGAAAGTCTTGAGACGGACCAGACCCGGTTGCTCGGCTACGAGGCCCCCGAGACGCTCGTCACTCGTCACAACCTTGCAGTCGAGCGAGGTGCGGCCGGCGACACTAGCGGCGCCATCACGGCCCTCAATGAGATTCTCGCTGTCCGGCAGCGCAACAAAGCGAGCCGTGGGGCGATACTCGCTACTCTCCACAACCTTTGTTATTGGAAGGGCGTCGCGGGTGACGCAGCAGAGGCTGCTGCCGCTTACCGCACGCTGATCCCCCTCATGGAAGAGGAGTTCGGTCCCGATGCCGATGGCACCCTGACCGCCCGCCACAATCTGGCCCGCTGGCTGGGCGAAGCAGGCAACGCTGCCGAGGCCGTCAGCTTGCTCGAAGCGCTGCTACCCGACCAGACACGAGCGCTCGGGCCCCGGCACTTGCGCGCTCTGACCACCAGGCAAAGCCTTGCCCGTTGGCAGGGAGCAGCGGGCGAGACGGATAAGGCGATCGACGGATATCAGGCGCTGATCCCTGACATGGGTGAGGTCCTGGGCCCAGATCATCCCGAGCTGCTCGCAGCGCGCCACAACCTCGCCCGTTTGCAGGAAAGAACCGATCCGGCCACCGCATCCGAGAACCTCGCCGCCGTCGTCGCCGACAGAACCCGAGTCCTCGGCCCTCACCACCCCGACACACTCAGCTCCCGACACAGCCACGCCCTGTGCTTGGGCCGGGCAGGAGAGCACCAGAAGGCTGTACAAGCGCTGGAGGATGTCCTCCGTGATCACCAGCGCCGCCTCGTGCCTGAAGGCGCAGAGATTCTCAGTACCCGCCACAGCCTCGCCGTCATGCGTGGCTTTGCAGGAGCACCCCAGGCAGCCATCGCCGCACTGCAAGAGCTCCTCCCCGACCAGGAACGCGTCTTGGGCCCTGGCCACCTCCAAACTTTGACGACCCTCGATAGCCTTGGCCGCTGGCAGGGCGAAACGGGCGACGCACAGACGGCAAGCGACACCTACCAGGCCCTGCTGACCCACATCGAACGCCACCTTGGCACTGATCACGTCGCCACATTGTCGGTACTGGACAAGCTCGCCATGTGGCGCGGACGCGCTGGCCAGCCCGGAGAAGCCGTCCGCATTCTCACTCGGATGCTCACAGACACACGACGCCTCGTAGACCCTGCTCATCCCATCATCACCACCATCAGCAACAACATCGCCTACTGGCTGAATCAGGCCGACATTGAGGAAGACCGGCACCGACGCGGAGACCCACCACCACAGGTTCAATGAAGCCGCAGATGTGCCCTGGGTTCGGTAGAGCCGTACGCAAGGTATCGAGCCACAGATTGGGAGATCTGGTGAGCCATGGCTGCAAGCTTCTCCGCCCGGGCAGAGTCATTCGCGGCCCATGAGTTGGGCGAGTAGTGCCACCACTGCAGTGGCTCCCACCAAGGCCGCGCCGACTTCGGGTGCATGCAGCGTCAGGGCGATGACGAGGGCTCCGACCAGCAGGAGGACTACGAGGCGCACGCTGATCTGTTCCATGAGGATCTACCTTCCGTATGGCATCGACTGGCTTGTGCATTCAGCGTGGGTGCTTCCCGGACGGGCCTGACGGCTCAAGACGATTGCTGACAGCATCGGCCAAGAACAGCCGCTGCATGACACGCATGACAGATCCTGACGCCCGTGAGTACAGGCGCCAGCGCGCCTGATTTGAAAACGATGCAGAAGCACCAGGAGGGGGCAGAGATAGTGGTCGCTCAGCCGTGGAAGAGGCCCGATCTAGCTGACCAGCCTGACCTGAAGAAGCTGAACGACGAGCTCCACGATCTGAGGCTGGACGCGGGACTCCCGTCAGCACGCGCTATTCGCGACCGTGTCGGGAAGGACGCGCAGGACTACTGGATCGTGAATCACCAAGCAGTGTTGGACACTTTCCAGAAGCCAGACTTGCCGCCGTGGGGCCGCCTTGAGTTGATCGCCCGTGTCCTGGCCGAATTCGCTCGACACAGCGACGTAGACGGCCAAGTTGATCGTTTCAAGGCTCTGTGGAAGCAGGTCGTCAGGGAAACGGTCGCCCAAGCATCAGTACACCCGCCGGCAGATGCCACAGCATCCGTCGGAGACGGTGACGTGAACGACGCGACTGCCGCTTCCGAGGGCTTGCCGAAGCAGGACACCGGGGCCCCAGGTGGGCAGGCCGCAGAAGAGCCACCAACCGGCAAGGAGCCACCGACCAACGCCACTCAAAACTCTGCGCAGTTCAACTACGCGCATGAGTCATTGAAGGGACTGATCCTCAACGCGGCGCAGGCTCTGTGGCACGACAAGGACGCGTTGAGAGTGTTCCTTGGTGTAGTTCGCCGTAGTGAAGGCTTCGTCAGGATGGCTGACGCCGCGGAGGAACAACGGCCGGCGAACGCGACGTTCTACGGAGTAAGGAGCAGAGAGTTCGAGGTGGACCGCTCCCCGGCTCGGCTGGAGTTGGTCACGCTGCATCGCCGCCTTGACGAACACAGGCTGAAGCGCAAGTGGTCCTTCACCGATATGGAGAAGCAGACGGGGATCTCGTCGGATGCGTGGATCCGCTGGTACACCCACGATGAGCTGCCCGAACGGGAGGCACTTGTCGCCTTCTCCCACATGGCGAGCCTGGCGCAAGAAGATCACGTCCTGTTGCTCGGCCTGTGGGACGCGGCGCATGATGCGTTGGAGGTGCAGAAACGCTCTGCGTCCTTGCCATCCAGCATCAGCTTCGATGAAGCGTGGACACTGCGCGACCCGGCGGCACCGAGGTTGTGGGCACTTGCCGGTGTCGGGGGCGCCGACCTGACCGCCTATGGCCCCGATCTGGCCTCCGGCACGGCTCCCGCGTTCGTTGTGGCCGGGCCCGCAAAGTCAGGTCGCTCCACGGCGCTGGTGAACATCGCACGCTCCCTCCTCGCATCTGGCGCCCAGCTCGCCTTGGCCACGCCCAGGCCGTCGCCTCTACGGAGGTTGGCCGATCGGGACGGCGTGGTTGCTTGCTTCGATCAAGGCGACATCGGGCACGACGAACTTGAGGAGGCCCTGTCAGTGGCGTCCGCTGAACAGCCGGTAGTTGTCGTGATGGACGACGCGGAGGTCTTGGGAGAGTGCGATGCCCGACGTGTGCTGCGGAACCTGCTAGAGCATGGCTTCGAAGAGGGTATAGCGCTGGTCCTGGCAGGCGATGAAGACAAGCTCGGGCCGAGCTACCCCTGGCTGGGCAAAGCGAAGAGAGCCCACCGCGGCCTCCTGCTGTCTCCTCAGGAACGGCATGCTGGTGATTGGATCGGCATCAAGCCGGGAGACTCCGTTGTCGGCCGCCCTCTCACTCCTGGCCGGGGCTGGCTCCACCTTGGGGACGGCAAACTTACGGCGGTGACCGTGCCTCGGTAACGGCTGTCCCCTGGATTGGGCGGCGCCATCTCCTCGTAGCCCGCGTCGGCTCGTCCTTCGGTGTCGTAGGCGGTGCGGAGGAGGTGGATGACGAGGACGAAGGGCGCGGCGGAGAACACGGCCCTCGACAGCGGTAAGCATCCAGGCGCGGGGCCTTCGTCCTTGACTCGGCGTCGGGTTCTTCGTAGCCGGCGTAGACGTCGCCGGGAACAGGGCTGAGTTCAGCGATGGATGTGCCAGGTGCGATACCGAGGCCGGTTGAGCAGGTACCGACGGCGCCTGACTAGCAGGCGCCGGACATGCGAACGCGTTCCGGTGAGGTTCCCCGAGAAACCTCCGAATTCGAACGTTCGCGCATGGTGTCGATGCCCACGGCTATGGCTGGCCTTCAGCGAAGGTCACCACGTAGGACGGATCGCCCGTGAGTGTCAGTGCGTTACGCCAGGATCGCTCCATGAACATTGACTTGGAGCGTGTAGCCGCGGTTCAACGGTCGGTGATCGGTGGCGTGATACTTACCGCCCTCGTGGTCGTGACCTACCGCTCCCTCGCCTGGATCGCGCGCCGAATTCCACCACTTCAGGTGTGGTGGTTGGCTTGGAATGCAAGAACTTCCGAGAAAGACATCACACCGACAACTGAGGCACTGCAACGGCTTGGTCTGGCAGGTCTGCCGATTCAGTCGTTCCGTGAGGCCGGCCAGAAGACAGCTGGGTCCGTGAAGCTCCGATACTCGCTGCTCACCTTCGTGGTCGGACTCGGTACCGGTGACTTATTGATTGCCGTGATCAAAACGATCGAGACGCAGCAGTTGCAGCCGAGCCTAACTCCATCAGCTCTCATGTTGGCCGCTGTGACACTGCCCCTCCTGACGTGGGTAGCCCAACGTAGCAAGGCCATCGCGGGTTACCGGCTGCTGCTGGCGATCATGGCCGCAATCGAGGCGTGCGATGCTGTGGCCAGTGCCGGAACGAGTGACAGGCACCAAGCGCTCCGCCACCTAGACGACACATGCTCCACCGTCCGACGCTCTCTGCTACGCGTTCACAGAATCGCCAGCAGTGTCGGTCGCGGGTCTCCACGGCAACTCAACGCCAAGCATCACGCGGCACTTGTGGTCGCCAAGCTCCAACAGGCCGAGACACAAGTGGATGCGAAAGGCGACGCCGGGATTCGAACCCTGGCCGCACTCCTGGCAAAGATCGGAAACGCGTTCGCGGCTGGAAGGGTGAGCACGCTCCTGCCCGAGCAGAGCCTGCGCGGCGCGGTTCCCGTATCAAGCAGAGAAGGGCTTCGGCTGGCGGCAGTCGTCGTTGCCGCAGCCGGAGCGTTCTGTCTCAGCGTACTGATGGGGCTTCCGGCAGGTGTCGATCTCGTTCTCGCTGGCAGTGCCGCAGTGCTGACGGCGATGGCGGTTTACGGCCCAAGGGCCGCGATCGCTAAGGCAAGCGAGATCATGAGCATTCTTCGGCAGTAGAGAGGAAGAGCCAGCAAGGCATCACAGACAGTTGACGCCACGAGTGGTTCCCCGGCCCAGGCCAACGACCACGGCCCCGGCGTCCCCGCAGGTCATAACCCTCCACAGGGAAAAGCGGGTGTCGGCAGTTCAAGTCTGCCCGCGCCGGTGGCCCCGGTCTCCCGACGATTCTCATCGCTGACGCCCCGGCGCGAGTAATGTGCCCTTGTTGCCGGAGCAGTACGGGGAGGGGCAGCAGTGGCACGGGTAGAGCATCAGCATTTCGTCGCTGTCGTAGAGCAGTTGACTGCCCGTTGGCTCCGGGGGAACGAGCGGGAGCTGCCGCTCGAGAGACGTGCAGGGCTCATCGGGGAGCGGGCCTTAGACGCATACGAGAGCGCGGGGCGTGAGGGCACGCTCCTCGACGCCGTCGCGGCGCTCGGTGCGGCTAGTGCCCTCGGCTCGGACCTTCCGGCCCTACGGAGGCGGCTCGATCGTCTCCCCGACGTGCCCGCCCCATATGCCGTGCCCCGAAGCACCGAACTTCAGGGACGAGTCGAACACGATGGGGACCGGTTGGACGAGCTGCGTGACCTGCTTCGCGTGCACACTGGCGGGGACCGAACGGCCTATCGAGCTCCTCGGCCTGCCCTGGCAGCCGCCCGTGGCTACGAGAGCGAGATTCCTAGTTTCTCTCTGCTAGTCCTCACTTGCCAGATCCGCGACGCGCTGAACGCGTCCTCAGATGAGGTCGACGACGCCCCTACCGCCGAGCACATCCAGCTCTCCGCCCTCGACCGTACCCGACTCCTCCGGTCAGTCAGCACCCGCGAC
Source organism: Streptomyces sp. NPDC055239 (assembly GCF_053606205.1). Taxonomy (NCBI): domain Bacteria; kingdom Bacillati; phylum Actinomycetota; class Actinomycetes; order Kitasatosporales; family Streptomycetaceae; genus Streptomyces; species Streptomyces sp. NPDC055239. The sequence continues at coordinate 156,783 of NZ_JBSGRD010000006.1, read as the reverse complement.
ACCGGAGCACTGGACCAGGCAGTCGACAGGCTACAGACGGCCATCGATTCCAGCACAGATGAGCCGCTTCCTTGGGCATGGACCTTCACCCTCGGCGATCTGGCTCAGTCCCTGCTGCTGCGCTACGAGGCTATTGGGCGATCTTCGGACCTCGACCGGGCGGTCGACAACGCGCAGGCGGCCATCTGGCTCGCTCAAGGAGCCGGTGAGCGCGACGCGTCCCTGGTGTGGACGGGCGTGCTCGGGGCCGCGCTGCGGATGCGGTACCAAGCTGAAGGTGACGTCGGCGATCTCAAAGCCGCAGCCGATTCTCTATGGGAGACCACTAACCCAACGTCACTACGCGTCGAACAAGGCGTGTGGACAAGCTGGTTGTGTGCGATCGGGGCTCTGCAGCGATATCACTACGCGCTCTCAGATGAGAGTTCCTACCTGGACAGGGCTTACGAGACCCATCTCAGCCTCGCGCGCGCACGGGCATCGCGCGATGTGCACGACATCCAAGGCGATTCCATCCCACCGGCGGTGTACGCGAGTCTCGGTTACAGCTGCCTCGCCATGTACGAACGCTCGGTCGAGCCGGACTTCCTAGACAGAGCGGCGGCCGCCCTCGATGATGCCCTCTCCCTGGCCGGTTCCGGTGAACTCGACCCGGCCGAATGGGCGGAGTGGACGGGGGCGTTCGTCACGACCCTTCGGCTCAGCTTCGAGCGTCAGGGCAGCCTCACCCGTCTGGAACGGCTGATCACTGTCCTCACCCACGCCCTGGAATCCCCCGCCCTACCGGAGTTGAGCCCGACCCGTATGGCCTGGCTCGGCACGCTCGGTGAGGCGTTGCTGTGGCGCTTTGAAATAAGCAACGCCGCATACGACTTGCGCACAGCTCGCGCTTTCCTCGGCCGTGCTCGGTCTTTCGCGGCGCTAGCCGCCGCACACTACGCCGAGTACCTGCGCGCGGGCGACCTGCGCGCTCTGGACGACGCGGTCCTGACCGCCGTCGCAGCGGTGCGCGCCGCCGTGGGACCGGACGGGGCTCACCTTCCGGCGGCCTTCGAACTCGCCCAGTGCCTGCTCGCCCGTGCCGACGTGCTGCGCGCACCGGCCGACGCAACGGTCGCCGCCGATCTGCTCAAGCACTGCTTACTGTGGTCCGATCAGCCCTCCGAAACGCTGGCGCTGCAGACCGTCGAGTACGGACGTGCCCTACTGACGGCGCACGACCTACGGACGTTTCCGGCAACTGCCCACGACGAGGACGACCCTCACGGCGTCCATGCCCTCGATACGGCCGCGATGGCTCTCATCGACGTACTGGTCGACCCCCGCTTCCACGAGAGAGTCAAGACGCGGGCCGCCAGCTTCTTGGAGCGAGCCATGGCGCTGGCCACGGAACGCATGGCTCGTGCCGAGCGACGTGGCCAAAGGGACTACGGCCAAAGCACCGAGACCGAGGTGTGGCGCCGTGCCCGCGCTGAACTCGACGAGCGGGCCGCGTCACACGGGCGTCCTCGTCGACCGCGGACGACAGCCGAACTTCGGAACAACGTTGAGGCGATCCGCGACGAGATGCACCACCGCGTCGTTGAGGTGGTGATGGGACATCCTGGCTCCGGACCCGTTGAGCAGGCCCGACTCGTCGCCGCCGAGATGGACGTACTGGCTCGCTGGTGTTTGGAAGCCGGTGAGCGCCACGCCGCTCTGGAAGTCATCGAGTCGGGGCGAGCCGTACTGACAGCGGCAGCGGCAGGAGCTGACGTTCTCGGGGCCCGTATCAGTCGGCTGGGACTCCGATCGCGTGGGCAAGGGCTAGACACCGAACTAACGGTTTACTCAGACGGGAGTGCCTCGGGGTCCAGCGTCCCTTACCGCCAACTGGCCGAGATCGTCAGGGAACAGCGCCTCCTGCCCTTGCCTGAAGGCATGCGAGAATCCTTGCGCGATGCCTTCAACGACGTTGCCTCCGTACCGACCCCGGGAGACATCTCCGAGTGGTGCGGTTCCCTCGGCATTGATGCCGTGGTGCACCTCCTGGCAGGTCGGCACTGCGGATGGGCTCTGATCGTCCACCGGAATGGGCATATCACCTCGCTGCGGCTGCCCCTCCTTCTGCTGCACGCACCCGAGTTGCTGAGCTTCACGGCAGCGCACAATGAGCAGCTACGCGTTGGCGAAGCTGTCAATCCACCGGCCGATTCGTCCTGGCGGAAGGCGCTTCACGGCGTCTGCGATTGGGCCTGGAAGGCAGCAATCAGGGAGCTCTACGAACATCTCACCGCGGTGGGGATTGAGGACACTCCACGTGTCGTTGTTATTCCGTCTGGAACCCTCGGCCTCGTCCCCTGGCACGCGGCCCGGCACCGTGCGAAGACGCCCGGAGGGTGGGAGCACCGCTTCGCGATCGAATCAGTAGCGTTCAGCTACGCGCCTTCGGCGCACGCTCTGTCCTGGTACACATTGCGCGCATTCCTGCCGCTCACGGGAAGCGGCGTGGTGGTCGTCGACCCAACCATGGATCTGCCGCATGCCCGACAGGAGGGCGAGGATCTATACCGCTGGTACTACTCAAAAGGACGGCGGTTCGGCGGGTCCGGCGAGCCCGGATCGGTCCCCGCCACACCCCGAGCGGTGCTGTCGGCACTGAGCGACCCGGTCGGTAGCCCCGCGCCCGCCTACCCCGTGGCCCACTTCGCCTGCCATGCGCGCAGTCGTGCTCTGGCCGCCGAGTCGCACCTCGTGCTGGCAAACGGACAACGTCTCAGCGTGTCCTCGGTCCTCGACCGGCTCCGCTGGGCGAGCCAGGGGCCGAGCCTCGGCCCGCTGGTCGTCCTGTCGGCCTGTGCCACGGCAGTACCCGGCGCTCACTATGACGGCGCGTTGAGTATAGCTACAGCGTTCGGATCGGCGGGCGCGGCGGCCGTGGTGGGGTCGCTGTGGGCGGTGGACGATGCCGCGACCGCCGCACTAATGCGGGACTTCCACACGCTGCTCAACTTGGAGGGGCTGCCGCCCGCCGAGGCACTGCGCACAGCGCAGCTGCGCGCTCTGAGGGAGGCCCGGGCGGGGACCCGAGGGAAGAAGACCAGGGCCAAAGCCCCGGCTGGAGACCCTTCGTACTGGGCGGCGTTTGTCCACCAGGGCCTTGGATACACAGCGCCGCCCGAGGACTCCGTGTCCTCGGCTGTCTCTACGCTGCCGGAACGCTGGGGCACGAGCTCGGACACAGAAGCGTCAACTGACAGCCCAGGGCTTCGGCTGCCGATTTTCGCGAGCCTCCCCGGTCCGGATCCATCCGCCCTCGTCTGGACGTGCCCGGTGGCCGATTGCTCCGAAGAGGCAAACGGTGACATGGACTCCCCCTTCGACGCCGACTGCTGCCCGGTCCACCCCGGCAACGCTTTCGTCCTGGGTTAGGCGGCAAAGTTGGGCGACCTGGTCAAAGGACTACTCGAGCCCATCGCGAAGCGATGGAGCGCAGTCATGGGCGGCCCTCTCCTCCTGTTCTGGCTGGCGGGCGTACTGATCATGCTGTGGATGCGCGGCTCAGGCACTCGCCTGTGCCGCACACCTGACTTCGCCGCCGACGTGCCGTGCACGATCGCCGCGCAGCGACCGTGGGGGCCTGTCGTCCTCACGGCGGCGGCAACCGCGGTCGTGGTGATGTCCGCGTGGGCGCTGACGGCGTCGGCCGGCTTCGTGCTCGAGGTGCTCGCTGGCCGATGGGGCACCTCACGGATCGCGCTCGCGTACACCCGGCACCGCATGGCCCATCATCACGCCCGCCGCAGTGACCTGGCCGCCTGGCGTCATGCCCCACCAGCTGGTCTGGCCGACGAAGACCTGGATGCCTGGAACAGCCAGAACGGTTGGCGCGCCACACGAAGGCGGGCCGCGTACGCGCGGTACCCACGGGTGAGCGACCCCCAGCACCTGCTCCCTACGGCTATGGGCAACGCGCTCGTCTCGGTGTCGGCCGAAGTACGCCGCATGTACGGACTCGACCTCGCCGTCTGCTGGGACCCATTCGTCAAGGCCCTGGAGACACCCGTCCGAGACGAACTCACCGCCGCTGCAACCCGGGTATTTGCCCGGGTGCAGGGTCTGGTGTGTGCGGCTACCGCCGCCCTCTGGGCGATCGTGATCCCAGGCGTGCTGCCACGGCTGCTGTGGGTGGCGACGTGCGCACTGCTTGTCTGGGCCTCCCATCGTTCTCTTCGGGCCGGCGTCGACACGTACTGCCGTCACGTGACTGGCCTTTTCGTTGTTCACCGTGTTCGGCTCTACCGGGCTCTGGGACTCGCTCCGCCCGCTACGGCGCAGGACGAGGTGACCTGCGGAACAACCCTGAGCGCCGTGCTGTCCCGTAGCCTCCGCGCCAGCTCGGCATCGGTGCCGTACGAGTGGGTATCTCCAGGCGACTCGGCCGCCTAGCAGAACGGATTCAGCACACATGAGGTCGGGAAACCCCGCGAACACGTGAGAACTACGGAGAGGTGTTGGCCCAGGCAGACGCCCCACAGTCGACATTTCCGCAGGTGAAGGACCCGCCCAAGGAAAACTCCTAAAGCGGGTGTCGCAGGTTCGAATCCTGCCGGGGGCACAGCAAGAAGGGCCAGCTCAAGGGATGTTTTCCCCGGGGCTGGCCCTTCTGCATGATCCGGCCCGTGCCACTTATGTGCCACTCTCCGGTGGTTCGTCGTCACTCGTGCAGGCACCCCAGTCCTTGCGGCTCATCTCGCCAAGGCGGTCGGCCGGTCGCCCCGTGGAAACGGCGGACATTGTGGTTCCCGCAGCTCTCTGCGAAATCGTGTACGAGGTCCCGATCAGCCGCTAGCAGAGCATTTCCGCACAGACCGAAGACGCTCTGTTTCGTATGGGCCGGACCAGTACCCGGCGGAATTTCGTCCCGGTCGTGCGCACAGTGGCGCGCTCCACCTGGACGCCATGAACCATGCCCGCTCCACAGACGTGTGGGTCGACGGCGGACGGGATGGGAGCTGGGAGAAGTGGTGGGCTGAGGTGTAAGCCCGGGATTCCCACGAGCATCAGTGGCACAATCCGTCGCGTGCATGCCATCCGGGGGGATGGGTCATTCTTGAGAAACCTAAGGAGAGCAGCACGTGATTGGGGTGGCGATTCTGGGCGCCGTACTGGCGCTACTCCTGCTTGGTGCCGCAGTACGGATCTTTCGGCGCGGGCGGGCGCTGCGGGTGCGCGGGGTCACAGTCACCGGGGAGTGCGTCAACGTGGGCGCCCCGTCGCACGGCACCCTCTTCGTGCAAGTGAGGTTTCCGGCTGAGGGATCTCAGTGGGTTGTGCCAGTAGGGCCCTTCGAGTTCCCACCAGCGCGCGTCGGGGAGTCGATGGCGGTGGTCTATGACCCGCACAACCTCGAAAATGTTGAGGTACCTGAAAAGATCACAGATGGTCGATTCACCATGATTGTCATGGTATTTGCCTCCGTGATGCTGGTGGCTTCTTTGGCGACGCTCGCTTTTGGTTGATCGCTTGCGGAGCTCCGGAAGCGCGAGCCTTGCTGGGCCGTCTCTGGGCCGCGGAAAGACGCTCAGCGATGACCAACGATGACAACTGCCCACAGCTCAAGGGCAGGTCACACCACTGATCGACTAGGTAACCACTGGCAGAAGTTCCGCTGGGCAAGTTGAGGAACTACAGAGGCTGGCAGCACCTGAACCACGCATCCGTAGGAGTTGGCCTACCGCAGCTCAACTCGCCGTCCGCGCAGTTGGCGCAGTTGGCGCCGAGGAGCTTGCTTGTGTCGACGTCGCTGTCCGGGCCGATGACGCCTTTGTTCTTCATGATCCAGGCCATCGAGAGAGTGTCGTAGTCCTCTTGGCTCAGGTCTTTGCAAGCGTCGGGTCTATTGGTCTTGGTGGCCTCGCCGCTGAGGGCCTTCTGGCAGTCGGCCTGTTTGTCAGCGTCAGGAGCCTTCAACCTGCGTGCTGAGTCTGGGGTTTGAACCCACGGTGACTGGCGCCACGGCGGTTTTCAAGATTGCTCACAGCTTGATGGAGACACCCCGGCCCTAGAAGTGGCAGGATCCCGCCGTGTCCAACGCCGCCCAGGAGGTTCGTATGAATGTCGCGATAGCCGTGGGCGCTCCCAAGGGGTATCTGGACTATCTGGCCGTCGACGGCGCGCGGTTCTGTGTGGACATGGCACGCAGGAGTTTCGGTGGGCCGCCCGCCGGGTTCTGGGTGTTTCAGCGGAAGCCGGTCCGGGTTCCGGTGCCCCAGGCGCAGGACATGGAGCGATGGGTCGACGAGTGGTTCGCCAAGGGTGACCCGGTCGACGCCCTGCGGGGTAAGCGGCAGAGCAACGCGGCCGAGCGTCTGGTGAAGAAGAACAAGGCTTTCGGGCCAGGGGAGTTCGCGCTCGCCCCGACGCTGGAGGCGATCATCGCGGCGACGGGTGATCTGGACGGCCACACACTCGCTGTCGTCGTGCTGACCTCCTCGCCGGATGACGGCGCCGCCATCATCGCCACGCTGGAGAGAGCTGCCCGCTACCCCGTCTTCTGGGTGTTCATCGGAGCGGAGTATGCCCATGATCATGTTCTACACCTCGGCGCACTCGACACATTGGGAAAGCGCCCCGACGATCCGGAGAACGTCCTGGTCCTGAAGACGCGGGGGTGGGGCTCGGAGTTCGGCGACTGGTTGCAGACCCGGCGGATCAGAAAGGCGTCGGCCCGCTGGCGCCGCCGCGTCCCGCTGGGCTGAGACACGCCGGGCCTGGGGCGGCGAGGGAGAAGAGTCGGAGCATTCCCCGCAGGCGCTGCCCCACCGCAAGGCCGTGCCACTCTCGTGCCAGAACGGGCGGGGGCTCACGGGAACTCGGAGGCGACAACAGCGCAGACTCAGGGCTTTGCTCCAAGTCACGTCTTCGCAGCTCGCGCCAGCAACCGCCCAACCTCGCTCCTAAAGCGGGTGTCGCAGGTTCGAATCCTGCCGGGGGCACGGACAGCATCTGTACGGATGCACTGCTCGGGTAAGGGCCCGCGACCTCCTTGGTCGCGGGCCCTTGTGCTTGCCTGGGTACGGCGGTGCTGGTGATCGTTGCCGCCTCGTACAGCTGCCGCTGGAGACGCTCAGAGGCGCGGGCCAGCGCCAACAGCACACCGCACACCGCACACCGCACACCGCACACCGCACAGAGAGCATGGGCGAAAATCGATCTTCCGCGCACGTGACAGTCGGGGCAGGATGGCGTCATGGGGGAAACAACCGTGCGCACTGCGTTCCGTCTGACGTTCACCGACTACCAGCAAGATCCGAACGACATTGATGTCCTGCGCCGGGCAGCCACTGTCCAAGCCGACCGGATCACGTTCGACGATGGTCAGCTGAACCTGTGGCTCGAAGGCACCCTGGTCGGGGAGTTCCCACTGGCCAGCATCGAGTCCGTCTGCCCGCAGGGCGAGCCCGGCAAGAAGCGGGAGTCTCCAGAGGAACTGCGGACTCGCTATCCGCGAATGGGGCAGCCGTGGTCGGCGGAAGACGACACTCGCCTCCTTGCGCTTTACCGGCAAGGAGAACCGGATCTAGACACCCTCGGGAAGCATTTCGGCCGGAAGCCGAGCGCCATCCGGTCACGGCTGGCCAAGCTCGGCCTGGAGAGCCTGGTGGTGGCAGACCCAGGATGAGCTGACACTGTCCGGCGCCGAGCGGCGTAGACAGACTGATCCTCATGACGCACACCAGCACGTACATGAAGGCAGTCACCATCCCCTCGTTCGGCTCCGCCGACGTTCTGCGCCTTGACGAGGTGAAGATCCCCGAGCCCGGTCCGGGCCAGGTCTCCATCGATGTGGCGTACGCGGGCGCCAACTTCGCCGAGGTACTTTACCGCCAGGGTGTGGTGGACGTGCCGCTTCCCTTCGTGCCGGGTATCGAGGTCTCGGGGCGGATCCGGGCGCTCGGCCCCGGCGTCGAGGGGCTGTTGGTGGGTCAGCCGGTCGCCGCTCTGACCATCGTCGACAGCGGCGGCTACGCCGAGGTGGTCACCACGTCGGCGGGCCTCATCGCTCCGCTGGATGGCTACGACCTGAGCCTGGAGACAGCCGCGGCGCTTCCGTCCAACAGCACCACCGCGTTCTTGGTGCTCGACCGGGTGGCCCGCATCGAACCGGGCGAGCGCGTACTGGTGCATGCCGCGGCCGGCGGCGTGGGCAGCCAACTCGGCCAGGCCGCACGGCAGCTGGGCGCGGGCCGGGTGGTCGGCACCGTGGGCAGTGCCGCCAAGATCGAAACCGCCAGGGGCTTCGGCTACGACGAGGCGATCCTGCGGGACAGCCTCGCCGATGCGGGCGAATTCGACATCGTGGTCGACATGGTGGGCGGCCCTGCCCGTCGCTCCAGCCTGGACCTGCTGGCCCCGATGGGCCGCCTGGTCGTGATGGGCAACGCCTCGGGCGCCGACGACGTCGGCATCTCGTCCAACGAGCTGTGGTTCAGCAACAAGAGCGTCTCCGGCTTCAACCTCGCCGCGTTCTCCGCGGCCTTCCCCGCCCAGGCGGGCCGGGCGCTGCGTCGTGCCGTCGGGGCAGCAGCCGAGGGCCGGATGCGGGTGCAGGTCGAAGCCCTCCCACTGGAGCGAGCTGCCGAAGCGCACCGCCGCATCGAGTCCGGCTCCACCACCGGCAAGCTGGTACTCACCGTCGGAGGCCAGGGCTGAGGGCCCTTTGCGAAGGTGCTGGGCGCGGCACGTTCGAGATCTGCCCCGTGTGCTTCTGGGAGGACGACGGGCAGGACGATCACAACGCCGACCGTGTGCGGGGCGGTCCCAACTACGGACTGAGCCTCACGGAGGCACGAACGAACTTCCGCGCCATGGGGGCTTGCGACGAGCGACGTACGCAGTTCGTACGCGCCCCTCTGCCGGACGAACACCCCACGGCCTGACATCACCAGCTGACATCAACAGCACCGGACGACGACGGATCCGGACGGCCGGGACTGGCCTCCCGGGCAGGCCACACAGCACCCACCGCACCTCGACGGACACGCCCACATCGCAGCCCACCTCCACTCCCACGCACCGGGGTCACTCGGAACGCGCCCACCGCCGCTAACGACCTGAGACGGAAGAACCGCGCAACGGCCACCCCGCGTCCGTGCCCGCCGAAGGGCACGAACGCGAGGCGGCCGGCCGGCGAAACCCGGCAGTCAGCCCAGGCTTGCGGCCACGCGGTGCCGCAGTCGCGGATCAGCGATCTCGTCCAGTTCACGCCAGGCGGCGTCCGAGACCTCTTCGGTCTGCAGGTCGCCGATATCCGCGGTGGTACGGAAGAGAAATCGGAAGTCGAAGTGCTGGTGGGCGGGCTCGTCCTTGGCCGGGTTGGCGTCGATGGGATGGATGTCGATGTGGAGCGGGATCTCGCTGTCGGGGGTTACGACGCGGGGCGGGATGCCGGTCTCCTCGGCGAGCTCCCGGCCTGCGGCCTGCAGGAGCGTCATGTCCGAGTGTTCCAGATGACCACCAGGCAACAACCACTTCTGGGTCGCGTTGTGGAGAATGTGCAGGATTCGGCCGTCATCACCGACGAGGATCGCGCCGGCGGTGGCGTGGCCGGGCAGGGTCTTGCGGCTGGTGAGATCGTCGCTGTTCTCCAGGAGTCCGAGGACGACGGCGAGTTCGTGCCTGTCCTCGGGGTGCTGGTCGAGGTAGGCGGCGATGGTGGTGCGAAAGTGGTCGGCTGTGACGGTCATGGTGATCACCTGTTGAAGTAGGAGAGCCAGGTCGCCGCGATGGCTTCGCGGTCGGGTGCGCGGACCTCGTGGATGCCCGGGGCGAGGTCGCCGCGGGTGAGCATCCTGATCGCGGCGAGGATCTCGGCCTGGACCAAGAAGATGAACGGTCCAACGCTGGCGCCGTGGATGAAGTTGACGGCGTTGCCGCCGTTCGCCAGATAGAAGTAATGGCCGGTGGTCTGGTAACGCGTGACGTAGTCGCCGACCTGCGCTCGGGTGTAGACGTCCGGAAGTCCCGCGAGTTCGAGTTCGTCCTCGCTGGAGGTGACGGTGGCGACGTAGGCGCCGTTGCGCAGGTGGGAAAAGTCCTCGCCGCGCAGGGAAACGGCGCCGGTCGCGCAGAGCACCAAGCCGGCTCCGGTCAGACCGGCCTCCCGGTCGCGGGCGACGGTGAAGCCCTGGGAGAGGGCCTGAGTGCGCCGGACCGGGTCGATGTCGAACACGGTGACCTGGACTCCCTTGGCATGCAGGAGGCGGGCGATCGAGGAGCCGAGCTTGCCGAAGCCGATGACCAGGGCGGGGCGGCCGTGGAGAATGTCGCCACGGCCGCGCATGACGGCTTCGGTGGAGAAGACCACGGACTGGCCGACGAGGAAGTCCTCGGGGTCCTTCAGGGGCGAGCGAGCGACGGAGATGACGGGGCAAGGCAGTTTGTCGAGGTTCTCGTAGCGACGGTGCCCGTTCTCAGTGTCCTCGATCACCCCGGCGAGCCGGCCGGTGAACCGGCTGTGGACATCGGCAAGGCTGGGGGCGAAGTAGCCGCCGACGTCCAGTAAGGCGACGGTCCGGTCGGCGGCCCGAGATTCGAAGTAGTCCAGAGCGTCGTCGGCCTCGCCGAACATCTCGCGGGTAAGCGTGTCTATCGTGTATGTCCTCTCGACCTCACACTTCGCGCCCGGGTGGACGGACTTCGGCTTGGGCAGTACCGCAGTGAGCCGGGTCATCGCGGCGACCGCGCGGACGAACGCGGGTCGCTCGGCCAGCAGGTGGGTGATCAGGAACGACGTGGTCTGCTCGTCAGGGGCGAACTGGGCAGCGATCCGGGCGAAGTAGGCGTCCAGTCGGGCACGTTCGAAAGATTCCATGGCAGTTCCCTCTCTCATCCGACCGTCCGGTGCTTTACGGGAAGATCCAGGTTCAGCGGGTGCGGGCGCGTCCGAACAGCTTCCGGTCGGCCGCAAGCGCGGCATCCAGGGGCAGCTCTCTCGCTGGTGCCGGGCCGAGTGCAAGCGGCGAGCGAAACCAGCAGCCGCAGCTCAGGGCCGGGCTGGGTAATCACGACGTTCATGCTGGCGTCCCTCCCGCGTCCTTGAAGCGGGACCAGACAATCTTTCCGAGCGGAGTGCGGTCTTCGGCTCCCCAGCCGTCGGCGAGCTCGTTGACCAGGACCAGCCCGCGCCCGGAGGTGTCCGTGCCGACGGCCTGGCGGGCTTCGGGGTGCTGGCGGCGACTGTCGTGCACTTCCAGGCGTACGACTTCTTCGTCGGCATCGAGCTTGACCAGGAAGCCGTGTCCAGGAGCAGTGCCGTGAACCAGAGCGTTGGTAGCGAGCTCGGAGACACAGAGCCGGATGTCCTCGACCCGGCCGAGCAGACCCCACTCGGTGAGGATGTCTGTGGTGAACGTCCTTGCCTGGCAGACCGATTCTGGCCGCCCATCGAAGAAGCGCTGCATCGTCTCGGTCATTACGGTCCTCACGACTCGGCGTCCAGGACGCGGGTGGTGCCGGGACACCGACGGCGGACGGGGCCGCTGCGGGGGACGGACGGGTGCGCGGTGCGGGAGCGGCGGACCAGCAGCAGCCGAGAGCCGACCGTCTCGATCCGGCGCCCGCGTTCGGCGGCTACGGCCTTGGGGCCCAGGTGCGACATGGCCGGAGCGACAACGCCATAGACGTCCGGCAGCGCGAGCACGTCCAACAGCCCGATGAACGCCGCTGACGTTGCGTCTGCGGCCGCGTCGCGGTCGGTGAAGACGCCGGACAACTGCAGCTCGTGGGTGCGGCAGTACTCGGCGAGCGAGGCGACCAGCGCGCGCTGCCGTGCTTGGGAGGCCCGCACCAGCCGCAGAAAGCCGTAAACGACCGGGCCGCTGACCGGGCGATGCTCCGTGAGTGGTTCCATGCTGGGGACCGTCCAAGAGGCTCGACGAGTGGTGACGTGTTAAGCGTGGCCGCATCTCAACTCCGTTCCAATAAACGGCTGTTCTACTTCCGTTCCACTTCCGTCCCGGCGGCTGCACGGCCGTGCTTCGATGACGTGTGGAAGGGAGTGACGTGTGGCGACCGTGCACCACTGGACCGGCCTGGAGGCCAAGGCCCTGCGACTCGCCCTGCGACTGAGCGTGCGGGCCTTCGCCCAGCAGCTCGGCCTGGCCGTCGCGACCGTCTCCAAGTGGGAGGCCAAGCTCGCCGGCACCGAGCCAAGACCCGACACCCAGGCCATCCTCGACACCGCCCTCGGCCGCGCGGATGCCTCCGTCCACCTGCGCTTCGAGACGCTCCTGTCCGAGATGGCCAGCCCGCTGACCGCTGCTCGGCGCCGCGTCACCGCCTCCGGCCCTCGAGCCTGGGAGTACGAGTCCTGGGCCGATGACCTGGACCGTGTCGTGGTCGCCCTGTCCCAGCAGAACTTCGCCTTCGCCGACAGTCTCCTGACGCGATGGCTGAGCCGGTTCAAGGCCCCCGAGCTGGATGAGAAGGGCCTGTATCTGTTCGCCCGCTCCACCGCCCTGCTCGGGGACCTCAAGCGCGATCAGGGCGCTGTGCTCGGCCCGCTCTCCGCCCATCACTCCTACGCCGGCGCCCGCGCCGTCTTCAGCCAGCTAGACATCCCCCGCCGCGTCGCCCAGCTCGACCTGTCCCTCGCGGTTGTCGCGGAGATGTCCGGGAAGCTCGAGGTCGCCGCCCGCAACTACGAGACCCTCGCCGTCGACGACCGGCTCTCCCGCCGCGACCGTGCCAGGGCTCGGCTGTGGGTGGGGACCGCGCTGAGTAAGGACGGTCGGCATGACTACGCGACCCGCGTCATGCAGTCCGCCACCCGCGACTTCGAAGACCTCACCGAACCTGATGACTGGTCGGTGGCCCATCAGAAGATCGCCCTGGCCCGCCGCGGCGCCGGCGACCTCACACAGGCGCTGCACTTCCTCGACATCGCCCGCAGCAGCGGCACAGCTGACTCACCCATGCAACGCGTGCGACTGGACACCGCTCATGGCCACATCCTGCTCTCCGACGAGGCGACCCGGGATGATGGACTCCTCGTCCTCGGACAGGCCGCCAAGGCTGCCGCGCAGTACGGACTCGTGCACCAACTGCGCAGTATCGAGGGCATCAAGGCCATGAGAGAGGGGCCGACCGGCCCCCGGCAACGGTGACCAGGGAGAAGATCGCGTGCGCAACGACCAGCAGGCCATCACCGAGGACCAGTGGCACCAGGCCAAGTTGATCTGGGACTACCACCAGATGCAGCACGAACTGCGTCCCGTCGACGTGGCGATCGGTCTGGGCAGCCACGATCTCGGCGTCGCGACCCACTCCGCCGAGCTCTACCGCTCCGGCCTCTTCCCGACCCTGGTGTTCACCGGCGGCAACAGCCCCACCACTGCCAAGGTCTTCCCTCGGGGCGAGGCCGTCCATTTCCGCGAGCACGCCGTCGGCCTCGGCGTCCCGGCGGAGGCGATCCTGCTGGAGCCCGACGCGACGAACACCGGGCAGAACATCACCCTGGCCCGCGAGGTCCTCGCAGCCGCCTGTGTTCACCCGACCAGGGTGCTGCTGATCTCCAAGCCCTATATGGAAAGGCGATCGTTCGCGACCGCCTGCAAGCTGTGGCCCGACGTCCAGATCCTCTGTGCGTCGGAGCCCCTGGAGTTCGACGACTACCTGAAGAGCATCGGCGACGAGAAGCTCGTCCTGGACATGCTCGTGGGCGACATCCAGCGGGTGATCGAGTATCCGAAGCTCGGATTCGCCATCGAGCAGGAGGTCCCGGAGGACGTACATGCAGCGTACGAATCCCTCATCCGCGCCGGCTTCACCAGTCGCCTCATCGCCGCGTGACCTGCGCACCACAGGAGGACATGGCGGACTACTTGATCGTCCTGACCGGCGTCCAGTTCACCCGCCGCGACTACCAGCGCCGAGCCCGCCTTGCCGATGGATCGGCAGCAGGCGAACGGCCCCTGGGCCGTTCACACACGCGGGCTTCGCGTGCTTCCAGGCGACATGCAGGCTCTCCAGTCGCGTGCGGCAGATGTCGAGGGAGCGCGCCGGACGCCGGCCCCTCACCGTCTTCCGCAACGGAGCACGCGTCAGCGAGTTTGCCGCCGAGCCTGGGCCGGACTCGCGACCACAAAATGATGCGTTCGGTCAGCAGCTTCATCCGTACACTCGCGGCAATGCATGCGTCCATCAGCTACATAACGTGCCGTCGTCTCGCAGGGCGCCCCGATGGCGGGCAGTGACGTGCTGCCGTACGTCTACCGGGTCACCAAATACGACCCCGCCGACCGCGACGAGCGCGGCAGCTACATCGGCTCCGCCGAGACGACCAGCGACCACGGGCCGGTCGAAGAAGCGTATCTGCGGGCGGTTGCCGCCTTCGCCGCAGACGCCGGTGTCGGTGTCGGTGTAGGTATCGGTCAACTGGCCATACGGGAGCCGCAGATCGCCGGTCTCTGGCAATTCGGCCTGGAGCCCGCAGTACCCGGCCACGGACTGGCAGGTATCTTCCCGCCAGACCTCACCGGCTACCACGACGGCGCGACGGTGCCCCTGGCCATAGGTCTGGAACTGGTCCGGGCGATGCTCCGCGACAACGGCGCCTGGTGCCGCCTTGAGGTGGAAGGTGCCTTCGCCGTACACGTCGGGTGGGACCAGTACGTCTATGTGGGTACCCGTACGCCGTCCGAGACAGCCCTCGCCCGCACCCGCGCCCTTGGGCTGTTCCCTGAGCGCCTGGACGCCTCCCCCTACGACGCGGCTCTCGACGACGAAGGGGGCGGCGAACAAGGTGGCGAACAGCGCCCCGCCGACGATGACTTCTGGGCGCGAGTGGCACAACTGAGCTGGTCCGTCGCCGGAGCCGCACTCTTGGAAGAGTGCTTCGTCGGCAACGCATCACGCTGGCATCGCATCACCAGCGACACGGTGGACGCGGTACGCGCCCGCCTCACGCCGCGCGCCCAGCTGGCCGTCTGGCCCGACCTCTCCCCGGACGTCGATACGGTCCTTGCCGGCCTCCCCGACGAGGGTCTGGTCGAAGTCGTCTGGGAGAACGAGGACGGGCACATCACCAGCGCCGTCGCCGACGAGACTCAGTTCGCCGAACTGACCGAGCATGTCAGCGGCGCCCGTGCCGCGGCCGTACTGTCCCTCTACACCGATGAGCGCCATCCGCTGTGCACCGCCGTCCTGCCCGACAGTGACGGTGTGCTGCGGGCCCGGTGGAGGACCGAGCCGACTCCGAGCGACCGGCGCTGGGCCTTCCTGAAGACCCTTCGCAGAGGCCAGGTCCGCACCGGGACGGTGACCGTGATCGCCGACTTCGGCGTCACGTTCGTGGACATCGGCGGCTTCACCGCGATGATCAACATTCCCGAACTGTCCTGGCGGCCCATCGTCTTCCCCACTGACGTCGTGGCCGTGGGCCAGGAGATCACTGCCGAGATCCTCGACGTCGACATGGAGCGGGAGCGCGTCTCCCTTTCGCTGAAAGCGCTGCAAGACGATCCGATGGAGGGACTCGCCCAGCAGGTCGGGCACATCGTCACCGGCCGCGTCACGAAGCTCGTGCCGTTCGGCGCCTTCGTCCGCATCGAAGACCGGGACGACGGCTTCGAGGGCCTGGTGCACAACTCCGAATTCGCCGAGAGCGAGATCCGAGTGGGCGACACCCTCTCCGTGAAGATCCTCGAAGTCGACGTCACTCGGCGTCGGATCAGCCTGTCGCTGTCGCGTGCACAGGACTAGTTGCGACGCCTCAGTCTCAGTCTCAGGGGCGGATGCGGACGCCGTGGCGGGTGCGCATGCGGTGGAGTTCCCATAGGGCCACCGCCGTCACCGAGATCGGGCCGCCGAGGACCGCGGCCCACTGTGCGATCGGTGGTCCGTGCGGCAGTCCGCCGTCGAGTGCGGCGCTGAAGAGCGTCAGTTCCCAGACGAGTACGACGGTGAGCGCGGCCGGGAGAGCGGCGTGGACGTTCGAGGTGTTGAAGGCGTAGCGGGCGGCGTAGGCGGAGGCGAAGAGGAGGAACGGCAGTAGCCAGATGAGGCCGATGAGCAGGACGAGCGCCACCAGGCCGTTCAGGAGCGTGCCGTAGTTCTGTTTCAGGAGCACGGCGCTGCCAGCCAGTACCAGGCCTACGCCCACCAGAATGCCGACGTACCAGCCCACCGCCTTGAGCGGCGCACGCAGGCGGGAGCGGAGCACGCGCCTCTGCGCGGCGGGCGCGTAGCGGATGAAGCCTATGACGACCAGTGGCCCGGTGAAGATGAGCAGCAGCGGGGCGAGGATCAGCTTCACCACGCCGTCGTTGGCGACGCCGCTCCAGCCCTCGTCCGCGCCGTAGGCGTAGATCAGGAAGAGGCTCGCAGCCAGGCCGACGAGCGCGCGCCACAGCTGTACCCGCGTCACGAGCCGGTCCTCTACGCGGCCCGCGCCCGGCTGGTTGAAGATCGCCTCGGCACGGCGGCGGGCGGAACGGATCACCGGGATCAGCGGCGAGACGAAGAGGAACGCGCAGCCGGAACGCCGCCGCCGGACGGGCTGCGGATATGGATGCGGATATGGATGCGGTTGGGGCTGAGGGGTCGGGTGCGGGTACGGGCTCGGTGGTGGGCCGTACGGGTCCGGGGCGCCGCCCCTCTGTGGCTGTGGCTGGCCGTTTCCCGGTCCCCAGCCCTGATATCCCCCGTGTGCCACTGTTCCCCCTGGTTTCCCGCGACGCATCCCACGACGCTTCTGAGCGCGCGCAGTTTACTGGCCGGAAGTGGACGGGCGTCATCCCATCCGTGTGGAAAAGGAGCGGGTAATGGGTGGCTCCCCGGCCGTCACTCAAGGCGCAGGCGCGGTGCCTTCGTCCGTCTCGCCCTCGCCCTCACTCTCACCCTCGGACTCGCTCTCGGATCCGAGGTCTAGTTCGGGGTCGTCCGCCGCGTACGGATGTACGTATCGGTCCTCGTCGAAAGGTGTGAACCAGCTCGTGATCCCCATGGGCGCGATACCCAGCGCCGCGCCCACCTCGCTCTCGTCGACTCCGTCCATCGAGTCGTCGTACAGCAACTCGTGGTCCATGTCCTCGTAGACGAGGTCGGCGAAGCGCTCCAGCGCCGCGGAGACGCCCTCGTCCAGGAGGCCGAAGGTTTCGAGCGTGACCTCGGCCTCGCGCAGCAGCAGCTTGAGGACCAGTTCCTCGGCCACGCAGCTCAGATTCTTGAAACTTCCCACGGTCAGCCGCGTGGTCAGGGCGATCGCCGTCACCAGGAATCGCCGGGCGAAACGCGCGTCGTACTGCAGTGCGTAGCGCGGGGGCAACTCGTCGAGGAGCCACATGGGGCGGTCGCATTCGGCGACGTTGGTTCCCTCCTTGTCCAGCGCGTGCACATCCTGGAACAGCTCGTCCATGAGGACGTCCGTGCCCCAGATCAGGGCCCCGGCGGCAAGCTCGGCGTCCTCCGTCGAGATGCCGGAATCGCCCCCGCCCCCGCCCTCGCTCCCGTTCACGCCGAAGGCCGTCAGCCGCGGGGCCATGGTGCGGATCTTGGAACGGATGGCGTCGGTCTCCATCGTCGTCCCGGCCGCGTCGGCGGGCGTGGCTCCCCCGGCGAGGCCCATCAGACGCGCACGGCGGGACTCGAGGTCGTCCGGCGGAGCATCCGGGCCGTCAGCCGCGTCAAGGCTCTCCATCGCCAGGTCCGGATGCAGCTCCACCTGGCACCGCACGACGGTCCAGTCCGAGAGCGGATCCGTGCTCTCGAGCAGTTCCTCCACCAGTTCCCTGACCGCCTCCTCGGCGAACTCCAGCGCCGGAGCGTCCACCACCACCTTGAGCAGCGCCCCACCGGGATACACGCCCACGAAGGTGTCGAGGAGCTTCACCTCCATCCCGTCGGGGCCCGTGATCTCCTCCACGGACTCGAAGCCGTTCTCAAGAAGGGCGGCGACGCCGACCCGTTGCAGCTCGTCCATCTCCGAGGTGCCGCCGGGCGGTCGGGTATCCACACTCACTGCATATGTCACGCAGCACAGCCTCGCAGGTGAGCCCGCCGCTTGAGATCGCAATGCCGACTTCCTTACCGTCGCGGTTTCAACCTGTGTCGAGCGCCCCACTCCGGGCAGGCGTGAGGTGAACTCCCATGGAGGACGTTCACTCCCGCATGGCCGCCCCCCATGGTTGAGGCGGGTCGGCCGTGGCCAAGGGGAGCCGCTGCGGCCGGGCCCTGCCGGCAGACGGGACGGCCGGAAGACCGCCGCCCCCTCCGGCGCACTGCTGTTACGACCCCCTAATACCTCCCCGCCCAACCCCCGCCCCGCCCCCGCCCCTCTCCCCCACCATGGGGACACACACTCAGGTGAAGCCGTCACGCGAGCCCAAACAGCCCCGCGTCCGCACCCACGTCCGAACCCGTAGCCGTAACCGCACCCGCATCCGCACCCGGACCCGAAAGCCGGGCCGCCGCCGCCTCATCGACTACCCCCGCCACGGCCGACGCGGTCTCCGTCGCTGGCTTCCCTCCTGGCGGCTGTGGGGCGGCTCGCTCACCCTCCTTCTCTCCACCCTCGTCTGCCTCTTCGCCCTCGTGTACGCCGCTGTCGACATCCCCGACGAGAACGCCACCGCCCAGCGGGAGGCCAATGTCTACTACTGGGCCGACGGCACCCAGATGGTGAGTACAGGTGAGGTGAACCGGCAGAACGTACGGCTCTCCGAGATTCCCGATGCCGTCGAGAGCGCCGTCATCGCCGCCGAGAACGACACCTTCTACAGCGACTCCGGCGTCTCGCTCAAGGGCCTCGCCCGCGCCGCCGTCAACATGGTCCGCGGCCAGGAGACGCAGGGCGGGTCAACCATCACCCAGCAGTACGTGAAGAACACGTACCTCTCCCAGGACCAGACGGTGACGCGGAAGGTCAAGGAGTTCGTCATCGCGTTGAAGGTGGACCGCAAGAAGAGCAAGGAGGAGATCCTCCAGGGGTACCTCAACACCAGCTGGTTCGGGCGTGGTGCCTACGGCATCGAAGCCGCCGCCCACGCCTACTACGGCATCCCCGCCAAGGACTTGAATGCCAGTCAGGGCGCCGCCCTGGCGGCCCTGTTGAAGGGCGCCGAGCAGTACGATCCCTCCACCAGCCGCGCCAATCACCAACGTTCCGTGGCCCGTTGGAAGTGGATTCTCGACCGGCAGGTCAAGGGCGGGCTCATGGAGCGCGCAGAGCGCGAGAAGTTCACGGACTACCCCGAGCCCCACAAGCAGTCCCGGGCCACCAGTCTCGGCGGGCAGACCGGCTATCTCGTCGACACCGCGAACAGGTACATCAGGCAGAACACCTCGCTCACCGACAAGGACCTCGCCCACGGCGGCTACAAGATCCACACCACCTTCGACAAGGGCAAGATGCGGCGCCTGAAGGGGGCCGTCGAGCACGCCCTGGACCGCGACATCGACCCGAAGAAGCGCGGCGCCGACAAGGGGGTGCAGGTGGGTGCCGCCTCCGTGCGGCCGACCGACGGCGCCATCATCGCGCTGTACGGAGGCGCCGATGCCACCAAGCACTTCACCAACAACGCCGACACCTCCGGCGTCCCGGTCGGGTCAGCCTTCAAGCCCTTCGTTCTCGCCTCCGCCCTTGATCACGGCATCGGCAGTACGCGGGCGACGGGCGGGCGCGGCAAGTGGTGGCAGCCGGTGTCGGCCGGCAGTTTCTACGACGACAGCGGCCGTCTGCTGGGCTCCGTCGCGCCCACGCCCGCTGTAGGCCCCGGCTCCGGCGCCGACAGCGTCCGCCGGGACGACACCAGTCACCCCACTCTGGGCCAGGCCCTGGCGAAGGGCGGCAACGCCACCTACACACGCCTCGGCAAGGAAGTCGGCTGGGAGCAGGTGCGGCGCACCGCCGTCTCCTCCGGGCTGCTCGACGGCAGCATGGCGCGCCTGGACAAGACCTTCCCCATCGGTACGTCGACACCCAGCGCGATCCGCATGGCAGGCGCCTACAGCACCTTCGCCAACCGCGGTCTGCGACACGATCCCTACTCGGTGACCAAGGTCGTCAAGGGCGACGAGATAGTCGACGGGCTCGCGAGGCCCGGTGCGCGGCGCGCGCTGGATCCGGATACGGCCGATGAGGTCGCCGACGCGATGCGGGGTGTCGGCATGTCGTCCGTCGGTCAGCCGGTCGTCGCCGGACGCACCGGCGATCAGGACCGTCTCCGCTCGGCCTGGTTCACCGCCACCACCGAACACTCGTCGACCGCCGTGACGATGTTCCGCACCACTCCGGACAAGCCGCAGCTGCTGCCCATGTCGGGGGTGGGCGGCAAGAGTTCGCAGCACGGGAACGTCTTTCCGGTACGGATCTGGCGGGACTACGTGAAGGACGAGCCGGCCGGGACGGCGACGGTGGCGGGGACGAAGAACGCGAACGGGAAGGGGCCAGATGGCCTGAAGGTGCCCTCCGCGCCCGGTAGTTCGCGCTAGTTCCCGGTCGTACTCGGCAGCTCATCCTCAGGTCCCTTCCCCAACCACCGGCCTGCTGCCATCGTTCCGATATGTATCCCTATGGGCCGCCGCCCGGGCCACCACCCCGCATCGACTCGGGACAACTACGGCCCCGGGTGCGGTGGTTCGTCGTCGCGGGAGTCATCGCGGCGGTCTGCGTGGGCATCGGCATCGCGAGTTTCGTGCTGACGTTCACCGCGGCGGTGCACTCCGTCGACGACAGCAAGGCGTTCACGAGCGGGCAGTCCGTCACGCTGCGCATCGGGCCCGATGACGACGCCGCCATCTACGTACGCAATCCCGTCGTCGCCCGTGCCCACTGCGAAGTCGTCTTAGGGCCCTACGGCGCCGCGCCCCGCGTGACCACGCCCGACAGCAGCTTCAGCGTGACCAGGGGCCGCGTCGAGTGGGAGCGCGTCTTCGTGCTCAAGACGGACACGGCCGCCGACTACCGCGTCAAGTGCGACGACCCGCGCGGCGCCCTCACCTTCGCCCCCGGCGACGACGCCGACTTCGCGTCCTTCGTCGGCGGCATCGTCGTGACCGTCGTCGTGCCGCTCATCGGCCTCCTCGCGGGCAGCGGCATCGCGATCATCGTCGGCGTACGGCGCGGCAGGCACCGCCGGTGGCTGGAGGCGCAGGCGTACTACTCAGCCAACGCCCGGCCGACGCCCGGTTAGCGTCCGGCCGGGGCCCGGTTAGCGTCCAGCCGGGGCCCGCCTAGCGCCCGGTCTCGCGCATTTCCTCCGGGCAGCCGGTGCCGCGTGGCAGCTGGTAGGGGGCGGCGAGGCGGTAGACGCCGGGTTTCGGGGCCAGGAGTTCGGTCCACTTGTCGCCGTCGGCGTCCTCCTTGGCCTCCATCAGGCAGCCGTTGAGGTTGTCGAACTTCTTGGGGGTGTTCTCGTCGAGCTCCCGCTGCCGCTTGGACGCGTCGGTCTCCTTCGGCCCCTCGAGGCCCTTGCCCTCGGCGTCGACGATGCTGAGCCACGGCGAGTACGGGACGCGGATCAGGACGCGGCCCGCCTTCTTCACCTCGATCGTCATCCCGCCCGCCTCGGCACGGTCGACGACCGCGGGCGGATCGGCGAGCGGGGTCGGGTCGGTGACCTCGTACAGCTGCCAGTTGGAGTCCACCCACACCTGCTTCAGATACGGCAGGCCCCTCTCGACCAGCTTGGCCTCGCGCTTGCCGCCGTCGCCGTCGGGCTCGCCGTTGGGCACCACGACGAAGTGCACGGACCAGCGCTGAAGCCACTCGTGGTAGTTCGCCGAGTTGAGGGTGTCGTCGTAGAAGAGGGGGTTGCGCTCCATGTCCGCCTGGCGGTTCCAGCCGCGGGCGAGGTTCACGTAGGGGGAGAGCGCGGAGGCCTCGCGGTGGCTGCGCGCGGGCACGACCTCGACGCGGCCCTTGTCCGCGCCGACCTCCTGCAGCTCATTGACGAGCGGCGCCAGCTCACGCGTCCAGGAGGCGACGGGCGTCGTGTGCACCGCGTCGTCGCCCGCCTTGAACCCGACCCAGCCGACGAATCCGGCGAGCCCCACGACGATCACGTACCACTTGCGGGTCTTCGGGACGGCGAACGGCAGGGCGGCGAGCAGCACGACCGCCGCGAAGGACATCGCGAGGCGGGTGATGTTGGAGCCGATCTGCGAGTTGATCAGCCAGACGCCGAGCACGAAGATCGCGTACACGACGGTGGTGATCCGCACGGTCTTCCAGTGCTTCGGTACGACGTAGAAGATGAACGCGCAGAAGAGCAGGGGCAGCGAAGCCGACCCGAACGACATCGGCTGCGTACCGGAGAACGGGAAGAGCCACGCCGAGATGCCCACGACGACGGCGGGCGCGATCCCGAGCGCGTACGCGCCGGGGTAGCGCTTGCTGAGGAAAAGGGCGGCGGCGACCATGCCCACGAAGAGGCCCGCCACCGGGCTTCCCATGGTCGCGAGCGCGGCGAACGGCGCGGCGACCAGTGCCTTCGCCCACCGCTTGTAGCGCCAGCGGTAGGGCCAGCAGAAGACTGCGGCGACGGCCATCAGCGCGAACATCTGGCCGAGGCCGTACGTCACGCGGCCCGACACCGCGTTGCAGAACAGCGCGAAGACACCCGCGAGCGCGGGCCACAGCGGCTGCTTCACCGCGCGGCTGCGGACCAGGATCATCGTGAGCATCGCCGCGGAGATCGTCCCGGCGATCATCATCGTGGTCCGGACGCCGAGCACCGACATCAGATACGGCGACACGACGCTGTACGACACCGGGTGCATCCCGCCGTACCAGGCGAGGTTGTACGCGGAGTCGGGGTGCCGTCCGACGAACTCGGCCCAGGCGTCCTGCGCGGCGAGGTCACCGCCGCTGTTGGCGAAGATGAAGAACCACAGGACGTGCAGAACGGCCGCGGTGACCGTCGTGATGGTCACGGGGTGCCTCAGGAACCGCATCCACTTGGATTCCCGCTCGGGTACGACAGATTCGTCGCCGTCGCCATCGGCGCGCTGGGCAGGCAGCTTTATTCGCGCCCCGGTGCGGGTGCCGCTACCGGTGCCGGAATCAGGATCGGCGTCGTCGGCTCGCGTCGGCTCCGCTGTGGCCACTTGCGGCACTCCCCGTGTCGTTCTGTCCGTCCGGGGGCGTAGGTCGTGGTCGTGGGTCGTGTCGGAGGGTCCGTCCCGGAACACCCCGTCGCCCAGCCCCGGTGTACTGCCCCCGAGCTTGTGACGCTAGCACGCAGGGCCCGGAGGGAGCCGAGGGTGGGGGCGCTCTCTCCGGGCCCTGCGTCGTGCGTATGCGTTGTGCGTTGTGCTTGTACGTCGTGCTCGTACGTCGTACTTGTACGTCGTACTTGTACGTCGTACTTGTACGTCGTACTTGTACGTCGTACTTGTACGTCGTACTTGTACGTCGGCCTGCGTGTGACTCAGCCGACGCGCTTCAGTTTGGCGCCGAAGCCCGGCTCGCCGAGGTCACTCTGGAGCGCGACGGGCACCTCGACGGCGCCGTCCTTGCCGTCGCCGACACTCAGCACACCCACTTCGGTGCCGGCCTTCGCCGTGTGCGGAACCGTATCGCCCGCCTTGTCGCCGAGCTTCAGCTTCACGGTCAGGCCCGACCAGCCCGCGGCGGCGACGTCCTTGGTGGCGACGACCGGGGTCGTGCCGCCGAGCCCGTCGTCGACATGACCGACGACGTCGCCCTTCTTCACTATCGTCTTGGACGTGAGCGCGCCCTGGCCCGCCTCGATGAGCTTGCGGGTGGCCCCGGTGACCTCGTCGATGTTCGCCGTGCCGTTGCGCCCGTACTGGCCGAGGGCCGCACCGATGATCGTGCGGGTCTGGCCGCCGACCTTCTTCTCCGCGGCGAAGAGGATGTTGCCGCCCGCCGCGGTGGTGGTGCCGGTCTTGATGCCGATGGCGACCGTCGGGACGAGCCCGAAGAAGTTGTTCTGCTTGTCGCCGTTGAGGTCCTTGTAGCTGGGCTGGCGGGAGATCTCGTTGAAGACCGGGTCCTCCATCGCGGCCCGGCCCAGCTTCACGAGGTCCTCGGCGGTGGAGACGGTCGTCTTGTCGAGGCCGCTCGGGTCCGTGTAGTGGGTGTTCTTCATGCCGAGTTCCTTGGCGGTCTTGTTCATCTTCGCGACGAACTCGTCCTCGGAGTCGCTCTTGGTGTCCCAGCGGGCGAGCAGCTTGGCGATGTTGTTCGCGGACGGCAGCATGACCGCCTGGAGCGCCTCGTACTGCGTGATCTTCTGGCCCTCGGAGACCTTGACGACCGACTCGTTCTCCGCCTTGCCCGTCTCGTAGTGCTTCTCCGCCGCGGCGTCGACCGGGATCTTCGGGCCGTTGTTGCCACTCTTCAGCGGGTGGTCGCGCAGGACGAGATAGACCGTCATGACCTTGGCGATGCTCGCGATCGGCACGGGCTTCTGGTCGCCGGACGTACCGAACGTCCCGATGCCGTTCACGTCCATCGCCGCCTGGCCCTCACTCGGCCACGGCATGGACGGCTTGCCCCCGTCGAAGGAGACGGTCTCCTTCGCGGTGAGCGTGAGGGTGGGCGTCGGCAGCGGACGCACGGCCTGTACGACCGCAAAGACGATCACCAGGAGCAGCACCAGCGGCGTCCACACCTTGACTCGCCGCACGGTGGTGCGGACCCGGGTCTCGGGCGGCGGCGGAGTGTTGGTCAGCTCGGCGAGAAGGTCGAGCGGGGGCCTCGGAGGGAGCGGCTGCTGGGTGGTGCGCTCGGGGCCAGCGTTGCCCGGCGCCTTTGGAGGCATGGCCGCCGCAGGTGCGGGGGGTGCGGGGGTCGGCTTGACAGGGGGCTGTGCGCCGCCGCTGGGCGATGCGCCGTCGAGGGGCTTGAGCGCGACGAACTTGCTGGTGCGCTCGGCTTCGCCCTCCGGCTTTGCGGTTGGCTTTGCGGTCGGCTTTGCAGTCGGCTTTGCGGTCGACTTCGCCTCGGGCTTGGCCTTGTCGGCGGGCTTGTCTTCCGGCTTCTTGGCCCCGGGCTTGTGGTCGCCCAGCTTGAGCATGGTGGTCGGCTGGTCGACGGACTTCGGGGGCGGCGGCGCCTTGAAGACGGCGGTGGCCTGGTCGACCCCGCCGGTGGGGGGTTCGGAATCATCAGCGGCGTCGCTGTCGGCAGCGGCCTTGGTGTCGCCCTTGGGCTCGGTGGAGTCCTTGGGCTCGTCGGAGTCCTTCGCGGAGCTCTTCGTGGAGTCCTTCGCCGCGTCCCCGCCGACGGCGGGCTTAGCAGCGTCCTCGGGCACGGCGTCCTCGGGCACGGCGTCCTCGGGGCCGTCCGCCACGTCGGCGTCACCCCCGTCACCGGAGGAGGCGTCCGCGCCCGCAGGCTCGTCGGCCTCACCAGAGCTGACGGTGCTGTCGGCCGGAGCCGCGTCCGCGTCGTCTGCCGCATCCGAGCCGCCCGAGCGAACCTCGGCATCGGCATCGGCCGGGGCGTCGTCGGCGGCGTCGCTCTGCTCGTCGCCGGAGGAGCTACCCCCGTCGGCGGCAGCGCTCTCCCCCGCGGTACTCGCGTCCTCCTCGGCGCCAGCCTCGGCGCCAGCCGCAGCGTCCTCGTCAGGAGCCGCATCCCCGCCGGTCGCAGTCCCCGTCTCCGCGGCCCCGGGGGTCTCCCCGTCCGCCTTGGCCACCCACGCCGCCACAGCGGCCCTCAGCCGCGCGTCGCCGTTCTTCCCGCCCTTGGGCTCGCTCTCGGCGCCTTCGGCGCTCTCAGCGCCGTGGGAGCCTTCCGCGCCCTCGGTGGAATCCCCGTCCCCGGAATCCCTGGAAGCCTCGGAGTCCCCGGAACCGGTGGACTCCCCGGAACCGGCGGCCCCACTCGCCGGCGTCTCCGACTCCGACTCCGACACCGCCTTCGTCGAGAAGACCGCCGTAGCCGTGTCCTCCCGCGCCGCGGGGACCTCGCGGGCCACCGCAAGGCGGGGGTCGCGTTCCTCCGGCGTCGGCGCCGGCACTGACGGTTCTGCCCCAGTCGGTTTCCCCGACGACTTCCGCTGCTTCGACCTGTCGGGGGTCTCGCCCGCCACCGATGCCTCCTCGTACGCCATGCCGCTCGCGTTGCCGTTGCGCCAAAACATGGCCGGACCCGCTGTCCGAACCATGTACCAGTGTCCTGTGTGGGGGCTTAACCCCCGTGGTAGACGAGAACGACATACCTACTGGTTCCCGTACTTACCGGTCACGCACTCTCGACAGACCAATGTGAGAGGGGTCACCCTGTCATTCATCCACGCGGGGAGGCATGGATGGGCAGGAGCCGCAGAACAATTCCGGAGGAGCTTCTGCTGCTCGCTTTGGACCCGGCCACGGGTACCACAGCGCAGCCGCAGTCGCTCGACCTCGGTCTGGCCGGAGCACAGCTAGTGGAGCTGGCGCTGGCCGGACGGATAGCCCCAGACGGGGATCGTATCGCCGTGGTGATGCCACGGCCGACCGGAGATCCGACTCTGGACTCCGCACTGGAACTGCTGCGCAGGCGCGGCAGTCCGGTTCGGGCAGTCCACTGGATTGGCGGGCCCCGACTGGGGCTGCGCCAGATTTACCTCGCGCACCTGGAGCGGTGCGGCATGGTGCATGCCGTTTCGGGCCAGATGTGCGGAGTGCTGCCGACGACTCGCTACCAAGCGACGGACACGGCAATCAGCCGGGACATCAGGTCCCGGCTGGACAGTGCGATCCGCACCGGCGTCCCGCCGGACCCGCGGACCGCGGCGCTCGCCGCGCTCGCTCACGCAGTGGGACTCGGCAAGCACCTGTACCCCGGCAACGAGGGGCGTTCATCGCGCTCCCGTCTCCGGGACCTGATCAGGCACGACCCGATGGGCGGCCTCGTGGCGCACGCCGTGATGGACGTCCAGAACGGTGTGGCCGCTCAGCCGCGCCGTAGCCCGGCCCCAGCGGGGCCGGGTGGACCAGGCGGACCAGTTGGACCAGGCGGTGGCCGACAGCCGGCCAGGACCGCACCGGAACCCGGCGGGGTCCCGATGCAGCCACGCCGCGGGTCCATGGCACGCGCCGTGGCCCACTGAGCACGGTCACAACCGCTCGACAGCAGTACGCAGCAAACTGTAAGTAGCAAGCAGTAAGCAGCAAAAGACTCACCGCATTACGGCAACAGCAACGCCGCACCGCAGTCCCCCAGACCCGGTACGGGAGCCGCTGGGCCGCGCGGGGCACTGGCACCGGAACGTCCGGACGACGACACCGGTACCTCCGCCCCGCGCGGCCACACATCTTGGCGCCCCGCAGCCGGGCCGCACCCTTCACACCAGTCCTCACGTCCGTCTTCACGTCGCATCGCGCCTCGTACTTCTCACACTTCACTTCGCACTTCACATCGGCTGTTTCCCAGCGGCGTGCGACGCGTTGGTGGCACTCTGCTCAACAGCAGATACGCAAAGTAGAGGCATGTAGTCGGAGGTGCACGTCCCGTGGCGTCCAGTGTCAATCCCACCGTCAGGCGACGCCGGTTGGGCCAGGAGCTCCGCAGGCTCCGCGAGCTCAAGGGCATGACGGCCGAGGAGGTCGCCGAGCGCCTGCTGGTCTCGCAGTCGAAGATCAGCCGCCTCGAGAACGGCCGTCGTTCAATTAGCCAGCGCGATGTTCGCGATCTCTGCGGTGTCTATGAGGTCGAAGATCACCGCATCGTCGACTCGCTCATGCAAATGGCCAAGGACTCACGCCAGCAGGGCTGGTGGCACTCCTTCGGCGACATTCCGTACAGCGTCTACATCGGTCTGGAGACGGACGCGGCATCCCTGCGCGTGTACGACCCACAGGTCGTCCCCGGTCTGCTCCAGACCCGTGCGTACGCGGAGGCGCTCATCACCGGCGCGCTGCCGGAGACCACGCCGACGGACATCGAGAAGCGCGTCCAGGTCCGCCTCCGCCGCCAGGAGCGCATCAGCGCCCCGGAGAACCCCCTGCGCCTGTGGACCGTCCTTGACGAGTCCGCGCTGCGCCGCGTGGTCGGCTCCCGGCATCTGATGCGCGAGCAGCTGGAACATCTCGTGGAGCAGTCCCAACTGCCGCACGTGACCGTCCAGGTGATTCCCTTCGAGATGGGCGCGCACCCGGGCCTCAACGGCCAGTACGCGATTCTCGAGTTCCCGGACGCCGCGGATTCCAGCGTGGTCTACATCGAGGGCGTCACGAGCGATCTTTATCTGGAGAAGGCGAACGACGTCCAGCAGTACAGCGTGATGTACGAGCATTTGCGGGCACAGGCCTTGAATGTGGATCAATCACGCCAACTCGTCGCAGACATCGCGAAAGAGTACGCGCGCTAGGGCGTACACCACGTATACGGCCGACTCCCAGAAAAGAGTGCGGCACGGTACACCTTTCCCTCGGCGGGGCGGAAGACCCCAGTGGAATATGCCATCCGGTCGAGTGAACGCTCCCTTCACTCGGCGATGTTGGCGAGTAGCGTCATTCACGCCATCAAGCACCACATGCAAGCACCACATGGTGGCACAGCCGCTCTCGGCGGTGACCGCAACTCACCCACTGGGCAAACCGGAGTAACCATGGCAATTCATCAGGGCGCTACGAATGCGTGGGTCAAGTCCTCGTATTCCACGGGAAACGGCGCGTGCGTCGAGGTCAAGTCCCCGATTGCAAGCGCAATTTCCGTCCGGGACTCGAAGGTCATCGCGGGGCCCGTCCTCGCCTTTCCCTCCGACTCATGGCGCGCGTTCGTCTCCGAGGTCGGCCGGGAGACATCACACCTCGGCTGATACGTATCTCCAGCACGTTCCGCGTCTCCTCGCACATCAGGCCCATCAGTGCCACAAGCACCACGGGATCAGCGAGCGCTCAACAACCTCATAAGCAGAACCGATTGAGCCCTCTCGACTGGCCCGCCGTCCCGGCCGAGGGGGCTCGGCCCTACCCATCCCATGCCATCCGCTACCGCAACTGATCGACGTACAGGTCCGTTCCCGGGACCGTGGGAATGAACGGCGCCACCAGTTCAACCCGCCCCAGGCCGGACTCCGCCACCGCGTCCGCCCGCCCGGCGAAATGCTCCTGCCAGCACTCGCGCGGATCGGCCTGCAAGAACCAGAGCAGCGTCAGGCGCGTATCGACTCCCTCGACCTGCTTCACGTACGTCATACGGTCCCCCGGCAGCGGAGTCGGCCGGAAGATCGTCACCATCGCGGCCGGAGATCCGGCGAGGGCGCGCGGCAACTGCTTGGCGCGCAGAAACTCCAGCAACTCCGCCCGCTGTTCTCCCGATTCGACGTCGATGACTTCGAGCACGAGGCCTTGGTATGGGTGGTCGAGCGCATGGAAGTCGCGAGGCCCTGCCGCCCCGTCCCGGTAGACGGTGGCCTCGTGGTCCTGGAAGGCCGTGAACACGTGCGTGCGGTCCTGGTAGACGCGGCCGTCTCGGTTGAGACGCTTGTTGATGCCGACGGTCCACTTCATGTGCTCGTCGTAGCGGCCCTCGGTGACCCAGTACGTGGAGAGGTAGCAGCCCGCCGTCACGGGCTGGGCCACCGCTGACTTCTCGGGGTAGCGCAGGAGTTGCAGCTCTCGGGGAGCGACCCAGCGGCGGCCCGCGTACATCCAGGGCATCGCCATCGCGCCGGCGTAGTAGTGGTCGTCCTCGTACCAGCGGTTGTACGCGTACTCGTGGCCCGGGTGCGGCTCGACCATGGTGATCAGGGCGTGGCCCGGATGCACGCCGTAGGGCCCGACGGCGGCCAGCTCGCCGTAGACCTCGCTGCGGGTGTCGTCGGGCGAGTGCTCGCGTGCGTTCTCGCGGGTGTCGTCACTCATGCCTCTCCCCTTCCTCCCTCTTCCTTCCTCCGGTGGACGCCCATACTCTGACGCCCCGTCAGCAAAACTGCCAGAGCCGGGAGGCGCCCCATGCCGTCGCTCCTCGAAGGAAAGACCGTCGTCGTGTCGGGGGTAGGTGCGGGCCTCGGCCATCAGGTGGCGGCCGCAGTGGTGCGCGACGGCGGGCGCGCCGTCCTCGGGGCGCGCACGGAGGCGAACCTCGCCAAGTCGGCCGAGGAGATCGACCCCGAGGGCTCGCGCACGGCGTATCGCGCGACCGACATCACCGACGAGGCCCAGTGCGAGGCCTTGGCGCAGCTGGCGCGCGAGCGCTTCGGCGGGATCGACGCGGTGGTCCACGTGGCCGCCTGGGACAGCTATTTCGGGGGCATCCAGGACGCGGACTTCGCGACCTGGCAGCAGGTCATCAACGTCAATCTGCTCGGCACGCTACGCATGACCCGGGCTTGTCTTCCCGCACTGAAGGAACGGGCCGGCGGCTCGGTGGTGTTCATCGGCACGCAGTCGGCCGTCGCGGCGCCCTCGCAGGTGCGGCAGGCGGCGTACGCGGCGTCGAAGGGCGCGCTGACGTCGGCGATGTACTCGCTCGCCCACGAGGTGGGCCCTGACCGGATCAGGGTCAACACGGTTCTGCCCGGCTGGATGTGGGGTCCGCCGGTCGAGGCGTACGTCCAGTTCACCGCGCACACCGAGAGCGTGCCGGAGGACGAGGTGCGGGGCCGCCTTGCGGAGCGGATGGCGCTGCCGGACCTTGCCACGGACGGGGACGTGGCGGACGCGGCGGTGTTCCTCGCGTCGGACAGGGCGCGGGCGATCACGGGGCAGTCGCTGCTGGTGAACGCGGGTGAGTTGATGCGGTAGACGCGGGGCGCCGGAACTGGACGCGGCTGTACGGGACCTGGGTCCCGTGCAGCCGTTTTCGTGTGTTTCGGGGGTTTCGTGAATACACAACACTCGATCAAGGATGTGAACGCAGGTCAGCAAACAGAACGATTTTACGTGCTCTTGACCTCACGGGCGGTTGTCCGCAGCGCACGCCCGAACCCACGATGAGCGGGCACTTCAGGCCGCCCACGTCCGTATGTCACGAAACTGGCGAAGTGCACGGCATTTCAGCGCAGTTCACAAGGCGGACCCCTGGAGGGGGCACATGAACAGTCTCGACTGGGCCGTGCTCATCGGCTACTTCGGAATCATGGTCGCGATCGGCGTCTGGTCGCACAAGCGCGTGGACAACGTCAGCGACTTCTTCACCGCGGGCGGCAAGATGCCCTGGTGGCTCTCCGGCATCTCGCACCACATGTCCGGCTACAGCGCGGTGATGTTCACCGGGTACGCGGGCATCGCGTACACATACGGCGTCACGTCCTTCATCACCTGGTCGTTCCCGATCGCGCTCGGTATCGCCATCGGTTCCAGACTCTTCGCGCCCCGCATCAACCGGCTGCGCTCACGACTGCATGTGGCGTCCCCGCTCGAATACCTCAAGAACCGCTACAACCTCAAAACCCAGCAGGCGCTCGCCTGGTCCGGCATGCTCCTGAAGATCGTGGACGTGGCCGCCAAGTGGGCCGCCATCTCCACGCTGCTCTCCGTCTTCACCGGCATCTCGATCAACCAGGGCATCCTGATCACCGGCGTGATCACCGCCATCTACTGCACCATCGGCGGCCTGTGGGCCGACGCGCTCACCGAGCTCGGCCAGTTCATCATCCAGCTCCTGGCCGGTGTCGCGATGTTCGTGGCCGTCGTGTCCAAGCTCGGCGACCACGGCGGATTCTTCGGGGTCTGGGACGAGCCCGCACTGGCGGGACACGGAAAGCCGTTGGTCGGACCGTACGGAACGATCTTCCTTCTGGCGTTCCTCTTCATCAAGCTCTTCGAGTACAACGGCGGCATGCTCAACCAGGCGCAGCGCTACATGGCCACGGCGACCCCCCGCGAGGCCGCGCGCTCGGCCCGGCTCTCCGCGATCCTGTGGCTGGTGTGGCCGGTCGTCCTCTTCTTCCCCATGTGGATGTCCCCGCTCCTGGTGAAGGCGCAGAAGCCCGACGGCTCCGACTCGTACGCCCTGATGACCGAGCAGCTCCTGCCGCACGGCCTGTTGGGTCTGGTCATCGTCGGCTTCTTCTCGCACACGATGGCCATGTGCTCATCGGACGCCAACGCGATCGCGGCGGTGTTCACGCGGGACGTCGCTCCCGTCGTGTCCGAGAAGGCCAGAGGGTGGAACGACCGCAAGGGTCTGATCGCGGCGCGCCTGACCACGGTGATCTTCCTGGGCCTTTCGATGGCGGTGGCCACGCAGGTCAACTCCCCCGCGTTCAAGGACATCATCACGGTCGTCATCAAGTGGGTGGCGGGCCTCATGGGTCCGATCGCGATCCCGATGATGCTGGGTCTGCTGCGTACGTTCCGCAAGTCGGGACCGACGGCGGCGCTGACCAGCTGGTCGATGGGTCTGCTCGCCTTCTGGCTGGTCAACTACCCGATCAACTGGAACGTCGAGGGCGGGGTGCCCCTGGAGTACCAGGTCTCGATCCCGCTGGCGGTCTCGCTGATCCTCTACATCGCGATCGGCTACATCAAGCCGGAGGACACCCCGGAGCGGGACGCGATCATCGAGAAGATCAATACGGACGACGACGGCTCCGCATCCGCTGCGGTTGTTCCGGCGCCGGCGGGAGGGGCGGACGAAACGGTCGCCCCCCATGGCCGCTTGCCGTAAATCACCGGCTCCGCCGAGTTCGTCCTCAAACGCCGGACGGGCTGGATACTCTCCAGCCCGTCCGGCGTATTGCGTGCTGCGTACTACCTACTGCCTACGCCCGCGGATACTTCGCCAGCCATCCCGGCGACGACACCGCGGGCCCGTGCAGTGCGGGCCCCTGTGTCATCTCCATGGCGAAATCGTCGGCGAGCTCAAGGATCGTGGCCCGCCCCTCCAGCTCGGTGAGCCAGCCCGGAGGCAGCGCGGTCTCGCCGTGCAGCGCGCCGAGCAGCGCCCCGCACAGTCCTCCGGCGGCAGCGGACGCGCCCCCGTGATTGACGGCGAGTCGCAGCCCATGACGGATGTCCTCGCCCACGAGAGCGCAGTAGACGGCGGCGGCGAGCGCACCCTCCGCGCCGCCTTCGCCGACCAGCTCCTCCACGCGCGAGGGGTTGGGCATGCCCTGCCGCACGGCTCCGAGCGCATGCTTCAGGGCGTCGGTGACGGGCTGATGGCCGGGTCGGGCCGCAAGCAGCGCGAGTGTCCGCTGGATGGCACCGTCCAGGGACTCTCCGCGAGCGAGCCCGTGCACGATGACGGTGTGGGCGCCGGCCGCGAGATAGGCGGTGGGGTGGCCGTGTGTCTGTACCGCGCACTCCACGGCCAGCTGAAGCACCAGCTGCGGCTCCCACCCGACCAGGAGCCCGAAGGGCGCGGACCGGGTGACGGCCGCT
This sequence comes from Streptomyces sp. NPDC055239, assembly GCF_053606205.1. NCBI lineage: Bacteria > Bacillati > Actinomycetota > Actinomycetes > Kitasatosporales > Streptomycetaceae > Streptomyces > Streptomyces sp. NPDC055239. The sequence continues at coordinate 123,513 of NZ_JBSGRD010000006.1, read as the reverse complement.
GTCCCCTTCTCCTCCGGGTTCTTGGGAGCCTCGAGCGTCCCCATCTTCTCGTCCCCGAACCCCAGCAGGCAGGAGCGGGCAGGCGACCGTCGTGAGTAGAGCCACTCCTCGCGGGCCAACCATCCGTCTTCCTTGCGCCGTTCGTCGGGCCCCCAGTCGCTCTGGGTGGCCGCCCAGCGGCGGTAGGCGCGGTGCAGATCGGTGGGCGGATGCCAGGCGCCGGTGTCGCGCCGCACCTGGGCGCGTATGAGTCCGTCGACGGTGAAGAGGGTGAGCTGCGTGGCAGCGGTGACGGCGCCGCGCCTGCCGTGCGCGGAGGCGGGTTCGGTGAGCCCTTCGGCTCCGTGCGCCTCGCGTATCGCCTTGAGGCTCAGCGAGTCGACGGGTGCGCCGAGCGCGTCCCCGACGGCGCCCCCGAGCAGCGTGCCGCGGACGCGGCTACGGAAGTCCTGCTGCTCGGAGCGGCCCCAGACTCCGGTGGCTGCTGCGGTACTCATCGCACCTCCTCCCCTGCTTGTCCCTGCTCTCCCCTGCACTTCTGCGCAGCACTGTAATCGACCGGGAACGCTCGGTTCGGTGGCGAAGAGATATCTGAAGAGTCGCCCGTCAGATCACTTTTGACCGGCCTTCACCAGGCCTCTTCATGGATCTACACAGGCCTGTAGAAACGTCCATTTCACGGCCACATGGTCGTGAACACAGGACGCTCTCTTGCGGTCGGCTCCTATGCTGCGGTCGCGCCGGAGTGGCTGCAGGCTCGGCACTGGCCCGGTTCAGGGGACCGGAAGGCTCGGTCGCAGGCTTCGCAGGTCTGGAGCGGGTCGGGGCGGGGCGCTTTCGGTGCAGGGGGGATCGCTGGGGGCAGCAGGGCCGTGAGGCGGTGGGCGAGGAAGGCAGCTGGGTGGCGCAGGGGCTCCGGTGGCAGTCCGGACGCGAGCGTCTGCTGTACGTCGGCGGGGGCCACGCCCCGCTCCAGCCAGGCGGCGGCAGCGGGCGCGAGGCGGCGCACGTCGCGCTCGGCGAGCAGGAGGCGGGGCGAGAGCGTGCGGAGGCCGGACAGGAGGTCGGCGGCGGCGCGGTGGGTCGGGGGGCCGCCCGGCTCTGGTTGCCCCGAAGCGGGCGGGTGGTGCCCGGCGGGGGCCGCTGGTTCGGGCTCCTCGGGCTCCGGCGCCAGTTCCAGGCGGGGCGCGGGGGCGTGTGCGGTGGGTCGGCGGACAGCGCTCTTCGGGACGTTGTACGAGATCGTCCGCGTCACGATCCGTCCGGACGGCAGGCGCTCCTTGGTCCGGGACAGGTAGCCGTACGCCTCCAACTCCCGCAGTCCTGCGGCGATCCGCGTCTCCCCTTCGGGGAATTTGGCGGCCAGGACCTTGATGCCGACCAGGGCGCCGTCCGGGAGCGACTGAATGTGCGTCGCGAGGCCGATCGCGGTCAGGGAGAGGTCGGGGTGCTGGGCGAGATGGTTTCCGACGACGGTGAACTGCTCGGGGTGGTGTTCGACCACGTGACCAACTCCGAGTCGGGTGCGGTGGGAACGACTTGATCGACCGGAACCGCCGGAGTGCGTGCGCCCTCGGGCGCTAAAGTGCTGCTCAGTCATCGGGAAGCGTCTTCTTCCTTGGTGATCAGGCCCTCGTTCGGGATTGCTGTCCCGGCGGGGGCCGATTCGTGTGACGTGCGGTTGTACGTCACTTACACGTCGCGGGGTATCGCGTCCTGTCGCGACTCCCTGACAGCGCCGACAATCTCCTACCAAGTTCCTTGATCGCCAGCCCAGTTGGCAATGATCACCCTTGTGGGTGACAGCGAGGGACTGGCGGGGTGGGGTGGGGTTTCCCCAACCCTTTACCTGGTTCTTTGTCTTTGGCGTCGGGCCCCTCCGGGTCACGTCACCCCGCGATCCGGCAGCAGCGCGATCTCCGCCCAGACCGTTTTGCAAGGGGCGGGACCTTCCTCCACACCCCATCGATCCGCGTACGCGGCGACCAGAAGCAGGCCCCGGCCGGACTCCAACTCCGCATGGCCTCCAGCCGGGTCCGGTGTACGTGGGAGCCGGTCGCCGCGAGTGTCGGTCACCTCAATACGGAGCGTGCGGGTCGCGTCCAGCGCGAGGGTCAGCCGAAATCCGCGACCCGGCACGCTGCCGTGCAGGGTCGCGTTCGCTGTGAGCTCGGCGGTGACGTGTTCCGCCGCGTCGGACGGCGTCCGCCAATCGGCCAGTTGACGCTCCGTGAGCAGCCGGGCCAGGCGTGCGCCTCTTCGCGTCGCTGAGAGCAGGACGGTGAACTGGCGGGTTGGGGAGCTGGTTTGGGTGACTTCCTGATTCATGTCACTCAGCGTGGCCGGGCGTGCGTACGCTGAACAGCGATGACGCCCATGCGTACGCGACTGTCCAGCGGCTGTCCTGACCTGTACAGCCTGTCCGGCGTGACACTCAGTATGTAAGCACCGTTGGGGACGGGCGGCACGGCGGAGGTGGACGCGGTGAACACTGACGGTACGGATGAGCCCGGCTGGGACGTTGATCCCGAGGACGAGTCGGGGACGGTGGTCGCTGTGGGCCGCCAGATCAGGCTCTGGCGGGAGGCGGCTGGACTGGGGGCCGCCGAGTTCGGCAGGGCCGTGGGGTACGGCGAGAACCTCGTCTACAAGATCGAGCGCGGGAAGCGGATTCCTCGGCCGGAGTTTCTGGACAAGGCGGACGGGGTTCTAGGCGCGGGCGGCAAAATCGCCGCGATGAAAAAGGACGTGGCGGAGGCCCAGTACCCGAAGAAAGTCCGGGACTTGGCGAAGCTGGAGGCACAGGCGGTGGAGCTTGGCGCCTACAGCAATCACACGATCCACGCGCTGTTGCAGACAAGGGAGTACACCCAGACGATCTTCGGCATGCGCCGTCCTTTGTACTCCGAGGAGATCATCGAGCGGGAAGTCGGAGCACGTATGTCCCGGCAGGAGGTCATCGACCACACAAAGCCGGAGCCCGTCTTCAGCTTCGTACAGGAAGAGGTCACTCTCCGGCGACCCATCGGAGGCAGAGCAGTGCACCGGGGCCAGTTGGAACGGCTTCTGAGCGTCGGCCGGTTGCGCAACATCGAGATCCAGGTGATGCCCACCGATCTAGACGATCACGCGGGTCTAGGCGGCTCGTTTCGGCTGTTCAAGCTCAAAGACGGCACCACTCTCGGCTATGCGGAGGTGCAGCACATCAGCCGTCTTGTGACCACTCCCAGGGAGGTGCAGTACTTGGAGATGCAGTATGGAAGCATCCGGGCACAGGCTCTCACCCCGCGAGAGTCACTGGCCTTCGTCGAGAAACTGCTGGGAGAGACATGAACATCAACTCCGCTACGGACGACGGTTCCGAATTGGAGTGGTTCAAGAGCAGCTACAGCAGCAACGAGGCCGGATCCGACTGCGTAGAAGTGGCCTGGCGGAAGAGCAGTCACAGCAGCAACGAGCCTGGCTCCGACTGCGTCGAAATCGCCCCCACCCCCCGCACCATCCACGTACGCGACTCCAAGAACACCCGCGGCCCCCAACTCGCCTTCGCGAACGCCACCTGGGCCCACTTCCTCACGTACGCGGCAGTGCCCCCGCACTCGGCTCGTTAGAGCCTGCTGGCCAGCGAGCCAAGCTCCTGGACCACCTCGGCGCCGGACGGCGCGTGATCCGGGTCCACCAGCCACTGCAGCATCAGCCCGGTCAGCAGCGCGAGCGGCACCGAGCCGCCGAGGCCCTCCCGCCCCTCGCGCTGCCCTTCGGCGAGGTGTGCGCGCACCTCTGGTGAGCGCTCGGCCTGCACTGCGGCCTCGAGTTGAGCCACCCACAACGACCGGTGCGTGGTGAAGCTGTCGATCAGCGCCTGCCAGCGCTCTTCCGGCTTGCCCCCTGGGACGCTTCGGTCCAGTTCGGCGCCGAGTTCGTCCACCGCCCGCACCAACGCCTGGGTGAGAAGCGCGTCCTTGGAGCCGAAGTGGTAGCCGATGGCGGCGTGACTGACTCCCGCGGCCGAGGCGATGTCCCGGACCGTGGTGTGGGCCCAGCCGCGTTCGATCAGGCACTGCTTGGCCCCGGCCAGCAGATCTTCTCGGTTTCCCATGGCGCACAGCATAGCGGAGATTTGACCGAGTGGTTCATCCATATGGATTGACCAAATGGTCAAACGATGGCTACGGTCCTGCCCATGACGACGAAGACGAAGGTCCTGATCTCGGGTGCCAGCGTGGCCGGCCCGGCCCTGGCCTACTTCCTGCACCGCGACGGCTACGACGTGACCGTGGTCGAACGCGCCCCGGCTCTCCGGGAGACCGGGTACGCCGTCGACTTCCGCGGCGCGGCGTTCGACGTACTGGAGGAGATGGGCATCCTCGACGAGGTTCGCGGGCTCGACACGAAGATGCGCGGCACCGCGCTGCTGGACGAGGCGGGCGCCGAGACCGGAAGCCTCCCCGCCGAGGTGTTCGCGGGCGAACTCGAAGTGCCCAAGCAGGAACTGACCCAGATCCTGTACCGGCTCAGCGCCGCCGACGTGGAGTACCTCTTCGACGACTCGATCAGTGCGCTCAGCCAGGACGGCACCGGCGTCATGGTCGAGTTCGAGCGGGCCACCGCCCGGCGCTTCGACCTCGTCGTCGGAGCGGACGGCGTCTACTCCAAGGTGCGCCAACTCGCCTTCGGCCCGCACTCCGACGCAGTACGGCACCTGGGCATGTCCGGCGCCGGCTTCACCGCCGTCAACCACCTCGGCTTCGACCACAGTGGTGCGCTGAGGCAGACCGAGGGCACGGCGATCTACGCCTTCAGCGCGGCCGACCCGGACAGGCTGATGGTCAGCCTGTCCTTCGCCACCGCCTCGCCCGCACTGGACCGGCGCGGCCGGGACGAGCAGGAGCAGGCCGTACGGGAGGCGTTCGCCGGGCACGGCTGGGAGACGCCCCGCCTGCTGGAGGCGATGACGGCAGCGGACGACTTCTACTTCGCCTCCGCCTGCCAGATCCACCTGGACACATGGTCGCGGGGCCGGATCACGTTGCTCGGCGACGCGGGGTACTGCGCCGCACCCACCAGCGGCATGGGTACGTCGCAGGCGCTCATCGGCGCGCGCACGCTGGCCCGGCAACTGGCCGGGGCAGTCGGCGATCACCTGACGGCGTTCGCCGCGTACGAGGCAGAAATGCGGCCTTACGTCACCGCGAACCAGACCAAGGGCCGTGAAGGTGCGGCGATGTTCGGCGGTTGAGGCATGCCGGGTGTACTCCGCCCCGCCACCCTCCGACACGCGGCCCCGCCAACCCTTCCACGGGTTGCGCGGGGCCCTCGTGCTTGACATCAGAGCACCCCATCTCCAGTATTCAGCTAGTTAACTAGTGGACAAGTGGTGAGATGGATGCGGTACTACATCGAGAGGCGCCGTGGCGTCGCGGCGTACCAGCAGATTGTCGAGCAGACCAAACGGGCCGTCAGAGCCGGTGCGTTGAAGGCCGGTGACCGGTTGCCGACCGCTCGTGAAGTGGCCGAGACCTGTGCCGTGAACCCCAACACCACGCTCAAGGCCTATCGGGAGCTTGAGCGGGACGGCGTCGTGGAGCTGCGGCAGGGAGTGGGCACGTTCATCGCCGCCGCAGCCGTGGAAGCGGACCGGGGTCACGCGCCCGTCGTCGAGTCGCCGCTCTACGCCGAACTGGCGGAGTGGACCGGGCGGGCGCTGGCCGCGGGTCTGGTGGAGGAAGACGTGCGGGATCTGGTCGAACTGGCGCTTCAGGAGCGTCAGCAGACGGCGGCGGGCACTTCCCGCAGCAGTACGGACGAGCGGAACGGGGGACGGGGATGAGCGGGGCGTCAGGAGAGGCGGCCGTGCGGAACAAGGGGCGGACCGCCCTGGAAGTGCGCGGCCTGGGACGGCAGTACGGGCGCCGCTGGGTGCTGCGCGACGCGACGTTCCGGCTGCCCGCAGGGCGCGTGTGCGGACTCGTGGGTCCGAACGGCGCGGGCAAGACGACGATGCTGGAGATCTTCGCGGGACTGCGCGACGCGTCGGCGGGCGAGGCAACGGTCTTCGGCGAGCCCGCCGGTGGGACGGAGGCTCGGCAGCGGGTCGCGTTCCTGCCGCAGGAGAAGCCGCTGTTCGCGCGCTTCACGGTCGCCGAGACGCTGCGGGCGGGCCGCGAGCTGAACCCGCACTGGGACCAGGAGCTGGCCGAGGACTTCCTGCGGGCCGGTTCCATTCCGCTCGACGCCAAGGTGGGGAAGCTGTCCGGCGGCCAGCGCACCCGGGTCGCCCTCGCGGTGGCCCTGGGCAAGCGCCCCGACCTGCTCCTGCTCGATGAGCCGCTCGCCGATCTGGACCCGCTGGTGCGCAGGCAGACCGTCGCCGCGCTGCTCGGCGAGGTGGCCGAGCGCGGCATCACCGTCCTGCTCTCCAGCCACCTGGTGGCCGAACTCGACACGCTGTGCGACTACTTGCTGCTCGTCGCCGAGGGCGGGCTGCGCCTTGCCGGTGACGTGGACGAGATCATCAGCGTCCACCGGATGCTGTCCGCGCCCACCGATCGGGTGCCGACCGGGCCCGACGGTCTTCCCGGAGGGCTCGAGCACCACACGGTCGTGGAGACCCACGGCGATTCGCGGTACACCACCGCCCTTGTCCGCCCCGGCGGACCGGTCGGCGACTTCTGGGACACCGCCGCGCCCACCCTTGAGGAAGTGGTGCTCGCCTATCTGGCACAGAGCAGCTCCACGCCGCTGATCAGCCCCAACTCCTATGTGCTCGGCGCCGGTCCGGAGGTAGTGAAGTGAGTACGACGACACAGGCGCTCCGGGCGGACGGCGGCGGCTCCCCCGGAGCGACGGGGCGGCAGGCACGGGCGCGGGCGCGCGGCTTCGGCCCGAGCGGGATGGCCTGGCTGGTGTGGCGCCAGCACCGGACGGCGTTCCTCCTGCTGCTCGCGGTGGCCGCCGTCACGACGGTGGTTCTGGCGTGGCTCGCCAAGGACGCGAGCAACGCGGTGGCGGCCGTCGAAGTGTCGGATCCGTCCCCCGTGGCGACCGCGGCCCTCGACGCCGCTTACCAACGGCTCGACCTGCTGGGTCTGGCGCTCGCGGGCCTGCCCGTGATCATCGGCGTGTTCATCGGCGCTCCGCTGTTCGCGGGGGACCTGGAGAGCGGCACCGCCAAGTTCGTGTGCGTACAGTCGCGCAGCCGCTGGAACTGGGTGGCGACGAAGCTCGGCATGGCCGCCCTGTTCGCGGCGGTGGCGGCGCTCTCCACCGGGATCGCCATGAAGGCCCTGTGGACGCCGCTGGCGAACCACATGGCCGTGAACGCGGACTTCACCAGCAGCGGCGGGTTCGACACCACGGGCCCTGTCACGGTGGCCCTGGCCGTACTCGGCCTCCTTATCGGCGCCGCCGCCGGGCTCCTGACGCGGCGCACGCTGCCCGCGATGGTGGTGACGTTCGTCGCCCTGCTGGTGGTGAAGGCCGTCTGGTCGCGGATGACCATGATGTTCGCGCCCACGGTGACGGAGACGACGGGCGGCGGCCGGTTCGCCGAAGGCGATGCTCCGGTGGTCCCCGTCAACGCCCTGGAGGTCGACACCTCCTACGTGACCGATGACGGCTCACTCCTCGGCTGGGGCAGCTGCGTGGAGGAGAAGGACAGGGCGGCCTGTCTGCGGCGCGACGGGGTGGTCGGCTGGTCGAAGGAGTATCTGCCCTTCTCCCACATGGACGCCATGCAGTGGGCGGCGAGTGGCGCCCTTGCCGGGGCGATCCTGGTGACGGCGGTCATCCTGGTGTACGCGGCGCGACGCGCCCTGCGCTGACCTCGTCACCCCGCCCCGCCCTACGACGTCACCCCACCGTACGAACGACGCTCCCCGCCTCCTCGCGATCGCGCAGATCCCCGTGGAGACGGGCGAACGTCGCGCACACCAGCGGCATGACCACCGGGGGCAGCAGGAGGAAGGCCACGGCCGATGGCAGGACCATCACCAGCACACCCGTGATCCATACGTTGTCGTCGCTGAGCCACAGCATGCCGAGCCCGGTGAAGTGGGTGAGGGGAGCGGCGACGTACAGGGCGAGCCAGAAGACGAGCGCGGTGGCCACGGTGACCAGCGTGCCCGTGCCGAGGGTGCGCAGGCGTGCGCGACGGGTCAGCACCCAGGAGCGGTAAAGGGCCGCGAACGGGGAGCGGCGCTCGACGACCGTCTCGGCGGTGGCCGACGACAGGCGGAAGTACAGCAGCAGGCCGACGTACCCCACGGCGTACGGCAGCACCCACCCCACCAGCGTGTACTGCGGAGTCGCGGTTTCGCCGATGGGCGTGGGCTCGACGCCGGGCACGTCGCCGTTCTCGACGACGGTCCACAGCATCAGGCCCACCATCGCCACCGCGCCCACAGCGAGGCCGGTCAGCGCGTTGACCGCGACAGCGGCGGGAAGGCGGCTGCGGGTGCGCCGCCACAGCTCGCGGGTGGTCAACGGGCCGCCGTCGCGCGTGGCGTGGGCGTCGCCGACGGCATACGCGGTGTGCAGGACGGAGACGACGAGGAGCCCCAGGACGAGCAGCAGCGGCGTCATCACGAAGAGCACCCTCGCCAGCTCCGGCATGGCGTCCTCGGCGTAGGCCACGTAGGAGTCCTCGTTGGCGATGTTGCGGTCCGCGTACTCCCGGACGCCCTCGAAGGTGTCCCACGCCGCCGCGAATCCGCCGGCCAGGATCGCGATGCCGACCACGGCGGTCAGGGCGGATACGCGGAGGGTGAAGCCGTACAGCGGGCGGCGGTAGCCCTTGCCGACGTCGAGCGCCCCGCCGGGGCCGTCAGCCCCGGCCACCCCGTCGATCGGCTGGTCGGTCGCCGCTTCGTTCTCGTCGTGCGCCATGAATTGATCTGACCTCCGTGCGGCTGTGCGGCTGTTCCGTGGTGACTACAGCCAAGACGCCGCCCAGGGCGCACAGAGTTCCAGGGGGCGGCATCTGCCCTGGTAAGTCGCAAGCTCTGTAACAGGAACACCGGCTTCTGTAACGGGAATGTCAGGCAACGTAACGGTGAACCTGTAGCGCACAACCATCGACGTAGAGCCCTTGTCTCCCTTACGTCACAGCAGTTTCCCCACAGGAGGATCAGTGCGACGTTCACTCATAGCCGCAGTCGCCGTCACCGCGCTCGCGACGCCGTTCGCCATCGCGTTGACGACCGGTTCAGCCAGCGCCGCCCCCACCGCGGCCGCCAAGCCGGTTACCGACTTCAACCATGACGGATACGCCGACCTCGCCATCTCCGCCCCCGGCGGCACCGTCGACGGCGTGGCCGGCGCGGGCTACGTCTCCATCGTGTACGGCTCGGCGTCCGGCGCCGACACCGCGCACCCCAAGCAGATCGACCGCACCACCCCCGGCGTACCCGGTGACCCCGAGGACAACGGCGGCTTCGGCGCGGGTGCCACCGGCGACTTCGACGGCGACGGATACACCGACCTCGTCGTGAACAACGGCAAGGTCGACGCCGTGGTCTGGGGTTCCGCGGACGGCCTGACCAAGGCCGGCCCGCTGCCGGGCGGCTTCACGGACCAGCTGAAGTCCGGCGACTTCAACGGCGACGGCAAGGCCGACCTCGTCACCACCAACCAGTCCAAGATGGAGGTGCGCTACGGCCCGTTCACCCGTGACGGGAAGCCCGCCTCCACCTCGTCCGTCGCGAACGGCGACGACGGCCCCCAGGACCTCATGGTGGGCGACGTGACCGGTGACGGCGCGGACGACCTCGTCACCGGCCACGCCATGGAGGAGATGCAGCACTCCTCGCGCCTGTGGAAGGGCAGCAAGGACGGTCTCTCCAAGACGTCGACGCCGACCAAGAAGTTCACGACGAACGGCGTCATCGCCGACGTGGACAAGGACGGTTACGGCGACCTGGTGGCCCGTGAGGTCGACGAGGTCTCCGAGACCCAGGTGTACGACGCGGGCGCGGTCCGGGTCATCTACGGCTCCAAGTCCGGCTTCTCCACCCGCACTGCGAAGATCGACCAGGACACCGCGGGCGTCCCCGGCGCCAGCGAGGCTGCGGAGATCAACGGGCCCGAGCGGGGCGACCAGTTCGGCGCCTCCGTCACCGCGGGCGACGTCAACGGCGACGGCTACGCCGACATCGCGGTGGGCGTGCCCGGCGAGAACCTCGGCGACGTCGCCGACGCCGGTGCGATCGTCCTGCTCAAGGGCGGCGCGAACGGCCTGAGCGGCAAGGGCGCGCAGGCCTTCAACCAGGGCACGGCGGGCGTCCCCGGCGTCTCGGAGAAGAACGACAACTTCGGTGAGGAGGTCCAGCTCACCGACGTCAACAAGGACGGCCTCGCCGACCTGACCGTGGGCGTGCCCCAGGAAGACGGCACGACCAAGGACTCCGGCGCCGCCTGGCTGTTCCGTGGCGCCAAGACGGGCCTGACAACGACCGGCATCACGTCGTTCAGCCCGTCCACCCTGGGCACCCCGGAGGCAGGGGCCCACTTCGGCTCCAGGATCTCCGGCTGACCCCTGCCTCCAACTAGGAACCTTGAGGGCTTCTAGTCCAGGACCGGGAGCAACTCCGGGAGGTGGCCGTCCGACGCGGCGGCCGCCTCTTGGCGTTCCTGGGGCACCTCCCCGTACAGCGTCGTCCGCGCCTTCGCCGGACGCCCGGCCTCCTCCGCGATCGCGACGAGGTCCTTGACCGAGCGGTACGAGCCGTAACTGGAGCCCGCCATCCGGGAGATGGTCTCCTCCATCAGCGTGCCGCCCAGGTCGTTCGCGCCCGAGCGCAGCATCTCCGCCGCCCCCTCCGTGCCCAGCTTCACCCAGCTGGTCTGGATGTTCGGGATGTGCGGGTGGAGCAGGAGCCGCGCCATCGCGACCACCGCGCGGTTGTCGCGGGTCGTCGGTCCTGGGCGCGCGATCCCCGCCAGATACACCGGCGCGTTCGTGTGGATGAAGGGCAGCGTCACGAACTCCGTGAAGCCCTCGACTCCCTTGGACAGCGCGTCCTGCTGCATCGCGGCCAGCGTGCGGAAGTGACCGAGCCAGTGCCTCGGCTGGTCCACGTGCCCGTACATCATCGTGGACGACGAGCGGATGCCCAGCTCGTGGGCCGTGCTCACGACCTCGATCCAGGTGGCCGTGGGCAGCTTGCCCTTGGTCAGGACCCAGCGCACCTCGTCGTCGAGGATCTCCGCCGCCGTGCCGGGAATCGAGTCAAGGCCCGCGTCCTTGGCGGCGCTGAGCCAGTCCCGTATCGAAAGACCGGTCCGCGTCGCGCCGTTCACGACCTCCATCGGCGAGAAGGCGTGCACGTGCATGCCCGGCACGCGCTCCTTCACGGCGCGCGCGATGTCGAAGTACGCGGTGCCGGGCAGGTCCGGGTGGATGCCTCCCTGCATGCACACCTCGGTGGCGCCCACCTCCCACGCCTGCTGGGCCCGGTCCGCGACCTGGTCCAGGGAGAGCGTGTACGCGTCCGCGTCCGTGCGGCGCTGGGCGAAGGCGCAGAAGCGGCAGCCGGTGTAACAGACGTTCGTGAAGTTGATGTTCCGCGTGACGATGTACGTGACGTCGTCGCCGACCATCGACTTGCGCAGGTCGTCAGCGATGCCGCACAGCGCGTCGAGCGCGGGCCCGTCCGCGTGGAGGAGGGCGAGCGCCTGCTCGTCCGTCAGGCGCGTCGGGTCGTCGGCGGCCGTCTTGAGCGCCGCCCGTACGTCGCCGTCGATCCGGGACGGCACCATGCCGGGCGCGGCCTGCTCGCGCAGGGCCTCCCAGTCGCCGTACACCTCGTCGAAGTCGTCGCGCCGGTCGGACGTGCGTCCCGTCGTGTCGATCGTGCGGTGCAGGTCCGTACGGCCTGACGAGGCGACGTACCCCTCGTCGGGCTCCTGCCAGGGCAGGCCGGTGGGCCGCGCGTCGGGGTTCGCCAGGCCCGTGTCCGGGTCGACGAGCGCGCGCACGTGCGGGAGGAGACGGGGGTCGAGCCAGGGTTCGCCGCGCTCGATGAACTCCGGGTAGATCGTGAGCCGTTCGCGGAGTGTGAAGCCCGCCTCGGCGGTCTTCTCGGCCAGCTCGTCGATGTGCGGCCAGGGGCGCTCGGGGTTCACGTGGTCGGGCGTGAGCGGCGAGACGCCGCCCCAGTCGTCGATGCCCGCGCCGATCAGGAGCGCGTACTCGGCGTCCACGAGGTTCGGCGGGGCCTGGATGCGGGCGCTCGGGCCGAGGATGTGCCGGGCCACCGCGATGCACGCGGCCAGCTCCTCAAGCTCGGCGTCCGGCATGCCGCGCATCGCCGTGTCGGGCTTGGCGCGGAAGTTCTGGACGATGACTTCCTGGATGCCGTGGTACGAACGCTGCGTCGAGCGGAGGCGGAAGAGCGCGTCCGCCCGCTCCTCGTACGTCTCGCCGATCCCGATGAGAACCCCGGTGGTGAAGGGGACGTTGGAGCGCCCCGCGTCCTCAAGGACGCGCAGCCTGACCGCGGGCTCCTTGTCGGGTGAGCCGTAATGCGGGCCGCCCGGCTCGCTCCACAGCCGGGTCGCCGTCGTCTCCAGCATCATGCCCATGGAGGGTGCGACGGGCTTGAGGCGCTGGAGGTCGGTCCAGGTCATGACGCCCGGGTTGAGGTGCGGGAGCAGGCCCGTCTCCTCAAGGACGCGGATCGCCATCGCGCGTACGTAGGCGAGCGTGTCGTCGTAACCCTCCGCCTCCAGCCACTCGCGCGCCTCGGGCCAGCGGTCCTCGGGCCGGTCGCCGAGCGTGAACAGGGCTTCCTTGCAGCCCATTTCCGCGCCGCGGCGGGCGATGTCGATGACCTCGTCCGGCGAGAGGAACATGCCGTGCCCCTCGCGCCGCAGCTTGCCGGGCACGGTCACGAAGGTGCAGTAGTGACACTTGTCGCGGCACAGCCGCGTCAGCGGGATGAAGACCTTCTTCGAGTACGTGATGACGCCGGGCCGCCCCGCAGCGGCGAGGCCCGCGTCACGCACCCGCGCGGCGGACGCGGCCACGTCCTTGAGGTCGTCGCCGCGCGCCTGGAGCAGCACGGCCGCTTCGGCGGTGTCGAGCGCGACGCCGTCCCTGGCGCGTTTGAGGGCGCGGCGCATCGCGTTGGCGGTGGGCCCCTGGGGTGCTTTGTCCTGCGGCGCGCTGTTGGTCATGCGTCCGAGCATACGAGCGACCTCCCACAGAAACAGCTACAGGTCAGTGCTGGTCGGCGTCGGACGGTGTGCGGGGCACGTATCGCTCGAACCCGTCGAGCGCCTGGAGAACCTCCGCCTCCCCACGCGCCGGGAGCTGCACGATGACCTCGTCGATGCCGAGCTCCTCGTAGTGGGCGAGCTTGCCCTCGGTCGGCTCGACGGCGGAGAGCGCCACGTACAGGTCGGCGGGTTTCCGGCCCGCGTCGGCCCAGGCGGTGCGCAGCGCGGGGAGCGCATCGCGAAGACCGGCCCCGCCTATGGGCAGCCAGCCGTCGGCGTACTCCGCGATCCGCGCGAACAGCTTGGGTCCCGCGGCTCCCCCGATGAGCGTGCGGGGCGCACGCACCGGCTTCGGGTGGGCCTCGCTGGCACGCACGCTCGCGAACTCACCTTCGTACGCCGTCGGATGCTCGGCCCACAGCGCCCGCATGACCGCCATCCGGTCCCGCACGAGCGCGTGCCGCGTACGCCATTCGACGCCGTGGTCGGCGGCCTCCTCCCTGTTCCAGCCGAAGCCGATGCCGAGGGTGAGACGGCCGCCGCCGGAGAGGTGGTCGAGGGTCGCGATCTGCTTGGCGAGGTCGATGGGGTCGTGCTGTCCGACGAGCGTGATGTTCGTGCCGAGCCCGAGCCTGCTCGTGACGGCGGCGGCCTGGGCGAGGGCGACGAAGGGGTGGAGCATGCGGGCGCACTCGGGCGGGAGTTCACCGCCGGGGTAGGGGGTCTCGCGGGACACCGGGATGTGGGAGTGCTCGGGGAGGTAGAGCGCCGCGAAGCCTCGCTGCTCCAGTTCCCGGGCCAGGCGGACGGGGGCGATGGTCTCGTCGGTGAGGTAGAGGGTGGCGGCGACTCGCATGTGGTGGCCTCCGGTCACGTCGTCGTGCGGCTCGTGCGGCTCGTGCGGCTCGTGCGGCTCGTGCGTGCGGCTCGTACGGCTCGTACGAGCGAGGGGCTCACTTACTAGCCGTCAGCGGCGCAGGAGTCCATGCTTCGAGCGACGGGCGCAGGCGCCTAGGCGCGGGGCCCTGCGTGGCCTAGGATCCGCCAGATCCGGGGAATTCAGGAGAGTTCCGAAGGAATCGGCGGAATCGGGGGATTCCATCATGCGACTTCGTTTCGCGACCGTACTGCTGCTGCTCGGGGCGCTGCTGGGGGGTACGGCTTCCGCGGGCGCGTACGCGGTCACTCCGCGGACAGCGTCCGCATCGGTCCCGGCTCCCGCTTCGACGGCGTACGCAACAGGAGTCGTCGCCGCCCGGACGGTCACCAAGGCGGCCGAAGATTCGCAGTCCAAGCCCCAGCAGGCGAAGAAGAAAAAGAAGAAGTCCAAGGGCGGAGCCGGTCTGATCATCGCGATCCTCGCCGTCATCGCGGTCATCATCATCGTCATGATCGCCGTCCGCCGCGTGCGCAAGGCTCGTCATCGCCCGTAAGTCTGTCAATTGCCTTCCCTTGCTCCCCAGTTCACGGCTCAATACCAGGGTTGCCCTGCAGTCCCTTCCGACACCCTGGGGAGCCGACACATGTGCGAGGACGAACACCACCCGGCCAGACCCGTCAACACGCCCCTGAACCGGCGCGGTCTGCTCGTGACGGGAGCCGCCGCCGCGCTTACGTTGAACAGCGTGAGCTTCGCGAGCGCCTCAGCGCGTGAATCCGGGACCGGCGACGAGACCAAGGTGGTGCGCGGGACGCTGCCCACCGGGTCACCCGACTTCGTGTATCTCCCGGTCGAAGTGCCGGAGGGGGTACGGGAGATCCACGTCGCGTACACCTACGAGAAGGTCACCGTCCCGGCGGGCACGCAGGGCAACGCGCTCGACATCGGCGTCTTCGACCAGCGCGGCACCGCGCTCGGCGGCAAGGGCTTCCGTGGCTGGTCGGGCGGCGCGCGCACGGAGTTCTTCATCCGCGCCGACGAAGCCACCCCCGGCTACATCCCGGGCCCGGTCAAGGCGGGCACCTGGAACATCGCGCTCGGCCCGTACACCGTCGCCCCGGACGGCCTGCCCTACGAGGTCACGATCACGCTCAAGTACGGGGAGCCCGGCAAGACCCCGAGGGCCGTCTACCCGCCGGAGCGGGCGAAGGGGCGTGGCCGCGCCTGGTACCGCGGCGACTGCCACCTGCACTCCTGGCACTCGGACGGCAGACGCACCCCGGCGGAGATCGCGGCCCTCGCCCGCGCGGCGGGCCTGGACTTCATCAACACCTCCGACCACAACACGCACTCCTCGCACGCCCACTGGGCCGACCAGGCCGGTGACGACCTGCTGATCATGCTGGGCGAGGAGGTGACCACGCGCAACGGCCACGTGGTCGCCCTCGGCACGGACCCCGGCACGTTCATCGACTGGCGATACCGCGCCCGCGACAACCGCTTCGGCAAGTTCGCCCGCGAGGTCCGCGACGCGGGCGGCCTCGTCGTCCCCGCCCATCCGCACGGCACCTGCATCGGCTGCAACTGGAAGTTCGGCTTCGCGGAAGCGGATGCGGTGGAGGTGTGGAACGGCGCGTACACCCCGGACGACGAGGTGTCGCTCGCCGAGTGGGACGGCACGCTCGTCGCGGCGGTGCGCGGCCGGAAGCCGTGGATCCCGGCCATGGGCAACAGCGACGCCCATCGCGACCCGGACCCCGTCGGCCGCCCGCAGACGGTGGTCCTCGCGGAGTCCCTGTCCCGCGACGCCATCCAGGCGGGCATCCGCGCGGGCCACAGCTATGTCGCCGAGTCCAAGAACGTCTCGCTCACGTTCACGGCCACCGGCGGCAAGGGCAAGCAGGCGGGTATCGGCGACCGCCTCTACGTCGAGCAGGACGCCCCGGTGACCGTCCGCCTCGACGTCACCGGCGCACCCGGCTGCACGGTCCACTTCGTGACGGACCAGGGAATCCTCTTCACGGGTCCCGCGCTGCCCGAATCCGGTTCCGGCAAGGCGGAGTGGCGTACGACGCCTTCGTACGCGGCGTACGTACGGGCCGAGGTCCGCCACGCGCCGGTGACTCCCGGCCTCCCGGGCCCGTTGGCGGCCTTCACGAACCCGGTGTTCCTGGGTCGGGGCTAGCAGGGCGATGCGGGTCGTGGCCGCCTGACCGCCGGTGGGGGGGCTGGCCGCGCAGTTCCCCGCGCCCCTGAAAGGCGCACTGCGTGCGCCCTTTTTCAGGGGCGCGGGGCCGGGTTCAGTCCGCGACGACCAGCGCAGGCGTGTCCCGCTTCAGGACCTCGCCCCGGAAGAACGCCGGGCTCGTGCGGCCCATCGCCAGCATGAGCACCACGCCGAGCAGCAGCAGGCCCACGCCGATCACGAAGACCGAGCCGACGCCGAAGACGGAGGAGCCGCTGCCGTAGGCGGGGTTCCACATGTCGATGAGGGTCTTGGTGAAGACGCCGGTCAGGAGGACGCCGCCGAGGACCGGGAGCAGGCCCTTGAAGACGAAGTCGCGGACCGAGTTGAACAGCTCGCGGCGGAAGTACCAGACGCAGGCGAAGGCCGTGAGTGCGTAGTAGAAGCAGATCATGAGGCCGAGCGCGTAGATCGTGTCGACCAGGACGTGTTCGGAGACCAGCGTCATGGCCGTGTAGAAGACGGCGGTGGCGACACCCGCGGTGACCGTCGCGCGGCCCGGCGTCTTGAAGCGCGGGTGGACGCGTGCGAACGACGGCGGGAGTGCCTCGTACGAGGACATGGCGAGGACCGTGCGGGCCACCGGGATGAACGTCGTCTGGAGGCTGGCCGCCGCCGAAGCGAGGACCGCGACGAAGAGCAGGATGCCCAGGGTCGGGCCCATCACGGGACCCGCGAGGACGGCGAAGACGTTGTCGGAGGTGTCGGGGTTGGCGAGGCCCAGGCCCTTGGTGCCCGCGCCCACCACCATCTGCGCGGCGACGGCCGTCGCGAGGTAGGAGCCCACCAGGACGACCATCGCGATGAGCGCGGCGCGGCCGGGGGTCTTGTCGCTGCCGGTCGTCTCCTCGTTGGCGGCCAGGCAGGCGTCCCAGCCCCAGTAGATGAAGATCGCGAGCGAGAGGCCCGCGGTGAAGGAGGAGAACGACTTCACGGCGAACGGGTTCAGCCATGACCAGGAGAAGTCCTGCGACAGCGGGAACTCCGCGCTGCCCGCCTTCTGGAACGCCATCACGACGAAGATCGCGAGGACGGCCAGTTGCAGGCCCACAAGGGCGTACTGCACGCCCTTGGTGGCCGTCATCCCCCGATAGCTGATCGCCGTCGCCGCGGCGATCAGGGCGAGGCAGGTGAGGATGTGGACGGCCTTGTTGTCGTCGAGGGCCGCCATGGAGTCGTTGCCCGTGATCTCACCGGCCAGGAGCCAGAAGTACGAGGTCGCCACGCCCGCCAGGTTCGACAGGACGATGATCGTGGCGATGACGAGGCCCCAGCCGCACATCCAGCCGATCCGGGGGCCGAAGGCCTTGACCGTCCAGGTGAACGAGGTGCCGCAGTCCGGCATGGCCTTGTTGAGCTCGCGGTAGGCGAAGGCCACCAGGAGCAT
Organism: Streptomyces sp. NPDC055239; assembly: GCF_053606205.1. Lineage (NCBI taxonomy): Bacteria > Bacillati > Actinomycetota > Actinomycetes > Kitasatosporales > Streptomycetaceae > Streptomyces > Streptomyces sp. NPDC055239. The sequence continues at coordinate 105,783 of NZ_JBSGRD010000006.1, read as the reverse complement.
CGGCAGGAAGCCCGCGATGAAGACGGCGGGCATGGCGAGGCCGACCTCGCCGGCCGTGGAGCCGAGGGTCGACGTCAGGCAGTAGACGGGGGCGACGGTGGAGATGCCGATGACGGCGCTGCCCATGAGGCCGACGGAGTTCCCGCCGAGGCCTTTGGCGCGTACGCCCCCGTCGGGGGCGCCGCTCACCGTGTCTCCGGCCCGGGGTGCCTGGGGCCGATCGTCCAACTGGGTCATGAACAGGACGTTAAGGGCTGCGGTTTCCACATGCGGAGGATCAGCATCCGGTTCGGTTCTCTTGCAATCGATGGATGAATTGGGGCAACCCCAATTGATCGATTGGGTTGATCGCCGAGATGGTCACCCATTGCCAGGCAAATATCAGACCGTCCGGTATGCGGGAACCGCAGCACCGCCCGTTTTGCCCTGGTTCAAAATTTTCCCGAGCCCCTTCTCGCATTCCACATACCGGACATCACCCCGGCCACACGATCGACTGCAGCTCGCTGTACGCGTGCAGCGCGTACGAACCCACGTCCCGGCCGACCCCGCTCTTCTTGAACCCTCCGAACGGCGCCTCCATGTTCCGGCCGATCGTGTTCACGCCTACCCCGCCGGCGCGCAGCCGCCGCGCGACCCGGAAGGCGCGGGCCACGTCGCCCGACCAGACGTAGTCGATGAGGCCGTAGTCGCTGTCGTTGGCCAGCGCGATGCCCTCCTCTTCCTCATCGAAGGGGACCACCACGACGACCGGGCCGAAGATCTCCTCGCGGACCACCCTCATGTCGTTCGTGCAGTCCGCGAGCAGCGTCGGTGCGACGTAGAAGCCGCGGTCGAGGCCGGGGCCCGCCGGGCGCTCGCCGCCCGCGACGACCCGCGCGCCTTCCTTCCGGCCGAGCTCCACGTACGACTCGATGCGGTCCCGGTGCGCCGCCGAGATCACCGGGCCGACGATCGTCCCCTTCTCCCGGGGATCGCCGACCTTCATGAAGCCGATGTAGCCCTTCAGCTTCTCGATGAGGTCGTCGTAGATCGCGCGGTGCGCGATGACCCGCGTCGGGGCCGTGCAGATCTGTCCGCTGTAGAAGGCGTACGTCGTCCCGATCCCCGCCACCGCCGAGTCCAGGTCCGCGTCATCGAAGACGAGCGCCGCGCCCTTGCCGCCCAGCTCCATCAGCTGGCGTTTCATGTCGCGCCCGCACACCTCGGCGATCCGCTGCCCCACCGACGTCGAGCCGGTGAAGCTCACCATGTCGACGTCCGGTGAGTCCACGGCCGCCTCGCCCACCTCCGGGCGCGCGCCGCTCACCACGTTCACCACTCCCGGCGGCGCTCCGGCCTCCTCAAGCGCCGCCGCCATCCGGTACACCGAGAGCGGGTCCTGCGGGGCGGGCTTCACGACGACCGTGTTGCCCATGGCCAGGGCGGGTGCCACCTTGCCCGCAGGGTTGGCCCACGGGTTGTTGTACGAGGTGATGCAGGTGACGACGCCCACCGGCTGGCGGACGGCGAGCGCACCGAGGACGCCCGCCTTGCCCATCGGACCCGCCTCGCTGATCTGCGGCGGAAGGGCGGACTCGACGGGCTCAAGGGCGCCTTTCGCGTACCGCTTGAAGCGCGCCACCGACACCGCGACCTGCATCCCGCGCGCCGTCCCTGTCGTCGCGCCGCTCTCGGCCTGGGCGAGTTCCGCGTACGAGGTGAAGTCGCGCTGCATGACCGAGGCCGCGCGGTCCAGGATCGCGGCCCGCTCCTCGGGTGTCGTACGCGACCAGGCACCGAAGGCCTCTCGGGCGGCTCCGGCCGCCGCGTGGACCTGCTCGCGGCTCGCCTCGGGGGCCAGGCCGACGACGCCCTCCGTCGCCGGGTTGATCACTTCATAGTGACCGCCGTCGGGCTCGACCCACTCGCCGCCGATGAACAGCCTTTCCTTATAGGGGGGTTCAGGACTCACTTGGTGCTCACCGTCCTGGTGTCCCGGCCCGAACGCAGCACCGTGCCGGGCGTCGCCCCCGTGACCGTGTCCTCGCGGATGGCCTCGACTCCGTTGACCCAGACGGCGTTGACTCCGATCGCCTTCGAGTCCAGGCGCGGGCTGTCGCCCGGCAGGTCGTGCACCAGCGTGGCCTTGCCCGCGTCGATGCGCTCGGGGTCGAAGAGGACGAGGTCGGCGTGGAAGCCCTCCTCGATACGGCCGCGCTCCCGCAGACCGAAGAGCTGCGCGGGATCGTCGGTGAGCATCTTCACCGCCTGTTCGAGGCCGACCAGCTTCCGCCCCCGCAGGCAGTCCCCGATGAACCGGGTCGTGTACGGGGCTCCGCACATCCGGTCCAGGTGCGCGCCCGCGTCGGAGCCGCCCAGCATGACGTCCTCGTGCTGCCACGCCTCCTGGCGCAGGGCCCACGAGTCGGGGTCGTTGTCGGAGGGCATCGGCCACAGGACCGTACGCAGGTCGTCGTTGGCGCAGATCTCGACGAGGCACTGGAAGGGCTCCTGGCCGCGCTCGGCGGCGATGTCACCGACGACGCGCCCGGTGAGGCCCTCGTTCTCCTTGGAGTAGGTGTCCCCGATGACGTACCGGTCGAAGTTCGAGAGGCGCCGGAAGACTCCGGCCTCCTTGCTCGCGGCGCGCCGCAGCATCTCGCCCCTGACGTCCGGTTCGCGCAACTTGGCGATGCGCTCGGGAACGGGGAGTCCGAGCACGTCGCCCCAGCCGGGGATCAGGTTCAGCGCGCAGAAGGTGCCGAGCGACATGTTCATGGGGGTGAGGATCGGCATCGTAAGGGCCACGATCCGGCCACCTGCCTTGCGGGCGCGGTCGCTGGCGCTCAGCTGGCGCGGTACGCGTTCGGGGACGGCGGAGTCGATGGTGAGGACGTTCCAGTTGAGGGGGCGTCCGGCTGCGGCGCTCATCTCGACGAACAGATCGATCTCGTCGTCGCTGAACTGGTCGAGGCACCCGGCGACGATGGCCTCGAGCTGTGTGCCCTCGTGCTCGGCGACGGCCCGGCTGAGCGCGATGAGTTCGTCGGGCTTCGCGTGCCGCGATGCCACGGGCTGTCCGTCGCCGTCCGAGTGCGTGGAGGACTGCGTGGTGGAGAGCCCCCAGGCGCCCGCGTCCATCGCGTCGTGGAAGAGCCGCAGCATCTGGTCGAGCTGCTCGGGGGTCGGCTGGCCGCCGACCGCGTCCGCGCCCATGACGTACCGCCGCAGTGCGCAGTGCCCCACCATGAAGCCCGCGTTGACGGCGACGCGCCCGTCCAGGGCGTCCAGATACTCGCCGAACGAGCTCCACGACCAGGGCGCCCCCTCTTCCAGGGCGACCAGTGACATGCCCTCGACCTTGGACATCATGCGCCGCGTGTAGTCGGCGTCCTCGGGCCGGTCGGCGTTCAACGGGGCCAGCGTGAAGCCGCAGTTGCCGCCCGCGACGGTGGTGACGCCGTGGTTCAGGGACGGGGTCGCGTACGGGTCCCAGAAGAGCTGGGCGTCGTAGTGGGTGTGCGGGTCGACGAACCCGGGGGCGAGGATGCGTCCCTGGGCGTCTTCGCTGGTCGTGGCCTGCTCGGTGAGGGTTCCGGGTTCGGCTATGACGGCGATGCGCCCGTCCCGTATGCCTACGTCGGCAACGCGGGCGGGGGCGCCGGTTCCGTCGACTACGGTCGCGCCCTTGATGAGGTGGTCGAGCATGACGTGGACGTCCCCCTTCGGGGTAACGGGTGGGTGGGTCGCTTGGGTGGGTCGCTGGGCAAAGAGGGTGCCCCGGCCTCCGTCCGGGAAGGGAAGGCCGGGGCAGTCAGAGGCGGCTCAACCGCCGGAGGCGCCCGTACCGCGCATACGGGTGGTGCGGTGCACGGGATCCGTGTCGATCTTCGGAATCACGTGCTCACCGATCAGCTTGATCGTGTTCTTCGTGTCCTCGGGCGAGATCCCGATCGGAAGGCCGAAGCTGAGCTGGTCGGCACCGGCCTGCTCCCACCGCTTGCACTGCGTGAGCACCTCGTCCGGGTCGCCGCAGATCATCAGCTCCTCGGCGATGAGCAGCTCGATGATCTCCTCGCTGTACTCGGGGAGCAGCTCGGGCCACTCGGGGATGCCCTCGGGGCGCGGGAAGGTGTCGTGGTAGCGGAAGAGCAGCGACTGGAGGTAGTTGAGCCCGCCGCCGACGGCGATCTCGACGGCCTTCTTGTGCGTCTCCGCGCAGATCGCGGTCGAGGTCACCATGACGTTGTCGTTGACGAAGGCACCAACGGGTTCGGCGTCCTTCACGGCCGTCTTGTACGACTCCAGGACCCACTCCATGTCGGAGACCTTCTGCACGCTGAAGCCCAGTACCCCGAGCCCCTTCTTTCCTGCCATCGCGTACGAGGGCGGGGACCCGGCGGCGTACCACATGGCCGGGTGCGACTTCCCGTACGGCTTGGGCAGGATCTTGCGGGGCGGCAGCGACCAGTGTTTGCCCTGGAAGCCGACGTACTCGTCCTGGAGCCACATCTTGGGGAACTCGGCGATGGTCTCTTCCCAGAGTTCCTTGGTGTGGTTCATGTCGGTGATGCCCGGCATGAAGCCCAATATCTCGTGCGACCCGGCGCCGCGCCCCGACCCGAACTCGAAGCGGCCTTCGGAGAGATGGTCGAGCATGGCGACCTTCTCGGCGACCTTGACCGGGTGGTTCACCGGGGCGAGCGGGTTGAAGATTCCGGAGCCCAGGTGGATGCGGTCGGTCGCGTGGGCGAGGTAGCCGAGGAAGACGTCGTTGGCGGAGAGGTGCGAATACTCCTCCAGGAAGTGGTGCTCGGACGCCCAGGCGTACTTGAAGCCGGACTTGTCCGCCTGGATGACGTACTCGGTCTCCTCGATGAGCGCCTTGTGCTCCGCTTCGGGGTCGACCTTGGCCCGCTTGGCGGGCACGTATCCCTGTACAAAGAGACCGAATTCCAAGGAGGTTCACCATCCTCGTGAGTATCTGCGAGTTTCTGACGAACCGTCAGATTGTGATGCGACGACTGTTCCACCGGCCGCGATGACCGTCAATACCCGGGGCGGCCCTTACTGACGCGGCGTCAGACGAAGCCCCGTCAGACGATGCTGACGCCCGCGAGCCATCCCCCGTCGATGACGAACGGCTGCCCTGTGATGTACGCCGAGTCGCCCCCGGTCAGGAAGAGCGCGAGGGCTGCCACCTCCTCCGGCTTCCCTATCCGCCCCAGCGGCACGAGCTTCTTGTAGAGCTCGGCGACGGCCTCCCCCGCCTCGGTGGGGTCGGCGGTCGGGTCGAGCTGCGCGGGGTTGGTCATCGGGGTGTCGACGGCCCCCGGGCAGACGGCGTTGACGCGGATGTTCTTGTCGGCGAGTTCAAGGGCGGCGACGCGCGTGAGCCCGAGGATGGCGTGCTTGGTCGCGGCGTACGCACCGACGTACGCCATGCCCGTCATCGCCGTGTACGAGGCGGTGTTCACGATGGTCCCGCCGCCGGCGGCCGCGATCTCGGGGGCCACGGTGCGGATGCCGAGGAAGCAGCCGATCTGGTTGACCTGGATGATCTGCTGAAACTCTTCGAGCGGGGTGCTGAGGAGTTCGTTGAAGCGCAGGATCCCGGCGTTGTTGACCAGGCCGTCGATCTTCCCGAAGGCGTCCTTCGCAGCGCCGACCGCGGCTTCCCAGTCGGCTTCCCGACTGACGTCGAGGTGTACGAACCTGGCCGCGTCGCCGCCGAGCTCCTTGGCCAGGGCCTCGCCCTGCTCGTCGAGGACGTCGGCGATGACGACCCGCGCCCCTTCGGCGGCGAAGAGCCGCGCCTCCTGTTCGCCCTGCCCGCGCGCCGCACCGGTGACGATGACGACGCGCCCGTCCAGCTTGCCCATACGGGTCTCCTTGAGTGAGGGAATCGGGGGCCTCGATTTCGAGGGGTCTCAGTTGAGGTGGGGGGCGACTTCGGCGGCGAACGCCGCCATCTGGTCGGTGAGTTCGCTGCGGCTGCGGCTGCGGAAGCGCACCTGGATCTGCTGCACCCCCATCGCCCCGTACGCGCGCAGGGACTCGGCGAGGGCGTCCGGCTTACCGCTGAGGGTGCGCCGCCCCACGGACCAGCCGGGCTCCCCCACGTACAGGGGCTCGGCGATCGCCCCCACGACGATCGGCTCCCGCACGCCCGCCTCCTCGCGGAGCCGCTTGAGTTTGGCGATCTGCGCGGGCAGCTTGTCGCGCGGGTCGCCCTGCGGCAGCCATCCGTCACCGCGGACGGCGGCCCTGCGGACGGCGGCGGGCGAGGATCCGCCCACCCAGATGGGCACGCGTTCCTGCGCGGGGCGGGGCTGCTGGCCGAGGCCGCTGAAGTCGTAGTGTTCGCCGTGGTGTTCGGGGTACTCCTCGGGGCCGAGGGACGCGATGAGCGCATCGACGGTCTCGTCGAGCACGGACCCGCGCCGCTCGAAGTCGGCCCCGACGGCGTCGAACTCCTCCTGCACGTGCCCGGCCCCGACCCCCAGGATCAGCCGCCCGCCGCTGAGCCGGTCCAGAGTGGCGTACTGCTTGGCGCTGACGAGCGGATGCCGGAGGCCGACGACGGCGACATGACTCATGAGCCGTACGTTCTCGGTGATCCCGGCGAGGAAGGAGAGGGTGGCCACCGGGTCGTACCAGACGGTGCTCATGGTGTCGGCGAGCCGCCGCGGAATGGCCACGTGATCGCAGCTCGCGATGTACGCGAAGCCGCCCCGGTCGGCGGTGCGGGCGATCTCGGCTAGATCCTCGACGGAGGCGTCCGCCTCCCACGCCTCCGCGTAGATGACGCTCTGCGACTGGATCGGGAGCTGCATCCCGTAGACCAGTCGCCCTTGCGGAAAGATGTGCGCCAGCGCGTTGGCAGCCATGGGAACCCGACCCCTCACCTTGATCTGACGGTCTGTCATATACGGCGACGGCACTCATCGTCGTAGCTGACGGGGCGTCAGGCAAGGGGTTGGGGGTGACTTGGCGGAGTGCGGGCGGGCGGGGCTCGGACACACAGGGCCGGCGAGCTCGGGCACGCGAGACGGGCGGACACAGGCGCGGCGACCTGACGAGCGCAGGCGTGCAGGACGGGCGGACGCAGGTGCGCCGGAGCCTGGCGAGCACGGGCACGCCAGCCGAGCGGACACAGGCGCGGCGAACGGACCTCGGGCACGCGAGACGGGCGGGCCCACGCACGGCCGGCTTGGCGGGCGCGGGCGCGCCGAACGGGTTGCGGGCGCAGGGCCGGTGAAGGGGCCCCGCCGCGAGGCAGGGCGGCCGGGCGCCGTTCCTGCGCCCCACTACGTTCCGCCCCCTCCTCAGCCCGCGTCCCGACTCCTCCCCTTTCCGCCTCCCCTACGCTCCAGGCCCCGCCCACAACCCGTCGGCCGTCAGGCCGAGCAGGTCGATCGCGTTGCCCCGTACGATCCGGTCGATCACGTCCGGTGCCAGGTGGCCCATCTGGGACTCGCCGACCTCCCTGGACTTGGGCCAGGTCGAGTCGGAGTGCGGGTAGTCGGTCTCGTACAGGACGTTCCCGACGCCGATCGCGTCGAGGTTCTTCAGGCCGAAGGCGTCATCGAAGAAGCATCCGTAGACGTGCTCGGTGAAGAGCTCGGACGGCGGGCGGTGCACCTTGTCGGCGACCCCGCCCCAGCCCCGGTTCTCCTCCCAGACCACGTCCGCGCGCTCCAGGATGTACGGAATCCACCCGATCTGCCCCTCGGCGTACATGATCTTGAGGTTCGGGAAGCGCTCGAACTTGCCGCTCATCAGCCAGTCGACCATCGAGAAACAGCAGTTGGCGAAGGTGATGGTGGACCCGACTGCGGGCGGCGCGTCGGCGGAGGTCGACGGCATCTTGCTGCTCGACCCGATGTGCATGGCGATGACGGTGCCGGTCTCGTCGCAGGCCCGCAGGAAGGGGTCCCACTCGTCCGTGTGGATGGAGGGGAGGCCCAGGTGGGGCGGTATCTCGGAGAAGGCGACGGCACGTACGCCGCGGGCGGCGTTGCGGCGGACCTCGGCGGCGGCCAGCTCCGCGTCCCAGAGCGGGATGAGGGTGAGGGGGATGAGGCGGCCGTTCGCCTCGGGCCCGCACCACTCGTCCACCATCCAGTCGTTGTAGGCCCGCACACTGAGCAGGCCAAGCTCGCGGTCCTTCGCCTCGGTGAACGTCTGCCCGCAGAAGCGGGGGAAGGTCGGGAAGCAGAGGGCGGACTGGACGTGGTTGACGTCCATGTCGGCGAGGCGGTCGGGCACGCTGAAGGATCCCGGGCGCATCTGCTCGTACGTGATGACCTCGAGCTTGATCTCGTCCCTGTCGTACCCGACGGAGGTGTCGAGGCGGGTGAGGGGCCGGTGCAGGTCCTCGTAGATCCACCAGTCCCCTATGGGGCCATCGTCCCCCTTCGCCCCCATCACGGGGGCGAACTTCCCACCCAGGAAGCTCATCGACTTCAGGGGCGCCCGGACGACGCGCGGCCCACTGTCTTGGTACTTCGACGGGAGGCGATCCCGCCAGATGTGGGCGGGTTCGACGGTGTGGTCGTCCACCGAGATGATCCTCGGGAACGTCGGCAGGGTCTCAGTGGTCTCCATGTCCTCCACGGTAGCGCCGATCTGACGACCCGTCAGCTAGTCGTCAGGTCTTCGTGGGCTCTTCGTGGGCTCTTCGTGAGCTCTTCGTGGGCCCTTCGTCGGCCATCCATTGGCCGTCCGTCAGCCGCCCGTCGGCCGTCCGAACACAGGCCGAACCCGGCATCCGGAGTGCGTGGACCCTGTGAGAGCCGTCTCCCACAGCTGACGCATCCGCCATGAACAAGGCAAACTGGCGGGGAGCAAGTGCCGGTGGAATACGGAATCCAGGCAAAGAGCGACAATCGCGGGCAGGGCAGACCCGCGACGCAGGACCAGGCACGGCGCGACGGCCGCGCACGGCAGGGCAGCAGGGGGAGCGATGGACGGTGTACCGCGAGTACCGGACCAGCGGCGTCCGGCCCCGGGGAACGCCCCCGAGGAATTGAGACCGCACTTCAGCGTGCTCGGCCCCGTACGCGCATGGCACGGCGCCGAGCAGCTGCCCATGGGCTCTCCGCAGCAGCGCGCCCTGCTCGCGGCGCTCCTCCTGCGAGCCGGCCGCACGGCGACGTCACACGAGCTGATCGACGCCCTCTGGGGTGACGAACCGCCCTCGCAGGCGCTCGCAGCAGTGCGTACGTACGCGTCACGGCTGCGCAAGGTCCTGCCCGCCGGAGTCCTGGTCAGCGAGTCGGGCGGGTACGCGATCGCGGTGCGCGAAGGCGCCCTCGACCTGGCGCTCGCGGAGGACCTGTGGGCGGAGGCGGAGAAGGCGCGCGGCGTCGGCGACCTCTGCCAGGCGCGCTCCCTGGTCAACAAGGCGCTGAGCCTCTGGGACGGCGAACCCCTGGCGAACGTCCCCGGTCCGCACGCGGAGACGGAGCGCACGCGCCTGGAGGAGTGGCGCCTCCAGCTCCTGGAATCCCGCCTGGACATGGACCTGGAGGTCGGCTGCCACGCGGAGGCCGTCTCCGAACTCACGGCCCTCACGGCGGCGCACCCCCTGCGTGAACGCCTGCGCGAACTGCTGATGCTGGCCCTCTACCGCAGCGGACGCCAAGCGGAAGCCCTCGCGGTCTACGCCGACACCCGCCGCCTGCTCGACGACGAACTGGGCGTGGACCCGCGCCCCGGCCTGAAGGAACTCCAGCAGCGGATCCTCAAGGCGGACCCGGCGCTCGCGGAACCCTCGGCGGCGACTCCGGAGCCTGCCGCGGCGGTGGTGCGCCCGGCGCAGCTCCCGGCGACGGTCCCGGACTTCACGGGCCGAGCCTCCTTCGTGTCCGAACTGAGCGGCATCCTGTCGGCGGCGGAGGGCCGCGTGATGGCGGTCTCGGCGCTCGCGGGCATCGGGGGCGTGGGCAAGACGACGCTCGCCGTCCATGTGGCGCATGTGGCGCGGACGTACTTCCCCGACGGACAGCTGTACGTGGACCTACAGGGAGCGGGTTCGAGGGCGGCGGAGCCGGAGACAGTACTCGGCGCGTTCCTGCGGGCCCTGGGCACGGCGGACTCGGCGATTCCCGACTCCCTGGAGGAGAGGGCGGCCCTCTACCGTTCGGTCCTGGACGGCCGCAGGGTCCTGGTCGTCCTGGACAACGCGCGTGACGCGGCGCAGGTGCGTCCGCTGCTCCCCGGCATGGAGGGCTGCGCGGCGCTCGTGACGAGCCGCATCCGGATGGTGGACCTCGCCGGGGCGCACCTGGTGGACCTGGACGTCATGTCCCCCGAGGAGGCGCTCCTCCTCTTCACCCGGATCGTCGGCGAGGAGCGGGTCCAGTCGGAGCGCAAGGCCGCGCTCGACGTGGTGGCGGCGTGCGGCTTCCTGCCCCTCGCGATCCGCATCGCGGCATCGCGCCTCGCGGCCCGCCGCACCTGGACGGTCTCCACGCTCGCCGCCAAGCTGGCGGACGAGCGGCGCCGCCTGGACGAACTCCAGGCGGGCGACCTCGCGGTCAAGGCGACGTTCGAACTGGGCTACGGCCAGCTGGAACCGGCACAGGCGCGGGCGTTCCGCCTCCTCGGCCTCGCGGACGGCCCCGACCTGTCCCTCGCCGCCGCGGCCGCGGTCCTCGACCTCCCGGCCGAGGACACGGAGGACCTCCTGGAAATGCTGGTCGACACGTCCCTGGTCGAGTCGGCGGCCCCCGGCAGGTACCGCTACCACGACCTGGTCCGGCTCTACGCGCGTGCGTGCGCTGAGCGGGAGCTGTCGCCGAGCGAGCGGGAAGCGGCTCTGTCGCGGTTGCTGGACTTCTACTTGGCCACGGCGGCGGGGGTGTACGCGCTGGAGCGGCCGGGTGATCGTCTCGTGGATCACTTGGCACCCACCGCGTACGCAGGTCTCTCGTTCGACGACCGGCACAAAGCCCTGGGCTGGCTCTACACCGAGGCGAACTGCCTCCTGGCCTGTGCGCAGCAGGCTTCGAAGGGTACGAGCCTGCGGCGCGCGGTCGACCTGCTCTGGGCCTCGCAGGATCTCGCGGAGTCAGGTGCCAACTCCAAGCAGTACGAGGCTGTCGCGCTGTCCGCGCGAGACGCGGCCCAGAGCGCCGGTGACAGCTATACAGAGGCGCGCGCCCGAACGACGATCACCAACGTCCATCTGGTGGCGGGGCGTTATGACGACGCGGACGAGGAAGCCCGCCTTGCCGCGCTGCTCGCGACGGCGGCGGGCGACCCGACTCCGGTCTACTGGGCATCGAACGACCGAGGCATCATCGCCCTCAACCAGGGGCGGTACGCGGACGCGGAAGAGCATCTCCTCCGGGCGATAGACGGCGCTCGGGCGGACGAGAGCCGCCCGAACGAGGCGAGTGCCTTGTGCAATCTCTCCCGCATGCACCTGTTCATGGGGCACACCTCACGCGCCATAGAACTCGCCCAGCAGGGCATCGACATCTACGACCACATAGGGCACACCCTGCGTCTGGCCAACGCCCAGTACGCCCTCGGAATCGCGCTGACCCAGGCCGGGCGCCACTCCGAGGCGATGGAACAGCTCGGCGAGGCCCTGCACAAGTTCGAGACGAACAGGCAGCGCCTCTGGGAGGGCACAGCCCACTTCCGCATCGCCCAGGCCCATCTGACGGCCGAGAGCTCGGCGCTGGCGGCCCAGCACGCGGAACAGGCTCTCGCCATCGGCTGCATCGGCGGTGACCGGACGCGAGCCCACGTCCTGACGACGCTGGGCAAGGCGCTGAGCCGTCTCGGTCAGACGGATCGTGCGCGGGCTTGCTGGCACGAGTCGCTGTCGCTGTACGAGCAGTGCGGAGCCGCCGAAGCGGACGCGGTGCGCAGGCTCCTGACGCCGCTCTCCACGGCCTGAACCGACGCATCGGCGGCGCATCGGAGACGTATCAGAGTCGTATCAGAGACACGTCGGCGGCGTTCATTAATCGTTTATCCCCACCCTGCATTCTAAGTGCAGTCGATCCGTCGCGTCGGGGGGCAGACGGGTCGCCGGGAGCCTCACCTCTCGGATGAGTGCTCCGCCCGCCCCCTGTCCGGCGGTCCTCGGGGGAGTCGCCGGACAGGGGCTTTCTATATAGTTGCCCGCCGCCGACACCTCAGGAGTTGACAGCAATGAGCGACGCAGCAAAGAAGAAGAAGAAAGACGGCATAACCACGATGGGCGACCACCACAGCCCCGCCCCGCCCGCCGAGACGGCCATCACCACGATGGGTGACCACCACAGCCCGGCGCCGCCCGCCGACGGCACCGTGACCACGCAGGGCGACCACCACAGTCCCGCCCCGCCGGCCAAGGACTGAGGCCAAAGACTTACATCCTGACGGGGGGTCGACCGCGGTGGCGCGGAGGGGAAGCCACCGCGGTCGACGCATGTCCGGGGCCGAGCAGCAGCTCGGCCCCTTTCCGTTGCCCGGACGCTGGAGCGCTATCGGATGGCAGGAAAGGTGGGGAGCTAGTCATTGCAGCCACCGGGCGGCGCCAGAAGACTGGAGCCCACGAGCCCACGGCCCGAGAGCGCCCCGCCCCGTCCCGCCCCGGAAAGGGAGCCAGCCCATGCAGATCGCGATCCTCCTCTACGACAAGTTCACCGTCCTCGACGCGGTAGGCCCCTTCCAGACCCTCGCCGGACTCCCCGGCGCCGAAGTCGTGTTCGTGGCCGAGCAGGCCGGTCCCGTCCTCGACGACACCCGCGCGCTCTCCCTCGTCGCCACGAAGTCGCTCGACGAGGTCAGCAGCCCGGACATCGTCGTCGTACCCGGCGGCCCGGAGCCCGACCTGGCGAACGAGGCCGTCCTCGGCTGGCTCCGCGCCGTGGACGCCACCACGACCTGGACGACGTCCGTCTGCACCGGCTCGCTCCTCCTCGCGGCAGCGGGCCTGCTCAAGGGCCGCCGTGCCACCTCCCATTGGCTGGCCCTTGAGCAGATCAAGCAGTTCGGGGTCGAGTCGACCGGGGAGCGCGTCGTCTTCGACGGGAAGTACGTCACCGGCGCGGGCGTCTCGGCCGGTATCGACATGGGCCTCACCCTCGCCGGAAAGATCGCGGGCGACGAGCACGCGCAGACCGTACAACTGCTCATCGAGTACGACCCCCAGCCCCCGTACGACGCGGGCTCCCCGGAGAAGGCCCCGGCCGCACTGGTGGAGAAGTTCCGGACGCAGGCCGCGTTCTAGCCCTAGCTCTGGGACTAGCCCCAGGCCGTGTGTCGAAAGTGGATCTTGAGTGCTGGATGATCACGGTTCATGGCACGGGGAGATCTCACGGACGAACAGTGGGCGGTGCTGGAGCCGCTGTTGCCGAAGGGAACGAAGGCGGGACGGCCGCCGGTCTGGTCGCGGCGGCAGCTGATCAACGGCATACGGTTTCGGGTGCGGACCGGTGTTCCGTGGCGGGACGTGCCTGTCGAGTACCGGCCGTGGGGCCGGATCTACGATCTGTTCCGCCGATGGCAGCGGGACCGCACCTGGCACCGGATCCTCAGCCACCTCCAGTGCCTGGCCGATGCGGAAGGTGCGATCGTGTGGGACCTGCAGAAGGAGCCGCCGGGCGGTGTGTTCGCCGAACCCAGTGATCATGCGCTGGGACGTTCGCGCGGCGGGTTCACCACCAAACTGCATCTGGCCGTCGAGCAGCGCCAAAAGCCCATGTCGATCGTGGTGACCGCTGGGCAGCGCGGGGACTCGCCGCAGTTCGAGCCTGTGCTGGAGAAGGTCCGCGTGCCCCGGATCGGGCCGGGCCGGCCGCGCGTCCGTCCTGATCGCGTGCGCGCTGACAAGGTGTACGCCTCCCGAAGGAATCGTGCCTATCCGCGCCGCCGCGGGATCCGTTGCACCGTCCCCGACAAGGCCGACCAAGTGCGCAACCGCCAGAAGCTTGGTTCCCGCGGCGGTCGGCCGCCGCGTTTCGACCCGTTCGACTACCGGGAGCGTCATGCGGTCGAGTGCGGGATCAACCGCCTCAAGAGGCATCGTGCCGTCGCCACGCGATACGACAAGCTCGCGGTCCGCTACGAGGCGACCGTGCTCATCGCAGCCATCAACGAGTGGCTGTGACGCTCGGCCGTCACACGGGGGATCCACGTTCTACCACCGCGGGCAGATCGCCGGTTGGAACAGCACCTGACGGCCACTCCGGCCGGTGCTTGACCTGAACCTTGGTTGATGTACGAGAGTCGTGTCATCGAACGGCGAGACGAGGAGATTCCGATGACACAGCCCAGGATCCTGGTGACCGGCGCGACGGGAAAGGTCGGCGGCGCGGTGGTGACCCAACTGCACGCGATGGGCGTGCCCGTGCGGGCACTGGTGCGAGGGGAGTCGGACTTCCCGGAGGGTGTGCAGGCGGTGCGTGGCAATCTCGGCGATCCCGCGTCGCTGGGCACGGCTCTGGAGGGCGTCGATTCGGTCTTCCTGGTGTGGCCGTTCCTGAGCGCTGAGGGCGCGTCGGACGTGATCGACGCGATCGGGAAGCACGCTCGACGGGTCGTGTACCTGTCGTCCGCCGGGGTTGGGAGCGAGAAGGAGAAGCCGGGCGAGGCGATCACCATGTTCCACACGGAGCTGGAGCGGCTGATCGAGGCATCGGGACTGGGGTGGACGGCGCTGCGGCCCACCGGGTTCGCGAGCAACACGCTGGGCTGGGCGGAGGAGATCCGCACCACCGGTGCGGTACGGGCGCCGCTGGCAAGGCTGGCCCGCCCGCTGATCCACGAGGCGGACATGGCTGCGGTCGCCGTTCAGGCACTGACGACCGACGCCCTGCTCGGCGCCCGTCCCCTGATCACTGGCCCCGAACTGATCACCCAGGAACAGCAGGTGGCCCTGATCAGCGACGCGATCGGGCGCCCGGTGCGGTTCGAGGAGATCACGCTGGACGAGGCCGCGGAGCAGATGAAGGCCGCCGGCTACCCGGCAGAGCTGGTGGAGGCCATAGTGCCGGCCCAGGCGGAGATGCTCGCCAATTCGGAGCCGGTCAACGATGAAGTGGAGCGCATCACGGGCACCCCGGCCCGATCCTTCCAGGAGTGGGCGGTGGACCACGCGGCGGACTTCCGCTGAAAGGGACGTCAATACACGTTGATAAAACCGATTGAGCACTTCCGACACACGCCCTAGGGCCTGTCTTCAAAGTCCCGCCTGCCCTTCGGGCGACGACGCGACTTTGCGCAAACGGCCTAGAGCTGCGACGCCCCTCCGTCGACAGGGAACTCCGTTCCCGTCGAGAAGGTCGCACCGAACGCCAAGTACGCCACTGCGGCGGCCACTTCCTCGGACGTCCCCAGCCGCTGCATCGGGATGGTGCTCCGGTAGGTGTCCTTCATCGTCTCGGCGACGTCGGCGGGTACGGAGCGGTCCAGGATGCCCGTGTCGGTCGGGCCGGGGCTCACGGCATTGACCCGCACCTTGTGCGGCAGCAGCTCGCGGGCCAGGGTGCGCGTCATCGACCGCAGGGCTGCCTTGCTCGCCGAGTAGACACTGAGCGTGTCGAGGCCCAGGACGTTCACCACCGACGTGGTGAGGACCACGCCACTTCCCTCGCGCAACAGCGGCGCCAACGCCTGCACCGTGAAGTACGGGCCCTTGGTGTTGATGTCGAACAGCGTGTCGTACATCTCCTCCGTCGTCGAGTCGAACGGCCCGGACTCGGTGACGCCGGCGTTGACGAACAGCGCGTCCACCGCACCGAACTGCTCCTGGACCGTGCCGGCCAGCGCCTTGATGTCCTTCAGGGACGCGGCGTCGCTGCGGACGCCGACCGCCTTGCCCCCCAGCTGCTCAAGCGCGGCGTCCAGAGTGGATCGGGTGCGGCCGGTGATCAGTACGTGCGCCCCACCGTCCGCGAACAACCGGGCCGTAGCGAGGCCAATACCGCTGCTTCCGCCCGTGATCACGATCTTCTTGCCGTCATAAGTGGTCATGCCCTGAAGCCAATATCTACCCGCACTCCCTGTCCAAGACCTGTTCCGTATGCCGTCATGCCCCAGGCGTATGACGAAGCGCGACGTACCCTGAGCGAATGGACGTCGATCTCCGGCTCGTGCGCTATTTCACAGTCGTGGCGGAGTACGGCAACTTCGGCCGGGCCGCCACCAAGCTGCACCTGGCACAGCCGTCGCTGAGCCGCCAGATCCAGCGACTTGAGGCTCAGCTCGGTGTCCGGCTTTTCGACCGCTCGCCGCAGGGCAGCAGCCTCACCGACGCCGGTCAGGCATTCCTTCCCAGGGCCCGGATACTGCTCCAAGAGGCCGAGCAAGCCGCTCGCACGGCCAGAGCCGCCGTCCGGCCCCGTACCGTCACCGTCGGCTGCGCCGAAGGACTGGTCATCACCGCCTGTGTGCAGGAACTGCGCCGCCGGCACCCCGACGACCAGGTCCGCACCCGGCACCTCGACTGGCGGGACACGCGCGCCCTCGCCGAGGGGCGGGTCGACGCCCTCGTTGTGTACAGGCCCCTGCCCTTCCCCACGGACGGCTTCCGGGTGACCGAGCTCCATCAGGAATCGCGGGTACTCGTCACATCGGCGAGTCATCATCTGGCGAACGAGAAAGCCGTCAGCCTGCGGGCTCTGTCGGACGAGGAACTGGTGGCCTGCGTCAGCACTCCGGTTGTCTGGAGCACGCCCAAGCCGGTCGACGACCACCCGGCACCACCCCCGCCCGCGATCGACGACAGCTACGAGGACAAGCTGGAACTCATCGCCACCGGCCACTGTGTCGCGATCTTCCCTGCCGCCGATCGACGCGCTGCTGTGCGCGAGGACATCGCCCTGGTGCCCGTCATCGACATCGATCCCTGCGAGCTCGTGCTCGTCACGCGCGCCGGCGACCTGAACCCGCTGCTCGGATCCCTGGAAGACGTCGCACGTACATTGCTCGGCACAGCCTCCAAGCAGGAGAACAGCACGCTGCCGATCAGCTGACCCCTCGCAGAGGCGTCTCCAAATGATCTTGTGTGGTGGATCATGGTCGGGTGGTACGTCGTCATGAACTGTCCGATGCCGAGCGGGAGTTCGTCCGTCCTCTGTTGCCTCGGTCGGAGCGAGGGCGGAAGCGGTCGGTGAGGTCGATGGGCTGGTGTCGGTCGACTCCACCATCGTCCGGGCCTGGCGAGCGTCTGCGGCTGGCCGGACCGGATCGACCGGCGGCGCCGGGCGTCGGTGTTCCCGACCTTCCGGGGAGCCTCCGCACGCGCGTCGAGCGTGATCGGCACCGGAACCGGCCCGAACGCGATCGTCCCCCTTGACTGCGGGTCAGCGGGCGCGCCGGCCCCGAAGGAACGCCCGCCTGGGCAGGACGAGCAGCAGCAGGCTGTAGTACTGCAGCACGGGTACGGCGAGGGCGAGGACAAGAGCCAGGACCAGAAGGAGGACGTTGAGATAGCTCACGGTATACAAATCCTTGATCCTCCGACGGCCCTCTTCACCGTCCCCCTCGACCAGTCCCGGGGTGGTTTTCAGGATCCTCAGCATCGCCAGCCGGCACACCATGCTCGCCAGGAGAACCGTGTAGTAGAACGCCGCCGCGAACCGGTCACGGCCGAAGGCGCCAATCATCTCCGTCGGCAGGGGGAGCACGACGACGGACAGCAGCCATCCCATGTTCCACACCATCAAAGAGCGGGTGACCCTCGCGACCGACGAGAAGGTCCGGTGGTGCTCCTGCCAGATGTTTGCGATGACCGCGAAGCTGAGCAGGAAGCTCCAGATCTGGTCGAGGTGACCGGTGAACACCTCGCTGGCCTGCCGGTGGGCGGACACGGCCTCCGGGACGAGATCGATCAGCGGCAGGATCAGCAATGTGATCGAGATCGCGGTCACCGCGTCGGTGAACAACACCAGCCGTTCGCCCGAGGCACCCCCTTCGCTCCTGCCGGGCGCGGGAACCGGCGGCTGAGCCGGGTCGTATCCTCCCGTGCCGGTTTGGTCGACGGCGTCGCTGGCACCCATGCGTGTTGCACCTTTCTTCTGTCCGGTCCGTCGGGCCGGGGTCTGCCGGCTGCGGCGGCTCCCACGACCAGGGCGGACCCCAATGTCTGGCTGTACAAGGGCTGTTGGGCAAACGGATTCGAGTTCGAGCACGAAGCAGCCGCTGCCCACGGGGCAGGCCGGGGCTCAGGGCTGCCCGGAGGCGCGCACCTTCAGCGCTCCCGAGCGGGTGAGCAGCGCGGCGATCGCCATGAACACCAGCCCGTTGGTGACGATCGAGGCGATGTCCTCAGGCGGGGCGCCGTGCCGGAAGAAGAAGCGGCCCAGCTCGGACTCGTACCAGTAGGTGGCGCCGATGGAGAACACCGAGCGGGCGACGATCAGGCAGATCCAAAGCGCCGCGTAGCTGCGGCCGGCCCGGGCGACGACCTGGCCGTCCGGCTCCCGGAAAACCTGGACCTGGCTGACGGCGACAAGGCCGAACAGCACGCCGGCCGCGAGGCCGCAGATTTCGATGGCCAGGCCGATCCCGTTGTCGAAGAAGGTGTGGACGAACACGGGGACGATGATCACCGCGACGATCAGCGGGCGGAGCAGGCGTCCGCGGCTCACCGCCTTGGTGCCGAGGTCCGCGTGCAGGGTCGTGAGCAGCACGACGACGTTGATGAGGAGAGCGCTCTGCAAGGTGGACATGGTTTCCGCCGGTAGGTGAAGGGGTTCTTGTCCACACAGCGTCGGAGCTGTGCCACGGCCCGGGCGTCGGCCGAGGAGCCGAGGAGGGTGGAGCGCGGATACCTCCCCCCTTCTCCACCCTTCTCCACCCTCCTCCACCTGCCCGCGGGCCCTGACCCGGCTGTGGGGCAGAGGTGCATGCCAAGCTGAAACCATGGTCGTTACCACCGAAGGCAAGCCGTCGTCGGCACACCCCGTGCCACCGCGACCGATCCTGGCGCGTGCTGACCTCTGGCAGCATGTGCTGCCCCGGGGGCTGGGGTTGGCTCTGGTGCTGGTCGGCCTGCCGTTCTCGGACGGGCTTGTCTGGTCCGCCACCACCTGGGAGCTGGTGGTGCTGATGAGCGGCGCCTGGGCTCTGTGGTGCGCGGCCGGCTTCCGTGCGGGATCTCCGGTGCCCGAGGCCTTGGCAGTGCCGATCCTGGGCGTCGCAATGATCAGCGGGAACCTCCTGGTCACCCTCGAACCCGAGGCCATACTGGCCACGGCAATCGTCGGCATGGCGGCGGTGTCGTCCGGAGCGATCCTGTCCACGCTGGTCAGCGCGGCCGTGCTGGCGGCCGGCGTCCTGGCGCTGGCGATCGGCGGGATCGTGGCCGGCCTCCCCGGGGAGGCATGGGCGCGCGTCGCCGCCTGGATCGCCGCCCTGCTGGCCCTTCAGCTCGCCGGCGCGACCCGGCGCAGCATCGGGACTCAGCACGCGCAGGCGGAGGAACTGCTGCTGCAGACCCGGCGTGTGCACGAGGAGGAGCAGCGGGCCGCGGCGCTGGCCGAGCGGACCCGGGTCGCCCGGGAGATCCACGACGTCCTTGCGCAGTCGCTGGGTGCCCTGGCGGTGCAGTTGGACGTGACCGACTCGCTGCTCACCGCGGATCCGCCGCGCACCGAAGAGGCGGTGGAGCGGGTCCGCAACGCCCGCCGGATCGCCGTCGACGGACTGACCGAGACCCGCCGCGCGATCGCGGTCCTGCGTGCGGACACCCCGCCCCTGCCGGAGGCCCTCACCGCGCTGGTCCACGACCACCGCACCGCCTCCGGCGCGCCCGCGACCTTCACACCGGTCGGCACCCCGCGCGCTCTCGAACCGGACGTCGGGCTAGCGTTGCTGAGAGTCGCCCAGGAGTCCCTGGCGAACGCCGCCAAGCACGCCCGCGGACAGGAGCTGACCGCCACTTTGGACTACGAAGAGGACCAGGTGAGGCTGACCGTGCTGTCCGGGCCCGCCGGCTCCGGTGGCGGCGAGGCCGGCCCACGGCCCCGAGCAGCGGGGATGGACGGCGGCTACGGTCTGGCCGGCATGCGCGAGCGGTTGCTGCTGGTCGGCGGCGACCTGACGGCCGGCCCCACCCCGCAGGGGTGGCGCGTGCGGGCGGAGGTGCCCGCATGAGTACTCGGGTCGTGGTCGTCGACGATCAGCAGGTGGTCCGCGAAGGCCTGATGACCCTGCTGGACATGATGCACGGCATCGACGTCGTCGCCGGGTGCGCGAACGGCGAGGAGGCCGTCGCCCAGGTCGCCGAAACGCACCCGGACGCGGTGCTGATGGACCTGAGCATGCCGGGGATGGGCGGCGTGGAGGCCACCCGCCGGATCGTGACGGCGCACCCGGACGTGGCCGTCGTGGTGCTGACGACCATGGCTGACGATCAGCTGATTCTCGACGCCCTGCAGGCCGGCGCCCGCGCCTACCTGACCAAGGACGCCGGCAAGGCCGAGATCGTCCGCGCGATCGAGGCCGCGCTCGCCCGGCACACCACCTTGGACCCGATCGTCCAGGAGCGGCTGCTGGCCGCCGCCATGCGCGGCACCGACCATACGACCGAACGGCGGCGGGCCAAACCGTCGCAGGACCTGCTGACCCCGCGCGAGTCCGACGTACTGCGGCTGCTCGCCCAAGGGTTGCCGAACGGCGCGATCGGCCGGCGCCTGCTGGTGGGGGAGTCCACCGTCAAGACCCACGTCAACCACCTGTTCGCCAAGCTCCAGGTCCGCACCCGCGCGGAGGCCGTCGCCTGGGCCCATGCCCACGGTTTCGGACCCGGTGCGGACGGCGTGCGCTCTGGCCGGCCCGCCGGGTGAGCGGCGCGCCGGGCACGTAGCTGAGCACGGCCGCCCGGCACGACGAAATTCTCGGCGATCCCACCTCACCGGGTTATCCATCAGGCCGTCCGACCAGCCACTCGGCACGGCTGACACCCCATCAGGACGAGCATCATGTGAGCGTCAGAACACCCACGCACTCGCGCGGCTGGTGGGAGGAGTACCGCGAACTGCTGCCCGCCGGGTTCCTGGATCTCGCGGAACTCGAGTACCACGCCAGGTACTTGAAGACCTTCGAGACGGTGCATATCCCAGGCTTGTTGCAGACCGAAGAGTATGTGCGGGCGATCTTCGCTTACTCGGTACCCGAGCTCCCCGAGGACGAGCTCGCAGCGCGCGTACGGTACCGGCTCCGCCGCCAGACGGTCATCGAAGGGGACTCAGCACCCGCTTACGATGCCGTGATCCACGAGGCCGCACTGCGTATCAGAGTTGCCGACAGGAAGGTTGCCCAGCGACAGTTGCAACACATCCTTGAAGCTACGGACCGCCCCCACGTCAGTGTGCGTGTCGTGCCGTTCAACGTGGACGGGTTCGCGGGGGTCGGTTACCCGATGCTCTACGTTGGCGGTCCTGCTCCCCAACTCGACACGGTGTTGCTGGACACAGTGCACGGTGGCGCGTTCCTGGACGGCGAGCTGCAGCTGAGTCGATACCGGGGGCTCTTCGACAAGGTAGAGGGCGCAGCTCTGAACGTCGCAGAGTCACGGGACCTGATCCACCAACTAGTACGGGACGTATAGGAGTCCGGATATGACAAGCGCGATTGAGTGGCAGAAGTCCTCGTTCTCTGGCGGCGGCGACGGGCCGAACTGCGTCGAGGTCCGCGCGGTGAACGGCACCGCCCACCTCCGCGAAAGCGACGCCCCCGCCCAAGTCCTGTCCCCCTCCCCCAAGGGCCTCGCCGCGCTCATACTCCGCATACGGACAGAGCAGAGCTGACCAGCGCCGCACGCCGCGCAACCGTGGCAGAGTCACCGGCATGGTCCGCATGGTCACCTCAACGCAGCGCCGACGCACCGACGCGGTGTCCGCCGCCCTCCTCATGGCCGCCGCCCTCGCAACGCTGACGGCCTGCGGCGAGCAACGGCACACCTCCGCCCCCTCCACCGCCTCTGCCCCCTCCACCACCACCCCCGGCGCCTCCCCGTACGTGGAACCCGGCGTCGTCGACGGGGCACCCCACAACGGGGACAACAACGCCTACCGCCGCCCCGGCGACATGTCCCCCGCGAGCGAGGAGGCCGCCGAAGCAGAGGCCGCCCGTATCGGGCCCGTCCTCAAGCGGCTCCACGGGAAGAAGAAGTGGGACCCGGACAGCGTGCGGACCGCGCTCACCGCTGAACTCGGCTACGAGACCGAGAAGTACGGCAGCAAGGGCAAGGTGCTGAGCGGACAACTCATCGTGCAGGCCATGCGCGCCCGCTACGAGAACGACGGGTACGTCACCCCCGAGGGCACCATGATCGGCCTCCGCGTACGCAATGACGCCTGCGTAACGGCGTTCATCCAACCGACGAACTACGAGGCGAAGGCCAACGGCCCCTTCATGGAGACCGGCTGCATCGAGCCCCCCATCGGCCACTGACGCGAGCTGCAAGAAAGTCCCACCGACACGCCGCGCAGAGGTCGGATCCGCAGGACTTTTCTGCAATCAACCCGAGCCAACTACCGGCGGGACGCCAGCGTTGCCTCCACCTTCGCGACGAACGCCCCCGGCGTCCGGAACACCTCCTCCGCCCCGAACCGCAACACCACCCTCACCTCGGGGCACGCGGCGAGGTCGTTGTAGCGGGCCAAGTCTTCTCGTGTGCACTGTGGATAGCCGCCCTCACGCCGCCGCGTGGAACGCCCCCAGCCAATCCACCAGAAGCCGGTTCACCTCGAAGGCGCGCTCCTGCTGTACCCAGTGCCCGCATCCCTCGAGGATGTGCGAGGACACCAGGCCGGGGAGGGTCTCCGGGTAGGCCTTGATCGCGTCGGCCATCCATGTCGTCGACGCGTCCTGGTCGCCGCCGATGAACAGTGCCGGCTGGGTGATCGGGGCTCCGTCCCATGCCGCCAGGTCCTCCCAGTCACGGTCGACGTTGCGGTAGCGGTTGAGCGCGCCGGTCAGGCCGGTGCGCTCGAACTCGGCCGCGTACACGTCGAGGTCGTCCTCCGTCAGCCAGGAGGGGAGGCCGGATCCCTTGACGAAGCGGTCCGACATCTTGCCGCCCTGGGGTACGAAGTGCAGGCTCGGGGCGTCCGGCGGCGGCATCGTGTCCGCCGAAACGCCCGCGTAGAACCCCGCGAGCCACCCCCGCACGTCCGGCTCGATCTCCGCCTCCGCCCTCCCCCGCTCCTGGAAGTAGCTGACGTAGAACTCCTCGTCGGGGCCGCCGATCATGGCGAACGCGTCCGAGGGGCGGAATCCGTTCCGGGGTGCGTACGGAACGCTCAGCAGACCCACCGCCGTGAAGACGTCCGGCCTGAGCAGCGCCGAATTCGCCGCGATGCCCGAGCCCCAGTCGTGGCCCACGACGGTCGCGGTCTGCGCACCCAGGGCACGTACGACACCCACGTTGTCGGCGACGTGCGCCAGCATCCGGTACGCGTCCACCTCACTCGGCTTCGACGAGCGGCCGTATCCGCGCACGTCGATCGCCACCGCGCGGTAGCCCGCCCTGGCGAGGACAGGGAGCTGGTGGCGCCATGAGTACCAGGACTCGGGGAAGCCGTGGACCAGGAGGACCAGCGGGCCCGTGCCCTGCTCCACCAGGTGGATCCGGCCGCCCCCAGGGACGTCCACCAGTCGGTGGTGCTGTGTGGGGTGCGTCATGTTTCCTCCCGGATCAGGGTCAGGGGCAGACGCGGTGGATGCGTCGTCTTACTCCATGATCCTGGGCTGCCCCCTCCCCCGCCCGCGAGCAACTTTGCCGAGTCGGCAAATGGCTCACCCCCTCGCCACCACCACCGCCGCCTTGAGGTCCGCCCAGAACTCCGGGCGGACCGTGACGCGGAACCCAAGGCGGTAGACCGTCGTACGCTCCCTCCCCCGTACCCGCAGCCGCACCTCCGTGGGGCCCGGGTGTGCGCGGAGGATCTCCTTGAGGCGGCCGACCGTGTGCGGGGTCACCTGGGGCTCGTGAAGGTCGAGGAGTACGGGCGCGTCCGCCGCCGCGTGCGAGAGGTCCGGGACCGAGAGTTCCATGCCCACCAGACGCGGGACGTCCTCCCGCTTGTCGAGGCGGCCCTTCACGAAGACCACCGTGTCCTGCACCAGTTGGGTGGACAGGAGCTGGTACGTCGCAGGGAAGAACAGGCACTCCAGCGACCCCGCCAAGTCCTCCACCGTGGCCACCGCCCACGCGTTTCCCTGCTTCGTCACCTTCCGCTGGAGGCCGGAGACGATGCCCCCGATCGTCACCACCGCACCGTCCGCGTGCTCGCCCCCGGTCAGGCTCGCGATCGCCGCGTCGGCCTTGGCGGCGAGGACGTGCTCGATGCCTAAAAGGGGGTGGTCGGAGACGTAGAGGCCGAGCATCTCCCGCTCCTGGGCGAGGAGGTACGTCTTCTCCCACTCCTCGGAGGGAAACTCCGCCCCGCCGCTCTCCGGGCCAAGACCGGAAGTCACAGGCCCGCCCCCGTCACCGAAGAGACCGAAGAGGTCGAACTGGCCTTCCGCCTCCTTCCTCTTCACCTGTACGGCGTTGTCGATCAGAGGCTCGTAGCAGGCGGCGAGGCCTTTGCGCGTATGGCCCATTTCGTCGAACGCGCCCGCCTTGATGAGGGATTCGGTCGTCCGTTTGTTGCACGCGGTCGCGTCCACCTTCTGCAGGTAATCGGGGAAGGACTCGTACTTGCCTTTCCGTTCCCTGCACTTGACGATCGCGTCGACCACATTCGCCCCGACGTTCCGCACCGCCGTCAAGCCGAAGAGAATGACGTCGTCGCCCCGCGCCGCGAAGTTCGCCACCGACGCGTTCACGCTCGGCGGCAGGACCCTGATCCCCATCCGGCGGCACTCGTTGAGATAGACCGCCGACTTGTCCTTGTCGTCGCGGACGGAGGTCAGCACGGCGGCCATGTATTCGGCCGGGTAATTCGCCTTCAGGTACGCCGTCCAGTACGAGACCAGCGCGTACGCCGCCGCATGCGCCTTGTTGAACGCGTAACCCGCGAACGGGACAAGGACGTCCCAGACCGCCTGGATCGCCTCGTCGCTGTATCCGCGCTCCCGGCAGCCGTCCCGGAACGGGACGAACTCCTTGTCCAGGACCTCTTTCTTCTTCTTTCCCATGGCTCTGCGCAGCAGGTCCGCCTGGCCGAGCGTGTAGCCAGCGAGCACCTGCGCCGCCTTCTGCACCTGCTCCTGGTAGACGACCAGGCCGTACGTCAGGCCGAGCACATCGCGTAGGGGCTCCTCCACCTCCGGATGAATGGGGGTGATCTCCTGTTGGGCGATCTTCCGCAACGCGTAATTCGTGTGCGTATTCATGCCCATAGGGCCGGGTCGGTACAGCGCCGATACCGCCGTGATGTCCTCGAACTCGTCCGGTTTCATCAGCCGCAGCAGCGAGCGCATCGGGCCGCCGTCGAACTGGAAGACGCCGAGAGTGTCGCCCCGGCCGAAGAGTTCGAAGGTGCGGGTGTCCGCCAGGGGGATCGAGAGCAGGTCGAGTTCTACGTTCTTGTTCGCCGCCACCATCTTCACCGCGTCGTCCATGATGGTGAGGTTGCGCA
This sequence comes from Streptomyces sp. NPDC055239, assembly GCF_053606205.1. Lineage (NCBI taxonomy): Bacteria > Bacillati > Actinomycetota > Actinomycetes > Kitasatosporales > Streptomycetaceae > Streptomyces > Streptomyces sp. NPDC055239. Next base: position 80,257 of record NZ_JBSGRD010000006.1, on the reverse strand, counting down.
GGCCCAGGAAGTCCATCTTGAGCAGGCCGAGCGACTCGCACTGGGGGTAGTCCCACTGCGTGATCGTCACGCCGTCGCTGTGCCGCACCCATACCGGCACGTGGTCGGTGATCGTCTCGCTGGACATGATCACGCCGGCCGCGTGCACACCCATCTGCCGGACCAGGCCTTCCACCCCCTTCGCGGTGTCGATGACCTTCCGCACGTCGGGTTCGTTCTCGTACATTCCACGGATCTCGCCCGCCTCACCGTGGCGGGGGTGGGCCGGATCCGTGATGCCCGCGAGTTCAATTCCCTTTCCGCCCGCGTCCGGTGGCATCGCTTTGGTGAGGCGGTCGCCCATCGCGTACGGATATCCGAGAACCCGTGCCGAGTCCTTGATGGCGTTCTTCGCCTTGATCTTTCCGTACGTTCCGATCATGGCGACCTTGTCGGCGCCGTACTTCTCCGTCACATAACGGATGACTTCCACGCGCCTGCGCTCGTCGAAGTCGATGTCGACGTCAGGCATCGACACGCGTTCGGGGTTCAGGAAACGCTCGAAGATCAGGCCGTGGGTGAGGGGATCCAGGTCCGTGATTCCCATCGCGTACGAGACGAGCGAACCGGCTGCGGAGCCGCGCCCCGGGCCCACCGCGATGCCGTTGTCCTTCGCCCACATGATGAAGTCGGCGACCACAAGGAAGTATCCGGGGAACCCCATCTGGATGATGATGTCCATCTCGTACTCCGCCTGTCGCGCGTACGCGTCCCCCACCCCCTCGGGAAACCGTCGCCGCATTCCCGTGGCCACCTCCTCCCGGAACCAGCTGACTTCCGTGTATCCCTCCGGCACGTCAAACCTGGGCATGAGGTCGCGCTTCTCGAACATTCCGGTGGTGTCGATCTGCTCGGCGACCAGGAGAGTGTTGGCGCATCCCTGCTGCCAGGCGTCCGATGAGTCGATGGCGTACATCTCGGCTGTGGACTTCAGGTGATAGCCGGTGCCGTCGAAACGGAAACGGTCGGGGTCGGAGAGGTTCTTGCCCGTCTGAATGCAGAGCAGGGCGTCATGTGCAGCGGATTCATGGGCGTATGTGTAGTGCGAGTCGTTCGTGACCAGTGGGGGGATCGCCAGTCTTCTGCCGATCTCCAACAGGTCTGCCCTGACCCGGCTTTCGATCTCGATGCCGTGGTCCATCAGCTCCAGGAAATAGCGGTCCTTGCCGAAGATGTCCTGGTATTCGGATGCGGCGGTCAGCGCCTCGTCGAACTGGCCCAGGCGCAGACGGGTCTGGAGCTCTCCTGAGGGGCAGCCGGTGGAGGCGATGAGGCCCTGTGACCACTGGGAGATCGTCTCCTTGTCCATACGCGGCCACTTCTGGAGCCAGCCTTCCGCATACGCGTCGGAGGAAAGGCGGAAGAGGTTGTGCAGGCCGGTTCTGTCGGCCGCCCAGAGTGTCTTGTGCGTGTAGCCACCCGAGCCGGAGACGTCGTCGCGCTTCTGGTGCGGCTTGCCCCACTTGACCTTCCGCTTGTCGCGGCGGGACTCCGGCGCCACATACGCCTCGATGCCGATGATCGGCGTGACGCCCGCGCCCTGCGCCTGGTGGAAGAAGTCGTACGCGCCGTGCAGATTGCCGTGGTCCGTCATCGCGATGTGCGACATGCCCATGTCGGCGCACGCCTTGAACATGTCGCCGAGGCGGGCTGCGCCGTCGAGGAGTGAGTACTGAGTGTGGACGTGCAGGTGGGTGAAGGGCTTCGGCGGCTTCGGCACTTCCGCTCCCGTGATCGGTCGGTCTGCCTGCTGTCAGCTGTCGGCGGTCCCGGTGGAATCGGCTTCCTCTTCCAGGCGTTGGGCGATGACGCGCAGGCCTACCGCCACCTCGTGGGCCGACGGCGCGTGGTCGGGGTCGATCAGCCACTGCTGAGTCAGGCCCGCGACCAGGGCCATGTGGACCGAGCCGACCGCGCGGGCCGTGTCCGGGTCGGCGGCGGCGTCGATGCCGTGCAGGTGGGCGGCCATCTCGGGGCGTGCGCGCTCGTACGCTGCGGCGATCTGTTCGCGGATCTCGGGGGCGCGCTCGGCCTGGGCGAAGGCCTCGGTGCTCGCGACCAGCATGGGGCGGTCCGTGGCCTGGGAGCCGATGATGCGGTCCCACATCTGCTGCAGGGGCTCGGGGTGCTCCGACGGGCTGTCCATGATCGCCGTGCCCCACTCCATGAGGGTCTCCAAGAGGGCGGCGTTGAGCAGCGCCTCCTTGGAGCCGTAGTGGTAGTTGATCGTCCCGACGGGGGCGTTGTTCGCGGCTGCCGCGATGTCCCGGGAGGTCGTACGGGCGTATCCCCGCTCCTGGAGGCATCGCTTGGCGCCGGTCATCAGCTGTTCTCGGTGTCCCATGGGGCCACCGTACAACAGACTTGAACGTCCGTTCAGAACGAGCGTTCAGAACATCCGTTCAGGTGAGGTGGCCGAAAGGGGATGCAGAAAGCGTGGCCGGAAGGTGCGACCCCGTCGGCCGGCGGCGGAAACTGGTTGGACAGCCCCCGCGTTGCTCGCAGATAGTGCCGCGCATGACCTCTCTTGTGCGCCACCTCACGTTCGACTGTTCCGACGCCTACCGTCAGGCCACCTTCTGGGCCGAAGTACTCGGCGGAAAGATCTCCGACGAAGACTTCCCCGGCGATCCGGAAGCCCTGGTCACCTCCGAGGGCAGCACTCTGCTCTTCGTGACCGTGCCCGACGCCAAGACCGTCAAGAACCGCCTGCACATCGACCTTCAGCCGCAGGACCGTACCCGTGACGAGGAGGTCGAGCGGGTCATCGGGCTCGGCGCCAAGCTCGTGGAGGACCACCGGGTGCCCGACGGGCGCGGCTGGGTCACCCTCAGCGACCTGGAGGGCAACGAGTTCTGCGTGGAGCGCAGTGCGGGCGAGCGCGCCAAGACCGAGTAGGCGCCAGGCAGCTGACTACGCCCGTCGGCCGCGCAGTTCGTGTTTGAGGACCTTGCCGCTCGCGTTCCTCGGAAGGTCCGTCACGAACTCGATCTCCCTGGGGACCTTGTAGTTCGCCATCTCGCGGCGTGACCACGCGATCAGGTCGTCGGAGGTGAGGACCGCCCCCGGGCGGCGCACCACGTACGCCTTGCCCACCTCGCCGAGCCGCGGATCCGGGACGCCGATCACCGCCACGTCCGCCACCTGCGGATGCACGCCGATCAGCTGCTCTATCTCGGCGGGGTAGGCGTTGAACCCGCCGACGATGAACATGTCCTTGATGCGGTCCGTGATGCGGAGGTTGCCCAGTTCGTCGAGGACCCCGACATCGCCCGTCCGCAGCCAGCCGCCCGGCGTGAGAGCCTTCTTCGTCTCCGCCGGGTCCTCGAAGTAGCCCTGCATGACGTTGTGTCCGCGTACGAGGATCTCGCCGGGGTGACCCGGCGAGAGCTCCTCGCCGCCCGGGCTCACCACCCGCACCTCCGTGTCCGGGATGGCCCGGCCCGAGGTGGAGGCGATGGTCCGTGCGGCGTCTCCCTGGTGGCACATCGTGACGATGCCGCTCGCCTCCGAGAGGCCGTACGCCGTCAGGACCGTGGCGATGTGCAGTTCGGCGCGCAGTCGCTCGACCAGTTGCAGCGGGACCACCGCCGCGCCCGTCACCACCAGGCGCAGGGCCGACAGGTCGTGCTGGTCGCGGGCCGGGTGGTCGAGGAGGGACTGGTGGAGGGTCGGCGGGCCCGGGAGGACGGAGATCCGTTCCGCTGCCACGTTCGCGAGGACCGTGTCCACGTTGAAGACCGGCTGCGGGACCATCGTCGCGCCGCGCATCAGGCAGGCGATGATCCCCGCCTTGTAGCCGAAGGTGTGGAAGAACGGGTTGACGATCAGATAGCGGTCGCCTTCGCAGAGGCCCGCGAGTTCGCTCCAGATGCCGTAGCAGCGCAGGGTCTGGGCATGGGTGATCACCGCGCCCTTGGGGCGGCCCGTCGTGCCCGAGGTGTAGACGATGTCCGAGGGGGCCGAGCCTTCGACGGAGTCCGCGCGCGCCCGTACGTCCTGACCGCTCACCCCGTCGCCGCCGGCCACGAAGTCCTTCCAGGCGCGGAAGTCCTCCGGCGCGTCGTCGGACAGGACCACCACCTGCTCCAGGTCCGGGAGACCGGGCAACGGCCCTCCCCCCTTCCCTCTTCCCTTTCCTCTTCCCTTCTCCTCCGCAGCCGCGCGGCGCAGTGACGCGACGTACGACGTGCCGAGGAAGGTGCCGGTCACGAAGAGCAGCTTCGCGCGGCTGCGTTGCAGTACGTAGGCCGCCTCGGCGCCCTTGAAGCGGGTGTTCAGGGGGACGAGGACCGCGCCCGCCGATACCGCGCCGAGCGCGGAGACGATCCAGTCCAGGGTGTTGGGGGCCCAGACCGCCACTCGATCACCGGATTTGACGCCGCCCGCCATGCACGCGGCGGCGGCCCGCTCCACGCGGCGGCCGAGCTCGGCGTACGAGACGCGGGTGCGGCCCTCGACGACCGCCTCCCGGTCCCCGAACCGCTCGGCCGCCGCCCGGACCAGTCCCGGGATGCTGCCCCACTCCAGGTCGCCGCGCATCACAAGCCCCTCCGCCGCAGTAGCTGACTATCCGTCAGATTAGCTGTAACCTGACGCGCTGTCAGCAGTCGGGACGACGTATGGCGAAGCCCAGGGGCCTCGCCACTACGCCACTCGCGGAGGTGCCGTTGCCCATGGCTTCACTCAAAGACGCTACAGCGATAGTCGGGATCGGGCAGACCTCGTTCGCCAAACAACTGCCCGAGGACGAGAAGACGTTGGCCTGCCGGGCGATCGTCGCCGCGCTCGACGACGCGGGCATCGCTCCTTCGGAGGTCGACGCGTTCGCCTCGTACACGATGGAGGAGACGGACGAGGTCGAGGTCGCCAAGGCGATCGGCGCGGGCGACGTGACCTGGTTCAGCAAGGTCGGCTACGGGGGCGGCGGTTCCTGCGCGACCATCGCGCACCTCGCGTCCGCCGTCGCCACCGGGCAGGCGAACGTCGGCATCGCCTGGCGCTCCCGCAAACGGGGCAGCGGGCCGCGCCCCTGGAAGAACACCGCCGTCCAACTCCCCACTCCCGGCCAGTGGACCCGCCCCTTCGGGCTTCTCCGCCCGGCGGACGAGATCGCGATGCTGGCCCGCCGCTACATGCACGAGTACGGGGCGACCCGCGACCACCTCTTCAATGTCGCCCTCGCGTGCAGGAACCGGGCGAACCAGAACCCGGCCGCGATGATGTACGAGCGCCCGCTGACCCGCGAGATGTACATGTCGTCACGTTGGATCAGCGAGCCGCTCTGCCTCTTCGACAACTGCCTCGAGACGGACGGGGCGTTGGCGTGCGTGATCGTGTCCGCCGAGCGGGCGCGGGACTGCCGGCAGAAGCCCGTGTACGTCCACTCCGTCGCCCAGGGCCTGCCCGCGCAGCACCACGGGATGGTCAACTACTGGAACGACGACCCGCTGACAGGACCCGCGTGGACGGCGGCCCGACACCTTTGGAAGCAGGCGGACTTCGGCCCGCAGGACGTGGACGTGGCCCAGATCTACGACGCGTTCACGCCTCTGATCCCGCTGTCCCTGGAGGGATACGGCTTCTGCGGCCGGGGCGAGGGCGGCTCCTTCACGGAGGGCGGCGCCCTTGAGAGCGGCGGCCGACTGCCGATCAACACCGGGGGCGGCGGCCTGAGCGAGGCGTACGTCCACGGCTTCAACCTCATCAACGAGGGCGTGAAGCAACTCCGGGGCACGAGCACGGCACAAGTGCCGGACGCGGCAACGTGCTTGGTGACGGCGGGCGAGGGCGTACCGACGTCGGCGGTACTACTCCGGGCCCCTTAAGGGGCGCGAGGCTGTGACATTTGCGGCTCCGCCGCGTGGGCGCGAGCAACCACGACGAACCCGCACCCGGAAGAGGCGAGAACATGGCAGACGCGACCACCGAGCCCCTCCTGTCGCCCACCATCGACACGGACGGCGCCCCTTTCTGGGAGTACGCCGCCCAGGGCGAACTCCGCATACAAGCCTGTACCGCCTGCGGCGAGCTGAGGTTCCCGCCAAGGCCCTGCTGCCCCCACTGCCAGTCCTTCGAGGCCGAGTGGCAACGCATGAGCGGCCGGGGCCGCATCTGGTCCTACGTCCGCCCGCACCCGCCCCTACTCCCCGCCTACGCCGAGCAGGCCCCGTACAACGCGATCATCGTCGAACTGGCCGACGCCCCCCGCATCCGCCTGGTCGGCAACCTCGTCGCCGCCCCGGACGCCCCGTTGAACTCCGTCGACCCCGACCGGCTGCGCATCGGCGCGAAGGTGCAGGTTGCGTTCACCGACGTGGGCGGGATCGCGATGCCCCGCTGGCTGCTGGAGCGGCCATGACGGCTGCGGACGCCGGCGCCCTGCGTACGACGATCGACAAGGACACGGGCGTAGCGGTCGTCACCCTCGACCGCCCCGCACGCCACAACGCCATCGACACGGAGACGGCGGTCCAACTTGCCGCGACCTGGCGGGAGTTCCGCTCCGACGACACCGTACGGGCGATCGTCCTCACCGGTGCGGGAGAGAAGGCGTTCTGTACGGGCATCGACCGCGACACGGACGTACCGCAGCCCGGGTCCCCCTACTCGATGGACGATCCGCTCCTGTCCATCGGCCCCAAGGCCAACGACCTGTGGAAGCCGGTCGTCGCCGCCGTCAACGGCATGGCGTGCGGGGGCGCCTTCTATCTCCTGGGCGAGGCGGAGTTCGTCATCGCCGCCGAGAACGCCACGTTCTTCGACCCGCACACCACGTACGGCATGGTCAGCGCGTACGAGGCGATCCTCATGGCGCAGCGCATGCCGCTCGGCGAGGTCGCGAGGATGTCGCTGATGGGGACGGCCGAGAGGGTGTCCGCGCGGCGGGCGTACGAGATCGGCCTGGTCTCCGAGCTGGTCGCCTCCGCCGACCTGCTGGCGTCGGCCGTACGCGCCGCCGAGGTCATCGCCGCCTGCCCGACCGAGCCGGTCCAGGGCACGGTACGGGCGCTCTGGGCGGCGAAGGAGGCGGCCCGCACCCAGGCCCTGGCCCAGGCGCCGCACCTCATCGCGCTCGGCAATCTGCCGCCGGAGCGACAGGCGGGGCTCTTCACGGGGCGCGGGACCGAATTCCGTACCAGGTGAGCACCGGGGCCATCGCCTCGCGCGGTTCATCCAGTCGGCGTAACGTCACAAGTGGACGGCCGCCGTCCGGAGCCCCCCTTCCACACACTGGTGCGACGGCCGTCACGACGCCCGCCCGGCATCTGGGGCTCCCCAGGTCCGCTAGGACCGAGCGGTGCCAGTCCCCCGCTCCGCGTCCAGCGCGTAGACGCACCGGTCCTTGCTGCACGCGTACACCACGCCGTCCCGCACCACCGGCGCCCCGGTGATCTCGCCGCCGGTGGCCAGTTTCCAGCGGAGGCGGCCGTCGTCCGCCTTCAGCGTGTACAGCAGGTGGTCCGTCGAACCGAAGTGGATACGCCGGTCGGCGACGACGGGCGTGCCGACGACCTCGCCGCCCGCTTGGAAGCGCCACTTGGGCGTTCCCGTCACCGCGTCAAGGGTGTAGAGCCCCTTGCCGCTGCCCACGTGCACATGGCCGTCGGCGACGAGCACGGGCTCGATCGACGCCCGGGACTCCGTGGCGATGCGCCAGCGGTCACGGCCGTCCATGGCGTCGAGGGCGTACACGGTCCCGAGGTAGTCGGCGAGGTACACCCCGCCGCCGGTGACCGCGGGTCCCGGCGCGAACGCGGGCGGGCACAGGAAAGCGGCGGGCGCCTCGAAGTGCCAGCGGACGTGCCCGCCCGCCACGTCGATCGCCAGGACCCGGGATCCCGCGGACACGTACACGTACCCGTCCTGCGCGGGCGCGAGCCGCACCGGAACGCCGCCGCAGGAGGCCGCGTCGCCGACGGGGTACGACCAGCGCTCCTCGCCGGTACGGGCCTCGATGGCACGCAGGCGCGCGTCCTTCCAGACGTAGACCGTGCCGTCGTGGACGACGGGTCCCGCCTCGGGGGTCTCGAAGTCGGTCTGGGCCCCGGTGATCTCCCAGAGCTTCTCGCCGTTCGCGGCCTCCCAGGCCTGTACGCCGCCGCCGCGCGTCCCGGTGACGACGGTGCCGCGGTCGGCCTGGAGGGAGTACACCCAGGCGTCGGTCGAAAGGCGCCAGAGGTCCGTGCCCTCGGCGCCGTCGAGGGCGTAGAGCGTGGGGCCGTCCGAGGCGTGGATACGTCCGTCGGCGACCGCCATGGACCAGGCGACGTCCCGCGTCTTGAAGCTGCGGCGGCCCGTGCCGACGTCCAGGGCGTGGACCTCGAAGGACGTGACGTACACGAGGTTCCCCGCGACGGCGGGCGTCCCCCACACGTCGTTCGACATCCGGAAGCGCCACGGCCGCCACGCGGCCCCCGCGTCCGGCGCGGCGGTGGGTGCGGGCACCACGGGGTCGACGCCGTTCGTGGCGGCCTTGGACCGCGACCACGATGCGGCGAGGCCGTCATAGGAGGGCGGCGGGCTCGCGGCGACGGCGCGCGCGTCGGCCACCCGCGGTCCCGGACCGATCGGCACCTTCGCCCCGGCCAGGTGCACGGGACCCGCGTCCGGCACGTTCCCGAAGGGGGGCGGCTGTGTCGGCGGCGCCGGCGGCGCGTGCCGCGGAGGCGGCGGTGCGACGGCGGGGGCGCCACCACGGCCGCCGCTGCGCCCGGAGGCGGCGAGCGCGGCGCGCACGGGCGGACGGCCGCCCCGGCGCGCCTCGATCAGCGCGACGGCCCGCTCGGGCAGCCAGGCGGAGGCCGTGCCGCTGTCGCCGTCCTCGCTCTCCGAGGCGAAGAGGTGGGGTGCGAGCTGGGCCTGGAGGTCGTTGGGGCTCGGCCGCAGCACCGCCTCCATCTGCATGCACGTCTCGATGAGCGGGCGCAGCTCGTCCGGGAGTCCCGCCAGGTCAGGGCCCTCGCGGAGCAGCATGAAGACGGTCTCGACAGGGTTCGCGCCGTGGAAGGGCGCATGCCCGGTGGCGGCGAAGACGAGCATCGAGCCGAGCGAGAAGACATCGCTCGCGCCGGTCACGCTGCGTGAGTCCTTCGCCTGCTCGGGCGACATGTACGCGGGCGTGCCCACGGCGACGTTCGTCATGGTCAGCCGGGTGTTGGAGACGCCGGACGCGATGCCGAAGTCGATCACGCGCGGCCCGTCCTCCACCACGAGGACGTTCGACGGCTTGAGGTCACGGTGGACGAGGCCCGCGCCGTGGATGGACTCCAGGGCCTCGGCGACGCCGGCCGCGAGCCAGCGCACGGCCTGGGTCGGCAGCGGCCCGTGTTCATTCACTATTTCTTCGAGCGAGGGGGCGGGCACGTACGCGGTGGCCAGCCACGGCACCGCCGCACGCGGGTCGGCGTCCACCACAGCCGCCGTATAGAACCCGGACACGGCCCGTGCCGCCTCGACCTCACGCGTGAAACGGACGCGGAACAGCTGGTCCTCGGCGAGCTCGGTCCTGACCGTCTTGATCGCCACGCGCCGCCCTGACGCGGAGCGCGCGAGGTAGACGAGCCCCATGCCACCGGCTCCGAGCCGGCCGAGCACCTCGAACGGGCCGATCCGCCTCGGATCGTGCTGCGTCAGCTGATCCACCACTTGCCCTGCCACCTCCCCGTACGCGGGCGCCGTATGAGCGGCCCCGAGCAGCGTCTCACCACCGAGCCGCTCCGGCGGCACGCACCCTGATTCTTCCTGTACGGGCCGGTGGTTGCGAACCCGGGGCGGGATCGGGGTGTTGTGGGACAAAGGAGACGCGAGGAGAGAAGAGATGCGCGAGTGACGCTTGATTCGAACACATGCGCTATTCGAGTACGCCCCCGGACCGGCCTGGGGCCGACCCTGGACCGGCCCCCGGATCACCCCCGGACCGGCGCCGGGAGCAGAGGCGGAAGAGAGGACGAATACCGCCTCCAACCCCATTTGCACTCGGCCGAATCGCGCTCCGATCACCCCTCGGTAAGCTGACGGCATGACAGGACAGGTACGTACCGTCGACGGCCGCGTGGCCGGTCGGCGCGGTCAGGCGACGCGTCAGAAGCTGCTCGACTGCCTCAGCGAGATGCTCAGCTCCTCGCCCTACCGGGACGTCAAAGTCATCGACGTCGCCCGGAAGGCGGGGACTTCACCCGCGACCTTCTATCAGTACTTCCCCGACGTCGAGGGCGCCGTCCTTGAGATCGCCGAGCAAATGGCGGTCGAGGGCGCGGAGTTGACCCAGCTCCTCGACGGCCGATCCTGGGTCGGCAAGGCGGGGTGGCAGACCTCGCAGGAGCTGGTCGAGGGCTTCCTCGACTTCTGGCGCAAGAACGACGCGATCCTCCGGGTCGTCGATCTGGGCGCCGCGGAGGGCGACAAACGCTTCTACAAGCTCCGCATGAAGATCCTGAACTCGGTCAACAACTCCCTTACCGACACGGTCAAGGAGCTCCAAGCCAAGGGCAAGGTCGACAAGGACGTGAACCCGGCGGCGATGGCGGGCTCCCTGGTGGCGATGCTCGCCGCGGTCGCTTCGCACCAGCGGGGTTTCCAGACGTGGGGCGTCAAGCAGGCCGAACTGAAGCCGAACCTAGCACTGTTGGTGCATCTGGGAGTAACAGGCAAGAAGCCGACGAAGTAGGACGACCCGTACATCTTCTCTGAGGCTTCCCAAGTCCTGTCACCGCAGCGGCGGATCACGGTGTTCCAGTGATCCGCCGCTGTGTTCCCCGGGGCACCCTCAATTCGTTCGCCGCTCCAGGCGGAACAGGCGGATCTCCCGTTCCACGCGGGACTGGTACGTCGCGTACGGCGGCCAGAACTTCAGCACCGCCTCCCATGCCGCCGCTCGCTCCTCACCCGCCAACAGTCGCGCCCTGACCGGAATGTCCGCACCCTGCCAGCTGACGTCGGCGTCCGGATGGGCGATGAGGTTGCCGGTCCATACGGGATGCCCCGGGCGCCCGAAGTTGGAGCCGATGAGAATCCAACTCCCCAAGTCCTCCGGCATACAGGCCAGAGGCGTGCGTCGCGGGATCCCGCTCTTGGCGCCGCGCACCGTCAGGATCACCCCCGGCAGCATCTTCGCGCTGAGCAGCACCTTGCCGCGCGTGAGGCGGTGCACCGTGCGGTCCATGGCGGGGATGAAGTGCGGGGCGATCTTCGCGAAGGTCCTGGTGGACGACATCTTCTGCATCAGGCGGACACCGGGGGCCATCAGACGGCCACCGTCGGAGTCGAGGTCGGAGTCGAGGTCGAGGTCGAGGTACGGGTCGGCGTCGGTGTCGGTGTCGGTGCGAACAGCTCCGCCTGTTCCGCCGCGCGCGCCCGCAGCCGGTGCACGGGCCCGAAGAGCAGCTCGTCGCTCGACGCACGCTTGAAGTACAGATGCGCCTCGTGCTCCCAGGTGAACCCGATGCCGCCGTGCAGCTGCACGGCCTCCGACGCGGCGGTCCGCAGTGCGTCGAGCGCCTGCGCGAGCGCAAGGCCCCCTGCCCGTTCCGAGCCCGCCCCTGCGGCCCACGCCGCGTAGTACGCAGCCGACCGCGCGGCCTGCACCTGTACATACACATCCGCGAGACGGTGCTTGACGGCCTGGAAGGACCCGATCGCCCGCCCGAACTGCTCACGCTGCTTGACGTACTCGACCGTCCGCTCGAGCGCCCTGTCCGCAGCGCCCACGGCCTCCGCGGCCAGCACGGTGGCGGCGACGTCACCGACCGCGGCGAGCGCCCCCGGCACATCGGCGTCATCGGCGGCGCCCAGCAACTCCGCCTCCACGTCACGCAGTTCGACGCGGGCCTGCGCCCGGGTCTCGTCGAGGGCTGCCTGCCGGGTCCGTACGAGCCCGGCGGCCCCTTCCCGTACGAGATAGAGGAGAGTGCGCGAGCGGGCGTAGCCCCCGGTGTGCGCGGCCACGACGAGCAGTCCCGCGCTGTGCCCGTCGAGAACCTGCTCGGCCTGGCCGTAGAGACGCCAGACGCCGTCCGCCAGTTTGGCCTGCACGCCGCCCGCACGGCCGCCGCCCGACCAGTCGCCGAGGTTGTCGCCGACCAGGCCGAGCGCGGTGGCGAGACCGGTGCCGGGTACGGCGAGCGCGGCGGTGAGAGTGCCCTCCGCGATACGCGGAAGGAGCTGCGACCGCTGCTCGTCGGTGCCGAGGCGCTTCAGGAGCGGGGCGACGAGCGCGGCGGTGGCGAAGAGGGGTGAGGGGGCAAGGGCGCGGCCCAGTTCCTCGCTGCTGAGGGCGAGCTCCGCCGGGCCGCACCCCACTCCCCCGTACGCCTCGGGTACGGCGATTCCGGGCAGGCCGAGCTGTTCGGCGAGGGCTGACCAGAGGGCGGCGTCGTATCCGGCGGGGGTGCGGACCGCGGCCTTCACCTCGTCGGGGCCGCAGCGTTTGGTGACGAGCTCACGGAGGGTGCGGCGGATTTCTTCCTGCTCCGCGGTGAAGGCGGCGTCCATCGGCGAGCTCCTCCCCGGGTCGCCGCCGTGTGCGACGAGCCAGATCTGACGGGTCGTCATGCTAAGACGGCGCCCGCCAGATGCACAGGGCCGGGACGGCATGTAACGCCTCCTCGGGTGCACCCGTAACGCCTCCCTCGGTACGCCGGATCTGATGTACCGTCAGATTTATGCCAACTCCCCTTCCCCCAAGCCCCTCCGCGGCGCCGACCGGTGCGGGCAGGGCGACGAACCGCCCGCGCAAAGTGGCCGTCGTCGGCATATCCCTCTCCGACTGCGGCCGCGTGGACGAGGCCACCCCTTACGCCCTGCACGCCCAGGCCGCCCGCCGCGCCCTTGCCGACTCGGGCCTCGGCCGCGAGGTCATCGACGGCGTCGCGTCCGCGGGCCTCGGCACGCTCGCCCCCGTCGAGGTCGCCGAGTACCTGGGCCTGAAGCCGCGCTGGGTCGACTCCACCTCCGTCGGCGGCTCCACCTGGGAGGTCATGGCGGCCCACGCGGCGGACGCGATCGCCGCGGGACGCGCCAACGCCGTACTCCTCGTGTACGGATCGACGGCCAGGGCGGACATCAAGGCGAAACGACGCACGTCGAACCTCTCCTTCGGCGCGCGCGGCCCCCTCCAGTTCGAGGTCCCCTACGGCCACTCCCTGATCTCCAAGTACGCGATGGCCGCGCGCCGCCACATGCACGAGTACGGCACGACGCTCGAACAGCTCGCCTCCGTGGCGGTCCAGGCACGGGCGAACGCCGCCACCAACCCCGACGCGATGTACCGCGACCCGATCACCGTCGACGAGGTCCTGGACGGCCCGATGATCGCGGACCCGTTCACCAAACTGCACTGCTGCATACGTTCCGACGGCGGATGCGCGGTGCTCCTCGCGGCGGAGGAGTACGTGGCCGACTGCGCGTCGACGCCGGTCTGGGTGCTCGGCACCGGCGAGCACGTCTCGCACACGACGATGTCGGAGTGGGAGGACTTCACGGTCTCCCCGGCTGCGGTGAGCGGGCGCCTGGCGTTCGAGCGGGCGGGAGTGCGCCCCGATGACGTCGACGTGGCGGAGATCTACGACGCCTTCACCTACATGACCCTGGTGACCCTTGAGGACCTGGGTTTCTGCGCCAAGGGCGAGGGCGGCGCGTTCGTGGAGAAGGGCCGCCTGCTGCGGGACGGCGAACTGCCCACGAACACGGACGGCGGCGGCCTCTCGGCCCAGCACCCCGGGATGCGCGGCCTGTTCCTGCTCGTGGAGGCGGTACGGCAACTGCGCGGCGACGCGGGCGAAGGACGCCAGGTGCGGAAGGCGGGAGGGAGGCTGCCGGAGGTGGCGGTGGCGTCGGGGACGGGCGGGTGGTTCTGCTCGTCGGGGACGGTGGTGCTCGGGCGGCGGTAGTGACACAGGGGGTCAGGTTGCAGCCGGTCGCGACGACCGCTCCCGTAGATTCGCCGGATGGACGACTCCGACACCAGGCCCGATGACACCGCCCACGGCCGCGCCCTCCTGCGCTCCCTCCGCGTCTGGGACACCGAACTTCCCGCCTTCGACCCGGCGACCGCCCCCGCCGGCCCGCTGCCCCTGTTCTGGCAGTGGTTCGTGGACGTGGCCGAGGCGGGCCAGGTGGAGCCGCACACCATGACCCTGGCGACGGCGGACGAGTCGGGCCACCCGGACGTACGGACGCTGATGCTGCACGACGCGGACGCGTCCGGCTGGCACTTCGGCTCGCACTCGGGCAGCGCGAAGGGCCGCCAGCTCGCGGCACGCCCCGAGGCCGCGCTCGGCTTCTACTGGCCCGTGCAGGGCCGCCAGATCCGGGTGCGGGGCCGGGTCACGACGGCGGGGGCCATCGAGAGCCGCGCCGACCTCGCACGCCGTTCGCCGGGGGCACTGGCATCGGCACTGGTCGGCAGGCAGAGCGAAGTGCTGCCGTCGTACGGGGATCTGGTGGCCGCGAGCCAGGCCGCGTGGGAGCACGCGCAGGCGGAGCCGGACGCCCCGGCGCCGAGCTGGACGCTGTACGTACTCGAACCGGCGGAGGTCGAGTTCTTCCAGGGGGACGCGCGGCGGCGGCACGTGCGGCTGCGGTACCGGAGGGGTGCGGACGGGAACTGGGTCAAGGAGCTGCTGTGGCCGTGACTCTCACGCCGTAGAGCTCACGACGTGAAGCGGTACTGCGTGAAGTCCCGCACCGGGCTGTAGCCGATCCGCAGATAGAGCCCGGTGCTCGTGGGGTTGGCGAGGTCGGCGAAGAGCAGCACCTCGTCCGCCCCGTCGGCCAGCGCGGCACGGCTGACCTCGACGGTCGCGGCTCCCGCGTAGCCACGGCCGCGGAGTGCGGCGGGGGTGTAGACGGGGGCCACCCGGACCTGGCCCGCGATGCGGCGCGTGCGTCCTGCCATGGCGGCGGGGGTCCCGTCCGGGGTTTCCCACAGGGTGATGCCCCCGTCGGCGATGCGGGAGTCGGCCCACGCCTCGGAGGCCGTCACCCGGCTCTCCCCCAAGGCCTCCCCGAACTCCCGGTGCCAGCGGATCAGCAGCTCCCGGTCCGCCTCGGCGGCGACGCGCGCGGCGCCCTCGGGGGCCGGCTCGGGCGGGGTGAGGGTGCCCAGGCGGTACAGCCGGTCCCGGAGGGCGACTTCGGCGGTGGCCCCCGTGCGCCGCTCCCAGGCCCGCGCGAACTCCTCCGCGGTCTCCCGCTCGCCGCCGACGCCGGGCAGCTTCTCGCCCGCGTCGGAGAGCAGCGCGGCGAGGTCGTCGGCGGCCGTCCTGTCGGCCAGGGGGCTCAGCGAAAGCCGGTGCGGCGGGGTCCACAGGAAGACGCCCTCCACGGCGCCGTCGGCTCCGGTGCGGACACCAAAGCGGGGTGCGTCGTCCCCGTACACGTGGAGTCCTCGCGTGCGCAGGTTGTCGGAGGCGCTGAGCAGCGTGGTGTGCGTGCTGGGGTCGGAGCGCAGGAAGTCCCCGGCTCGGGCGAGGAATTGATCGAGGTCGGAGGTCAACTGCCAGCTGCCGTGCGCGTCTGAGGAGGCCATGGACCATGATCGCTCGCCTCTCGCGCTCCGCGAAAGCGGATTACGCGGCCCGCCGGGAAGCCCTCCGAGCAGCTCTCCGGAACACCGGCACCGTCACGCCCGCCCCCGCTCCCTCCTGCTCCCCCGCCTCGCGGAACGCGACCTCAAGCGCCATCCCGATCCGCAGATCGGCTCCCGGATCGGCTCCCGGATCGGCTCCCGGATCGGCTCTCGGATCGAGCTGCGGCTCCCCCTCCCCACCGTCGACGATCTCCGTCATCATGCGCGGCCCCTCGGCGAGGTCGACGACCGCGGCGACGTACGGGACGCGGGAGCCGAACGGCGGCAGGTCGTTCCGGTGCACGACGGACCAGGTGTAGAGCGTGGCGTGGCCGCTCGCCCGCTCCCAGCCGCCTTCCTCGCTCCAGCAGTACGGGCAGAACTCGCGCGGGTAGTGGTGCGCCTTGCCGCACCCCCCGCAGCGGCGGATCAGGAGGCGCCCCTCCGAGGCCGCTTCCCAGTAGGGGCGGGTGAAGGCGTCGGGCTCGGGAAGGTCGAAGCGCGGGTTCACAGTTCGAGCCAGATCGTGTCCATGCGGCGGGCTCTCCCATTCCGGATAAAGGTCTCTGACGGTACGTCAGTTCAGCGCATGACCGCCCCGTGCGCAAGAGGCATACGCAAGAGGCAGTAAGCCGCGCGAGCCCTCCGACGTGCGACGAAGCCCACGAACACAGGGCGCGCCGCGTACACCCGTGATCAATTCGCAACCGGTTTGGGGCTTGACCGTCCCCCATCAAGTGACCGCGTGATTACTCTCAGGTTCATGGCCGACACCAATCCCCCACAGACGCCACAGACGCCACACCAAGATCGCCCCGTGTACGTCGTCGGCGGCGGGCCCGGCGGGCTCTCCGTGGCGGCCGCCCTGCGCGCGCGAGGCGTACGCGCGGTCGTGCTCGAGAAGTCCGACCGCGTCGGCGCCTCCTGGCGCACGCACTACGACCGCCTGCACCTGCACACGACACGACGCCTCTCCGCACTGCCGGGACTCGCGATACCGCGCGCCTTCGGACGCTGGGTGTCACGTGACAACGTCATCCGCTATCTGGAGAAGTACGCCGAGTTCCACCAGCTGGAGATCGTCACCGGCGTCGAGGTCTCCCGCCTCGAGCGCGCGGCCGACGGAACGGGCTGGCTCCTGCACGCCACCGGCGGCCGGGAGCTGACCGGCAGCGCGGTCGTGATCGCCACCGGGTACAACCACACCCCCCACCTGCCCGACTGGCCCGGCCGCGACACGTACACGGGCGAACTCGTGCACGCGAGCGCCTATCGCACTCCACGCCCCTACCAGGGCAAGGACGTCCTGGTCGTGGGCGCGGGCAACACCGGCGCCGAGATCGCCGTCGACCTTGCCGAGGGCGGCGCCGCGCGCGTGCGCCTCGCCGTGCGCACCGCGCCGCACATCGTCCGCCGCTCCACGGCGGGGTGGCCCGCACAGCGCACGGGCATCCTGTGCCGCAGACTGCCCGTCTCGCTCGTCGACCGCCTCGCGGGCCCGATCGCGAAGGCGAGCGTCCCCGACCTGTCCGCGCGGGGGCTGCCCCGCCCCGCCACCGGCCTGTACTCCCGCGTCAAGGAGGGCGCGATCCCGGTGCAGGACGTGGGCCTGATCGACGCGGTGCGCAGGGGCCGGGTCGAACCGGTCGCGGCCGTCGAGTCCTTCGAGGACGGCAAGATCGCCCTCGCCGACGGCACGCTGATCGCCCCCGACGCGGTCATCGCGGCCACGGGTTACCGGCGCGCCCTGGAGCCGCTCCTCGGCGACTTCGGCGTACTCGACGAGAAGGGCACCCCGCTCGTCCGCGGCGCCCGCACCTCGAAGTCGGCCCCCGGCCTCTTCTTCACCGGGTTCACCAACCCCATCAGCGGCATGCTGCGGGAAATGGCCCTGGACGCCGAGAAGATCGCGAAGGCGGTGTCCAGAGCGAGCTGACGCGGCGACCTCCGACCAGTGGCTTGAACCCCCCGCCCCGGTGGCCCCGACCGCCGGGGCGGGGTAGCGCTCGCGTGCACATGGGTACGGGTGAGGCAGCGTGCCGACGCTGACGACATGGGTGTTACGGGCGGTACGGGCAGTTCCCGCTTCAGGCTTTTGCGTGCAGCACTGTTCCTGACACAGCGTCAGTTCAGTAATCTGACTATGCGTCAGTTGAGTTGCTGTCACACAGGAGCGGGGCGGACCGATGCTTGGATCGACATACGGCACCTTCACCACCGACCCCCGCCGCGCGCGTGTTGTGGCCTGCGGCGAAACCCCGGCACCAGCCGTCCACGGGCAGGCCGCCACGGCGGACGACCTGGACGTCGGCGGACGGCCTCTGCACGCCGACGTACCGGACCTGGACCGGTTCTTCCGGCCCGAGTCCGTCGCCGTCATCGGCGCGTCCGACGCCGAGGGCCGGCCGAACACCGGCATCACCCGTCAGCTCATGGACTGGGCCGAGCGGGGCGGCGCCCGGCTGTATCCCGTGCACCCCACACGTCAGTCGGTCTTCGGCACCCCCTGCTTCCCCTCCGTCGCCGACCTGCCGGAACAGGTCGATCTGGCCGTACTCCTCGTCAGTGATCCCCTTCCCGTGATCGAGGAACTCGCCGAGTCCAAGGTGAAGTTCGCCGTCGCCTTCGCCTCCGGGTTCGCCGAGACCGGTGAGGAGGGCGCGGCGGCACAGGCCCGTCTGGCCGCCGCCGTGGAGCGCTCGGGCCTCCGTCTCCTCGGGCCCAACACCAACCTCAACGCCTTCGAGAACTTCCGCGACGACCTCGAAGGACCGGCGATCGCCCTGATCACCCAGTCCGGACACCAGGGCCGCCCCGTCTTCACGATGCAGGAGATCGGCGTGCGCCTCTCGCACTGGGCGCCCACCGGAAACGAAGCCGACCTGGAGACCGCCGACTTCATCTCCTACTTCGCCGAACGCCCCGAGGTCGGGGCCATCGCCTGTTACGTCGAAGGCCTCAAGGACGGCCGCTCCTTCCTGCTCGCCGCCGACCGTGCCGCCCAGCAAGGCGTGCCCGTCGTCGCGGTCAAGGTCGGCCGCACCGAGACCGGCGCCCGCATGGCCGCCTCACATACCGGCAAACTCACCGGTGCCGACGCGGTCGTCGACGCGGCGATGCGGCAGTTCGGTGTGATCCGCGTGGACGGGCTCGACGAACTCCAGGACACGTCCGCCCTGTTGGCGCGGGCGCGGGCTCCGCAGGCCGAGGGCGTCGTCGTGTATTCGATCTCGGGCGGCACGGGCGCGCACTTCTCGGACCTGGCGAGCGAGGCGGGGCTGCGGCTTCCCACCCTCTGTGACGCCAAGCAGACGGAGCTGCACCAGTGGATACCGGACTACCTGAACGTCGCCAACCCCGTCGACAACGGCGGGCACCCGGTCGGTGACTGGCGCGGCCGGAAGATCATCGACGCGATCCTGGACGATCCGGAGGTGGGGGTGCTGATCTGTCCCATCACCGGCCCCTTTCCGCCCATGAGCGACAAGCTGGCGCAGGACCTGGTGGACGCCGCGGAGCAGACGGACAAGCTGGTGTGCGTGGTGTGGGGCTCGCCCGTCGGCACCGAGGAGGCCTACCGCACGACGCTGCTCGGCTCGTCGCGCGTCGCCACCTTCCGCACCTTCGCCAACTGCATCACGGCGGTGCGCGCCTATCTGGACCACCACCGGTTCACGACCCGCTACCGCTCCCCCTTCGCCGACGCGCCGCGCACGGCCTCCCCCTCCTTCCGCAAGGCCCAGGCCCTGATGCGGTCCGGTCAGCAGCTGAGCGAGCACGCGGCGAAGCAGCTGCTGCGCGCGTACGGGATTCGCGTGCCGCGCGAGCAGTTGGTGACCAGTGCGGCGGCGGCCGTGCGGGCGGCGGGGCTCGTCGGCTATCCGGTGGTGATGAAGGCGTCCGGGGCGCATCTTGCCCACAAGACCGAACTCGGCCTGGTGAAGGTCGGGTTGACCTCGGCCAGCCAGGTGCGCGACGCCTATCGGGAACTGACCGACATCGCCCGCTACGAAGGGATCGCGCTGGACGGCGTCCTTGTCTGCCAGATGGTGGAGCGGGGCGTCGAGATGGTGGTGGGCGTGACGCACGACGAGCTGTTCGGGCCGACGGTGACCGTCGGGCTCGGGGGTGTCCTCGTCGAGGTCCTGCGGGACGTGGCCGTGCGGGTGCCGCCCTTCGGTGAGGACCAGGCGCTCGCGATGCTGTCCGAGCTGCGCGGGAGGCCGCTCCTGGACGGGGTGCGTGGCGCGCCCCCGGCGGACATCGACGCCCTCGTCGAGGTGGTGCTTCGGGTGCAGCGGATGGCTCTTGAACTTGGCGACGAGCTGGCTGAGCTGGATATCAACCCCCTGATGGTGTTGCCGCGGGGGCAGGGCGCGGTCGCGCTCGATGCCTTGGCCGTCTGCCGGTGAGTGTCGCAGCAGAGCGCCGATTCGCAGCGAGCGTTTCCCGCCAACTCGTCCGGCCTGCCCGCGCCCGATCGCCGCACACCTGACCACCCCGCGCCTGACCACCCCGCACACGATTCGGAGCCACTCCCCCATGTCGGACACCTCCCTCGCCTCATCGGACGCCCCCCTCGACTCATTGGTACTCCACGCCACTGACAACGGCGTCTCGTGGATCACCCTCAACCGCCCCGAAGCCATGAACGCCGTCACCTGGGACCAGCGCGAACGCGTCATCTCGCTGCTCGCCGAAGCCTCCGCGGACCCCGGTGTCCGTGCGGTCGTGATCACCGCGACCGGCAAGGGATTCTGCGCGGGAGCCGATCTGCGCGGCGCGCCGAGCAGTGCCGACCGGGTGGCCGGTGACGTGGCCCGCACGATCAAGCTGGGCGCCCAGCGCCTGATCTCCGCCGTCCTGGACTGCGAGAAGCCGGTGATCGCCGCGGTGAACGGGACCGCCGCCGGGATCGGCGCGCACCTCGCCTTCGCCTGCGATCTCGTCATCGCCGCCGAACAGGCCAAGTTCATCGAGGTGTTCGTGCGCAGGGGCCTGGTACCGGACGGCGGCGGAGCGTACCTGCTGCCCCGCCTCATCGGACCGCAGCGAGCCAAGGAGCTGATGTTCTTCGGGGACTCCGTACCGGCCGCGGACGCCGAACGGCTCGGGCTCGTCAACCGCGTCGTACCCGCCGGCGAACTGGAGAAGACGGCCCGTGCCTGGGCGGAACGCCTCGCGAGCGGGCCGACCCGCGCCATCGCCATGACCAAGCAACTGGTCAACGCGTCCCTCGAATCGGACCGCGCGACGGCCTTCGCGGCGGAGGCCGCGGCGCAGGAGATCAACATGACGACGACGGACGCGAACGAGGGCGTGGCCAGCTTCGTGGAGCGCCGATCACCTTCGTACGAGGGCCGTTGAGCCCACCCAGGAACACGAGGGATGCACGGTGCCCGCACCCTTCCAATCTGACGAACCGTCAGCTTCAATGAGTGACGTGATGGGACATGCAGGGATGGCGGCCACCGCCGTCCGATACCTCAGGTCGGTCGGCGCACCGACCACCACAGGCCCGGTCGAAGCCCTTCCGCGCCCCCGGCTGCGGGCGGTCGGCGACGACGAGCGGGCACCGCTCGACGCGCGTGAGTTCCGGCGCGTACTGGGGAACTTCGCGACCGGCGTGACCGTGGTGACAGCACCGGCGTCCGAAGGCGAACCGGGTCCTGCCGGATTCGCCTGTCAGTCCTTCTCCGCGCTCTCCCTCGACCCGCCCCTGGTCTCCTTCATGGTCGCGCGTACGTCGACGACGTGGCCGCGCATCGCCCGCGCGGGCGTCTTCTGCGTCAACGTCCTGGGCGCCGACCAGGGCGCGCTCTGCCGCGGCTTCGCGGTGAGCGGCGCCGACAAGTTCGCCGGCGTCGGGTACGACTCCGCGCCCGTCACCGGCTCCCCCCGCCTGACCGGCGTACCGGCCTGGATCGACTGCACGATCCAGGCGGTGCACACCGGGGGCGACCACCTGATCGTGGTCGGCCGCGTGGACGCACTGGGCGCCACCGACGACGGCGAACCGCTCCTGTTCCACCGGGGCAAGTTCGGCACGTTCGGCACATTCGGCACGTCGGCTAAGTGAGCGCGGCGGACCGCGCACCTGCCTCCTCGTCGCCGACCCGCCGCCGGATGACCAGGGCCATCAGCGCCGCCGCCGCGCACAGCGCGCCCGAGGCGATCCACATCACGTCGTACGACCCGAAGGTGTCCCGCACGACACCGCCGATGACGGCCACGAGCGCGGCACCCACCTGGTGCGAGGCGAGCACCCAGCCGAAGACGATGGCGCTGTCGTCGCCGTACTGCTCGCGGCAGAGGGCCAGGGTCGGCGGCACTGTCGCCACCCAGTCGAGGCCGTAGAAGACGATGAAGAAGATCATCGGCGGGTGCACGGTCGCATCCAGCAGCAGCGGCAGGAAGAGCAGCGAGATGCCGCGCAGCGCGTAGTAGACGGCGAGCAGCCGCCGCGCGTCGAAGCGGTCCGTGAACCAGCCGGACGCGATCGTGCCCACGACGTCGAAGACGCCGATGACGGCGAGGAGCGACGCGGCGGCCGTGATCGGCATGCCGTGGTCGTGCGCGGCGGGCACGAAGTGCGTCTGGATGAGCCCGTTCGTCGAGGCACCGCAGATGGCGAAGGTCCCGGCGAGCAGCCAGAACGGTCCGGTGCGGGCCGCCTTGAAGAGCACCATGACCGCACGCCGCGCGGCGCCCGTGGCGGGCGGAGGCTTCTCCACGAACTCCTCGGACCCGTACGGCTTCAGGCCCACGTCCGCGGGGTGGTCACGCAGCAGCAGCCACACGAACGGGACGACGGCGAGCGCGGCCAGGGCGACGGTAACCGCGGCGGGCCGCCACTCGTGGGCCTCCACCATCCAGGAGAGCAGCGGCAGGAAGATCAGCTGTCCGGAGGCGGAGGCCGCCGTCAGGATGCCGGTGACGAGGCCGCGCCGCGTGGTGAACCACCGGTTGGTGACGGTGGCGGCGAAGGCCAGCGCCATGGATCCCGAGCCGAGCCCGACGAGCAGCCCCCAGCACAACAACAACTGCCAGGCGGACTGCATCCATACGGTGAGGCCCGCGCCGAGCGCGATCACGACAAGAGCGACAGCCACCACCTTCCGGATGCCGAAGCGGTCCATCAGGGCGGCGGCGAACGGCGCGGTGAGCCCGTACAGCGCGAGGTTGATGGAGACCGCGAGGCCGATCGTGCCGCGCGACCAGTTGAACTCGTCGTGCAGCGGGTCGATGAGCAGGCCCGGCAGGGACCGGAAGGCCGCGGCGCCGATGATCGTCACGAAGGTCACGGCGGCGACGAACCACGCCCGGTGGATACGACGCCGCTGCCTCGGCGCCTCCATGGGCGTCCCCGGCACCTCCGCGGGCGGCTCGACCGGCTGATTCACGTCTGTCTGGGTCACGACAACCAGCATCCGGGTACCCCCACCCCCGAACGAGTGGCCCAAAGGACAGCATTAGCTAGAATCGGGCCATGGCCTCACCGACGCGCACCGCCACCATCCCCCGTCACCGTGTGGTGGTCCTTGCCATGGACGGCGTCATCCCCTTCGAGTTCGGCATCCCGCAGCGGATCTTCGGCCGCGCGAGGACCGCCGACGGCACGCCGCTGTACGAGGTGGTGACCGCGTCCGTCCGCGCTCCGGGCCCGGTGCGCACGGACGCCGACTTCGCGATCCTCGTGGAGAACGGCCCGGAGTGCCTGGCGACGGCCGACACGGTCGTGATCCCGGCGTCGTACGAACTGGGTCCGGTCTACGAGGAGGGCCGCCTGACCGCCGAACTGGCCTCGGCACTCGCCCACATCACACCGGGCACGCGCCTGATCTCCATCTGCACGGGCGGCTACGTCCTCGCCGCGGCGGGCTACCTCGACGGCCGCACCGCCACCACTCACTGGTCGTCGGCGGAGCACTTCCAGCGCCTCTTTCCTCAGATCACGGTGGACGCGGAGGTGCTGTTCATCGACGACGGGGACGTCCTCACGTCGGCGGGTGTGGCGGCGGGTCTGGACCTCTGCCTCCACGTCGTACGCAGCGACCACGGGACGGCCGTCGCCAACGACGTCGCCCGCCGTACGGTGGTGCCTCCGCACCGGGACGGCGGCCAGGCCCAGTACATCCAACGCCCCGTCCCGGAGCCTTCGTTCGCCACCACGACCTCTGCTCGGGCCTGGGCGCTTGCCCGCCTCCACGAGCCGATCCAGCTGCGCGACATGGCTGACCAGGAGTCCATGTCCGTACGCACCTTTACGCGCAGGTTCCGCGAGGAGGTGGGGATCAGCCCCGGGCAGTGGCTGTCGCAGCAGCGGGTCGAACGGGCCCGCCACCTCCTGGAGTCCAGCGACCTGTCCGTCGACCAGGTCGCCCGCGACGCAGGCTTCGGCACACCTCAATCCATGCGGGCGCACTTGCAGGCGGCCCTGGGCGTAACCCCCACGGCGTACCGCCGCACCTTCGCCCAACGCACCCCCCGCTGACCCCGGGGTCCCCACCCCACATCCAGCCCTGAACGAACAAGCTCTCCCACCCGCCCGCCCGATTGCCCCGCGTCGCAGGGGTGGGCGGGTGGAGTCATTGGCGGAGCCGGGGTGGGCGGGGAGGGGTCGGGACGGATGCGGGTGGGCGCTGGCGCCTACAGCTGGCGGGGAGGGAGGACTCCACGGGCGGCGGCGGGATACGGCAGTGGGCTCGGCAGGCAGGGCGCGATGTACCCCAGCCGTGGGAGACCGGCCCCCCAGCACCCGCAGTCGGCATCGAGACACGAGGGGACGTGTCGGGATTTCCGCCCGGAGCACGGTTCGCGGCGCTCCCCCGCCGAAGCAGACAGACGCCCACCAGCGGATGGCGAGGACGGACATCCCGGCGCGGCCCCGCCCCCACAGACGAACCCGCACCGCAAGACCCGCACCCGCACAACGCCCCCGGCGAGACTCCTCAGAACGTCAGCACCCCCCGCGCCACCCGCCCCGCCTCCGCATCCCCCACCGCCTTGGCGAAGTCCTCCACCGGGTACGTCTCCGTCACCAGTTCGTCAAGCAGCAGCCGCCCCTCCCGGTACAACTCCGCGTACAGCGCGAAGTCCCTCTGCGGGCGCGCCGACCCGTACCGGCAGCCCAGGATCGACTTGTCCAGGAACAGCGACGACACCAGGAACGACGCCTCAGCCGTCGCCGCCGGAACCCCGAGCAGCACCGCCTGCCCATGCCGGTCCAGAAGGTCGATCGCCGCCCGGATCAGCTCGACCCGGCCCACGCACTCAAACGCGTGGTCGGCCCCCGTCGGCAGGATCTCCCTGACCGCGTCCCCCTCCGCCGACGACAAGAAGTGCGTCGCCCCGAACTGCCGCGCCACCCCCTCCTTCTCGGGGTTCGAGTCGACGGCCACGATCCGCGTCGCTCCGGCGATCCTCGCCCCCTGCAGCACATTCAGACCGATGCCCCCGGTCCCGATCACCACCACACTGTCCCCGCGATCCACCTTCGCGCGGTTGAGGACAGCGCCGACCCCCGTCACCACCCCGCACCCGATCAACGCCGCCGACGTCAGCGGAATGTCCTCCGGGATCTTCACGGCCTGCACGGCCTTCACCACCGTGCGTTCCGCGAACGCGGAGTTCGCCGCGAACTGATAGATCGGCTCACCGCCCCGCGAGAACGGCCGGTCCGGCATCCCGATAGCGCGCCGGCACATCGTCGGCCGCCCCCGGTTGCACTCCCCGCAGGCCCCGCAGCTGGCAATGGTCGAGAGCGCCACGTGGTCGCCGATCCCCACATGCGTCACGCCCGCGCCGACCGCCTCCACCACCCCCGCCCCTTCGTGCCCGAGCACCACAGGCGAGGGAAAGGGAATGGTCCCGTCGATCACGGACAGATCGCTGTGACACAACCCCGCGGCCTTGACCCCGACAAGCACCTCCCCCGCCCCCGGATCCCGTATCTCAAGGTCGTCGACAACTTCGACCCTGCTCCCGTCGACCCTGCTCCCGTCGAAAACGACACCCCTCATCGCGCCTCCCTCGGCAGGCCGAGCACGCGCTCGGCGATGATGTTCCGCTGAATCTCGTCCGAGCCGCCGTAGATGGTGTCGGCCCGCGTGAAGAGGAAGAGCCTCTGCAAGGCGTCGAGTTCGTACGGAGTGCTCTCGCTCCAGTCCGCGGGCCCGACGGCAGCCGCGGCCCCCCGCACCCCCATGGCCAGCTCCCCCAGCCGCTGATGCCACCCGCCCCACAGCAGCTTGGCCACACTGGGCTCCCCCACACCACCACCCGAACCACCCAACGTACGCAGCGCGTTCCACCGCATGACCCGCAACTCCGCCCACTGCCGCACGAGCCTGTCCCGCAGTACGGGATCCTCGGCGGCCCCGCTGTCGACGGCCTCCCGGACCACGCCCCCCAGCTCCTGCGCGAACCCGATCTGCTGGACGAGCGTGGAGACTCCCCGCTCGAATCCCAGCAGCCCCATGGCCACCCGCCACCCGTTACCAACCCCGCCCACCACATGTGAGGCACGCGCGATCGC
Organism: Streptomyces sp. NPDC055239; assembly: GCF_053606205.1. NCBI lineage: Bacteria > Bacillati > Actinomycetota > Actinomycetes > Kitasatosporales > Streptomycetaceae > Streptomyces > Streptomyces sp. NPDC055239. The sequence continues at coordinate 54,113 of NZ_JBSGRD010000006.1, read as the reverse complement.
CCCGTCGAAGAAGACCTCGTTGAACTCGCTCGTCCCCGTCAACTGCCGTATGGGCCGCACCTCGATACGCCCCGGCTGATCCATCGGCACCAACAGGAACGAAATCCCCCGGTGCCCACGGGACCCCTCCTCCGTCCGCGCGAGCACGAAGCACCAGTCCGCCTCATGAGCGAGCGAAGTCCAGATCTTCTGCCCGGTGATGCGATACACGTCACCGCCACCGCCACCGCCACTGTCACCCTCCCGCACCGCCACAGTCCGCAGCCCCGCCAGGTCCGACCCGGCCCCCGGCTCGCTGTACCCCTGGCACCACAGCGTCTCCCCGCGCGCGATGGGCGGCAGGAACTCGTCCCGCTGCCCCTGCGTCCCGTGGGCGATGAGCGTCGGCGCAAGGAGGTTCTCGCCGATGTGGCCATGGCGCCCGGGAGCCCGCGCCCGCGCGTACTCCTCGGCCCAGACGACCTGCTGGGTCAACGACGCCCGACGATTCCCGTACGCACCAGATCGAGAGGCAGGCTTCGAGTCGCCCTCCCACCCGAGCCCGATCCACCCGCCCCGCCCCAACTCCCGCTCCCAGGCACGCCGTTCGGCCACGCCCTCGTGCTCACTCCCCGGCCCGCCCCGCCCGACCGCGCCCGCGAACACCCCCGTCAGATGCTCGCCGAGCCAGGCCCGTGCCTCCGCGCGGAACTCCTCGTCATCGGGCCCGAATCCGAACTCCACCGCCCGGCCCCGGCCTACGCGTTCGGCCGGTCTTTGGCGGCGGCGGCCTTCGCCATCGCCTCCAGCTGGGCCAGCATCGGCATCGGGTCGACCCCCACCGTCCCCGGCAGGAAGTCGGCGATCTTCTCCGGGGTCCAGCCGCCCTCGACATACCCGGCCCGCAGCTCACGCGGCTGCGCCCACACGGCGATCTTCGGTCCGGCGACCGTATAGACCTGCCCGGTGATCTTCTCCTCCCGGGCACGGTCGCTCAGCAGATACGTGACGAGCGCGGCCACGTCCTCCGGCTCCCCGATCTCCTTCAGCTCCATGGGAACGTTGGCGGACATCCGGGTCCTTGCGACCGGCGCGACCGCGTTGGCGGTCACCCCGTACTTGTTCAGGCCGAGCGCCGCGCTCCGCACAAGCGAGATGATCCCGCCCTTGGCCGCGCTGTAGTTGGCCTGTGCGACCGACCCCTGGTGGTTGCCGCTGGTGAAGCCGATCAGCGTCCCCGTGCCCTGCTTCCGCATGACCGCCGACGCGGCCTTGAAGACGGTGAACGTGCCCTTCAGGTGCGTGGCGATCACCGGGTCCCACTCCTGCTCGGACATGTTGAAGAGCATCCGCTCGCGCAGGATCCCGGCCACGCACACCACACCGTCGATGCGCCCGTACTCGGCGAGCGCGATGTCCACGATCCGCTGGCCGCCCGCCATGGTCGAGATGTCGTCGGCGACGGCGACTGCCTCGCCGCCCGCGGCCTGGATCTCCTTGACCACGCCGTCGGCTATCTCACTGGTCGGTTCGGCGCCCTCCATGGAGACGCCGTAGTCGTTCACGACGACCTTCGCGCCCTCGGCTGCGGCGGCGAGCGCGACCGCCCTGCCGATGCCGCGACCGGCACCGGTCACGGCCACCACCTTGCCTGCCAAGAAGTTCCCCACGTCCGGCCCCTTCCCGCGGTTTCTGACGGACCGTTAGATTCTATGACCCGTCAGACACCAGAAGACAAGCCCCGGGGAGGACCCATGTCAGACTCGGCATCCACAGGCGCGGCATCCACAGGCGCCACGAACCCAGCCCTGCCACCCGAGTTCCACGACATCGCCAAACGCGTGAACAACTGGGGCCGTTGGGGATCCGACGACGAGATCGGCACCCTCAACCTCATCACCGACGAGGTCGTGCGCGAGGCCGCCGCGACCATTCGCGCCGGTAGGCGCATTCCGCTCGCGCTTGCCCTCCAGGAAGACGGCGTCCAGACCGGCCTGATACCCGGCCGGGTCAACCCCCTCCACACGATGGTGCAGATCAATCAGGAGCTCTTCGGCCCCGGCACGGTCGCCACCAGCGACGACGCGGTCACGATGGGACTGCAGACGGCCACCCACTGGGACGCCCTCACTCACGCGTCACACTCGGGGAAGATCTACAACGGCCGCCCCGCGGACACCATCGCCGCCCACACCGGCGCCCGGTTCAGCGGCATCGACAAGGTGCCGCACCTCGTCTCACGCGGTGTCCTGCTCGACGTGGCCCGCGCCAAAGGCGTCGACCGACTGCCCGGCGATCACGCGGTGACCCCCGAAGACCTGGCGGAGGCAGAGGAGTTCGCGGGGCTCACCGTCCGCGCCGGCGACATCGTCCTCGTACGCACGGGGCAGATCCAGACCTATCTGGCGGGCGACAAGCACGCGTACGGATATCCGTCCCCCGGCCTCTCGGTCCACACCCCGGAGTGGTTCCACGCGCGGGATGTCGCGGCGGTCGCCAACGACACCCTCACCTTCGAGATCTTCCCGCCCGAGATCGAGAACCTCTGGCTGCCCGTGCACGCGCTCGACCTGGTCGAGATGGGGATGCTGCAGGGCCAGAACTGGAATCTGGAAAAGTTGTCCACAGCCTGTGCAGAAGTTTCCCGCTACAGCTTCCTGCTCTCCGCGATGCCCGAGCCGTTCGTCGGCGGCACGGGAACGCCCGTGGCCCCGGTCGCGGTGCTGTGAGTCCTGCGGGATCTGCCGCCCCGCTCCTGTGAGCCTTCGGATGGCGGCGCCCCGGCTCCCGCCCGAGCGCGTTGCCGCACGCGCCGCCATCCGGCCCCGGCGCACAGGTCCTGTCTTCTCCGGCCACGAAGGGACCGGCGCCGACGGCGACCCACATCTCGTCAAGGGCCAGGCCACAGACCACCGTCCCTCGACGTCCCCTCGCGGCGAATCGCTGCACACAAGCGTGACCAATCGGACACGGTACGTCAACACCCGTCCGGCGATTAGTGAATTATGCCGCTTTTATACCGGCCGCGCACGACCGCGCATCGTGGCACGCGGCGGCGCATGCGGGCGCCCGGCCCCGGCATGCGGAGCTCAGACCGCCTCGTACGCGACGCCCTCGTAGTCCTCGTAGTCCTCGTAGGTCGCCCCGTCGAACGCGGCCGCCCCCACGCCCGGCTCGCACCGGTCCACCTCGCACCAGATGCTCTTGCCCGCACCTTCGGCCTGCCAGCCCCAGCGGTCGGCGAGGCCTTCGACCAGTTCGAGGCCGCGGCCGTTGGTCGCGTCGCCGTCCGCGTGCCGCGGTGTCGGCGGGCGGGCGCTGGCATCGGCGACCTCGACCCTGACCGTCCCGGCCCCGGGGCCCGCCTGTGCGGACCCCGCAGCCCCCGCGGCCCCCGCGACTCCCGTGCTCCCTGCGGCCCCCGCGGCTTCCTCGGCGGCATCAGGGGCGTCCGGGAGCCGCATGCGCAGTACGGCAGGACAGCCCGTATGCACGACCGCGTTGGTGACCAACTCCGAGATCAGCAGGATCAACGTCTCGGCAAGCGGCTCGTCGACCCCTATTCCGGAACAGGCGAGCCGCGAACGCGCCCACCTGCGGGCCCGCCCCACCTCCGCGGGGTCGGGCCTGACCTCCAGCTGAACATGAAGCACCTGCACCGCTCACACCATCCGAACCGGCGGACACATCGCCTCGCGACTCCAAAGGGTCACGGAACGTGATCCCCTTGAGAGACAGCATGGTTGACGTTCAGTCACCCCAACAAGCGCTTCAGGCATATACCAGCGCGAAGGAGTACGCGTGCGGCATACTGTGCGACGCGCGCTGCGGGGGGTCGAACAGGCGGGCATACAGCCCCTTCCTGCACTGCGAGCGCTGCGCATCGCCAGGTCCGGCGCCACCTCAGGGGCAACACCGGCATGGCTCGACCTCAGAACCACTCGCATCTCACACAAGGTACCGGAGCGGAAGCCCGACTCCATGCCGTGACGAGTCACGCGTAGGACACAACCCGATATCGACGCTCCGTAGCCTCCCCCCACTTGGGGGACTCCACAAGTCGATCACTCTTCGCACAGAGGCCCCACAGGCCACAGAGTTCACAGCGCCGCCGCCAGCTCCTCCTCCGCCCGGGCCGCCGCCTGGCCGAGGCCGGCCCGCACCCAGGCCCGCTTGAGATGCAGATGCACATCGGCTTCCCAGGTGAACCCCATCCCGCCGTGCACCTGAAGACAGTCCCGCGCGCCCCGCACCGCCGCCTCGTCGGCGAGCAGCTTGGCCGCCGCGATCTCCAGTACGTCTGCGGTGACGGCAGCGGCGTACACGGCGGCACGGGCGACCTCGACGCGGACCAGCATCTGCGCGCAGAGGTGCTTGACGGCCTGGAATGCCCCGATGGCCTGCCCGAATTGCGTACGTTCCCGGGCATACTGGACGGCCATCTCGCAGGTCTTCCCCGCACTGCCCAACTGCTCGGCGGCGATCAGCAGATCCGCCTCCGCCACTGCGCCCGCCCCCGCCCCCGGGATCGCCGCCCCTCCGCCACCGGGCACCCGGTGCAGCGGCGTCAGCGGATCGACGGACCGCAGCGGAACGGCGCCGGAGACATCCCCCCGGACCACGTCCGCCTCATCCAGCCAGGGAACGAGCCCGCCGCCGAGCCCGCCGGACACGGCCGTCACCACGACCGTCCCCCGATCCGCCCCCGCGACATCCCCGGCCGCGAGGAACGTGGCCACCAGCGGCCCGGGAAGCAACGCCCGCCCCGCCTCCTCGAAGGCCAACACGGCCTCCGGAAGCCCGAGTCCGACCCCGCCCTCCCCCTCAGGCACCCGCAGCGAGAAGAACCCGGCGTCCCCGAGCTCCCGCCAGAGGGCCCTGTCGAGCGAGGCAACCCGATCCCCGGAGGAGTCCGCGGCGGCCCGCAGCGCGCCCGCGTCGAACCGCCCCTCCAAGATCTCCCGCATCCCGCCCCTCAACGCCAGCTGATCATCCGAGAGTTGGAAGTCCATACGAACCCTCACCGCCCCTTCGGAAGGCCGAGTATCCGCTCGGCCACGATGTTCTGCTGGATCTGCGAGGTACCGGCGGCGATCGTGTACGAGAGGGCGGAGAGCCGGTCCAGGGTCCACTCGTGGCCCAGGTCGAGCGCGCCGGGGCCGAGGACCTCGCCCGCGGCCTCGTACAGCTCCTGCCGTGCGTGCGAGTACCGCAGCTTGAAGACGGATCCGCCCACTCCCGGCACACCGCCCCCCGCCCGCTGCGACTCACTGACGTTCCACTGCGTGAGCCGCCACAGCGCACCGAACTCCGCGCTCAGCCTGCCGAGCCTGCGGCGCAGGACCGCGTCGTCCCAGCGCCCGTTCTTGCGGGCCTCGCGGGCCAGATCGCCAAGGACGCGGCGGCAGGCGACGACCTCCCCCACGAAGGCCGTCCCGCGCTCGTACGACAGCGTCACCATCGTCACGCGCCAGCCGTCGTTCTCCGCGCCGACCCGGTTCGCGACGGGCACCCGCACCTCGTCGAGGAACACCTCGGCGAACTCGGTCGACCCCGCGAGCGTGCGCAGCGGTCTGACCGTGATCCCGGGGGCGTCCATCGGCATCGCGAGCCAGGAGATGCCGCGGTGCTTGGGCACGTCCTCGCTCACCGGTGTCGTACGCACGAGGAGTTCGCACCAGTCGGCGACCTCCGCGTGGGATGTCCAGATCTTGGAACCGCTCACCACGTAGTCGTCGCCGTCCCGCCACGCGCGCGTGCGCAGTGACGCGAGGTCCGAGCCCGCGTCCGGCTCGCTGAATCCCTGGCACCACACCTCGTCGCCGCGCAGGACGGGCGGCAGCCATCGGGCCCGCTGCTCCGGCGTCCCTTCGGATGCGATGGTCGGGCCCGCGTGCAGCAGCCCTACGAAGCCGGCCCCCACGTAGGGCGCGCCCGCCTTCTCCGTCTCCTCCAGGTAGATGAGGTGCTGGGTGGGGGTGGCCCCACGGCCACCCGCGTCGACGGGCCAGTGCAGGCCCGCGTACCCGGCGTCGTACAGCCTGCGCTGCCAGCCCATGTCGTACGCGCGCCGCCCCGGCCAGTCCAACGGGTCTGGGCGGGCGGGTAGTTGAGGAAGCGTCCTGGCCAGCCACTCGCGCAGTCCGGCCCGGAAGGATTCCTCCTCCTCGGTGTACGTGAGGTCCACGTCAGGCCCGCCTGTCCGTCATGGTGTCTCCTCCGGCCGCCCGTCCAGTCCCACCGGGGCGGGCCACTATCTGATGACCCGTCAGACGGCAGGCTAGCTCCGCACCCCTGGACCGACAAGGCGGTGAGCCTTACGCTCTCGACACGATCTGACTGATCGTCAGCTATCCGTCTCTCATCCCGCTGGACTCCGGCCGCGAGGGGATCACATGAAGGCCTCAGGGAACGCAGTCGACGAGACCGCGCACGCGCTCGGCGCCTCCCGCACCCTCTGGGAGCTCATCGAACGCCGCGCCGCTCTCACGCCCGACGCCCCCGTCCTGATCCAGGCGTCCGCAGGTCAGGGCGGCCCCGCCGACGACCGGCGCCTGACCTTCGGCGAGCTGCGCGACCGGTGCGAACGCGTGGCCGCCGGGCTCTACGAGAGGGGCGTACGCCCCGGCACCGTCGTGGCCTGGCAGCTGCCCACCCGCATCGAGACCGCCCTGCTCTCCTTCGCGCTCGCCCGTATCGGCGCGGTCCAGTCGCCGGTCATCCCCTTCTACCGCGACCGCGAAGTCGGCTTCGCACTACGGGAGTCGAAGGCCGAGTTCTTCGCCGTGCCGGGGGTGTGGCGCGGCTTCGACCACACGGAGATGGCGCGGCGGCTCGGCGCGCGTGGCGTCTTCGAGGCGTACGCGTACGACGACCTGCCGGACGCCGACCCCTCCGTACTGCCCCCGCCGCCCTCCGACGGCACGTCGGTGCGCTGGATCTACTGGACCTCGGGCACGACGTCCGACCCCAAGGGTGTGCTGCACACGGACCGTTCACTGATAGCGGGCGGCTCGTGTCTCGCGCACGCGCTGCATCTGTCGGCGGACGACGTCGGCTCGATGGCGTTCCCCTTCGCGCACATCGCGGGCCCCGACTACACGGTGATGCTGCTCCTGTACGGCTTCCCCGCGGTGATGTTCGAGTACTTCGCGCTGCCGGACGCGCTCGACGGCTACCGGCGGCACGGCGTGACGGTGGCGGGCGGGTCGACCGCGTTCTACTCGATGTTCCTCACCGAGCAGCGAAAGCTCGTGGAGCAGGGCAAGCTCGCGCCGGGCGAGAAGGTCATCCCGACCCTGCGCCTCCTCGCGGGCGGCGGTGCGCCGAAGCCGCCGGAGATCTACCACGCGGTCGTACGGGAGATGGGCTGCCAGCTCACCCACGGCTACGGCATGACCGAGGTGCCGATGATCACCATGGGTGCGCCGGACGACACCGCCGAGAACCTGGCGACGACGGAAGGTCTGCCGCCCCGGGGGATGGAGATCCGGGTCACGGACGCCGAGGGCAAGGAGGTGCCCGCCGGGGTCGACGGCGAGGTGCGGCTGCGCGGCGAGGCCGTCTGCCAGGGGTACGTGGACCCCGAGCAGAGTGCGGGGGTCTTCGACGCGGACGGCTTCCTGATCACGGGTGACCTGGGGCACGTACGGGCGACGGGGCATCTCGTCCTGACAGGACGGGCCAAGGACATCATCATCCGCAAGGGCGAGAACATCTCCGCGAAGGAGATCGAGGACCTGCTCCACCGGCATCCGGCCGTGCAGGACGCGGCGGTGATCGGCCTCCCTGACCCCGAACGGGGGGAACGGGTCTGCGCGGTGATCGAGGAGCGACCGGCGGGCGGCCTGCGCTCGGCGGGCGACGAGGTGCCCGCCCTGACCCTGGAGTCCGTGACGGCGTATCTGCGCGGGGAGGGGCTCTCCACGTACAAGCTGCCGGAGCAACTGGAGTTGGTGGAGGCCCTTCCCCGTAACGAGACGTTGCGCAAGGTGCTCAAGTACAAGCTGCGGGAGCGGTTCGCGCCGAGCTAGCCGACCCGGTCGGCCCGGCTCGCTCAGGAACTGGGCACACTCACTCAGGAACCGTGAAGTACGCCGCGAACGCCGCGACGATGTCCTCCTCCGTCACGCGCCCGTCCCCGTCCGTGTCGAGCGAGCCGCCCGCGGCGCTCGCGATGTCCTGCGGGACACCGAGGGCCTTCAGGACGCGCTCGACCTCGCCGGGGCTGACGGCGCCGTCCCCGTCGCCGTCCGCGACCGCGATCACGGCGTCCAGGAACGGGCGTGCGATCTCGGCGAACCGGGCCGGGTTGTCCCGCAGGCGCTTCACGGCACCGCCCACGAACTCGGGCTTGGTGATCCGCTGATCGCCGTCACGGTCGGCGATCCCGGCCATGCCCTGCCAGAAGGCCTCGGCCCCGATGTAGAGGGACTGGCCCTTCTCGGAGCGTGCCGTCGCGCCGAACTCGGTGAGCAGGGCGGCGGCCGCCGTGCTGAAGTCCTCACGGGAGATGTAGCCATTGCCATCTTGATCGAAGGTGGCGAAACGGGCCGCGATCTTACGCTCGTACTCGGCACTGTCCATGGTGTTCGGGCCGCCTCACTTCTGCGGTTGGGTGCGTGTGCACAGGGAGTTCCCCGGGTGTCTCTGGCAGCGAGCGTACGTCTTCGGCGACCGCCCGGAGGCGGGAAGCCGACGCTTGTGCCAAGACCGGAACAAGAGAGGTTGTACCAGGGGCCGTTCCCTGATGATCTTTTGGGTCCGCCTCGGCCTCGGGCGGGGGCGTCACGCGGAGAGCGGGATCGCCTCGTCGTCGACCGCCGCCGTCACGTCCGGGAAGACCTCGAAGAGTCGGCGTACGCCGAGGGCCGCGAAGACGCGGTTCACGTGGGAGCCGTCCTCGGCGCCCTTCGCGGGCAGGATCAGGCGCAGGCGGCCCTGACAGGAGCGGAACAGGCGGCGCGTGGCTATCAGTACGCCGACGCCGCTGGAATCGCAGAACAGGACGTCGGAGAGGTCGAGGACGAGGCTGTGGCGACCGTCGGCCACCGCGTCGTGCACGCGCTGGCGCACGATGGGCGAGGTCACCAGGTCCATTTCGCCGGACACCCGCAGAACGGCCCAGCCGTCCTGCTCGTCCACCGCCACCTGCAGCGTCACTCGCACGCCTCCCGCTCGCTGATACCGCTCGCTCGTAGCTCGGCCCGCCTATACGGAAGCCTTGCCTACGCTTCCTGCGTACGTCGCGGCTGCCCCGGCTCTTCCCCATGAAACACCAGGAACGTCTTTCCCTATCATCCGAGACGGGGCGGCGGCGCACTTTGCCGCAAAGGGAGTGCGTTGTCGGTGGTGGCGACTACATTCGATGGAGAGTTTCGATTCGAACGTCGCAGACACGGGCAAGAGCTGTCGGCACGGGCAAGGAACGGCACGCGAGGGGGCCGCATGACGAAGGACGCGCCGCGTCGCTGGGACCGTCGCATGCAGCAGCGGCTCGCGCACGGGGAAGCAGCCGCGCTCGGCGAGCTGTACGACCGCTTCGCCTCCCTCGTGCACGGCCTCGCCCACCGCGTGCTCGGCGACGAGGACGCCGCCGACCGGCTCACCCGCGAGGTCTTCACCCACATCTGGGAGAACCCCGACGCGTACGACCCCAAACAAGGCCCCCTGCGCTCCTACGTCGCCACGCTCACCCACCAGCGGGCCGTACGGCGGCTGCGCCAGACCGAGGCCGCAGCCCTGGCCCGCGGCGGCGAGGGCACCACGGAGGACCTGGAGCGCAAGGTGCGCCGCGCCTCCGCAGCCGCCCGCGCGGACTACATCGTCACGGCCATGCCCGCACCGCTGCGCGCCGCCCTGGAGCTCGCCTACTTCCAGCGGCGCGACTACCGCCAGACGGCGGCCGATCTCGGCGTGACGGAGGACGAGGCGCGGCGCCGCCTCCGCCTGGGCCTGCAACTGCTCTCCACCGCGAACGACGTGGCGGGCCCCGCGGAACCGCACCCCGCACCGGGCCCGCCCCCCGGTTACGGGAGAGCGCTGTGAACGGCCCCGACCGGCAGGAACCGTTCGAGGACCCGGACCGGGGCGAGCAGCGGGACGCCCGCAGGCCGCCCCGTATACCGCTCCCCCGCACCTCCATAGAGGACACCGGCGCCCCCTTGCCCGCCCCTCCCGTCGCCCTCACCCCCGCCCTCGACCACCGCGTCCTGAAGTCCCTCCTCGGAGCCTGGGCGCTCGCGGCCTGCTCGGTCGACGAGGCCATGGCCGTCGAGGAGCACCTGGGGCACTGCGGGCCCTGCGCGGAAGAGGCCCTGCGGCTGCGCGACGCGGTGGGCCTGCTGCACCAGGAGGAGAGCCTCGACCTCGACCCGAGCCTGCGCAACCGCGTCATCGAGAGCTGCCTCGGCCGACGCCCGCCACGCATCCCGGTGCCCGAGTGGGCCATGCCGTACGACGCCGAGACCGCGCGGCTCGACGCGCTGCTCCGCGACATCGGCGAATCGGAGTGGCACGCCCCGGTGGACCTCCGGTGGTTCGACAAGGACCAGCAGGTCAGCCGCAGGACGACGGTGGCCGGGGTGATCGCGCACCTCCTCGCCGTCGACGGCCTGGTCGCGCTCGCTCTCGGCCTCGACGACCCGCTGGGCAGGGAGGGCACACAGCCCTCCGACCCCAGCCGCCGCACCGAGGCGTACTGGAGCGCCTCGTACTTCCCGCCCACCCGCGGAGTGCGCGGCCCCTGGCGCGAGCAGACCCACGAGCTGATCCGCACGGTGTCCTTCACGGCAGGCGGCGCGTACGGCCCCGGCTCGGGCCGCCTCAGCGTTCCGTACAGCGCCCCGGACGACGAGGGCCGCCGCGTCCAACTGCCGCTGCGGGACTCGATGCTCGACCGCGCCTTCGAGTGCTGGATCCACGCGGGCGACATCGCCGACGCCGTGGACTATCCCTACGAGCCGCCGTCCCCGCGCCATCTGCACCGCATGATCGACCTCGCCGCCCGGCTGCTCCCCGGCACCCTCGCCGAACGCCGTCGCTCGGGTCTCGCCGACCCGGCGCACGGCCTGGTGGCGGCGGGCGCTCCCGGCCGGAGCCTGCGCCTGGAGATCGAGGGCATGGGCGGCGGCGAGTGGTTCATCCCGCTCGACTCCCCCGGCGCCGACGCGTCGGCCGACCGCGAGGTGGCCCATGTCGCCCTTGACGGCGTCGAGTTCTGCCGCCTGGCCGCGGGCCACGTGTCTCCCCAGGAGGCGGCGGCGGGACAGGACGGGGACCGCAAGGCGATCAAGGACGTACTGTTCGCGGCGGCGTCGCTGAGCCGTATGTAGTCGCTGAGCCGTATGTAGAGAGCCCGGCGGAGAGCCCGGCAGGGAGCCGTCGCTAGGCGAAGACGACCGTGCGGTGGCCGTTCAGCAGGATCCTGCGCTCGGCGTGCCACTTCACGGCCCGCGCGAGCGCCTGGCACTCCACGTCGCGGCCGATCGCGACCAGCTGGTTCGGCGTGACGTCGTGGCCGACCCGCTCGACCTCCTGCTCGATGATCGGGCCCTCGTCGAGGTCCGCCGTCACATAGTGCGCGGTCGCGCCGATCAGCTTCACACCGCGCGCGTGCGCCTGGTGGTAGGGCTTCGCGCCCTTGAAGCTCGGCAGGAAGGAGTGGTGGATGTTGATGATCCGGCCGCTGAGCTGCTTGCAGAAGTCGTCCGAGAGCACCTGCATATAGCGGGCGAGGACGACGAGCTCCACGTTCTCGCCGCGCACGACCTCCAGGATCTGCGCCTCGGCCTGCGCCTTGTTGTCCTTGGTCACCGGGATGTGGTGGAAGGGGATGCCGTACGAGCCGACCAGCTCGGCGAAGTCCGTGTGGTTGGAGACGACCGCCGCGATCTCGACCGGCAGCGCGCCGATCCGCGAACGGAACAGCAGGTCGTTCAGGCAGTGCCCGAACTTCGACACCAGGAGCACGACGCGCATCTTGTCGTCGGCGCGGCCCAGCTGCCAGTCCATGTGGAAGGAGTCGCCGATCGCCGCGAAGCTCGCCCGCAGCTTCTCCACCGTCACCGGGGGCTCGGCGGAGAAGTGGACGCGCATGAAGAAGAGACCGGTGTCGCGGTCGCCGAACTGCTGGCTGTCCTCGATGTTGCACCCGGTCATGAAGAGGTAACTCGACACGGCGTGCACGATGCCCTGCTTGTCCGGGCAGGAGAGGGTGAGGACGTACTGCTCAGCGGGGTCGGCGGACGCGGCGACGGACGGCTCGTTCATGCGCCCAAGGTTCCCACAACCGACACCTACCGCGGACCGAGCCCCGTAAGGGGCGCGGGGCTGTGGCATATGCGGCTCCGCCGCGTGGGCGCGACAAGCCCCCACCGGCCCGCAGGTGCGCTCAACCTGCGGTCCTCGTCATGATCCGAAGGATCTCAAGGGTCCGGGGCGGCACATCCGGCTCCTCGCCATCGCTCACGGAGAGCCGCACATGAGCCTCCCGAGCCGCCCGGACCGCCTCGGGCCAGCCCGGGTGATCCAGATAGGCGGAGACCAACGCGTCCGGCCCCACCTCGTGCATGATCCGCAAGACCCGCAGCACCGCCGCGTCGACGAGAGCCGCCTCCTCCGCGTCACGGAAGATCGTCCCGACGTACTTCTCGGCGGACCAGTTGTCGAGCCACGTGTCCTCGACCAGGCGGTATACGGCGTCGGTCACGTCCCCGTACTCATCGCGCCCGGCGAGCCAGCACTCACGCTGGAACCCCGGGTCGGAGAGCATGTGCAGCGCCGAGCGCACGTTGCTGCGCCAGCGCCACCACGGCATGTCGTTCGTTGGCATGCCGCCCATGGTGCTTGAGCGACTGCCGCGACGGGAAGAGTTCTCCGAACCTTGCACGGTCATCGATCGTACGTTCCCCTTTCGCGCAGCCGAATCGGCCCCTGCCATTCACCTTCTTGTCACCATGCGTTGAGAGCGCGTCACTCCATGGTTGGCGCTGCGGCGGAATGGTGCATGACCATGCCCGTCTCGCGACGCACCTTGCTCTCCCGCCCCTCCAGAACCGCGTCCCTCACCGCCCTGGTGGCGGTGTGTGCGTCCCTGACCGCCGCGTGCGGGGTCATCCCTGGTTCCACGGGGGGATCCAGGGAGGACCCCGTGACCGTCATGACCTGGGCCCCCGAGAAGACCAAGGCGACCAACAAGCCCGGCATCCCCGCGATGGCACAGGCCTATGCGCGCTGGGTCAACGCGAACGGCGGGCTCGACGGCCACAAGCTCAAGGTCATCACCTGCAACGACCACAACGACCCGGTGGGCGCCGCCGACTGCGCCCGCGAGGCGGTCGACAAGGAGGTCGCGGCCGTCGTCGGCTCCTACAGCCAGCACGGCCAGTCCTTCCTCTCCCCCCTCCAGGTCGCCGGCATCCCCTACATCGGCGGATACGGCGTCACGGACGAGGAGTTCAGCAGCCCCCTGTCGTACCCCGTCAACGGCGGCCAGCCGGCACTCATGGCGGGCAACGGCAGGCAGCTCGCCGCCCGCTGCGAGCGCGTCTCCCTCGTACGCCCCGACACGATCGCCGGCGACGATCTCCACAGGCTCCTGGACGCGGGCCTCACCGAGGGCCACCGGAGGCCCTCCGCCGACATCCGGGCGCCCGAGGACGGCACCGACTTCACGGCCCAGGCCGAGCAGGCGCTGGACCGCGCGGGCACCGGCGGCTGTGTGACGGCGGCGCTCGGCGAGCGCACGGACACGTTCTACGACTCCTACCGGCGCACCCGGGACGCGTACCCGACCACGAAGATCTCCTCCGTGCTCGGCAGCATCGACCAGTCCCTCATCGACCGCACGGGCGGCGGCGAAGGACCGTACGAAGGCGCCTACGTCACCAGCTGGTACCCGGCGGCGAGCGATGCCCGCTGGGACGAGATGCGCGAGGCCATCCGCGAGCAGGCCTTCGGCGACAACCGGGTCGACCCGACGGACGCGGGCGTGCAGACGACGTGGATCGCTTACACCGTCCTGAAGAAGGCCGTCGAGTCGCTCGACGGCGGCGAGGTCTCGTCACGGACGCTGCGGCGGGCCCTCGACCGGGGGCTCAAGGTCGAGACGGGCGGTCTCACGCCCACCTTGAGCTGGCGCTTCAAGGACATGCTCGCGGCCAGTGACTTCCCGCGCCTGATCAACGCCGACGTCACGTTCCAGGAGGTGCGGGACGGCCGTCTGGTGCCCGCGCGGAAGGGCTTCGTGAACGTCTCGAAGACCCTGGAGCGGGTGAAGTGACCCGCTCCCGGCGCTCGTCCCGCCGCTCTTCCTACAGCTGCGACTTGTCGCGGGTGGTGAGCCCGTACTGCTTGGCGACGGCGTTCCACAGCTCGGCCGCTTCCTGCTTGGCCGTGGTCGCCTCGCCGCTCGACTTGTTCCCCGCGACCGCCTGCGCCGTCCCGCGGGCGTGGCCCTTCCTGCAGCCCTTCTTGCCCGCGACCTGACCCGCCCACGCGGCGTAGTGGTTGTCGGCCGCGGCGGACGCCTTCCAGGCCTTGGTGAGGGACGCGGTCAGCTGGGCGTGGGCCGGGAGCTTGTCCACGGAGAGCTCCGAGAGGCTCGTGACCAGGCCGTTGCGCTGCTTGGCCGCGTTGCGCAGATCGGTGGCCGACTGACCGAGGTTGTCGCACTTTCCTACGTTGCGTACGGCGGCGATCACCGAGTCGCGGCTGTTGTTGCTGTCGGCGAGGAGCTTGTCCAGGGCGACTGCCTGCTCCTTGGCGGGGTCGACGGAGGGCGACGGTTTCTCGTCGGACGGCGCGGAGTCGGAGACGGTCTTGGGGTTGTCCTTCTCCTCGTCGCCGCCGCCGCTGAGGAGGGCGCCCGCTCCGACGCCGATCAGCGCGATGGCGACACCGATGGCCGCGAAGAGCGGCACCTTCGAGCCGGTGCGGCCCCCGCCGCGCGAGGCGGGAGCGGCGGCAGCGGCACGGCGCGCCGCACGGCCTCCGCCTCCGCCGTCGCCGTGCGCCTGTGCCTGGAACTGGCCCTGGGCCTGGCCCTGGCCGGCGGGCTGCGGCGGCTCGAAGCGGGGCATCTGCTGGGTCGACGCGGGGCCTTCGGGCTCCGGCTGCTCGGTGCGGAAGAGGCTGTCGAACTCGGCGGGCGGCTGCCGGTCACCCGGGGCGCCCGGCCGTATCCCGAAGGGCGCCTTGCCGGGCTCGGCGGGCACGGGGGGTATGAACTGCGTGGGCTCGCTGTCGGAACCGGCCGCGGGGGGCATGGGCGCGCCCGGCATGGGTCCGTGTCCCAGGAACTGCGTGGCATCTCCGGCGGGCGCCTCGGGCGGCAGGGCGCCGGGAGCCACGGGGGGTATGTACTGCGTGGCGCCTTCGTCGACCCCGGCGCCGTTGCCGGGCATCGCCGGTATGTACTGCGTGGCGTCCGCGTCACCCGGGGCGGCGGGCGGAAGCGGTGCGACGCCTCCCGCTACGGGCGGAAGCGGTGCGCCCGCGCCGCCGGAGCCGGGGCCGGGGCCGCCGGAACCGGAGCTGCCCGGGGGAAGTTGCCCTGCCTGGACGGCGGGCGGCAGCTGACCTGCCTGCTGCTGGCCCGCGTAGGGCCCGTCAGCGGCCTGCGGGCCCGCGTGCTGCCCCGCGTGCCGACCGCCCTGGGCCTGGCCCGCGTACGGGCCGCTCTGGGGCCCGCTCTGGGGCCCGCTCTGGGGCCCGTAGGAAGCGCCCTGCGCCTGGCCCCCGTACGAAGCGTCCGGAGGGTAGGAAGCGTCCGAGTGCTGACCCCCGTGCCCCCCGTAGGACTGCTGGCCCCCATAAGACTGCTGGCCACCGTAGGAAGGGCCCTGCCCATAGCCCTGGTGATGCTGCGGCTGATACGGCTGCTGATGAGGCTGCTGCGTGCCCTCGGCGGGCAGCGGGGTGCCCGCGCCGTACGACTGCTGCTGGCCGGCCGGGGAGTCCCACGCCTGGCCGGAGCCGGGCGGCGGGTCCGCCGGGGCCGGGCCCCACGGCTGGCCCCAGGGGCTGCCGCCGGGAGGGGCCACCTGGTCGCCGGTGGTGCCGGGCATCAACGGCTCGCTTCCGTCGGCAGGCAGCACGATGCCTTCGTGCGCGTGCCGGTCCGCGGGGTGCGGATCGGAGGAAGCGGCGCCATGCCCGCTCTGCTGCGTCACCGGGACTCCTACGTATGGGGGAACCTACGGAACCGTCGGCTCACGCTACCGGGTCCCCACAGCCGTCTGCCACGCAGCTCAAACCTCCATGGCCGCTTTAATCGCGGAAGTAACAAAAGCTCTCCGCGAAACGCTGGTTACGTCGCCAAGAAGGGGCGCTCGCGTAAGGGAGTTGGACATTCACGGTGCGGAAAGGGCAGGGACGGGCCACGTTCACCGTTGCGCGACACACATCACAAATTCTTCACGCGATCGGATCCCGCACCCCGAGCCCACTCCCCGATCCCGCCCTTTCACGCCGCCTGGACGTCCACGCGCGCCCCGAACTCCCGCACCACAGGCTCCTCCCGGTACGGCGCGAGCCGGTCCTGGAAGTCCTCCAGATACTCCGCGCCCCGGTTCGACCGCAGCGTGCCGAGGAGTTCGACCGCCTTCAGGCCCGTGTGGCACGCCTGCTCGATGTCCCGGCGCTGCACCTGCGCGGTGGCGAGCAGGACGAGGCCGATCGCCCGCCGCCGCGCCCGCGTCTCGGGGTGCCCCGCGAGGGACTCCTCCGCACTGCGCGCCGCCGCGTCCGCCTGACCCAAGTCACGGTGACAATGAGCCAGTTCATCGGCCAGATACGCATGGTCGAAGTGCCGGATCCACACGGGGTCGTCGCCCGAGTCCGCCTCCCCCGCCGCCCGGTCCATCGCCTCGACCGCATGGCCCGCGACGACCTGCGTGGAGCGCCCGTCCCCGAGCAGCGCGTGTCCCCTGGCCTCAGCGGCGTAGAACATGGCCTCCGCGCGCGGGGTGACCCGCCCGCGCGTCCCCTCCTGTGCCGCCCGAGCCAGCTGCGCGATCTCCCGCGGATTGCCCAGCTGGGCCGCGAGATGGCTCATGGACGCGGCCAGTACGTACCCGCCGTACCCCCGGTCGCCCGCCGCTTGTGCGAGCCGCAGCGCCTGGATGTAGTAGCGCTGGGCCAGACCCGGCTGGCCCGTGTCCACCGCCATGTACCCGGCGAGCTCCGTCAACCGCGCGACGGCGGCGAACAGTTCGCGCCCCACGGACTCGCGGTACGAACCGGCGAGCAGCCCCGACACCACGCTGTTCAGATAGTGCACGACGACCGGCCGCACGTGCCCGCTGCCGTACTGGTGGTCGAGCTTCGTCAGCGCCTCCGTCATGGCCCGCACCGCCGCCACGTCGGAGAGTCCCACCCGCGGCCCCGCCATCCGCCCGACCTGCGCGTCCGGCGACGAGATCAGCCAGTCGCGGCTCGGCTCGACGAGGGCGGACGCGGCGACGGACGAACCGGACAGGAAGTCCCGCCGCCCCACGTCGCTGCGCCACAGCTCGCAGACCTGCTCGATGG
This sequence comes from Streptomyces sp. NPDC055239, assembly GCF_053606205.1. NCBI lineage: Bacteria > Bacillati > Actinomycetota > Actinomycetes > Kitasatosporales > Streptomycetaceae > Streptomyces > Streptomyces sp. NPDC055239. The sequence goes on along the minus strand of NZ_JBSGRD010000006.1, from coordinate 36,602 downwards.
CGCCGAGCACGGTGGGCGAGAACTGCAGACCGACGCCGGACGCGAGGTTCTTGCCGTTCGCCATGCCGATCTCGTCGATCGTGACGGTCCGGCCCAGCTTGCGGCCGATCGCCTCCGCGATGATGCCGGGAGCCCTGCCGCGCGGCTGCTGGCCCCGCAGCCACCGGGCGACCGACGTCTTGTCGTAGCGCAGATCGAGACCGTGCTCCGCACCGCACATGTTGACCCGGCGGGCCAGACCCGCGTTCGAGCAACCCGCTTCCTGAATGAGTGCCTGCAGCCTTTCATTGGGCTGCCGCGCGACGAGCGGCCTTGCGGCCATGGCGTACCCCCTGATGTGCACCGTGGTTCATCTGGACGGACTGGACGGAGGGGCCGGAATCAGCCACCCCAGATGATCAATGCCCCTGGAACAAACGGAAGATGCACCACAAACGGACCATAAGTCGGTAACCGGGCCGCTTCTTCGGAGTGCCCCAGTCCTGGCTACCCGCACATGGAACCCATTCCCCATGCGCGCCCCCGCCCGTGCACCCATGCGCCCCACATGCAGGATCGATGCTCCGCCCCCGCGCACGCGACGGCCGTAACCGTAGGTGTCGGGCGGAGTTGAGAAGTCCGTGGAAGAGACCATGGGAGTCACGTCAGCCGCGCACATCCCGAAGCAGCGCGGAGAATCCTTGCTGGACACGGCCGTGCGATACGCGGAAGAGCGCCACTGGGACGTGTTCCCCGGAACATGGCTCGAGTCCGTCGAGGGGGCCGAAATCTGCTCGTGCGGTGACGCCGCGTGTACGGCGCCCGGTTCGCACCCGGCGCGCGAGGACTGGGCGACGCAGGCGACGGGGAGCGCGACCGCGGCCAGGCGGCTGTGGACCAAGCAGCCGAAGTCCTCGATCCTGCTGCCGACAGGCCGCACTTTCGACGCGATCGACGTACCCGAGACGGCCGGGTTCCTCGCCCTTGCCCGCATGGAGCGCATGGAGCTGACGCTCGGCCCCGTGACCTGCACGCCGGACCGCCGAATGCAGTTCTTCGTCCTCCCCGGAGCCACCGCGAAGGTGCCGGAGCTCGTACGCAAGCTCGGGTGGCCGCCGGCCGCGATCGACCTCGTCGCCCTTGGCGAGGGGTCCTACGTCGCCGCGCCCCCGACCCGCTTCGGCGCGACGGGCGCCGTGCAGTGGGCGTGCAGCCCCACCGCGGCGAACCGGTGGCTGCCCGACGCGGAGGAGATCATCTCGCCGCTGGCCTACGCGTGCGGGCGGGAGGCGCGGAGGTAGAGCCTGTCCGGCGTTCGAGGACGAACTCGGCGAAGCCGGTGATGACGGTGCCCAAGCCGTATCGTGCACGGTCAAAGGCGACGACGACAGAGGGCGGCGGACACCGTGACCGAGGAAGACCCGGCGGCAGCACACCCGGCGGTACGAGTACAGGGACTCTGGAAGGCCTTCGGCCAGCAGATCGCCGTCGCCGGGATCGACCTCACCCTCCCCGCGGGCAAGTTCATCGGCCTCGTCGGCCCGAACGGCGCCGGCAAGACCACCACCCTCTCCATGGTGACCGGACTCCTCCGCCCGGATCAGGGCACCGTGGAGGTCGTGGGCCACGACGTGTGGGCCGACCCCGTCCAGGTCAAGGCCCGCATCGGCGTCCTCCCCGAAGGCCTTCGCCTCTTCGAGCGCCTCTCGGGGCGCGAACTCCTCGCGTACACCGGACGCCTTCGCGGGCTCCCCGGCGACGAGGTCGACAAGAGGGCGACCCAACTCCTTGACGTGCTCGACCTCGCGGGCGCCCAGCACAAACTGGTCGTCGACTACTCCACGGGCATGCGGAAGAAGATCGGCCTCGCCGCCGCGCTGCTCCACAACCCCGAAGTCCTCTTCCTCGACGAGCCCTTCGAGGGCGTCGACCCGGTGTCCGCGCAGATCATCCGCGGCGTCCTGGAGCGCTACACCGCGTCCGGCGCCACCGTCGTCTTCTCCTCGCACGTCATGGAACTCGTCGAATCGCTCTGCGACTGGGTCGCCGTGATGGCCGCGGGACGCATCCGCGCCCAGGGCACCCTCGCCGAGGTGCGCGGCGCCGCCCCCTCGCTCCAGGAGGCGTTCCTGGAACTGGTCGGCGCCAACGGCCGCGACAACGGCTCGCACCTCGACTGGCTGGGCGGCGGCACCCGATGAGCGCGGCCCGGACAGCAGTACCTACTGCGGCCTCCGCCCCCTCCATCACGCCCGTCTTCGTACGGCTCAAGCTCTCGCTCCTGCGCAACGGCCTGCACCAGTCGTCAGGACGCCGCGCCGCCTACATCGCGTCCGTCGTCGCGGCGCTCCTCGTCGCCGCACTCCAACTCCTCGGCCTGATCGTCCTGCGCGGCAACGAACACGCCGCCACCGTCTCCGTCCTGCTCACCGCGGTGCTCGCGCTCGGCTGGGCGGTGATGCCGCTGTTCTTCCCCAGCGGCGACGAGACCCTCGACCCCACCCGCCTGGTGATGCTGCCGCTGCGCCCGCGGCCACTGGTGCGCGCGCTCCTCGTGGCGTCCCTGGTGGGCATCGGCCCGCTCTTCACGCTCTGCCTCGCTGTCGGCGCGGTGATCTCCCTCGCGCACGGTGCGGCGGCGGCCGTCACCGCGGTCCTGGCCATCGCGCTGACGCTGCTCATCTGCGTGGCCCTGGCGCGCACCGTCGCCGCCGCCAACATCCGCCTCCTGACCAGCCGCAAGGGGCGTGATCTGGCCGTTCTGAGCGGCCTGGTCATCGCGGTCGGCGCACAGCTCGTCAACTTCGGGGCGCAGCGGCTCGGTTCCTCGGGGCTCTCGCAGCTCGACCCCGTGGCGGACGTCGTCCGCTGGATCCCGCCCGCGTCGGCGATCGGCGCCGTCGACTCGGTGAGCGAGGGCTCGTACGCGGCGGGGATCGCACAACTGGCCCTGAGCGCCGCCGCGCTCGCCGCCCTCCTGGCCCTCTGGCAGCGCAGCCTCACCCACCTCATGACGACCCCCGACGGCTCGACGCTCGCGGCGGCGGAACCCTCCAAGGCCCGCTCGGCGCGCGGCCCGGGCAGGCTGCTGCCCGGCGGACGCACCGGCACGGTCATGGAGCGCAGCCTGCGCTACGTGTGGCGCGACCCGAAGACGAAGGCGGCCTGGGTGACGTCCCTGGCCATCGGGCTCATCGTGCCGCTCTTCAACGCCATGCAGGGCACGGGGTCGATCTACTTCGCGTGCTTCGCGGCCGGGATGCTCGGCGTCCTGATGTACAACCAGTTCGGCCAGGACACCTCGGCGTTCTGGATGGTGGCGACAACGATCTCGTCGACGTACGACGCGTACGTCGAACTCCGTGCCCGCGCACTGGCACTGATGGTGATCACCGTGCCGTACGCGACCCTGGTGACGGTCATCACGGCGGCGGTGCTCGGCGACTGGACCGGCCTGCCGGAGGCGCTCGGCCTCTCCTTCGCCCTGCTCGGCGCGATGCTGGCGACGGGCGCGTGGACATCGGCCCGCTTCCCCTACTCGATCCCGCAGGAGGGCTACAAGAACGTGGCCCCGGGCCAGGCGGGCCTGGCCTGGATCTCGATCTTCGGCGGAATGGTCGCCGCGGCCCTGCTCTGCGCCCCGGTCATCGCCTTCACCATCTGGCTGCACGTATCGGACGCGGACTCCTGGACCTGGCTGCTGCTGCCGCTCGGCGGGGTCTACGGAGCGGTGATCACGTACTTCGGCGTACGGCTCGCGGCGCCGAGGGTGGCGCGGCGGCTGCCGGAGATTCTTACGGCGGTCAGCAAGGGCTGAGCCCAGCTCTTCCGCCGGAACGCAGACGACCCGCGAGCCGTGGTCCCCGCCGTACGGGACGGCGGGAAGCCGGCCGGACTCACCGGCGGCTCGCGGGTCGGGTGACTGCTTGGGATTGGGCCGGTCGCACGCACATCACACGTGCTGGTCCGGCGCCGAAATCGAGTTGCGACGACGGGCCACTAGCCCGCAGTCACCTCACGCGTCCGGTTTCCATACATCTGCCGAACCACCTCCTCTCCGTGATGACCGACAGCCTAGGAACTGGTTCGGCTCGGCTCAACCGCTTTTTTCGGAAGCCGGTGAGACGGGCTCCTGCCGTGTGTCGTAGGCGTATCCGTCGCCGCGCTGGAGCAGCCGCAGATTCCGGTAGGAAACGTTGATCCGCCCCGTCTGCGTGGTGATGCTGTGCTGGCCCCTGGCTCGTACAGAGATACGTCCCTTCCAGGTGCCCGCCCACTTGCCGGTGGGCACCGTGGCACGGACGAGATCCCCGGTCACGTATCCGAAGTGCTGTTTGGTCCGTGCCCTTCGAAGTCGGGGAAAGCCGAAGCGGTCGGGGGTGGTGCGGGCGTAGGAGCCACGTCCGGTGGCCTTCATGACCAGAACGCGCGCGGGCACTCTGACGATCCTGCCGCCGTTCTCACGATCCAGGTCGCCTACGGCGAGGGCGTCGATGGTCTGGGTCTTGTCGAGCCCCATCGCCGTCCGGTTCCGATGAGTGCGGCCGCCCGGCCAGGTATGCACTGGCGGACCGAGAACGCCCAGTGCCTCGGTGAGCTGTCGGCGGGTCGAGTTCATGACGGCGGCATCGCGCAGGGGCCTCCGGGTCTGCGCCAGGATCTCCGCGAGCAGGCCAGGGCGATCGGCGAGGAACTGGGTGACAGGCGTGCTGCTCTTGGCCTGGTTGCAAGGGGCGCAGGCGAGCACGAGGTTGGAGAGTCTGCTGGTACCACCACGACTGACGGGGTGGACGTGGTCGATGTTCAGAGGGACGCCGGTCGCTCCGCAGTAGCCGCAGGCTCTGCCCCGAGTGGTGAGCAGGTATGCGCGAGCGTCGGTTCCGGCGAGTGCGCCGTTCTGGTACTCGGCCCCTCTGAGCTGCTTGCCCACGCTCATTGAGTGAGAGTCGAACATGACGCTCTCGACGTGTATCCCTGTGACCGGCGCGTACCGGCAGAAGCGATTCACCAGAGAAACGGTGGTGTCGACACGGTGGCGCACCGAGGGGGCGAGCCACCCATCCGGGCGGGTGCGGTTGTCGCTTCTCGGCGCTCGGTGGCGGAGGTTCGCGGATCGTCGTCTGTGCCGGTACCCGGCGCGCTGCTTCATGCAGTGCCGGATCTGGTCACCGCGGTGGTGCAGTTCGGCTGTCACCAGGCCCCGGCGCACAAGGACGGCCTCCCCGCGATGGCCCTTTTCGGTCCTCTCGTCCGTGAGGGCGAGGCCAGTTGCCTTGGATCCGGGGTCGATGCGCATCTGCACGCCCTCAACTTCCGAGTCGGCGCGTGTGCGCTCCTTCAGCCGGATGGTGAACGGGACTTGGCGGTGGATCACAGCGCGTCCGCTGTCGAGCAGTTCGCGGGCGCGGGCAGGGTGGCACGGCATCAACGGCTTTCGGTCTTTGGCCAGTACGAAGACTCTGCTCGCACCGACGCCCCCTTCGTAGCTAAGGGACGTGGGAGCGTCACCGCTCCCGATCTCTGCCGTCTCCACCGCCGCAGCGGCCGATTCGGCGTGACGCCGACGGGGTCTGACGCGATGCCCGCCGGTCTCCCCTCGCCCATGTTCCCCGCCGGCGCCCCGCGCGATGGCGGGGAGTCCGTGAGCCGTTTCGTCCTTGCTCCTGAGGGTGTCTGCTCTCACGGATTCCAGTGCGGGCTGCTGAGGAAGCACAGCCCGGTGGGTCTGCTCGCCTGCGGAAAACGTAGTCATCAAAGGGCGCCTTCCTGTGACCTGATGGTCTTGATGACTCGGGCTGATCACTCGGCCTGTCCGTGCAACGGGACAGACTCCGGCCGTAAGCCGAAGAGCGAGCGATCTCCCTTCGTGCGTATCCATCGACGACGCTAGCGATCACACTCCTCCCAACGGGCGGAAGCACTCAAGGCCAGCCATTTGTGCGAATCGTCAGACGTGAGTTCGTTTCTGGGGGGCAGGACTTGTGAGGAACATCGAGCCGTCTCGAGACGTTCACGCGGGGCAACGATTTCGTCCAACTTCTGGGAAGTACCTGTGGGCTGCGTCACGTTCGAGTTCAATGATCTGACGTGCGGTACATGCGGAAGTCGCAGAACATGCAGCTCATGAGGACACGGCCTGCAGGGGGTGCCAGGTGAGTGCTTCCCGGCGTAGCGGGACCACCGACGAGCTGGGGCCTGAAGAACCCGGGCCAGGTGGAGCCGAATTGCTTGCGGCGTTGCTCGACGGGATGGACGCCGCGTTGTGTGCGTTCGATGCCGATGGGGTGGTGACGCACTGGAATCGTGAGGCCGAGCGGATTCTCGGGTGGTCGGCGGCGGAGGCCGTCGGGCGGCAGGGGTTCGCGGGGTGGGCGGTGCGGACCGCCGACGCCGAGGAGGTCGAGGCGCGGCTCCTGTCCGCCATGGACGCGCACGGGCGGCAGGTGCACGAGTTCGCGCTCCTGACGAAAGACGGCGGGCGGGTGCTCGTGCGGACCCAGTCCGCAGCCGTGCGGGGCGGGGACGGCAAGCCCGCCGGGGTGTACTGCGCCTTCAGCGAGGTCCATGCGCAGATCGACCTGGAGCGGTCCATCGCCTTGAGCGAGGCCCTGTTGGAGAACGCGTCCTGGGGTGTCGTGCTCGTCGACGCCGATCTCCGTCCCGCCGTGGCGAACGAACACGCCGCGCGGGCCCTGGGGATGGGGCGTACGGCCCTGCTGGGGCGGCCCCTCGGGGAGTTGCTCGGGCAGGGCGTCGAGGAGCTGGAGAGCGCGCTGAGCCATGTGCTCGCCGAGGGTGCGCCGCCCGCGCCGGCCGAGATGTGGGTCTCCGTGCGGGCCACGGAGAGCGGTGAGCCGGAGCGGCGTTGCTGGCGCAGCGGCTTTCTGCGGCTCGCGTCGCCGCTCGCGGAGGAGCCGGTGCCGCTGGGGGTCGGCTGGCTCTTCCTTGACGTCACGGAGGCCAAGCAGACGGAGCAGGAGGCGGCGCAGCTGCGCTTCCGTTCGCAGCAGTTGCACCGGGCCTCGCGTGCCGCGGGTGAGTGCGAGGATCCGACGGAGGCGGCGACGGTCCAGCTGGACTTCGCCCTTGCCGGGTTCGCCGACCACGCGCTGATCGATCTGGTGGCGGGTGACGGGGACCCGGTTCGGCTCGTACGCGCCGCCGCGACGCCCGCGGGCGCTCCGGGGCCGTGTCTGCCGGTGGCCAAGGCGGGCCTGCCCGTCCGGTATCTGGAGGGCCACCCGGCCCCGCAGTGCGTGGACCGGGTGGGTTCGGTGCGGGCCAGCGCCGGTACGGCGCCTCCCGAGCGGGCCCGGGAGTGGGCGGCGGCCAGGCAGTGGCCGGAGGACTCCGTCCACGCCCTGTGCACGGTGCTGCGCAGCCGGGGGCGGACGCTGGGGGTGGTGACGTTCCTCCGGGGCGCGAGCCGCACCCAGTTCGAACGGGCGGACGCGACGTACGCGGAGAGCGTCTCGGCGAGGGTTGCGGCTTCGCTTGATCTGGCGGGGGTGTTGGGTACGGGGTGAGCGTGTGCGGGGTGCGGGGTGCCCGTGCGGGGTGCGGGCTTTCTGGGCGCCGCTTCGCGGCGAGTTTTTCCCGCCCACCCGCCTATAACCCCGGGTAATCGGGTGGGTGGGTGGGAGACATCCGTCGCGAAGCGGCGGTCCAACGCTGCCCCAGGCCCAGGGGCCCGACTAAGCCGCGTGCAACGCCAACGTCGGTGACAGCCGCGCCGCCCGTACCGCCGGGTAGAGACCGGCCACCGTCCCGATGATCAGCGTCGCCCCGAACCCCCCGCTCACCGCCCACAGGGGTACCACCCAGGGAAGTCCGCCCGACACGGCGTACGCGCCGGTCGCCGCCGCGCCCAGTGCGATGCCCGCAAGGCCGCCGAGGCCGGACAGCATCAGGGACTCCGTCACGAACTGGATCCGGATCTGCCCCTTCGTCGCGCCCATCGAGCGGCGCAGGCCGATCTCGTACCGTCTCTCCAGGACCGAGATGATCATGGTGTTGGCCACCCCCACACCTCCCACGAGCAAGGCGATCCCGCCGAGCCCGAGCAGCAGCGTGGAGAACGCCCCCTCCGTCGCCGCCTTCGCCTTGAGCGCCGAAGACGGGTCCGTCACCTGGACGTTGCGCGGGTTCTCCGGGTCGATCGAGGCGGCGAGCAGGCTGCGGACGTCGTGCACGGAGTCGTCGGTGGACCGCTCGTACACCGATGTCGGGCGGCCGTCGAAGCCGAGCTCGCTCTTCGCCGCATCCCAGCCCACCAGGGCCGAGCGCTCGACGTCGGGCGAGAGGGGCAGCGGGTCGAGGATGCCGACGACCGTGAAGTAGCGGTCGTCCACCCAGACCTGCTGGCCCGGCTCCGTGATGCCGAGGCGGTCGGCCGCGACATGGCCGAGGACGATCGACGGATAGCGGCTGTTGGCCGCGTTGAACCACGTGCCGTGCCCCATCTCGCCGCGAAGGACCTTCAGCAGGCCCTCGGTCGCCGCCTTGACGGCAATGCCGCCGGTCTCGTCCTCGGGGATCTTCTCGCTGCGCCGCACGCTGCGTTCGAGGTCGCCGGTCGCGCCCACGTCCCGTACGCCCCGCACACGCGAGACCCGGCCCGCCGCGTCACGCGGGAGCACCACCTCCTCCCCGGAGAACATGGGCTCCCCGGGGGAAGCCACCAGCATGTTCGTGCCCAGTTCGTCCAGCTCACGCATGAGTTGCGCCTTGCTGGAGGAGGAAATGCCCACCACGGCGATCATCGTGGCGATCCCGATCGCGATGCCAAGCGCCGACAGCACGACCCGCACCGGGCGGCTGCGAAGACCTGCCGAGCCGACATGAAGCACGTCCCGCGGCCCGAGTCGCGCCGCCTTCAGCCGCGTACTCCTGACCTTCTTCGTACGGATCATCCGGCCAGCACCCCCTCACCGGCAGCCGACCGCACATCCGCCACCACCTGCCCGTCCCGGATCCGCACCTGCCGCGGCAGCCTCTCCGCGATCTCCGTGTCGTGCGTGATGACCGCGATCGTCGCGCCCTCCGCGTTGAGATCGTGAAGGAGCTCCATCACCGCCTCGCCGGACGCCGAGTCAAGGGCGCCGGTCGGCTCGTCGGCCAAGAGCAGGTCCGGTGAACCGACCACCGCGCGCGCGATGGCGACACGCTGCTTCTGGCCGCCGGAGAGTTCGTGCGGGCGGTGCTTCATGCGGTCGGCGAGGCCGACCCGGTCGAGCGCGTCCGCGGCCCGCGCCCGGCGCTCCCCGTGCGAGAGGCCGGAGTACAGGAGCCCCTCCGCCACGTTGTCGCGCGCGCTGATCCCCGGCACCAGGTGGAACGCCTGGAAGACGAAGCCGATGTGCCGTGCGCGCAGCGCCGAGAGGCTGCGGTCGGCGAGCGTGGCGACATCGTGTCCCGCGATCGCCACCGAGCCCTCCGAGGGACGGTCGAGGGTGCCGATGATGTGCAGCAGCGTCGACTTGCCGGACCCTGAGGGGCCGACGATGGCGAGGAGTTCGCCCTCCTGAACCGTCAGGTCCACGCCGCGCAGGGCGGTGACCCCGCCCGGGTACTCCTTGGTGACCCCGCCCAACTCCACGACGGCGCTCATATCTTGGGCACCCCGACCTTCGTGCCGTCCTTCAGGCCGCCCCCGGTGACCTCCACGCGCCCCTGTCCGAACATGCCGAGTCCGACCTTCACCTGGCGGGCGCGGCCGTGCTCGACGACCTGGACGCCGTAGCCGCCGCCGGGCAGCGCGAGCAGGGCGTTGACGGGGACGGAGAGGACGTTCTTACGGGTCTCCCCGGTGAGGTTGACCGTGACCGGGGACTGGTCGAAGCCGCCGACCTTGCCGGGGGCGTCGAAGGAGACCGTCACCGGGATCTTGGGGGTCTTGTCGGCCGGGTCGTCGCCCGGCTTGGCCGTCTTGCCGACGGACGCGACCTCGCCCTTGACGTTCGAGCCGTCCGGCAGGTCCACGGTGACCTTGGTGCCCACCTTGGCGAGCTTCCCCTCGGTGACGTCGAGCTGGAAGCGTACGACCCGCTCGGCGCCCGTCGTGGAGAGCACCGGCTTGCCCGGCGCGACCTGGTCGCCGACGGCCGACTCTGTGGACTTCACGCGGACGCCGCCCGGCGAGAAGGCGATCTGGTCGGGGCCGACGCGCCCGGTCTGCTTCTGGTCGTGCGCCTTCTGCCACTGCTTGACGGCGGCGGCCGTACCCGCCGTGTACTCGTCGTCCACGGCAAGACCGGCGCCGTATCCGAGCGCCTGGAGATTCTCTTCGAGCTGTCGTACGTCGTTGCCCTCGTCGCCGGTCTTCAGCGTGCGGTACATGGGCTCGGTGCCGTACATGAGGCGTACCGGGACGCCGTTGACCTCGTACAGGCGCCCGTCGCGTTCGATCGTCGAGCCGCTGCCCGTGGACCAGGTCAGGGTGCCGGTGGTGCCCGCGTTGATCTTGCGTTCCTTGGCGTAGCCGAGGGTGCCGTCGGTCTGGGTGCCGCTGCTGAGGTCGCCGCGTTCCACGGGGGCGGTGGCGGGCGGGAGTCCGGAGTCGTCCCGGCTCACGGAGCCGTCCTTGCCGTTGTCGGCCAGGGCGGTGACGGCGACGCCGCCGCCGGTGATCGCGAGCAGGGCCACGACGGTGGCGACGACGGCGGTGCGGCGCCTCACGCGACGATGTCCTTGCACGCCTTGGCGGCCTTCTCCATCTTCTTCGCCTCGGCGCCCTCGGGCATCTTCTGGGCTTCCATGGCGCCGCCGTCGAACTTCGGGTCGGGCATGTTGTAGCCGTTCTCGCGCATGCACCGGGCGTACTTCAGCATCTTGTCCTTGTCGGCCTGCGAGACCGATCCGCCGCCGGAACCGCCGTCCTTGCCGGTGCACTCCTTCATGGCGGCCTCCATCTTCTCCTTGCTCAGGTCGCCGCCGATGGTGAGCCCGCGGGCGTCCTCGCCGGACTTGGGCTCGGACACCTTGAGGCCGTGCTTGCGCAGGCACTCGCGCTCCTTGAAGGCGGCGTCCGCCTGCTTTCCCTTGCCGCCGTCGGCCTTGTCCTGGCTGCTGCTCCCGCCGCCGCCGGAGGAGCAGGCTCCGGCGAACAGGGCGAGTGCGGCGAACCCTGTGGCGATGGCTCCTGAGCGCGTACGAGTCCTCATGGCGTCCCCTTCACTTCTCGCTGTCGCTTCGACGCGTTGCCACGTCGTCGCGCACAGGCTTGCGGGAAGCGAGGTTTCGTTTCTCTCAACGGAGACGCTTACACCGACGAAAGGTGCACTTCAGGTACACAGGGCCGCATGCGCGTACTGCTGGTGGAGGACGAGGAATTCCTGGCCGAGATGATCGCCCACGGGCTGCGCCGCGACGCGCTCGCGGTCGATGTCGCGGCCGACGGTCTGACGGCGCTGCGCAAGCTGCAGCTCGGCGAGTACGACGTCGTCGTCCTGGACCGGGACCTGCCCGGCCTGCACGGCGACGAGGTGTGCCGCATCGTGGTGCGGCAGCGGCTGCTCACCCGGGTCCTGATGCTGACGGCGTCGGCCACGGTCCGGGAGCGGGTCTCGGGCCTTGGCATCGGCGCCGACGACTATCTGACCAAGCCCTTCGCGTACGACGAACTCCTCGCCCGCGTCCTGGCCCTCGGCCGCCGCACGCGCCCCGCACTCCCGCCGGTCATCGAACGCGCGGGCCTCGTCCTGGACACGGCACGGCGCCAGGCCAGCCGTGAGGGACGTCATCTCGCGCTCTCCCGGAAGGAATTCGCGGTGCTCGAGGCGCTGCTCCGGGCGGACGGCGCGGTGGTGAGCGGCGACGACCTGATCGAACAGGTCTGGGAGGAGGACACCAGCTACCGCACGAACGCGGTCCGCGTCACCCTCTCCAAACTCCGCGCCAAACTGGGCGAACCCCCGGTGGTGGAGACGGTCCCCGGCGCGGGCTACCGGATCGCGGGAGGGGCGGCGTGAGGCGGTTGCGCGTCGGCGGCCTCAGCAGCGAACGTGCCCGTCTCACCGCCCTCTACGGCGGCATGCTCCTCCTCGCGGGGGCGCTGCTCACCGGGCTCGTCTACTTTCTGGTGCGGCAGGGGCTCTACTCCTCCATCAGCACCGCCGTCACCACCGCAGTCCCCGCCCGCGGAACGCATCCGCCCTGGCTGATGCCCACGCCGACCGCGTCCTGGTCGGCGGCGGCGACCGCCGAGCCGCTGCCCGCCGACGGCGTCACGGCCCGCGACCTCACTCAGGGGCTCGCCATCACGAAGATCAGTGATGTCGCCGAGCAGGCCGCCCTGAGCAGGCTGCTCACCGTCTCCGTCATCGTGCTGTTCGTGTACGCGGCGCTCTCCATCCTGCTCGCCTGGTGGATGGCGGGCCGGGTCCTGCACCCCGTGGCCGTGATCACCGGCACCGCGCGGCGCCTGTCGGGCGAGAACCTGCACGAGCGGATCGCGCTCGACGGACCGCCCGGCGAGCTGAAGCAGCTTGCCGACACGTTCGACGAGATGCTCGGGCGGATAGAGCAGCTGGTCGGCGCGCAGCAGCGGTTCGCCGCCAACGCCGCGCACGAGCTGCGCACCCCGCTCGCCGTCCAGCGGGCCGCCGCCGAGATCGGCCTCGCCGGGGAGCCCGACGCGGAACAGGTGGCCCGCATCCGTACGAAGCTCATCTCCGTCGCCGACGACAGCGAGCATCTGATCGAGGGGCTGCTGCTCCTGGCCACCACGGAGCGGGGGCTCGAGCGGCGTGAGCCCGTCGCACTCGACGTCATCGCCGACGCGGTGACGGAAGGGCTCGCGGGGCGGGCCGCCGAGCGGGACGTCACCCTCTTCCTGGACGCGGAGCCGCTCACCGTGCGGGGCGACGGGGTTCTGCTCGACCGCCTCGTGCACAACCTGGTGGCGAACGCCGTGGACTACAACGTCAAGGGCGGCCGGGTCGAGGTGCGCACGGGACCCGACGGCATCGAGGTCGTCAACACCGGGCCCGTCGTCCCGCCGGAAACCGTTCCGCTCCTCTTCGAGCCGTTCCGGCGCCTGCGGGCACGTACCCACGCGCGCGGGGAAGGCGCGGGTCTCGGCCTGTCCATCGTCGCCGCGATCGCCCGCGCGCACGGCACACGGGCGATCGCGGAGGCGAACGAGGAGGGGGGAGGGCTCAGCGTGCGGGTGCGCTTCTGCGAGGAGGGACCCCAGCAGCCTCAGCGGCGGTAGAAGATCCGGTCGCCGTACTCGGCGAACACGCGTCCGTTCCACTCGTGGCCGCCGTCCACGTTCCCGGACCGCAGCAACGGCGGCTCGACGCCCCGCGCGGCGAGCTGCTCGACGGCCGTCGCCACCACCGCCTGCATGATCGCGTTGGTGACCACGCTGGAGGCGGGTCCGAAGGGCGCGTCGATCGATTCGAGGCTGAGCTCCGCGTCGCCGAGGGCGATCTTGGAGTCGATCACGACGTCGCAGTGGTCCTTGAGGAAGGTTCCGGACACGTGCCGCGACTTCGTCTCCGTCGCGTACGCCACCGACGTCACCCCGATGACCTTCAGGCCGAGCGCGCGGGCGTTCATCGCCATCTCCACGGGCAGCGAGTTACGCCCGGAGAGCGAGATGATCACCAGTACGTCGCCGGGGCGGGCCGGCGACGAGTCCAGGACGGCGCCCGCGAGCCCGTCAACGCGCTCCAGGGCGGAGCCGAGCGTGGCGGGCATGACGTCGATCCCGACGACGCCGGGGACGGCGAGGAGGTTCATCAGGGCGAGGCCGCCCGCGCGGTAGACGACGTCCTGGGCGGCCAGCGAGGAGTGCCCGGCTCCGAAGGCGAAGAGCCTGTTGCCCGTCTCGACCGCGTCGGCGAGCAGCGTGGCCGCCGCGTCGACGTTCCCGCCCTCCTCGTCGCGCACCCGCCCGAGCAGGCCGATCGCGGCGTCGATGTACTGACCGGCCAGCTTGCTCTCGCTCTTCGAGCCCATGCGTCGAGGAACCTTTCGGGGTACGTAGTACGTATGTTTTGTACGTATGTTCTGCACGTGTTTCCCGTGTGCCGCGGCTCACGTTGCGGTCTGGACCAGTGCCCTGTCAATACGGCCCGAGCACCTCGTCAAGGCCGTCAGGACCGGGTTTTCCCCTGGCGCGACCCGGTTGTCAGCGGTATGCGTCAGACTTGGTAGCAGGGCCGGCCGCACGAGCGAGATCTGAGGGGCACCCATGTCGGGGCTTATTGACACCACTGAGATGTATTTGCGCACCATCCTCGAGCTGGAGGAGGAAGGTGTGGTCCCCATGCGCGCCCGGATCGCCGAGCGTCTCGACCAGAGCGGGCCGACGGTGAGCCAGACAGTCGCGCGCATGGAGCGCGACGGCCTGGTGGCGGTCGCGAGCGACCGCCATCTGGAGCTGACGGAGGAGGGCCGCAGGCTCGCCACCCGCGTGATGCGCAAGCACCGCCTGGCGGAGTGCCTGCTCGTCGACGTGATCGGCCTGGAGTGGGAGCAGGTCCACGCGGAGGCGTGTCGCTGGGAACACGTGATGAGCGAGGCGGTGGAGCGCCGCGTCCTGGAGCTCCTGCGCCACCCCACCGAGTCTCCGTACGGCAACCCGATCCCGGGCCTGGAAGAGCTCGGCGAGAAGGACGTGGCCGACCCGTTCCTCGACGAGGGCATGGTGTCCCTGGTCGATCTCGACCCGGGCGCGGAGGGCAAGACCGTCGTGGTGCGCCGCATCGGCGAGCCCATCCAGACGGACGCGCAGCTGATGTACACGCTGCGGCGCGCGGGCGTGCAGCCCGGCTCCGTGGTGAGCGTGACGGAGTCCGCGGGCGGAGTGCTCGTGGGCAGCAGCGGTGAGGCCGCGGAGCTGGACAACGAGGTCGCTTCGCACGTCTTCGTCGCCAAGCGCTGAGGCCGCGCCGAGCCCGCGCCGAGGCCCGCTCCGGGACCCTTGGGGCCGGGCTCTGGCGGGATCCGGTTCACGGCACCTCACGTTACCGGTGGTTAGCATCAACTAGTGGTAACGGTTGGGCAGTTGTGAAGACTCCAGGGTTGTATGGAGTCCAAGATTCAGTGTGCGGAATCGCAGCGCCCGGACGTTTTGCGTGCGAGGCTGTCGCGTGAGGCATATGACCAAAGGGCTCTTGTCGTGTCGGCGCACAACCGGCCGCCGCGGCTGTGGGAGGGGGCAGGAGGATGTGCCCATCTGGTGAGCGGGAGCGCGTACGCGAGCCGTGCGCCTCGCCGTGCCCTGAGCACGCGAAGGGCCCCGGCGCCCTTGAGCGCCGGGGCCTGTCCTCCCCTGCAGTGACCCGGAGCCCCGAGCTCCCAGGGTCGTCCCCCTCGGACCGTTTTCCCCGAGCGGCCCGCCTCCCGATGAAGATCTCCCCTCGGCAGCGGCGGCCAATCCTTGAGCGTGGTCACTCGAACGAGGGGTGTTGTCGGCGATCCGGCCGGTTTCGAAAAAGAGTTCGATAACGTGCGGGGGTGCGTGACAGAACCAGGCGTTCAGCCAGGCGTTCAGCCCGAGAGGATTCAAGGGGGGTGCCAGGAACCATGGTGCGGCGCATTGACGTGACAGGCGCGGGTGGCGTTCGCCTCGCCGCCTGGGAGTTCGCTGATCCTCCCAAGTCCAGGGAGACCGACGGTCCGCCCGGAGGCGTGCTCTTACTGCACGGCCTGATGGGCCGTGCGTCCCACTGGGCGGGCACCGCCCGCTGGCTCTCCGAGCGGCATCGCGCGGTCGCACTCGACCAGCGTGCGCACGGGCAGAGCGACAAGCCCCCCGAGGGCCCCTTCACCCGCGAGGCCTACGTGGCCGACGCCGAGGCCGCGCTCGTCCAGCTCGGCCTCGCCCCCGCCGTCCTCATCGGCCACTCCATGGGCGCGCTCACCGCCTGGCAGCTCGCCGCGAAGCGCCCCGATCTCGTCCGCGCCCTGATCATCACCGACATGCGGGCCTCCGCACTCGGCGCCGCCTCGCAGCGCGAGTGGGAGGACTGGTTCAAGGCCTGGCCCGTCCCCTTCGCGACACTCGCCGACGTACGGAAGTGGTTCGGCGAGGACGATCCGTGGGTGGAGCGGAAGAATCCCTCACGCGGCGAGTTCTTCGCCGAGGTGATGGCCGAGGGCCCGGACGGCTGGCGCCCCGTCTTCGACCGCGACCAGATGCTGAAGTCCCGCGAGACCTGGGTGTACGACGCCCACTGGGAGTATCTGACCCAGGTCCAGTGCCCCGCCCTGGTCGTCCGCGGCCTGGACGGCGAGCTGGGCCGCGCCGAGGCGCAGGAGATGGTTCGCGTGCTGCCCCGCGGGGCGTACGCGGAAGTGGCCGACGCCGGTCACCTCGTGCACTACGACCAGCCGGAGGCCTGGCGCGAGGCGATCCAGCCGTTCCTGGACGGGGTTCTGACGGGGTGACCGGCAGGACCCCGGCCCTCACGGGCTGAGGTCCTCACGGGCTGAGGCGCTCGACCGTCCAGCTCGCGGCGGTGTCCCGGCCCGCGCGCTCGTAGCGCAGGCGGTCGTGCAGGCGGTTCGCCCTGCCCTGCCAGAACTCCACGCTCCGCGGCTCGACGCGGAAACCGCCCCAGTGCGAGGGCGCGGGCACCTGCTCGCCCTCCGGGTAGCGCTCCGCCAAATCGGCGTACGCGCGGTCGAGTTCGTCGCGCGTGGCGATGACCGACGACTGGGCGCTGGCCCAGGCGCCGAGCTGGGAGCCGTGCGGGCGGGTGCGGAAGTACGCCACCGTCTCCTCGCGGGGTACGCGCTCCGCCGTACCCGTGACGATGACCTGACGCGCCATCGGATGCCAGGGGAAGAGCAGGGCGATGTTCGGGTTAGCGGCCAGTTCACGGGCCTTGCGGGACTCGTAGTTGGTGAAGAAGACGAAGCCGCGCTCGTCGTAGCCCTTCAGCAGAACCGTGCGCGAGCTGGGGCGCCCCGCGGTGTCCACCGTCGAGACGACCATGGCGTTCGGCTCGTGCAGCACGCCCGCGTCGGCCGCGGCGAGTGCCTGCGTGAACCAGAGCGCGAACAGCTCGACGGGCGTGGCGGGCAGCTCCGCCTCGACGAGTCCGTCAACGCCGTAGTGGGCCCGTATGGCGGCGAGGTCGGACGCGGGAGGGGCGTCAGCGGCTGATGATGAGGCTGATGCGGAAGCGGCGGCTCGATCGGTCACGCTGTCATCTTGCCGTATACGAAGGGTCACCCGACGGGCTGTCGCGCACCACAGGGAGGTGACGTGTGGCACTGAGTGCCGCGCACCATCGCCAAGGGTGGCACCAAGGGATATCGTGCGCCTTCCGTATCGGTTGGGTGACCACCAGCCGCACGGGGCATCACCGGGGTGACCGACCCGGACCGCGAGTCGAAAACCGGAAGCCACCGACGCACCGGCAGACCGCGGAACCGGACCGGAAATGCCCACTTCTGACACATGGTCACGAGCTGTCTGTCACCACCATCTGTCGTACACATCACGAGGAGCCGCCTGATGTCCGACTTCGTACCCGGACTTGAGGGAGTCATCGCGTTCGAGACGGAGATCGCCGAACCGGATAAGGAAGGCGGCGCGCTTCGCTATCGCGGCGTCGACATCGAGGATCTGGTCGGCCACGTCTCCTTCGGCAACGTCTGGGGCCTGCTCGTCGACGGCGCCTTCAACCCCGGTCTGCCGCCCGCCGAGCCGTTCCCGATCCCGGTGCACTCCGGTGACATCCGCGTCGACGTCCAGTCCGCGCTCGCGATGCTCGCCCCCGTATGGGGCCTGAAGCCCCTCCTGGACATCAGCGAGCAGGAGGCCCGCGACGACCTCGCACGGGCCGCCGTCATGGCCCTCTCGTACGTCGCCCAGTCCGCCCGCGGCCAGGGCCTGCCGATGGTGCCGCAGCGCGAGATCGACAAGGCCGACACGGTCGTCGAGCGCTTCATGAAGCGCTGGCGCGGCGAGCCCGACCCCAAGCACGTCAAGGCCGTCGACGCGTACTGGACGTCGGCCGCCGAGCACGGGATGAACGCCTCCACGTTCACGGCCCGCGTCATCGCGTCGACGGGCGCGGACGTGGCCGCGGCGCTCTCGGGCGCGGTGGGCGCCATGTCCGGGCCCCTGCACGGCGGGGCGCCGTCCCGTGTCCTCGGCATGATCGAGGAGATCGAGCGGACCGGGGACGCGGAGGCGTACGTGAAGC
This sequence comes from Streptomyces sp. NPDC055239, assembly GCF_053606205.1. Classification (NCBI taxonomy): domain Bacteria; kingdom Bacillati; phylum Actinomycetota; class Actinomycetes; order Kitasatosporales; family Streptomycetaceae; genus Streptomyces; species Streptomyces sp. NPDC055239. The sequence goes on along the minus strand of NZ_JBSGRD010000006.1, from coordinate 18,453 downwards.
AGGCCCTGGACAAGGGCGAGCGCCTGATGGGCTTCGGCCACCGGGTCTACCGGGCCGAGGACCCCCGCGCGCGGGTCCTGCGCCGTACGGCACGTGAGCTGAGCGCGCCCCGCTTCGAGGTGGCGGAGGCGCTTGAGAAGGCCGCCCTGGACGAGCTGCACGCCCGCCGCCCCGACCGGATCCTGGCGACGAACGTCGAGTTCTGGGCCGCGATCGTCCTTGACTTCGCCGAGGTGCCGGCGCACATGTTCACGTCCATGTTCACGTGCGCGCGGACCGCGGGCTGGTCGGCGCACATCCTCGAGCAGAAGCGGACGGGGCGTCTGGTCCGTCCGTCGGCCAGGTACATGGGCCCCGCGGCGCGCGATCCCCGGGAGGTCGAGGGGTTCGGGGACATCGCGCGGTAGGTGGCCATAGGCATCGGTAGGCAGCGGTAGACGTACGAACGAGGCGGCGTACTCCGACGTGGTGTCGGTGTACGCCGCCTTGGTGTGGGGCGAGTCGCGGGAGGGGCCGCCCGCGCGGTCACGACGCCTACTTCGCGTCGCCGTTGAACTTCGAGGCCGACCAGAAGTAGCCGAGCACCGCGAGTCCGACGCACCAGGCGACGGCGATCCAGCCGTTGTTGCCAATCTCGGTGCCCAGGAGCAGGCCGCGCAGGGTCTCGATGGCCGGGGTGAAGGGCTGGTACTCGGCGATCGGCTGGAACCAGCCCGGCATCGCGTCGATGGGGACGAAGGCGCTGGAGATCAGCGGGAGGAAGATCAGCGGCATCGCGTTGTTGCTTGCGGCCTCGGCGTTGGGACTGACCATGCCCATTCCGACGGCGATCCAGGTGAGCGACAGGGCGAAGAGCGTGAGCAGTCCGAAGGCCGCGAGCCACTCCAGGGCGCTCGCATCCGTGGAGCGGAAGCCGATCGCCACGGCGACGGCGCCCATGAGGACCACGCTGGCGATGCACTGCAGGACGCTGCCGACGACGTGCCCGATGAGTACGGAGCCGCGGTGGATGGCCATCGTACGGAAGCGGGCCATGATGCCCTCGGTCATGTCCGTGGAGACGGAGACCGCGGTGCCGATCGTGGTGCTGCCGATGGTCATCAGGAGGAGACCCGGCACGATGTAGGCGATGTAGTCGGAGCGGTCGCCGCCGCCGATGCCCGTGCTCATCACGTCGCCGAAGATGTAGACGAAGAGCAGGAGCAGCATGACCGGCGTGAGCAGCAGGTTCAGGGTGAGGGAGGGGTAGCGCCGGGCGTGCAGGAGGTTGCGGCGCAGCATCGTGTTCGAGTCACGGACGGCGAGGGAGAAGGCACTCATCGGACGGTCTCCTTGGTCTGGTTCGACTGGGTGGGGACGTGGGTGTTGTCGGTCAGGGCGAAGAAGACGTCGTCGAGGTCGGGGGTGTGCACGGTGAGTTCGTCGGCCTCGATACCCGCGGAGTCCAGCCAGTCGAGGATGGAGCGCAGCTCGCGCTGGGTGCCGTCGCTGGGCAGTTGGAGAGCGAGCGCCTCGTCGTCCCGGGTGACCTCGGTCAGGGCGGCGGCGGCCGACTGGTAGGCGTCCGGGTCGGTGAAGCGCAGCCGGACGTGTCCGCCGGGGATGAGCCGCTTGAGTTCCTCCGCGGTGCCTTCGGCGGCGATCTTGCCGTTGTTCAACACCGCGATGCGGTCGGCGAGTTCGTCGGCCTCCTCCAGGTACTGGGTGGTGAGGAAGACGGTCACGCCGCCGGAGACCAGGCCGCGGATGATGCCCCACATGTTGTGCCGGGAGCGCGGGTCGAGGCCGGTGGTGGGCTCGTCCAGGAAGATGATCCGCGGGTCGCCGACCAGGGTCATGGCGATGTCCAGGCGGCGTTTCATGCCGCCGGAGTAGGTGGAGGCGGGCTTCTGGGCGGCCTCGGTCAGGTCGAAGCGCTCCAGGAGCTCGGCGGCCACCCGGCGGCCCTCCTTCTTGGACAGGTGGTGCAGGTCGGCCATCAGGAGCATGTTCTCCTCGCCGGTGATCAGGCCGTCGACGGCGGAGAACTGCCCGGTGACGCCGATCTGGGCGCGGACCGCCTGCGGGGCGGCGGCCAGGTCGTGGCCGCCGACCCGCAGTTCGCCGGCGTCGGCGCCGACCAGGGTGGAGAGGATCTTGACGGCGGTGGTCTTGCCCGCGCCGTTCGGGCCGAGCAGGGAGAAGATCGTGCCTTCCGGGACGGCCAGGTCGATGCCGTCCAGAACGGTCTTGTCGCCGTAAGCCTTGCGCAGCCCGTGCGCCGCGATGGCCAGGTTCGTCATGAGGAGTGCTCCTTCAAAGCTGCGAGGTTCAGAGGCGTCAGGGGCGTCGGAGGTGTCAGTCGGAGGTGTCAGAGGCTGCGGGCGGTGATGTCGCCGTGGGAGACGGTCGCCTTGATGACGAGGCCGGGCGTGCTGTCGCTGTTCTTCAGGGAGTTGTCGATGCGGCCGTAGCCGGTACCGGCGTCCAGGGAGGCGGAGACTCCGCGAGCGGCGCCGGCCGTGATGTTGCCCTGCTGGGTGTTGAGCGTGAGCGTGCCGCCGGTGGCCTCGGTGACGTTCACGTCGCCCCGCTGGGTGCTGATCTCGCCGTCACCCGTGAGGCGGCCGACCGTGATGGTGGCGTCGTGGCCGGTGAGACGGGCGCTCGCGGCCTCGTCCAGCTTGACCGAGCCGTAGCCGCCGTCGAAGACCACGTCACCGAGGCGTCCCACGCCCCGGAACTCCGCGGCGGCGGACTTCGCCTCGACACGGGACCCGGCGGGCAGCTGGACCGTGACCTCGACGGCACCCGAGTTGCCGAAGACCCGGTTCTTGCCCTCGGGGACCTGGATCCGCAGGACGCCGTCGGCGTAGGTGACCTCGGTCAGCTCGGCGGCCTTCACGTCGCCGCTCTTCGAGGCGTTCACGGGCAGGACCTCGACCGTGGCGTCGGCGCGGTCGGCGGCGATGAACTGGATCCGCCCGGCGGGGATGTCGAGGACGGTGGTGACCGGGGCGGAGGTGTCGAACTTCTGCATGGTGTGCTCCTTGTGTCCGTGGTGTTCGTCGTGCTTTCTGATGTCGTGAACGCTACGTTGCATTCACGGTTCCATCAATTGCTTCGTTGCGAAGAATTAGCATCATGGCAGGCCAGAGCGTGTATTTCATTGCAATGCTCCTGCGAGGAACGCAACGAGAGGCATCTCATCGTTGCAATGCAATGAGAGTGAACGCTATGCTGGAGCCCTCAAAGAGAGCCGAAGGCAGCCAAAGGCGGCTGAAGAGAGCGAAGGAGACCGCGATGCCGGGAGGCAGACTCACCCAGCAGGAACGTCAGCAGATCGCGCTGGGCCTCGCCGACAACCTCGCCTACGCGGAGATCGCCAGACGTCTCGACCGTCCGACCTCGACGGTCACGCGCGAGGTCATGCGCAACGGCGGCCCCACCGGCTACCGCGCGGACCTGGCCCACCGCGCGACCGAACGCCGCACCCACCAGCGCAGGCAGGCCGCGCCCCGGGGTGCGGAGGCACCGCCGCAGGTCCACGGACGCGATCCGGAGGCCGTGCGCGAGTACGAGGAGACGCTCACCACCGTCTTCATGCAGTCGGGCCTGGCCAAGATGATGTCCCGGGTCCTCGCCTGCCTCTACACGACGGACACGGGCAGCATCACCGCGTCCGAACTCGCCCGGCATCTCCAGGTCAGCCCGGCGTCCATCTCCAAGGCGATCGCGTTCCTGGAGAGTCAGGACCTGGTCCGCCGGGAGCGCGACGAACGCCGCCGTGAGCGCTATGTGGTCGACGACGAAGTCTGGCACCAGTCGATGATGGCCAGCGCTCGTGCCCTCGCCCAGATCGTCGAGACCACACGGCAGGGCGTCGCCGTCCTCGGGCCCGACACCCCGGCCGCCACCCGCCTGGAGAACATCGCCCGCTACCTCGACTTCGTCAGCGAGAGCACCGCCCGCGCCTCGGAACAGGCGCGCGAGATCCTCCACACGAAGCCCGAAGCGAGCCGCACGTCAGATGAGTGATCAGGAGGCCGATGAGGCGGGGTGAGTTCACCCCAGCGCCCCCTCCACAAGGCGCGCCCACTCCCCCACCACGCGCTCCCTACGTGCCCCGTCATCCGTCAGGAGGTTGGCGAGGCCGAGGCCACGCGCCATGTCCAGGAGCCCCTGGACCGTCTCCCGCACCCCGGGCCGCGACTCGTCGGCGTCAAGCAGCTGCACCGCGATCCGGTGGGTCTCACGCCCCACCCGCGCCTCCAGCTCCGTCACCCGGGCCCCCAGTTGAGGCTCGTTGGACGCCGCGACCCACAGGTGCAGCGCCGCCCGGAAGAGCGGCCCTGTGTAGAGATCGACCAGGGCGGCGACCACCGACGCCCTGTCCTGCGCCGGGAGCGCCCGCAGCGCGGTGGACCGCTGCTCGGCGACGTACTCCACCGCCGCCGTGAAGAGGTCCTCCCGCGTGGGGAAGTGGTGCTGGGCCGCTCCCCGTGAGACGCCCGCACGCTCGGCGACCACGGAGACCGTGGACCCCGCCCAGCCGCTCTCGGCGAGGCACGCCACCGCGGCCTCCAGGAGCCGCTGACGCGTCGCGCGGCTGCGGTCCTGCTTGGGCGAGCGGTGCTTGGGCGAGGGATGCTTGGGCGAGGGATCACGATCGGCACGGTCGGCGCGATCGGCCGCGGTCACAGCACCCATGGGCACTCCCGTCGTTCGAGGAAAGCCCCCATTCCGTCCCGCGCCTCCGCCGATGCGAAGAGCCGCGCGGACAGGGCGATGAGGGAGTCCGTGTGGTGGTCGAATGCGTCGAGCACCCTAGCCGTGAGCAGCTTCTTCGTCTCGGCCAGGGCTTGTGGCGCCGCCTTCCGCAGCCCCGCGAGGAGAGGCCGGAGCTCCGCGTCCACGTCGTCACCGGCCACCGTCACCAGACCGATCCGCGCCGCCTCCGGCCCGTCGAAACGCTCCCCGGTGAGGAAGTAGCGGGACGCCGCGCCCGGGTCGAGCCGGGCGAGCAGCGGCATGGAGATGACGGCGGGCGCCACCCCGATCCGTACCTCCGTCAGCGCGAACGACGCCCCCGGCCCCGCACCCGCCATGTCGCAGGCGCCGAGCAGACCGAGCCCGCCCGCCCGCACATGCCCGTCCACCCGCGCCACCACCGGCTTCGGCAGCTCCACGATCTGCCGGAGCAGCGCCACGAAGACGGCTGGGTCCGGCGGCTCCCGCAGATCGGCGCCCGAGCAGAACGTCGAGCCGGTGTGCGTGAGGACGACCGCGCGTACGTCGGGGTCCTTGCCGCAGGCGTCGAGCATCTCCGCGAACCCGTCAAGGAGTCCCGCCGAGAGCGCGTTGCGGTTGGCGGGGTTGTCCAGGGTGAGCGTGACGATGCCGCGCTCGGGGGGCGCGTACACAAGTCCCATGACTTCTCCAGCAGTTCAGAAGGCGAACGGAGGCACAGAACGGAGGCTAAGAACGGGGGCTCAGTACGACTTGGGCAGGCCCAGTGTCTGGTGGGAGACGTAGTTGAGGATCATTTCCCGGCTCACGGGGGCGATCCGCGCCACCCGCGACGCCACGATCAGCGAGGCGAGGCCGAACTCCTTCGTCAGGCCGTTGCCGCCCAGCGTGTGCACCGACTGGTCGACGGCTCTCACGCACGCGTCGGCGGCGGCGAGCTTGGCCATGTTGGCGGCCTCACCCGCGCCCATGTCGTCGCCGTCGTCGTAGAGCCGGGCGGCTTTCTGCATCATCAGGCGGGCCAGTTCGATGTCGATGTGCGACTGCGCGAGGGGGTGCGCGATCGCCTGGTGGGCGCCGATCGGGCTCTTCCACACGCTGCGTTCCTTGGCGTACCCGACGGCACGGGAGAGCGCGTAGCGCGCCATGCCGAGGGAGAACGCCGCCGTCATGATCCGCTCCGGGTTGAGCCCGGCGAAGAGCTGGAGCAGCCCCGCGTCCTCGTCGCCCACCAGCGCGTCGGCGGGCAGCCGTACGTCGTCGAGGGTCAGCTCGAACTGCTTCTCCGGCGCCTGGAGTTCCATCTCGATCTGCCGCCGCTGGAAGCCCTCGGTCTCGCGCGGCACGATGAAGAGGCAGGGCTTGAGGCTGCCGGTCCTCGCGTCTTCCGTACGGCCCACGATCAGCGTCGCGTCGGCGATGTCGACGCCCGATATGAACACCTTGCGGCCGGTCAGGAGCCAGTCGCCGCTCGCGCCGTCTCTACGTGCGGTCGTCGTGATGCGGTGGGAATTGGAGCCCGCGTCGGGCTCGGTGATGCCGAACGCCATGGTGCGGGTGCCGTCGGCGAGACCGGGCAGCCAGGCCCGCTTCTGCTCGTCGGTGCCGAATCGGGCGATGACGGTCCCGCAGATCGCGGGCGAGACGACCATCATCAGGAGCGGACAGCCCGCCGCCCCCAACTCCTCAAGGACGATGGAGAGTTCAGCTATGCCACCGCCTCCGCCGCCGTACTCCTCGGGCAGGTTCACGCCCAGGTAGCCGAGCTTGGCGGCGTCGGCCCACAGCTCGTCGGGGTGGCCTTCGTCGCGCACGACGCGGGTGACGTAGTCGCGGCCGTAGCGCTTGCCGAGTGCGGCGACGGCCGCGCGCAGGGCCTGGTGCTCTTCGGTTTCGAGGACGGTGCTCATACGGACTTCTCCTCCAGTACGGCGTCTACGACCTGTACGACGTCAACGTCTGCGTCCACGTCTACGACTGCGAGCAGCGCGCCGACCTCGACCTGGCGGCCGGGCTCGGCGTGCAGGGCGGTGAGCGTGCCGGAGGCGGGAGCGGAGATGCGGTGCTCCATCTTCATGGCCTCCAGCCAGATGAGGGGCTGCCCGGCGGTGACCCGCGCGCCCTCCGTGAGCCCGTCGGCCAGGCGCACGACGGTGCCGGGCATCGGGGCGAGCAGGGATCCCGGCTCCTGCCGGGTGGTGGGTTCGGGGAGCAGCGGCAGCGCGGTGAGTGCGGTGTTGCCGACGTACACGCGATCACCGTCGCCGTACCGCTCGACCACGAACTTCCGCCGCACACCGTCGACTTCGAGCACGACGAGCTCACCGGACACGGAGAGCACCCGCACCCCGTCCGCGCTCAGACCCTCCCGCGTGTGCCGGTAGCGGACCTCGTGCTCGGCGCCGTCCGGCTCGCTCCGGAAGAGCTTGACCTGCGGCTGCGACGCGAGGTTGCGCCAGCCGCCGAACCGCGAGCGCCCGTGCGCGTCGGCGAGCGCGGCGGCCAGCGGGGCGTGCGGGTCCGGGGCGGGAGCCGCGAGTTCGGCGAGGTGCCGGTCGTAGAAGCCCGTGTCCATACGGGCCTCGACGAACTCCGGGTGCCGCAGGGAACGTACGAGCAACTCCCTGTTGGTGACGGGCCCGTGGACGACGGCACGCTCAAGGGCTCCCGCGAGGGCGCGCAGGGCCTGCGCACGCGTCGGGGCGTACGCGATGGCCTTGGCCAGCATCGGGTCGTAGTGCACGCCGATCGTGTCGCCGTCCACGTACCCCGCGTCGAGCCGCACGCCCGGCACGGAGAGCCGGTGCAGGGTGCCGGTCTGCGGGGCCCACTGCACCCCCGGGTCCTCGGCGTAGAGACGCGCCTCGACGGCGTGCCCGCGCGCGAGGGGCGGCTCTTCCGCGAGCCGCGATCCCTCCGCGACCTGGATCTGAAGGGCCACGAGGTCGACCCCGAACACGGCCTCGGTCACGGGGTGTTCGACCTGAAGCCGGGTGTTCATCTCCAGGAAGTGCGCCCGGTCGCCCGCCACCAGGAACTCCACCGTGCCCGCCCCGCGATACCCGGTCACCCGCGCCGCGCGCACGGCCTGCGCGTGCAGCTCCTGGACGAGATCGGCGGCGAGGCCCGGCGCCGGGGACTCCTCGACGACCTTCTGATGCCTGCGCTGGAGCGTGCAGTCCCGCGTCCCGAGCGCCCAGACGGTGTCGTACGCGTCGGCCATGATCTGCACCTCGACGTGCCGGCCGCCCTCCAGATAGGGCTCGACGAAGACCTCGCCGTCCCCGAAGGCACTGGCGGCCTCCGCACGTGCGGCAACCAACTCGCCCTTCAACGCGCCCAGTTCCCGTACGACGCGCATGCCGCGCCCGCCACCACCGGCCGCCGCCTTCACCAGAACGGGCAGATCACCCTCCGTGACATCCTCCAGACCCATCGGCGCGATGCCCATGAGCTCCTTGGCGCGCGTCTTGGAGGCCATGGACTCGATCGCCTCAGGCGGCGGCCCGATCCACACGAGCCCGGCGTCGGTGACGGCGCGCGCGAATTCCGCGTTCTCGGAGAGGAACCCGTAGCCGGGGTGGACGGCGTCCGCGCCTGCCGCCTGCGCGGCCTTCACGATGAGTTCGCCGCGCAGATAGGTGTCGGCGGGCGCCGCGCCCGGCAGCCGTACGGCGGAGTCGGCCTCACGGACGTGCAGGGCGTCCGCGTCGGCGTCCGAGTACACGGCGACGGTGGCGATGCCCAGGTCGCGGCAGGTGCGGAAGACGCGGACGGCGATCTCGCCACGGTTGGCGACAAGTACCGAGCTGATCATGGTGAGTTCCTCACATCCGAAAGACGCCGAAGCCACCGCGCGCGCCCTCGTAGGGGGCGGTGTGGATCGCGGACAGGCACAGGCCGAGGACCGTGCGGGTGTCGCGGGGGTCGATGACCCCGTCGTCGCAGAGCCGCCCTGAAAGGAACATCGGCAGCGACTCCGACTCGATCTGCTGCTCCACCATGGCGCGCAGAGCGGCGTCGGCATCGTCGTCGTAGGGCTGCCCCTTGGCGGCGGAGGAGGCCCGCGCGACGATCGAAAGGACTCCCGCGAGCTGCTGCGGCCCCATGACGGCGGACTTGGAGCTGGGCCAGGCGAAGAGGAAGCGCGGATCGAAGGCGCGCCCGCACATGCCGTAGTGCCCGGCGCCGTACGAGGCCCCCATCAGCACGCTCAGGTGCGGGACGCGCGAGTTCGACACGGCGTTGATCATCATCGCGCCGTGCTTGATGATGCCGCCCTGCTCGTACTCCTTGCCGACCATGTAGCCGGTGGTGTTGTGCAGGAACAGCAGCGGGATGTCGCGCTGGTTGGCCAGCTGGATGAACTGGGCGGCCTTCTGCGACTCCTCGCTGAAGAGCACGCCCTGCGCGTTGGCGAGGATGCCGATGGGGTAGCCGTGCAGCGAGGCCCACCCCGTCGTGAGGCTCGACCCGTACAGCGGCTTGAACTCGTCGAAGTCGGAGCCGTCGACGATGCGGGCGATGACCTCGCGCGGGTCGAAGGGCACCTTGAGATCGCCGGGCACGATGCCGAGCAGCTCGTCCCCGTCGTACTTGGGAGGCTCGACGACGACCGCCGGATCGGCGTACGCCTTGCGCCAGTTGAGCCGCCTCACGACCTGGCGGGCCTGCCTGAGCGCGTCCCGCTCGTCCTCTGCGAGATAGTCCGCGAGGCCGGAGGTGCGGGCGTGCATCTCGGCACCGCCGAGCGACTCGTCGTCGCTCTCCTCGCCGGTGGCCATCTTCACCAGCGGCGGGCCGCCGAGAAAGACCTTGGCGCGCTCCTTGACCATGATCACGTGGTCGCTCATGCCGGGGACGTAGGCGCCGCCCGCCGTCGAGTTGCCGAAGACGACGGCGACGGTCGGGATACCGGCGGCCGACGACTGGGTGAGGTGCTTGAAGAGCGCACCGCCCGGAATGAAGATCTCCTTCTGGGACGGGAGATCGGCGCCCCCCGACTCCACGAGGTGGATGGACGGCAGCCGGTTGGCGTGCCCGATCTCGTGCGCCCGGAAGGCCTTCTTCAGGGTCCAGGGATTACTGGCCCCGCCCCTCACGGTCGGATCGTTGGCGGTGATCAGGCACTCCACGCCCTCGACGACACCGATGCCGGTGACCATCGAGCCGCCGACGGGATAGTCGCTCCCCCAGGCGGCGAGCGGCGACAGTTCGAGGAAGGGCGTGTCGGGGTCGAGGAGCAGCTCGATCCGCTCCCGGGCGAGCAGCTTGCCGCGCTTTCGATGCCGGGCGACGTACTTCTCGCCGCCGCCATCGAGGGCTTTGACCTGCTCGGCGTCGAGCTCGGTGAGCTTGGCAAGCATGGCTTCGCGGTGCTCGGCGTACTCGGCGCTCGCGGGGTCGAGCGCGGACGCGAGGACGGTCACGGGTGTACCTCCGTCGGTTCGATGGGTGCGGTCGCTTCCATGGGTGCGGTCGCTTCCATGGGTGCGGTCGCTTCGAGCAGCGCGGCCGGGATGTCGAGATGGCGGGCGCGCAGCCACTCGCCGAGGCCCTTGGCCTGCGGATCGAAGCGGGCCTGGGACGCGACGCCCGCGCCGAGGATCCCCACGACGACGAAGTTCAGCGCCCGCAGATTCGGCAGGACATGCCGTACGACGGTCAACTCGGCAGCCTCGGGGATGAGTTCACGGAACCGCTCGACGGTCAGCTCATGGACGAGCCACCGCCATGCGTCATCCGTACGCACCCACACGCCGACGTTCGCGTCCCCGCCCTTGTCACCACTGCGGGCCCCGGCGACGAGGCCCAGGGGCGCGCGGCGGGTGGGGCTGTCCGGCAGGGGTGCGGGCAGAGGCGGCTGATCAAGGTCTTCGAGATCTACGAGATCTACGAGGCTGCCGCCGCAAGCCTCGATGGACCGCCGCTCGCCTCCGGGCAGGACGGCCACGTGATCGACGGTGCCGCGCTCGACGTAGGCGGCCTCGAAGACTCCGTAGGGCGCTCCTTTGCCCGGGGGCGCCGTGACGTGGAATCCGGGGTAGCTGCCGAGGGCCAGTTCGATCGCGGCGCCGCTGAGGGCGCGGCCGACGGGCTCCTGCTGCGGATCACGCACGACGAGCCGCAGCAGGGCGGACGCGGTCTCCTCGCTCGGAGCGTCCGCCCGATCAGTGCGAGCAAGCTCCCACCGCACCTCCTGCGGCCGGGATTTTGTGCGCCCGAAGGCATCCTCGACCTGAGCCCGCACAAGCTCGGCCTTGGCTTCCACCTCAAGCCCGGTGAGGACGAAGACGACTTCGTTGCGGAAGCCGCCGAGCCGATTGAGCCCGACCTTCAGATCCGGCGGCGGAGCCTCTCCGCGCACCCCGGAGACGCGTACCCGGTCGGGCCCCTCCTGGGCGAGGACGACCGTGTCGAGCCGGGCGGTGACGTCGGGCCCGGCATACCGGGCGCCGGAGGTCTCGTACAACAGCTGGGCGGTGACAGTCCCCACGTCGACGAACCCACCCGTGCCGTCGTGCTTGGTGATGACGCTGGACCCGTCCTCATGGATCTCGGCGACCGGGAAGCCGAGCCGACGCGCATAACTGCCCGAACGCCCGGCGAAAAAGGCGTAGTTGCCCCCGGTGGCCTGCGTCCCGCATTCAAGAACATGCCCGGCGACAACGGCACCGGCGAGCCGATCAAGGTCACCGTCCCCACCCCCGTCGCCCCACCCGAAGTGCGCGGCGGCGGGCCCGGTGACAAGAGCGGCGTCGGTCACGCGCCCGGTGACGACGATGTCGGCCCCGCCACGCAGGCAGGCGGCGATTCCGGCACCGCCGAGATAGGCATTGGCGGTGAGGGCATCAGGAAAGCGAGCCCCGAGGTCATCCCCCTCCACATGGGCGACCCGCACCCCACCCATCCCAAGGCGCCCCGCCAACTCCTTCACCGCATCGGCGAGTCCACCAGGATTCAGCCCGCCGGCATTGGCGACGATCTTGACGCCCCGCTCCTGGGCGAGCCCCAGGCACTCCTCCAGCTGCCGCAGAAAGGTCTTGGCGTACCCGCGCGAGGGGTCCTTGAGCCGGTCGCGCCCGAGGATCAGCATGGTCAGCTCGGCGAGATAGTCGCCGGTGAGGACGTCGAGGGGGCCGTCGGTGAGCATGTCGCGCATGGCGTCGAAGCGATCGCCGTAGAACCCGGAGGCATTACCGACCCGCAACGGCCCGGTCACAGGCCGCGCCCCTTGGCGGGCCGCCCGGACCCCGGCGGCCCGGCGAAGGCCTGAGCGATGTCCAACCACCGCTCGGCATCAACGCCCTCCGCGCACAAGGCGAGATCATCCCGGTGCGCGCGCTGCGTGACGAGAAGACAGAAGTCGAGGGCGGGCCCGGTCACCCGCTGCCCGGCGTCTTCGGGCCCGCTGACCCACAACTCACCGGACGGCATCCGCAACTCGACGCGAAAGGCACCATCCGGCGCACTCAGCCCCCGCACCCCGAAGGCGAAGTCCCGGGCCCGCACCCCGATATGAGCCACATGCCGCAACCGATCGGTCGGCACCCGCACCACGCCCAGCGCGTCGGCGACGTCCTGACCGTGGGCCCAGGTCTCCATGAGGCGGGCGGTGGCCATGGAGGTGGCGGACATGGGCGGCCCGTACCAGGGAAACCGGGTGCCGCGCGGGGAGACGGTGAGGGCCTTCAGCAGGTCGTCACGCCCGGCACGCCACCGCGAGAGCAATTCATCGGGCGGCAGCCCGGCCCCTTCATCGGCCCCGTCGTCGACGAACGAATCGGGAGCCGCGAGGGCTTCTTCGACGAGCCGCCCGAAGGCGTCACCATCGGTGACGGCGGTCAGCGCGGCACGGTCGGTCCAGGCGAGATGGGCGATCTGATGAGCGACGGTCCAGCCTTCGGCGGGGGTGGGCAGCGCCCAGCGTTCTTCGCGCAACCCCTCCACCAGCTGGTCGAGTTCCTCGCTCTCACGGCGCAGATCGTCGAGTACGGGCACAGCTTCGGACACGGAGCGCTCCCCTCGGGGCACGGCGGTGTGCCCCGGAGCATGGCAGCGCCCGGAGAAACAAGCAAGCGTGCTTGCATTACTTTCCGGACGCCTCCGGCACCGAATCCTCGACGGTCTCCGCCGGGGCCAGCACGGCATCCGGGGTGGCCCCCGACGCGACGACATCCCCGGACTTACGGGCCCGCCCGCGCCCGATCTGGGTCCGGACGGCACCCATGCTGGCGGCGATGACCAACGAAATAGCCAGAGCCTCATTCACAGAAAGAGCCTGATTGAGCACGAGGAACCCGGCAACGGCAGCGATGGCCGGTTCCAGACTCATCATGATCGCGAAGGTGGAGGCGGGCAGCCTGCGCAGGGCGATCAGTTCGAGCGTGTACGGCAGCACGGAGGACATCACGGCAACGGCGGCACCAAGCGCGAGCACCTCGGGCCGGACGAGCTTCTCCCCGGACTCGACAAGCCCGAGCGGCAGAAAGAGCAGAGCGGCGACGACCATCGCGAGGGCGAGCCCGTCGGCCTGCGGGAAGCGACGCCCCGTACGGGCGCTGAAGACGATGTACGTGGCCCACATGGCACCGGCGCCGAGCGCGTACGCGACACCGACAGGATCAAGCCCATCAAACCCGCCCCCACCCCCCAACAAAAAGACCCCACAGAGGGCGAGCCCGGCCCAGACGAGATTCAGGGCGCGACGCGAGGCGAAGACGGACAGGGCGAGCGGCCCGAGCACCTCCAGCGTCACGGCGGGCCCCATGGGGATCCGGGCGACGGACTGATAGAAGAGTCCGTTCATCCCGGCCATGGCCACACCAAAGGCAAGCACCGTCCCCCAGTCGGCACGCGAGTGCCCCCGTACCTTGGGCCGGCACACGATCATCAGCACGAGAGCGGCGAAGGCGAGCCGCAGGGTCACGATGCCGAGGGCTCCCGCCTTGGGCATCACGCTCACGGCGATGGCTCCGCCGAACTGGACGGAGACTCCGCCCGCGAGCACGAGCCCGACGGGCCCGAGGGCACCCCACCGCCCACCGGTTGCCGCCTCCTGACCACTCCTCGACGCGTCCACTACGACCCTCTCCGCTCCTCGATCCTCAACCAGTCCACTCACCTGAACTACCCCGTCCAAGGTAGTGGACTACGTCAGGATTGTGGAGCCCTTTCACTGCTGTACGCAAACCGAGTCCACATCCCGAGTAGCGCCGCGCCTGACCTGCCCGAACAGACTCCCCCACCCACCTACTCACCCGATTACCCCGCGTGATCCCCCAGCGACGAGAGCCGCCCATTGCAACAAAGTCCCACCCACCCCCCACCCCACCTGGGCGTGTCGCGGGACTTTCCTGCAATCCCCTCCTCCACCGCCCCTCTCCGGCCACCCCCGACGAACCCGGGGCGGGTGGGTGGGGGTCAGGCGGTGCACCGGAGCGCAGGGCGGAGGCATCCCGGTGTGAGGTGGGGACCAGGCCCCCGCCCCGGCAGCGGATCAGCGCCCGAGCCAGCGCAGCGAACGCCTACCCCTCCCCCAGCCCCTCAGCCAGCACCTCCGCCAGATGCCGACCCCGAACCCCCTCCCCCAACTGCTCCAGCTGCGTTCGGCAGGAGAAGCCGTCCGCAAGGACCAAGGGCGCCCCGCCCTCCCCCTCCGACCCGGCAGCCCCCCGCACCGCCGGCAACAGCTGCTCCTCCGCGCACGCCACCGACACCTCGTAGTGCCCCGCCTCGAAGCCGAAGTTCCCCGCGAGTCCGCAGCAGCCCCCGCTCAACTCGCCCTCCAGGCCCGCCTTCTCCCGCAACCGCCGCTCGGCCCCGTCGCCCAGGACCGCGTGCTGATGACAGTGGGTCTGGCCCACGACCGCCCGGCCGACCCTCGGCGGCGTCCACTCCGGGGCCAGTTCCTCCAGGGCCTGGGCGAACGTCCGTACCCGCGAGGCCAGTTCAGCCGCCCGCGGGTCCTCCCCGAGGAGCTCCACCAGGTCCGTCTTCAGCGCCGCCGCGCAACTCGGCTCCAGGACCACGAGGAGCGCCCCCGAGTCGAGCAGCGGCCCCATCCGCTCCAGCGTGCGCCGCATCACCGTGCGAGCCCTGTCCAACTGGCCGGTGGAGACGTACGTAAGGCCGCAGCACACGTCCCCCGGCGGCACCACGGGACGCAGCCCCGCGTCCTCCAGGACCCGCACCGCGGCCCGCCCCACCGCCGGTGACAGGTGATCCGTGAACGTGTCGGGCCACAGCACGACCGCCGGACCCCCAGGACCTCCCGAAGCCTCCCGCCCCCGGAACCACCGCCGGAAGGACTCCCCCGCCAACCGCGGAATCTCCCTCTCCTGCGCGATCCCGCCCGCCCGTTTCGCCAGCGACGCGAGGACCCCCACCCGCGCGAGCGCATTGGCGACACCCGCCGTACGCGTCCGGTCCGCGAGGCGCAGCCACAGCGGCAGCCAGCCCATCGCGTAGTGCGCCGCGGGCCGCCTGCGTCCCTCGTAGTGGTGATGCAGGAACTCCGCCTTGTACGTGGCCATGTCCACGCCCACCGGGCAGTCCGACCGGCATCCCTTGCAGGACAGGCACAGGTCGAGCGCGTCCCGCACCTCCTCCGAGCGCCACCCGTCCGTCACCACTTCCCCCGCGAGCATCTCGTGCAGCATCCGGGCCCGCCCCCGCGTGGAGTGCTCCTCCTCGCCCGTGGCCCGGAAGGAAGGGCACATGACCCCGCCACCGGCACCAGCCGACTCGGTCCGGCACTTGGCCACCCCCACACACCGCCGCACCGCAGCCGAGAAGTCCCCGCCGTCATGGGGGTAGCCGAAGGCCACGTCCACCGGCTCACGCGGCAGCGGGTCGAAACGGAGGTTCGCGTCCAGCGGCGCGGGGCGCACCAGCATCCCCGGGTTCAGCAGGTCCGCCGGGTCCCACACCCCCTTCACGCGCTCGAAGAGCCCCACAAGCTCGGCCCCGTACATCTTCGGAAGGAGCTCCGCCCGTGCCTGCCCGTCCCCGTGCTCGCCCGACAGCGAACCCCCGTGCGCGACCACTACCTCCGCCAGATCCTCCGAGAAGCGCCGGAAGCGCCGCACGCCCACCTCGCTCATCAGGTCGAAGTCGATGCGTACGTGGATGCAGCCGTCCCCGAAGTGCCCGTACGGAGTTCCGCGCAGGCCGTGGTCGGTGAGCAGCTCCCTGAAGTCCCGCAGATACGCCCCGAGCCGGGCGGGCGGCACCGCGCAGTCCTCCCAGCCCGGCCACGCCTCGCTGCCGTCCGGCATCCGCGTCGCCGTCCCGCTGGCGTCCTCGCGGACCCGCCACAGGGCGCGCTGCCCCGCCGGGTCGGTCACCACCACCGAGTCCACGACGCCCCCGGAGGCGGCCCCCTTAACAATCGCGTCGCCGCGCGCGCGTGCCTCGCCCCCGCTCTCCCCGCCCGTCTCCACGAACAGCCAGGCACCGCCCTTGGGCAGCCCGCTCGCTCCCCGTACGAGGTCGGCGGCCATCCCCTCCACCGTCAGCGGCCCGTACGGCAGCAGGCCCGCGGCGGCCTCCGCCGCCGCGCTCTCGTCGGCGTACCCGAGTACCGCGAGGGCACGCGCGCGTGGCGCGTCGACGAGGCGTACGACCGCCTCCGTCACCACGCCGAGGGTGCCTTCCGAACCGCAGAAGGCGCGGGCCAGATCCACGCCCCGCTCGGGGAGCATGGCGTCCAGGGCGTAGCCGGAGATACGGCGCGGGAGCTCGGGGAATCCGGTGCGCAGGAGTTCGAGCTCGCCGTCCACCAGCGCGCGCAGGCCGTCGGGCGCGCCGGACCAGCCCTGGCCGAGCGCGAGCCGTGCGCCCGCGCCGCTCACGACCGAGAGGGACGAGACGTTGTCGGCGGTCGTCCCCCAGGCGACCGAGTGCGATCCGCAGGAGTTGTTGCCGATCATTCCGCCCAGGGTGCAGCGGTTGTGGGTGGACGGGTCGGGGCCGAAGGTCAGACCGTGCGCGGACGCCGCGCCCCGCAGGTCGTCGCAGATCACCCCCGGCTGGACCACAGCGGTCCGCGACTCCGCGTCGAGGGACACGATCCGGTTCATGTGCCGGGTGAAGTCGAGGACGAGCCCCGTACCGGTCGCCTGCCCTGCGATGGACGTACCGGCGCCACGGGCGACGACGGGCACCCCGCGCTCCCGGCACACGGCGAGCGCCGCCGCCACGTCGTCCGCGTCGCGCGGGGCGAGGACGCCGAGCGGCACGCGACGGTAGTTGGACGCGTCCATGGTGTGCAGGGCCCGCGCGGTGACGGAGAAGTCCACCTCCCCCCGCACGGCTGCCCGCAGTTCAGCTTCTACTTCCACGCCTCCGAGATCACCCATGCCCATATCCATGCCCTCAGGATGCATCCGCGAAGGGCCCGATCCGGGCCCGATCCGGGGCGGAGCCTCGCGGTGTCCGCTCTGTGGAGCAGGACGATCTCAGCCGCCGGACGCCCGGATGACGGCCCGCCCCGAGCCGTTAGGCTCACCCCGTGGCTGAGATCCAGATTCCCGCTGACATCAAGCCCGCCGACGGACGTTTCGGCGCGGGCCCCTCCAAGGTGCGCACGGAGGCGCTGGACGCGCTCGCCGCCACCGGTACCTCTCTGCTCGGCACCTCCCACCGCCAGGCCCCGGTCAAGAACCTGGTCGGCAAGGTGCGCGAGGGTGTGCGCGACCTCTTCTCCCTCCCCGAGGGGTACGAGGTGATCCTGGGCAACGGCGGCTCCACCGCCTTCTGGGACGTCGCGACGCACGGCCTCATCGAGAACAAGTCGCAGCACCTCAGCTTCGGCGAGTTCTCCTCCAAGTTCGCCAAGGCCTCGAAGCTCGCCCCGTGGCTCGCCGAGCCCACCGTGATCACGTCCGACCCCGCCACGCACCCGGAGCCGCAGGCCGAGGCGGGCGTGGACGTCTACGCGTTCACGCACAACGAGACCTCGACCGGTGTCGCGGCCCCCATCAAGCGGGTGGCCGGCGCGGACGCGGGTTCACTCGTCCTGGTGGACGCCACCTCCGGCGCGGGCGGCCTCCCGGTCGACATCGCCGAGACGGACGTCTACTACTTCGCCCCGCAGAAGTCCTTCGCCTCGGACGGCGGCCTGTGGATCGCCGCGTTCTCCCCGGCGGCGATCGAGCGTGCCGAGCGCATCCACGCGGGCGGCCGGCACGTCCCGGAGTTCTTCAGCCTTCCCACGGCGATCGACAACTCCCGCAAGAACCAGACGTACAACACCCCGGCTCTCGCCACGCTCTTCCTGCTCGGCGAGCAGCTTGAGTGGATGAACAGCCAGGGCGGCCTCGACTTCACGACCGGCCGCACGGCCGCGTCGTCGCAGGCGCTCTACGGGTGGGCCGACGAGTCGAAGTACGCGACGCCGTTCGTCACCGACCCGGCCAAGCGCTCGCAGGTCATCGGCACGATCGACTTCGCGGACGAGATCGACGCTGCGGCTGTTGCGAAGGTTCTGCGCGCGAACGGCATCGTGGACACGGAGCCGTACCGGAAGCTCGGCCGTAACCAGCTGCGTGTGGCCATGTTCCCGGCGATCGACCCCTCGGACGTCGAGGCGCTCACGAAGTGCATCGACTACGTCATCGAGAAGCTCTGAGGTTTCACTGTCACCTGCGGGTGCCTTGTGGCTGGTCGCGCAGTTCCCCGCGCCCCTTCGGGCGCGGGTGGGGGCGTCGGCAGGTATTCACC
>NZ_JBSGRD010000005.1:309701-489912 GCF_053606205.1 Streptomyces sp. NPDC055239 | reverse complement strand
CAACTGCTGAGCGGGGCCGCTTCTTCTGCTTCCGGGGGCGTTACGCCAGGGACTCCTCGGAGTCCAGCGTCACGCCGACCGCCTGGATGACCGCGGCGATCTTGAAGGCTTCCTGGATCGTCTCGCGATCCACGCCCGCCTTGCGCAGCACCTGCTCGTGGGAGTCGAGGCACTGGCCACAGCCGTTGATCGCGGAGACCGCGAGCGACCACAGCTCGAAGTCGACCTTCTCCACGCCCGGGTTACCGATGACGTTCATCCGCAGGCCTGCCCGCATCGTCCCGTACTCGGGGTCCGAAAGCAGGTGACGCGTGCGGTAGAAGACGTTGTTCATCGCCATGACGGCCGCGGCCGACTTGGCGGCGGTGTACGCCTCGGGGGAGAGGTTCGCCTTCGCCTCGGGCTCGAGCTCGCGCAGCACCGTGGTGGAGCGGGATGCGATCGCGCAGGCGAGCACCGTGCCCCAGAGCTGCTGCTTCGGCAGGTCCGAGTTGCCGATGACCGAGCCGAGGTTCAGCTTCAGGTCCTTGGCGTAGTCCGGTACGGCGGACTTCAGTTCGTCGAGTGCCATGTCAGAAAGCTCCGTTCACTCGCCCGAGAGCAGCGCGACCGGGTCCAGGGTCTCGTCGCCCTGGCTCCAGTTGCAAGGGCACAGCTCGTCCGTCTGGAGGGCGTCGAGGACCCGGAGGACCTCCTTGGGGTTACGGCCGACGGAACCGGCGGTCACCATCGTGAACTGGATCTCGTTGTTCTGGTCGACGATGAAGACGGCGCGCTGGGCGAAGCCGTCCTCGCCCTCGATGCCGAGGTCACGCATGAGCTCGTGCTTCGAGTCGGCCAGCATCGGGAAGGGCAGGTCCGTCAGGTCCGGGTGGTCCTTGCGCCAGGCGTGGTGCACGAACTCGGAGTCGCCGGAGAAGCCGAGGATCTGGGCGTCACGGTCAGCGAACTCTTCGTTCAGCTTGCCGAAGGCGGCGATCTCGGTCGGGCACACGAAGGTGAAGTCCTTGGGCCACGCGAAGACGATCTTCCACTTGCCCTCGTAGGTCTTGTGGTCGATCTGCTGGAACTCCGAGCCCTTCTCCAGCGAGACACAGGCAGTCAGATCGAACTGGGGGAACTTGTCACCAACAGTGAGCACGCGCTCTCCTTGCTGCAAAGAAAATCCCTTTTGGGGAGTTTCCTGGGGGGTTGGACTGGTGTTGATGGTGGCACAGGGTGCATTGATTATGGAAATAGCTAGAGTGGGTCGTGTTGATCGGACCTAGCTATCAGTCCCAGTAGTAAAGGGGACGAGTGAGAAGGAGGAGTGCCGTGGCCACCAGCGCCAAGCCCGCGGCCAAGCGCGGCGCCCGCCAGCCGAGCCTCGCCCAGCTGCGCGCCTTCGCCGCCGTCGCCGAGCATCTGCACTTCCGGGACGCCGCCGCCGCGATCGGCATGAGCCAGCCCGCGCTCTCCGGCGCCGTGTCCGCCCTCGAGGAGACACTCGGTGTCACCCTGCTCGAACGTACGACCCGCAAGGTGCTGCTCTCGTCGGCGGGCGCGCGCCTCGCGGTGCGGGCCAGGGCCGTGTTGGAGGAGGTCGGGGCGCTGATGGAGGAGGCCGACGCGGTGCGCGCCCCGTTCACCGGAGCACTGCGGCTCGGCGTGATCCCGACCGTGGCGCCCTATCTGCTGCCCACGTTCATCGGGCTCGTCCACGAGAAGTACCCGGACCTCGACCTCCAGGTGCACGAGGAGCAGACCTCGTCGCTGATCGAGGGGCTCGGCGCTGGGCGGCTCGATCTGCTGCTGCTCGCCGTGCCGCTCGGCGTGCCCGGAGTCACCGAAATGCCGCTGTTCGACGAGGACTTCGTGCTCGTCACGCCCCTCGACCACTGGCTCGGCGGACGCGAGGGGATTCCCCGCGACGCCCTGCGCGAGCTGAACCTGCTGCTGCTCGACGAAGGGCACTGCCTGCGCGATCAGGCCCTGGACATCTGCCGGGAGGCCGGGCGCGCGGACGCGCCGGTGACCACGACCGCCGCCGGGCTCTCCACCCTCGTACAGCTGGTGGCCGGCGGGCTCGGCGTGACGCTGCTTCCGCGCACCGCGGTCCGCGTCGAGACCAGCCGCAGCAACCAGCTGCTCACCGGGTACTTCGCCGACCCTGCGCCGACCCGGCGCATCGCCCTCGCGATGCGTACGGGGGCCGCGCGCGCGGCGGAGTACGAGACGCTCGCCGTCGCCCTGAGGGGGGCCGTGAAGCCGTTGCCGGTGCGGGTGTTGTGACCCCGCACCGGCAACGCCCTGCTCCTGTGACTCCCGTGGGGATTACTCCGTCCGCAGGCCGTCCGGGCGCATCATGCGCCACAGGGGCGGCAGGCTGAGCAGCGTCACGACCGCGACGAGCACGGCCCCGGCGCCTGCCAGGGGCAGGAAGATCCACCAGTCCTCGACCGATTTCTCGATCATGCGGACCATGACGAGCCCGAGGCCGAGGCCGCCCGCGACGGCGAGGGCGAGGCCGAGCGCCACCGGGATCGCCGTCTGCCACAGGACCGACCACGCCATCGACGAGCGGCGCGTGCCGAACGCGGTGAGAACAGCCAACAGGCGCTTCCGCTCGCGCAGTTGCTCGAGGAGCGACACCAGCATGGACGCCGCGATGAGGACCATCGTCGCCATCGCGCCGATCTGCAGGCCGGTCTGGATGGAGGCGTACTGCTTGTCCCGCTCGACCGCGCGCAGCGTCATCACGTCGAGGAACGGGTCGATGCGGGCCGCGGTGTTGCGGATGTACTCCTCGTTGTCCGGCACGGCCGGATCGACCTGGATCATGGCGTTCGTCGAGGCGTCGACCAGCTTGGACAGGGAGACCGCGCCGGGCGTCGCGAAGATGCCGTTGTGCAGGTCGCCGCCCGGGTCGGGGCGGGCCTTGACCTTGCGCGAGTCGGCGGGCAGCGTCCACGGGATGTGCTTGAGGCCGGGCTCGTCCCAGCTGTCGGAGTTCAGCTCGATGGGCTTGCCGGGGCGGGCCGTCTCGTCGACCCACTTGTTCATTTCGCTGTCCCCGGTGTGCACGACGAACGTGTCGCCGTCCCTGCACGAGTCGATCCGGGCCAGCTCGCGCAGGTTCGCGCAGGTGCCGACCGTCAGCTCGGTGGTGGGCCTGATCGCGTCGGCGTCCTTCATCTCGCCCGGCTTCACGACGTACGAGGAGACCGTGCCGATGACGTTCTTGACGCCCTTGGTGGTACGGAACTTCTCGTTCATCTGCTCGGCTAGCTTGCCGTCCCCGACGTCCGCGCGGACCTGGAGCTTGGCCCGCCCCGGGTCGTTGTCCGTCATCCGGTCGAACTCGTCGTGCATCGAGCCGAACATCATCTGCAGGGCGATGGCGCCCGCCACCGCGACCGTGATGCCGCTGACCGAGCGGGCCGCCGTGCCGCTGCTCAACTGGAGCCTGCGGATGGCCAGCTGCCAGGGCACGGGGCCGCCGCGCACCTTGGCCACAGCCGCTTCGACGAGCCAGGGGAGCAGCGCGGCAAGGCCGATCAGGGTGAGCGTCGCTCCCACGCCGATGGCGAAGACCGGCGGAGCCACGTTGCCCCCGACATAGCCATTGATCACGTCGCCCCCGACCTGGCCCGACGCAAGGAGGATCCCGATGCCGAGGAGCGGCATCGCGATGCGCCACCAGATCCGGCGCTTGCGGGGCTTCGCGCTGCGGAACACGCCGAGGGGCTCGATGGCGACGGCCCGCAGCGAGATCAGCGTGACCACGAAGGCGGTGAGCGGGACGGCGAGCAGGACGAGCACCGCGAGGCCGGGCACCGGCGTCACGTCGGTGGCGAACGCGCTGACCTTCCACACGTCGAACACGCCGAGCAGCTCGCGCAGGCCCAGGAAGGCGACACCGCCGAAGACCAGGCCGAGCAGTGCGCCGCAGAGGGCCTCGCCCGCCGCGATCCTGCGCACCGCCCGTGCGTCCGCGCCGACAAGACGCAGCGCGGCCAGGCGCTTGTCCCGTTGGTCGCCGCCGAAGCGGACCGCCGTTCCGATGAAGATGACCACGGGAGTCAGCAGGACCACGCAGCCCAGGACGACCAGCACGATCAGGATCGGATCCAGCGGCTTCGGGGGCTCCTGATAGCCGAACTCCGTGACACGGTGTCCGCCCTTGGCCTGGGTGAGGGCGTCAGAACCGGCGTAGAAGTAGAGCTCTTGCGGGTGGACGAGGCCCGGGTCGCCGATGGTGCCCGTGACGCGGTACTTGGCGAAGCGCTCCTTGAGGAGCTTGCCCTCCGAGCTGTCCAGAAGGTCGCGCAGGGCGGGCGAGACGACCATCTCGCCGTCCGCGGGCAGCTTCTCCAGGCCGGGCGGCAGGGCGGGGTGCTTGCCCTCGGCGCGCACCGTACGGCCCTGCACCGTCGAGTCCCGGAAGTCGGTGTTGGCGTCGCGCGTGAGGACGGTGGAGTCGGTGCGCTTGTGGTGCTTGCCGTCGAGCTGGCCCTCGTCCGAGCGGGCCACCGAGCGGTCCTCGCGGCTCTGGAGCATGTTCGGCACGGAGGCCGCGCCGAGCAGCAGCGCCACACCGAGGCCGACGCCGACCGCGGTCAGGATCGTGCGGGCCCAGCCCGCACGGCCGCCGCCGACGGCGAACCGTATGCCCATCACGAGGTCGCGGATCCAGGCGCGGACGCCCGTCGGCGCGGTGTGCTCGGGGAGCGGCACCGCAGGCCCCGTACGGGCCTTGGCATGGGTGTCGAGGCTCATACGGCCCGCTCCATGTCCCGTGACTTGCCGTCGCGCACGACGATCTCGCGGTCGGAGTAGGCGGCGACCCGCGTCTCGTGCGTGACCAGGACGACGGCCGCGTTCGTCGAGCGTGCGGCGTCGGTGAGCAGCTCCATCACGCGCTCGCCGTTGAGCGAGTCGAGCGCGCCGGTCGGCTCGTCGGCGAAGAGGACGCGCGGGCTCGTGGCGAGGGCACGGGCCACGGCGACGCGCTGTCCCTGGCCGCCGGAGACCTCGCCGGGCCGCTTGGCGGCGACATCCTCGACCTCCAGACGCTCCATCCAGGTACGGGCGGTCGCCTCGGCGTCCTTGCGCTTGGCGCCGTTGAGCCGCAGCGGAAGCGCGACGTTCTCCACGCACGTCAGCTCGGGGACCAGCTGCCCGAACTGGAAGACGAACCCGAATTCGCTGCGGCGCAGGGCGCTCAGGGCGGAGTCCGGCAGGCCCGCGAGTTCGCGGCCGTTGTACGTGATGGAGCCCGAGTCGGGCTTGGCGATCCCCGCGAGGCAGTGCAGGAGCGTGGACTTGCCGGAGCCGGACGGGCCCATCACGGCGACGACCTCGCCGGGGTGGATGGAGAAGTCGGCGCCGTCGAGCGCGGTCGTCGGACCGTACGTCTTGCGAAGCCCTGCGGCGGTGAGAAGGGAACCTGCGGGGGTCATGCGGAGCGCACCTCCAGGGCGAGCTTGCCGAGGCGTGCGGCGGCGAGCTCCAGCCAGCGCAGATCGGCTTCGAGGTGGAAGAGCGCGTGGTCGCAGATCAGCTGATCGGCGAGGTCACCCTTGCGCTTGCGGTCGGTGAGGATGCGCATCAGGCGCAGGTGCTCGGCGCGCTGGGCGTCGAGCATCTCCGAGGCGTCGCGCTCGGTGAGCAGCGCGAGGACGACCTTCGTGTAGAGGGTCGACTGGAGGTAGGGCTCGGGCTTCTCCGGGGTGGCGAGCCACTGCTCGACGTCGGTGATGCCGGCTTCGGTGATCGCGTACCGCTTGCGCTCGGGGCCGCCCTCCGTCTCCACGCCGTCGACCTCGACGAGGCCGTTCTTCAGGAGGCGGGACATGGTCGAGTAGACCTGCCCGTAGTGCAGTGGCTTGTCGTGACCGAACTTCTCGTCGAAGGTGCGCTTGAGGTCGTAGCCGTGACGCGGGCCCGACTCAAGGAGGCCGAGGAGGGTGTGACCGATGGACATGCGGAGCACTCTACACCGTGTGTATACGTGCCATGTATACCCCGAGTGCGGAGCTCACAGGTTCGGAAAGCGGGCAACCTTCTGGGCCCCTGGATCGTCGATCTACTCGGGGCAATCACCGGTTCCTGTGGGGCAGGTGCTGATTGTCACGTCCGGAAAAGGCCGGATCGGCAGTCCTTTGTCCCCAGGTGCGGTGTTAGCTTCTTGAGCTGACTTGCCGGTCATATGGTCGGCCGACTGTCCGGTTCTCCGTACGGCGACACCGCACGACGGCACACGGACACGGATACGAGACGGAAGCGGAGCACACACACTCATGGGCCGAGCGGAAGAGCGACAGGCGCGGCAGCGCGGTGCGCGCCGGGCAGCGCGCAAGCGCCCCGCCGGTGACGGCAAACCCAAGCGGAAGGGCATACGCCGCTTCTTCACGCTGAAGAAGATCCTGGGTACGTTCTTCGTGCTCTGCCTGCTCGGCATGCTCGGCTTCGTCGTTCTCTACATGATGGTCGATGTGCCCGAGGGCAACGCCGCGGCCAAGCTCCAGAGCAACGTCTACAAGTACAAGAACGGCAAGGTCATCGCCAGGACCGGCGAGCTGAACCGTGAGGTCGTCGACCTGGACAAGGTCCCCAAGGAGGTCCAGCGGACCTTCGTGGCCGCCGAGAACAAGTCCTTCTACAAGGACAAGGGCGTCGACTTCAAGGGCACGGCCCGCGGCCTGCTCAACACGGTCACCGGCAAGGGCAAGCAGGGTGGCTCGACGATCACCCAGCAGTACGTCAAGAACTACTACTTGACGCAGGACCAGACGGTGACCCGTAAGTTCAGGGAACTGGTCATCTCGCTGAAGGTGGACCAGAACCGGAGCAAGGACGACATCCTCGCCGGGTACATCAACACCAGCTACTACGGCCGCGGCGCCTACGGGATCCAGGCCGCCGCCCAGGCGTACTACGGAGTCGACGCAGAGAAGCTGAACGTCACGCAGGGCGCCTATCTCGCCGCCCTCCTCCAGGCTCCGAGCCAGTACGACTACTCCTCCGCCACGGACGCCAGCAAGAAGCTGGTCAAGGCGCGCTGGAACTACGTGCTCGACAACATGGTCGAGGAGAACTGGCTGCCCGCGAGCGAGCGCGAAGGCCTGACGTTCAAGAAGCCGCAGTCGCCCAAGGCCGCTCCGGGCCTTGAGGGGCAGACCGGCTACCTCGTGAAGGAGGCCAAGGCCGAGGTCATGAAGGCCGGCCACCTCAGCGAGGAGCAGTTCGACGCGGGCGGCTATTCGATCACGCTCAACATCGACGAGAAGAAGCAGAAGCAGCTCGAGAAGGCCGTCGACAAGACGTTGAACGACAAGCTCGACCCCGAGAAGAACAAGGCCGACGCCCGGGTGCAGGCGGGCGCCGCGTCCGTCGATCCCAAGACCGGCAAGGTCCTTGCGATGTACGGCGGCAAGGACTACGTGAAGCACTTCACGAACAACGCCACCCGGCGTGACTACCAGCCCGCCTCCACCTTCAAGCCGCTGATCCTGGCCGCAGCCCTGGAGAACGGCGCCAAGACCCAGACCGACCAGCCGATCACGGCGAACACGATCTACGACGGCACCAGCAAGCGCCCCGTCAAGGGCAGCGACATCGGCTTCTCGCCCCCGAACGAGGACGACAAGAGCTACGGCCCTGTCACCGTCCAGAAGGCGATGAACAAGTCCGTCAACTCCGTCTTCGCGCAGATGGGCGTGGACGTCGGCATGGACGAGGTGCTCAAGACCGCGGGCGACCTCGGCATGAACGTCGAGGATCTGCCCGCCGTGCCCGCCCAGACCCTGGGCACCATGGGTGCGAGCCCGCTGGAGATGGCGGGCGTCTACGCCACGCTCGACAACCACGGCAAGAAGGTCACGCCCGCGATCGTGGCCTCCGTCGAGCACAAGGACCGCACGATCGACCTGCCCGACCCGATCGGTGAGCAGGCCGTCGATCGCGGCACAGCGGACTCGCTCACCTCGGTCCTGACCGGCGTGGTCGACGACGGTACTGGCAGCGCGGTGCGCAGCCCCGTACAGGACGTGGCGGGCAAGACCGGTACGTCCGACGACAACAAGTCGGCCTGGTTCACCGGCTACACGCCGAAGCTCGTGACCTCCGTCGGCCTCTTCGGCGAGGGCGCCGCGGGCACGGCCGAGGAGAGCAAGCAGGTGTCCATGAAGGGCGCGGGCGGTCTGCCGCGTGTCGACGGCGGCAGCTTCCCGGCGCAGATCTGGGCGGCGTACACCTTCAAGGCGATGGGCTCGCCCAGCAAGTTCGACCTCGACACGTCCATGGGCGCGGCCATCGCGCCGCCCCCGGACCCGACGACGAGCGCCCCTGACGAGCCGACGGACGAGCCCTCGGACACGCAGGACCCGACGACGGACAAGCCGACGGACAAGCCGACGACGGACAAGCCGACGGACGACCCGACGACGGACAAGCCGACGGACGACCCGACGACGGAGGATCCGACGGACCCGACCGACGAGCCGGACCCGAGCGAAACCATCGAGATCCCGGAGAACCCGAACGGCAACGGGAACGGCAACGGGAACGGGAACGGGCGGCAGAACAGGGACTGACGGCCACAGCCGCACCCGCACGGCACGGCACGGCGAAGGGGCCCACAAGCAACTGCTTGTGGGCCCCTTCGCCGTGAACTGCTCCGTGAACAGCTCTGTGCACCGCTCCGGACTCAGCTGTGGTTCAGCTCGAACCAGACCACCTTGCCGGTGCTCAGACGCGTCGCGCCCCACCGCCGGGCCAGCTTGTTGACCAGGTAGAGCCCGCGTCCGCCCTCGTCCGTGGCCCGCGCCTGCCGCAGCCGCGGCAGCTGCGGCACCTCGTCCCCGACCTCGCAGCGCAGGACGTCCGTACGCAGCAGACGCAGGGTCACCGGACGGGACGCGTACCGCACGGCGTTCGTGACGACCTCGCTGACCAGGAGCTCCAGGGAGTCGGTCAGCTCCTGCAGGCCCCAGCGCTCCAGGGCGCTGCGGGCCAGGCGCCTGGCGCGGGCGGGCGTGGCGTCCTCCGGCTCCAGGTACCAGTACGCGACGTCGCTCGGCGCGATCCCGTCGAAGCGGGCGGCGAGCAGCGCGATGTCGTCGTCCCTGTCGCCGGGGCCGAGCATGTCGAGCACGTCGTCGCAGAGGGCTTCCAAGGGCGGCGGGTGGTCCGGGCCCGTCAACTGGGCGGTGGCCGCGAGCCGCTCGCGCAGCTGCTCTATGCCCGTCCACACGTCACGCAGCCGGGACTCGACGAGGCCGTCCGTGTAGAGCAGCAGGGTGGCGCCCGCGGGCGCGTCGAGCTCCACGGCCTCGAAGTCGACGCCGCCCACGCCGATGGGGGCGCCCGGCGGAACGCGCAGGACCTCGGCGCGGCCTCCCAGGTGCAGCAGGACGGGCGGCGGGTGCCCTGCGTTGGCGATGGTGATGCGGTGGGCGACCGGGTCGTAGACCGCGTAGAGGCAGGTGGCCATCCGGTCCGAGCCGAGCCGCTGGGCCTGCTCGTCCAGGTGGTGCAGGACCTCCTGGGGCGGCAGGTCGAGCCCGGCCAGGGTCTGCGCGGTCGTCCGCAGCTGGCCCATGATCGCGGCCGATGTCATGGAGTGCCCCATGACGTCGCCCACGACGAGCGCGACGCGGCTGCCGGGCAGCGGGATCGCGTCGTACCAGTCGCCGCCGACGCGGGCCGTCTCGGCGGCCGGGAGGTAGCGGGACGCCAGGCGGACGCCGGTGGGGCGCGGCAGGGTCTCCGGGAGCATCGTGCGCTGGAGCTCGTCGGCGATGTACGCCTCGCGGCCGTAGAGCACGGCCTTGTCGATGCCGAGCGCGCTGTGCGTGGCCAGTTGGGCGGCGACCAGGAGATCGTCGTTCTCGAACGCGGGCCGGTCGGGGCGGCGCAGGAACACCGCGGCGCCGATCACCCGGCGCCTGCCCCGCAGCGGGGCGAGGATCGTCCGCTGCCCGGCAGGCGCGCTGCGGCCCTCGCCGAGCAGCTCGGGCAGTGCGGCGCGGGCCGCGGGGCCGTCGGCGAAGACCGGGCGGACACCGCGCAGGACCTCGGCGAGGGCGCCGCCGGGGTTCACCTCGCACAGTTCGGCGGTCGTCACGAGGTCGTTCTGCATCTGGAGGGCGGGCAGGGTGCCGCCGTCGGTGTCGGGCTCCTCGGCCCCTTCCTCGATCGAGCGCAGCCGGTCGGTACGGCGCAGACGCAGGACGAGAGTGCCGCTGGGCCGCTCCTCGCCGACCGGCAGCGGGTCGCGGAGGTAGACCAGTATCGCGTCGGAGAACGTCGGCACCGTGGCCCGGCACAGGCCCATCACGATCTCGTCCAGGTCGATGCCGCGGGCGATGCGCCGGGTCGCGGCGCCCACGAAGCGCAGCCGGTCGCCGTCACGTCGCATTGCCGCCGGTCCTGAGCCCGGCGGCCGTGGTTGTCCCGTACGCCGCTCCTCACCGCCAGGGGCGCCCGCTGGGGCGCCGTCAAGGATGTCCTGTCCTTCGCCACGTCCGGGCGCCGGATCGGGGCCTGGGCGGGCGGGCACGCCCTCCGGGGCGGGGCGCGGCCGGTGCGGGTCGGGCTGGTGGCCCGATGGGCCCGAGGACTGGGAGTGCTCGTCGCTGGGCCCTGCGGCCGGGTCGCCCGTCCGGGCCTGAGCCTGTGCGGGGAAAGCGGCCGTGCCCGGGGCGTCCCGCGTCTTTCGGGCACGCGCAAGGGCCCCGCGGGTATCCGCGGGGGCGGCGGGCCGGGCAGCTCGGGGCTGTCGGCCCTCGTCGGGGATGGAATGCTCCGTCACGCGTTTCGAATCCGTCCGTCCGGGGCTGCGCCTTGGTGTCCGGTGGCTACTTTGGTCAGCCGCGTCGGCAGTGCAGGAAAAGCTGGTGCTCGGGTGGTACGCCGGTACTCGCCGGGGCGTAGGAGTACGTTTCCTCGTCGATGATGTCGAAGCCCGCGTCACGTACGACCTGCCGCAGTTCGTCCCGCAGGTAACCGGATACCCGGATTGTGTGACCCAGGAACGGAATTCTCGCGTCGTCCAGGTCGGCCTCGACCATGGACAGCGCGAGCAGGCCACCGGGGCGCAGCAGTCCGTGCAGCAGCCGCAGAGCGTACGGGATCTCGGCGCGCGGCAACATCAAGAGCGCGAAGAACGCCGTGATCCCGTCGAACCGGCCTACCCCGTCGGGCCCTTCGGCCCGCAGTTTCGCCACGTCCAGCATGCGGAACTCGGCGCTGTCCGCCGGAACGTTCTTCCTGGCCAGATCGAGCATGCCGGACGAGAGGTCGACGCCGAGGACGAAGTGCCCGGCGTCGGTGAGCTGACGGGCGGTCGGGAGCCCGGTGCCGCATCCCACGTCGAGCACCCTCGACCCGGGCGGCAGCGCGTCGAGGAGCCTGCGCCCAGCGGCCAGCTGGCCGTCCTTGTGCGGGAAGGCGTCGTCGTAGTGCTGCCCGATGGCGTCGAAGGCTTCGGCCTGCCCCTTCCGGTCGGTCAGTACGCCGGGTGGCCCGCCGTAACTGTCGACCCCGCTCGCCTCGCTCACGTTCTGCCGCCCCTCGATGACATCCTGTCAGGCAACGCGCAAGCTCAGGGAGTTGCTGCTGAGTTGCTGCTGTGCGCCCTTGCGGAGGACGATCCTACGTTTGAACCATGGGGGCGCATCAAGGGTCTCATGACGTCACATGTGAAGGCGTGCGGTCCCAGTCATCCGGAAGGAGTGGAATCGTCCAGTCCGGATCAGGGCGCCAGTGCTGCCAGTTGTCCGAAAAAGGCAGCCCCCAGGAGCGGATCACCTCGATGGCCTCATGCCCGGCGGCCCGTACTTCACGCGCCTTTCCCGGTTCCATGAGGCCGGCGCGCTGAGCCTGGACGAACTCGTCCTCGTCGTGCCACTGCCAGGTCCGGTCGGGCCGCACGGAGATGTCCAGAAAGTGATCCTCGGAATCGATGCCTCCGGCCCACCGGGTGCGCGGCTCCTCCAGGTTCACGTACCAGTTCTTGAACTGCCATCCCGGGTCCCAGAACAGCCACACCGACCACGGCTCGGCGGTCCTTGCCAACTTCAGTACGCCGGTGCCGAACCAGTGGTCCCTGCGCAGGGCACGGGGTTTGGTGTAGCGGGTGGCGAGGGGCTCGTGGTGAACGGGAGTGCCGTCGGCGATGACGGGTTTCACGCATTCCGTTCCGGGGGCCATCCACGCGGCGAAGAGCTCTTCGGTGTCCTGCACGACCGTGACGGGCCGGCAGATGTGAATTCCGTTCCCGGCGTTCTCCTTGTACCGCCACAGCACATGGGAGCCGGGGGCCCAGCGTGCTGCTTCGCTGCTCGTCGTTGGCGGCGTGGTGAGGTCTGTCATGCAGAGATATTAGTCGCCGCATGGGCAGGTTCCTCAGAACCTGTCCATGCGTAAAGGAAATCGCCCTACGGCCGTGTTTGCCCTACGGACGCGTCATTTTCCTTCCGGACGCGTCATCCGCAGCACGTCCAACGCCTCGTCCAGCTGTGTCAGCGTGAGATCGCCCCGCTCGACGTACCCGGCTTCGAGCACGACCTCCCGGATGGTCTTCCGGTCGGCCAGCGACTTCTTGGCGACCTTCGCCGCCTCCTCGTACCCGATGTACTTGTTCAGCGGAGTGACGACGGAGGGCGAGGACTCGGCGTACTCACGGGCCCGCTCGGCATTCGCGGTGATTCCGTCCACCGTCCTGTCGGCGAGCAGCCGCGAGACATTGGCGAGGAGCCGCACGGACTCCAGTACGTTCTTGGCGATGACCGGCAGCATCACGTTCAGCTCGAAGTTCCCCGCGGCGCCCGCGGCGGCGACCGTCGCGTCATTGCCGGTGACTTGAGCGGCGACCATGAGGGCCGCCTCCGGAATGACCGGGTTCACCTTTCCCGGCATGATCGAGGAACCGGGCTGCAGATCGGGCAGGTTGATCTCGGCGAGCCCGGTCCGCGGCCCCGAGGCCATCCAGCGCAGATCGTTGGCGATCTTCGTGAGGCCGACGCCGATCGTCCGCAGCTGCCCGCTGGTCTCGACGATGCCGTCCCGCGCGCCCTGGGCCTCGAAGTGGTCCCGCGCCTCGGTCAGCGCGAGTCCCGTGGCCCGCGCCACCTCCTCGATCACGGCCGCCGAGAAGCCGGGCGGAGTGTTGATCCCGGTGCCCACCGCCGTGCCGCCGAGCGGCAGTTCGGCCAGGCGCGGCAGCGAGGACCGCAGCCGCTCCACGCCGTAGCGCACCTGCGCCGCGTATCCGCCGAACTCCTGGCCGAGCGTGACGGGCGTCGCGTCCATCAGGTGCGTACGCCCGGACTTCACGACGCCGGCGAACTCCTCCGCCTTGCGCTCCAGGGCGGTCGCCAGATGGTCGAGCGCGGGGATCAGGTCCTGCGTCACGGCGCCCGTGGCCGCGATGTGGATCGAGGAGGGGAAGACGTCGTTCGACGACTGGGAGGCGTTCACGTGGTCGTTCGGGTGGACGTCACGGCCAAGACGCTCCGTGGCCAGCGTCGCGAGCACTTCGTTCGTGTTCATGTTGGACGACGTGCCGGAGCCCGTCTGGAAGACGTCCACGGGGAAGTGCTCGTCCCAGCGTCCTTCGACGACCTCGCCCGCCGCGTCGGCGATCGCCTCCGCGACGTCCTTGTCGAGCACTCCGAGGTCCGCGTTGACCTTCGCGGCCGCCGCCTTGATCCGGGCGAGCGCGGCGATGTGCGCGCGCTCGATGCGCTGCCCGGAGATGGGGAAGTTCTCCACCGCCCGCTGCGTCTGAGCCCGCCATTTCGCGTGCGCGGGGACCCGTACCTCGCCCATGGAGTCGTGCTCGATCCGGTACTCACCGCTTGCGCTTGCGCTGGCGTCGCTGGTCATGCCTCGAACCTACCTCTCCGTCAAAGCTCGCTGAAAAGTTGAGCACTTGTCTTGTTCTGGGTATTCCCAAGACTCTTACCGACCAGTAAAAACCGTGGGTAACACCAAACCGGGGAGGCGCAATGAAGCGCATCAGACACAGCCGCAGGGCCAGGCTGCGATGTACGTTCGCGGCGGCCGTGGCGATGGCGGCGGTGCTCGGCACCGTCGCGGGCACACCCGCCCAGGCGGCGGACGGCAAGGGCGGCGGGAGCACCGCGCCCGCATCGGCGCCCCTGCCGCCCGACCTGGAGAAGATCCGCGCGGACGAGGCCACCAAGCTCTACGGCGACCCGGCCGAGCGCCCGCTCGCCGACCGCAGGACCGGCCTCATCTCGCTCGGCGACAGTGAGATCTCGGGCGAGGGCGTCGGAACGTACGAACCCGGCACCGACGGTCCCGACAACTGGTGCCACCGCTCCCCGGACGCCGCGATCCACCGCACGGGCATCCCCGCGGACGAGACGTACAACGTCGCCTGCTCGGGAGCGCAGACCGTCAACATCAAGATCGGCGGGACCAAGCAGTACCCCGACGAACTGGTGCAGAGCGACAACCTCGCCATCAAGGCGCGCAACACCAAGATCAAGGCGGTCATGCTGGTCATCGGGGCCAACGACGACCTCGAGTTCTCGCCGGTGATGACCGACTGCGTCACGCGCTTCCTGCTCAGCCAGGGCGCCTGCGCGGGCAAGTACACGGCGGGCTGGCAGGCGCGGGTCGACGCGCTCGTGCCCAAGGTCGAGCAGTCCATCCGTGACCTGAAGACCGTCATGAAGGACGCGGGATACGCGGGCGGCGACTACAAGCTGGTCGTCATGGGCTATCCGAGCCCGATCGGCCCCGACTTCCGGGACAACCCGAAGTTCCCGGGGAAGCTGGTCTGCGGCGGTCTCGGCTACGACTCCGACACCGAGTGGGGCCGCAACTACGCCGTCCCCGCCTTCGGGACCGGCATGCGCAAGGCGGCCAGGGCCGCGGGCGCCACCTACCTCGACAACTCCCGCCTCTTCCAGGGCCACGAGGTCTGCATGGAGGACACCTGGGCGCGCGGTCTCTACGTGGACCTCTCCAACCCGTTCCCGCCGGACTCCAATTCGGTACGCCAGTCCTTCCACCCCAACGCCCGCGGCCACGCGGCCTTCGCCTCCTGCCTGACGCAGCTCTACAACTCCGGCTGGAGCGAGGGCGGTTGCGCGGACCCGGCGAGCACCGGCAGCCCGAAGCTCCACCAGGGCGGATGGGACGACGCGTACAAGCCGCTGAAGAACGAGGGCACGGGGACGTGCGCGGACGTCAACGCGTCGAGCAGCCGCAACGGCACCAAGGTGCAGGGCTGGGACTGCACCGGAAACCGCAACCAGACCTGGTGGTACGACGACTCGCGTGAGTCGCTGCACACCGGCCTGACCCAGGACCGCTGCCTGGACGTGCCCGACAGCGCCTACAAGGAAGGCGCCGCGGTCACCCTGTGGAACTGCCACGGCGGCGCCAACCAGCAGTTCGTGCGCGAGGCGGGGACGCTGCGGCCCGCCGCCGCGAAGGGGCTCTGCCTGACCCTCGCGGGAGCCAAGGAGCCGCTGCGGCTCCAGAAGTGCGCGGGGGCGGCGAACCAGCGGTTCGCCTGACCTCACTTCAGGAACACGGAACTTCAGGGACACGGAAGGGCCCTCCCCGCGTCCATGCGGGGAGGGCCCTTCCGCCGCGTACTACGCCAGGCCGGGCCCGCGCACCGGGATGTGCGTGAACGTCGGCTCCGGAGCCGGGTTCTGGAAGAAGTCGTTGCCCTTGTCGTCGACCACGATGAAGGCCGGGAAGTCCTCGACCTCGATCTTCCACACGGCTTCCATGCCGAGCTCCTCGTACTCGACGACCTCGACCTTCTTGATGCAGTCCTGGGCGAGGCGCGCGGCCGGGCCGCCGATCGAGCCCAGGTAGAAGCCGCCGTGCGCGTCGCAGGCGTCGGTGACCTGTTGGGAGCGGTTGCCCTTGGCGAGCATGACCTTCGAGCCGCCCGCCGCCTGGAACTGCTCCACGTAGGAGTCCATCCGGCCTGCCGTCGTCGGGCCGAAGGAGCCGGAGGCGTAGCCCTCGGGGGTCTTGGCGGGGCCCGCGTAGTAGACCGGGTGGTCCTTCAGGTACTGCGGCATCTCCTCGCCCGCGTCGAGCCGCTCCTTGATCTTGGCGTGCGCGATGTCGCGGGCCACGACGAGCGGGCCGTTGAGCGAGAGGCGGGTCTTCACCGGGTGCTTGCTGAGCTCGGCGAGGATCGCGTCCATGGGCTGGTTGAGGTCGATCTCGACGACGTCGGCGGCCTCGGCGTTCTCGCCCAGGGTCTCGTCCGTCGTCTCCGGCAGGAAGCGCGCCGGGTCCCTCTCCAACTGCTCGAGGAAGACGCCCTCGGCGGTGATCTTCGCGGTGGCCTGGCGGTCGGCCGAGCAGGAGACGGCGATCGCGACGGGCAGCGAGGCGCCGTGGCGCGGCAGGCGCACCACGCGCACGTCGTGGCAGAAGTACTTGCCGCCGAACTGCGCGCCGATGCCGATCTTCTGCGTCAGCTCGAAGACCTTCTCCTCAAGATCCTGGTCGCGGAAGCCGTGCCCGGTCGGGGAGCCTTCGGCGGGCAGCTCGTCCAGGTAGTGCGCGGAGGCGTACTTCGCGGTCTTCAGGGCGAACTCGGCGCTGGTGCCGCCGACGACGATCGCCAGGTGGTACGGCGGGCAGGCTGACGTGCCCAGGGAGCGGATCTTCTCCTCCAGGAACTTCATCATGGAGGCCTCGTTCAGGACGGCCTTCGTCTCCTGGTAGAGGAACGACTTGTTGGCGGAGCCGCCGCCCTTGGCCATGAAGAGGAACTTGTAGGCGCCGCCGTCGGTCGCGTACAGCTCGACCTGGGCCGGGAGGTTGGACCCGGTGTTCTTCTCCTCCCACATGTTCAGCGGGGCCATCTGGGAGTAGCGCAGGTTCAGCTTCGTGTACGCGTCGTAGATGCCGTGCGAGAGCGCCTTCTCGTCCTCACCTTCGGTGAGGACGTTCTGTCCGCGCTTGCCCATGACGATGGCCGTGCCGGTGTCCTGGCACATGGGGAGCACGCCCGCGGCCGCGATGTTCGCGTTCTTCAGCAGGTCGAGCGCCACGAACTTGTCGTTGCCCGACGCCTCCGGGTCGTCGATGATGCGCCGCAGCTGGGCCAGGTGCGCGGGCCGCAGATAGTGCTGGATGTCGTGGATCGCCTCGGCGGCGAGGGTGCGCAGCGCCGCTGGATCGACCTTGAGGAACGTCCGCCCGTCGGCCTCGAAAGTGGAGACACCCTCGGAGGTCACCAGCCGGTACGGCGTGGTGTCCTCTCCCAGGGGGAGCAGATCGGAGTACTCGAACTCTGGCATTTACGGCCATTCCTCACTCGGCAGACGGCGGCGCGGCCTCCATTGGCGACGCGCCAACCAGCGTAGAACGCCCGAAGTGGACCGAGCCTGTGAGGTAAGGCTCAGTAGGACGGTTCAGGGGGCGCCTGGGGGTAGTCGCGATCTATCGCGTTTGGGTACGCTGAGTGGTGTGGACCTAGAAAAGCGCCCTCAGCAGACCCACCCGGAACCGCGGCCCGCAGGCCTGCGCGCGTCGGACGCCGACCGGGACCGCACGGCGGACATCCTCCGAGAGGCCCTCGCCGAGGGGCGTCTGACCGCCGAGGAGCACAGCGAGCGGATCGACGGGGTCTATCGCGCCAAGACCATGGGCGAACTGGATCCGCTGGTCAGCGACTTGCCCGCGGCGAGCGGCGCGCCGCGCGCGACAGCGGCGCCCGAGCCCGCCCCCTCCCGCCCTTCGGACGGCGTGGTGCCCCCGGTCGCCGACGAGAACCTGGTCGCGGTCTTCAGCAGCTCCGTCCGCAAGGGCCGCTGGCGCGTGGGCCGGCGCACGCACGCGTACGCGATCTTCGGCAATGTGGAGATCGACCTCAGCGAGGCGATCTTCGAGCATCAGCAGGTCGTCATCAAGGCGGTCTCCGTCTTCGGCAACGTGGAGATCCGCGTCCCGGAGAACGTCTCGCTGCGGGGCAGTGGCACCGGCGTGCTCGGCAACTTCGAGGTGGACATGCTCGATTCGGCCGAGCGGGACGCACCGGTGGTCTTCGTCGACGGCTACGCGGTCCTGGGCAACATCGAGGCGAAGCCCAAGCGGGGAAAGCTCGTCCGGGACCTGCACAAGCAGCTGCGCAAGCACCTCGGTCACTGAACCGGGGGGCGCACTGAGGGGGGCGTATCCGGCCACCGATGGCGCGAACTTCCGTACATCGGAACTCAGTGCATAGGCGTGTGCACAGCGGGTAGAGCTTGCTGCATCGTCTCTCGCTCGCGAAGCCGTCGTCAGGAGTAGACCCGTGCTGCAGCCGTCGCATCAGTCCCTGCAGGTCGCCGCCGTTCCGGCCCAGCGGGAACCAGTGCGCGATCGGAACCAAGACGCTCCATGGCACACCGAGGCGGTGTGCCGACGAGACGAGGCCGGGCTGTTCTTCGCCCCGTCCAAGGAGCCGACCGCCTCACGCCTGTCACGGGAGGAAGCCGCGAAGCGTGTCTGTGGCGGCTGTCCCGTGATGGTCGAGTGCCGGGAGCACGCCTTGCTCCAGCCCGAGCCGTACGGAGTCTGGGGCGGTCTCACGGCCGCGGAGCGCCGCGTGGTGCTCGCCAGGCGGCGCCGGCGCGAGGTGGAGCTCAAGAAGGCCGCGCACACGACCGCGGGCCCGATCGCCGCCGCCGGATAGCGGTTCGCACGTTCGCGTGCGCTCGTTCTTGTACGTGCGTTCTTGTACGCGCGTTGTCGTACGCCGGAGGGGGCGACCCCCGCACGGGGCGCCCCCTCTGTCGTACGCGATGTGCCGTACGTGATCTGCCGTACGCGATGTGCTGCGTGCCGGACGTCGTCCTACTTGGCGCGGTCGAAGTCGATGGCGCTGTACGCGCGCAGCTTCTTGAGCCGGTGGT
Source organism: Streptomyces sp. NPDC055239 (assembly GCF_053606205.1). Taxonomy (NCBI): domain Bacteria; kingdom Bacillati; phylum Actinomycetota; class Actinomycetes; order Kitasatosporales; family Streptomycetaceae; genus Streptomyces; species Streptomyces sp. NPDC055239. Next base: position 471,019 of record NZ_JBSGRD010000005.1, on the reverse strand, counting down.
CCGAGTCGATCTTGCGGATCGTGCCCGACTTCGAGCGCATGACGAGGGACGAGGTCGAGGCCGTCTCCGCGGCGTAGCGCACGCCCTGGAGCAGTTCGCCGTCCGTGATGCCGGTCGCGACGAAGAAGACGTTGTCCCCGCGGACCAGGTCGTCCGTCGAGAGCGTGCGGTCCAGGTCGTGCCCCGCGTCGAGCGCACGCTGGCGCTCGGCGTCGTCCTTGGGCCACAGCTTGCCCTGGATCACACCGCCCAGGCACTTGATCGCGCAGGCCGAGATGATGCCTTCCGGGGTGCCGCCGATGCCCATGAGCATGTCGACGCCGGTGCCTTCGCGCACGGCCATGATCGAACCGGCGACGTCGCCGTCCGAGATGAACTTGATGCGCGCGCCGGTCTCGCGGATCTCCTTGACGATGCCCTCGTGGCGGGGACGGTCGAGGATCATGACCGTCACGTCCTCGGGCGAACGGCCCTTGGCCTTGGCGACGCGGCGGATGTTGACGGAGGCCGGGGCGTTGATGTCCACGTAGTCCGCGGCCTCAGGCCCTGTGACCAGCTTGTCCATGTAGAAGACCGCGGACGGGTCGAACATGGCGCCGCGGTCGGCGGCGGCGAGCACCGCGATGGCGTTCGGCATCCCCTTCGCACAGAGGGTCGTGCCGTCGATCGGGTCGACGGCGATGTCGACCTCCGCGCCGGTGCTGTCGCCGATCCGCTCTCCGTTGAAGAGCATCGGGGCCTCGTCCTTCTCGCCCTCACCGATGACGACGATGCCGTTCATCGAGACGGTGGAGACGAGGGTCCGCATGGCCCTGACGGCGGCGCCGTCGGCGCCGATCTTGTCGCCGCGGCCGACCCAGCGGCCCGCGGCCATGGCGGCCGCCTCGGTGACCCGGACGAGCTCCAGGGCGAGGTTGCGGTCGGGAGCCTCGGGAGAGACTTCGAGCTCGGAAGGGAGATGATGCTGATGCTCGGTCATCGGAGCGCACCTTTCTGCTGATACGACGACGGCCGGATGAGGGTGTGGCTCGACTCTATCGGCAGGCCGACAAAATGAGCAGAGGGCCCCACGCATGAGCGGATCGGGCACTTTGGCAGCACCGGGGGAAGAGCCGCGCACGGCGCCTGAGAACATGGACGCGTGGCAGGCAGACAAGGCAAGCAGACCGTACGGAACATGCTGTGGTCGATGACGGTGATCGTTCTCGTCGCCGGCGTGATCTACATCTTCATCCCGCACGACGACTCCAAGAGCCCCGCCAAGCGCGTCGACTACAGAGTCGAGCTGCTGAGCGCGCGACGGGCGGCGGCCTATCCGGTGGCCGCTCCCGAGGGCCTGGCCAAGGCGTGGACTCCGACGTCGGTGCGGTTCGACGGTTCCAAGGGTGACAGCTGGCACCTGGGGTTCCTCGACCCGTCCGGTGAGTACGTCGTGGTCAAGCAGTCCACGGAGAAGCCGGTCAAGTTCATCGAAGAGGCCACGCAGCGGGCCGTGCGGACGAAGACCACCGAGGAGATCGGTGGCGAGACCTGGCGCCGCTACAAGGGGGAGACGTACGACGCCCTGGTGCGCGAGGACAAGGGCGCGACGACGGTGGTCGCGGGCACGGCGCCGTTCGGTCAGCTGGCGGAGATGGCGCAGGCGCTGAAGACGCCCTGACGCTTCCTTCCTGACTCTTCTGCATACGAGTGAGGGCCCCGGCGCTGTAGCCGGGGCCCTCACTCGTAATGCCTACTTGTCTGGCTGGGCTCTAGACGATCAGACGGTCTCGATGACCTGGTCGAACTCAAGGCGCGGGGAGCGCGGGAACCAGGCGTTCTCGGCCGGCTTGCCGATGTTGACGACCATCAGCGGGGTGTGGTCGCCGTCCAGGAACTCCTTCTGGACACCGGCGGCGTCGAAGCCGGTCATCGGGCCCGCGGCCAGGCCCGCGGCGCGCACGCCGATGATGAAGTAGGCGGCCTGCAGCGCGGCGTTGAGCTGCGCGGCACCTTCGCGGGCCGGGCGCTCCGAGAAGAACACGTCCTTGGCCTGCGGGAAGTGCGGGAACAGCGCGGGCAGCTCCTCGTGGAACTCGTTGTCCGCGGAGAGGATCGCGACGAGCGGGGCGGACGCGGTCTTCGGCTGGTTGCCCTCGGCCATGTGCTGGACCAGGCGCTCGCGGGCCTCGGCGGAGCGGACCAGCGTGATGCGCAGCGACGACAGGTTGAAGGCGGTCGGGCCGAACTTGACCAGGTCGTAGATCGCCTGGACCTGCTCTTCGGTGACCGGCTCATCGGTGAAGGAGTTCGCGGTGCGGGCCTCGCGGAAGAGCAGGTCCTGTGCGGCGGGGTCAAGGACGAGAGACATGGATCAACCTTCTCGGTGCGTACGTGCGTGTGTGGATCAGCTGGTGGATCGGCCTGTGAACCAGCTTGCGAGATCGACGGTACGACGTTGCGGTTTAAGTTTCAACCAAATCGGCCATGAGGTGATCCGCTTCACAACGCACCAGGTCGCGGGCGTGGTCCCGCGCGGCCGTCGGCTCAGGCGCCGTCCGCGGCCTCGTCGCCGTCCCCGTCGGGCCCCGCCAGGGCCGCGTCCAGGCGGGCGCGGGCGCCGTCGAGCCAGCGGCGGCAGACCTTGGCCAGCTCCTCGCCGCGCTCCCACAGGGCGAGCGACTCCTCGAGCGTGGTGCCGCCCGCCTCCAGGCGGCGTACGACCTCGATGAGCTCGTCCCGCGCCTGCTCGTAGCCGAGTGCGTCCGCCGGGCTCGTGGCCTCGTCCGTCTTGCTGGTCATGTGCCCACCCTAAATGTCGGTTCGTACGGCCTGTGCGGCTAGCGCTCTTGGGGTTCTACGGCTGCGTCTGCATCTGCATCTGTGTCCAGGTCTACGGCTCGTACGGTGAACTCGCCCTCGGCGACCCGTGCCCGCAGCTCCTCGTCGGCGGCCACCTCCTGCGCGGCCCGCACCACCGAGCCGTCCGCCTTCTGCAACACCGCGTACCCCCGCTGGAGCGTCGCGGCGGGGGAGAGGCCCACCACGCGCGCGTGGGTGTGCGTCAGCTCCGACTCCGCGCGGTCCAGGAGGTGCCCGAGCGTGCGGCGGCTGCGGTCGACGAGCGCCGAGACCTGCTCCTCGCGCTCCTCGATCATGCGATGCGGATTCTCCATGGAGGGGCGGGCGAGGGCGTGCGCAAGACCGCGGTCCTCGCGGTCGAGGTAGGTGTCCATGCAGCGCCGGGCCCGGTCCCGCAGCCACCGCACGCGCTCGTACTCCTCGCCGACGTCCGGCACGACCTTCTTGGCGGCGTCGGTCGGGGTGGAGGCGCGCAGGTCCGCCACGTAGTCGAGCAGGGGGTTGTCCGGCTCGTGCCCGATCGCGGAGACGACGGGCGTACGGCAGGAGGCGACGGCACGCACGAGCTGCTCGTCCGAGAACGGCAGCAGATCCTCCACGCTGCCGCCGCCCCGCGCCACGATGATCACGTCCACCGCGTCGAGCCCGTCCAGTTCCTTCACGGCCTGTACGACCTGCGGCACGGCGTGCACGCCCTGGACGGGGACGTTGCGGACCTCGAAGCGGACGGCGGGCCAGCGGTGCCTGGCGTTCTCGAGGACGTCGCGCTCGGCGGCGGAGGCGCGGCCGGTGACGAGCCCGATGAGCTGCGGCAGGAAGGGCAGCGCCTTCTTCCGGTCGGCGGCGAAGAGCCCCTCTCCGGCGAGGCTCTTCTTCAACTGCTCGATCCGGGCGAGCAGTTCGCCGACGCCGACGGGCTTTATCTCGACGGCCCGCAGGGACAGCTGCCCCCGGGGTGCGTACCACTCGGGCTTGGCGTGGACGACGACGCGGGCGCCCTCGGAGACGACGTCCGCGACGGCGTCGAACACCTGGCGGTAGCAGGTGACGCTGACGGAGATGTCGTGAGAGGGGTCGCGCAGCGTCATGAACACCACGCCGGCGCCGGGCCTGCGGGACAGCTGGGTGATCTGCCCCTCGACCCACACGGCACCGAGCCGGTCGATCCACCCACCGATGAGCCGCGACACCTCGCCGACGGGCAGCGGGGCATCAGCAGACGTGTTCAAAGCCATGCGCCGAGCGTATCGGCACCCTCTGACAGGACCGGGTTCCCGCTTCGACGGGGGACAGCGGCGCCGTGCCCCCGGCCCCCAAATGCTCCTACGTGGAGGACCGGACGCTGAGTGCCGGGTGGGTGGGCGGGAGACATCCGCCGCGAAGCGGCGGTCCAGGGCACCCGCTAGGCAAGCTGCCAGGCGAGGGCGGTCTAGTACTCCCCCCGACGGGCCCGCTGCCCCAACAGCACCGCAAGCCCCACAACGAACCAGATCAACCCCACCACCTGCGCGGACCCCGCAGCCTCCACGATCACCGCGATGGTGATGGCCGCCCCCAGCGCGGGCACCACCAAGTGCCGCCACCAGCTGACCGCACCCCCACGCCGCTGAACCGCGAACCACCCCACCACACTCGCGTGCAACAGCACGAAGGCAGTCAACGCACCGACATTCACCACCGAGACCAGGTGATCCATCCCGTCGTCCCGCCGAGCCGCCCACACCGCGGCAACCAGCGTCACGACAGCCGCACACAGCAACGCGAGCCGAGGCGTACCCGAGTCGGTCTTCGACAGCGCGCCGGGAAGCCGCCGGTCACGAGCCATGGCGTACAGCAGCCGCCCCGCGGCGGCCTGCCCGGCCAGCGCGGCGAACGCGGCGCCGATCGCCTTGCTGACGGCCACCAGGTCGTGCAGCCAGTCCCCGACCCCCGCGTCGACAGCATCGTAGAAAGCGGACCCCTGCGCGGCGGGATCGGCCGCGAGCTCGGCGGACGACATGGGTTCGAGCAGCGCGACCAGATACGTCTGGGCGATGAACAGCACACCGGCGAGCGCCAGACAGAACAGCACCGCCCGCGCCACCTTCGCCGAGCCACCCGTCACCTCCTCCGCGAACGAGGCGATCGCGTCGAAGCCCAGATACGAGAGCACCGCCACCGACACCGCGCCCACGACGGCGGCCAGCGCGAACGAGCCCTGCGAACCGTCACCGCTCAGCGGCGAGAGCCAGTCCCGCTGCGCCCCGTCCCGCGCCAGGACGACGATCGCCGACACCACGAAGACCAGAAGAACCACGATCTCCATGGCGAGCACCAGAAACCCGACCCGCGCGGCGGTCCGTACGCCCCACAGGTTCAGTGCGGTCGTCACCAGGACCGCGATCGCCGTCCACACCCACCGGGACACGGAGGGCACCAGGGCCTCCATCGCGATCCCGGAGAAGAGGTAGGCGACGGCGGGGATGAGGAGATAGTCGAGCATCGCCATCCACCCGGCGATGAACCCGGGGCCGTTGCCGAGCCCCGCGCGGGCGTAGGCGAAGACGGAACCCGCCTGGGGGACGACCTTCACCATCTGGGCGTAGCTGAACGCGGTGAACGCCATCGCGATCGTGGCGATGACGTAGACGAGCGCCACCGCGCCGTGCGACTTGGCGTCGAGCGTCCCGAAGACTCCGACCGGGGCCATCGGGGCGATGAACAGCAATCCGTAGACGACGAGATCACGGAAGCCGAGACTGCGGCGAAGGCCGTCGCCCTCGTCGGCGGTGCCGGGGTGGGCGCCACCGGGGTGAGCGCCACCGGGGTGGGCGCCACCTGCCGTCGTGCCTGAGTCTGAGTTGTCGGAGTCGGAGTAACCGGACATCGTGCCTCCGTAAGTGAACGCAGGCCTCCAGTCTCCCCAAGGAGGCGATCTTTGACGCGCTGGGCTCGGCCTTACGATGGGGGTATGACTGCTTCGACTCCTGCCCGCCGAGTCCTGCTCGCCGCCCCCCGCGGCTACTGCGCGGGTGTGGACCGTGCCGTGATCGCCGTCGAGAAGGCCCTTGAGCAGTACGGGTCTCCGATCTATGTCCGCCACGAGATCGTTCACAACAAGTACGTGGTGCAGACCCTCGAGAAAAAGGGTGCGATCTTCGTCGACCAGACGGATGAGGTTCCCGAGGGCTCCATCGTCATGTTCTCCGCGCACGGCGTGGCGCCGACGGTCCACGCCGAGGCCGCCGAGCGGAAACTCGCGACGATCGACGCGACGTGCCCCCTGGTCACGAAGGTCCACAAGGAAGCCGTCCGGTACGCGAAGGACGACTTCGACATCCTCCTGATCGGCCACGAGGGCCACGAGGAAGTCATCGGTACGTCCGGTGAGGCGCCCGACCACATCACGCTCGTCGACGGCCCCGATGACGTCGCGAACGTCGAGGTCCGGGACCCGGACAGGGTCGTCTGGCTCTCCCAGACCACGCTCTCGGTCGACGAGACCATGGAGACGGTCGACGCCCTCAAGACCAAGTTCCCGGGTCTGATCTCCCCTCCGAGCGACGACATCTGCTATGCGACGCAGAACCGCCAGATCGCGGTGAAGAAGCTGGCCGAGGACGCCGAGCTCGTCATCGTCGTCGGTTCCAAGAACTCCTCGAACTCGATCCGCATGGTCGAGGTCGCCCTCGACGCGGGCGCTCCCGCCTCGCACCTCGTCGACAACGCCGATGAGATCGACGAGGCGTGGCTTCAGGACGTGACCACGGTCGGCCTCACCTCGGGTGCCTCCGTTCCGGACGTCCTGGTGGACGGCGTCATCGAGTGGCTGTCCGAGCGGGGCTACGGGGACGTGGAGACGGTGAAGACGGCCGACGAGTCGATCACCTTCTCGCTGCCCAAGGAGCTCCGCCGCGACCTGCGGGCCGAGGCCGCCGAGCTGTCACAGAAGTAACGCGGGCGCCGGACACTGGCCGTACCGTGGGGCCCATGCAGATCTTCGGCGTGGACATCGGCGGATCCGGGATCAAGGGTGCGCCCGTTGATCTGGACCGGGGAGACCTGGCACAGGAGCGGTACAAGGTGCTGACCCCGCAACCGGCCACGCCGGACGGCGTGGCCGACAAGGTGCGCGAGGTCATCGAGCACTTCGAATGGAAAGGCCCCGTGGGCGCCACGTTCCCCGGCGTGATCACCGGCGGCACTGCGCGCACGGCGGCCAACGTCGACAAGAGCTGGATCGGCACGGACATCCAGAAGCTGGTCGCGGACCGCCTCGGCGGCGACGTACCCGTCACCGTCCTGAACGACGCGGACGCGGCGGGCGTCGCCGAGATGCACTTCGGCGCGGGCCGCGGCCACCAGGGCACGGTCATCATGCTCACCCTCGGCACCGGCATCGGCAGCGCCCTGTTCACCGGCGGCCGCCTCGTCCCGAACACCGAGCTCGGCCATCTGGAGCTGCACGGCCACGACGCGGAGAAGCGTGCCTCGTCCAAGGCCAGGGAGGACGAGGAACTCTCCTGGGAGCACTGGGCGCACCGCGTCCAGAAGTACCTGGCGCACGTGGAGATGCTGTTCTCGCCCGAGCTGTTCATCATCGGCGGCGGCGTGAGCCGCAAGTCCCACAAGTTCCTGCCGCTGATCAAGGACATCAAGGCCGAGATCGTCCCCGCGGAGCTGCAGAACAACGCGGGCATCGTGGGCGCGGCGATGGCGGCGGCGGAGGCGGCGTAGAAAGCCCGCCCCCCCCAAAAGCCCCCCCGCCCGACTACGTTCCTACGTCGTGGGCATCCGCCGCTTGGGCCCTCGCGGCCCGGCGGGGGCGACGGGCGCGGCGGCCCGTGCCCGCCGCCGCTGCCCCATGAGCTTGATCCTGCGCACGGTCACGATGAGACCGGCGACGAGAGTCCCGCCGTACAGCCAGCCCGCGTGCAGTGCGAGCGACGTGATGAGCCCTATGAAGTGCCCGCCGAAGCCTCCTCCGTTGCCGCCCGAGATCGGCACGAGCCCGAAGGCGAAGGCGATCGGCGCGGCCACCGGCGCGGTCACCAGGTCGGCGGGCCGCACCCAGAACGCGGTCAGCGCGCTCACGGGCAGGAAGAGCACGCCGTACGCGACGACCGAACTGCCGAAGAGCAGCCACAGCAGACAGGCGAGCAGGAACATCACCGCGGCGCAGAAGAGCCCGCTGCCGAGCCCCGTGAGTCGTGGGTTCGGCATGCCGCGCAGGGTGCGGTAGAGCGGCAGCGCACGCAGCTTGCGGATGAAGGGAGGGACGGGGCGGCGGGGACGGGACGCCGCGCGGTAGACCGCCGCCGAATCGGCGGGCCTGCCCTGCGGGGGCAGGGGCGCGGTGCGTCGCGGCCGGGCCGGAGGCTGAGGGGGACGCGTCCTGTGTTGCTCCACTGGACCAACCTAGGACGAGCCGTACCGATAATCCGGCATGGGACACGCGCTTTGGCCGACCTTGGCCAAGCGTTCGACAGGAGAGCGGTACGCCGACGAGCGCGGGGCCCGCACGCCGTAGACTGGGGGATCGCCCTACGGTCGCTCCGGCCCTTCGGGCCGTCCACCCACAGCACTCACGTACGGGAAGTCGCAACGTGTCGCTCACGATCGGAATCGTCGGTCTGCCCAATGTCGGCAAGTCGACCCTGTTCAACGCCCTGACCAAGAACGACGTGCTTGCGGCCAACTATCCGTTCGCCACGATCGAGCCGAATGTCGGCGTGGTGGGCGTCCCGGACCCCCGCCTCACGAAACTGGCCGAGATCTTCTCCTCGCAGAAGGTCCTCCCCGCCACGGTCGACTTCGTCGACATCGCGGGCATCGTGCGCGGCGCGAGCGAGGGCGAGGGCCTTGGCAACAAGTTCCTCGCGAACATCCGCGAGTCGGACGCGATCTGCCAGGTCATCCGCGCCTTCAAGGACGAGAACGTCGTGCACGTGGACGGCAAGGTCTCGCCCAAGGACGACATCGAGACGATCAACACCGAGCTGATCCTCGCCGACCTCCAGACGATCGAGAAGGTCCTCCCGCGCCTCCAGAAGGAGTCGCGGATCAAGAAGGACGTCGGCCCGAAGGTGAAGGCGATCGAGGAGGCCCAGGCGATCCTGGAGAAGGGCGACACCCTCTCCTCCGCGGGCATCATCCAGGGCTCCGGCAAGGAGGAACTCCTCCACGACCTCCACCTCCTCACGACGAAGCCCTTCCTCTACGTCTTCAACGTCGACGAGGACGAGCTGACGGACGACGACTTCAAGGCCGCGCAGAGCGCCCTGGTCGCCCCCGCGGAGGCGATCTTCCTCAACGCCAAGCTGGAGTCGGAGCTCGTGGAGCTCGAAGAGGACGAGGCCCTCGAACTCCTCCAGTCGGTGGGCCAGGAAGAGCCCGGCCTCGCCACCCTGGCCCACGTGGGCTTCCGCACGCTCGGCCTCCAGACGTACCTCACGGCAGGCCCCAAGGAGTCCCGCGCCTGGACGATCCCGCAGGGCGCGACGGCCCCCGAGGCGGCGGGCGTCATCCACACGGACTTCCAGAAGGGCTTCATCAAGGCCGAGGTCATCTCCTTCGAGGACCTGGTCGAAACAGGCTCGGTCGCCGAGGCCCGCGCGAAGGGCAAGGCGCGCATGGAGGGCAAGGAGTATGTGATGCAGGACGGGGACGTGGTGGAGTTCCGCTTCAACATCTAATTGAATGTTCAACTAAATTTCGTCCTGTGTAGCCGCAGGTCAAGAGGGGCCCATCAACCCAAGACGGGCCCCTTTTGCGGGTCCATCGATGACGGACGGTGCTTTGGCGCTGGATGCTGTCCCGTAGGGCCGGATCGGACCACCTGTCGGCACCTGTGCTCACCCTCGGGATGCTGTCCCGTGCTGACATTGTGTTTCGCACGGAGCTCCCCGAATCGCGTACGAAGTCCTGAGGGTGGGCGGATGTGGGAACTGACTGCTGCACTGCAAAACCTCTCGCCCCGAAGCCGACGGACTCAAGAGTCGTCAATAACCTGCCGGGCTAGCCGAGGGGCGTCCATTCTGGGTGCATGACTCAGCCCGATCACTCCTCTGCGCAGCGTGGCACGCCGAGGATCACGGCGGTAACGCGACGCGACATCTTTGACTACCTGCGCGGTGACGGGGGGCCCTGGTGGGGACAGCTCGAGGAGACGCACTTCCTGGAGGGTCTCTACGACCTTGACGGGCTGCCGTCAACGGATCGCAGGTTCACTACTGCACGAGCCGACATCATTCAGCACCGGATCACCAACCCGATGGACTGGCCCGACGACTGGATCTTCGAGGATCTGCGATTCCAACTCTTGGAAGGCCCGGACCAGATACTCCTCGACTTCCTGGCACGACTTGTGCATCCAGAAGTACAGTCCGACGTAGATCAGTCGACACAACGTGTTGAGGACCTGAACCGGCTCTTGGGGCCGGACGGCTGGACCCTCCGTGTCTTCGAGTTCCTCTCGGGCCGGCCGATCTACACGCCGATCCCGACAGATACCACCGGGCCGCTGGTGTCGCTGCCACTCGAAGACGGCGACGCCGGGAAGCTCGACCTTATCCTCGGGCAGACCTACAGCCTCCTTGACCGGGACGGTGAGGAGGCGGCCCGGGACCTGCTTCGTACTGCCGTCCTATCCCTTCGCCATGACGGCGGCTTCTATCACCCCATGCCCGGTGACGGATGGACGACCGACACCTATGAGGCAGTCCTTGCGGTGGATCGTGCGCTCTTGTCAGAGTTCACGAAACCAGTCATAGATACGATCTGGACCCGGCTCGAACCTCTCCTCACGTGGCTCCAGCGCGAGGATGTGCAGTCCCTCGTGGTCGTAGGCGAGATTAGGGCGCTGCCGGCCATCCCGGCAGACTGGAAGAACCAGGCAGCCCAGCCTGTCGCGCGGGTCGGTAGAGGCTTCGGTATCAGCTTTCCGTCCACAGAGTTCGACGTCACACGGCAGGATCTCTCCGACCTTGAGGTCCGCGGTAACGGATACACCTACTTCTACGACACCCGCACGCGTCGAAGAATCACGGATTTCCTGCTTGATGACCGGCCGCTGGTAGCAACGCTGTGCCAAGTCACCCTCATTGATCGGGACGGTGTCCTCTCGCCCAGGATCAAACTGTGGAAGAAGGACAAGGCCAAGGCCGCGAGGACTGTGGTCATGGAGGCCATCCCCGGTACCGATTCCACCCAGTTCATCAAAGCACTCGTCGACACCAACGATGTCCACGAGAATTTCTGGAAGGTCATCTGCTTCATCCAGAACTGCATTGGGTTGAACAACATCCCTGGCGGTAGCCGGCGGTTATTCGTCGGCGATGAGGCGGAGTTGGCTCAGCTGCTAGCCGACCAGGACCGCAGGACCCTGCTCGAAGCGCTCAGGAGCGCCGTGGGCGGCACGCTTACAGATGAGGACATTAGGCGGATCAGCAACCGAAAGTCACAACTCCAGCGATTCGAACAACTGCTGACCGATCCGGAGTTCTTTGAGGGAGAGCTTGGGCGGACGGCAGGGCCGGAGGCGGTCTGGCAGGGCTTCTTTGAAGAGAACCCGTGGATCTTTGGTTACGGCCTCAACCTCGTCGCATGTGAACCTCTCGACGATGGCAAGCTGGAACGCATTACGACTGGCGCCAACATCTTCACAGGAGCTGGCAAGCGCAGTGACGCCGTCATGCGCTCCAAAGGCTTCATCAGCAGCCTGCTGCTTTGTGAGATCAAGACCCACATGACCCCCTTATTGGCTAACGCCCCGTATCGGCCCCCGGACGTCTATCAAGTCTCCAGGGAAGTTGTCGGCGCGGTGGCGCAAGTCCAGAAGACTGCCTACAAGGCCCTACGGCTGGTCACAGGCGAACTGCACAGGCTCTACAGAGACGATGGCGCCCCGACCGACATCGAAATCTCCACTATCCGTCCCCGACAGGTACTGGTGATCGGAAGCCTCAGCGAATTCACAGAACGCGGTGGGGCGAACGCAGAGAAGATCACTTCATTCGAGCAGTACAGACGCTCTATCCAAGACGTCGAAGTGCTCACCTTCGACGAGTTATACGAACGGGCGTGCTTCATCGTTAAGGACTACTGAAGCGTGCCTGAACGAGTCAGTTGAGAACAGCGACCCTACTGAGCGGTTGCATCTTGGGTTGCGTGTGACTGGAAGAATACCTGCGCACGACGAACGAACTCAGATTCCCCGTGAGAGCGCAGCAGCGCGCGAGCTCGCGGTGCGATCTGGTAACACCGCTTAGGTGAGGTAGCGGGGCGATCTGGATGATCAGGATTCAGAACGACTAGTCCGGCTTCGACAAACTGATGCAGGGTAAACCGCCGGATCGTTTCCCGGCTATTGGGTTTGTAGTCCTTTCCGTATACCTCGCGAACCCACTGCATGATCTCCACCATGCGCAAAACAGGCGCATCGGATTCTCGCCACTCGGCTTCCGGGTTAAGTTTCAAAAGGGCGAGTAGCACCAGGGCGGAGCGCTCATTGGAGCGTTCGGCATCGAACCCGAACAGACTGAGGGCTTGGCGCGCCTCCTCGATGCGTCGAGTCTGTGTGCGATCACGACCAGGAAAGATCGAGCTCTTAGTCGCATAGTCGGCGTGCTGGGTTGTTGCTTGCCTGCCGATCAGGTTTGCGTGCCCGTCTCGGGCTGCCTGCTCTCTTCTGGCGTGCTGGAGGCGCTGGTCGGCCGCCGTTGCCAGTGCAGACTCTGCCTTCCGCCGAAGGTCCAGCCAGTGACCAGAGTCCCCACCCCATGCCCTTACCGTGAGCTCTAGGGAATCTCGGCCGGGCAGCTGCTTCCCAGCCAGCCAGGCGTAGTAGGTAGTCCTGGTTACCCCAACCTGATCGCAGGTGGCTCTTGCGCTGCCAGCGGGACCAGCGGCATCCCGGAGCTTGACGAGCTCCATGGCGAACGCGTGGAGGGGGTCACTGGGGTTGAGTGGCTTCGGCCTCCTTCCCATGGTTCACCTCCGATAGTGCTAAATAGTCCTGAGTAGTTCGTAGGTAGTTGTGAATCATAGCTGCAGCCTATGCCTGGAGTGGATGCTCAAGCCGTTCAGCTTCACTCGTCCGTACAGCGGAGGTCCTAGGTGCATCTGTCGTTCAGCGTCAGGGTGTTGCTCGTCTTGGCGGCGACACTCGCATCGATCAACGTGGGGCTGCTGGCTGGCATCCTCGCCCGTGCTGAGGGAGCGCACATGCCGAGCTGCATCGCGCGCGGAGGAGCCGCCTGTGGTGCCTCGCTAACCCTGTTCGTCCTGCTTCTCGTTAGCTTGGGAGCCTTGGGCTGACCAAGGTGGAGGCCCGATGCGTTACATGGGCATGGGGCCGGATGCCCAACGCGGCTTTCTTGTTTGTTCAGGTCAGGCGTTACCCAGAGGCCACTTGCCCGCCGAATTCCCTCAGGATGGGGGCCGCCCATAATCTCGGCCACGACTGGAGAGCAACGGGGCATCTAGAGTGCCTTTCTCAGAGTGCGGACTGAGGTGCTGCGGACGCTATCGATGCCGGCGATGATCAGCTGTGATTCCGCCGGATCCAGTACGTCGTTCAGGTCAATTCGATCGCTCGTAACGGGACCGGCCTGTTTTTGCCGCATCGCTGTCTAGTGCTGTCCTGCTGACGCGGCTTTCGTTGCTGTTCTCGTCATTGTCTACCGCTCTTAGGTACCTCAATGAGAGCTGTGGGGTGACCAGGGCGTCGAAGGGTGTGTCCGTACGTCGACGCAGGAAGCGGGGGAGTCGCTTAGGGGTACGCGGTGAGTTGGTCAGAAAGTTCCGCGCCGACAGGAGGAATCTTTGGCGCGTCATTGTGGTGAACAACCCAGGCTGACAGGGCCTCGGGGAAATATCGGTCTTCCAAAATCGAGGCGAGTGGCGTTTCGGCCAAACCTTCTAGCGTACGGAGCACTTCTGGGAAGTCCGCCCGGTGCAGTCGTACGGCTGTGCGTGTGGCAGCGTCGATCCTTCCAAGCTGCACCTGGTCGTGCCATCGGATGAGTCCGGAGATGAACATCTCGCAGGCGTCCGCGCGTCCCTTCCGTAGCTCGTCGCGGTTTAGCCCAAAGACCTCGATGCTGTGCCTGCCCTTAGGTGTGCGGCATTTCAGCTCGCCCGTCCTGGGCAGCAGCTTCAGATGATCCGCAGGGTCGTCCACACTTGGGTCGATGAGCAGGCAAGCGCCCGTTTCGGGGTCACAGGGAAAGAGGTGGCGTTTCTCGTTGCTGTTGCAGTGCGAGCAGGCCAGCAGATGGTTGTCCCAAGAAAAGGTCCGAAGCGGGGTACGAGCCTTCGGCTCGAAGTGGTCGATGTCCGTTCCCTGGTTATCCAGGCAGTACATGCAACGGATACGACCGGGGGCCATCTGCTCCAGTAGACCTTTAATGTGTCTTCTGGCCGCTCGCGCCCCCTTCCACTGCTCATCGGCTGCGTTGCTTGTAGCGCCTGCATCCTGGATCTTCTTTGTGCGAAAGTCGCAGAGCTTGGTCATCGCGTCAGTGGCAGGCAGGCGCTGGACGGGGATCATTGATCACCTGCGAGGTGCGCCGCCATCTCATATACCCGTGCGGTGCGGGAACTCGACAGCTTGGCCGCCAGGTCCTTGTACTCCGCGACTTCGTCGGCATTCGCTTCCTCATCGAAGACCTTCTCTTCGAGATGCACGAGCCGCTTTCGGAGGTTGTCTGCGTGCTCGGAGTACGGGGTCTGTAGGCCAAAGAGCTCGGAGAGCACGGCATCTTCGCCGCTGCCGTACACGATCCGCCGGTACAGGTCCGGTGCTACGACTTCAGGTGCACGCTGTTCCTCAGGTCCCGGCAGCCGAATCAGTCCACCTGGATCAGCGGCCTGACAGATGTAGGGGCTATGGCTGGTCACGATGAACTGGATCCGTGGGAAGTGACACTTCAGCCAGTCGCCGATTGCCCGTTGCCAGGTGACGTGCAGATGGGCGTCCACCTCGTCGATGATGACCACTCCTGGCATCCGCACGATCGGACGGCCGGTGCTGTTAGTTCCGGTGTCGAGGGTCCCGTAAGCGGTCTGGAGCTGTCGGACTATGTCGAGAACCAGGGCCACGACGGTCCGGAAACCGTCGCTCATCTCCCTTAGGGGATAGGCCCGGTCTGGGGCGTCGGCCGGTGCCACCCACAGTCCTTCGGACGAGACCCGCAGCGCCCGATACTTGTTGGGCAGCAGGCCGTCGGAGAGTAGCTCTTTAACGGTATCCAGGAGTTGGGTGGCCTCCTCGCTACCCTCCAGACTCCGCAGCCTCAGCTCCTTGAGCCAGCTGACGCCCTCGGCGAGCGAGGCGTCCTCGTGGAAGAGCGAGGCCATCCGTCCCGCGGGCCCCGGCGAGAGCATGAGCCGTTGGGCCTCCCCGCTGCCACCCATCAGGCGTCGGAAGGGGCCGTATGCGGCACAGAACCAGCCTTGCGGATTGTCGGACCAGGGGCCGCGCTCGGTTGACGGAGACCCGTACTTGACGCCGTCGTATCGGGATAGTGAGGGCTGTACGGGACCGCCGAAGGGGTTGTGCTGAAGGTTGTCGGCGCTCGGTAGCGTCCAGTCCAGACCGAGCATCATGTGGCCGTCTGGTCCTCGGCCTCGGCCGGTGAGCTGGTCGACTGCGTAGTCAGGTGAGACAGCCGCATGACACCAGGCGGCTGTCTCACCAGTAGTGATCCACCCGCCGAAATCCTGGGTGAGGGCACGAGCCACCCGTGGGCCGGCGAGCGCGAGGGCCAAGGCGCGCAAGAGCGTGGACTTTCCGGAGCCGTTGCGTCCCGCGACTACGGTCCAACTGCCGCCATCGCCGGGCTGGGGCAGGGCGAGCGCGTCAATAGCACGGGCTCCATGGAAACCCCGGACACTGGAGAGGCCGAACTCTGTAACGTACACACAGCCCTCCTTGTCGATCCTCTGTTCCCCCAGTGGGGACGGCAGTGTCAGCCTCTCATGAGCTACTGACACTGCCATCTGCCTCGGCTCAGCCGCTTCGGACAGCTCCTCGCCGCGACGCGCTCAGCCCTCTTGCGGGGCGCGATTCAGACCTCACAGCCAGCGTTTGCACGCTGGTAGCGGCCGGACGTCAGGCCAGATCGTCCGCGATGACCTCAGTCTGCTTCAGGACGCGGTCGACCGCGGCCGGCTCCTCGTCCGGGGGATAGCCGAAGAAGTTGAGCAGCAGCTTGACCTTGGCGCGAATGCGATCCTGGGCCTGGCTCTTGACGCGCCAGTCAATAGTGACGTCTCCGGCGACCTGCTCGTACAGCTTGCGGGCAATCTTGGACAGGATGTCCTGTCCCATTTCCAGGGCTTTCGGGTTGGCCGCGATGGCGTCGTAGAAGGCCATTTCGTGTTCGGACAAGCCGAGTTCGGCAGCAAGCGCGCGGGAACCGGATACCTTTTGGGCCATCTCCACGAGGAGTTTTGCAGCCTCGGCAGAGCCGATGAGGCCGTTGTGATAGCGATTCATCACCGCCTTCATCGCTTCGGAGTACTCCTTCTGTCGCGTGAGGTTGCTCGGGTGCGCTTCCTGGATTTCGCGGGCAATGGCGTCTCGCAGGGCCTTGAGCGCCAGGTTCGGATGGCGGCTGTCCCTGAGCTGCTGCACGAAGCCCGCGTCGAGGTGAGAGAGATCGGGTTTGGTGAGGCCGGCGGCGTCGTAGATGTCCACGACGCCGTCCGCGGCCACCATCTCAGCGTTGAGCTGCTCGATCATGCGACGGACATCCGCTTCGGTGGCCAGGCCGAGTTGCTGCCGATGTTCCGCTGCCAGCTTCTGGTAAGTCGTACGTAGGCTCGCGAAGAAGTGGATGTCGGGCAGTAGGTCCTGCACGTCGGGGTGGGTTGGGCAGAGAGAGAACGCCTGGGAGAGCAGACGGCCGAAGTGCAGGAAGCGCTGTGCCCGGGTGGGCTCACCTGGCGGCAGGGCAGGCTCGGCGGTCTCTAGGAGGTCTAGTGCCTCGCGGAGCGCTTCCCGGTGTCCGACATCCCGCAGGGCTGTGCGCCAGGGGCAGTCCCGCAGTACAGCATCGACTTTGCTGTGCATGCCGCGTACAGACTTGACTGCCTCGGTGATGTGCGCGCCGATGGTCTCCTTCTCCTGGTCAGCCTCCGAGTACGTGGCCAGTGCATATTTGAGTTCTCTTGCTACGCCTAGGAAGTCCACCACTAGGCCGGAGGGCTTCTCGTCCCAGGTGCGGTTGACGCGCGCGATGGCCTGCATGAGGGCGGCGCCGCGCATGCGGCGATCCATGTACATGGTGTGCAAGGGAGGGGCGTCGAAGCCTGTCAGCCACAAGGACTGAACGATGATCAACTCAAGCTCGTCGTCAGGCTTGCCGACACGGTCCTGGATCTTCTTGAGCTGGGTTGGGGTGCGTACATAGTCCGCGATGTCGGGCTTGTCCTTGCCGGGGTTGCCGGTGAAGACCACCCGGATCTTCCCGGAGTCGTCCGGGTAGAGCTCGGTCTCAGGGTCGGGAGTACCGGTCCACTCCCGGCGGCGTTCGGCCAGAGCTCGGAAGAGGCGGGCGGCGTTACGGCGTGAGGAACAGACGATCATGGCCTTGCCGGGGCTGCCCGTGAGTTTGATCATCTCCTGGCGGCGGATGTCCCAGTGGGAAAGGATTGTGTCGGCGATAGAGCCAATACGTTCGGAGGCACCGATTAGGTCCTCGAAGCGGGCGAAGATGCTGCGGGCCCGGGCTTGCTCTTCCGTAGTGAGCCCTTCGACGAGTCCTTCGGCCTTGGCGTTGAGCTCGTCCAGGTCTATCCCTGCGGGGAGATTGACCTTGTGCAGGATCGGCTCATAGAAGACGGGCACGGTCGCCCCGTCATCGACGGCCTGTGTGAGGTCGTACGTGTGGATAGTTGGCCCGAAGACCTGGTGAGTGGAACCAGTCCGGTTGTTGATGGGGGTGCCGGTGAAGGCGATGAAAGTGGCGTTCGGGAGGGCGTCGCGGAGGTTTCGGGCGAAGCCATCCTCCAGGTCGTAGTGGCTACGGTGGGCCTCGTCGACCACAACGATCACGTCACGTCGGTCTGTGATGACGGGATGCCGGGCGCCGGCCTTCCGTTCCTCTCCGCTCACTCGGAACTTCTGAAGCGTTGAGAAGACGATGCCCCCGCTGTCTGCTCGGCGGGTGAGTAGCTCGCGCAACTGGCTGGCCTTGGTTGCCTTCTTCGGGCTACCGCTAACCATTTCTAGGCTCTTGCTCTGCGCGAAGGTGTCGAAGAGTTGGGAGTCCAGGTCGATGCGATCTGTGAGCAGCAGGACCGTGGGGTTTGCGACCTCGGGGATGGTGGCGGCGAGTCCTGTATAGAAGAGCATCTCCTCGCTTTTGCCCGCGCCCTGGGTATGCCAGATGACGCCGGCCCGACCATCAGTGGCGACGGCTGAGGCGGTGGCAGTGATCGCCTGCCTCACCGCAACATACTGGTGGGCCTTGGCAAGTTTTACGGTGTCGACCTCGCCGCCCATCCCCTCGGCGGAGAACGAGAGGAAGTTCGCGATCAGGTCGAGGAAGCGATCGGGCTCGAGTGCGCCGTGGATCATGCGGTCGAGCGCGAGGTCGTCGTTCCGCTCGTGCTTGCGAAGGAGAGTGCCGTCCTCCTCCGCGTGCCAGGGGGCCATGTGCTGCCAGGGGGTATGCGGGGTGCCGAGGCGGGCGGTTATCCCGTCACTCGCGAGCGAAAGGAGCAGCGTACGAAAGACGCGATCGAGTTTGAGTTCGCGGCGATAGTTCTGGATCTGGTCGTATGCAGATCTGGAATCGTCCGTGCCGCCTGCTTTCTTCAATTCGATGATGGCGAGCGGGATTCCATTGACGTAAAGGACGATGTCGAAAATGAAGACGCGTCCTCGGGCTCCCTTGACGCGAACCTGGTTTGCAGCGACGAGGTCGTTGCCGTGAGGGTTGGTGAAGTCGACAGGTCGGACAGTGACATGTCGTTCCTGCTGAGTTACGGGGTTGACGTAGGACACCTTCACGCCGGCCTTCAGGTGCTGGTAGAAGCTCCAGCTGAGGCGGACTTCGTTTGCCGGGAAGGTGCCGAGTAGCCGCTCGATCGCGTCCTCTACCGCGGAAGAGGGCAGGTCGGGGTGGCGTGAGGTGATGGCCGCGCGCAGGCGAGGGTAGAGGATGAGGTCGTCCCACCCTTTCCGGTGCCCATCACGGGGGCGGAGGTTCTTACCCCGGATGTGCTGCCAGCCGCGCTCGGCGAGCTGATCGAGCGCGTGTCGTTCCCAGTCCGACTCGGACATGGCACGGCCAGTGGCCGTGCCGATCCCAAAGTCCGTTTCCATGGCGTCCGTTCCCCCGTCGGTAGTCATGCAGCGTCCTCCACGGCCTTTTCGACATCCTTGATGCGGATCTTTCCGGTGACAAGTTGTGGAAGTAGGGTGTCGCGGAGAGCGGCGAGGGTCTGGTTCTCCATGCGGGCTGCAGAAATCGAATCCTCCAAAGACTGGAGGATTCCGCGCAGGCGAAGCGTTGCAATTGCTTCCGAAGGAACGGTGAGGTGGAACGACGCCAGCTTGGCTCTGCTCAAGTCTGTCTGGCCTGTGCTTCCTTCACCCATGTTTTCGATGAGGGGCTGAGACAAGAGCATTGCGTACGCGCCGATCATCGGGTCTACGCGTTCTGCGTCGAAGCGGACGATGGTGACGTGTGAGTCGACTGTGACCTGCTCGTTGAGGGGCCAGCGTGCGACACGGCCGAGTGTGCCAACGCCGGTGGAATTAACGAGGACGTCGCCTGTCTGCAGGAAACGGTCCGCTCGTGATTTCGATGGAGTGGTGAATCTGGCCTTTGCGAGGTCCACGTATCCGTCGCGGATGCACTTCTGATTGATGACCGGGATTCCTTCGCTGGAATCGACGTATTTAGGGGCACCTCCTCGCGTGAGGCACGTCGTGATGTCCGAGATCTTGTACTGGTGGACGGAGCGCGTGGCCAGTGCGTGTCGGAGGTGGGTAAGTCCCAGAGAGCGGGCATTAGCCACGAGGGAAGAGTTCAGTGCGATCTTGTCGTCCAGCGCCCCGAGAACGTCAGCGATACCCTGCTGTTCGTGCAGCGGAGGCGTATGAATCTGCAGCTTACGTGCCGATCCAATGTTGAAATGTTGCTGGACGGCGCCCACTGTGTGGGCGGATACAAATGCCCCTGCTGTCGCGTTAATCGCATAGCACAAGAATCGAGGAGAAACCTGCTTGGTTGGGCGCGCGATGATGATGTCAGAGCAGTTTGCCTCGCCGAAACTTTCGGGAATCAAAGCGGCAGAACCAGGCGTTCCGGTGCGAACGATAACGATGTCGTTTGCGAGTAGCTGAGACTTCTTGAGATCTTCATGGAAGCTGCTTCCCACGTACGCGAGATCGGCAAGGTCGAGTCGCCCTGGGCGGACGTTCTTTGAGCGGAGAAAGGGGATTCCGCTGGGCTTATATTCTCCAGCCATTGTGCCGACGTGGCCGACGGTGATTGTTGTGCACAGCTCGCTCAGGGCTCGGTGAGACCATGCGTCCATCAGAGCCTCCCGAGTTGCTCGTCAACGACCTTCGCCAAACGCTCCGAGTCTGCGAACTGCTCCCGCAGCAGCGCTGTGAGTCGCGCAATCTTTGTCTCCACCGGTTCTGCATCCGGATCGTCCGCGACCGCCGCGGTTCCTACGTATCGTCCTGGCGTCAGTACGAAGTCGTGTTCGCGGAGCTCGTCCAGGAGCACGCTGCGGCAGAAGCCCGCGATGTCCTGGTACGTTGTCTCGCCCTCAACTCCCCGCCAAGATCGGAATGCACCCGCGATCCGCGCCAGCTCAGAGTCACTCAGCTCCCGCATTGTCCGCGTAGCCATAAAGCCGAGTTCGCGCGCGTCGATGAAGAGGACCTGACCCGCCCGCTCTGCCGAAACCCACGGTGACCGTGCCGGCCGCTTCCCCTTGCCTTCCGTCAGAAACCACAGACACGCTGGGATCTGCGTCGACCGGAACAACTGTCCCGGCAGCGCCACCATGCACGCGACCAGGTCGTCCTCGACCATCGCACGCCGGATGTCACCTTCCCCGCCCGACCGGCTGCTCATCGAGCCGTTGGCCAGGACGATTCCGGCCCGCCCACCGACCGCGAGCTTGCTGACCATGTGCTGGATCCAGGCGAAGTTGGCGTTGCTGGTCGGCGGGGGCCCGTACTTCCAACGCTCGTCGCCGGCGAGTAGTTCGCCACCCCAGTCCGAGATGTTGAACGGCGGATTGGCGAGGACCACATCGGCCTTCACATCACCGTGCTGATCGTTGCGGAAGGAGTCCGCGGGCTCCTCACCCAGGTCCACCTCGATTCCGTGGATGGCGAGGTTCATCTTGGCGAGCCGCCAGGTCGTCTGGTTCCGTTCCTGGCCGTAGACCGAGACGTTGAAGCGGTTGCCGCCGTGCGTCTCCACGAACTTCTCGGCCTGCACGAACATGCCGCCCGATCCGCACGCAGGGTCGAGTACCCGCTCACGTTCCTTCGGCTCTAGCATCTCCACGAGGAGTCGTACCACCGAGGGTGGCGTGAAGTATTCGCCTCCCTTGCGCCCTTCGGCGAGTGCGAACTGCGCGAGGAAGTACTCGTACACCTCACCCATCAGGTCCCGCGCGCCTACTCGCTTCCCGTCCAGAGAGATCTGCGACTGGAAGGTCAGCTGGTCAAGGAGTCGCACTAGTTCGGCGAGAGTGGGCTCGTCGACTCGACCGCTGTTGTACATCCTCGGGAGGGTGTCTTTCAGAGGCCGGTTGAACTTCTCAATGGTCCCCATCGCGCCGTCGATAACCTCACCGACGCTCGGCCCGTCTGTACTCACCTTGGCGTGCTTGAGCACCTCGTTCCACCGTGCTGTCGGTGGCACATAGAAGATCCCGGCCCCGGTGTACTGGAGCGGGTCCTCGACCGTCTTGCGGATCAGCTCTTCTGGGGCCGTACCCTCGAGCCCCATCCCGGCGAGCATCCCGCCGGTCCGCAGCTCCTCCTCCAGTAGCTCCCGCTTCTCCTCCATGGCGTCCGACACGTACTTCAAGAAGACCAGACCGAGTACGAAGTGCTTGTACTCGGCCGCATCTAGGCTGCCACGCAGCTTGTCGGCGGACTTCCAGAGGATGGACTTCATGTCCTCCGGCTTGGCTTGCTTCTTCTGGCGGGGTGGCACGGGAGGCTCGCTTCGTCGTGTAGCGGGGATCAGGGAGACGTCTGTCGCGGTCCAGTCTCGTACAGATCTACGCCCCATCCGTCGCATCGGCGCAAAGTCGCCGCCAATGGAATCGGCCACGACCTACTTGGTTCGTCTCTGCTCGTGCTCTAGCTAGCGACGCAGCTCAGGGTGGAGTGCTCCAGTCCATTCAGACGCCTCCGTCCTTGCGGCAGCCGTGAGCGGCATCACAGATAGGGCCTGGAGGTTCGCCGAAAGAGGTGGATTAGCAGCGAACGTCTGGCCTGGTTGGGAGGGAGGGGCAAAGATCTTCAGTGCTGGGGCAGATAGCAAGGAGCATGGATGGCGAGCGTCTTTCAGAGGTGCAAGGGGGACACCCGGGATCGAAACTATCCGTGCGTGCGTCCACGCTGCGGTCACGCATGGACCGTGCGGTACCGGGAGCCGGGCGGAAGACGGGGGCGGCAGAGGGAGAAGTCGTTTCCGCGGAGGATCGGCCTGGACGGTGCGGACGCCTTCGCCGCCGGTGTGGAGAAGGGCATGAAGGCTCGCGTCTGCGACGATCCTGTGCGCGGCGCCATGTCTTTGGCGGTCTGGGCTGGGGAGTGGCTGGAGCGACGAGTTATCGGTGAGGCGACCCGCCGCAACTACGAAGGGTTCGTCCACAACCATCTAGCGCCGCGCCTCGGTTGTAAGTCCCTGGCTGGGCTGACACGGCGGGACTTTGAGAAATTCATCAAGGACATCTATCGAGGCGGTGCAGGGCTGGCTGCATCGACGGTGAACGACCGGATGGTGATGGTGGCTGCCATCATGGAGGCGGCCGTCGTGGACAAGCGCATCACGGAGAACCCGGCCCGGGGCATCCGGATCTCCCGCAGGGACGCGCTGGCGGTGGACGAGGACGAAGTTCCGACGTCAGCCGAGGTCGATCTGATCGCTGCACACATCGCGCCGCGCTTCCGCCTCACCGTCTACCTTCAGTCCGGGACAGGCCAGCGCCCCAGTGAAGCCCTGGCCTTCTCCTCCGAGTGCAGGCGGCCTGGCTACGTCAGGATTCGATGGCAGGTCAGTGCCAAGGCGCACCGTGAGGACTGCCAGACACCCTTCGTGCCGCTCAAGCATCGGCTGGAGAAAGAGTGCCGAGACGTCCCAACCGCCCTGTTCGTCGAGCAGGAGATCGACGCGCACCTCCTGAAGTGGAAGCCGGTGCCCGTCGTCTTCACTGGGCAGAAGGGGAAACGGATTCGGCTTGAGACCTTCTTTGCTCCACGTCAGCCTGGCGCTGGAGTGATGCCGTCCATTGCTTCCTACGGCTACCAGTTCAAGAAGGCATGCCTCTCGGCTGGCCTGCTCGATCTGGACGGCAATGCCAAGTACACGCCCCGTAGTCTGCGGCACTTTTTCGCATCCACGGCCCTGGCCAACGGTGTGCCGATCCACGAGGTCTCGCGCTGGCTGGGCCATCGTTCGGTCAAGACGACGGTCGACATCTACGGGCATCTCTTGCCCAGCGCGTGGGATCGCTGCCGGGAAGTTCTGCAGCGCGCCATGGGGCCCGCGTTCCCGGTAGCGACGTCCCTCCCGTCCGAGGGCGCGAGCGGGAGCGCCGGCAGCCGAGCTGCGTAGGAGTACGGGAGCTGGCTCGTCCGCATGGCGCTGGGAACGAACGCCTGTGCTGGGATGGTGCTGGGATAGCCCCTGAAAAACCCGCGTTTCTGCAGGTGGGAGCTCTGCACTACGGATTCCGCTTCAACGTCTGAGCGGATAATGCGGCACCACATCACTGGTGTGGCAGGCATGCAGGTCAGAAAGGGTCGACTCCTGAGGGAGTCGGCCCTTTTGTCGTGTCGAGGTGAAGTAAGATTCAATCTACGTAATAATCCATCTACGTTAATCGCCCTGGAGGTGCGCCGTGGAGTTCCGAGGTCGGGGCGGAGATCTTGAACTGCTGGCCGAGCAGTACCGGACAGTGGTGGAGGGCGCCGGAGCCACTCGTGGGCGGGCCGTGATCATGACTGGGCGGCGGCGCGTGGGGAAGTCGCGTCTTGTCCAGGAATTCTGTGACCGCTCGGAAGCGCCGTACGTGGTCTTCCAGGCCACCCGGGGGCGTAACCCGGTGACTGAGCGCGCCGACTTCGCCACGACTCTCGGGCAGTCGCTGCTGCCGGGAGCGGAGCTGGTCGAGGGCCTTCAGGCGCAGGACTGGAACCAGGCCCTGCGCTCGCTGGCGCTCGCGGTGCCCGATGACTCACCCAGTATCGCGGTGATCGACGAGGTGCCCTGGCTGGTCGAGCAGGATAAGGAATTCGAGGGCGCGCTCCAGACCGTCTGGGACCGTCATCTGTCGTCCAAGCCCGTACTCCTGCTGTTGGTCGGCAGCGATACGTCGGTGATGGAAGCACTGCAGTCGTACGGACGCCCGTTCTTCGGCCGGGCGGCGAAAATGACCGTCCATCCCCTGAACCTGGCTGACGTGCAGGCCATGACCGAGCTCGACGCCGCAGGGGCCGTCGATGCCCAGCTGATCACCGGCGGATTTCCCGAGATCGTGCAGTCGTGGCGGCCGGGTATGGGACGTACGGACTTCTTGCGGGCCTCGGTCGCCAACCCGCTCTCGCCCCTGTTGGTGGCCGGTGAGCTGTCCCTGCTGGGTGAGTTTCCCGAGGCTTCGCACTCACGGGCCGTACTGGAAGCAGTGGGCAGCGGCGAGCGCACGTTCAGCGCGATCGCGGCCCAGGCCGGTGGCGCCAACGCGCTGCCGTCCGGCACGCTCTCCCCGCTCCTTGCGATGCTGCAGGCAAAGAGAGTCCTGGCCGCTGATCTCCCGCTGTCCGCCAAACCGGACAGCAAGAACAAGCGCTACCGGATCGCTGACCCGTATCTACGGTTCTGGCTGGCCTTCTTGGCGCGCGCGATCCCACTCATCGAGCGTGGCCGGGGGGACTTGGCGATGGAACGCATCCAGCGGTCGTGGACCACTTGGCGCGGTCGAGCGGTCGAGCCACTGATCCGTGAGTCCTTGCTGCGGCTGATGCCCAGTGACGAGTGGCCCGAGACCGAGGCCGTCGGCGGTTGGTGGAACCGCCAGAACAACCCCGAGATCGATCTCGTCGGGGCAGACCGTGAGCCGGTGGCCCGGCAGGTGCACTTCGTCGGGTCGGTCAAGTGGCTGGAGTCCCAGCCCTTCGGACGTCACGAGTACGACGCCTTGGTACGCGACGTGCTCGCCGTGCCCGGCACCACCCCGGACACGCCGCTGGTCGCGGTCTCCCGCTGCGGGGTGACGGATGATCTGCCGCTCTCGGCGCACTGGGGGCCGGAGGATCTCGTGCGAGCGTGGCAGCGCCGATAGCCGCGGCGCTGTCCCCCGGGAGAGCTACAGCGAAGTGCGCTCCGCGGGGTGACGATTCGCGGGCGCTGGATTCGTAGCGTTCGGGTTGTCGCCGCCGCACTGCGGCGCCTTCCCCTGTCTGTTCTCTCGGAGGCCCTCGTGAACCGTTCCCTCAAGGCAACCGCTGTGGTTGCCACGTTCTGTGCCGTCGCTGGTGCGGGAGTCGTCGGGTACGGGAGCGTTGCCGCCCAGGCCCAGGCCCAGGCGCAGACTCAGGTGCAGTCGTCGGGAGGCGCGTTCTCGGGGGTCCGAAAGGTTCGTGTCGAGGGCTACTCGGTCAACGTCTCTTGTTCCGGGCGCTCTGCGGGCGGCCGTCAGCCCGTCGTCATGCTCATGGCCGGCGGGGGTGACGGGCTTGAGACCATGGCTCCGTTGCAGAAGAGCCTCAGTAAGAAGGGTCGGGTCTGCTCCTACGACCGGCTCGGCGAGGGCGAGAGTGATGAGCCGAAGGGCCTTCAGACCGTCGACGACAGCGGCCGGATCCTGACCGGGGTGCTCGACCGGGTCGTCGGTGATCGGGCGGTCGTTCTGGCCGGGCATTCCATGGGTGGTCTCATCGCCGCCCGGTACGCCCCCGATCACCGTGACCGGGTCAAGGGCCTGGTCCTGATGGACGCCACCATCCCGGCCCTGACCGCGGGCATCAACAAGGCGATCCCCGCGTCGGCCACCGGCATGGCGGCCGAACTGCGGGACCAGACCATCGCGGTGAACCAGGGGCAGAACCCGGAGAAGTTCCTCATCGCCGATGCTGAGGTCCGCTCCGTCGGGAACATCCCGGTGCGGATCATCAAGCACGAGTCCCAGTACTCCGAAGTCCCCGACTACGGGCCCGCCCTGGAGCGGATGTGGGCCCACGGCCAGCGCCAGTGGCTCGCGCTCTCGCACCGCGGCAGCATCAGCACCGCCGCCGGAAGCGGCCACTACATCCACGTCGACCGCCCCGACATCGCCGTCAAGGCCATCCGGCGCGTCACCGCGCAGGCCGCCGCTCACCGGTAGAGCGGCTCGTGACGAAATCAGGCAGTGGATCCGGCGTAGGAGTGTTCGTGGGGCTGAAGCTGGTCTGGCAATTGTTGGCCGTCATAGCGGTCGCGTTCATCGGTGGGCAGGGCATCGCCGCCGTGGACGGGAAGCCGTGGCTCACGCTCGGCGTCGGTCTGCTGACGGCCGTGCTTTCGGTGGTGGTCTACCGGTGGGTGGTGGGGCGGACCGAGCGCCGTCCGGTCACCGAGATGGCCTGGGAGGGAGCCGGTCCCGCGTTCGGCCGGGGGACGCTGATCGGCGTCGCGCTGTTCGCGGCCGTCATGACGAACCTGTTCGCCTCCGGGTACTACGACGTCGACGGCCTGGGCTCGGCGACGGGCGCGGTCGGGTTCATCGGCTTCATGGCAGCTGCCGCCGTGACCGAGGAAGTCATGTACCGCGGCGTCCTGTTCCGGATCGTCGAGCAATGGACCGGGACTTGGACAGCCCTGGTGCTGACCGGTGTCCTTTTCGGTGCGTCTCATCTGCTCAACCCCGACGCCAGCGTCCTTGGCGCCGCCGCCATCGCCGTCGAGGCCGGCGGCATGCTGACCGCCGCGTACATCGCCACCCGCAGCCTGTGGCTGCCCATGGGTCTGCACTTCGGCTGGAACTTCGCCGCGGCCGGCATCTTCAGTACCGAAGTCTCGGGCAACGGCTCCTCGGAGGGACTGCTTGATTCCGCCACGTCGGGCCCCAAGCTCATCACCGGCGGTGAGTTCGGCCCCGAAGGAAGCGTGTACTCGGTGCTGTTCGGTGTGCTTGTGACCATCGGATTCCTGTGGCTGGCCCGCCGTCGAGGTCACCTCGTGCCCCTTCGCCGGGTCGACCGCGCGGACGCCCCTCTTAAACTCTCCCGGTGATCACTCCTCGGTGGCTCCCGGAGCAGTGGCCCCCGGAGCAGTGGCTTCCGGAGCAGTGGCGGCGGATCGGGCCCGCGGTCTGGTACCCCGCGCTCGGTCTGCTGCTCCTGGTGGCGTCGTTCGTACCGGCGTTACACAGCAAGGGGACGGTGCTCGGCAGCGTGCCGGACCACTCCTTCGACGTACTGGCCGTCGTCGCGGTCGTTCTTCAGTCCCTCCCGCTGCTGGTGTGCCGGCGGTGGCCGGTGCTCTGTCTCGCCCTGGTGTCGCTCGGCTTCGCCGCCGACCAGCTCCGCGGCTACCACTCGTTCGCGGGCAGCGCGCTGCCCATCGCGCTGCTGACCGTCGGGTCCCGTCTCGAAAGCCATCGGCGCACCGCCGTGCTCGCCTTCTCCACGGCGTTCGTACTCCTTTCGGTCGCGATCCACCGCCTTGGTCCGGGCGATCCGGTGATCGAGTTCGTGACGTTCTATCTGGCGCTTGTCCTCGCCTGGGGCATCGGGGTGTGGCTGCGCGCCCACCGGATCGCGGAGGCCGAACGCCGCCGCCGTGTCGCCGACGAGACCCGCGCCGCCGAGCGTTCCCGTATCGCCCGCGAGCTCCACGACGTGGTCACCCATCACGTGACGGCGATGGTCGTGCAGGCCGAGGCGGCACGCTATCTGACCGCCTCGCCCGACCGTCTCGACCAGAGCCTGACCGCCGTCACCGACACCGGCAGGCGGGCCATCACCGACCTGCGGCACCTGCTCGACCTGCTCAACCCCGACCACGGCGGCGCACGGGACGACCGCGCCGCCGAGGCCAGGACCCCGGCCGTCGGCAGGCTCCTCACCCTCGTCGAGCAGACCCGCAGGGCCGGGCAGCCGGTGGAGTTCACCGAGGAGGGCACCCCCGCCGAATCGACCGGCAGCGCCGACCTCGTCGCCTACCGGATCGTGCAGGAAGCCCTGACGAACGCACTCAAGTACGCCCACGGCAGCCGCACTTCGGTCCAGGTGCGCCACGGCGGAAGGGAGATCACCGTGGAGGTCGGCACGGACGGGCCCGGCACGGACGGGCCCGGCACGGACGGTTCCGGCTCGTCGACCGCCTCCCCCGGAGGGAGCGGGCGCGGCCTGGCCGGGCTCCGGGAACGGGTCGATGTCCTGGGCGGCGACTTCAGCGCGGCCCCGCGTACGGGCGGTGGGTTCGTCGTACGGGCCCGGATACCCGGCGGGAGCGCGTCGTGACCGAGCCCGTCCGGGTCCTGACCGAGCCCATCAGGGTCCTGGTCTGCGACGACCAGATACTGATCCGCACCGGCCTGGTGACCATCATCGACGCCCAGCCCGACCTGGAGGTGGTGGGCGAGTGCGGGGACGGACAGGCCGCGGTCGACCTCGTCGAACGGCTGCGTCCGGACGTCGTGGTGATGGACGTACGCATGCCGGTGCTCGACGGCATCGAGGCCACCCGCAGGCTCGCGGGTGCCGGGGTGCGGCATCCCGTCAAGGTGCTCGTCGTCACCACGTTCAACCTGGACGAGTACGTCTACGAGGCGCTGCGCGCGGGCGCGAGCGGGTTCCTGCTCAAGGACGCGCCGCCGGACCGTCTGCTGCTCGGGATCCGGACCGTGGCCTCGGGCGCGGCCCTCCTCGACCCAGAGGTGACACGTCAGCTCGTGGGCAGATACGCCGCCCGGATCCGGCCCGCCGACGACACCTCGCGCGACACCCCGCTGACCCCGCGTGAGCTGGAGGTCCTGCGCCTCATCGCGGACGGCCTCTCCAACAGCGAGATCGCCGCGGCCCTCCTCCTGAGCCAGGAGACCGTCAAGACCTTCGTCTCCCGCATCCTCGCCAAACTCGGCCTCCGTGACCGCGTCCAGGCGGTCGTCTACGCCTACCGCCAGGGTCTGGTGACCTGACCCACGGCCTGCCAGAAGGGGCCCACTCCTCTGGAGCGGGCCCCTGGTCGGCCGTGGATCACAGGAGGCGCTTGCGGCCCCAGGTGATGACGAAGGCGACGACGGCGGCCGTGATGGCGAGCATGATGCCCGCTCCGAGCCACTGCATCGTGGCCATCTGCTCGAAGGGGAGGTAGTCCTTGGTCCAGCCGACGACGTGCTTGGACTCCAGGCAGGCGGTGTGCGCCTTGTCGTTGTCCATCTTGTCGAGGCAGGTCATCCAGTCCAGGCGGTCTCCGGAGCTGGTGAGGAAGTAGGTGCCCTGTCCCTGCTGCACGGCCATCTCGGGCAGCTCCGGCTGCCTGGCACCGGGGCCGACGCCCTTGTCGGTGCTGACCGACATGATGGTTCCCAGGCTCGACCGCAGCTCGCTCCAGACGAACCCGATCGCCCCGACGATGCCGAGCGTGACCACCATCGACACCAGCGTGCGGCGCAGGAGTAGGCCGACCGCGACACCCACGGCGAACGTGAGCAGGGCGTAGGCCACCGGCACGATTCCCGTCACGTCGAAGATCGGGCCGGCGCTCCACTCCGCCCCTGTGACGAACCCCTTGACCGGACTCCACCACCAGTTGAAGACGGCCGAGAGGATGCCGGTGGACAGTGCGACCAGTGCGGCGGGCATGGCGAGCTTCATGGTGAGCCAGCGCAGCCGGCTGACGGACTGCGAGGTCACCAGCTTGGCGGTGCCGGTCTCCAGGTCGCCCGCGATGAACGGGGCACCGAGGAGGACGCCTGCCAGGATGGGGAACCAGCCCAGGAAGCCCCCGACATCGACGATGAGATTGCCGTACGTGTCGAACTCGGGCGGCAGACCGCCGGGCTTCTTCTGGGTCGGTTCCAGGGTGCTCAGGTAGTCCATCGTCTGCCCGCGCAGAACGACCATGGCGATCACGGCCAGGAGCGTGGCGGCGATGATGGTCCAGAACGCGGCGCGGTGCTGGCGCCAGACGAGCCAGGCCGTACCGCGGAGCCGGGGGACGGCCGGCCAGGAGCCCCGTCCGTTCTGCGGGCCCTCGTCGGTCGTCGTGCGGGCCGGGTCCTGAGTGAGGGTGCTCATGCGTTCACAGCCTTCTGGCGGTCGCGGGTGATGATGTCGTGGATGTCGCCGACCTGGGCGCTGGGGGCGATCAGCGCGGGCGCGTCGGGTGAACGCAGATAGCCGAGAAGGAGCTCTTCCAGAGTGGGCGGTTCGGCCTGCCCGCCGTACTGGATCGGTGCGCTGAGGCGTGCCAGGACGCCGGACCTGCCGTCGCCTGCGCCGAGGGTCTCGATGACTGTGTGCGGTGCGACGGCGGAGTGCGCGCCGTCGCCCGCGGTGGCGAACAGGGCGTGTGCCGAGCGCAGCTCATTCACCTCGCCCGCCAGACGCAGCCCGCCGTTCGCGATGACGAGGAGGTAGTCGCAGATGTACTCCAGCTCGGCGAGCATGTGCGAGGACACCAGTACCGTCGTGCCGTGTTCGGCCGCCTCCGACTTCAGCGTGGCCATGAGCTCGCGGCGCACCAGTGGGTCGAGATCCGACATCGGCTCGTCGAGGATGAGCAGGTCAGGGCGCTTGCCGAAGGCCAGGGCGAAGGCGACGCGGGTGCGCTGACCGCCGGACAGCGTGCCGATCTTCGCCTTCATCGGCACCTGGCCCGCGTTGACGATGCCCTCGGCCACCTCTTGGTCCCAGAGAGGGTTGAGCTCGCGGCCGAGGCGCAGGGTCTCGGCCACGGTGAAGCGCTTGAACAGCGGCTTCTCCTGGGTCAGGAACGCGGTGCGCAGGACCGCCTCCGTCGACCCCGGTTCCGATCCGAACACGCGCAGGGCGCCGGCCGAAGGGCGGATCATGTTGGTGGCCATGCCCATCAAGGTGCTCTTGCCTGCGCCGTTGGGGCCGACGAGGCCGCACACTCGCCCGATCGGCAGCTGGAAGGAGACGTCCCGCAGCGCCCAGCCCCGCCGGTACTCCTTGCCGAGCCCGTGGGCCTCGATCGCAGGACCGTAGACGGGCGGCGGTCCGAATCCCGGGCCGCTGCCGGGATGCGTCTCTGCGTGGGCGTGGTGCATGGGTGGCTCCTGAGCGTGTGGGAGGGGCGGCCGGGTGCGTGGGGGAGGGCCGGATGTATACGTGGGGGAGGGGCGGCAGGCCGCGTGCGACGCTGGGCGGGGCGCTCGGCTTGTGGCGGTGACCGGTGGCGGTGACCGGTGGCGGTGACTTGTGGCCGGTCAGCCGAGTCGGCGTTCGACACCGCCGGGGAGAGGGAGGGCGCCTCGACCGGCGCGCCGACTTCCCGGGTGGGGCCGAGCGGGGCTGAGCGGGGAGCGGATCTCGGCCGACTCGTGCTCCAGCACCGCTGGGGCTCCCGCTGGGGCTCCCGCTGGGGACCCCGCGGGGGCTTCCGCCGGGGTGACGTCGGCCGTGATCATGACATGCTCCTCGTGCGATGCAAGTGCGATGAAGGATGAAGGGCGAGCGCCGCCCGGTGAGAACGACTCTCCTCTGCCGCGCCTTGCGGCGGATCGGGCGAAAGACAGATCATTCGCGGCCGGCTCCGACTTTCGGCTGGTCCGCGAGAGAGATGGTGAGAGAGATGCTGAAGGCGGCGGACGCGGCGGCCACAGCCACAGCACTGGCCACAGGGAGGAAGGACCGTTCGCGGTTCCTGCCCGTGATGGTGTGGCTGCTGCTCGGGGGTCTGGTCGCCCTCGTCCCGTTCGACTTGGTGGTCGGCTTCTACTGGATCGAGGAGTACGGCCCCGCCAAGCTGATCGGCGCCCTGCTGGCAGTCGGCCTCGTCGTCGTTTCACCCCGGCTCAAGAGCCAGGAACTTGCCGTGGCCGCCTTTGTCATCGCGGTCGGGTCGCTGTGCCTGTCGGTATGGATGCACCTGGAGATGAGGGTGGGCTCACAGGCGGCCGGGTTCGCCGAACCGGCGGCGCTGACGTGGCTCCTGCTGCTCGTCGCCCGCCGGGGGAAGCCGTCGTGGACGATGCTGGCCGCCCCGGCGCTGATGCTGGCGATCGTGCTGCGGCCGGTGTCCGTCTCGGCGCGGCAGTCCACCATCATCCTGGCGCTGCTCTACGCCCTGGCAGCGGTCACGGTGTTGAGCATCGGCCTCGGAATGCGTTTCCTCCTGGTGGACCGGCAGCGGCAGGCGGCGGCACTCCGCCTCGAGCAGCGGACGGAGTTCGCCAGGGACCTGCACGACTTCGTCGCCCACCACGTGACGGGCATCGTCGTTCAGGCACAGGGTGCCCAGGCGATCTCGGGCCGCAAGCCCGAACTGGTGCCGCCCGCGCTGCAGCGGATCGAACAGGCGGGCTCGGAGGCGCTGACCTCCATGCGGCACATGGTGGGGATGCTGCGCGACGCCGACGGAGAAGTGGCGCTGACGCCGCTGTCGGGCATCGCCGAAGTGCGCTCGCTCGTCGAGGAGTTCTCGGCCGTCGGCGGCGCGCGGGCCGAGCTCGATCTCGAAGGGACCTTCGACGATCTGCCGGTGGAGGTGACCACCACCGCACACAGGGTGGTGATGGAGGCCCTCACCAACGTACGCAAGCACGGCCACGGATGCACCGAAGTGCAGGTGCGCGTGAACCGCTCGGGAGAGCGGCTGACCGTACGGGTCACCGACGACGGACGGCCGCACCACGTCTCCGTCGGCGGCTTCGGGCTCAAGGGCCTTGCCGAGCGGGTGGGTCTGATCGGCGGAAGCGTCCAGGCGGGCCCGGTGACGGCCGGCGGCTGGGGTGTGGAGGCGACGCTTCCCGTGCCCCCGTCCGCGTCCCCGGCAAAGGTGCCCATGGCGAAGGCGTCCACGGCGAAGGCGACGGTGTCATGACGATCCGCGTCCTGATCGCCGACGATCAGGCCATGGTCCGTGCCGGGTTCACGATGATCCTCGGCGCGGAGGACGACATCGAAGTCGTCGCGGAGGCCACGGACGGGGTGCACGCGGTGGAACTCGCCGAGCACCACCGGCCGGACGTGGTCCTCATGGACATCCGCATGCCCCGCATGGACGGCCTCGAGGCACTGCGCAGACTGACACGGCCCGGCACCGTGAACCCGCCGAAGGTCGTCGTGGTCACGACGTTCGACGACGACGAGTACGTCCAACGCGCCCTGAGCGAGGGCGCGTCCGGCTTCCTGATCAAGGACTCCGGTCCTGCCCTGCTCGTCGAGGCCATCAGGGCGGCCGCCTCCGGCGAGGCGCTGGTGAGCCCGGCCATCACCGTCCGGCTGCTGCGGCGCCTCAACAGCGCCGTCCCCGCATCGCGGGAGCCGCACACCGCGCTCTCCGAACGGGAGAAGGACCTGGTGCGGTTGGTGGCCAGAGGCCTGACCAACGCCGAGATCGCAGCCGAACTGGTCATCTCCGTGGGCACGGTGAAGACGCACCTCGGCAACGTGCAGACCAAACTGTCCGCCCGTAACCGCGTGGAGATCGCCGCCTGGGCCTGGGAATCAGGCCTGGTGGACGCGCGAGGATAGGCCGCCGGGCTCTCCGTGCTCTCCGTGCTCTCCGCGTTCTCCGCATTCTCCGGGCAAGGGGTGGCCCCGCTCATGAGAGCGGAGCCACCCCCTCCGTCTACCGGGCCCATTCCCCTGCCGGAACCCCCGCGTAACCCGTCGGCCGCGTGGTGAACGTGCCACGGCCCTGCGTACGACTGCGCAGGCGGGACGCGTAGCCGAACAGTTCGGCCAGCGGCACCGTCGCCGTGATCGTGGCCGTGCCGGAGCGCGTGGTCGAGTCCGAGACCCGGCCGCGGCGTGCCGCCAGATCGCCCAGTACGGCGCCGACCGCGTCGTCCGGCACAGTGACCGTCAACTCCACCACTGGTTCGAGGAGTTCCATCACCGCTGCGCGCAGTGCCGTACGCAGCGCGAATCTGCCCGCCGTCCGGAACGCCATCTCCGAGGAGTCCTTGGGATGGGTCGCTCCATCGGTCAGCGTGACCCGCAGACCCGTCACCGGGTGGCCGCCGATGGGGCCCTCGGCGAGAGCGTCCTGGCAACCCGCCCGCACCGCGCGAACGTACTCCTGTGGCACCCGGCCCCCGGTGACGGTGGAGTCGAACTCGAAGGCGTGAGCCGCGCCCGCCGTCGGCCGCAGTGGTACGACGTCGAGCACCACATGCGCGAACTGGCCCGCACCACCGTCCTGTTTGACATGCCGGTACACCAGTCCCGACACACCGCGGACGACCGTTTCACGGTAGGCCACCTGCGGTCGGCCGACGCCGACCTCGATGCCGTGGGCACGACGGATCTTCTCCACCGCGACCTCCAGATGCAGCTCGCCCATGCCGGAAAGGACCGTCTGACCGGTCTCGCCGTCCACCCGTACCGCCAGCGAGGGATCCTCCTCGACCAGGCGTGCAAGGGCCGACGACAGCCTGCCGGTGTCCACGCTGCTGCGCGCCTCGACCGCCACGGAGACCACCGACGCCGCCACCACGGGCGGTTCGAGGATCAGAGGGGCCGCGGGGGCGCACAGTGTGGTGCCCGCGCGGGCCGTCTTCAGGCCGACCACCGCCACTATGTCCCCGGCGGTCGCCCGGTCCAGTTCCGCGTGGCGGTCGGCCTGCACGCGCAGTATGCGGCCGATC
Source organism: Streptomyces sp. NPDC055239 (assembly GCF_053606205.1). Classification (NCBI taxonomy): domain Bacteria; kingdom Bacillati; phylum Actinomycetota; class Actinomycetes; order Kitasatosporales; family Streptomycetaceae; genus Streptomyces; species Streptomyces sp. NPDC055239. Next base: position 436,159 of record NZ_JBSGRD010000005.1, on the reverse strand, counting down.
CGTTCGCTGCGGCCGGTGCCCGCGTCCATCACTGTCTCTCCCTTCGTGATCGTTCCCGAGTACACGCGTACATACGTCAGCCGCCCTGTCGCCGTCGCGTTCACCTTGAACGCCAGTCCTGCGAACGGCGCCGCGGGGTCGGCGGTACGTTCCTGCACGGTGTCGCCCAGGGTTCCGCGTACCGCCGGAACGTCCGCCGGTGACGGCAGGTAGGCCACGACCGCCTCCAACAGTGGTTCGATTCCGCGGTTGCGGTAGGCGGACCCGCACAGCACCACCACGCCCTCACGACTGAGGGTGAGATCGCGCAGCGCGGAAGCCAGAGTCGGGGTGGAGAGCGCCGACGTCGTGCAGTACTCGTCCATCGCGGCGGCATGGAGCTCCGCCACCGTCTCGTCGAGCGCGTGCCGACGCTGTTGTGCCTGCTCGCGCAGAGCCTCGGGGATCGGCACCACTTCGTACGTGTCACGTTCGTATGTGTCACGTTCGTACGTGTCGCGGTCCGCGTGCCAGACCAGTGCGCGCATGCGCAGCAGATCCACGACTCCGGTGAACTCGTTCTCCTGCCCGATCGGCAGCTGCACCACGAGCGGGACCGTGTGCAACCGCTCCCGTATGGACGCGACCGCCGTGTCGAGGTCGGCGCCCGCCCGGTCCAGCTTGTTGATGAACGCGATCCGCGGCACGCCGTACCGATCGGCCTGCCGCCACACCGACTCGCTCTGCGGTTCGACCCCGGCGACGGCGTCGAACACCGCGACCGCACCGTCGAGCACCCGCAGGGAGCGCTCCACCTCGTCGGCGAAGTCGACGTGACCCGGAGTGTCGATCAGGTTGATCCGGTGGCCGTCCCAGGCGCAGCTGACCGCCGCGGCGAAGATGGTGATCCCGCGATCGCGTTCCTGCGTGTCGAAGTCGGTGACGGTCGTGCCGTCATGGACCTCACCTCTCTTGTGGGTGGCGCCGGTCAGGAACAGGATCCGTTCGGTGACGGTGGTCTTCCCGGCGTCGACGTGGGCGAGGATGCCGAGATTGCGGACATCGGCGGATGAACGGGCGGACAGGAATGGGGTGTTGGCGTTGGTGCGCACGGCCCGAGGCCTTTCGGTGTGATGCGTGGCGGGGCAGCGCGATTTCCGGGCGGGACCATCAGAAGGAGCGGGGGTGGGGTGACCTGGCCGGGGCATGCCCGGCCGGTCGGCCCACAGGCCGGTCCGGAGTGAGTCACCGGAGTGAGTCAGATGTGTGCGCCACGGACGATCGGTGACGGCCGCGCAGCCGTCACCGCACGCGCGAAGACACCAGGATCACGTCGAACCGCGACCGGGGAGCGCTGGCGGCAGTGCGGTGACGCATGGCCCGGCCCCCTCGCTATGGCTGACGGATGAATGTCCGCGATTGAATCTCTGCGAATCTCTACGAATCTCTGCGACTGAATCTCTGCGGTGAGTGTAGTGAGCCGGACTCCGCGCAGTCACCGGAATTGTTTCGGGCCCTGAGGCGGGGCCGAACCGTCGAGGGCTCGGCCTCGCCCCTGTGCGCGTGCCTACTGCTCGATCGCCGGAAGGAGACCCGTGACCGGTGCGGCCAGGTCGGTCAGCTGGTGCAGCTCGTTCAGCTGGTAGAGATCGTTGAGCCCGTTGAGCTGGCTGGTCACGGTCGGGAGTTCTTCCTGCTGCTCCGCCGGGATGCCGGACATGGCGACCGAGTCGATCATGCCGGTGGGGGAGATGGGCGCGGCGCTCGCGGCGGGGGCGGCCAGGGCGGTGGCACCGGCGGCGAGAGCGAAGGCGGCGGCGATGCGTCGTGTTGAGATCATGTGATGCGCAACGGCTCGGGGCAGCGCTGGACACGGGCGTCCAGGCGATTTCACCAATGATGTACCGATCAGTGCCGTTACCTGCTGCCGGTCGCGCCGTTGAAGGGACAGTACGGCCGCGTACATGCGGCGGTACTCGTCAATTCAAAGGAGAACGTGATGTCTCGCATCGCGAAGGCAGCCGCTGTTGCCCTCGGCACTGGCGCCGTGGTGCTCAGTGGCACCGGTATGGCCATGGCGGACGCGGGCGCCCAGGCTGCGGCCGTCGGCTCGCCCGGCGTCCTCTCGGGCAACCTCGTCCAGGTTCCGGTCCACGTGCCGGTCAACCTGTGCGGCAACACGGTGGACGTCATCGGGCTGCTGAACCCGGCGTTCGGCAACCAGTGCGTCAACAGCGACGGCGGCCACGGTGACCACGGCAACCCGGGCAGCCCCGGCGGCTACGGCGGCTGACCTCCCGTGCGAGGCCCCCGGCGGTCATGGACCTCCGGGGGCTCTTTCATGCGCCGAGCCGAGGAACGGCACGTTCACGCACCGAGCCGAAGAACGGCACGTCACGCATAGCGGTAGATGCCGCGATGGCCGAGCAGTTCGTCCGGCTTCACGTCCCACGGCGGCATCGGCTCGTGGAGGGCGGCGACGCGTCCGTGCAGCGGGCCGTTGTCCGCGTCCGGCGGCTCATCGGGCAGATAGGGCGCCGAGTCGGGGTGCCGCGCCTGCCAGCGGTCCCACAGCAGGTCGACGAAGGAGTGGTTCAGCCAGAAGACGGGGTCGTTGACCGACGCGCCGCCGAGCATGTGTCCGCCGACCCAGCGGTGGACGCGGTTGTGGTTGCGCCACTTGTCGTTGCCGATGTGGGACGTCCACCCCTCGAGCTTGTTGCGGTAGCCCGTCGGCGATGTGGAGTCCCAGGGCGGTGTGTCGTACACCGGGTCGCGCATGGCCCAGGCCAGCTGCTTCGGCGTCGGCAGCTCGGTCGGGTTCTGAGGTCTGCCGAAGTCGCGCATGAGGAAGTCGCCGCCCGTCTCCCCCTCCTTGATGACCCAGTGGCCGTTCCTGCGGGCGAACGGACCGGTCATGACCTGCCGGTCGGAGCGCCGCCCGTTGCCGCCCATGAGCCCGCTTCCCCAGAGCGAGGCATGCGCCGTCCTGTCCGCCGTCCAGTCCCAGTACGGCACGGACACCGCGGAATCCACCCGCTGAAGCGCCCGCTCGAACTCCAGGAGGAACCGGCGGTGCCAGGGCAGGAACGAGGGCGTCATATGGGCGACCCGCAGTCCGGGCTCCCCGTCGGACACGTAGTACTCGATGTGCGTCCTGACGAACTCGTCGTACTCGCCCGTGCGTTTGAGCTCAAGCACCGCGTTGACGAAGCGCCGCTTCTCGGCGCCGGTGAGCCGGGCCTGGTTCTTGCGCGTGTAGACCACTTCGGTTCGCTTCCTCCGGTTCGCTTCCTACGGTCCGATGTGCGGGCCGTGATCAGGCGTGACCGCCGCGCAGCTGCTGGCCACGGCCGAGTTCGTCCACTGCTCTGCGGGTGGCGATGAGGGGCGTGGGATACGACTCGTAGTGGTCGATCATGCTCAGATAGCCGCCGTCGGCGCGCCGCATGAGGTGGAGCGGGCGGCCGTCGACCGTGATGTCCCAGGAAGAGCCCGCGTGTCGACCGCCTGCGGCGGCTCTCGATCCGCGGATGCGCCGGCCCTCGTACATCTCGTCGAAATCGGACGCGCCCTCACCGAGGTCGTCGGACGGCCGGTCATGAGCCGTGTGCCGGGTCGACCAGAGGAGGGCGCCCTGCGCCGTCACGGCGGTGACGGCGACGGCAATGAGGCCACGCATCGTGGCCCGGCGCGTGAGCCGCTCCGTCCACGTACGGTCGTGCGCTGCTTCCTTGCTCACTGGTGATGTCTCCTTTCCAGCCGGTCCGGAAGTTCAGCTGGTCCAGAAGTCCCACCAGCGCGTGAGGATCAGCATCCCGATGATGCCGATGTGCAGCACCGGGAACACCCACGTGAACTCACCGAGGAACGTGCGCAGCCAGGAGGGCGCGGGCAGCAGGCCGTTACGGACGTTGAACGAGGTCACGTACCAGAACATGGTGATCGTGGCGGCCCAGGCCAGGCAGCACCACAGGCACAGCGAGTTGATCTCGTAGAGCGACTGATACATCAGCCAGGCGCAGAAGCCGACCCCGAAGAGCGTGCCCGCGTTCAGCGTCAGCCAGTACCAGCGCGGGAAGCGCGCACGGCCGAGCAGACTCATGCCGACGCACATCACGACCGCGTACGCGGCGATGCCCAGCATCGGGTTCGGGAAGCCGAAGACCGACGCCTGCTCGCTCTTCATGATGTTGCCGCAGGACACCACCGGATTGAGGCTGCAGCCCGGCGTGAAATTCGGGTCCTCGAGGAGCTTGAACTTGTCCAGCGTGATCACCCACGCCGCGAGCAGCCCCGCCGCCCCCGTGATCACCAGGAGCAGCGCGAAGGCACGGCTCCCGCCCGTGCCGCCGGACGGCGGGTCCACGCGGCCTAAGGGCGCTTCGGGCTTGCGGGCCTGGGGCAGGGGCGTGCTGGTGTCCATCGTTGCGATCCTCACTCGGTTCACGGGCGGCGGGGCTTCGACACCCTGTGCAGTACCGGGGTCCGCCGGTCTGTCCCGACCGGCGGGCCCCAGTCGCGTGCGGGCCCTGTCGGCGGCTCCTAGCCGCGCAGGCTCTTCGCGGTGAGTAGGCAGTGCGCGGCGTTGGTCATGGTCTCCTCGGCGCCCGCGAACGCCTGGAGGGCCTCCTCGGCGAGCGGGACCCCGGGCTTGGCCTCGGGCCAGGGGCGCGTGGTGAACATGAAGTAGGCGTGTCCCCGCTCGCCCACCGCGACGAGCCACTCCGGCGGTACGACGCACTGCGCGCTGAGGTAGGGCATGTTCAGTGCCGCTTGGCCGGCCTCGACGAGGAGGGTGACGGGCAGGCTCGGGTTGCGGGAACTCTCCATGACGGGGCCGCCGATGGGGAGCCCGTTGTTCCGCAGCAGGGCCTCGATGGCCGCGGTCGCGCCCTCGGGGCCGCCTTCACCGTCGCCCAGCGAGTAGGCGAGCAGGAAGGGCATGTCCTTCTCGTCCTCGGGGTGTTCACCACTCCACGAGACCACGGTGAGGGTGCCCAGATCGGCGGCTCGGAAAGTGCGGGTTTCGCTCGATGTCGAGGTCATCCCGGAACCGTATCGATGCTTTTGGGTGTCTCGGGACCGGTCGTCACTTGACTGGGTGAGTGCGGGCGAGCGATCACACGATCGGGGCACGCGCCGGTCGAACTCCGGGGCCCCTCAGTCGAACTGAGCGAGAGAGACGAGAACCGAGAACGCCTGAGGGCCGGTTCCGCAGTATGCGTCTGCGGAACCGGCCCTGGGGGTTCAAGGCGTCGCGTCCAGGCTGCCGGGGACGTCGGGCGAGCGGACAGCCGCGCCCTCGGCGGTGGCCGGGGAGAGCCCTACTGCGAGAGGGGAAGTCCGCCGAGCAGCTTGCCGGCGCCGCCACCCGCGTGCAGGTCCTTCGCGGCACCCGACACGGTGTTGACGACGGAGTCCTTGTTCTTGGTGTCGAGGGCGTTCGTGGCCAGCGGGGCCGCGTCCAGGTTCTGCGTCTGGCCGGCGATCGTGTCGACTGCACCGTTCAGGCTGGTGGGCGTGAGGTCGGCGGCGAAGGCGGGTGCGGCGACACCAGCGATGACCATGGATCCGGCAACGACGGCGGCAGCCTTCAGGGGCTTCATCGTGTTCCTTTCTTGGGCGACGGGCGGTCGCCAGAGGGGATTTTCACTTCTCCTTGGGTAACGAGCGCTGTGTACGCCGGAAACTCTGTGCGGCGGAAATTCCCGGAACCCACCCGAACGAAGGCGCTGTCTCATTCTCGTATGAGATGGACGCGCCGACGGTGCAAAGGGCCGTTGCGGCGGATGGCGGCGCGGCCGGCAATGCGGACGTGAAATGCCCGTCGCGCCGGCCAAAAAGGCCGACGCGACGGGCATGTGGCCGAAGCTCAGGAAAGCGCCGGTGCCTGGGGCAGCGCCGCCGGTCCCGCCGGCAGCTTGGGCAGGGCGGGCAGCCCTGCCAGGTCGGGTTTGGGAAGGCCGCCGCCGAGCAGCGTGGCGGCGACGAGGTTGACGAGGCCGGTGAGCACGGGCGGAATCGCGGCCGTCACCTTCGTGACGTCGCCGCCGGTGGCCGCCTTGACCAGGGCGTCGACCGAGGCCTGCAGCGCCTTCAGGGCGTCGGCCTTCGGGTCGGCCACCGCCCTGTTGCCGTCCGACAGCGCCTTGGGGAGCGCCGGGGCTTGCGGGAGCGCCGGGGTCTGGGGGAGCGCGGCGGTGTCCGGGAGCCCGGGAGCAGCCGGGGTCTCGGGGAGCGCGGGCGCCTTGGGGGCCGCGGCCGCGGCCTTCGCGATGGCGTCCTTCACCGGAGCGGCGAGCTTCGTGGCGTCCGCGGCGGGCAGTTGGCCCTTGTCGGCCTTCAGCACGGCGGTGAGCAGATCGGTGACCGGCGTGAGCACACCACCGGCGTCGCCCAGCGTCTTGGCCTGGGCGAGCAGTGCGTCAGCCTCGGGGACCGGCGCGCGGGCCGCCTCCTGGGAGCTGCCGTGGGGGGAGTCGCTCCCGGCCGCCATGACGGGGCCGGCCGTCCCGAGGAGGAGAGAGGTGCAGAGGACGGTTGTCGCGATACGCCGTACGGGCAGAGCGCGCATGGGTGTTCCCTTCGGTGATGCGTGGTGATGCGTCGGATCTTGTCTTCACCGTGGAAGCGGTGGACACCGGCCGCAACCGAGCGACTGCCATTCGGGGCATGACGGCCGTTCACGGGACGCGCGGGAACACTCGGGAACGCACGACGGCCGTCCTCCTCGGGGGAGAACGGCCGTCGCTCAGTGCGTGCTGCCGAGGTGTCAGCTGTTGACGCAGGTGTTGCCGAACGCCGGGTTCAGCAGACCGATGACGTCGACGGTGTTGCCGCAGGCGTTGACCGGGATGTGGACCGGGACCTGGACGGCGTTGCCCGAGATGACACCGGGGGAGTTGGTGGCGGCCCCCTGGGCGCCGGCGTCGGCGGCGGCGATGCCGGCGCTGCCGGCCATGGCGGCCACGGCAACGGTGGAGAGGGCGAGGGCCTTCGCGGTACGCGACATGGAGAGTTGCTCCTTGGTCTGTTGATGCATCAGCAGGGCGGTGTGCCCGGCCCATGGATCAACGGAGTTCGCCCGCAGGGGTTGTGGGCCCAAAAGGGTGATCTGCTGGCGCGGGGTTCACGCGACGGCCCATCGGCCCGTGCTCCTGGCGGTCCGGGAGCGTTACTCACTTCACGATTCCGACACACTTGTCAGCCTTCCTGGATTAATACAGAAAGCGGCTAGTGTTGCTCTCCTCCTGAAGTCATTTGAAAGAACAAGTGCGGGAAGTTACGGGTCAAGTGTGACTGTCGCATTTCAATTCTCCCTCCTGGTGCGGAACCTTTCGCGAAAGGGCAACGCCGTCATGCGTAATTCCCTGCGCCCGCGTCTGCGTAGCTTGACGCTGTGCGCCATTTCCCTGGCGGTCGTCGTCGTGCCGGGCGGTCACTCGGTTGCCGCGCCCGCGCCCCCCGCCGCCGCCGAAGCGGGGAGCATCGAGTTCGCGCAGCGCTATTACGCCCTCCAGCACGGCGGAATCACCCGCGCGGCCAACACGGCCATCACGTGCCGGAAGCCGATGGCCGCCCGCGCGGTGTCGTGCCCTTCCGCCCGCAGCGGTGAGGCGGCCGCCAACAACGACTTCGACATGTTCTACGTCGATGTCGACAAGGACCCGAACACCTACAACTCCAGCCGCTCAGAGGTCCGCATCCCACCGGGCTCCCGGGTCTCCTACGCGCGTCTGTACTGGGGCGGCAACCTCCGCGTCGGTGAGCAGAAGCCGCCCAAGGACAACGGCAAGGCCCTGATCGCCGAACCCGGCGGCAGCTACAAGCACGTGAAGGCCGACACCCTGGTCGGGCACCGCACCGCCAACGGAGCGGACGCCTTCCAGGCATCGGCGGACGTCACGCCGCTTGTCGAGTCCGGTGGCGAGGGGCTCTACACCGTCGCGCAGGTCAACGTGGCGATGGGGCACTCCAAGGCCGGGGCATGGGGCGGCTGGACGCTGGTCGTCGCGTACGAGAACGAGGCCGCGCCGCTGCGGCACCTGACCGTGTGGGACGGCTTCGACTCCTTCGACGCGAACCGGCGCAGCCATGCGATCAGGCTCCGCGGCATGCCGGTCCCGGCCCGCGCGAAGGGCAGCGTCGGCATGGTCGCGTACAACGGCGACCGCGGAACGGCCGGCGACACGCTCACCGTGTCGACCGACCGGAGCAGGCCCCTGCGGCTCTCCGACGCGGCGAACCCCGCCCGCGACGTCATGAACTCGACCATCAGCGAGCCGGGCAGGCAGATCGCAAGGACGCCCGCGTACGCCAACACCCTCGGCTACGACTCCGACATCTTCCGGCTCGACGGGGCCCTCAAGGCCGACCGAAAGGGCCTGCTCATCCGACTTGCCTCGCAGCGAGAGTCCGCGTGGGCCGGAGTGCTCTTCGCCGCTGTGGACGCGAAGCGGTAGCGCATCACCTTCTTCCCCCTGAGCAAGGCGCCGTGCATGCAACTGTCATCACCTGACCACCGGCTGAGCGTCCTTCACGTCGCGCAGCCCGTCGACGGCGGAGTGGCCCGTGTGGTCACCGACCTGGTGAGGTCCCAGCTGTCCGCCGGGATGCGGGTCGACGTGGCGTGCCCGGACGGCGGCGGCTGTCTGCCGGATGCCGTACGGGGCCTGGGCAGCGGCATCCACAGATGGGCGGCGACCCGCTCCCCGGGGCCGGGTCTTCCCGGCGAGGTGCGGCGCATCGCCCGCATCGTCGACGAGCTGCGGCCCGACATCGTGCACGCCCACAGCGCCAAGGCCGGGCTCGCCGCCAGGATCGCCCTGCGCGGCAGGGTCCCCACGGTGTTCCAGCCGCACGCCTGGTCCTTCGAGGCGGTCGGCGGCGTGACCGCGCGCCTCGCCCTGCGCTGGGAGCGCTTCGGGGCCCGCTGGGCCACGCACGTGATCTGCGTCAGCGAGGCGGAGCGGCTCACCGGGCAGCGGTCCGGGATCGACGCACGCTGGTCCGTCATCCCCAACGGGGTGGACGTCGCGCGCTTCCGTCCCGTGGCCGCGCAGGCGGCGCGGGACGCCCTGGGGCTCTCCGGGCAGGCGCCCCTGGTCGTGTGCGTGGGGCGCCTGTGCAGGCAGAAGGGGCAGGACGTCCTGCTGCGGGCCTGGGCCGCGGTCACCGAGCGGATGCCGGACGCCCGGCTCGTCCTCGTCGGGGACGGACCCGACGGACCCGGACTCCGTGAGCGGGCGCCCGCCTCCGTGCGGTTCGCCGGGGACGTCGCGGACGCCACTGACTGGTACCGGGCGGCCGACCTCGTGGTCCTGCCGTCACGGTGGGAGGGCATGGCACTCGTACCCCTCGAGGCGATGGCCTGTGCCCGCCCCGTGGTGGTCACCGATGTGGACGGCGCGCGAGAGAGCCTGCCGCCCGCACTCGTGCCCCACGGCCTTGTTCCCGCGCAGGACCCGGCGGCGCTCGCACGAGCCCTCGTCGCGCTGCTCGGCGATCCGTCCCTCCGCGAATCCCTCGGCCGTGCGGCGCACCGCCACGTATCGAACACCCACGATGTGCGGCACACCGCGGACGCTGTCGCGGCCGTGTACCGCGAGCTACTGGGCGTGGGGCCCATCAAGTGCAGGGAGTCCATCAACCCGTGAGTGCGGAACGAACTGTCACCACCCCTGCCGCGCAGCCACGGGCGGCCGACCAAGCCATCGCCACCGCCTCGGTCATCCCTCCCCGCGGGGCCGGGAGCGGCCGCAGGACGAGCATCGCCTGGGGATCATCGGCACGCCGCTCATCGGCGGCCTTCCCCCTGTTCGCCGTGGACTGCACCGCCGCCCTGCTCGGCACCGTGCTGCTCACCGGGCCGCAGCGCCACCCCCTCCTCGTGGTCCTGCTCCTGGCCGCCGTGACCGGCCTGAACGCGCGCGCCGCGCTGTACCGCCCGCTCGTCGCGCCCCGCGCGCTCGACGAACTCCCCTCGCTGGCCTGGCAGGCCATGCTGAGCTGGTGCGCCGTGGGGCTCGTGGCCGCGAGCTTCTCCGCCCTGAGCCCGCTCTCCCTCACCACCGCGTGCACGGCGGCGGCGCTCCAGAGCGTGCTGTGCTGCACGGGCCGCGCCGCCCTGTACTGGTGGGCGCGAAGATCGGCGCTTCGGCAGCCCCGCCCCGCCCTGGTGGTCGGCCCCGGCGCCGTCGCCCGGCGCGTCGCGGAGGCGGTCCTGCGCCATCCGCAGGCCGGGGTGCGGCCCGTGGGCATCGTGGGCGACGCGCCCGCCGGGCGCACGGAGACGGAGGGCGCCGAACTGCCGGTGCTCTCCACCATCGAGGAACTGCGCCGCGCGGTCATCCAGAACGCCGTACGCACCGTCCTGGTCGTCGGGCCGACGCCGGGCCCCGAGCAGATCGGATGGCTGCGGGGGCTGAGCGGCTCGGGCTGTGACGTGTGGGCGATCGACGCGACGCAGCCGCCGGGTTACGACGCGCCGGGGCGCCAGTCCAGGTCGGGGCAGCTCGCCGGGTTCCCCTGCCGCGCGCTCGTGCCCGCACGGCGCAGGCACTTCAGCCTCAGCAAGCGCGCCCTCGACCTCGTGACCTCAGGCCTCCTGCTGCTGCTCATCAGCCCCGTGCTCCTCGCGTGCGCCGCCGTCCTGCGGGCCACCGAAGGACCCGGGGTGATCTTCCGTCAGGAGCGCATCGGCAGGGACGGGCGGCTGTTCACGCTCCTGAAGTTCCGCACGCACCGCCCCGCCGACCCGCACGAGGCGGCCACCCGGTGGACCGTCGCGGGCGAGCAGCGCATGAGCCGGTTCTGCCAGTTCCTGCGCCGAACGTCGCTCGACGAGCTTCCCCAGCTGTGGAACGTCTTCCTCGGCGACATGAGCCTGGTCGGCCCGCGCCCAGAACGCCCTTACTTCGTCGGCCAGTTCAGCCAGAAGTACCCCGGCTACGCGGAACGCCACCGCATGCCGACCGGCATCACCGGGCTCGCGCAGATCCAGGGCCTTCGCGGTGACACCTCGATCGAGGACCGGTGCCGGTTCGACAACGCCTACATCGACAACTGGTCGTTCTGGCAGGACCTGTGCATCCTGCTGCGCACCGCCGCCTCTCTCGTACGTCCGACGGGGAGCTGACGCGGGTGAACGGTGCCTCGATCACGCTCTTCCCCGCGGGCTCACCGGCCGCCGCACTGGTTTCGGCACTCCGGAGCGCCGGACCCGTACTGCCGGTCATGGCCGTGGTCGCCCTGCTCGCGATGCCCGTGCCGCCGCACGACGGCGGCTCCGGAGGCGGCACGATCGCCGACGCGGCCTCCGCGGTGGTGGTGCTCTGGTGCGTGGCCCGCACCGTGCGCGGGGCGACCCGCCCGCTGACGCGGACCGCCGCCGTCGTACTCGGCCTTCCGGTGATCGGCATCGCGGTCGCCGCGGTCGGCGCGAGCACCGTGTCCGCCGGGATGACCGGCCTGGTGCGCTATCTGCAGATCTTCGTCCTCGTACCGGCCGCGATCCTGGTGCTCGTCCGCGACCGCCGCGACTTCCGCCTGGTGGCCTGGTCCCTCATCGGCCTCGCCCTCTTCCAGGGCTCGCTCGGCGTCTATCAGTACGTCACGGCGACGGGCGCGAGCTACATGGGCTCGGACGTCAGGGCCGTGGGGACCTTCGGTCCGACGGACGTCATGGGAATGGCGACCGTGGTGTCCTACGGAGTGGTGTGCGCCCTCGCTCTCGCGCTCGGTCCCGCCTCCTCGAAGCAGCGTCAGGCGGCCCTTGTGTGCGCGCTGCTCCTCGTCGTGCCGCTCGCGCTCTCCTTCAGCCGCGGCGCCTGGATCGCCACCGTCGTGGCGTGCGGCGCGCAGTTGGGGCTCGCGGGGGTGCGCCGCGCACTGCGGGCCCTCGCGGTCGCTGCTGCCGCCGCCGTCGTCCTCGTGGGCGGCTTCGGGATCGGTACGCAGATGCTGCAGGAGCGGATCACCAGCATCACGCAGGTCACCGACGCCCCCGACCAGTCGGTCACCGACCGGTACACGATGTGGGCCGCGGCGGTGGACATGTGGCGTGACGAGCCGGTGTCGGGCGTGGGGCTCAAGGCCTTCCCCGATTACCGCGACAGCCACGCGTCGCTGGCCCTCTCGTCGGCCAGCGACGTCGGAGGGGCGGGCGCGCAGTTCAGCCGCCAGCCACTGCTCTCCCCGCACAACATGTATCTGCTCGTCCTCGGCGAGCAGGGGCTGCTCGGCCTGTGCACGCTGGTGGGCAGCTGGGCGGCCTTCCTGCTGCTCGGCCTGCGGCGTCTTGCCCGGGTGCGCGGGGGCGCGGGCGTGGACTGCGCGTTGGTCGCCTGCGGTCTTCTCGTATGGCAGCTGGTGGACTTCTCGTACGCCGACATCGGTGGTCCCTCGACGGTGTTGATGGCCGTGGTCCTGGGGCTCGTGGCCTGGTGGGCGCTGTCGGGGCGTGCGCTGTCGGCGTCGGCCTCCGGGGAGGTCCCGCGATGAGCTCGACGACCCACTCCGTTGACATCGACCCGGTCGGCAAAGTACCCGCGCCCGCCGTCGAGGCCGGGCCCGTCAAGGGATCCGACCCCTCCAACGGCTTTCTCGCCAAGGCCGCTCTGATCACCGCGGTCCTCACGGTGGCCGGATCGGTGCTCGGGCTCGTGCGCGACCAGGCCCTCGCCCACTTCTTCGGGGCGGGCTCGGAGACCGACGCGTTCCTCGTCGCGTGGACCGTCCCCGAGCTGGCCACCACGCTGCTCATCGAGGACGGCCTCGCGTTCGCCCTCGTCCCCGCCTTCAGCATGGCGCTCGCCCGCCGGGGCCTCGGCGCGCGCCGCGATCCCGTCCGCGCCCTCGTGGCCGCGTCGCTGCCGCGTCTGATGCTGGCATCCGGTGCCGTCGCGCTGCTCCTGATGGCAGGGGCGCCGCTCCTGGTGGAGGTCCTCGCGCCGGGTCTGCCCGACCCGCGCCTCGCCGTGGACTGCACCCTGCTGACCGCCACCTGCGTCTTCACATTCGGCCTCGCCGGGTACTGCAGCGCGGCGCTGCGGGCGCACCGCCGGTTCGTGGCACCGGCCGCCATCTACGTCTTCTACAACATCGGCATCATCACCGCGGTGTTCGTCCTCGCCCCCCGCTACGGCGTCCGCGCAGCGGCCCTCGGCGTCGCGGTCGGCGGCGTACTCATGGTCCTCGTCCAGGCCCCCTCGCTCTGGCGCCAGCTCACCCGCGACACGGCGGACGTGCCGCACGAAGGGAAGAAGGACGGCTCGGCCCCGGCGCTGATGGGCACCACCCTCATCGCCACCGTGCTGCTCTTCGCGCTGTGCAGGCAGTCGCAGGTGCTCATCGAGCGCTTCCTGGCGTCCTCGCTGCCCGCCGGAGCCATCTCGCACCTCAACTACGCCCAGAAAGTGGCGCAGGTGCCGATGGTCCTCTCCCTGATGCTGTGCACGGTCACGCTCCCCGTCGTCGCGCGGGCCCTGGCCGAAGGGGACGTCGAGCGGGCCAGGTCGCGGGTCGAGCGGGATCTGGGTCTCGCCGGTTGCGTGGTGCTTCTCGGCACCGCCGTCGTCATCGCGTGCGCGCCCCAGTTCATCCAGATCCTCTTCCAGCGGGGCGCGTTCACGGCGCAGGACACCGTCGCCACCGCCGCCGTGATGCGCGTGTACGCCCTGGGGCTCCTGGGCCACACGCTGGTGGGGGCGCTCGTGCGCTCCTACTTCTCCGGTGGGCGCGCCACGTGGTTCCCGCTGGGCGCGATGGCGGTCGGGGTCGCGTCGACCGCCGGGATCGGCAACTGGGCGGTCGACCTGTGGGGCGTACGCGGCATCGCGCTCGCCAACGCGGCAGGGATCAGCGTCACGGCGTGCGTGCTGCTGTGCGGGATGGGTCCGCGCAATGTGCCGATCCGGGTCCGCCGGGTCCTTGCCGAGCTGGTCAAGCCGGTGGCCGCGATGGTGTGCGCCACCGGGTTCGGCGGGGCCTTCGCGAGCCGCGTCGAGTCACCGTTCATCGCCTTCGCCGTCGGTTCCTCGACCGTCGTCGCCGTCTTCGTCCTGGTGCTCTGGGCCCTGAAGGCGCAGGCCTTCGAGCCCGTCATCCGTTCCGTCACATCCGCCACACGGAAGCTCTGGCATGCCCGTTGACACAGCACTTGGTGAGACCTCCCGTTCGCTGCGCACACGGCACTGGCTGCCGCAGGCGCCGATGTGGGTGGCGATGTACCACTCCGTGGACAACTGCGCGGACGACCCGTACAAGATCACCGTCTCGCCCGAACGCCTCGCCGCCCAACTGCGGTGGATGCGGCGGCAGGGTCTTCGCGGGGTGAGCATGACGCGGCTGCTCACCGCGCGTGCCCGTGGCGAGGGGCGTGGTCTGGTCGGCCTCACCTTCGACGACGGGTACACCGACTTCGTCGACCACGCCCTGCCGCTCCTGCACCGCTACGGCTTCGACGCCACCGTCTTCGTGCTCCCGGGCCGCCTCGCCGGTGACAACGCGTGGGACCCCCTGGGCCCGCGCAAACCGCTCCTGAGCGCGGAGGGCATCCGCCACATCGCCGCCGAGGGGATGGAGGTCGCCTCGCACGGTCTGACGCACGTGGACCTCACCCGGGCGGACGACCGGCTGCTGTGGCAGGAGACCAGCGGCAGCCGCAGCGCCCTCTCCGACCTCATCGGCCGCGAGGTGGAGGGCTTCTGCTATCCGTACGGCACCGTGGACCAGCGCGTCGCCGACACCGTACGGGCGGCGGGCTACCGCTACGCCTGCGCGATCTCCCCGGGCCCGCTGACCGGCGTCCACGCCCTGCCCCGCGTCCACATCGGGCAGGAGGACACCGCCCTGCGGCTCCAGTTGAAGCTGCGGCTCAACCGCCTGCGCCGCCGTACGGTCCGCGAACCGGCGGTGCGCGAAACGGCGGTGGCCGAATGAGGGCCCTGCACATCATCACCGGCCTCGGGGTCGGCGGCGCCGAGCAGCAACTGCGGCTGCTCCTGCGCCATTTGCCCGCGACCTGCGACGTCGTGACCCTCACCAACCCAGGGCCGGTCGCCGAGGGGCTGCGGGCCGACGGAGTGCGCGTCATCCACCTGGGCATGTCCGGCAACCGCGACCTGGGCGCGGTGCCCCGCCTCGTGAAGGTCATCCGCGGGGGCGGGTACGACCTCGTGCACACCCACCTGTTCCGCGCCTGCCTGTACGGGCGCATCGCCGCACGCCTCGCCGGGACGCGCGCGGTCGTGGCCACCGAACACTCGCTGGGCGACTCGCAGATGGAGGGCAGGCCGCTGACGGCGGGCGTCCGCGCGCTGTACCTGACCGGGGAGCGCCTGGGGCGGGCCACGGTGGCGGTGTCCCCGTCCGTCGCCGAGCGCCTTGGCCGGTGGGGGGTGCCCCGGCAACGTATCCACGTCGTACCGAACGGCATCGACGTGGAGCGGTTCCGTTTCGACCCGCGGGCCCGGATCGCCGCCCGCCGTCAACTGGGGTTTCCCGAGGAGGCGTTCGTCGTCGGCGGGGTGGGCCGCCTCGCCGCGGGCAAGCGTTTCGACGTCCTGCTGCACGCGGTGGCCGCGCTGCCCGGTGACGTACGCGTACTCCTTGTCGGCGGCGGCCCCGACGAGGAGAGGCTGCGCGCGACGGCGGACCGGCTCGGCGTCGCGGACCGGGTGGTGTTCGCGGGGGAGCGGCCCCATCTCTCCGCTCCGTCCGGTGAGGGGGCCGACCTTCCGGCGCTCCTCGCCGCCATGGACGTCCTCGCCTCGCCGTCGCCCGAGGAGGCCTTCGGCCTCGCCGTCGTGGAGGGCCTCGCCGCCGGTCTGCCGGTGCTCTACGCCAGGTGCCCCGCCGTCGAGGACCTCCCGCCGGGCGAGGCCACCGGCGCCGAGCGCGTCACGGGCGACCCGGATTCCTTCGTGCGGGCGCTGCTTCGGGTCCGGGCGGCGGGGCCGCAGCCGCGCCTCGCCACGGCGGCCGCCCACCGCTACAGCATCACCCGCAGCGCAGCACAGCTGATGCACGTCTACGAGGCAGCTGCCTCCGGCTCGACCCCGAGAGTGAGTTCCTGATGACCGAAACCCTGAGCAGGCGGCTTCGTCCGGCCGGTCACCCGGCCCCGATGCTCGCCCGCGTGAAGCGACTGCCCGTGTGGTGGCTCCTGCCGGCGGGTGCAGTGATCGGCGCCCTGACCGGCGGCCTGTACGGCGCGGTGAAGACCCCCGAGTACACCGCGACGAGTTATGTGATCGCGGTCCCGCAGAAAGACTCCGACCCCACCGCCGCCCTCGGCTTCGCCACGGCGTACGGCCGGGTCGCCACGCAGCTCGCGGTGCTCGGCGACGCCCAGGTGGAGTCGGGCGTCTCGGCGCAGAAGCTGCGCGAGAGCGTCCAGGCCGCCACCTCGCCCGACGCCCCGATGATCTCCATCTCGGCGTCCGCGGCCCAGCCCGGCAAGGCGGCCGACATCGCCAACGCGGTCTCACGCTCCCTGACCAACAACGCGAACCACACCAAGGAGAGCACGAAGGTGCGCCTCCTCCAGCTCTCGCGCGCGGTCAAGCCCGAGGCTCCCGCGTCGGCGGCGGCCCCCATGACCGCCCTGGTGGGCGGCTGCGCGGGAGGCCTGCTCGGCGGGCTCGCCCTCCTCGTGCGCCCCCGGCGCGGCGCGGGCGGCGATGACGGCGCACCGGCCACGGTGCCGGGCCCCGCGCAGTCCGCCGACGTCAACAGGGAGAGGTGATGGGGATGACGGACACCATCGCAACTGCCGAAGCCACCCTGACCGTCGAACTCTGCACGGACGAAGGGGAGTTCGGGAGTCTCGCCGGAGAGTGGGCCCGGCTGCACCGCAGGTGCCGGACGGCGACGCCGTTCCAGAGCCACGCGTGGCTGCACTCGTGGTGGCTCTCCTACGGAACGCGCGGGCGGCTGCGCGTGGTCCTCGTACGCAGAGGTGGCGAGCTGATCGCCGCGGCGCCGCTGATGCGCGTGCACGTACCGCTCCCGGCGCTCGTGCCGCTCGGCGGCGCGATCTCCGACTTCAGCGATGTGCTGCTCGACGACGAGTTCGCCGACGAGGCGGCGGACGCACTGGCCGACGGACTTTCGGAGCTGGCCCGCGGCGCGCTCATCGACTTCCGCGAGGTCCGGTCAGGAGCCGCCGTGGAGCGCATCTACGCACGCTGGCGCGGGCCCCGGCTCCGCCTCGTCGACTCGCTCTGCCTGGAGCTGCCCGCCGCGTCGATGGAGGAGCTGCTCGGGCGGCTGCCCGCACCACGGGCCCAGCGGGCGCGCGCCAAGATCCGGAAGATGGACGCGCTGGGCGTCAAGCGTCGGATCGTACGGCACGACGAGGTGGACGCGTCGGTGCGCACGCTCCTGCATCTGCATCAACTCCAGTGGCAGGGACGCAAGGTGACGTCCGAGCACCTTCAGCCGCGGTTCTCCGAGCACCTGATCAGGTCGGTGGGGCTCATGGTCAGGGTGGGCGACGCGGTGGTCACCGAGTTCCGGCTCGACGACGCCGTGGTGGCGGCCGATCTGACCCTCCTCTCGCCCCATCTGGTCGGCGGCTATCTGTACGGGGCACATCCGCAGCTGCGGGAGCGGAAGGTGGACGTGGCGACGATGCTCCTGAACGCCTGCACGGAGCATGCCGAGGGCGACCGGAGCCGCGTCCTGAGCCTCCTGCGCGGCAACGAGCCGTACAAGCACCACTGGCGCCCCGAGGAGGCCACCAACCACCGGCTCCTGCTCGCCCGCAGGCGCACCGCCCCCGTGCTGCGGGCCGCCGCATGGGACGCGGCGGCCCGCAGCCGGGGCAAGGAGTTCCTGCGTAGGCGCAAGGAACGCCTTGAGCGCCAGGAGCGGTCCTGATCAGGGCCGCTCGTACTCAGGGCCGCTTGTACCAGTCAAGGCGCATGCACAGCTTGCCGCCCATCCAGTACTCGGCCCAGTCGCCCAGGTTCAGCGGCGTGCAGTTCGGCGGTGTCGTCGGCGTGGTCGGCTTCGTCGGCTCCGGAGTCGGTTCGGTGTCCTTGCGGCCGAAGAGCAGGGAACGGTAGGCCTTGGACGACTTGGGGTTGTCCTCGCACTGCCACACGCCGTGCGGGCAGTAGTCGGTGACGGTGTTGTACAGCGGTTTGTGCTCGTCCATCCAGGCGAGCATTTTCCGCATGTACTCCTCGTTGTCGCCGTTGCGGAAGAGGCCCCACTCCGGATAGGAGATCACCTTTCCGTGCTCCTTCGCGAATTCCACGTGCTGCTTCAGGCCGTACGGCTCGCTGACCTGCCGGGCGAAATCAGTTCCCGTCGGCTGGTCGTACGAGTCCATGCCGATGATGTCCACGACGTCGTCGCCCGGATAGCACTGGGTCCAGGGAATGGCGTCCCGGCCCCTGTTCGGCGTGAAGTCGAACTTGAACTTCTGGCCCGGCACCGAACGCATCGTCGTGATGATGCGCTTCCAGTACTTCTTCCAGGCCTCCGGGTCGGGACCACAGCGATGGGTGTACGTGGTGCCGTTCATTTCCCAGCCGAGCACGATGACGGTGTCGGGCACCTGGAGCTTCACGAGCCGTTCGGCGAGGGCGCGGTAATGCTCGTCGAAATCGCCCGCCGCGCCCCTGCGGAGCAGCGAGCGGACCTCCGTGTCGCCGACGTGGTCCTCGTTGCGCTCCATCATCGGGACGTTGAGCACGAAGAGCCGGTCGTCCTTGGCGCGCCGCCAGTCCGCCCAGCTCTCCAGGAAGTTCGGCGCCCCCTCGATGTTGCTCCACCGGTCGCCCGGCAGGTAGGTGTGCCCCACGCGCAGCTCGGCGCCGCCCAGCCATTTGCTGAGTTCGGCCATGCGCTCGACGCCCTTGGGCCCGTAGTCGAGGTAGGCGCCGAAGGCCGGCTTCTTGTCGGCGTCCGGGGCCGAGGGACTGGCGGGGGCCGACGGGGCGGCCGGGGTCTCTGGACTGGCCGGGGTCACTGGGGTGGCCGCGGAGGGGGACGGGACGGGCACCGCCGTCGGAAGTCCGGGCAGTGCGGGCAGGCCGACCGGTGGCTCGGGGTCCTGCCCGGCTCCCCACGCGTAGCCCGGTCCTACGGCGAGCGCTGCCGATACGACGATTCCGCCGGCAATGAATGCCAGCCGTTTACTGGTGCTCTGGCGTCTCTGCAAAGCCATGGCCGCTCCTCATGCTGCTCCTCCATCTACTGACACTCAGTCATATGTATTTCTATTGCGCCAATCGAGCCCCTAATCCTCTGGGCGTGCCCATCGCCCGCATGGGGGATCGAATTGAGAGGATTTGGCCGTGCTCACTCTTGATACCCGGGTCCCCGCGGTTCTGCTGCGGATCGACCGGAATCCCTTTCATCACGGCACACTCGGAGCTGTTCGGTCACTCGGCCGCGCGGGAGTGGAGGTACATGTAGCGGCTGCGGATTCCGCGAAGAGCCCGGTGCGCAGATCCCGCTATCTTCATCAGACGCACCCTCCGCCCCCGCCGGGCGCGTCTCTCCAGGAAATCGCCGCCGTCCTGCGCCGCATCGCCCGCAGGGTCGCCCGTCCTTCCGTTCTCATTCCGATGGACGACGCGGGCGCCCTCGCCATCGGGCGCCTGCAGAGAGAACTCGCCGACATCTATCTCCTGCCGGACCAGGCGGGCGGGCTCGCGGAACGGGTGGCCGACAAGGCGACCCTGGCCCAGCTGTGCGCGGCGACCGACATTCCCCACCCCCTGACGCTCCTGCCGGAATCACCGGCCCAGGCAGTCGCCGCCGTAGGGCGATTGGGGCTTCCCGCGGTGGCGAAGTGGAGCCGCCCGTGGCTGGTCCCTGCCGGGACGGACCTGCGCAGCACGGTCCTTGTGCGGTCGGCGAAGGAGGCCCAGGAGCTCTACCGGCGGAGCGAGGAGGCGGGCAGCCGCCTCCTGCTGCAGGCTTTCCTGCCCGACGGTCCGGGCCGCGACTGGTTCGTCCACGGATACGTCGACCGGACGGGCGTCGTGCGCGGCGGCGGCTCGGGCCGCAAGCACCGCTCCTGGCCGCGCGGCGCCGGCCTGACGGCGGTGGGCGAGTGGACGCCCGACCCGGACCTGCGGGCCGGCGTGGCCAGACTCGTCGACACGCTGGGCTACCGGGGCATCTTCGACCTCGACTTCCGGGTGGACTCCGCGACGGGTGAACCCTGTCTGCTCGACTTCAACCCACGGCCCGGCGCCCAGTTCCGCCTGTTCGCCGACGGGGCCGACCTGGACGTGGTGCGCGCCCAGCACCTGGACATGACACACCGGCCGCTGCCCGCCGCCGCCGTTCTCCCGGGCCGCAGGTTCGTCGTGGAGAACTACTCCCCGCTGACTGCCCTTCGCGTCCTGCTGACGGCGGGCCCCGCCGCCACCGCGGCACACCGCCGCGAGCTCGCCTGGCACGCCCAGGACGACCTGGCTCCCGCCCTCGCCATGTGGGTCCTTTGGTGTCGCCATGTGACGCGGCGCCTCATGGGCCGCCTGAGACGAAGGGTGCGCCCGACGGCTCCGGCCGTGCCGAAGACACCCGTATCCACGACGAGAGAGCGAGCAGTTGCTGATGTATGACCTGTTGGTTGTCGGAGCCGGGCCCTACGGGCTCTCCATCGCGTCGCACGCCGCCGGTGCCGGACTCGACGTACGCGTCTTCGGCAGGCCCATGGCGTCCTGGCGCGACCACATGCCGCGGGGCATGTTCCTGAAGTCGGAACCCTGGGCGTCGAACCTCTCCGACCCCCGGGGCCGCTACGGCCTCGCCGAGTACTGCAGGCTTGGCGGCACGGAGGCCCGGCACGGCGAGCCGGTCTCCGTGGAGACGTTCGCCTCGTACGGCCTGTGGTTCGCGCAGCACGCCGTACCGGACGTCGACGAACGGATGGTGGCGTCGCTCAGGGCCTGCCCCGGGGGGTTCGAGGCGATCACGGAAGACGGTCAGACCATCCGTGGCCGCACGGTGGCCCTGGCCGTCGGGGTGATCCCCTTCGTCGAGATCCCCTCGGCGCTGCTCGGGCTCGGCACGGAGCACGTCTCGCACAGCAGCCACCACCGGGACCTGGACCGCTTCCGCGGCAAGGACGTCACCGTGATCGGCGGGGGCCAGGCCGCCCTGGAGACCGCGGCGCTCCTCGCCGAGCAGGGAACGCGCGTGCGGGTGCTCGCCCGGTCGCCCCAGCTGAGCTGGAACACCGTCCCCCCGGCGTTCAAGCGCCCGTGGCGGGAGGCCGCCCGCGCCCCGCACAGCGGCCTCGGCTGCGGGTGGCGCAACTGGTTCTACTCGGAGGTGCCCGGCGGCTTCCGGCGGCTTCCCGAGGCCACCCGCGCCCGTATCTCGGCGTCGGCGCTCGGCCCGGCCGGGGCCTGGTGGGTGCGCGAGAGGGTCGAGTCACGCGTGGAGGTGCTGCTCGACCACGAGGTCGCCACGGCGTCGGTCGTGGCGGGCCGGGTACGGCTCGAGGTCGTGGGCGACGCGAGCGGCGGCGGCCCGGACTTTGAGACGGACCACGTCATCGCGGCCACCGGGTTCAGGGCCACGAGCGCGCGCCTCGGTCTGCTCGCCCCGGACGTGCGCGGCGGCCTGGCGGTGAACGCCGCCGGGGAGCCCTACGCCTCCGGGGACTTCGAGTCCTCGTACCCCGGTCTGTTCCTCGCGGGCCTGGTGACGGCGTCCAGCTTCGGCCCTGCCATGCGCTTCGTGCAGGGGGCGTCCTTCACGGCGGGCAGGCTGGTACGAGGGGTGCAACGGAGCCTGCGGCGGCGGCCGGTGAGTCCCGTGGTTCCGGCGCCGGTCGGTGGGCGCGAGCGCCGTACGCCCATGGGGGCGGTCAAGCACTGAGCGGCGATCACGGCTGTCGGAACTCGATCAGGTGACGCCGTCGGCGAACGGGTGAATCGGTTCTTCGCGGGCGGCGATCAGGTGGTGGACTCTTGTGTCATGGGACGGGCCTGGTTGCCCTCCGCCAGCCGTCGGCGTCTTCGCCGTAGGTCGGCAACACCCCCTAGCGGGCCGGCCCCCCTACCGTTCTGGCGGGGAAGAGACCCTTGGGTGTCTCTTCCCCGCCAGCGGCGTTTCCGGGCGTCCCAGCGAGTGCTAGCGACCGGATGAGGCGCGCCCGCGGCGGTACAGGATTCCCCCGCCGAGCAGCAGAGCGGCACTCGCCGCCGACGCGGCCAAGAGGTCCTGGTCGCTGCCGGTCTCGGCGAGCCGGGCGGAGGCGTGCGGCGCCGCGGGGGCGGCCACCGGCGCCTGACGGGCGGTCGAGGACGCGACGTGCTTCGGCGGCTGACCGGGCTGCCTCGGCTGGGGGACGGCGCGGTCGGTCGGCGGCTCGGCGGCCCGCGGAGGCGTCGGAGGCGTCTCGTGGGAGGGAGGCGTCTCCTGCTGCGGGGGCGTGACCGAGGGCGCTCCGTTGGCGCAGCTGTTGCCCATCGCCGGGTTGAGCAGACCGATCACGTCAACGGTGTTGCCACAGGCGTTGACCGGGACGTCTGCGGGCGCCTTCGCGTTGTTGCCCGCAAGGATGCCGGGCGACTGCAGGGCGTCGCCCTCGGCGAGCGCATGGGTGCCGGCGTTCGGGCCCGAGTGCGTGTCGGGGCGCGAGTCCGAGCGCGAGTCCGTGTCCTCGCCGTACCCGGGTCCGTTGTCCGCCTTGGCGCTCGCCCGCTGCTGCGGCGCCCGCTCCGGCGCCGCGTGCTTGGGTGCGGCGTGCTTGGGTGCCGCCGCTCGCTGCGGGGCACTCGCGTGCTCTGCGCTCGCGTGCTCCGCGTGCGCGTGCTCCGCGTGCGCGTGCTTCTTCGGGGCGGACCCGGTGTTCGCGCAGTTGTTGCCGAACGCCGGGTTGACCGCGCCGACCGCGTCGGCGCTGTTGCCGCAGGCGTTCAGCGGGACTTCCACGGGTGCCTGCACGCTGTTGCCCGACAAGATGCCGGGCGAACCCGCCGCGACCGCGTTCCCGTCCACGGCGAACGCGGTCGAGCCGGACAGGGAGAGGATGCTTGTCGCGGCGGCCGCGGTCGCGAGCATCCCTTTACCAATGGCCTGTCGCATGTAGTTGTCTTCCTCTGAGCAGTGGAAAGCCGGCCTTGGTGTGTCGAAGTGACGGTCCAAGGCCGGCCATGAAAAACAGCCTGGTGGCTGGGTGCTATCAGGTGTTGGCGCAGGTGTTGCCGAACGCCGGGTTCAGCAGGCCGATCACGTTCACGGTGTTGCCGCAGACGTTGACCGGAACGTGGACCGGGACCTGGACGAGGTTGCCGGAGAGAACGCCCGGGGACCCGACAGCCGCACCCTCGGCGCCGGCGTCGGCGAACGCGGGGGCCGCCATGCCCATGGCCATCACGACACCAGCGATGATCGTTGCGCTCTTCTTGTGCTTCACAGATGTTCCCTTCTCTGTGGTCATGCCGATCTGGCAGTCGAAACCGAGCGAGCACTTCTGTTTACGTCTCGCACCATGACCCGCAGTCTGCAAACGAGTTGAAGGGGCGGAGGAAACCATCAATCTCCGCCATTCGGAAAATTCACCCGAATTACCGCACTTGAAAATGCGGGAGCCCGGGCTGCCGGACCTTGGGGAAGGCGGGCAGCCCGAGCGGTCTCACACCTGTGGCTCAGCCGTTGGACTGGCCGTTGCCCGACAGGACCGGGATGTCGTCGAGGATGTGCGACAGCGGCTCGTCGCCCTTCGCCTGCGTCGAGTTCTCGGTGCACTGCTGGTTCTGCGGGGCCGACAGGATCGGGATGTCCTGGACGGCGATCGGCACGAGGCCGACGAGGGAGCCGACGTTCGCCTTGGCCGGGAGGCCGATGCAGGGCTTGTTGAGCGAGCCCTGGACGAGGGAGAGCTGGGGGCTCATGTCGCCGTGCGTGGAGGAGTTGCCGTACGCCTGCTCGGCGCCGTTGCCGCTCAGGGAGGTGGTGCCGTGGTCGTCACCGATGGCGCTGGCGGAGCCAGCCGCGGCAGCGGTCATGCCGACAACGGAAACGGCAACTGCCGCCGTGGCCATAGCCTTCTTCATCATTTTGCGTGTTCCTTTTCTGGCAGACACTCGAGTCACTGCCCACTGACCAACCTGTCGGAGCGAGTTTGGGTTTCGGGACTTCACTCGGTTGGGGGCTCATCCGGCCCACGTTGGGCCATCAGAGTGAATGGGAGCAACTAAGCGGTCGGCGTGGAGTTAATCAGAGCGCTCCGGCGAACGGGGTTTCTCCAGAAGGGAATTAGTTGTGATCAAGAAGGGTATGGCTGCAGCTGCGGTTGCCGTCTCCGTCGTCGGCATGTCGGCTGCCGCAGCTGGGTCCGCGAGCGCGATCGGCGACGACCACGGCACCACGTCGCTCAGCGGCAACGGCGCCAAGCAGGCGTACGGCAACTCCTCCACGTACGGCAACATGAGCCCGCAGATGGCGCTCATCCAGGGCTCGCTCAACAAGCCCTGCATCGGCCTGCCGGCCAAGGCGAACGTGGGCTCCCTCGTCGGCCTCGTGCCGATCTCGGTCCAGGACATCCCGATCCTGTCGGCCCCGCAGAACCAGCAGTGTGTCGAGAACTCCACCCAGGCCAAGGGTGACGAGCCGCTGTCGCACATCCTCTCCGACATCCCGGTCCTGTCGGGCAACGGCGCAGGCAACGGCTGATCTCCCACGCACCGCTCAGCGGGCCGCCGTTCACCGGCGGCCCGCTGTTGTGTGCGGTCTGGTTGTGTGCGGCCTGGTTGTCCGCGACCTCGGCCGGCTGTCTCAGCCCCGTGGCCAGTGATCGCGTGACATGAGGGCCGTCCACTCCTGGTCGGGGCGCCCCGGAACGGTCTTCCCCTGGCTCTGCCAGGAATCCTGCAGCGACGTGTAGATGGGATCCTCGACGCGGCGTTCCGGAGAGGTTCTGCTCACTGGAATGAGGATCTGCCGCTTCCATCGACGCTCGAAGTCAGCCATATTCCCTCGCCATTGACGGGCGTGTGTCGAGGCATCTGTTCCAGCTGCGGAATCCGGCGAAACCGACGGCTTAGGGCGAACGAGTTGTTGTTCGTGCGCGCCGCGGAGCTCCCGCGTACGGGGTGCCGTCGAGCGGTTTACCTTTTCTTCGTCCCGGTCCCCCCGCAGCGGAGATCAGCTTGCTCACTCACCTCTACTCACCGACCGGATCCCGGCGGGCGCGAAGGCTGCGTCTCGCCATTCCGGGAGTCCTTCTGATCGCCGCCGCCGCTGGAATGGGAAACGCCGCGGCACTGCCGCTTCCCGTCCAACGCGTCGATGTCTTCAGCGATATGAAGAATCGACCGGGCGGGGGAAGCGGTACGAATATCCTCCTGATGGGCACGGACGGCCGCGACACCATCACGCGGGAGGAGAAGCGCAAGTTCCACGCGGGTGGAGTCGCCTGCGACTGCACGGACACGCTCATGCTGGTCCATGTCTCCGAGGCACGTGACCGCGTCAGCGTCGTCAGCCTCCCCCGCGACTCCTACGCCGAGATCCCCGCGCACCGCGACGAGGCCACGGGCGAGGAACGCCCCGCACATCCGGGGAAGATCAACGGCGCCTATGCGGAAGGCGGCCCCGCGCTCTCCGTGCAGACGGTCGAGGGGATGACCGGTGTCCGCGTCGACCGGTACCTGCAGCTCGACTTCCGGCGCTTCATGGACAGCGTCGAGACGGTCGGAGGCGTAGAGGTCTGCACGCCCCGCGCCCTCAAGGACAGGACGACGAAGCTCGACCTCGCGCCCGGCAGCCACCGCCTCGGCGGCGGCCGGGCCCTGCAGTACGTCCGCTCCCGCCACGTGGACAACAGCGCCGACTTCGGGCGGATCCAGCGCCAGCAGCGCTTCCTGATCGGGGCGATGCGCAGCGTACGTACGGAGAACGTCCTGGCAGACCCGGGCAGGGCGGCAGAGCTGAGCCGGTCCCTCATCGGCTCGGCGCAGGTAGACCGGGGGTTCAGCACCGGACAGCTGCTGTCGCTCGCGTCGGACCTGGGCAAGCTCCCCGCTTCTTCCATGGAGTTCACCACGGTGCCGGTCGGCGGCTTCAACATGACGGTGAACGGCTCGCTCGAGTGGGACCGGGCCAAGGCCGACAAGGTCTTCGCCGCCCTCAGCGAGGACCGGCCCCTGGCGCCCGGCAAGTCCAAGGCCAGGATGGGCGATCCGCCGATGCACAACAGCCCGGCGACCGTCCGCGGAGACACCCTGGAATGCCGTTGACGGCCGTCTGATAACTAGGCCAACCGGATGGTCCGTCGCAACCATCGCCCCATCAGGCAGTTGATCATCATGCGGCTCTGCCAACGGAGCCCGCTCTTGAAGGGAATCACCATGAAGAAGCTCCTGGCATCCGCGGCCATCGCCGCCTCCGTCGCCGGTATCTCGGCAGGAATGGCCCCCCAGGCCATGGCCATCGGTGACGACTCGGGCACCACGTCCCTGAGCGGCAACGGAGCCGACACGGCGTTCGGCAACTCCGCCACCGCGGGTCACCAGAGCCCCCAGCTCTCCCTTGTTCAGGGCGCCCTGAACAAGCCCTGCGTCGGTCTGCCGGTCAAGGCGAACGTCGGTTCCCTCGTCGGCCTCGTGCCGATCGCCGTCCAGGACATCCCGGTCCTGTCGGCCCCGCAGAACCAGCAGTGCACCGAGAACTCCACCCAGGCCAAGGGTGACGAGCCGATCTCGCACATCCTGAACGACATCCCGGTTCTGGCGGGCAACGGCGCCGGCAACAGCTAAGAAGCTGCCAGGGGCCGGCCGCCGTCGTGCCGGCCGGCCCCTTCGGTTTCCCCGGACCGCCTGCGCCGTGTGGCACCGCCTGCGCCGTGTGGCGGCGACACGCCGGGGGTAGGGGCTCGGCGTGATTGAACTCGCCGAGATGATCGCGCAGTTACGTGGGGAACTCACCGCCGCTATGGCAGCGGCCGAGGATGAGGAACTGGGCTTCGAACTGGGCCCCGTACAGCTCGAGGCGGAGTTCGCCGTGCAGCGGTCAGGTTCCGCTGACGGCAGGATCCGTTTCTGGGTCGTCGAGGCAGGCGCCTCCGGCCAGCAATCGCACGCCACCACCCACCGCGTCACCCTCAGCCTGGAACCCCGCGTCCGCGGTTCCGACGGGCGGCCCTGGGTCAGCGGTGACCAGACCGCACACGAGCGCTGAGCCCGGCCGTCATGTCGGCGCCGGGGGGCCTTGAGGCGGCGCGGGTCGCCGAAGTCCTTGTGGAGAGGCCCGGTGGAGATCCCGGGCGGCGCGGGTCGGGCTACCGCGTGGGCGACAGGTCCGTACTGACGGCCGCCCATGTCGTCATGGGCCCCGTGAAGTCGGTGCGGGTGCGCTTCGACGCCGATCTGCCGGGGGAGTGGAGCGCCGACGTACGCGTCGTGCTGCTCGCCGAGTCGGCGGACGTGGCGCTCCTGGAGATGACGGCCGTGCCGCCCGGCGCCGAGGGTGTCGAACCGCCCCGCTACGCGGCCGTACCCGAGAGCGATGTGGTGCTGCCCGTCAGCGCGATGGGCTTCCCGCGTTTCAAGCTGCGTGAGAGCGGCATGCGCCTGCTCGACGACGGCGCCCCCAGCCAGTACCGCGACTCCTGCCATGCCTCAGGGACCGTCTCCGTCCTGTCCAACCGCCGCGAGGGAACACTCGAACTGGCCGTTCTCGCACCGCGCGCGGACCCCGAACCCGGGCGTTCTCCCTGGGAGGGCATGTCCGGCGCGGTGGTCTGGTCCGGTGGTGCCGTCGTCGGGGTGATCAGCGCCCACCACCGCTCGGACGGCCTCGGCCGGCTCGCGGCCCGCAGGGTGGAGCACTGGTACGACGTACTGTCCCGGGCCGACCTCGCGCGTCTGAGCAAGGACGCGGGTCTTCCCGAGCGCGGAGGGCTCGGTTCCGCGGTGGGCCCGAAGGGCACTCCGGCCCCCGCGAGCCTGGCCGCTCTCCCCGCTGACCTGCCCTTGCGTGAACTCATGGGGCTCGTCGACGCGTTGGTGGAGATACCGTCCCTGCGAGAACCGAACGGCCTGGGCCTGGTGCTCGACAGCATCGACGCGGAGATCGCCGCGAACCGGCCGAGGGACACCCGGCTGAGGATGGACATCTACGGCATCGTGCGCACGTGTCTGCGCTACAGAGGCACACTCGATCAGCTCCTGGAGACCGTGCGGCTCCTGGAGGGGCAGTCGGCGCAAGTGGCCGGCGTGGACCGTGAAGCGGCTCAACTGGCCGATCGATACTGCTGACTTGATGTCGGGCACGGGTTCGATGCGGGGTTTCGAAGCGTGCCGTGCTGGGTCATCATGAGAGGGAAAGGGACTGCGCATGCACGGAATCGGGGGAGGGGACTTGGCAGCCGTGGAGCGATCGATGCCTGCCGTCGAGTCCGATCTCGTAGATCTCTCGGGGGTTTCTCTTGAAGCGCTGCTTTCCATGGACAGCAGTGCCATCGAGGGGTCGCTCGAGCCCCTGCTTGATCACATCGATGATGCCCAGGCCATCACGAACACATACGGAGGGCCGTCCCGTTTCGACTGACGGGACGGCCGCGGCGCCGTGGCGGCCGGCCCATGGCGGGTAGACCCACGGGGGCGGTGGCACTGCCGCTCCACCAGCTGTCGATCGCCGGTTTCCACGACCTGGCGCGGGGTGAAGGCGGCCGGGCGGTGATGGAGGAGCTCCTCGCCGCCGAGCGCAGCCGCCGCATGCTGTTGCTGCGGGCGCTGCACGACGGCCTTCCCAGGAACGGCGCGCCCCCGCAGGTCGGAGCAGCAATCTCGTACCGAGAGGCCTGGTCCCTCCTTGAGCGCGTCCAGCGGACGGCCCCGGATGTCTTCGACGACGTACTGATGTCACCGAACACGGGGATGTGGCTGTCCCTCGCGCTGCGTCGGCTCAGGGGCACCTCCTTCGAGGACACGCCCCTGTGGGTGGTGGCGGGGCATGTGTCGGCGCTCGCCGCGTCGGCGGGAGTGCGGGCCGGTCTCGACTTCTCGATCGCCGTGCCGGTGAGCCGGGGCATGGCGTTCCTGCCGACGCTGGGCTGCGCGGAGCTCGGGGCGAGGGAGCCGTGGAGCACCGCGCGCGTCGAGGCGCGGGACGGCCGGGCGCGGATCACCGGGGAACACGGCACGGTCCTTGTCGGGCCGGGGGGCGAGCACAGCGCGCCCGGATGGCATGCCGTGCGGCGGGTCACCCTGGGGACGACGCGTCCGCACCTGCGCCTCGCGCTGGAGGAGCTGGATCCCTACCGGACGTTCCCGCGCCCCAGCGATCCCCTGCTCCTGTCCGCGGCGGACGCACAGGCGTGGCAGGTCATGCTCACCGAAGCGTGGGAGATCCTGCTGCGCGACGACCCGGAGAGTGCCGAGGCGATGCGCGCCGGGCTCATGTCGGTGACCCCCACCCCCGCGAGGGAGAGGTTCCGGCCGCACAGCGTGACCGCGGGCGACGCCTTCGGAGGTGTCATGGCCTCGCGGCCGGACGACGCCGCACAGCTCGCCGCCACGCTGGTGCACGAGTTCCAGCACATCAAACTGGGCAGCCTGATGCGGCTGCGCCCCCTGAACGTGAGCGATTCCGCCCCCGGCTCCGGCTCCACCCCCGCCCCTGGCTCCGGCTCCGGCTCCGAAGAGCTGTTCCGCGCACCGTGGCGCGACGATCCGCGCCCGCTCGGCGGCCTGCTGCAAGGGATCTACGCCTTCGCCGGAGTCGCCCGCTTCTGGCGCGCCCACCGGAACTCCGCCGACGCCGCGCACGCTCCACTCGCGCACTTCGAGTTCGCGCTGTGGCGCACGCAGGTGTGGTCGACGCTGAACGTGGTGCGTACGCACGAGCGGCTGACGCCCTTGGGCCTGCGCCTCCTCGACACCCTGCGCGAGTCCTGCGCCGCGTGGCTCGACGAGGCTGTGCCGGACGAGGAGCTGTGTCTTGCCCGGGAGGCGACGGCCGGACACCGGGCACGCTGGCGCGCCCACCATCTGCGGCCGCCCGCCACCGCGGTGGACGACGCGGTGCGGGCCTGGCGGCGCGGGGACGACCGACCCGCGCCCGGTCTTGCCGCTGAGCCCGTCCTCGTACCCGACTCCGAGGCCCGTTTCCTGGACACCGAGGCCGTCCTGACCCGGTACCGGCTCACCGGCGCCGGCCAGGACGCGCGGGACGCCGAGGGAGCCGAGGACGCCGACGTCCTGTTGGCGCTCGACGACCGCGCCGGGGCGCGGGACGCCTTCGTCGCGCGGCTTTCGGGCAAGGGGGCGCCGCCCGGTGCGTGGGCCGGGCTTGGGCGGGCCCTCGCCGGTGACGAGGCCCACCAGGGCGCATCCCGGCTGTTGCGGAGCTTCCCGGAGCGGGCGTGTGCGGTGCAGCGCGCGCTGGAGAACGTGACGGGGCATGGCGCTGATCCGGTGCTGCTCGCGGAGTGGGTGGCGCGTGGCGCGCGGAGGCCCGGCGGCTGACCCGCCCGTCGGCTACAGCGGCACCGGGTCGATGTCGCAGTTGGCCCGCTGGCCCGCCTTGGCCTGGAGCGTGGCCGGGTGCGGTGAGCCGGGCTCCACGAGGAGCCGCGGAGCGTCGAGTACGCGTTCCATGCGGGCCAGGGTGTCGGCGCGCAGCGCGGCGCCCTCGGTCTCCTCGCCCAGCTCGATCAGGTCCATCGCGAGGTTCCCCGCGCACGCGAGCGTGGTGGGGTGGTCGTCGCCGAAGGTGGTGCGGCAGTGCTCCAACGTCCGCCGCCCGAGCTCGTGGGCCGCGTGGTGGTCGCCGAGGGCGGCCAGGTCGCTTGCCAGGTTGATGGCGGTGGCCAGGACGATGGGGTGGGCCTCGCCCAGGCGTTCGGTCAGCGAGGCGAGCGCGGCCTCGTCGAGGCGCTTCGCCTCGGCGGGCTGACCCAGAAGGCGCAGGGTGACGGCGAGGTCGACGTCCGCGGACAGGACATGCGGGTGCTGCGGGGAGAAGATGTTGCGGTACTCCTGGCAGGCCTTGATGCCGCGCTCGCGTGCCGCGTTCAGGTCGCCGTTCTGGCGCAGGGCCACCGACAGGGTCAGGGCGGCGGACAGCGACGAGGGGTGGGTGTCGCCGTACCGGCGGGAGAACTTCGAGTACGCCTCCGTGGCGAGTTCCAGGGACTGCGCGTGGTCGCCGGCCTTGCGGGCGGCCTCGCTGAGCTGGCGCATGGTGTGGATGGTCGAGGGGTTGCCGCTGCCGAACACGTCGCGGTAGGCGTCGAGGACGGCCTGCTGGCGGGCGCGGGCGCCTACGTAGTCGCCCCTCTCGCGTACGTCGATGGCGACGTTGTTCTCCGTCATCAGGGTCCGCGCGTGGTCCTGGCCGAGGACGCGCAGACGCAGCGCGAGGGTGCTCTCGTCGAGTTCGAGGGCCTGGCGGAAGTCTCCGACGAGGCGCAGGCTCGTGCCGAGGTTGTGGGCGGCGTCGAGCGTCGTGGGGTCCTCCTCGCCGAACGCCCTGCGCGCCCGCTCGTAGACCGTCGCGTCCAGCTGCGCTCCGAGCGCGAATTCGCCCTCGACGCGGCGCACCGCGGCTTCCAGGCCGATCGCGGCCAGCGCGTCCTCGCGGACGTCCTCGCGTCCTGCGGGCGCCGTGCGCTCGTAGATCTCCTTGAGCTTGGCCACCAGTTCGACGGCTTCGCCGTGCCGGCCGAGGACCCAGTAGATGTAGCAGAGCCACTGGCCCATGAGCAGCGTCTGCTGGTCCTCCGGGCCGAAGACGCTCTGCCACGTCTCCCAGGCCTGTTCGGAGAAGTCGAGCGACACCTCGTGGTCGCCCCAGTGGTAGAGGTACCGGGCGACGTTCATGACGAGCTGACGCACCCAGGGCTGGTCCGACTTGATGGCGTCGGAGGCGATGACGTGGCCGTAGAGCTCGGCATAGCGCGGCCAGTTCGCCGCCGTGGTGGGCGCCTTCGGGTCCGCGGCGGCAAGCAGGGTGTGTGCGCCGTGACGCATGCGGGACTGCTCCTCGGGCGTCATGCGGTTGTTCAGGACGAGCTGGACGAGGCGGTGCATCTCGATGGAGTTCGTACGGTGGTCGATGCGCGCCAGGGAGTAGCGGTTGACCTCCCTTATGGCGCGCGCGAGCCGCATCGGGTCGTTCAGCGTCGCGTCGAGCTCGGGGAAGATGCTGCTGTTCCCGAGGCCGGAGAAGATGGACCGCGAGATCGGGTCAGGAGCGAAGTACGAGCAGAGCTGCAGCAGGCGCAGGGCCGAGGGGCTGCGGGTCTCCAGGTGGTCGAGCGAGACGTTCCAGGCGGCGGCGACCGGCAGCTGGTAGTCCGGGGGCGGGGACGTCTCCAGGAGTTCGGTGCGCTTGTTCTCGAAGAGGCGCAGATACTCGGATGCGGGCATGCCGGTCTCCGCACGCCACGCGGCTGCCTGTTCGAGGGCGAGCGGCAGGTCTCCAAGGGCCTCGGCGAGCCGGTCGGCCTCCTCCTCCTGGAGGGGCGGCCCGGAGTGGCGCAGGAGCTCCTTGCTCTCCTCGCGGGTGAAGACGTCCACCTCGAGCGAGCCGCCGACCAGACCCCACCGCCGGTTGCGGGAGGTCACCAGGATCGTGCCGTTGCCTCCGGTGGGGAAGTAGTGGCGTACCTGCTCGGGGTTGTCGGCGTTGTCGAAGATCAGCAGCCAGCGCGAGAAGGGGCGGCCCTCGCGCAGTGCCTCACGCACCGCGGGGCCCGCGATGTTCGCCTCGGTGCTGGTCTCCAGGCCCAGGCGCCCGGCCAGTTCCACCAGGGCCTGACCGATCTGGCCCGGCCGCTCGGAGGGGATCCACCAGACGATGTCGTACTCGCTCTGGTGCCGGTACGCGTACTCGATGGCCAGCTGGGTCTTGCCCACGCCGCCCATGCCGTGGATCGCCTCGGGCAGGACCGTGGTCGTGCCTTC
Organism: Streptomyces sp. NPDC055239; assembly: GCF_053606205.1. Lineage (NCBI taxonomy): Bacteria > Bacillati > Actinomycetota > Actinomycetes > Kitasatosporales > Streptomycetaceae > Streptomyces > Streptomyces sp. NPDC055239. The sequence goes on along the minus strand of NZ_JBSGRD010000005.1, from coordinate 403,283 downwards.
GCCCAGACGCTCGCCGAGGAGTTCGAGGAGCTCCGTGCGGCCGGTGAAATTGGGGTTCCTCGGCGGCAGGTTTCCCCAGACACGCGGCTGTGATGTGCGGTCCCCCTCCACCGTTTGCTGAGGCGTAGTCGACATCGCTGATGCTCCTTCAAGGGCGTGCTGGGGGACGGAGGTTCCACCGCTTTTCGCCAGGCTGACTGCGTATCGACGATCGTGCCAGCCGAGTACCCCCGCGAGCAGGGCGGCGCGCTGCATGAAACGTCCGGAGAGTGCCCTCAGCGCGGCGAGTTCCACGCGGAGGAAGCCGATGTTGCGGCTGTTCACCCGGGGCATGGCCAGGGTGTCCAGTGGTTCGGCGGGGGAGGGCAGCGGCGAGGGGGCTCCTGTTCCGTCCCCCGCCAATAACGCGCGTACGTCGTGCAGGATCCGTGCCGTGTCGCTGCGGCGGCCCAGGGCGAGCAGCTCTTCGCGGATGTCGGGAGCGAAGGAGAACGCCACGTCCGTCACGCCGTCGCCCCCTGTCCCACTGGGCCGGACGAGGCCGCTCATCAGGAGTTCCGACGCGTGCACCGGACCCGCTCCCGGTGTGGTCCGAAGGACCTTGCGGATGAGGGGGAGGCTCAGGGGCACGGCGGACAGACGCGTCGCCAGGGTGAAAGCCGTGGGCGACGCACCGGCGCGGAAGTCCGACACGCGCTCCGACGCGGGCACCGTACTGCTCGGGTCGGGGACGCCGTCCGTCCAGGGCAGGGCGCGCGCCGCGTCGGGCCTGCGCTTCCACTCCCGCGCCCGGATGGCGGACATCTCGAGCCAGCGCGGCTCGGGTCCCATGACGAGCTGGGTCCAGGCCTCGGCCCAGCGGTTGGTCAGCGCGAGGACCGGTACGAGGACCGCGTCGCCTTCGACCTCGGGCTCGTCCGGGTCGTGCGACTCCACCGGGGCCTCGCGCGGCTCCCAGTCGAGTTCGCTGTTGGCCGCCCAGGCGTGGGCGGCACGCAGCCGCACCCGCCGGACGTCGAGGCCCGTACGGAACCACAGCTGTTGCGGGAGTACGTGCACCACGGCGACCGGGCCGCCGCGCCCCCAGGCGCGCAGCAGCGGCATGACCGCGCCCGACCGCCATCCGGCCGCGAGTCCGTCGGTCAGTACGAGGATCACGCGGCGTATGTCACCGGCGCCGCCGAGCGGTTCCTCCGGCCTCAGGCGGGTGGGGTCGGTCTCGTCGGTGCCGTTCAGGCGCAGTACGCGTACGCGCGCGAAGTCCCCTTCGCGGTTCAGCTCGTCGACCAGGTCGTCGACCGCCTGCTCCCACACCTTCATCGTCACATGGCTGTCGATGACGAGGACCGCTTCGGCGTGCTCCTGTCTGCCCGACCGGCCGGGCTCGGCATGTCCGAGTCGGCCGAGAACGGACGCGGCCTCACGGCGTGCCCGCGTGGCCGGTCCCTGCCGTTGCCCTCCGTTGTCATGGTCGTCATGCATATGCGCCCTCAAGGCGTCGTGGCGGCCAGAACGGTTGTGCGGAGTCCCGCAGAGAGCGGGCATGCGTGACGTCCACAGGCGCAGCGTGACAGTGCGCCCGCACTGCGAGCAAGGGGGTACGGCGGCATGGGCCGGGGCGCGCGTAAATCGTGCTAGAAGTCGCGCCGGGTGACAGCCGCGGGGCAGCGGAGGCCGGCTGGTTCACGGAGCGGCACCTCCTGTCGCCGTGTGCGGGAGGTTCACGGACGTGTGCTCGACGGGCGGGTTCAATTCGTCACCGGCGCACGGTCGGGGCCGGGCGGCCCGGGTCTGCGTTCCGGATCGTCGAGCAGGATCGCCAGATGGCGCCCCACGTGGTTGTCCCAGCCCTCGGGGCCGAGCGCCAGAGCCTCCTTGCGCCAATTTCCGGCGCGCGAGACCAGACTGGACAGACCTCGGTCCTGGACCATCTCGGCGACCGCTTCCTTGAAGGCCGGGTCACCGCAGTCGCCCCGGTGCCAGATCATCGCGGGCACCCCGGCCCGCAGCCCGGCCATGAACTCCTGGTGGCCCGCGGGAGAGTCGGTCCCCGGTGGCTGGCTCAGGACCAGGCAGACCGCGTGGTCGTCCTCCTTCAGCTCGCGCTCCAGGTGGAAGTGCGACTGGCCGGGAGGATTGAAGTACGAGTGGCTGTCGGCGGGTTGTTCCTTGAGCTGACGCCACTTCTTGTGCCAGGGACGGTGCCAGGCTGCCTTGCGCAGGCGCTCGAAACTGCGGATCAGGACCGCGTAGTCCATCACCAGGGGCGTCGGTGACGAGGAGGAGGACTCCTTGTGCCACCACTCCACGGGCTCCCCGAGCAATTCCCACGGGAGGATGAATTCCAGGACGACCGGTTGCCGCAGGTCGGCCCACCGCTCCTCGGTCTGCTCGATGAGGACCTCGACCTCGGCGGGCAGCTCGTCGCGGTGCAGGTGGAGGGTCTCGCCCGGTACGGGATGCCAGCCCTCGGCGTCCGACTGGCGCCAGTGGGAGAGGAAATAGCGGTCGGGGTCCACTCCGTCGGGCTCGAACTGGATCATCAGATAGGCGGGCACCATGGGCGCGGGTGCCTGCTGGAGCATGCCGCTGCGCTGCCAGTCGGAGATCTGGTCCTCGAGGCCCCACACCCTGACCTGCTGACGGTTCCAGCGACGCAGGGACTCCGCTGCCTCCATCTGTCCGTCCTCCACGAGCTGTTCGGCGGCCAGTACCAGGAACGCCATGCTCACGGGGAGTTCCTTCGCGGCGGTGTTGTCGCCTGCCAGTCGTAGGAAGACTGCCCATCCCGTGTCGCACCACGCGGGCATCTCCTGTGTGCGCGACCGGCTTGCACGCCGGGCGAGGGCGGCGAGTCCCGCCGACGAGCGCATGTCCTGCAGAACGGGCCGCAAGGGATGCAGGTCGGCGCCGTCGAAGAACTCCACGGCCTCCCACTCGTCCACGAGCCGCAGCAGCGACAGAATGGCGGAAGACCGCTGTTCCAGATACTTCAGGCAGCGCACCAGACACGGCAGCCCGTCAGGGACGTCCGCGCACTGTTCCACCAGGTGGAGCAGCCACGGCCGGAGCGCAGCGTTGCGCAAGGGGGCGACGGGGCATGCCAGTTCGTCGCTCAGCATGCGTACCCATATGTCGGCGCTGTTCTCCTGCCGTAGCGTCCCCGATTCCTGCAGTACGTCGACGATGTCGGCGACCAATTCGTGTCGAACCCTCGCCGGGCTGCGCGCTTCCACCCCCGTGACCTCCCGATCGCCACCAGTAGTTCAGCAGTCAGCACTCGTGTATCGATGCTGCGGCACCGTCGTGTCGATGGTGCCGACAAGCGTACGACCACAGCCCAACTCAGGGCAGGCCTCCGGCCATTCGTGGATGAGTGCGGTCGGCGGCAGGGGTATTCGGTGGTAGTGCGGTCGGTGGTTGTTCAGCCGGAGACGTTTCAGTCGTTTCAGTTGTTTCATTCGGTTCAGTCGGCGAGGCCGGATCTCAGACCCGCCCCGCACAGCGGCACCACCGCCGTGCGCTCGCCGAGAGCGCCGTCCCGCACTGCCGCCCAGCACGCCACCCCGGTCGCCTCGACGTACAAGCCGCGCTTCGCCAGATCCCTTTGTGCGGACCGGATCTGATCCTCCGTCACCGTCAGGAAGGCGCCGCCGGATCCGCGTACCGCCCGCAGGATCTGCCGCGCGCGTGGCGGACGCGGAATCGCGATGCCCTCCGCGAGCGTGGGCGCCATCGGGGTGGTGCCCAGGGGCTCGTCGGCGCCCGCGTGCCAGGCCTCCGCCAGCGGGGAGACCGCCGCTGCCTGCACGGCGTACAGCGAGGGGGCCTTCGCGATCAGGCCCGCCGCGTGCAGCTCACGTACCGCGAGGGCCGCGCCGAGCAGCAGGGTGCCGTTGCCCACGGGCACGACGAGCACGTCCGGCAGTCGGCCGCCCAGGTCCTCCCAGAGCTCATGTACGTACGTCTTGGTGCCCTGAAGGAAGTAGGGATTGTGGACGTGCGAGGCGTAGAAGGTGCCGGGCGCGTCGGCCGCCTCCCGTGCCGTCCGCGCCGTCTGCTCGCGGTCACCCGGGACGACTTCGAGCCGCGCCCCGTGCGCGCCGATCTGCTCCAGCTTCTTCGGCGACGTGCCCTCGGGGACGTACACGGTGCAGGGCAGCCCGGCCCGCGCGCAGTACGCGGCGACCGCCGTGCCCGCGTTGCCGCTGCTGTCGGCGATCACCCGATCCGGGCCGAGCCGCAGCGCGAGCGCGGCGAGCACGACCGCGCCGCGGTCCTTGAAGGAGAGCGTCGGCATCAGGAAGTCGAGCTTGGCCGAGATCGCGCCGTCCAGCGGTACGAGCGGCGTGCGGCCCTCGCCGAGCGAGAACGCGGGGGCGGGCAGCGGCAGGGACTCCGCGTACCGCCACAGGGAATTGACTCTTCCGGTGAGGGACTTCAGCGGCGCTGGATTGGGCGAGAAGTCCAGGTCGAGCGGGCCGCGGCAGACGGGGCAGCACCAGGCGAGAGTGCCCGCTGGGACACGGGTTCCGTCGGTGGGGCAGAAGCAATCCGGCAGAGCTGTCATGTCGGCAGGCTAGTTTCCTCCTGGGCCTGACCCCTCGCTCCTGGGCGTGCCCCCTTCCTCCTGTCCTCCTGGGCGTGGCTTCTCGCTACGCCGGTAGGCGAGGACGAGGTGCGCCTTGCGTACGCTCATTCGATGCGAAGCCCCGCCCGCACCGACTGACTCTCTCGCACCGACTGACCCGTCCGAACCAGGAGCACGCCACCCGTGGACATACCCCCGCCGCCCGACCTCGGCGGTCGCCCCCAGCAGCCGTACGGGCAGGCCCCTTACGGGCAGGCTCCTTACGGGCCGCCGCCCGCGCAGCCTCCGTATCCGGGCGGACCCCAGGGGCCGTATCCGGGCGGGCCCCAGGTGCCTTACCAGCGATGGCCGGGCCAGTACTCCCCGTACTCCCGCCCTCCGGTCAACGGTTTCGCGATCGCCTCGCTCGTCCTTGGCATCCTCTGCTTCCTGCCCGCCGTCGGCCTGATCCTCGGTCTCATCGCGCTCGCGCAGATCTCGAAGAAGGGGGAGCGCGGCAAGGGCATGGCGATCGCGGGCAGCATCCTCTCCGTCGTCGGCATCGTGCTGCTCGTGCTCGCCGTCGCCACCGGGGCCGCACACGACTTCATGGACGGCTTCCGGCAGGGCGCGCGCGATGCCGCCCGGAGCGGCTCCGGGTTCCCCGTCGACAAGGGGGAGTGCTTCAACGTCCCGGGCGGCAAGCTCGGAGGGGCGGAGTACGCCTTCCAGGTCGACACGGTGCCCTGTTCGTCGCGGCACGACGGTGAGGTCTTCGCTTCGTTCCCCGTGAACCACGTGAGCTTCCCCGGCGACTCCGAACTCGCCTCCCTCGCCAAGAAGAACTGCGTCGACCTCCAGGCCGGCTACGTCCTCGACACCTGGACCGACTGGGGTGACGCCGAGATCAACTACTTCGTGCCCGACCAGGACACCTGGCGTCAGGGAGACCGTGACGTCACCTGTCTCTTCGGCGACGCGGAGGAGAAGCGCACCCTGAAGGGCTCGTTGCGCCGCGACGGCACGAACCTCGACGCCGACCAGCTCGCCTACCTGAAGGCGGACAAGGCCCTCTACGAGGCGTTCGGGACCGATCCCGAGACGGAGAATTTCGAGGAGGACCTGCCGGGCCACAAGGAGTGGGCGGGCCGCGTCGAGAAGGGCCTCGCCGAGCAGGCGCGGCTGCTGCGTGCGCACGACTGGCCCACGAAGGCGGACGCCGACGTCACCGCCCTCGTCGAAGCGATCGACCAGAACCGCGAGCAGTGGAGGAAGGCGTCCACCGCCACGGACGCCGACGACTTCGGCGCGTACTACGTGCCGGCGCAGCGGCACGTCGGCGGCGAGCGGGAGGCGGCGGCGCGCAAGCCCCTGGGCCTGGCGACCACTTCGCCTCGTGACGCGAACCCCGGGGGCGACGGCGGAGGCGACGGCGGAGGCGAGGGCGGGAGTCATGAGGACGGCGGAGGCGGGGAAGGATTCGCGGTGTGACGAGCGGGTCCGGTCGTCGCGAGGGTGCTCACCGGCCACTCACCCTAAGGGCTTTTTGTCCGCTTCTGTGATAGTTCTTCGGCGTGACGACCGTCATGACGCCGACCGTCGCGCCCCAGCGCGTTCCGGGGCCCGCGGCACCGGACTCTCCCCGAAGGGGTAGCCACAACGGCAGGAAAGAGCCCAGGGTTTCGTGCGTCGCGCACCTCTCCCGCGGGCTCCTCGTCGCCGTCGCCCTCCTGAACGCCGCCCTCGTCGTGCTCGTCGCATCGCCGCTGCCCCGCGTCCCGCTCCTGGTGCTCGTCGCGGCGGCGGTCACCTCCTGGGGGCTCGTACTCGTGCCGCCCGCGGTCATCGGTCTGACGGTCGGCGTGCTCGCGGGGCGACGGCACCCCTGGTGCGCCGGGCTCGCCGTCCTTACGGCGTTCGTCGCGCTCGTCTACGGAGTCATGCCGTACGCCGCCACGTATCGCACTGCCCAGGGCTACGGACAATCCCTTGCGCCCACCGCCTACTTCGACGGCATCAACTACGCCAAGGCCCCCGACGGCGACCGTACGCGCCGCTACGCCCGCATCGGCGAGCAGCGCGGCAAGCTGGACCTCTGGACCCTGCCGAAGCGGGACGGGGTGCGTCACCCGGCCGTGGTCTGGGTGCACGGGGGCGGCTGGAACAAGGGGCACCGGAGTCAGAGCCCCGCGTGGAACCGCTGGTTCAACGCGCACGGCTGGTCGGTCTTCGACATCGACTACCGGCTCGCGCCCCGCGTGACCCAGCTCGACCAGATCGGCGACGTGAAGTGCGCCGTGGGCTGGGTGCGACGGCACGCGCGCGCGTACGGCGTCGATCCGGACCGCCTTGTCCTCGCGGGGAGTTCGGCGGGCGGCAATCTCGCCCTCTCCGCCGCCTACACGGAGGGTGATGACCGCGTCCCCGCGTCCTGTGCGGTGCGTGACAGTTCGGTCGCCGGGGTGATCTCCCTCTACGGGCCGACCGACATGGGGCGCCTCATCGCCGGGACCGCGCTGCGCGGCGACCCCATGATCCCGCGTCTGATGGGCGGTTCGGCGAAGGCCGTACCCGCCCGCTACCTGCTGGGTTCGCCCGCGAAGCTCGTTCGGACCGATGTGCCGCCCACGCTTCTGCTGCACGGCAGCGCGGACCGCGCGGTGCCGGTGGGGCAGGCGCGGGAGCTGGCTCGGCGGCTCGACGCGGCGGGGGCCCCCGCGACGTATGTCGAACTCCCCTGGGCGGACCACTGCTTCGACGTGAACTGGGGCGGATGGGGAAGCCAGATCGCGAGAACGGCGATTTCCCGCTTCCTCGCCATCCGGGGCGAGAGCGTCTGATCGCCGTTTCCCGGATCGACGCGAGAACGTGATCGCTTGAGCGGGAACGTGATCGCCATAGCTGTGTAAAGCTCCTGCGTAAAGACCTGAGCCCCCGGAAGTCATCACTTCGAGTGATTCTTTGGCCTTGGGTTGCGGTCAACAACCGTCGGTTGCCAGGCTGTTGCTGTCTGTCAACCTGATGGGAGTGGCCAGTGACTTTCGGTGAACAGCCGGCGTATCTGCGTGTCGCGGGTGATCTCCGCAAGAAGATCGTCGACGGTTCGCTGCCGCCGCACACCCGACTGCCCTCGCAGGCCAGGATCCGCGAGGAGTACGGGGTGTCGGACACGGTCGCCCTGGAGGCCCGTAAGGTCCTGATGGCCGAAGGCCTGGTCGAAGGACGTTCCGGATCCGGCACCTATGTGCGCGAGCGACCTGTGCCCCGCCGCGTGGCGCGCACGGGCTACCGCGCCTCCGGAGGCTCGACGCCCTTCCGGCAGGAGCAGGCGGAGGACGGTGCGCGCGGCACTTGGGAGTCCCGCAGCGAACAGGCGGAGGCGAGCAGCGCGGTCGCCGAGCGCCTCGGCGTCCGCGCGGGCGACCGCGTGATGTGCACGAGGTACGTCTACCGCGACGCGGGCGAGGTGATGATGCTCTCCACCTCCTGGGAGCCCCTCGCCGTCACCGGACGCACTCCGGTGATGCTCCCCGAGGAGGGGCCGCTCGGCGGCTGCGGAGTGGTCGAGCGCATGGCGGCCATCGACGTGGTCGTGGACAACGTCGCGGAGGAGGTCGGCGCGCGCCCGGGTCTCGCGGAGGAGCTCATGTCGCTCGGCGGTGTCCCCGGCCATGTGGTGATCGTCGTGCAGCGGACGTACTACGCGTCGGGCAAGCCGGTCGAGACGGCCGACGTCGTGGTGCCCGCGGACCGGTATCGGATCGCATACCACTTGCCGGTGAAGTGACCGCGTACGACCTGCCGGTGGGGTGACCGCACACCACCTGCCGGTGAGGTGACCGCGCGCCCCGGCGTGCGCCCGGAATCCGGACGGGCCCGTCCGCCCGCCGTGATCGCGAGTTAACGCGCGCCCGGCTTCCGTAACGCCGGCGCCATCACGCCCTGCGGCGACTTGTCATGTACGGCTCCTAACTTCATCGCCCGTACCCGCAATCCGGTCGGACGACAGGAACCCTCATGACGGATACGGCCACCCGCGACACCAGCGCCGCCGCAGGACCACCGCCCAAGCGCAGCTACGCGAAGATGGCGGCCGACGAGAGCCGCGAGGACTACTCCCTGCGGTACGCGCCGCACTCCTTCCGGCGCTGGTCGCCGACGATGGTCGCCTCGACCGCGCTCGGCGGCATCGCCTACCTCGCGGACTTCGCGATCGGCGCGTCCATCGTCTTCACCTACGGCTTCACCAGCGGGCTCGCCTCGATCCTGTGCGCCGCGACGATCATCTTCGTCACCGGCATCCCGATCGCGCGGGCCTGCGCCAAATATGGCCTTGACATGGACCTGGTGACCCGGGGTGCGGGCTTCGGCTACTTCGGCTCGACGCTGACGTCACTGATCTACGCCTCGTTCACGTTCATCTTCTTCGCGCTCGAAGGCTCGATCATGGCCCAGGCCATGCACCAGGCCGTCGGGCTCCCGGTGGAGTTCGGCTACTTGATCACGACGCTCATCGTGATCCCGATCGTCTTCCGCGGCATGGGCGCCCTGGCCAAGGTGCAGGCCTGGACGCAGCCGATCTGGCTCGTCGGGATGGTGCTGCCCTTCGTGGTGCTCGCCTTCGAGGCGCCGGACGCCTGGGGGGCCTTCGCCTCCTTCGGGGGCACCGAGGGTGCGGGCAGCGGCTTCTCCTGGGTCGCCTTCGGGCTCGGCACGGGGGTCGCGCTCTCGCTCATCGCCCAGATCGGCGAGCAGGCGGACTATCTCCGCTTCATGCCTGCAAAGACCGAGCAGAACAAAAGGCGTTGGAATCTGGCCGTTCTCGCGGCGGGTCCCGGCTGGGTCATCATCGGCGCGGCCAAGCAGCTCGGCGGCGCGCTCCTGGCGTTCGTGGCCCTGGAGGCCGTCGGCAAGACGCACGCACTGGAGCCGATCGCCCCGCAGATCGAGGCCCTGAAACCCTGGCTCGGCTCCTTCGCGCTGCCCGCCGCGGCCCTCTTCGTGATCGTCTCGCAGATCAAGATCAACGTGACCAACGCCTACAGCGGCTCGCTGTCCTGGTCGAACTTCTTCTCCCGCGTCACGCACAAGCACCCGGGCCGGGTCTGGTACATCTTCCTCAACCTCGCCATCGCGCTGACGCTGATGGAGATGAACATGTTCGCGGCCCTCAACAAGCTGCTCGGGTTCTACTCGAACGTCGGCATCGCGTGGATCGTGGCGGTCGCCGCCGACCTCGTCATCAACAAGAGGATGGGCTGGAGTCCCCCGTACATCGAGTTCAAGAGGGCTTATCTCTACGCGGTGAACCCTGCGGGCTTCGGCTCGATGGTGATCGCCTCCGTGGTGTCGATCCTGGCCTTCTTCGGTCTCTTCGGGCGGTACGCGGAAGCCTTCTCGACGTTCATCGCGGCCGGTCTCGCCGTCACTCTCTGTCCGTTGATCGCCTGGGCGACGAAGGGCAAGTACTACCTGGCGCGCCCCAATCCGGTGAACGGTCCGCACGTCGATGTCCCCGACGTGACGGCCACGCACGCGTGCGGCGTCTGCGAGACGGCGTACGAACTCCCCGACATCGCGGACTGCCCGGTGCAGTCGGGCCCGATCTGCTCTCTGTGCTGTTCGTTGGACGCGGAATGCAAAGACGTCTGCCGTACGTCGTCGTCGCGTGCGCCGGTGCTCATGCCGATGCCGACGGTGCGCGCCCAGTGATGCGGGCTCATATCGGCTGAACGGTTGCCAACAGGGGGCGCACCCGGCAAGGTGCGCCCCCTTGGTGGTGGCTAATTGCGTACCTCTTTGTGCAAACTCGTATCCGCTGAGTGAAGGTCGGGCGTAGGCTCGGGCATATGCGGAATGCGGTTTCCTTATCGATCGAGGCGTGGCGCACGCCGGGGCGGCGAGCGGAGGGGTGCGATGAATGACGGGACGGTCGTGCTTCCCTGGCTCGTGATACGCCAGGACGACAACGGCAACCGCTACAGGGTGGGCAGGTACGCCACGAAGGCCGAGGCCGAGAAGATCGCGAACAGCCTCGATGAACGCGGACAGCAGCAGCTGTACTGGGTGGAGAACCTGAGCCAGAACGGCAGCGCGCCGACCGCATAGGCTCCGCCGTATGACGGAACGGATCGTGGTGGGCGCCGCCCTGTACGACGACGGGCGCCTGCTTGCCGCGCGGCGCAGCGCACCCCCTGAGCTCGCGGGCCGCTGGGAACTGCCCGGCGGGAAGGTCGAGCCCGGCGAACTGCCCGAGGAAGCCCTGGCGCGGGAGTTGCGCGAAGAGCTGGGTGTCGACGCCGAACCGGTCGCGAGAGTGCCGGGCGAGTGGCCGCTCAAGCCGGGATACGTCCTGTGGGTGTGGACGGCGAAGCTCCGCTCGGGAGCCCCCGAGCCCCTTCAGGACCACGACGAACTGCGCTGGCTCTCCCCTGACGAGGTCTGGTCGGTGGAGTGGCTGGACGCGGATGTCCCCGCGGTGGCGGCCGCGATCGAGTACCGCTGAGTGATCGGGTGCCGCTGAGCGACCGAGTCGCTGAGTGATCGGGTGCCCCCGAGTGGGGGAGCGTGCGGGGTGACGTCTCCCGGCGCTTGAGCCCCATCTACGCCGTTCGTGCCACAGTGCGCCTTGGTGGGCGGTAATTCCGGCGGTATATGGGGTATGTGCCCATTAACCCCATGAAACCGGACAAGGGTCCGCTGTTGCTGGTCTGGAAGTGATCGGCGTGATCGACACCGAAGGCGACTGTGCCGAGTGGGATTTTCCCGCGGACCCGGGCGCCGTGCGCACAGCCCGTGCCGTCGTCCGCGAGCAGCTCGGCGCCTGGGACCTCGACGCCATCGGCGACATCACCGTCCTCCTCGTGAGTGAGCTGGTGACCAACTCCCTGCGGCACGCCTCGGGCCCCATCGGCGTACGACTCGTACGCCCTGCCGGGCCTGTGGACACCCTCCTCGTAGAGGTGTCCGATCCGCTTCCCGATCCGCCCCAGGAGCGCGACGCCGCCCCTGATGACGAGGGGGGCAGGGGCATCCAGTTGGTGGCCCGTGTGTCGAGGCGTTGGGGGACACGGCAGGGCAGTACGGGGAATACGGGGAAGACGGTGTGGTTCGAGCTGGTGCTGCCGGGTTAGAAGACTGGCAGCGTGGGGCGGACACAAGACGGCCACGGGCCAAAAAGAGTTGAGTCCGTGCTGTGATCGTGAACGCCGTGTGGCATGGCTCCGTAGTGCTGGATACTGCGGGCAGCTGCATCCGGTGACCGGTGCCGGACGTGGTGAGCTGGAGGGGACGGTTCGCGTGAGCGAGATACCAGCGAAGGCGACGGAGCAGGACGGGCCGTCGGGTGACGCTAGGGGCGTAGCTGCGGATGACGTGGTGTGGCAGAGCAGCCCGCCCGGTTCGATCTACGACTACATCAAGGTGGCCTCGTTCTCGATCGGCCCGGACGGTCTCATCGACCAGTGGAGCCAGCGGGCTGAGCGGCTGTTCGGAGTGCCTGCGCACGATGCCGTGGGCAAGGATCCGATAGAGGCCTTCGTCGCGCCCGAGCTGCGCAGCAGAGGGCACCGCAAGATGGCGGAGATCCTGGACGGCAGGGAGTGGACCGGGTCCGTCCCCTTCCGGGCCCCGGGGCATCCCGACGGGCCCGACGGGCCGGACGCGAGGTCTTTCGGGGGGTCCTCCGGGGGGTCCGAAGGCATCGCCGAGGTCTATGTGATGCCGACCGAGACGGAGGACGGCGAACGGGCCGCCGTCTGCATCGTCGTAGACGTACGGGCGCTCCGGCAGATCGAGACAGACCTCGCCGCGTCGCAGGCAATTTTCGGCCAATCTCCCTTCGGCTTCCTGTTGTTCGGCACGGATCTGAAGGTGCAGCGGGCCAACCGCCGCTTCGCCGCGGTCTTCGGGGGCGGCATCGAGGACCATCGCGGCCGCACCGTCCGCGACTACCTGCCGCGGCACGAGGCCGACCGCATGGCCGCCGCGCTCAAGCGCGTCCTGGAGACCGGCGACTCCGTCACGGACATGCAGCTCGTCGGCCCCGCACCGGGCAGCAACGAACGCCGCCACTGGTCGATCAACCTCTACCGCGTGCACAGCGGTTCGGGCCACCCCATAGGCGTCGCGGGCCTGGGCACCGACGTCACCCGGCGCCACGCCGCCGCCCGCGAGGCCGCACACGCCCGCCGCAACCTCGCCCTGCTCAATGAAGCGGGCGCCCGCATCGGCAACTCCCTCGACCTGGAGACGACCGCGCGTGAGCTGCTCGACGTCACCGTCCCCGGCTTCTGCGACCTCGCCTCCGTAGACCTCTACCAAGGGCTGCTCGACGGCGACGAAACCCCTCCGGGCCTTGCCGACGGAAGCGCCGAACTGCGCCGCGTAGCCTTCGCGAGCGCCGTGTCCGACGCGCCCTTCCCGGAGGGCGGCCACCCCATAGACGTGGGCGCCGTGCACCGCTTCCCCTTCACATCGCCCTGCGCCGACTCCCTGCGCACCGCACGCCCCCGGCTCGTCTCCGCGGCCGACGACGGGTCCGCGAGCAGGCTCACCGGCGGGCTCGTCCAGTCGACGCTCGCCGTGCCGATGGTCGCCCACGACACGGTCGTCGGCCTCGCCCAGTTCTCCCGCACGAAGGGCAGCGAGCCCTTCGGAGAGCGCGATCGCGCCCTCGCCGTCGAGCTCGCCGCACGCGCCGCGGTCTCCATCGACAACGCCCGCCTCTACCGCCGCGAACACGAACGCGCGCTGATACTGCAGCGCTCCCTGCTGCCGCCCGACGACCCCGAGGCGTCCGGCCTCGACATCGCCTGTCGCTACCTCCCCGGCAACGCGGCCACCGAAGTCGGCGGCGACTGGTTCGACGTCATCGAACTGCCCGGCCACCGCACCGCCCTGGTCGTCGGCGACGTCATGGGACGCGGCCTGCGCGCCGCCGTCGCCATGGGAGAACTGCGCACCGCCGTACGCACCTTGGCGCTCCTGGACCTGGAGCCCGCCGAGGTCCTCTCCGCGCTCGACGAGATCGCCCGCGGCCTCGGTGACCCCTCAGGCACCCAGCAGGCCACGCGGGCGGCCCGTCAGACGCGTTCCGCGAGCGAGACGGACCTCTCCGAGGTCTACCTCGCCACCTGCGTCTACGCGGTCTACGACTCCGTCACACGCCGCTGCACCTTCGCCAACGCCGGCCACCTGCCGCCCGTACTCGTCGAGCCCGGCGAATCGCCGCTCATGCTCGACGTGCCCCCCGGCATGCCGCTGGGAGTCGGCGGCGAGCCCTTCGAGGAGGTCGAGGTCGAGCTGCCCGACGGCGCCCTGCTCGCGCTCTACACCGACGGGCTCGTCGAATCCCGCGACCATCCGCTCGACGAGGGCCTGAACGCCTTCGTACGCGCTCTCGACGATCCCGCGCCCGCCCTGGAGGACGTCTGCGACCACGTCCTGAACACCCTCGACACCCACCACGGCGAGGACGACATCGCGCTGCTCATGGCCCGCATCAAGGGCCTGCCCGCCGAGGCCGTCGGCGACTGGACCCTGCCGCGCGACCCGAAGTCGGTCGGCCGGGCGCGCGAGCTGGCCTGCGACCAACTGCGCACCTGGGGCCTCGAACCGCTCTGCGACACGACCGAACTGCTGGTCAGCGAGCTGGTCACCAACGCCCTGCGGTACGGCGAGGGCGACATCCGGGTCCGTCTCCTGCTCGACCGCACCCTGGTGTGCGAGGTCTGGGACGCGGGCCTCGTCCAGCCGCGCCGCCGCCGGGCGCGGGACACGGACGAGGGGGGCCGCGGGCTGCAACTGGTCGGCCTGCTGAGCGCCGCGTGGGGCTCGCGCAGGACGCCGCGCGGCAAGACGGTGTGGTTCGAGCTGCCGTTGCCGGACAGCGGGGTGCGGCAGATGGACGCGGCGGAGGCGCTGCTCAGCCTCTTCTGACGGCGCTGTGGCTGCTATGTGGTGACCTTCAGTTATGTGGTGGCCTTCAGGGCGGCGAGGCGGGCCGTGATCTCCGCCTCGTCGCCCAGGCTGTCCAACTGCTCGAACTGCGCGTCGAGGGACGACGCGGCGAGCTCCTGCTTGCCGAGCGCCCTGGCCTCCTCGCGGCGCACCTTGTCCTCGAAGCGGCCCAACTCGCTTGCCGGGTCGAGCACATCGATGCTTTGGGCGGCATCCATCATCTGGTTCTGCGCCTGCGCGGTCTTGGCGCGGGCGACCAGCTGATCGCGCTTCGACCCGAGCTGGGTCAGCTTGATCTTCATCGCGTCGAGCCCGGACTTCAGCTTGTCGACGACCTCGGTCTGCGAGGCGATCGTCGGCTCGGCGTCCTTGGCCTCCCGCTCGGACTGCAGCTGCCGTTGCAGCGCGACCTTGGCCAGAGCGTCGAACTTGTCGGCCTCCACTGCGCTCCCGCCGGACCGCAGCTCGTCCGCCTTCTTGCTGGCGGCCACCGCCTTGGTGCCCCACTCGGCGGCCGCGTCCTGGTCCTCCTTGTGGTCAAGCTCCAGCATCCGCAGATTGCCGATGGTGGTGGCGACCGCCTCCTCGGCCTCCTGGATGTTGTTCGTGTAGTCGCGGATCAGCTGGTCGAGCATCTTCTGCGGGTCCTCGGCCTGGTCGAGGAGGGAGTTGATGTTGGCCTTGGCGAGCTGGGCCACGCGTCCGAGGATCGTCTGCTTGGTCATCAGGGCTTCCTTCTATGAAGGTCGGTCGGTCGGTAGTAGTGGGAGTCGGTGAGTCGGTGAGTCGTTGAGTCGGCGAGTCGGTCGGCAGGAGTCCGAAGGGTCAGAACCTCCCGCCCCCGCCCATCCGGCCCCGGGTCCCGCCGCCGCCGAAGCTTCCGGGACGGCCGCCGCCGAAACCGCCGCCTCCGAAGCCACCGCTTCCGCCGCCCCTGCCTCCGCCGCCCCCGCCTCCGAGAAGCTCGCCGAGGATGATGCCGCCGAGGACCGCGCCGCCCATGCCGCCGCCACGCCCGCCTCCGCCCCCTTGAGGGGTGCCGTAGCCGCGTACGTCGCGTTCGGCGAGCTGCTGTGCCTGCCGGGCCTGTGCGTCCGCCTGCTGGGCCTCGGCGAGCGCCGCGGCCGGATCGGTGTCCTGGACGGCCTCGGCGCCCGAGAGGTGCCGCTGGGCTTCGGCGAGGCGGGTCCTTGCCTCGCTGCCCACCCCGCCCCGGTGCGTGTCGATGAAGTCCGCCGCCGCTCCCACGGCGCTGCGCGCGGTGAGCAGGGCCTGGCCGAGGAGGGTGGCGGCGCGCTGACGGCTGACCTCGCGTTCGCGGGCGCCCGTGAGGGACTCGTCGAGGACCGTGTCGGCCTCCTCGACCCGGCGCAGGGCGTCGATCGGGTCGTGCGGGCCCGCCGCCATCCTCTTGCGGACCTCGGCGACCACCGCTTCCGCGCGGGCGATACGGCCGTGCAGGTCAGCGGTGGAGGCTCCCGCCGTGGTGCCCTCAAGGAGGCCGCGTGCCTCGGCGAGGTCGGTCTCCGTCTCGGTGAGCGCGGCAGGGAGTTTCTCGGCGGCGAGGGCCAGCTCGTCGGCGAGGCGGTCGACGGCGTCCACGAAAGTGCCCGCCTGGTCGACGGCGCCCTCGGCGGCACGCAGATGGACGGCGGCCTTGCCGTTGTCGCCCGCGTCGATGGACTGCCGGGCTTCGTTGAGGTGCGTCGTGGCGAAGACGAGGCGGTCCTTGGCCTGCTCGACGTGGCCCACGACGGGCGCGGACGCGGAGGGCGCGTACTGCTCCCGGATGGTGTCCAGCGTGCTCTGCGCCGCGGTGGTACGCACGGCGACCTGCCGGAACACCGTTTCGGCGTGCTCCAGGGCCTTGCCCGCGTCGCGTTCGAGGGCGCGCAGCTGGTCGAAGCCCGCGGCTTCCGCGTCGAGGCGCCGGCCCGCGTCGGTGCAGCGCGCGAGAATCTCGTCCAGCATGGTGCGCCTGGTCGCGTCGTTCTCCGGGTAGGCGTCGTCCAGCTGCTGGCGCAGCTTGAAGGCCTTGGTCAGCTCGGAGCGTGCGTAGGCGAGCGCGTCCGTGAAGGGCCGCACCGCCTCATCGCCGAACTGGGCGGTGGCGAAGCCGAGTTCCTCGGCGCTGGTGCGGATCGCGTCGTCGGTCTCCACCAGGAGCTGCTTGCTCTGTCTGTCGAGCTCAGGGAGCGGGGTCGGCTGCGGGCTCGCCGCCCCCTTGCCCCAGCCGCCGCCTCCGGGCGTCGTACGCGTGTTGGTACGCCGTTTGCGGCGGCTGTACGCGATCGCGGCGAGGGCGCCCGCGCCGCCGACCACCACGATGGGCAGGACCAGGTCACCGGTGGCCGAGTCGTCGCCACTGCTGTTGCCACCGCCCGGATCGGCGGCCCCCGGGGTGGGTGTCGGGGTGGGCACGGGCCGGCCGGAGAGCACCGCGCGGTAGCCGTTCGCCGCGCCGATGGCCGCGCCCGCCCAGTCGTTCTGCCGCAGCGCGGGCTTGATCGCGGTGGTCGCGACGTCCTGGAGCTGGGCCTCGGTGAGCTTGGAACCGACGTCTACGGAGTAGGCGTACTGCCGGTCGTGCGTGGCGACGGCGAGCAGCGCGTCGTCCAGGCCGAGACCGTTGCGCTCGGCGGTCGCGTCGGCCCAGTCCTGTGCGCCGCGTCCGGAGAAGTCACGTACGTAGACGACGAAGAGCTGGAGACCGCCGTCGTCGTAGAGCTGATCGAGCGCCCGCTCGGTCGCGCCCTTGCGGTCGCCGAGCGCGCCCACCTTGTCGGTGATCTGGCCGCCACGGGAGAGCGTGACCGGGTCGTCGGCCGGGGCGGCGAGTGCTGCGGGGGCGGACAGGAGCAGCAGGCACCACGTGAGCAGTGCGGTGGCTGCCGCTGTCGCCCGCACGGCTATGTGCGAGGGCGGCGTCACATTTGGGAGCGTATGACCGTCTTGGGGGGTGCGCGACCGGGGGCCTGACGGTACGTGTCCGCAGGCCCCCGGCGGCCCCCTCAGATGCTGAACCGCTCCTTGGCGAGGAGCGGCCGCACGCGCTTGCGGAAGCCGCCCGACCGGAACGGCGCCTGGAGCAGTCCGGGCCTGAGCTCCTGAGCCAGGGCGGCCGCGATCATGCCCTGGTCGAGCGCGAGCACGAAGTCGCTGACCCGCCCGGTCCTCACGTTCACGGAATCCCGGAATCCGTAGTCCTCGTCGTACGCCCCGAAGTCACGGGCGAGCGCCTTCAGGTTGCCGATGGCCTCCCTGCGCGCGTGGGGGAGTGCGAGGAAGGAGGCATGTGGGGTGACGACGCCGAGGGAGTTGTAGCCCTCGGTCTGCATACCGATGGCGTCGACTCCGTACTCCCGGTAGCCGCCCTCGGGGATGTTCGCGGGCGAGAAGCCCCAGTAGCCGTACTTCTCCTCGTCGAGGCCGTGCTCGATCTGGCTGCGGACGTAGCGCGCGTGGGAGGT
This sequence comes from Streptomyces sp. NPDC055239, assembly GCF_053606205.1. Lineage (NCBI taxonomy): Bacteria > Bacillati > Actinomycetota > Actinomycetes > Kitasatosporales > Streptomycetaceae > Streptomyces > Streptomyces sp. NPDC055239. The sequence continues at coordinate 385,283 of NZ_JBSGRD010000005.1, read as the reverse complement.
TCCCCAGGAGCGCGGCGACCACTCGCTCTCCGGCACGAAGAGCGGCACCATCAGCGCCTCGAACATCGAGCCGCCCCAGGTGGGCACGAGCTTGCGTCCGCGGTACGTGTAGTGGCCCTGCCACACCCGGACGCCGTCCAGGGTGACGTACGAACCTCCGGGGCTCTGCTCCTGCTCCTGGCCGGGGAGCATGGTGCGCAGGAGGTGCCAGTAGTGCTCGGTGGGCAGGGAATCATCGGCGATTCCGAGGTAACTGGCCATGCGCGGCTCGGTGTTGAGGGCGCCGTAGTGGTGCGGCGTGGGCTCCTCGGTGTCTGTCCAGAAGCCGCCGCGCAGCTGGCCGGGGTGGGCGACCGGGTCCGCCGCGTCGTAGGGCGTGTAGAAGTACGACCAGTCGGCGGGGGCCAGGAGCTTCGCGATCCGGGGTCGCAGGGCGGGGTCGGCGTCGGCGGCTATGCGAAGGCCCGTGACCAGCCAGGCGTTGTCGACGGACGACAGGAACGGGCGGACCGGGTCGCCGGTGCCGGGCCAGCTCGTCAGGACCGAACCGTCGTGCGCGTCGTACCAGTTCAACCAGAAGCCGTGGTGGCGCTCAAGCTTCTCGACGGCGGTGACGGTGCGGGACAGGCGGGTGTGCATGGCGCTGTCGCCGAGGAGCCCGAGACCGCGCGCGGCGACCGTGGACCACAGGCCGCAGCCGATGTTGGTGGGGGAGGTCTGGTGCGAGGGGACGGGAGCGCCTGACCCGCTGACGTCGATCTTGTCTGCGGTGAGACCGATGCCGGTCGTCATCGCCTCGATCGAGTGATGCGTCGAGCGGAACCACTTCCGCAGCAGCGATGCGTCAGAAGCACGAGAAGGGGAAGCGAAGGCAGGTGCGGATGCGGCGCCGAGCGACAGGGCTGCGGCTCCGGTTCCGGCGGCGGTCGCGGTGAGGAACGTACGACGGTCCATGAAGGTCCAACTTCCGGTGACAGGTGTGGAAGGGGAGGTTCGTGGCGTGCTGGTCGTGCCGGCTGGGCGTGTGTGCGCGTGCGGTGTGCGGAGGTGCCGCGTGCGGAGGTGCGAGGACCGGCCGTGGTCAGGTACGGCCGGTCCCCGGGTCTGGTGGCGTGGTGCGAATCAGCCTTCGGCGCGCGGGAGTTCGCGCGTGCGCCCGAGCCCGCCCAGCCAGACGGCGGACGGCTTGGCGGTGCGGGCGAAGGTCTCGCGGTCCCAGGCGATCAGGCCGAAGGTGGGCTTGTAGGAGCCCCACTCGTAGTTGTCCAGGGCGCTCCACGCGAGATAGCCGTCGATGTTGAGGCCGTCCTCCAGGCAGGCGGCGACCTCGTCAAGCGCGCCCTTGTAGTAGTCGACGCGGCGCGCGTCGTCGGCGGTGGCTATGCCGTTCTCCGTGACGATCATCGGCACGTCCCCGTTGCCGAGCACCTCCGCGGTGTGGCGCAGGGCGTGGCCCACGGCGGCCGGGTAGTACTCCCACTGCGTGAGCGTGCGCTCGACGTCGTCGGGCCACGGGATCGGTCCCTCGGAGCCGATCTCCGTGCGGGTGTAGGACTGGACGCCGATCCAGTCGTCGTCGCGCGCGGCCTCGATGAAGACGTCCTCGCGGGGGTGGCGGTAGGCGGCGGCGACGTCCTCGGCGCCCGGCAGGGCCTGGTAGACCTGGTTGGCGATGGTCCAGCCCGCCTGGATCGCCGGGTTGATCGCCTTGACTTCCTTCATGGCGGCCCGGTGCGCGGCGATGACCGCGTGCGTGGTCTCCTCGTCGGGCGTCGGAAGCCCGGCGGGCGGGAAGCCGATGTCGCCCGCCTTGGCCTGCCCCGCCATCACGGCGATCATGTTGGGCTCGTTGATGGTGCACACATGGCGTACGTCCTCGCCGATGACGGGCGCGCAGGCGGCGACGTACCGGGCGAAGAGGTCGACGGCGCCCTCGGCGGTCCAGCCGCCCCGCGCCTCGAACCACTGCGGCACGGTGAAGTGGTGCAGGGTGACCATCGGGCGGAGCCCGCGCACGATCGCGCCTTCCACCATCCTCCGGTAGTGGGCGAGTTCGGCCCGCGAGAACTGTCCCTCGGCGGGCTCGATGCGCGCCCACTCGATGCTGAACCGGTAGTCCGTGAAGCCGAGTTCGGACAGCAGGTCCATGTCCTCGCGCCAGCGGTGGTAGCTGTCGCAGGCGTCCAGGCTGGGCTCCTGGATGTGCGTGCCGGTGCTGTGTTCCTTCACCCACCAGTCGCTGTTGGTGTTGTTGCCCTCGATCTGGTGGGCGGCGGTGGAGGCTCCCCAGAGGAAGCCTTCGGGGAACGGGAGCGAGGTGTTCGGGGTGTGCGTCATCGTCAGATGTCTCTCTGGTGGGGATGGGGCGCGGGTCGTCGTGGCGCGGGCGGGCTACTTCATGCCCGCGGTGGCGATGCCCTGGGTGAAATGCCGCTGGAGCAAGGCGAAGACGACCAGGACCGGCAGCACGATCAGGAACGAACCGGCCATCAGCATGCCGTTGGAGCCACCCGACTTGTTGGGGTCGGTGGCGAACGTGGCCAGGGCTACCGGCAGGGTGTATTTGTCGGGGTCGTTGGTCGCGATCAGCGGCCAGACGAAGTTGTTCCAGGAGCCGAGGAAGGTGAAGATCGACAGCGTCGCGAGAGCGGGCTTGACCAGCGGCATCACGATCCGCCAGAAGATGTACCACTCACCCGCGCCGTCCATCCGGGCCGCTTCGAGCAGCTCGTCCGGGATCGACTGCATGAACTGCCGCATCAGGAAGACCCCGAAGGCACCGGCGGCGAACGGCAGCACCAGAGCGGCGTACGAGTCGATCAGTTGCAGCTTGCTCATCAGCACGAAGAGCGGAAGCAGCATCAGATTGCCGGGCACCATCAGCGCACCGAGCACAAGACCGAAGATCTTGTTCTTGCCCGCGAAGTTCAGCTTGGCCAGGGCATAGCCGAGCATGGAGCAGAAGACGAGATTCGAGACGGTGACGAGCACCGCCACGATCACCGAATTCATGAAATAGAGCGGCAGATCGAGCTTGTCGAGCAGCGCGCTGAAGTTGTCCAGGGTCCACTCGGTGGGAATCCACACGGGCGGACTCGCCGTGAGCTCGCTCGGTGTCTTGAAGGCCGAGAGCGCCATCCACAGGAAGGGCGCGGACATCACGAGCAGCCCGAGGGCGAGCAGCGCATAAACGAGCCGCTTCTTCACCCCGGCCGCCGACCGCTTGGGGTTCGGCGCCTGCTTCCCCGGCTTTCCTTGATTCCCTTGCTTCCTCTGCGGGGTCTTCTCCGCCAGGCCCGTGGCGCTCATTTCGTGTTGTCCTTCAGCAGTCGGAGCTGGAGCACGGTAATGCCCATGATCACCACGAAGAGGACATACGCCATGGCGCTCGCATAGCCCATGTGGAAGAAGTTGAAGCCCTCGCGGTACATGTCGAGGGAGACGGTGAGAGTGGAGTCCGAAGGGCCGCCCTGGGTCATCACGAACGGCTCCTCGAAGACGTTGAGATAGCCGATCGTGGTGATCACCGTGGCGTAGAGGAGCGTGGGCCGCAGCAGCGGAACGGTGATGCGGCGGAACTCCTGCCACATTCCCGCCCCGTCGAGCTTCGCGGCCTCCCGCACCTCGGTGGGGATGGCCTGAAGACCGGCGATGAAGAGCACCATGACCGTTCCGAGATTGCGCCACACGGCCATCGCGATCAGCGAGGGCATGGCGAGTTTCTCGTTCCCCAGGAAGTCCGGGGCGGTGAGTCCCACTTCGGAGAAGAGACCGGCGATCAGGCCGTCACTCGGATCGAGGACGAAGCGCCATACGACGGCGACCGCGACGATGGAGGTGACCACGGGGGCGTAGAAGCCGACCCGGAAGAAGGTCCGTGCCCGGTCGATGCCGTTGTTCAGCAGAACGGCGACGACCAATCCAAGAAGGATGGTGAGCGGAACACCGACCACCACGAAGTACGCGGTGTTGAAGAGCGCCTTGAGGAACTTCTCGTCGCTGAACAGCTTGGTGTAGTTCTCGAACCCGATGAAGTTCGCTTCCAGCGGGCGCGTGACATTGCGCAGCCCGAAGTCCGTGAAGCTCATCAGGAGCGTGGCGACGATCGGGAATGCCATGAAGACGGTGAACAGAACGAGGAAGGGAGTGGAGAACAGCCAGCCGGCGACGTTCTGCACGCCCATGGAGCCCCGCTTGGGCGCGGCCTTCTCCGTCTTGGTGCTCGTGGGCTTGGTGCTCGTGGTGCTCATGGCTCCTACTTCACAAGGCTCTCGATCTCGGACTTGGCCTTCTTGGCGGCGTCCTCGGGTGAGGCCTTGCCCTGGGTCACCGACTCGACGGCCGCGTCGACCTTGGAGGTCACCTCGGTCCAGTTCGCGACGGTCGGTGAGGACTTGGCGGTCTCCATCTGCTTCTTGAACACCTGGAGGCTGGGGCTGTCGGCGAGCTCGCCGGTCTTCCAGGCGGTGGTGTTGGCAGGCAGATCACTGGTCCGCTCGAACCAGTCGGTCTGGCCCTTCGCGTCGGTCAGGTACTTGATGAATTCCTTGGCCGCCGCCTTGTGCGAGCTGTCCTTGGAGATCACCAGGCTGGAGCCGCCCGCCATGGAGGTGGAGGTCTTGTCGGCCGGTACGGGGGCGACGGCCCACTTGCCCTTGAGGTCCGGGTACTGGTCCTTGATCAGGGTGCTGATCCAGGGGCCGGAGAAGAACATCGGCACGTCACCGGTGTTGAAGTCCTTCAGCGGGTCGTAGCCGGGCTGGGAGTTCTTCATGCTCAGGCTCTGCTTGAAGTAGGCGCCGTACTCCTTGAAGGCCTTGACCGCGGCAGGGCTGTCGATGACGGGAGTGCCGTCCTTGTCGAGGATCTCGCCGCCGGCGGAGTACAGGAACGGGTAGAAGGACTGCACGGTGTCGAGGCCGCGGGGCTGCATGTAGATGCCCCACTTGCTGTCGGCCTTGTCCTGCAAGGCCGTTGCCATGCTCCGCAGGCCCTTCCAGTCGGCGGGGGCCTTGGTGATGCCGGCCTTCTCGGCGAGGTCGGTGCGGTAGTAGAGGACGCGGGTGTCGACGTACCACGGCACGCCGTAGGCCTCGCCCTCCACTTCGCCCTGCTGCCAGCCCGCGGGGAAGAAGTCCTTCTCGTCGAAGGTCTTCGTGTCCACCGGTTCAAGGACGCCGAGCTCGGCGAACTCGCCCATGTAACTGCCGCCCATCTGCGCGACGTCGGGCATCTTCCCGGCGGCGGCAGCGGCGACGAGCTTCTGGTGGGCGACGTCCCAGCCGACCGGGGTGACCTTGACGGTGATGTTCGGGTTCGCCTTCTTGTACTCCTCGGCGACGTCCACGAGCTTCTCGCCCTCGGCACCCATGGCCCAGACGGTCAGGGTCTGCTTCTTGTCGGCGGCGACTTCGCCTCCGGCGGAGCTTCCGCACGCGGTGACGGCGAAGGCCGTCGCCAGCGCTATGGCTACCGATGCGGTTCTGGCGGCGCGGTGCATGGACGGCTCCTCCTTGAGCTTCCCTGACAATCCGGCATCCCTGGAACGTTCAGGTGCTGGATGTATGCGCTGTCTGTAAGCGCATACATCACTCTGTGGCAGCGTCCTGCGGTGCCGCAAGGGGGTCCTGGTCACACTCCCGTAACGGGCCGGTCATCCGGGGAGCGCAGCTAAGTGGAGCGTACTGGTCCGCTTCCGGTCCCGGCTGGATCTGTTGTTGTTGTTGGTGGTGGTGGTGGTGGTGGGGGCTGGCCCCGGTGGGGGGGCTGGTCGGGATGTCTGGCCGGAGTGCCTGGCTGGGCGTCTGGCGGAGGGGAGCGGCGGAGAGGGGTGGCGGAGGGGAGCGGCGGAGAGTGGCGGGGAGAGGAGTTGGCTTAGGGCCGCGTCGGCCGCGGCTGCCAGGGGAGAAGCGCCGCAGGCCTGGGAGCTGGGAGCTGGGAGCTGGGGGAGGAGGAGAGGGGGAGAGGGGTGTAGGGGCGGTCCCTGGCGGGCGGCATCCGCTGCCACTGCTGCCCCTGCCGTCACCGCCCCCCGGCACCGCCCCCCGGCACCGCCCCCCGTCACCCCCACCCCCCCCCGTCACCCCCACCGTTAAGGTCCCCGCATGCCGCCCTTCCCGCACGACTTCCCCTTCGACCCCGCCTACGGGTACACCCTCGACGACCTGCTGACCGTCCCCGCGCCCCCGGCCCCCGCCGACTTCGACGAGTTCTGGCAGGAGCGGTACGCGGCCGCACGGCAGGTGGTCACCGCCCCCGTGATCGGCCCTCTGGAGGAAGAGCGGGACGGGGTGCGGATTCACGGGGTCACGTACACGTCGGTAGGCGGCGCACGCCTCGGCGGCTGGCTGGCCCTGCCCGCAGAGCCCCTCAAGTCGAACGCCTCCAACGCCCTCGCGAGCGCCCTCGCCTCCGCCCCCGCTCCCGCCCCCGCGGAACATGGCTTCGTCATCGCCCACGGCTACGGAGGCCGCCAAGCCCCAGGCCCCGACGTCCCGCTCCCGCTGCCCCGCTCGGCGGCGATCCTCCCCTGCGTACGAGGCATGGGTGCCCGCAGCGCGAGCCCCGCCGTCCCCCCGGACGCCGCTTCCCACGTCCTGCACGGCATCGCCTCCCGCGACACCTACGTCATCGGCGACTGCGTGGCCGACCTGTGGTGCGCCGCATCCGCCCTCCTCGAACTGGTCCCGGAACTGGATCTGGGCACGACGCAGCCCCGCCTCGGCTACCTGGGTGAAAGCTTCGGTGGCGGCCTCGGCGCCCTCGCCCTCCCCTGGGACGACCGCTTCGCCGCGGCCCAGCTGACCGTCCCCACGTTCGGCAACCACCCGCTACGCCTCACGCTCCCCTGTGCGGGCAGCGGCGAAGCGGTCCGGGCCCACTCCCGCGATCACCCCGAAGTCACCGAAGTCCTGCGGTACTTCGACGCCGCGACGGCAGCTACACGCCTCCGCATCCCGACCCTGGTCGCCCCCGCGCTCTTCGACCCGTCCGTGCCGCCCCCTGGCCAGTTCGCCGTGCACAACGCACTGCCGGTCGCCACCCGCGAACTGCACGTACTCCAGGCGGGCCACTTCGAGTACGAGGGTGGTGTGGCGGAGACCGAGCGCCTGACCGACGCCAAGTCACGTTTCTTCGCAACCCAGTTGGGGGCGGTCTGCTAACGCTCCCCGCAGCCGCAGCTGGCCCGACGAGCCACCGTCACCGGCAGCATCATCGACACCGGCTCACCGTCACGCTCCTCGCCCAGGCGGCGCACGAGCAGATCGACGGCCTCCTCGCCGAGTCGTCGCATCGGCTGGCGCACGGTGGTCAGCGCGGGGCGCACCAGACGGCTCAGCGGAATCCCGTCGAACCCGGTGACCGCCACGTCGTCAGGCACCCGCACCCCGCGCCGCTCAAGGGCGTGCAGTGCGCCCACGGCCATCTGGTCGTTGGCGAAGATCATGGCCTCCGGCATGGTGCCGTCGCCCAGGTCACCGCCCGCGCCGCCGTCCCCGCTCTCTCCACCGGTCCGGTCGAGCAGTGCGTCCGTGGCGCGCTCGCCCTCTGCCTGGGTCATCATCTCCGTGCGCATATCGGGCTCTTCGCGTACGGGGAGCCCGGCGGCCCGGCGCGCCTCCTGATAGCCCCGGAAGCGCGCCTCGGCGTCCGGTGATGCCTTCGAGCCGCCGACGAAGACGAGCCGCCGCAGCCCGTGGTCCTCGATGAGGTGACGCGTCAGCTCGCGCTGGCCGTCGGCGTTGGCGACCTCGATGTGGTCGAGGTGGTCGAGCTCGTCGTTCTCGCGGGGTCCGGCGAGCATCACGATGGGCAGCCGCCGCGAGATGACGTCGAGGTCCTCGGTCGGCACGGTCCTCGCGAGGACGGCGAACCCGTCGACCCGCCCTGCGACCTTGGCCACCTGGCTCTCCGGGCCGCCCTTGAGGGAGGCGGCGATCAGGAGCGCGTACCCGTGCCGGCGCGCGGCCCGCTCCATGCCCCGGATGATCTGGTCGGAGTAGAGCATGAAGGCGTGGTCGTCGTCGGCGTCGGCCGCGGCTGCCTCGATCTCCGTGTCCGGGTCCGAGTAGTCGGGGAAACAGAGCCCGAGGACGCCCGTCGACCGGCTGGCGAGCCCGCGCGCGTTTCCGCTCGGTACGTACCCGAGCTCACGGGCCGCGGCGAGTACCCGCTCCCGGGTCGTCTCCCGGACGGAGTCCGGGTTGCGGTAGACCCGCGACACCGTGGCGATGGAGACGCCTGACTGCTCGGCGACGTCGTACACCGTGGGGGTTGTGCTCACCCGACCGCCTGCTCGTTTCTCGTTCTGGAACCGGCCTGAACCGGATTGAAAGCGCATTCACAGTAGGCGCGCACGGTCACCGTGAGCAAGGCCGGGTCCGCTTCGAGCGGCGGGCGAGACCGGGAGGAGCGCAGGTGGAAGGCGCTTGAGGCCGGGGCCGGAGGGGAGCGCGGGGGCGTGGGGCTCAGCCCGCGAACTCCACCTCCGGATACCTCCCCGAAGGGGCGTCAAGGAGGTGATCGTCCTGTCCCCGCAGCCAGCGGTCGAAGAACGACCTCGCGTACGCCCGCTCCACTGCCACCGCCCGGCCCGGGGCGACCGTGCCTATGTTCTCCTCGATGACCTTGCTGTCCACCCCGGTCTGCGGGAGCAGTGCGGCGAGGTCCGTGTACGTCTGGTGCTTCGAGCCGCGCAGGGTCAGATCCCGCTTCCAGCCGGTCGTGTGGGACCAGAACGCGCGCCATGATGCTTCCGTCGTGCGGTCGTTGCCCTGGCTGCCCATGAGGAGGAACGGGCGTGTCAGGCCGTGCTGGGCCACCGGCGTCAGATTCGTGCCCTTCGGCTCGGGGTTCTTCTCCAGGGTGCCGTCCATGTTCATGCCCGCCCTGACCCGGCTGTCCTCGTACATCGTCTCGGCGGCCGCCATCCCGCCCGCCGACTGGCCGAACATGCCCACCCTCTTCTGGTCCACGACCCTGGACAGGCCGTGCGGCAGTGAGCCGAGGCGGTCCAGGACGAACTTCGAGTCGGCGACGCGGATGTCCAGGACCTTCCCGAGGAGCGCCGTCAGGGTGTTGTTCCGCTGGGCCTCTTCCAGCGCTTTGTAGAGCGGGGCGTCGTCCTTGACCGAGCCGTCGGGGAACTGCACCCCCGGCGCCTCATACGTGTGGTCGATCGTCACCACCACATAGCCGTGGCTCGCCAGTTCCTCGACCACCGAAGTGCCCCACGTACGAGGGTCGTTGGCGCCCGACGCGTACAGCAGGACCGGCCGTCGGCCACCGCTCGTGTCGGCCGGGGCCCCCTCCCACGCGTGCGTACGCATGGCGGCGAAGTCGATCGCGTCCTTGGGGATGCCGTGGGGCGATATCGCGTTCCAGCGCTCTGCCGCGCCCGGCGTCATGTACGGAGCGATGCGTTGTCCCGCCGCGTCGGACGCGCCGCCCGAATGTGCCGCCGCCGGGTACCAGATGCTGATCATCAGCTCTCTGTACGGCACGGACTTCACCCACGGGTCGCGCCGTGAGGTGTCGACGAGGCGCGTCGACACCATGCCGATCCGGTGAGGTCCCGTGGGGGCGGGGAGTTTTGCCTCACTGCCCCTGCCCTTCGTTCGCGCCTGGGCCTGCGCGGGGGCCGGGGCGGCCAGCAGCGTCGCCGCCAGACCGGCCGCCGCGAGGCCAAGCACCGAGCGTCGGGTCGGAGCCGCATGCGAAGCCGAGCGAGAAGCCGAGTGAGTCACAGCCGAGGAAGTGTCCATGCCTCAATGCTGATCTCGCCCCGCCCCCGTGACCATGGGGGAAATCTTGAGTCTTTGGCCTGGGGGATTACCCCCAGGCCCACGAACAGGAACAAGCTCACGAACAGGAACAAGCCCACGAACAGGAACAAGCTCACGCACAGCGCAGCGTCACTGCTCTCCCCGCCGCCGGATCTTGTTCCCGAGCCAGACCAGCGGATCGTACTTCCGGTCGACCGCCCGTTCCTTCAAGGGAATCAGCGCGTTGTCCGTGATCTTGATGCCCTCCGGGCACACCTCCGAACAGCACTTCGTGATGTTGCAGTAGCCGAGCCCGTGTTCGTCCTGGGCGGTCTTCTTGCGGTCGAGGCCGCTCTCCGCCGCCGCGTCCAGCGGGTGCATGTCCAGCTCAGCGACCCGCATCAGGAAGCGCGGCCCTGCGAAGGCCGCCTTGTTCTCCTCGTGGTCGCGCACCACATGGCACGTGTCCTGGCACAGGAAGCACTCGATGCACTTGCGGAACTCCTGGGAGCGGTCCACGTCCGCCTGCTGCATGCGGTACTCGCCGGGTCCGAGATCCGGCGGCGGCACGAAGGCCGGCACTTCGCGTGCCTTCGTGTAGTTGAAGCCGACGTCCGTCACCAGGTCCCGCACCACGGGGAAGGCCCGCAGCGGTGTCACCGTGATGACGTCCTCGCGGTCGAACACCGACATCCGCGTCATGCACATCAGCCGAGGCCGGCCGTTGACCTCCGCCGAGCACGAACCGCACTTGCCCGCCTTGCAGTTCCAGCGCACCGCCAGATCGGGGGCCTGGGTCGCCTGGAGGCGGTGGATGATGTCGAGGACGACCTCGCCTTCGTTGACCTCGACCTTGAAGTCCTCCAGGTCGCCGCCCGTGACGTCTCCGCGCCAGACCCGGAACCGCGCGTCGTACGACGTGCTCGAAGGACTCGGCGTAGTGGTACTCACTCGTAAAGCTCCTCTTCGGCCAGGTACTTGACCAGCTCTTCCTTCTCGAAGAGAGCAAGCAGGTCGGGACGGATGGGCTCGGTGGTGACCCGCACCAGATCGATCTGGCCGCGCACGGGATCCGTGGCCGCCAACCCCCCGGAGGGGTCGGTCAGTTGGCAGAGCAGGTTCGCGCGGCGCCATTCGCGGTTCATGCCCGGATGGTCCTCGCGGGTGTGCCCGCCCCGGCTCTCCGTGCGCTCCAGGGCCGCCCGCGCCACGCACTCGCTGACCAGGAGCATGTTGCGCAGGTCGAGCGCGAGGTGCCAGCCGGGGTTGAACTGGCGGTGGCCCTCGACGCCGGCCCGCCGTGCCCGCACCCGCAGATCCGCCAGTTTCTCCAGGGCCTGCTCCATCTCGCCCTCGCGGCGGATGATGCCGACCAGGTCGTTCATCGTCTGCTGGAGTTCCTGGTGGAGGGTGTACGGATTCTCCGGCGTCGCCCCGTCCTCGGGGCCCTCCGCGCTGAACGGCCGCAACGCCTCGGCCGCGGCAGCGTCCACCTGGACCTCGTCCACCGGAGGCCTCGCGTCGGCTCCGCCGAACCCGGCCGCGTACCGCGCCGCGTGCAGTCCCGCGCGCCGCCCGAAGACGAGCAGGTCGGAGAGGGAGTTGCCGCCGAGGCGGTTGGAGCCGTGCATGCCGCCCGCGACCTCGCCCGCCGCGTACAGGCCCGGCACGCGCTGGGCCGCCGCCGTGTCCGACTCGACCGCGATGCCGCCCATCACGTAGTGGCAGGTCGGGCCGACCTCCATCGCCTCCGCCGTGATGTCGACGTCCGCGAGTTCCTTGAACTGGTGGTACATGGAGGGCAGTCGGCGCCGGATGACCTCGGCGGGCATGCGCGTCGACACGTCGAGGAAGACCCCGCCGTGCGGTGAGCCGCGGCCCTCCTTCACCTCGGAGTTGATGGCGCGTGCCACCTCGTCGCGCGGAAGGAGCTCCGGAGGCCGTCGGTTGTTGTCCGGGTCCTCGTACCAGCGGTCGCCCTCGTCCTCCGACTGCGCGTACTTCTCTTTGAAGACGTCCGGTACGTAGTCGAACATGAACCGCTTGCCTTCGGAGTTGCGCAGTACCCCACCGTCGCCGCGCACCGACTCGGTGACCAGGATGCCCTTCACCGAAGGCGGCCAGACCATGCCCGTCGGGTGGAACTGCACGAACTCCATGTTGAGCAGCGGCGCACCGGCGAGCAGTGCGAGCGCGTGGCCGTCGCCCGTGTACTCCCACGAGTTCGACGTCACCTTGAAGGACTTGCCGATGCCGCCGGTCGCCAGGACCACACTGGGGGCTTCGAGCACGAAGAAGCGGCCGGACTCGCGGTCGTAGCAGAACGTGCCGCTGACCCGCGCTCCGTCCTTCAGGACGCGGGTGACCGTGCACTCCTGGAAGACCTTGAGACGCGCTTCGTAGTCACCGAATTCGCGCTCGTCCTCCTGCTGGAGGGAGACGATCTTCTGCTGGAGCGTACGGATCAGTTCGAGTCCTGTCCGGTCGCCCACGTGCGCGAGGCGGGGGTACTCGTGCCCCCCGAAGTTGCGCTGGGAGATGCGGCCGTCCGCCGTGCGGTCGAACAGGGCGCCCCAGGTCTCCAGCTCCCAGACGCGATCGGGCGCCTCGCGCGCGTGCAGCTCGGCCATCCGCCACTGGTTGAGGAACTTGCCGCCACGCAGGGTGTCGCGGAAGTGGACCTGCCAGTTGTCGCCGGAGTTCACGTTGCCCATGGAGGCCGCGATGCCGCCCTCGGCCATCACCGTATGCGCCTTGCCGAACAGGGACTTGCAGATCACGGCGGTACGCGCACCCTGTTCACGTGCCTCGATCGCGGCCCGCAGGCCCGCTCCTCCGGCTCCCACCACGACAACGTCCCACTGTTGCCGTTCCACTTGAGACATCAGAAAAACCTCGGATCGTCGAAGACGCCGGACGCGATCAGATACACGTAGAAGTCGGCGAGCGCCACGCTGACCAAGGAGGCCCAGGCGAGCAGCATGTGCCGTGCGTTCAGTTTCCCGACCCACTGCCACATGCGGTACCGCACGGGATGCTTGGAGAAGTGCTTGAGCTTGCCGCCGACGATGTGCCGGCAGGAGTGACAGGAGAGTGTGTACGCCCAGATCAGCGTGATGTTGATCAGGAAGATGAGCGTGCCGAGGCCCATGTGGCCCCACTCGTAGTGCTCGTCACGGAACGAGAGCACGGTGTCGTACGTGAGGATGCACGCCACCGGAACCGCCGCGTAGAAGAAGTAGCGGTGGATGTTCTGCAGGATCAGCGGGAAACGCGTCTCTCCGGAGTACTTCTTGTGCGGCTCGGCCACCGCGCAGGCGGGCGGTGAGGCCCAGAAGCCGCGGTAGTAGGCCTTGCGGTAGTAGTAGCAGGTCAGCCGGAAGCCGAGCGGGAAGATCAGGATCAGCAGGGCGGGGGACAGGCCCCACCAGCTGCCGAAGATCTCCCAGTTGGGCCCCGACCGCATGGGCTCGCAGTTCTCGGCCAGGCAGGGCGAGTAGAACGGTGAGACGTAGGGCGCCGCGTAGTAGTCCGCGTTCGAGAAGGCCCGCCACGTCGAGTAGACGATGAAGGCGAAGAGCCCTGCGGCGGTCGCGGCGGGCGCCAGCCACCATCGGTCGGTCCGTAGATGGGCAGCGCTGATCGCGGCGCGCGTCGCCGCTCTCACGCCGCCGGGATCCTGACCGTTTTTCAGATGAGGTTCCGTGCCAGTGGCCAACGAGGCTCGACTCCTTTGTCCTCAGGTCGGGGACGACAGTGCTCAGGGCGGCGGTGCTCAGGGCGGCGACGCCTCAAGGGGCACGCCGGTCGCGCGCGCCGAGTCCCTCGTCGTCCGAGTCCGTCCACAGAGAGCTGTCGTACGGCGTATCGGGGATGGTGACCAGGTCGGGCCGCTTCTGTGGGGCGCCGCCCGGGTCCGGGGACGTGGCGCGAAGGAGCGCGACGCTCTCGCGCAGATGGTCGGCGTCCGTGCGGACGCGGCGGACGTCGATCCCGGCAAGACCACCCTGGGAACCCTCGCCGACCTGCTGCTCCAGCTTGCCGACGGTGCGGACCAGATCGTCGACGCAGCGCTGAACAGCCGTCAGATCATCCTGCAGAGCCATGACTTGCCCTCACTTCAGGGGTGCGGCGGCAACGTTCATGCGCCTGCGAGTGTCGCGCGTCACATCCCGGCTTGTGAAGGGATCTGCCGGGATTCCCGGCTCGTAGGCGCTGAAATGCGCCGGGGTGCACGCCGCCGCCCCAGCGCGCTTCGGGCGCCCGCCGAGGCCGTCGTCACGCTGGGTCACGCCCGATGGGGCCCGGTTGGGCCGCACGAGTGGGATCCGGCGCCCCCACGCCGTGTCGCCCTCATGTGCCGGGGTGTGTCCCCTTCAGTGGATGGATAGATGTGATCAGCTCCATATACCGCCAAACGTGATCAAACCCGGCCCCGGTCCTGGTAGCGGGCGGCCGGGCGAGCCCCGGAGGTACCCGCCATGACCCCAGACCGCGCCAGACTGAGATCTGCCGTGTTCCTCGCCACGGGCGTGCTGGCTCTGCCCGCCCTCGCCGCCTGCAGCTCCCAGGACGAGGCGGGTGCGCCGACCGCCGGTCAGGACGTCGCACCCGCAGCCCGGGACCACGTCGCCGACGGCGGGACCATGAACTGGGCCGTCGACGCGATGCCGGAGACCCTCAACTCCTTCCAGTCGGACGCCGATTCGGGCACGTCGCGGATCGCGGGCGCGGTCCTGCCGTCGATGTTCCGCCTCGACGCGCAGGGCAGGGCGCAGCGCAACGAAGACTTCCTGGAGTCCGCGGAGGTCGTCGCGCGCGAGCCCAAGCAGGTCGTGCTCTACAAGCTCAACCAGCAGGCGGTGTGGAGCGACGGCCGGGAGATCGGGGCCGACGACTTCGCGGCGCAGCAGCGTGCGCTGTCCGGGAAGGACAGCGCGTACTGGACGGCGCGCAACGCGGGATACGACCGCATCGAGAAGATCGAGCGTGGCGCGAACAACCTGGAGGTGCGCGTCACCTTCAACAAGCCGTACGCGGACTGGCGTTCGCTCTTCTCGCCGCTGTATCCCAAGGAGGTCATGGGTACTCCTGACGCCTTCAACGACGGTGCGCGGCGCAAGCTCAAGGTGAGCGCGGGGCCGTTCGCGGTGCAGGATGTCGACACCAAGGCGGACGAGGTCACGCTGGCCCGCAACCCGCGCTGGTGGGGCAGGCCCGCCAAGCTCTCCAAGGTGGTGCTTCGCGAGGTGCCGCGCGAGGAGCGGGCCGCCGCGCTCGCCTCGGGGAAGATCGACCTCGCCGAGATCGACGCCCCGGAGGCGCGGCGCATCACGAACGCGGCCCGTGACCGAGGGGCCCAGGGTCCGCTGGCCCACGGCCCCGAGGCCCGGCTCACGCCCGCCAAGGCGCTGCGCTCCTGGGCGATCGCCAACGGCTCCGACGAGGACGCCGCCGACACCGAGCAGCAGGCCCGCGCCAAGACGCACAAGGCGATCAAGAAGTACGCCACCGAGCAGACGGGCCTGCGCGGCTACACCGTCCGCAAGTCCCTCGAACCGGCCTACACGCAGCTCGCCCTCAACGGCACCGAGGGTCCGCTGGCCGACGACCGGGTGCGGCGCGCGGTGGCCCGCGCCCTCGACCGCGACGCGCTCGCCAAGGCGGTCCTCACGCCGCTCGGCCTGCCCGCCAAGCCGGTCGGCAGCCACCTGGCACTCGCCGGGCAGCAGGCGTACGCGGACAACAGCGGGGCCCTGGGCGACCAGGACACCACCGAGGCGCGGGCGCTGCTCGCCGACGCGGGGTGGACGCCGGGCGGTCCGGTGAAGGAGCCGAAGCAGAAGACGGCAGGGGGTGAGGCGGACGCCAAGAAGGCAAAGGCGGACTCCGGCTCCTCCGGCTCCGAATCCGGCTCTGACTCTGACTCCGGCTCCGGCTCCGGGGAGGACTCGGGCGACGACGACGGCGCGTACACCGTCGGCGAGGACGACCAGAAGCCGGGCGACAGCAGCACCTCGGTGCTCGCGCCCGCTCCGGCGGCGGCGTACCAGCAGGCGGCGCTGACCCGTCAGGCCGCGTCCCTCACGGTTCACCGCGAGGCGGACAAGGAGAAGAAGAAGGACCCGGGCGAGCACGCCAAGCAGCACGCGGAGAAGCGCGCCGAGAAGCGCGCCGAGAAGCACACGGACAAGCAGGCCGCGAAGGGCGGTGCGCCCGGCGCGTACGCCCCCAAGGGCACGGCGGCGCCCGACGCGGACACCCCGGCGGCGGGCGGCCCCATGGCCAAGGACGGCAAGCCCCTCACTCTCCGCTTCGTCCTGCCGTCCGGCGAGGGCTCGGAGTCGCTGCGGACCGTGGCCGACCGGATCTCTCGGATGCTGGAGAAGATCGGCATCCGTACGGAGGTGGCGAAGGTCGCCGACGAGAGCTACTTCAAGGACCACATCGCGTCCGGCCAGTACGACCTCGCCCTCTACTCCTGGCCCGCGTCGGCCTTCCCGGCCACGGACGCGCGCCCGATCTTCGCCAAGCCGGTACCGGCCGCGGACGGCTCGCTGAACGTCGAGCAGAACTACACGCGGGTCGGTACGGATCACATCGACCAGTTGTTCGATCAGGCGGTGGGAGAGCTCGACGAGGACGAGAACCGGGCCCTGGTCAAGAAGGCCGACGCCCGCATCTGGGCCGAGGCCGGTTCCATTCCCCTCTATCAGCGCCCCCAGCTGATGGCGGCCCGTACGAATCTCGCGAACGCGGGTGCCTTCGGCTTCCAGGTTCCGAACTACGAGGACATGGGCTTCCTGAAGCCGGGCGCGAAGCCCGCGGAAAAGCCCGCCGAAAAGTAGCTCCGTCGCAGGTCACACTCAGATTCAGCTCAACTCCCTTGCCCGCCGGCACGTCCGGCGGGCAAGGTCGTTCCCACCCATTGACCTGTGTGTTCTCCATAGCGCCCACCCCGCATCCGACGGCGCCGGGAAGCACGCCACGCCCCACGCTTGCGGAGTCGGCGCCGCAGAGGGCCCCAACAGCGCCGAAGAAGCCATGAAACCCCTGGTCAGACCCCCCGCCAGGGCCCCCCGGAGGTTGCCTCCCCGTAAGGCACGTAGACTGGGGTGAGGCCGTGGCGTGTTGTTTGCCCGGCAGGGCACGCGTACCGGACCGTACGCGCCGCCGTCCACTCTTCCCGGGAGAAGCGCAGCTCGTATGCCCACGCGCCATGACATTCGTAATGTTGCCATCGTCGCCCACGTCGACCACGGCAAGACCACCCTGGTCGACGCCATGCTCAAGCAGGCCGGCTCCTTCGCCGCGCACGCAGCCGAGTCCCTCGACGACCGCATGATGGACTCGAACGACCTGGAGCGTGAGAAGGGCATCACGATCCTGGCCAAGAACACGGCCGTCAAGTACCACCCCAAGGATGGCGGCGACGTCATCACCATCAACATCATCGACACCCCCGGCCACGCCGACTTCGGTGGCGAGGTCGAGCGCGGCCTGTCGATGGTGGACGCGGTCGTCCTCCTCGTGGACGCCTCTGAGGGCCCGCTGCCCCAGACCCGCTTCGTGCTCCGCAAGGCGCTGTCCGCGAAGATGCCGGTCATCCTGTGCATCAACAAGACGGACCGTCCCGACTCGCGTATCGCGGAGGTCGTCGACGAGACGTACGACCTCTTCCTGGACCTCGACGCGGACGAGGACCAGATCGAGTTCCCGATCGTCTACGCCTGCGCCCGTGACGGCGTCGCCTCGCTGACCAAGCCCGAGGACGGCACCGTCCCGGCCGACAGCGACAGCCTGGAGCCGTTCTTCTCCGCGATCCTGGACACCGTCCCGGCTCCGGAGTACGACGAGGACGCCCCGCTCCAGGCTCACGTCACGAACCTGGACGCCGACAACTTCCTCGGCCGTATCGCCCTCTGCCGTGTCGAGCAGGGCGAGCTGAAGAAGGGCCAGACCGTCACGTGGATCAAGCGTGACGGCACGATGTCCAACGTCCGCATCACCGAGCTGATGATGACGGAGGCGCTCACCCGCAAGCCCGCCGAGAAGGCCGGCCCCGGTGACATCTGCGCCATCGCCGGTATCCCGGAGATCATGATCGGTGAGACCCTCGCCGACCCCGAGAACCCGATCGCGCTCCCGCTGATCACGGTCGACGAGCCCGCGATCTCCATGACCATCGGCACCAACACCTCGCCGCTCGTCGGCAAGGGCGGCAAGGGCCACAAGGTCACCGCCCGCCAGGTGAAGGACCGTCTGGACAAGGAGCTCATCGGTAACGTCTCGCTCCGTGTCCTGGACACCGAGCGTCCCGACGCCTGGGAGGTCCAGGGCCGTGGTGAGCTCGCGCTCGCCATCCTGGTCGAGCAGATGCGCCGCGAGGGCTTCGAGCTCACCGTCGGCAAGCCCGAGGTCGTCACCAAGCAGATCGACGGCAAGACGTTCGAGCCGATCGAGCGCATGACGATCGACTCGCCCGAGGAGCACCTCGGCGCCATCACGCAGCTGATGGCGACCCGCAAGGGCCGCATGGAGACGATGACCAACCACGGCTCCGGCTGGATCCGCATGGAGTGGATCGTTCCGTCGCGTGGCCTCATCGGCTTCCGTACGGAGTTCCTGACCCAGACCCGCGGTACCGGCATCGCGCACTCGATCTTCGAGGGTCACGAGCCGTGGTTCGGCGACCTGCGCACCCGTCACAACGGCTCGCTGGTCGCGGACCGCGCGGGCACGGTCACGCCGTTCGCGATGGTCAACCTCCAGGAGCGCGGTGTCATCTTCACCGAGGCCACCACCGAGGTGTACGAGGGCATGATCGTCGGTGAGAACTCGCGCGCCGACGACATGGACGTGAACATCACCAAGGAGAAGAAGCTCACCAACATGCGTGCGGCTTCCGCGGACACGACCGAGAACGTCGTGCCCGCCCGCAAGCTGTCGCTCGAGCAGTCCCTCGAGTTCTGCCGCGACGACGAGTGCATCGAGGTGACCCCGGAGACCGTGCGTATCCGCAAGGTCGTCCTGGACGCCAAGCAGCGTGGCCGCTCCGCCTCGCGCGCCAAGCACGGCTAAGAACGCGCCAAGCACGGCTAAGAACGTGGCAAAGCCTGGCTAAATCTTTCCGCCGGGCCCCTCCACCGCACAACTGCCGTGGACGCTCGGCGAATTCGGCATCTGAGGCCGGTTTCCGCCCCTCCCTCCGGGGAGCGGCGGGACCGGCCTCTCGCGCGTCTGTCGCGGTTACCCCCTTGCGCGGCCCTCAGCGGCACTACGCTGTCCCAGATCTCCGTGGGTGACGGTTCTGCACCGTCGCGACTCTCCGCGCATCTACGCGCGTCCACAGGGCCGCTCCCCGAAGGTGTCGCGAGGGCGTCGCGAGTCGTCTCCGACGCGCTTCTCCGCAACCCGTTTTCCTGGACCATCTGTCCGGAATACGGACACCGTTGACCGTTAGATGTGTAACACGTCCGTTTCGCAACCATCTATCTCGGATCGGTTTGTCCGGATTTTGGAAGATGTACGCACCAGGTGTGATTGAACCGAGACCAAAAGAGTGTGGTCGGGCGGTACCTCATGGCTAATAGTTGACCGCGTATAGCTCGGGTCAATGGGTCACGCGCTGTGGGGAGCGCCGACTCACGAGCACACTGGGGTACTTGATCTACGCGTCGTCAGGGGTGTCGACGCGGATTCCCGTACCCCCTCTTGTAGTGAACAAGTGGACTCATGAGGAGGAACCCCATGCGTGGTGCCAAGAGCGCCAAGTGGGTCGCGATAGCGGGTGTCGTGGCGCTGACGGCAACGGCCTGCGGCGGCGACAGCGACAGCGGCAACAGTGGCAAGGTCGACCCCAAGGGGATCGTCAGCTACGCCAACGGTGAGCCGCAGAACGCCCTGCAGCCGTCCAACACCATGGAGGCGTACGGCAGCGTCGTTATCGACTCGCTCTTCACGGGCCTGGTCCACTACGACAAGCAGGGCAACATCACCTACGAGAACGCCGAGTCGGTCACCCCCGACAAGGCGAACAAGGTGTGGACCGTCAAGCTGAAGTCGGGCTGGAAGTTCCACAACGGTGAGGCTGTCACCGCGAAGTCGTACGTCGACGCCTGGAACTGGGCGGCCGACCCGGCCAACGGCCAGCAGAACAGTGGCTGGTACCGCGACATCGTCGGTTACGACAAGGTCCACCCCGAGAAGGGGAAGGCCAAGTCGAAGACGATGGAGGGCCTGAAGGTCGTCGACGACAACACCTTCACCATCTCGCTGAACACGGGTATCCCGTACTACGCGTACAAGCTCGTCTACTCGCCCTTCTTCCCGATGCCCTCGGCAGCGCTGAAGGACCCGAAGAAGTACGGCGAGGCGCCGGTCGGCAACGGCCCCTACAAGTTCAAGAGCTGGGACCACAAGAAGTCGGTCCAGGTGACCGCGTGGTCCGGCTACAAGGGCGCCAGCAAGCCGAAGAACGGCGGCATCAACTTCAAGGCGTACACGACGCCGCAGGCCGCGTACAACGACCTGCGCTCGGACAACGTCGACTCGATGCCGATCATCCCGGACAGCGAGCTCGCGAACTTCAAGCAGGACTTCGGCGACCGCGCCATCGAGCAGGACTTCTCGGCGATCAACACGGTCAACCCGGCGTTCTACAGCAAGACGTTCAAGGACGTCGACGTCAAGGTCATCCAGGGCCTGTCGATGGCGATCGACCGCGACACCATCGCGAAGACCACCTTCGCCGGTACGCGTGAGTCCGCCACCGGCTGGGTCGCCAAGGGCGTCAAGGGCTACCAGGCCGACGCCTGTGGTGAGTTCTGCAAGTTCGACGCCAAGAAGGCGAAGCAGTACATCAAGGACGGCGGCGGCGTCCCGGGTAACAAGATCTCCATCCAGTACAACGCCGACCAGCCGCACAAGGGCTGGGTCACGGCCGTGTGCAACAGCATCACCAAGTCGACCGGCGTGGCATGCGTCGGCGACCCGAAGACCGACTTCCAGGCCGACACCGAGGTGCGGGACAAGAAGCAGGTCAAGGCGATGTACCGGTCGGGCTGGGTGCTCGACTACCCGTTCAACGGCAACTTCCTCGCCGACCTCTACGGGACCGGCGTCGACGGCAACAAGGGCGGCTTCTCGGACAAGAAGTTCGACGAGCTGACCAAGAAGGCCGACTCGGCCAAGACCGTCGACGAGTCCGCGAAGCTCTACCAGGCCGCTGAGAAGCGCTTGGCCGAGACCTTCCCGGGTATCCCGCTCTGGTACAACAAGGTGCTCTCCGCGTCCTCCAAGAACGTGAAGAACGTCAAGTTCGACCAGGCCGGAGACCCGGTCCTCACGGACATCCAGGTCTTCGAGAAGTAGGCGTCGGAGCCCAGTTCCCGAAGCGACGCCCGGCGATCCCGGGCGTCGCTTCGGGCGGCTCCGGATTGGACGGAGGCACCAATGGGGCGTTATGTCGCGCGGCGACTGCTCCAGATGATCCCGGTTTTCATCGGGACGACCCTGTTGATCTTCATCATGGTCAACGTGCTCCCCGGCGACCCCGTACGGGCGCTGTGGGGCGACAAGCCGCCGGACCCGGCGCAGGTGGCGCAGATTCGCCACGACCGTGGTCTGGATCTGCCGCTCTGGCAGCAGTACTTCCACTACATGGGCGGCCTGCTGCAAGGGGACTTCGGCAAGACGATCGCCGGTAACCGGCCCGTCCTGGACGAGATCACCCAGGCGTTCCCGGTCTCGATGCGACTGGCCTCCATGGCCTGGACGTTCGAGCTCATCGTCGGCATCACGCTCGGCGTCCTCGCCGGCATCAGACGCGGCCGTTTCGTGGACAACTCGGTCACGCTCTTCACGCTCCTGGTGATCTCCACTCCGATCTTCGTGGTCGGTCTGTTGTGCCAGCTGTTCTTCGGCAACGAGCTGGGGTGGATCACACCCACGGTCCAGGACTCCGAGAACATGGGCCAGCTGCTGGTCCCCGCGATCGTGCTCGGCATGGTCGGCCTCGCCTACGTGGCAAGACTGACCCGTACGTCGATCGCCGAGAACCGGCAGGCCGACTACATGCGCACCGCAGTGGCCAAAGGCCTGCCGCGCCAGCGCATCATCACCCGGCATCTGCTGCGCAACTCGCTGATCCCCGTGGTGACTTACCTCGGTACGGACGTCGGTGCCCTGATGGGCGGCGCGGTCATCACCGAGGGAATCTTCAACGTGACGGGCGTCGGCAACCTCCTCTTCCAGGCTCTCGCCCGCCGTGAGGGCGCGGTCATCGTCGGGATCGTCACGGTCCTGGTGCTCGTGTACCTCGCAGCCAGCCTGATCGTCGACCTGCTTTACGCGGTCCTGGACCCGAGGATCCGTTATGCCTGACCTCACCAAGACCTCGGCCACGGACGAGACGGCCGCGGCGCCGGATTCCTCCGCCCCTGTCGCCGCGGTCGCCTCCGGTCCCGCACCGGGCAAGCCGCGCAGCCTGTGGAACGACGCGTGGCGGGAGCTGCGGCGCAATCCGCTCTTCGTCATATCCGCGGTCCTGATCTTCATCCTGCTCCTGGTGGCGGCCTTCCCGGGCCTGTTCACCGGCACGAACCCGGACTCCGGAGACCAGGTCAACCACTTCCTGGGGAAGCCCGAGCTCAGCCACTTCTTCCAGGCGGACTGGTTCGGGTACGACAGGGTCGGCCGCAGCATCTACTCCCGTGTCGTGCACGGCGCGCGCAACTCGATCCTCGTCGGCGTCGGCGTGACCATCCTGGTCACCCTCTTCGGCGGACTGTGCGGCATGCTCGCGGGCTACTTCGGCGGCTTCTGGGACAGCCTCATCTCCCGGCTCACCGACGTGTTCTTCGGCATCCCGTTCCTGCTCGGCGCGATGGTCGTCCTGAACGCCTTCACGGAGCGCACGGTGTGGGTCGTCATGGGCGCCCTCGCCTTCCTGGGCTGGACGCAGATCGCCCGCGTGATGCGCGGCGCGGTGATCACCACCAAGCACGCCGACTATGTGGTGGCGGCGCGCGCGCTCGGTGCCGGGACGAAGCGGATCCTGTTCCGCCACATCCTGCCGAACGCGCTGGCGCCGGTGATCGTCGTGGCGACCATCTCGCTCGGCACGTACATCGTGGCCGAGTCGACGCTGTCGTATCTGGGCCTCGGCCTCGGTGACGGCGCCATCTCCTGGGGTGGCGACATCTCGGACGCGACACAGGACATCCGGAACAACCCGCACACGCTGTTCTTCCCGGCAGGAATGCTGAGTATCACGGTGCTGGCGTTCATCATGATGGGTGACGCCGTACGCGAAGCCCTCGACCCGAAGCTGCGCTGAGGGAGGCGTAAATGACCAGCATCGACATCAAGGAAGACTCGGTTCCCGCCCCCCGCTCGGGCGAGGAAAAGAGCGGCAGGCTCCTGGACGTCAAGGACCTGCACGTGGAGTTCCACACCCGCGAGGGTGAGGTCAAGGCCGTCAACGGCGTCAACTACAGCGTGGACGCGGGCGAGACGCTCGCCGTCCTCGGTGAGTCGGGCTCCGGCAAGTCCGTGACGGCCCAGGCCATCATGGGCATCCTCGACATGCCGCCGGGCAAGATCCCGCAGGGAGAGATCCTCTTCCGCGGCCAGGACATGCTGAAGATGTCCAACGAGGAGCGCAGGAAGATCCGCGGCCGCAAGATCGCCATGATCTTCCAGGACGCGCTCTCGTCGCTCAACCCCGTGCTCTCGGTGGGCTACCAGCTCGGCGAGATGTTCCGGGTGCACGACGGACTCGGCCGCAAGCAGGCCAAGGCCAAGGCCATCGAGCTGATGGAGCGGGTGAAGATCCCGGCCGCCAAGGAGCGGGTGAACGACTACCCGCACCAGTTCTCCGGCGGTATGCGCCAGCGCATCATGATCGCGATGGCGCTCGCCCTCGAGCCGGACCTGATCATCGCGGACGAGCCCACCACGGCGCTCGACGTGACGGTCCAGGCGCAGGTCATGGACCTGCTCGCCGAGCTGCAGCGCGAGTACCACATGGGCCTGATCCTGATCACCCACGACCTCGGCGTGGTCGCCGACGTCGCGGACAAGATCGCGGTCATGTACGCGGGCCGGATCGTCGAGACGGCCCCGGTCCACGAGCTCTACAAGCGCCCCGCGCACCCGTACACGCGCGGTCTGCTCGAGTCGATTCCCCGGCTCGACCAGAAGGGCCAGGAGCTCTACGCGATCAAGGGCCTGCCGCCCAACCTGCTCCACATTCCGTCCGGCTGTGCCTTCAACCCGCGCTGCCCCAAGGCGCAGGACATCTGCCGTACGGACGTTCCGGCCCTGGTGCCGGTGAGCGAGCAGGACGGCGCGGAGCTGCCGGGCCGCGGCAGCGCGTGCCACTTCTGGAAGGAGACGATCCATGGCTGAGCTCAAAGGGACTGACGAGCCTCAGGACGCGACCCCGAACGTCTCCGAGGTGGAAACGGTCGACGTGGCCAACCCCGAGGAGGCCGTCGCGGCCATCGAGGCGCCGGTGGAGCGTGGCGAGCCGATCCTCCAGGTCCGTAACTTGGTGAAGCACTTCCCGCTCACGCAGGGAATCCTCATCAAGAAGCAGATCGGCGCCGTCAAGGCGGTCGACGGCATCTCCTTCGACCTCTACCAGGGCGAGACCCTTGGCATCGTGGGGGAGTCCGGCTGTGGCAAGTCCACGGTCGCCAGGCTCCTGATGACGCTGGAGAGTGCCACGGCGGGCGAGGTCTTCTACAAGGGCCAGGACATCACCAAGCTGTCCGGGCGCGCGCTGAAGGCGGTCCGCCGCAACATCCAGATGGTGTTCCAGGACCCGTACACGTCGCTCAACCCCCGTATGACGGTGGGCGACATCATCGGGGAGCCCTTCGAGATCCACCCCGAGGTGGCCCCGAAGGGTTCGCGGCGCCAGAAGGTCCAGGACCTGCTGGACGTAGTCGGCCTCAACCCCGAGTACATCAACCGCTACCCGCACCAGTTCTCGGGCGGCCAGCGCCAGCGCATCGGCATCGCGCGCGGTCTGGCACTGAACCCCGAGATCATCATCTGCGACGAGCCGGTCTCGGCTCTGGACGTCTCCGTCCAGGCCCA
The DNA here is from genome assembly GCF_053606205.1 of Streptomyces sp. NPDC055239. Lineage (NCBI taxonomy): Bacteria > Bacillati > Actinomycetota > Actinomycetes > Kitasatosporales > Streptomycetaceae > Streptomyces > Streptomyces sp. NPDC055239. Next base: position 360,411 of record NZ_JBSGRD010000005.1, on the reverse strand, counting down.
GGTCATCAACCTGATGGCGAAGCTGCAGGACGAGTTCAACCTCTCCTACCTCTTCATCGCGCACGACCTGTCGATCGTCCGGCACATCTCGGACCGCGTGGGCGTGATGTACCTCGGCAAGATGGCGGAGATCGGCTCGGACGAGCAGATCTACGAGCACCCGACGCACCCGTACACGCAGGCGCTGCTCTCCGCGGTGCCGGTGCCGGACCCGGAGGCGCGCGAGGGCCGCGAGCGGATCATCCTCACCGGAGACGTCCCGTCCCCGGCCAATCCCCCCTCCGGCTGCCGCTTCCGCACCCGCTGCTGGAAGGCGGAGGCGAAGTGCGCGGAGGAGACCCCGCTGCTCGCGATCCCGCAGCAGTTCGCGGGCCAGGACACTCCGGCGGCGCACGAGTCGGCGTGTCACTTCGCCGAGGAGAAGGACGTCGTGCACGCGGCGTAGTCTCGGCGTCGGCTTTTGGCCGTACGCGATGGGGGCGCCCGGAACCACTCGGTTCCGGGCGCCCCCATTTTCGTACGTAACATCCGGGCGCCGCCGAGCGTGTCCAGAACAGAGGCGGAACCCACCGAGTACGACAGCGCGTCCGTCGTGGCGGGCGAGGTGTCTCTTCTGCGCGACGCGCTCACCGAATGCGGCCTCCGGGAGCACGTGGAGCACGCGGAAGGGGCAGCCCCCTACTGGTCCGGCACCACCGAGTCCGCCTCGCGGCTGCGCGTCAGCGTCGAGCGGTGGCGCGGGTGGGTGTCCGTGGTGGAGGTGGAGGCGGATGGGCGTGGCTGACCGGGTAGGCGGGGTCCTTCAGCTCTCGGCGGACCCCGGCCTTCCGTAGCGGCGGAACGCGGCAGTCTCCACTGTCCAGGGGCCGAACGGCACCTCGTCGCCGAAGATGTACGGCTCCTTGTTCCCGTACCGGCCCGCGCACGGCTCGGAGTGCACTTCGATCGTGCCGGTCCGGGGGTCGACGATCATGTAGTGGCCGATGCCCATAGCGGGGTACTCGGTCAGCTTCTCGCCGTAGTCGTTGTTCGGATTGGATGGCGAGACGATCTCGATGACGGCCAACACCTGAGTGGCGTCGACGGCGATGCCCTCCTCGTCGAGCACTGCCTCGGGGATTACGAGGGCGTCCGGGCGGCGCATGCGGCCGATTGCGGGATGCTCGATCTCCGGGCCGTTCTCGCAGACGTAGCCGGGGTGGGTGCCGGGGAGCTGCTTGTTCAGCTGATTCCGGATGCGACGGACCGTGCCCTCGTGGCGCTTCGAGGGGCACATCATGGCCAGGATCGGTCCTGACGGTCCGATCTCTACATTCCAGGTCCCTTCAAGGCGCTCGGCATAGGCTCCGAGCTCCTCGGCGATCGCGCGCATCTTTGCGTAGTCCACGCTTCGAGGGTAGCGAGCGGCTGCGTGCCACCCCGCCTGCCGATCTCCCGCCCATACGCCTTCCCGTGGAGGCATCCGAGGGTTTCCCAGACCGACTGGACCCGGAAAGCCCCCATAAAGATGCGCGGCGCCATGCATTGGGGTGTATTTGGGCCTAAGTGAGACTTAGGCCTGAAAGGGAGGCTCTCCATGCGTGGAGCCACGCACGCCAAGTGGGCCGCATGTGCGGTGACCGTCGCCCTCGCGGCGACCGCCTGTGGCGGAGGCGGCGACAGCGGCGGTGGCGGGGGCGGCGACGGCTCCGGGATCGTGGGTTCCTCATGGGGAGATCCGCAGAACCCGCTGGAGCCCGCCAACACCAATGAGGTGCAGGGCGGCAAGGTGCTCGACATGATCTTCCGGGGTCTCATGCGGTACGACCCGAAGACCGGCGAGGCCAAGAACATGATCGCCGACAAGATCGACACCAAGGACTCACAGAACTTCACCGTGAAGATCAAGGACGGGTGGAAGTTCAGCAACGGCGAGAAGGTCACCGCCAAGTCCTTCGTCGATGCTTGGAACTACGGCGCCCATCTGAAGAACAACCAGAAGAACGCCTACTTCTTCGGCTACATCGACGGCTACGACAAGGTCCACCCGGAGAAGGGTGACGCCACGGCCGACAAGCTCTCCGGCCTGAAGATCGTCGACGACACCAGCTTCACCGTCAAGCTCTCGCAGAAGTTCTCCACCTGGCCCAAGACCCTCGGCTATCCGGCCTTCGCGCCGCTGCCCAAGGCGTTCTACGACGACCACGACGCCTGGCTCAAGAAGCCCGTCGGCAACGGTCCGTACACCGTGGACTCGTACGACAAGGGCTCCAAGATGTCCCTGCGGAAGTGGGACGGCTACAAGGGTGACGACAAGGCGAAGAACGGCGGTGTGGATCTGAAGGTCTACACCGACAACAACACCGCCTATACGGACCTCATGGCGGGGAACCTCGACCTCGTCGACGACGTTCCCGCTTCGCAGCTCAAGAACGCCAAGAGTGATCTGGGTGATCGTTACATCAACACACCCGCGGGGATCATTCAGACCCTCGCTTTCCCGTTCTACGACAGCAAGTGGTCCAAGAGCGGGATGGAGAAGGTCCGTCAGGGGCTCTCCATGGCGATCAATCGTGAGCAGATCACCGAGACCATCTTCCAGAAGACCCGTACCCCGGCCACCGACTGGACATCGCCGGTACTCGGCGAGGACGGCGGCTACAAGTCCGGGCTCTGCGGTGACCCCTGCAAGTACGACGCAGCGAAGGCGAAGAAGCTCGTCGCGGACGGCGGCGGAATCCCCGGCGGCACGCTGAAGATCACGTACAACGCGGACACCGGCTCGCACAAGGAATGGGTCGACGCGGTCTGCAACTCCATCAACAAGGCCCTCGGGAAAGACAAGGCCTGTGTCGGAAACCCGATCGGCACCTTCGCCGACTTCCGCAGCAAGGCCTCCCAGCAGAAGCTGGACGGCGCCTGGCGCGCGGGCTGGCAGATGGACTATCCGCTGATCCAGAACTTCATGCAGCCGCTGTACTACACGGACGCCCCGTCCAACGACGGCAAGTGGTCGAACAAGGAATTCGACGGACTCGTCGACAAGGCGAACTCCGAGACCGACACAGGCAAGGCCGTCAGCACCTTCCAGGATGCGGAGAAGGTCCTCGCCGACCAGATGCCGGTCATTCCGCTCTGGTACCAGAACGGCAGCGCCGGCTACTCGGACAAGGTCTCCGACGTGGCGCTGAACCAGTTCAGCGTCCCGGTCTACAACGAGATCAAGGTCAGCTGAGGCCCAGGTAGCGGTCGTCCGGCGAGAGTGAATTCGCTCGCGCCGGACGGTCGCTTCCGCTACTTCCGGAGCCCTCATGGGACGTTATGTGATCCGGCGTCTGCTGCAGATGATCCCGGTCTTCTTCGGCGCCACGCTGCTGATCTTCCTGATGGTGAACGTGATGGGCGACCCCATCGCGGGCCTGTGCGGTGACCGCAAGTGCGATCCCGCGACGGCCGTCCAGCTGAAGAAGGAATTCGGCCTCGATAAGCCCGTGTGGCAGCAGTACCTGACGTACATGGGCAATGTCTTCACCGGTGACTTCGGTACCGCCTTCAACGGTCAGAAGGTCACCGAGCTGATGTCGACGGCCTTCCCGCTCACGATCCGGCTGACCCTCGTCGCCATCGTCTTCGAGATCGTCATCGGAATCTCGCTCGGCGTCGTGACCGGACTGCGCCGCGGGCGTCCCATCGACACCGTCGTCCTGCTTCTGACGCTCGTCGTCATCGCCATTCCCACCTTCGTCACCGGCCTTCTTCTGCAGTTGCTCCTCGGCGTCGAATGGGGGGTGATGAAACCCTCCGTCTCCTCGGAGGCGCCCCTCAACGAACTCATCGTGCCGGGGCTCGTTCTCGCCTCGGTCTCCCTCGCGTACGTCACCCGGCTCACCCGTACGTCCATCGCCGAGAACCGCCGTGCGGATTACGTCCGTACGGCCATCGCGAAGGGGCTCCCGAGGCGCCGCGTCATCACCCGGCATCTGCTGCGCAATTCACTCATCCCGGTGGTCACCTTCATCGGCACGGACATCGGCGCACTGATGGGCGGCGCGATCGTCACCGAGCGGATCTTCAATATCCACGGCGTCGGATTCCAGCTCTACCAGGGAATTCTCCGGCAGAGCACACAGACCGTCGTCGGCTTCGTGACCGTACTCGTCCTCGTCTTCCTGCTGGCCAACCTCATCGTCGACCTCCTGTACGCCGTACTCGACCCGAGGATCCGTTATGCCTGAGCCCCGAGAGCCGAACGGACCGGACGGTGCCATCGCCCCGACCGGTGCCGGGGGTGCGATGGACCTCGCGGCGACCGAGGGGACGACGCTCGACAAGACCCCGGGCGGTCCCGAAGGCACCGGTCCTTCCGCCCCGGCCCGCAGCCTGTGGTCCGACGCCTGGCACGAGCTGCGACGGAACCCGATCTTCATCATCTCGGGCCTCATCATTCTCTTTCTCGTCTTCATCTCGCTCTGGCCGTCCGCGATCGCCTCCGGGAACCCCCTCGACTGCGACCTCGCCAACTCCCAGAAGAGCTCGAGCTCCGGCCATCCCTTCGGCTTCGACGGACAGGGCTGCGACGTCTACACCAGGACCGTGTACGGGGCCCGCGCCTCGGTCACCGTCGGCGTGTGCGCCACGCTCGGTGTCGCGATCCTGGGCAGCGTGCTCGGCGGGCTCGCGGGGTTCTTCGGCGGGTTCTGGGACGCGATCCTCTCCCGGATCACCGACGTCTTCTTCGCCATCCCCGTCGTACTCGGCGGCCTGGTGCTCCTGTCCGTCGTCACCAGCAGCACCGTCTGGCCGGTGATCGGCTTCATGGTGCTCCTCGGCTGGCCGCAGCTCTCGCGCATCGCCCGCGGATCCGTGATCACCGCCAAGCAGAACGACTACGTCCAGGCGGCGCGGGCGCTCGGCGCCTCCAACTCGCGGATGCTGCTGAGGCACATCGCGCCGAACGCGATCGCGCCGGTCATCGTGGTGGCCACCATCGCGCTCGGCACGTACATCGCCCTGGAGGCGACCCTCTCGTACCTCGGTGTGGGTCTGAAGCCGCCGACCGTGAGCTGGGGCATCGACATCTCCGCCGCCTCCCAGTACATCCGCAACGCCCCGCACATGCTGCTCTGGCCCGCAGGTGCCCTTGCGATCACCGTGCTCGCGTTCATCATGCTCGGCGACGCGGTGCGCGACGCCCTCGACCCGAAGCTGAGGTAGGCGCCCATGGCAACCGTGGCATCCGAGGGAGCAGAGGCGTCCACCACGGGGACGTCCAAGCTGCTCGAAGTGCGTGATCTGCACGTCGAGTTCAGGACCAGGGACGGCGTCGCCAAGGCCGTCAACGGCGTCGACTACAGCGTCGCCGAGGGCGAGACGCTCGCCGTGCTCGGCGAGTCCGGGTCCGGCAAGTCCGTGACCGCGCAGGCCATCATGGGCATCCTCGACATGCCGCCCGGGAAGATCACCGGCGGCGAGATCCTCTTCAAGGGCCAGGACCTCCTGAAGCTCAAGGCGGAGGAGCGGCGCAGGACGCGCGGCGCGGGCATGGCGATGATCTTCCAGGACGCCCTGTCGTCGCTGAACCCGGTGCTCAGCGTCGGCCAGCAGCTCGGCGAGATGTACGTCGTCCATCAGGGGATGTCCCGCAAGGACGCCAAGGCCAAGGCGATCGAGCTGATGGACCGGGTGCGCATCCCTGCCGCGAAGGAACGGGTCGGGCAGTACCCGCACCAGTTCAGCGGCGGCATGCGCCAGCGCATCATGATCGCCATGGCGATGGCCCTCGAACCCTCGCTCATCATCGCCGACGAACCGACCACCGCCCTGGACGTCACCGTCCAGGCCCAGGTGATGGACCTCCTCGCCGAGCTCCAGCGCGAGCTGCACATGGGCCTGATCCTCATCACCCACGACCTGGGCGTCGTGGCGGACGTCGCCGACAACATCGCCGTCATGTACGCGGGCCGCATCGTCGAGAAGGCCCCCGTCCACGAGATCTACCAGGCCCCCGCACACCCGTACACGCGCGGTCTGCTTGAGTCGATCCCCCGTCTCGACCAGAAGGGGCAGGAGCTCTACGCGATCAAGGGGCTGCCGCCCAACCTCATGCACATCCCGCCGGGCTGCGCCTTCAACCCCCGCTGCCCGATGGCACAGGACGTCTGCAGGACCGATGTGCCGCCGCTCTATGACGTGGCGTACGAAGGCCTCGCCGCCGACCGCAGGAGCGCCTGCCACTTCTGGAAGGAGACGCTCGATGCCGCACGGTGAGCACATCAGCAAGAAGCAGCTCGCGGAGGAGGGCGAGACCGCACGGCAGCTGATGGACAAGGCGCGGGCGGAGAGCGAGTTTGCCGCGCACGGGTCGGCGTCGGGCCATGAGCCGATCCTCCAGGTGCGCGGCCTGGTCAAGCACTACCCGCTCACCCAGGGCATCGTCATCCGCAAGCAGGTCGGCGCGGTCAAGGCCGTCGACGGCGTCGACTTCGACCTCGGGCAGGGCGAGACGCTAGGCATCGTGGGGGAGTCCGGCTGCGGGAAATCCACGGTCGCGAAGATGCTGGTGAACCTGGAGCGGCCCACGGCGGGCGAGATCCGCTACAAGGGCGAGGACATCAGCAAGCTGTCCGGGCGGGCCCTGAAGGCCGTGCGCCGCAACATCCAGATGGTCTTCCAGGACCCGTACACGTCGCTCAATCCCCGTATGACGGTCGGCGACATCATCGGGGAGCCCTACGAGATCCATCCCGAGGTCGCTCCGAAGGGGTCTCGGCGGCAGAAGGTGCAGGAGCTCCTTGACGTGGTCGGGCTGAACCCCGAGTACATCAACCGCTACCCGCACCAGTTCTCCGGCGGTCAGCGCCAACGCATCGGGATCGCGCGGGGTCTCGCGCTGCGGCCCGAGATCATCGTCGCCGACGAGCCGGTCTCCGCGCTCGACGTGTCGGTGCAGGCGCAGGTGATCAACCTCCTCGACCGGCTGCAGAACGACTTCGACCTGTCGTACGTGTTCATCGCCCACGACCTGTCGATCGTGCGGCACATCTCGGACCGGGTGGGCGTGATGTACCTGGGGCGGATCGTCGAGATCGGCTCCGACGAGGAGATCTACGAGCATCCGACGCATCCGTACACGCAGGCGCTGCTCTCTGCCGTGCCGGTGCCTGATCCCGCTGCGCGGGAGCATCGGGAGCGGATCATTCTGAGCGGGGATGTGCCTTCGCCGGCCAATCCGCCGTCGGGCTGCCGCTTTCGCACGCGGTGCTGGAAGGCGCAGGAGAGGTGTGCGCTCGAGGTGCCTGAGCTGGCCGTTCCGGCGGAGTTCCGGCTGGCCGATGGGCCGGAGGCGCATGACTCGGCCTGTCACTTCGCTGAGGAGAAGCAGGTGGTTCCGTAGGCCCCTCGGCGGAGCCGGTGAGGTGCTTAACACGCGAGCAACCACCCCGTCGCCCCCGCGATATACACACCCGGCACGCTGAGGAACGTACGGCCGTGCGGGTGCCGTAGATCGGCCGGGGTTCGCCATGTCGCCCCGGCCGATCGCCGTGCTCCGGGGCTACCGCAGACCCAGCGAGCGCTTCAGGAAGTCGACCTGGAGCAGCAGCAAGTTCTCCGCCACCTGTTCCTGCGGAGTCATGTGCGTCACCCCGGACAGCGGAAGCACCTCGTGCGGGCGCCCTGCGGCAAGGAGCGCCGACGACAGGCGCAGCGCGTGCGCCACCACCACGTTGTCGTCCGCGAGGCCGTGAACGATCATCAGAGGGCGGTGCGGCACCTCGGGCGAGACGAGGCCCTCCTCGGTGACGAGAGAGCTCAGGGCGTACGTTTCCGGGTCCTCAGCGGGGTTTCCCAGGTACCGCTCCGTGTAGTGCGTGTCGTACAGCTGCCAGTCCGTCACCGGCGCCCCCGCCACACCCGCGTGGAAGACGTCGGGGCGGCGCAGGACCGCGAGGCCTGCGAGGTAACCGCCGTAGGACCAGCCCCGGATCCCGACCCGGTCGAGGTCCAGGGGGAAGGACGCGGCCAGGCCCTGGAGCGCGTCCACCTGGTCGTCCAGGGTGAGCGTGAAGTCCCGCCGGATCTCCTTCTCCCAGGCGGGGGAGCGTCCCGGAGTGCCACGGCCGTCCGCGATGACCACCGCGAATCCCTGGTCGGCGAACCACTGGGACGTGAGATAGGGATTGTGGGCGGCGACGACCCGCTGGCCGTGCGGGCCGCCGTACGGGTCGAGGAGGACGGGGAGCGGGCCCGAGCCCTCCTCGTAGTCCGTGGGGAGCAGAACGGCGCACGGGATCTTGCGTGCGCCCCCCTCGGTGAGCGTCACGCGCGGTGTGAGCCCCGGATGGTGGGCGTGTGAGGCGACGGTCGCCACCTGCTTGCCGTCGCGCAGTACCTGGACGCGGGAGCCCGGCTGGTCGAGGGTGGCCGACACGAGGACCGTGAGGCCGCCCGCGCGCACCGCCGAGTGCACCCCGGGTTCGGCGGAGACGCGCTCGATTCCCAGTTCGTTGACGCGGTAGACGTGCACCTCGCCGGTCTCCGGGACGGGGGCGGCCTCGCCCGCCGACGCCGAGATCAGGACATCGTCGTCCGCCACGTCGAGCACCGCGCGGACGTGCAACTGGGGTCCTGTGAGTGGACGTTCGCCAACTGCCAGGACGCGTGCGCCGCCCTCGTCCACGATCCGCACAAGGCGTCCGCTGGGGGACCAGGAGGGGGCGCCGGGGAAGAGTTCAAGCCACTGCGGATCCTCTTCCGCGTGCACCATACGGGTCGATCCGTCGTCCGGGTCGACCGCCAGGTAGAGCTGGCTGAGCTGGTCCCTGGACTGGACGAGGAGCAGCGGCGCCCCGGCCGACGACCAGTGCACCCGCGCCAGATACGGGTAGCGGGCGCGGTCCCACATCACCTCGGTGCGCGCGCCGTCCAGGGTCACGACGAAGAGGCGTACGTCCGCGTTGGCCGTGCCCGCCGCCGGGTACGCGACCCGCGTGGGCTCCGTCTCGGGGTGCGCCGGATCGGCGATCCACCAGCGCCGCACGGGGGCGTCGTCGGCACGTGCGACAAGCAGGCGGTCCGATTCGGGCGACCACCAGAAGCCCCGCGAACGCTGCATCTCCTCGGCCGCGATGAACTCCGCGAGGCCGTACGTCACGGTCTCCTTCTCGGCGGAGTCCGGCTCCGGCGCCGCGAGGGCGCGGTCGCCCGTCCCGTCGGCGCCCGTGACGCGCAGGGCGCCCCCGGCGACGTACGCGATGTGGCGGCCGTCGGGGGAGGGCCGCGGGTCGATCACCGGGGCGGGGGCGGGCAGTTCGCGTGCCGTGCCCGCGCGCAGCTCCGCCGCGAAGAGCCGCCCGGAGAGCGTGAAGGCGGCGAGTTCCACCGTCGAGTCCGTCGCGTACCCCACGATGCCCGCGCCGCCCTCGCGGCTGCGCTCGCGGCGGGCGCGTTCCTCGGCGGAGAGGCGCTCGGTGGCGCCCTTCAGGAGCGCCTGCGGATCGGCCGCGACCCGCTCGACCGCGCCGTCCTCTAGGTCCAGGACCCAGAGTTGGCTGGCCCGGTCCGTGCCGGAAGACGAGCGCAGGAAGGTGATGCGGGACCCGTCAGGCGCCACCGTGAACGCGCGGGGCGCACCGAGAGTGAAGCGTTGCGTGCGGGCGTGCAGACGAGGGAAGGAGAGCCGCTGCGTCTGACTCTCGGCGTGCCCGGCGGTGGCGGGTGTCTCGGTGGTCATCCTCCGAGCCTATGGGGCATGCGCCCCCTTGTGCTGCCGTGCTCCGAGTCATGCGGACCCACGGATAGTTATGATCCGTAGCGCTTAGTGGGTATGTACCTGCTGGCGTCCGCACTGGTGCAGGGTCTGGGACTTGGAGGTGAGCCGCCGTGGCACTCTCGATTTCGGTGGTGGTGCTGCTGGCGATCATTGTCTTCTTGCTGGTCAAGAAGTCAGGGTTGAAGGCGGGCCACATGATCGTCTGTGTCTTGCTCGGCTTCTATCTGGCGAGCTCCTCCATCGCGCCGACGATCAACGAGCTGACGACCAACGTGGCGGGGATGATCGGCGACATCAAGTTCTGATCCGTTCGCGGCACGTTCTGATCGGGGCGCATCACGTTCCGATCAGTGCGCGGGGTGCTCGTAGGGTGGTCCCATGACGGAACTGCCCGCCCGGCGTCTGCTGCTCGTGCACGCGCACCCCGACGACGAGTCGATCAACAATGGCGCGACGATGGCCGCGTACGTGGCCGACGGCGCCCATGTCACGTTGGTGACCTGCACGCTCGGCGAGGAGGGCGAGGTCATCCCCGCCGAGCTCGCCCATCTCGCGGCCGACCGCGAGGACGTGCTCGGCCCGCAGCGCATCGGCGAGCTCGCCGCCGCGATGAAGGAGCTGGGCGTCACCGACCACCGCTTCCTCGGCGGCACCGGACGCTACCGCGACTCCGGGATGATGGGCATCGAGCAGAACCACCGTGCGGGCGCCTTCTGGTCCGCCGACCTCGACGCAGCGGCGGCGGACCTCGTCGAGGTGATCCGCGAGGTGCGTCCGCAGGTGCTCGTGACGTACGACCCGGACGGCGGATACGGCCACCCCGATCACATCCAGGCCCACCGGGTCGCGATGCGCGCCGCGGACCTCGCGGCCGAGGGCGCCTTCCGCGCGGATCTCGGCGAGCCGCACACCATCGGCAAGATCTACTGGAACCGTGCGCCGCGCTCCGTCGTCGAAGAGCGGTTCCGGTGGATGGAGGGCGCCCTGCGGCACTCTCCGTTCACGACCCCCGGAGTGGTCGCGGACGTGCCCGGTGTGACGGACGACGGACGGATCACGGCGGAGATCGACGGGACGGCTTTCGCGCGGGCGAAGGCGGCGGCGATGCGCGCGCACGCCACGCAGATCGAGGTGCGGGGTCCGCTCTTCGTCCTGTCGAACGGGCTCGCGCAGCCGATCTTCGATGTGGAGTACTACGAGTTGGTGCGAGGAGAAGCCGGTGCGGTGGACGGCGAGCGTGAGACGGATCTGTTCGCGGGGCTCGAAGGGGTGACGGCGCTGTGAGTACTCGTTCGCGTGCGACATCCTCCGCGGGGCCGTCTTCCAAGGGAGCGTCTTCCAAGGGGTCGTCCTCCAAGGGGTCGTCCTCCGTGACTCCGCCCCCGGGAGGCAGCGCTCTCGCCCAGCCGCTCAATTTCGGCCGTCTTGCCGCCTACGCGGGGCTTTTCGTGCTCGGCGCGGTCGTCGGCGTGGCGGGCGCGCTCGTCCAAGGGGGCTGGTTCCCGGGCGGGTTGCTGCTCGCGCTCCTCGGGGCCGCCGGGCTCTTCCACGGAGGGGCGCGTGCCATCGGCGGCAGAGCGGGGGCGGTGGCGCCGGCGGCGGGCTGGCTGGTCGCCGTCATACTGCTCACGGCCAGTCGGCCCGAGGGGGACTTCCTCTTCGGCGCGGGACTTGGTTCGTACGTCTTCCTGCTCGGCGGAATGGCGGTCGCTGTGATGTGTGCCACCCTCGGTCTGCGGCCGCAACCAGGCGGGCCCGCCGCCCGACTTGGCAAGTGACGTACCACTTCAGCCCGTGTCCCACACGGGTTTGACGGCGGTCACAGAATGAGTGCCGACGGCGGCCAGTATGGTGGTGCGCGCCGCCGAGCCGCCCGAGTGAGGTCGAGACGGGCGGCGGAGCCAACCGGGAGAACCTGCCTTGAGTCGTGAAACTGACAGTTCGTCCTCCGGGCCCCAGGGGCGCGGTGGAGCCGCTTACCCCTCGGGGACGCCGCCGTACGGCTCCCCGGCACAGGACGGCGCCGCGGAGGGCGCGCAGGGGCAGGCCGCCGAAGAGCGGCCCGACGAGCCCAAGACCGAGACCACGCTGACCACGCGCATCCGGATCAACATCCCCGGGTCGCGGCCCATCCCGCCGGTCGTCATGCGCACGCCCGTCGCGAGCAGCGACCTGAACCCGCCGCGTCCGCAGGACACGGGCCGCGCCGCTGACGGATCCGACGCCGGGGACGGCGCGGGGCGTCCGGGGTCCGCGAACGGCGCCGGAGGTTCCGGTTCCGCCGGAATGTCCGGTTCGGGCTCCGCGCCCGCCGCGCCGTCCGCCGCCGGTCCTTCGTCCCCCGCCGCCGCGCCGGAGGAGAAGACGAGCGACTGGTTCGCGCCGCGCAAGAGCGGTGGCACCATCGGCGGGAACGGCATGTCCGGGGGCGCCGGTCCGTCCGCCGGTTCGGGCGCGGGCGGCTCCGGTACGGGCTCCTTCGACGTGTCCGGTGCCGTGGCATCGGGCCCGCTCGGCGCGGGTGCTCCGCAGGGCGGCGGCGACCCGCAGCGCGGGGACCTGCCGTACTTCTCCGGAAGCGCGGGAGGTGCGGGAGGCGCAGGGGCCGACGGTGGCCGTGGTCCTTCGGGCCCGACCAGCGGACCGGTGACCGGCGACGGCCCGATGGCGCCGAACCCCGCCAATCCGGCGGACCAGGCCAACCCGGCAGGCCGGGCGAACCCGATGGCCCCGCCGAACCCGGGCGGTCCGGGCGGTCCGGGCGGTCCCGGCAACCCGGGCAAGCGCCCCAACCCGGCCAACCCCGCCGCCCGTTCGGGCGCGCCCGCGATGGGCGACGACACCGCCATCCTCACCCCGCAGAAGGCGGGCCCGGTGCACGGCGGCCCCGGCTCCATCCCCGGCGGCCCCAGCGCGCCCTCGCCCGGGTCGAACGTCTCCGGCGACACCCTGACCAGCGGCATCCCCGTCGTACCGCCCGCACAGAACTCACCGTTCCCCGCGGGCCCGCAGACCGACGGACCCGTGCCGCACACCCCGCCCAAGCTGCCCGAGCCGGTGCAGCCGAACGTGCCCGTCGCCGCGGCCCCGGCCAAGAAGAAGGGGCGCAACAAGCTCGTTCTCGTGGGCGCCCTCGTGGTCGTCGCGGCCTGCGGCGCCTACGGCGCCGGTCTGTTGATGAACCACGCCGACGTACCGAAGGGCACCACCGTGCTCGGCGTCGACATCGGCGGCGGCACGCGCGACGAGGCCGTCAAGAAGCTCGACGAGGCGATCGGCGAGCGCGTCACCAAGCCCCTGAAGCTGTCGGTCGACGGCGAAGCGGTCACGCTCAGGCCGGACCAGTCGGGCCTGACCCTGGACAGCCAGGCGACCGTCCGCGAGGCGGCGGGCAGTGACTACAACCCCATGTCGGTGATCGGATCGCTCTTCGGCGGCGAGCGCGTCGCCGAGCCGGTCATGCCCGTGGACGAGGAGAAGCTGGCGGCCGCCCTGGAGCGCGCCGCGGGCGGCTCCGGCTCGGCCAAGGAGGGCTCGGTCCAGTTCGTGCCCGGCAAGGCCGTCCCCGTGTACGGCAAGGAGGGCAAGGGCATCGACGTCGCCGCGTCGACCAAGGCCGTCTCGCAGGGGTACGAGAAGCAGGTCGCGAACGGCAGCGCGGGCACGGTCCAGGTGCCCACCACCACGCGCAAGCCGACCGTCGCGAACGCCGAGGTCGACAAGTTCATGACGCGCTTCGCGAAGCCCGCCATGTCCGCCAACGTCACGATCAAGGCGGGCAGCGCGTCGATCCCGTTCGGCCCGGCCAAGTCGCTGCCGAAGGTCCTGGAGACGCAGGTGCTCAAGAACGGCACGCTGCAGGTGCACTACAACACCGCCGAGCTCAAGAAGCTCTATGGCAACGTCTTCGACGGCATCCTGATCCAGCGCGGCAACGGCGACAAGACGCCGGTCCAGCCGACGGACGTGGCCGCCGCGATGAACAAGGCACTGATCGGCAAGACGCCGGCGGAGCGGGTCGGCGTGATCGAGACCAACGCCGGCTAGGCGCTGCGCCGAGTGCCGCATGACATCTGTCATGCGGCACTCGGCACACACGACACTGCCGCCGTCGACCGCCTTTTGGCGACGATGGACCACATGACGACGACCGCAGCACCGCCCGTCACCGCGGTGAGCTTCGAGAAGGTGACCAAGAGCTACGGGGACGTCCGCGCCGTGGACGACCTCACGCTCGCCCTCCACCCCGGCGAGACGGTCGCGCTCCTCGGGCCGAACGGCGCGGGCAAGTCCACCGCGCTCGACCTGCTCCTGGGCCTGCGGAACGCGGACAGCGGCTCCGTGCGGGTCTTCGGCACGAGTCCGCGCGAGGCGATCACCGCGGGCCGGGTCGGCGCGATGCTGCAGAGCGGCGGCCTGATGGGGGAGGTCACCGTCCGCGAGCTGGTGCGGCTCGCCTGCGATCTGCACCCCAGGCCCTACCGCGCGGACGACGTGCTGGCTGCCGCGGGCCTCACCCAGCTCGCCGACCGGAAGGTCGACAAGCTCTCCGGCGGCCAGGAGCAGCGCGTCCGCTTCGCGCTCGCGACCGCGGGAGCGAACGACCTGATCGTCCTGGACGAGCCGACCACCGGCATGGACGTCACCGTGCGCCAGGCCTTCTGGGCCACCATGCGCGAGCAGGCGGACCAGGGTCGTACGGTCCTGTTCGCCACGCACTACCTGGAGGAGGCCGACGCGATAGCGGACCGGGTCCTCGTCCTGCACCGCGGCCGTCTCCTCGCGGACGGCACGGCTGCCGAGATCAAGGCGAAGGCCGGGGCCCGGAAGGTCTCGTTCGACCTGCCCGAGATGGACACCGCACTCGCGGGGCGGCTGCGCGCGCTGCCGTTCCTCACCACCGCCGAAGTGTCCGGCCACACCGTACGGCTCCAGTCGACGGACGCCGACGCCACCGTGCACGCGCTGTACGGGCTCGGCGTTTACCCCCGCAACCTCGAGGTCGCCGGTCTCGGCCTCGAGCAGGCCTTCGTGGCGATCACCGCAGCCGAGGAGGCCAAGGCATGACGCTGACCAAGCTGGAGATCATCCGTTCCCTGCGCAACAAGAAGTTCCTGTTCTTCTCGGTGATCTATCCGTCGATGCTCTTCCTGATCATCGCGGGCGGCCAGGACAGCACGGAGATGGTGGGCGACACGGGGCTCGCGCTGCCCGCCTTCTTCATGGTGTCGATGGCGTCGTTCGGCGCCCTCACCGCCGTCCTCATGGGCAACAGCGAGCGCATCGCCAAGGAGCGCGAGAGCGGCTGGGTCCGCCAGTTGCGTCTGACGAGCCTGCCGGGGCACGGCTACGTCATCGCGAAGACCGCGAGCGCCGCCGTGGTCAGCCTGCCCTCGATCGTCGTGGTGTTCGTGGTCGCCGCGGCCGTCAAGGACGTACGCCTCGATGCCTGGCAGTGGCTGGCGCTGACCGGAGCGATCTGGGCGGGCAGCCTCTGCTTCGCCGCGCTCGGGGTGGCCATCGGCTATCTCGCGACCGGCGACGCCGTCCGCCCGATCACGATGATCGTGTACTTCGGGCTCTCCGTGCTCGGCGGCCTGTGGATGCCCACGGCGACCTTTCCCCAGTGGCTGAGCGACATCGCCACCTGGCTGCCGACGCATGCGTACGCTGCCCTCGGACAGGCCATCGAACTGGGCGACGCCCCGCACGCGAAGGACATCGCGCTCCTCGTCGGGTACTTCGTCCTCTTCGCGGGCGGCGCGGCATGGCTGTACCGGAAGGACACATCGAAGGCGTGAATGACACCGACTGCGCCGAGCCCGGCCACCCCCTGAAGAGCTTCGGCCGTCCGGTGGCGGACCGCCGTCAGCTGCTCACCAAGATGCTGTGGATCGGGATCTGGCTGGTCTTCCTGGCCAGTCCGGTGCAGGACCTGCTGCGGGCGAACCACGGCGCCGCGGCCACGGTGTTCGGCTGGCTGGGTCTCGTGGCCTTCGTGCTCTGCTACCTGACCCTGGTCTTCCGCTACACCTCCAAGGTGTTCGAGTGGCGTGTGGTGCACGTGTCGTTCGGGGCGCTGCTCGCCCTCGCCATCGTCCTCTCCTTCGCCTTCGGCACGCCCTGGCTGGGGCTCTTCGTGTACGTGGCCGTGTCCGCGGGAGCCGTCCTTCCGATGCGGCACGCGGCGTGGGCCATCCCGGCCGTCACCGGCGTGATGATCCTGATCGGTCTGCGCACCGACAGCGTGGCCGACCTGCTCGGCAGCCTCGCCGTCCTCACCGTCCTGGTCGGCTTCGCGATGACGGGGGTGCGGGAGCTGGTCCGTACGACGATCGAGCTGCGCCAGGCGCGGGCAACCGTCGCCCAGTTGGCCGCCAACGAGGAGCGGCTGCGGCTCGCCCGCGATCTGCACGACCTCCTCGGTCACTCGCTCTCCCTGATCACGCTGAAGAGCGAGCTGGCAGGGCGGATGCTCCCGGCCCACCCCGACAAGGCCGCGCAGCAGGTGGCGGACATCGAGCAGGTCAGCCGCCAGGCCCTGGTGGACGTGCGCGAGGCGGTCTCCGGCTACCGCAGGCGCACCCTCACCGGCGAGCTCGCGGGCGCCCGCACGGCGCTCACCGCCGCCGGCATCGAGGCCGACGTACCGCTGGAGGCGCCCGCTGTGCTCCCCGGCGAGGAGGGGGAGACGGCGCTGGCCTGGGCGCTGCGCGAGGCGGTGACCAACGTCGTGCGGCACAGCGGTGCGCGCCGCTGCACCGTGGCGTTCACGTCCCGGCACACCCTGGACGGTCCTGTCATCGAGATGTCGGTGGAGGACGACGGCAGGGGCGGTTCCGCCGCCGCTCAGGGCAACGGTCTGACGGGCCTGACCGAGCGTGTGGAGGCGGTCGGCGGCATCCTCGACGTGGGGCCCGCCGCGCGAAGGGGCTTCAGGCTCACGGCGCGGGTGCCGCTGGAGTCTGTGGACAAGGGCGAGAGCGAGGGCGAGGGCGACGGGCCGCCCGGCGGCTCCGCCTCGGGATCTTCGGCTCTAGGATCCTCCGCATGAGTACGAACAGTGCGGGCGCCGCCGTGAGGGTGCTCCTCGCCGAGGACCAGTCGATGGTCCGCGAGGCGCTCGCGGCGCTGCTCGGCCTCGAGCCGGACATCGAGGTGGTGGCCCAGGTGGCCCGCGGCGACGAGGTGCTCGCCGCGGCGCGCGAGCACGCGGTGGACGTGGCGCTGCTCGACATCGAGATGCCGGGAAAGACGGGCATCGAGGCGGCGGCCGAACTCCACGCGGAATTTCCGGAATTGAAGATCGTGGTCCTCACCACGTTCGGCCGCCCCGGCTATCTCCGCAGCGCGATGGAGGCCGGTGCCGACGCCTTCCTGGTCAAGGACGCGCCCGCGGCCCAGCTCGCCGACGCGGTCCGCAAGGTCCTCGCGGGGGACCGGGTCATCGACCCCACGCTCGCGGCGGCGGCGCTCGCCGGGGGAGCGAACCCGCTGACCGACCGCGAGCGCGAGGTCCTGCGCGCGGCGGCGGACGGCGCCACCAACGCCGAACTGGCGACGGCCCTGCACCTCTCCCCGGGCACGGTCCGCAACTACCTCTCCACGGCGATCCAGAAGCTGGCCGTACGCAACCGCGCCGAGGCGGTCAACGTCGCCCGGGAGAAGGGCTGGCTCTGAACTGCCCTGCCCCATAGGTCAGTTCAGCATCGCCCGCGCACCGTGCGCCTCCTGCCTCAGTCGCACCGCCGCCACTTCGTCGGTGGCGGCCAGGGCGTCGGCGTACGTCTCGATCTCCGCCGCACCCGACAGGAAGTCGCCGCGCTGTACGAGGAGTTGGGCCCGGTCGTAGTGCAGTCGATCGGAGTGCGCGGGCAGCAGCAGGGAGAGTTCGACGGCCCAGAGCGCGACGTCCGAGCGCTCGGGGCGGGCCGCCGCCCACGCGCGGATGTTGTTGAGGACGCGCAGGACGATGTCGAGGGGCCCGGCGGGGCTCAGCATCGACGGCACGAGCGGCGCGCCCGTCGCGCCCGCCACCAGTAACTCCGCGTCCGGGTAGGGGAGTACGAGACCTCCCGCGAACGGATTGGCGAGGACCTGCTCGTCGCGCCCGCCGAAGCCGACCACGAAGTGGCCGGGCAGGGCAACGCCGTGGACGGGGACGCCCGCGCGCCGGGCCACCTCGATCCACACCACCGACAGGAGGATGGGCAGGCCTCTGCGCCTGCGCAGCACTTCGTGCAGCAGCACGGAATGAAGGTGCTGGTAGTCGCCGGGCCTGCCTCTGAACCCGTAGCGCGTGCCGAGCAGTTCGGCCAGCGCGAGTGCCCAGGACAGGGGCTCTTCGGCCTGGTCCGGCGGCCGCTCGGCCAGCCGCTTGGCCAGCTGGTCGGCGAGACGGTCCAGGATGTGCCGCGCCGCGCGCATACCGGCGTCGTCGAGATCCGGATCCGCCTCCGCTCCGATCAGCAGGCACAGCTGCGCGAGATCGGGTCGCACGGACCGGACCTGATCGGCGAAGAGGCATCGCCGCTCCGGGGATTGGGGGTGCATAGGTCCTTCGTGCCCTGCCCGGCCGATCGATAGCGCTCCGATCTGCCCCGCGCTGTCGCCCCCCGTCGCTCAGGGGTGCATCCGGGCCCCCTTGAGGACCTTGTCGACCGCGTTGCGCGGACCGTGGACGGCGATCCCCACCAGGTCGAGCTGATCGGTCGCCACGGCCCGTACAGCCGCCCGGTTGTCCCGGTCGTTGCCCGTGGCGAACAGGTCCGACGTGAACAACGCCCTCGGCAGCGAACGGGACAGCACGCGGCCGTGCGCGGCGGTCAGCGTCTCCTTCGACCCCTCGAAGATCAGGACGGGCTGGCGGAACATCGGCAGGTAGGGGGTGCCGTCGGCGTCCTCGTACGGCTCCCCGATCACCTCGGGTACCGCCGTGCCGAGCCCGCTGACCAAGAACGCGGTCACGTTGAGGCGCTGCCAGGGCTCCAGGTCGTCACGGAGCAGGACGGCGATCTTCGTGTCGAAGCGGACGGGCGCCTCGCCCGTGATCCCGGCGGTCCCGGTCCCGGCGGTGTCTGTCTCAGCGGTGGTTCTCATGCGTCGAGACTGCCGAGTGGACCGCCGTCGCGTCTTGTACGTTTCTTGCATGGTGGCCCGGCAGGAGAT
Source organism: Streptomyces sp. NPDC055239 (assembly GCF_053606205.1). Taxonomy (NCBI): domain Bacteria; kingdom Bacillati; phylum Actinomycetota; class Actinomycetes; order Kitasatosporales; family Streptomycetaceae; genus Streptomyces; species Streptomyces sp. NPDC055239. The sequence goes on along the minus strand of NZ_JBSGRD010000005.1, from coordinate 341,495 downwards.
CTGCGCATGGCGCCCGCCGGTCGCGGGTGTCGTGGAGGTCTTCCACGCCCGCTTCACCGAGCACGCGTACCCGATGCACGTCCACGACGCGTGGACCCTGCTGATCGTGGACGACGGAGCCGTCCGCTACGACCTGGACCGGCACGAGCACGGCACACCGGGCGACACCGTCTCGCTGCTCCCGCCGCACGTCCCGCACAACGGCTCGCCCGCCACTCCCGACGGTTTCCGCAAGCGCGTGCTCTACCTCGACATGACGCAGCTCGACGCGAGCTTCATCGGCCCCGCGGTGGACGGCCCCGACCTGGTCGACCCCGTGCTGCGCAGGAGCGTGGGCAGGCTGCACGCGGCCCTCGCGCACCGGGGCGACGAGCTGGAGGCCGAGAGCCGCCTGGCGCTGATCGGCGAGCGGCTGCGCGGCCACCTGCGCCCCCGGCTCACGCCCACCGCCTCGCACGCCCCCGTCCGTGGCGTCGCCCGGGACCTCCGCGACCTCCTGGACGCGCGGCTGCTCGACGCCATGACCCTGGACGAGGCCGCACGCCTGGTCCACGCCCACCCCAGCCATCTCGTACGCGCCTTCAGCGGGGCCTACGGCATCGCGCCGCACCAGTACGTGATGTCCCGCCGTGTCGACCACGCGCGCCGTCTCCTGCTTGCCGGGCAGCCGCCGGGCGAGGTGGCGACCGCCGCGGGTTTCTACGACCAGTCGCACCTCACGCGGCACTTCAAACGGGTGGTGGGCATCGCACCGGGTCGCTACGCCCGCACCTCCACAGCTGTCAGCCGAATCGGCCGGGTCAGTTGAGCATCGCCCGCGCGGCCCGCGCCTGGTCCCGCACCCGGTCCGCCGTGGTCGGCTCCACCGCCGTCACCACGTCGGCGTACGTCTCAAGCTCAGCCGCGCCCGCGAGGAAGTCACCTCGCTGTACGAGGAGTTGGGCCCGTTCGTAGCGCAGACGCGCCGGGTGCGAGGGCAGCAGCAGGGAGAGTTCGACGGCCCAGAGCGCGACGTCCGAGCGCTCGGGGCGGGCCGCCGCCCACGCGCGGATGTTGTTGAGGATCCGCAGCACGATGTTCAGCGGATCGGTGGGCGTCAGCATCGAGGGGGACACCGTGCCGCCCGACGACCCCGCGACGAGCTGCTCCGCGTCCTCGCCGGTCAGGATCTGCCCGCCGGCGAACGGGTCGGTGAGCACCTGCTCGTCACGGGGGCCGAAGCCGACCACGAAGTGACCGGGCAGCGCGACGCCGTAGACGGGCGCGCCCGCCCGGCGCGCCACCTCGATCCACACCACCGAGAGCAGGATCGGCAGACCGCGCCGGCGCCGCAGCACCTCGTGCAGGAGGGAGGACTCAAGACGCTGGTAGTCGGCGGGCGTTCCCATGAACCCGCACCGGGCGCCGAGGAGCTCGGCGAGCGCCCCCGCCCACTCCCGTGCCCCGCCGGGGCGGTAGGGCAACTGCCCGGCGAGCCGGTCCAGTTCGATCTGCGCCGCGTCGATGTCGTCGTCACCGAGTCCGGGGTCCGCCTCCGCGCTCAGGAGGAGACAGAGCAGGGACAGATCGGGCCGCTCCGACCTGGCTTCCTCGGCGAAACGCCGCCGGGACGCGGCCGTCCTTGACTCCTCGTGCATGCGTGCCTCGTGCCTTACTTACCGAGCCGACCGGTAGGAGCTACCGAGCCGACGGGTATCGATAGTGGTGGTACGTGTGGTGCGCGGCGAAGCCAAGACCGCCGTACAGCGCCCGCGCACCCTCGTTGTCGTCCTCGACCTGGAGCCAGGCCGCCGAAGCGCCTTCGGCGAGCGCCTGCCGGGACAGCGCGGCCATCACCGCGGTCGCGAGTCCCTGCCTTCGGTGCGCCGGATCCACCTCTACCGCCATGAATCCCGCCCAGCGCCCGTCCACGACGCACCGCCCGATCGCCGCGGGCCCCTCGTCGAAAGAGGCCCCGGGCACGGAAGCGAACCACACCGAGGGTCCGCCCGCCAGCACCTTGAGCACATGAGGTCCCGGCACCTTGAACCGCTTGTAGCGCCGCAGCCACGCCTCGTCGAACGACCGTGAAAGACGCACCCGTTCCACCTCCGCGTCGGGCAGGTCCGGATCGCCGAGCGGCGCGAGAGCACCGACATGGATCTGCGAGCTCACCTCGCGCTCCCAGCCCCGCTCCTCGAGCTCCGCGCAGAGCAGCTCCTGGGTGCCTTCGGCGCCGGTCGCGGTCTGGACGTACGCGGGCAGCTCCCGCTCGTCGTACCACTGGCGTACGTACGTAAGAGCCTGGTCCAGGGGCCGTCCCGGATCGCCGAGCGGCAGTACAGAGTTGGCCCGCCGGGTGAAGCCGCCCGCAGCCCGCAGCTCCCACTCGCCGAGCCGCTCGCTCTCGACGGGCTGCCAGGCGCGCGCGCAGACCTGGGCCAGTTCCGCGTAGGACGCCGCGGGGCCGCGCCTGCGGGCCGGGGCCGCGGGGACCACCTTGCCCGCCACCAGCGCGCTCTCCTCGACACGGACACGCTCACCGTCACGTCGTGTGATCAGCACCACACCGTCGTTCCACGATGTGAGAACACCCACCGTGTCAGTGAACTTGATCCCCGGTCCCGTCCTTTGGTTCAGGCGGCGTACCGACACCCGTTTGCCCACGTCAGCAGGGGTGATGCGCACCTCAAGCCGTCCGCCCGCAGTGAATTCCACAGCTCTGTACGCCCCTCCTGTTCGGATCATGCCCGGGAACGGAGATACTAGAGGCGGGCATCGACGACGCCGCGCTCCCGCGCGCCAGGCGAGCGGAGCCTGAAGACGGCCCGCCAACGCCCGTATCGAGGAGGAACGACAGCGTGACCTACGTCATCGCGCAGCCTTGTGTCGACGTCAAGGACAAGGCGTGCATCGAGGAGTGCCCGGTCGACTGCATTTACGAGGGCTCCCGGTCCTTGTACATCCACCCGGACGAATGCGTCGACTGTGGAGCCTGTGAACCGGTCTGCCCGGTCGAGGCGATCTTCTACGAGGACGACACTCCTGAAGAGTGGAAGGACTACTACAAGGCGAACGTCGAGTTCTTCGACGAGCTCGGATCGCCCGGTGGTGCCAGCAAGCTCGGCCTGATCGAGCGCGACCACGCCTTCATCGCCGCATTGCCGCCGCAGAACCAGTAACGGCTGCTTGAAGCGCCGCCCCGGTCCCGTACGGCACATGTCGCTGTACGGGACCGAGGCATTTGCCCACCCACGGGCATCTGCCCGCCCACGCATTACGGGAGTCAGTACGTGTCCGTAGTCTCCGGTCTCTCCGGCCGCCTTCCCGCCTTCCCCTGGGACAAGCTCGAGCCGTACAAGGCCACGGCGTCCGCCCACCCCGGCGGCATCGTCGACCTGTCGGTGGGCACCCCGGTCGACCCGGTTCCGGAGCTGATCCAGAAAGCGCTGGTCGCGGCGGCGGACTCACCGGGGTATCCGACGGTCTGGGGCACGCCCGAGCTGCGCGACGCGATCACCGGCTGGTGCGAGCGGCGCCTCGGCGCGCGCGGCGTCACGCACCGCAACGTGCTGCCGATCGTGGGCTCCAAGGAACTGGTGGCCTGGCTCCCGACCCAGCTGGGCCTGGGCCCGGGTGACGTCGTCGCCTACCCGCGCCTTGCCTACCCGACGTACGAGGTGGGCGCGCGTCTGGCCCGCGCCGAGTACGTCTCGTACGACGACCCGACCGACCTCGACCCGACGGGCCTGGGGCTCCTCTGGCTCAACTCGCCGTCGAACCCGACCGGCCGTGTCCTTTCCAAGGAAGAGCTGACCCGCACGGTCGCCTGGGCGCGCGAGCACAGGGTGCTCCTCGTGAGCGACGAGTGCTACCTGGAGCTCGGCTGGGAGGCGGAGCCGGTCTCGGTCCTCCACCCGGACGTGTGCGGTGGTTCGTACGAGGGAATCCTCGCCGTCCACTCGCTCTCCAAGCGGTCGAACCTCGCGGGCTACCGCGCGGCGTTCGTCGCCGGTGACGCGGACGTCCTCGGCGAGCTTCTTCAGATCCGCAAGCACGGCGGCATGATGACGTCCGCGCCGACGCAGGCGGCTGTCGTGGCGGCGCTCGGCGACGACCAGCACGTGCGCGAGCAGCGCGAGCGGTACCTGGCCCGGCGCACCGCCCTGCGCGACGCTCTGCTGGGGCACGGCTTCCGCATCGAGCACAGCGAGGCGAGCCTCTACCTCTGGGCGACCCGTGACGAGTCCTGCTGGGACACGGTCGGCCACCTCGCCGAGCTCGGCATCCTCGTGGCTCCCGGCGACTTCTACGGCCCTGCGGGCGACCGCTTCGTACGCGTCGCGCTGACGGCGACGGACGAGCGCGTGGCCGCGGCGGTCGAGCGGCTCGCCTGAGGCGGGAGCAGGCCGCATGCGAGGAGGGCCCGGAGCCAAGTGGCTCCGGGCCCTCCTCGTGCGTGCGTGGCGGTCAGCCGAGGGGCAGGCTCTTGACCGGGAGCTGGTCGGTGGGCAGGCCGCCCTTGGTGAGCGAGTCGGTGGGCAGGCCCTCGCCGACGGCGTCGGTGGGCAGACCGTCCTTGGTGGCCGTGCCCGCGGTCTCGCCGACCGTGTTGCCTGCGTTGCCCGCGAGGTCACCGGCGGCCTTCTGTGCCACGGGGGTCGTGGTCTTGGCGGTCGTGCCGACGACCCTGCCCGCGGTCGGGACGCCCTTCTTCACGGCCTTGCTGCCGGTCTCACCCGCGAGACCGGTGCTGCTCTGGGCCGCGCCGTCGACGGTGTTGCCCAGGTTGGCACCGTCCAGGGCGGTCACACCGCCCAGGTCGGGGGTGGCCGGAAGTTCGGCGGCGCTTGCGGAGCCGGCCGCACCGACCACGGGAGCCGCCCCCGCTGCGATGAGCAGCGCGGCGCGGGCGATCCGACGGGTCAGGGGGAGGGACATGATGCTCCTTCAGACGGGAGAGAACGTTGGTGTGTCCGGCCGGATGGGGCCCGGCGCCTGGACGCAGTGACTACCGCTCGAAGCCCTCGAAGGTTGCGGTGGCCCAACGTAAAGAATTAGCAATGCATCGCATTATCAGCTGTGGATAAAAACGGGCAAAGGGACTGCGTCGCGCGAGTCTGCTGAATCGTTAATTCCCTTGGTGCGCAAGGGGGTTGGCATGTACGTGGAGGTGAGTGCGGAAGCCTGGGCGGCAGGTCGTCCGTGAATGATCAGCGTGGCCCGATCGAGTGATCATCCGTACTACTGACCAAGGACAATTCGAACCCTGTCCGTGCCGGTCCCGGCTCCGCCGTGCTGCCCGCCCGCGCCCGTCTTGCCTGCCTTGCCCGGCATGCGCCATTCCTTGCCGGAATTCGCGGCGCTCCATTCCCGGCCGCCGTACGAGACGCGTTCGATGCCGAGCGCGGACGCCTGGGCCACCGCCCAGTGCGCGAGCTCCCAGCCACGCTGTCCGGCCCCGCCCTCCGCGCTGCCCGCCGTGGCGTCCACCGGCACGGTGACCGTGCCGCCACGGCCGCTCGTGGGCGCCGCGCCGCGGCCGAAGTCGCGGACCAGGGCGGCCCGCACCTTCGCCGGGTCGCCGGGCTCTTCGGCCGTGCGGCCCTCGCAGGTGAAGGCGGCGGGTACGCGGCCGGTCAGCGCGGCGGCGAGCAGCACGGCGTCCGGCTCGTGCTTGGCGTACGCCTGGGGGAAGCCGCTGCGCTGCACGCGCTGGGCGGCGACGGTCAGAGGCAGGCGTGAGTAGCCGGGGATCTCCTTGAGATGGACGTAGAAACGCGCCGCCGAGTACGCCGGGTCCATGATCTGTTCCGCGTTGCCCCAGCCCTGCGAGGGCCGCTGCTGGAAGAGGCCGAGCGAGTCCCGGTCGCCGTGGCCGATGTTGCGAAGGCCCGACTCCTGAAGGGCCGTCGCCAATGCGATCGTGACCGCGCGCTCCGTCATGCCGCGCGACGTGCCCACGGCGGCGACCGTCGCCGCGTTCTGCGCCTGATCGGCGCCCAGTTCGTACGACGCCCCGTCGCCGTTGCCCGAGACGACCTTGCAGCGTGGAGCGGCCCTGCCCCCGAAGACGTACTGCACCACCACATAGCCCACGAGCGCGAGAAGGACCACGACGGCGGCCCCGCTACGCACGAGGCGACCGCGCCGGACGAGGGTGCGGGGCTCAGGCACGCGACCAAGGTACTGGAGGCCACCGACAAGGCGGTGCTTCTCGTGGCGTTAGGGTCGAAGCCATGGCCCAGACCTCACACGACACGCCGCTCGACCTCACCCTCGACGCCGCCGCGCTCACCGCCCAGCTGGTCGATTTCCCGTCGCCGAGCGGCGAGGAGAAGGCACTCGCGGACGCGATCGAGACCGCCCTGCGCGGCCTGCCGCACCTCACGGTGGACCGGCACGGCAACAACGTGGTGGCGCGCACGAACCTGGGCCGGGCCGAGCGCGTGATCCTCGCCGGGCACATCGACACGGTCCCGATCGCGGACAACGTGCCCTCGCGCCTGGACGAGGACGGCGTCCTGTGGGGCTGCGGCACCTGCGACATGAAGTCGGGCGTCGCCATCCAGCTGCGCATCGCGCAGACCGTGACCGAGCCGAACCGCGACCTCACGTTCGTCTTCTACGACAACGAAGAGGTCGCCGCCCATCTCAACGGACTCGGCCATGTCGCTCAGGCGCACCCCGACTGGCTCGCGGGCGACTTCGCGATCCTCCTGGAGCCGACGGACAACCAGGTCGAAGGCGGCTGCCAGGGCACGCTGCGGGTCCTCCTGAAGACAAAGGGCACGCGCGCGCACTCCGCGCGCGCGTGGATGGGCTCCAACGCCATCCACAAGGCCGCGCCGATCCTGGCGAAGCTCGCCGCGTACGAGGCGCGCACGCCGGTGGTCGACGGCCTGCGGTTCCACGAGGGCCTCAACGCCGTACGTGTCGAGGGCGGCGTCGCCACCAACGTCATCCCCGACGAGTGCACCGTCGTCGTCAACTTCCGCTACGCGCCGGACCGCTCCGAGGACGAGGCGGTCGCCTTCGTGCGCGACTACTTCGCCGACTGCGACATCGACGAGATGATCATCGACGACCACACGGGCGGAGCACGCCCCGGTCTCGACCACCCGGCGGCCGCGGCCTTCATGGCGGCGGTCGGCGGCGAGGCGAAGCCCAAGTTCGGCTGGACGGACGTCTCCCGCTTCAGCGCGCTCGGCGTGCCCGCCGTGAACTACAGCCCGGGTGACCCGCTGCTCGCCCACAAGATCGACGAGCGCGTGCAGGTCTCGCTGATCCCGGAGGCCGAGAAGCGGCTGAGCGCCTGGCTGACATCCTGAGTTCCCACAAGGATGCGCCGTCTGTAACGCCCTTAGACCTACGCTGAAGAGGCACGTCGAGCAAGACCGTCAGCGGAAGGGGACGTTCATGGGTAGTCCAGAAGGGCAGGGCCCGCCGGAGGAGCAGCGCTTGGGGCCTGTGGTGCGGCGGCGTGAGCAGGTCACCCCCGGCACGACCGACCAGCGGCTCCTCGACACGGACGCCGAGGGCGAGTCCGAGTGGGTGCACACCGACCCCTGGCGGGTCATGCGCATCCAGTCGGAGTTCGTGGAAGGCTTCGGCGCGCTCGCCGAACTCCCCAGCGCCATCAGCGTCTTCGGGTCGGCACGCACACCGGTCGACTCGCCCGAGTACGAAGCGGGCATCCAGATCGGCAAGGCCCTGGTCGAGGCCGGCTTCGCCGTGATCACCGGGGGCGGCCCCGGCGCCATGGAGGCGGCCAACAAGGGCGCGCGCGAGGCCAAGGGCGTCTCCGTCGGCCTGGGCATCGAGCTGCCCTTCGAGCAGGGTCTCAACGAGCACGTCGACATCGGCGTGAACTTCCGCTACTTCTTCGTACGGAAGACCATGTTCGTGAAGTACGCGCAGGGCTTCGTGGTCCTGCCCGGCGGCCTCGGCACCCTGGACGAGCTCTTCGAGGCCCTCACCCTCGTCCAGACCCGCAAGGTGACCCGCTTCCCGATCGTGCTCTTCGGCTCCGCGTACTGGGGCGGGCTCGTCGACTGGCTCCGCGACACGGTGATCGCGGGCGGCAAGGCGGCGGAGCGCGACCTGCATCTCTTCCACATCACCGACGACGTGGACGAGGCGGTCGCCCTGGTGACCAAGGAAGTCGGCCGGTAGTTCGCTGTGCCTCGCCGGGCGGGCTTCTCCTCCGCCCGCCCGGCGGTCGCTCTTTTGTCCTTACGCCAGTCCCCGCCTGGCCACGGCCGGGTCCCGGTGTCCGGCGATCGTCGCGACCATGTCGAGCACCTGCCGCGTCTCCGCGACCTCGTGCACCCGGTACACCTGAGCCCCCAGCCAGGCCGACACCGCGGTCGTCGCCAGGGTCCCGATGACGCGCTCCTTGACCGGCTTGTCGAGCGTCTCGCCGACGAAGTCCTTGTTGGACAGGGACACCAGGACGGGCCACCCGGTCTCGACCATCTCCCCGAGCCGCCGCGTCGCCTCAAGAGAGTGCCGCGTGTTCTTCCCGAAGTCGTGCCCGGGGTCGATCATCACGGACTCACGCGGCACCCCGAGCGCGACCGCGCGCTCGGCGAGGCCCACGGTGACCGAGAGGATGTCGGCCATGACGTCCTCGTAAGTCACCCGGTGCGGGCGGGTCCGCGGCTCGGCGCCACCTGCGTGCGTACACACCAGGCCCACTCCATGGCGCGCTGCCACCTCCGCGAGCCGGGGGTCGACCCCGCCCCACGCGTCGTTCAGGAGGTCGGCCCCCGCCTCGCAGACCGCCTCACCGACGTCGTGCCGCCACGTGTCGACGCTGATGACGACATCAGGGAACCGTCTGCGCACATCGGCCACGAAACCGACCGTCCGCCGCGCCTCTTCCTCGGCGGTGACTTCCTCACCGGGACCGGCCTTGACCCCACCGATGTCGATGATGGCTGCGCCCTCCGACACCGCCTGCTCCACGCGGGCGAGCGCGGGTTCGTCGCGGAACGTGGCGCCCTGGTCGTAGAACGAGTCAGGGGTCCGGTTCACGATCGCCATGATCACCGGCTCGTGCGCGTCGAATTCACGCCTGCCAAGCCTGAGCATCCCCTGTGAGCCTCTCTGTAGGGGCCGTGGTTCGGCCGCCTGCGACCTTAACTGTCACAGGCGCATGGCACGATCAGACCCTGACAGTTTGAGCACGGCAGTCGAGCGTGGGGGCCTGAAGAGATGGTCTTGTTCTTGTTCCTGGTCATCGCCCTCGTCGTGGTGGTCGGCGCGGTGACGCTCGCCGTGGTCGGCGGCGGGGAGCGCGCCGCGCTGCCCGAGGTTCCGGCCGAGCGGTTCACCGACCCGCTGCCACCGGACCGCGCCCTGCGCCGCGCCGACGTGGAGGCACTGCGCTTCCCGCTGACCATGCGCGGCTATCGCATGGCGGACGTGGACGACGCCCTCGGCCGCCTCGCCGCCGAACTCGCCGAGCGCGACGCCCACATCGCGGAGCTCGAGGCGGCACTCGCCGGAGCCCAGGCCACCGCGGTGGGCGGACCCGGCCTCTTCCTCAAGACGCACGCCCCGGCGACGGCACCCCAGGACCAGGAAACCCCGCAGGACGCTGTCGAAGAGGAGAACGGCCAGTGAGCGGTGACGCGGTGGCGGGCCCGGACGGCAGACTGCGCTGCCCCTGGGGCCTCTCGACCGAGGACTACGTGGCCTACCACGACGAGGAGTGGGGCCGCCCGGTCCACGGGGACGACGCCCTGTACGAGCGGCTCTGCCTGGAGGCCTTCCAGTCGGGCCTCTCCTGGATCACGATCCTGCGCCGCCGTGAGGGCTTCCGTGCCGCCTTCGCCGGGTTCGATATCGCCCAGGTCGCCCGGTTCACGGACGCCGACCGGGAGCGGCTCCTCGCCGACCCCGGCATCATCCGCAACCGCGCCAAGGTCGACGCGACCCTCGCCAACGCGCGCGTGCTCGTCGACTGGGCCGACGGCGAGCTCGACGAGCTCATCTGGTCGCACGCCCCGGACCCGGCATCGCGCAGGGCCCCGGCCGTCCTGGCCGACGTACCGGCCATCACACCCGAGTCCACGGCCCTGTCCAAGGACCTGAAGAAGCGCGGCATCCGGTTCGTCGGCCCCACCACGGCGTACGCGCTGATGCAGGCCTGCGGCCTGGTGAACGACCACCTGGAGGACTGCGTGATCCGCGTCCCCCAGGGGCATTGACGACAGGCTCTAGCGGCCGAGGTACTTGGGCTTCGCCTTGTCCAGGAACGCCTGCACGGCGATCGCGTGGTCCTCGGACGCGCCCGCCTTCGCCTGGAGTTCGTCCTCCTTCTCCAGGGCCTCCTCCAGGGTGTGGCCCGCCGCGTAGGCCAGCGACTCCTTGAGGGCCCCGTACGCGAGCGTCGGGCCCTCGGCCAGGGTGCGGGCCAGCTTCAGGGCCTCGGCGGCCAACTCGGCCTCGGGCACGACCTTGTTGGCGATGCCCAGGTCGTACGCCTCCTGTGCGCCGATGTTGCGCGGGAACAGGAGGAGATCGGCGGCGCGGCCCGGCCCGATCAGGCGCTGCAAGGTCCAGGAGACTCCCGAGTCGGCGGTCAGCGCGACCCCCGCGAAGGACGTGTTGAAACGCGCGGTGTCCGCGACGATCCGGTAGTCGGCGGCGAGCGCGAAGCCGAAGCCCGCCCCGGCCGCGACGCCGTTGACGCCCGCGACGACCGGCTTGGCCATCCCGGTCAGCGCGCGAAGCACCGGGTTGTAGTGCTCCCGCACCGTGCTCATCGTCTCTCCGGTGCCCGACGCGCGGTCCGCCATGAGCGAACCCACGTGCTCTTTCAGGTCCTGCCCCACGCAGAAGGCGCGCCCGGTGGCGGTGAGCAGGACGGCGCGGACCGCCGGGTCCGACTCGGCCGACCGCGCCGCCTCCCGCAGGGCGACCTTGGCCTCGGTGTTCATCGCGTTCATCGCCTCGGGGCGGTTCAGCGTGATGGTCGCGAGCCCGTCGCTCACCTCGTAGAGCACGGTGTCGGCCATGGTGAATCCCCTCCAGTGGTCCTGCGCCGGTCATCTTTGTCCGAGCACAGCATGACGGAGGTCCTCGGGCTCCGGCATGCGGGGAGATATGTGACCTGCGTCAAATAATTCCTGGTCCAGGAGGTGTGAGGAGCGGCGCAGTATCGCAGCCACATCGCCGAATTGAGTGGTTTTGCGGGCGCGCGTTGCGCAAGCGATGCAGACCGATGTTGGTCATCGGGTCCTGCCATGCGGGATAATGGCCAGGAAGCAATATGTTCGATGCCGGTGACACCTGGGTTGTCGGCTGCGATGAGCTGGTTTCAGGAAGGGGAACGAGCATGGCGGCCATGAAGCCGCGAACGGGCGACGGCCCGCTCGAGGTGACCAAGGAGGGGCGGGGCATCGTCATGCGCGTTCCGCTCGAAGGCGGCGGACGACTTGTCGTCGAACTGACTCCGGACGAGGCCGATGCACTCGGCGACGCCCTGAAGAAGGTCGTCGGCTGACGCGGAAGCGCTCACACTCTTTCACTGCCCCGGGCATCTTCATGGTGCTCGGGGCAGTGCTATGTCCGGGCCCCGTAAGGGGCGCGGGGAACTGCGCGCTCAGCCACGACGAGCCCGCAGATGTGAGTACCGCCAAACCCGCGGAGCGCTCAGCGCTTGACGGCGCAGAGAAGCCCGTCGCCCACCGGGAGCAGCGCCGGCATCAGGTCCTGGCTCTCGCGCACGGTGCGAAGGAGCTCGCGGGTGCGAAGGACCTCGGCGGGCTGCGGACCGGAGTCCACCGTCCGGCCGTCGGCGAAGGCGCCCTCGAAGCAGACGAGCCCGCCGGGGCGCAGCAGGCGCAACGATTCAGCGAGGTAGTCCAGGTACTCCGTGCGGTCGCCGTCACAGAAGACGAGGTCGTAGCCGCCGTCGGCCAGCCTGGGCAGTACGTCGAGTGCGCGGCCGGGGATGAACCGCGCGCGATTGCCGGTGAACCCGGCGGCGCGGAAGGCCTCCCGCGCGAACTGCTGGCGGTCGGGCTCGGGGTCGACGGTGGTCAGGACGCCGTCGGGCCGCATTCCGTGCAGCAGGTGGAGGCCGGACACGCCCGTGCCCGTCCCGATCTCGGCGACGGCCTTGGCGTCCGCCGTGGCGGCCAGCATGCGCAGCGCGGCGCCGGTACCGGGAGACACCGAGGGCAGCCCTGCTTCCTGGGCTCGGTCACGGGCCCAGCGCGCTGCTTCGTCCTCGGCGACAAAGGCGTCGGCGAACGCCCAGCTCGTCTGCCGGTTGCCGGTAATGGCCCTCTCCTGTCCCCGTGGGTGCCTGGCCGTGACTGTATCCGTTGGGGGCGGGAACCCGCAGATGGGACCGGGCGTTTAGTAGGGGTAGGCGAACGCCGGGGGGTAACGAATGGATCAAGACTGGCTGCGGGCCCTTCGACCAGGCAGGACGGCTGGCAGGGAGCTCGTACCAAATTCCAGTAAAAACACTTATCCGGAGCTAACGGGCGAGGTGGCTATGGTAGGGGCTCCACTGGACACCACCAGAGCCGACAGGGGAGGTGCGGCTGCGTCTGCGGATCGGAGAGGAGCGTTGAGGCGCTTTCTCAGGTTGGCGGGTGAGCCGAAATCTGTGACCGACACCGCTGACCGATTCCACACCGCCAGCTCCGCTCAGACCGCGACCTTTGCCGCTGACGCGGAATCGCAGGCGTGGACTCCCCCCACCTGGGAGGAGATCGTCAGCACGCACAGCGGACGCGTCTATCGCCTGGCGTACCGCCTGACCGGCAATCAGCACGACGCCGAGGACCTTACCCAAGAGGTCTTCGTCCGTGTCTTCCGGTCCCTGTCGACCTACACCCCCGGCACGTTCGAGGGCTGGCTGCACCGCATCACCACGAACCTCTTCCTGGACATGGTGCGCCGCAAGCAGCGCATCCGCTTCGACGCCCTCGGGGACGACGCGGCGGAGCGCCTTCCCAGCCGTGAGCCCTCGCCGCAGCAGGTCTTCAACGACACGCATTTCGACGCGGACGTGCAGCAGGCTCTCGACACCCTCGCTCCCGAGTTCCGTGCGGCAGTGGTCCTCTGTGACATCGAGGGACTCTCGTACGAGGAGATCGCCGCGACCCTGGGCGTCAAGCTGGGCACGGTCCGCAGCCGTATCCACCGTGGCCGCTCGCAGTTGCGCAAGGCCCTTCAGCACCGGTCGCCCGAAGCCCGCGCCGAGCGTCGCTCGCTCGCAGGAGCCGTGGCGCTGGGAGGAGGGGGCGCGACCGCGTGAGTGGATCACGGTCGAATCCTGTAGAGCGGCGTCTGGCCGAGCAGCATCTGGGGGACCGACTCGCCGCCCTGGTGGACGGCGAGTTGGGCCATGACGCGCGTGAGCGAGTCCTCGCTCATCTCGCGACCTGTCCGAAGTGCAAGACCGAGGCCGACGCGCAGCGGCGGCTCAAGAGTGTCTTCGCGGAGGTGGCGCCGCCGCCTCCCTCCGAGAGTTTCCTCGCCCGTCTCCAGGGCCTTCCCGGCGGTGGCAGCGAGCCTCCTTCCGGTCCAAGGCCTCCTGGGACCGGCGGCTTCGCCACGGCGGACACCGAGTCGGGGCTGCCCCCGACCGGAGTCTTCGGCGTCCGGCCCGAGACCTTCGGCTACGCACCCTCGGGTGCCCATGCCGCGGTGCTGCCGAGCGCTGGGCGCGGTTTCCGCATCCATGACGTCAGCAGGCACGACGTCGGTCGTCACGAGGCAGCCGAGCGGTCGCTGTGGCGCGGGCGGCGGTTCGCCTTCGCCGCCGCAGGTGCGGTGTCGCTGGCCGCGATAGCCCTTGGCGGCGTCACGACGGGCGTTCCCGCGGGTCCGGGTGACACGCGTGCGGGTTCGGGCAGCAGCAACAGCTCGGGCAGCACCACCAACAGCAACGCCTCGCCGCCGCGTTCGCAGGGCTCGGGTGCCACGGCGGCTCCCGATTCCGTGCGCCGCCGTGGCAGCGGCCCGCTGACCGCGCAGGGCCCGCGTCCCGGTGTTCTGGCGGCGCCGGTCGCGCCGACGCAGGCTGCCGGGCCCCTGTTGCCCGGGGTGACGGCGAGGGGTCCCCGCATCCAGCAGCCCGAGCCCGTGTCCGCCAGGCACGAGGTCACGGCGCCGATGCTGACAGGGGTGGCGATCATGTCTCCCTTGATCCGTCCGGTCCCTCCCGCCACACCGAAAGGCGCGTCTCCTACTGGTTCGGTGCCGACCCTGGGCGGCGTCGCTTCGGACGCCGGGGCGGATCCCGTGCGCACCGCGGCGGCCTCGCCCCTCGAAGGCACGCTGCAGGGCACTTCGCAGATCCGCTGACGTGCACTGCGCTTCGGCGCGGGAACCTGGTTGAATCCTTGGTGGGCCGTGCCTGGCCGAGGCTTGTGGCGGGCGCGGAGTTGAGCATGTGAACGGCGTCCGCCGTAGGCCAGGTGTGGGGAGAGCATGGACGAGGGCAAGCCCACGAAGGCGAAATGGTGGAGCCGTCCCAAGTCGGCGGGGGCGGCAGAGGCCGCCGGACGAGCGGAGGACACGTCCGGCGACTTCACCCTGGCCGCGGCGGCTCCGCCTGCGGCGATGCCGGGGGCTGAGCCTGTGCCGGGTTCGGCCTCCGCGCCGGGCTCCGAGGCCTCGCCGGGTTCTGGGCCCGTGCCGGGCTTCGAGCCCTCGCCGGGTTCGGCCTCCGCGCCGGGGGCTGAGCCTGCGGCTGGTTCTGCCTCTGTGTCTGGCTTTGAGCGTGCGCCGGGTTCTGGGTCGATGCCGGGAGGTGCGTCCGCGCCGGGCTCCGAGGCCTCGCCCGGTTCGGCCTCCGTGCCGGGTTCTCAGCCCACCTCAGGGGCTGCCGTCTCCGCGTATGGCTCTGAGAGTGCGCCGGGTTCCGCGTCCGTGCCGGGCTCCGCAGCCTCCGCGCCGGGGGCTGAGCCTGTGCCTGGATTCGAGCCCGCGCAGGGTCCCGTACCCGCGCCCGGCTCCACCGAGGCGTTTCCGGTCGACGCGGCGCCCGCCGAGCGCCCCCGCCCACTGCACGACCCCGACCCGTACAGCACCCCGCCCTACGGTGAGCCGGGCCCCTGGGCGCCCGCCCCGCCCGTACAGCACCCGGCGGCGACCCCTGCGCACGGCACGCAGCTCCCGGCGGGCCACAGCGGAACCCCGCCCCACGGCACCCCGAACCCCACGCCCCCGCAGTCGCCGACCCACCCGCAAGCCCAGCCCGCGCCCCAGCCCCAAGTCTCCGTCCCTCCCCGTCAGGCCTACGACCCCTGGAACGCACCCCTCCAGCAGACCGGTGCCGTTCCTGTCGATGAGGAGAAGCAGAAGAAGCGGGGGCGGCGGATCATCCTGGTCGGGGTTGCCGTCATCACCCTCGTGGCCGGCGGTGTCGGCGGAGTCTTCGGTGCCTATCTCGAGCGCAACGGCGGCGGTACGGACATCGAGCTGCCGCAGGCGGACTCGAAGAACGAGGCGCGGGCCAAGGACAGCGTCGCCGGGATCGCGGCGAGCTCGCTGCCCGGCGTCGTGACCCTGCACGTCAGCGGCGACGATGCGCAGGGCACCGGGACCGGCTTCGTGCTCGACGGCAAGGGGCACATCCTCACCAACAACCACGTGGTCGAGCCCGCGGGGACCGGCGGCGAGATATCGGTGACGTTCAGCGGCGGCGAGACCGCCAAGGCGGAGGTCATCGGCCGCGACTCCGGGTACGACCTCGCCGTGGTCAAGGTCTCCAGGGTGCGCGGACTCAAGCCGCTGCCCCTCGGCAACTCCGAGAACGTCCAGGTGGGCGACCCCGTGGTGGCCATCGGCGCCCCCTTCGACCTGGAGAACACCGTCACCTCCGGCATCATCAGCGCCAAGCAGCGGCCCATCACCGCCGGTGGGGAGAAGGGCGACGGCAGCGACATCAGTTACGTCGACGCGCTCCAGACCGACGCCCCCATCAACCCAGGAAACTCCGGCGGGCCCCTCGTCGACTCCGAGGCCCGTGTCATCGGCATCAACAGCGCCATACGCTCCGCCGACGACAGCTCGGCGCCCGGCGGCGGCCAGGCCGGTTCGATAGGGCTCGGCTTCGCCATCCCCATCAACCAGGGCAAGCGCGTCGCCGAAGAGCTGATCAACACCGGCAAGGCCACGCACCCCGTGATCGGTGTCACGCTCGACATGGAGTACACGGGCGACGGAGCCCGCGTCGGCGACAAGGGCAAGGACGACGGCCCGGCCGTGAACAAGGGCGGCCCCGGCGATCGCGCCGGAATCAAGCCGGGTGACGTCATCACCGAGGTGGACGGCCAGCGCATTCACTCCGGCGACGAGCTCATCGTCAAGATCCGCGCCCACCGCCCGAAGGACAGTCTCGAATTGACGGTCCAGCGTGCCGGAAAAGACCGGAAAGTGACGCTTGTGCTCGGTGCGTCGAGCGGCAATTGATCCACGTCTGTCGCCCAGCGGCTACCGGACGGACAGGAACGCCGGGTACCGTGGACCCGGTCCGGATGGCAAGGAGCTAAAGGTGTTCTCAGACATTGGCGCGCTTGAGGTAGTAGCGCTGGTCATCCTCGCTGTGCTCGTTTTCGGCCCGGACAAGCTGCCCAAGCTGATTCAGGACGTCTCGCGCACCATCCGGAAGATCCGCGAATTCTCCGACAGCGCCAAGGAAGACATTCGCAGCGAACTCGGCCCGGAATTCAAGGACTTCGAGTTCGAGGACCTGAATCCGAAGACCTTCATCCGCAAGCAGCTCGACAACGACGAGCTCGGCCTGAAGGAAATCCGGAACGGCTTCGACCTCAAGAAGGAGATGGCCGAGGTCACGGATGCCGTGCACGGGCGTGAGAGCGAATCCGCCGACGGCACGGCAGGTGCGGCAGGTACGTCCAGCGGATCCGACGCGGCCGGTGGCCGTGTCGACATGGCCAAGAAGGACGGCCGTGGCGACCGTATCGACATGGACAAGAAGCCCGAGAAGACCGCGCCGCCCGAGCACCCGCCGTTCGACGCGGACGCCACCTGATCTCAGCCTGGTCTTCTCTTGACCTGCGCCTGACCTTCGCCCGGCCCCCCGCGAGGTTCCCTCGCTGCGCCCCGAGCGCGCCCCGGGATGCTCCCTTTGAGACACCCGTCCGCCTACCGGTGTACCAGCTTCCGGAACGGGTGTGGCTATCCTGCCTTGTTGTCCGGCTGAGGACGCCCGAGGGGGGCGGGCCCATCGGACCGATGAGATAGAGGAGGCGGCCGGGTACATGGAGACGACAAGTCGCGTAGGCGCACAGGCGCCGGCCGCGGACGGCGGCGCGCAAGCGACGCCCTCCGCCCGGCGCACGGTCGACAGCTATCTGCTGGCGCCCTTCCCCTGGTACGGCCTCGACGAGGCCTTCACGGGGCAGCGCTGGCTGATGCAGGTCGGTACCGCCGCGGACGGCGCGGTGGAGCACGGCTCCATCGGGCACGGCGATGAGCCGTCGGTACGGAGCGACGGACCCTTCGGGAACAGCGACAAGGATCGTTTCGCGGCCGTGGTGACCGTCGCGGCCAACCCGGTGCGGCACAGCCCGGACGGCACGGGCCTGCTCGAGGCGACCTCGGTGTCGTCGGCGGCCTGGCTCGCCGGAGTGGGGCTGCTGTCCTTCACCTGGCCCCATCAGATGGACCACAGCCTGCGTGACGACTGGCTCGACCAGCAGACCGAGACGGCCTGGGTCCTCGCGGACGACCTCCAGGGCGAGGACTGGTCGACGCTCTCGCTCCCGGTGGACGGGGTGCCGACCTCGTTCCACTACCGCGAGTCCGAGTTCGGCTGGGTGCTCGCCGGGTCCACCAAGGAGGGCGTGCACCTGGGCGCGTACGGGCGCGGCATGAGCGCGTACGGCCTGGGCTTCTCGGTGGTCAAGGACATCCACGAGTACGCCGCCTAGCCACTGCCGCGCATACGCGCACACACGCGCATACGCCGATGGGGGCGCCGCTCATGACGAGCGGCGCCCCCATCGGCGTACGGCCGGGGAAGTCAGAACTTGTTGCGCGGGGTGATCCCCAGGGTCATGCCCGCGAGGCCGCGCTGGCGGCCGCCCAGCTTGCCCGCGATCGTGCGAAGCGCCGAGCCCGCCGGGGAGTCGGGGTCGGTCAGGACAACCGGCTTGCCCTCGTCGCCGCCCTCGCGCAGGCGGACGTCGATCGGGATGGAGCCGAGGACCGGGACCGTGGCGCCCGTCGTCTTCGTGAGGCCCTCGGCGACCCGCTGGCCGCCGCCCGTGCCGAAGACGTCGACCATCTCGCCGCAGTGCGGACAGGGCAGGCCCGACATGTTCTCGACGACGCCGACGATCTTCTGGTGGGTCTGCACCGCGATGGAGCCCGCGCGCTCGGCGACCTCGGCCGCCGCCTGCTGGGGCGTCGTCACGACCAGGATCTCCGCGTTCGGGACCAGCTGGGCGACGGAGATCGCGATGTCGCCGGTGCCCGGGGGCAGGTCGAGGAGCAGGACGTCCAGGTCGCCCCAGAAGACGTCCGCGAGGAACTGCTGGAGGGCGCGGTGGAGCATCGGGCCGCGCCATACGACCGGGGCGTTGCCCGGCGTGAACATGCCGATCGAGATGACCTTCACGCCGTGCGCCGACGGCGGCATGATCATGTCCTCGACCTGGGTGGGCTTGCCGTCCGCGCCCAGCATCCGGGGCACGGAGTGGCCGTAGATGTCCGCGTCCACGACGCCGACCTTCAGGCCGTCCGCCGCCATCGAGGCCGCGAGGTTCACCGTCACCGATGACTTGCCGACGCCGCCCTTGCCGGACGCGACCGCGTAGACGCGGGTCAGCGATCCTGGCTTGGCGAAGGGGACCTCGCGCTCGGCGGTGCCGCCGCGCAGCGCGCTCGCCAGCTCCTTGCGCTGCTCGTCGCTCATCACGTCGAGGGTGACGTCGACGTGCGTGACGCCTTCGACGGCGGCGACCGCGTCGGTCACGTTCTTCGTGATGGTCTCGCGCATCGGGCACCCGGAGACCGTGAGGTACACGGTGACCGCTACCACCCCATCAGGGGAGATATCAACCGATTTGACCATCCCCAGTTCGGTGATGGGTCGGTGGATCTCGGGGTCGTTCACCGTCGCCAGTGCTTCACGCACCGCGTCTTCCGTAGCCATAAGACCGATAGTACGGCGCGGTAACCCTGCCCCGGAAAGAGCCGTCAACGGTTGCCTGGATCACGCCCGCCGCTCTCCTCCGCCGGGAATACCGCGCGGCTCCCCGCACGCTGCTGCTCCAGCTCCCTGACCAGGTCCTGGAGTTCGGAACGGATCCAGTCGCGGGTGGCGACCTCGCCGAGACCCATGCGCAGCGAGGCGATCTCGCGGCTCAGATATTCGGTGTCCGCGATGGAGCGCTCGTTCTGCTTGCGGTCCTGTTCGAGGTTGACCCGGTCCCTGTCGTCCTGCCGGTTCTGCGCGAGCAGGATCAGGGGAGCCGCGTACGACGCCTGGAGGGAGAGCGCGAGCGTCAGGAACAGGAAGGGGAACGGGTCGAAGCGCAGCGCCTGCGGTGCCCAGACGTTCCAGGCGACCCAGACGATGATGGTGACCGTCATCCAGACGATGAAGCGCCCCGTGCCCAGGAACCGCGCGATCCGCTCGGAGAGCCGCCCGAAGGCCTCGGGGTCGTACTCCGGCAGGAACTTGCGCCGCGGTGGGCGCGGCTGGTCGAGCCGGAAGCGGGGTGCGATCCGCTGCTCGGTGCGGTTGTCCCGCTCGCGGTCACCCGGCGGCATGGCGCGCTTCTTCCTCCTGGTGGAACTCGGTCTCGCGCCAGTCGTCCGGCAGCATGTGGTCGAGCACGTCGTCGACCGTGACCGCCCCGAGCAGCGAGCCGCCCTCGTCGACGACGGGGGCCGCCACCATGTCGTACGTGGCGAAGAACCCGGCGACCTGGGGCAGCGTGGTCTCCGGCGCGAGGGTCTGCAGATCGTCGTCGAGGATCGAGCTGACAAGGGTGTACGGCGGATCGCGCAGGAGCCGCTGGAAGTGCACGGTGCCCAGATACTTGCCCGTCGGCGTCTCGTCCGGCGGACGGCACACGTAGACCTGCGCGGCGAGCGCGGGGGAGAGGTCCTGCTGGCGCACCCGCGCGAGGGCGTCCGCGACCGTCGAGTCGGGCCTCAGCACGATCGGCTCGGTCGTCATCAGACCGCCCGCGGTGCGCTCCTCGTACGCCATCAGGCGCCGCACGTCGGCTGCGTCGTCCGGCTGCATCAGCGTGAGCAGCCGCTCCTTCTCGTCCTCGGGCAGCTCGGCGAGCAGGTCGGCGGCGTCGTCCGGGTCCATCGCCTCCAGGACGTCGGCGGCGCGCTCCTCCTTGAGCTTGCCGAGGATCTCGATCTGGTCGTCCTCGGGGAGCTCTTCGAGGACGTCGGCGAGCCGGTCGTCGTCGAGCGCGGCCGCCACCTCCGCCCGCCGTTTCGGCGAGAGGTGGTGCAGGACGTTGGCGAGGTCGGCGGGGCGCAGCTGTTCGAGGGTGGCGAGCAGGCTCTCGGCGCCCTGGCCGTGCTCCTCCAGGGAGAAGCCGTCGACGGCGGACCACTCGACGGTGAGCGTCTCTCCCTTGCGCCGGAAGGTGCCGCCCTTCCCCTTGCGTACGAAGACCCGGTCGATCTCCCAGTCGCGCCGGGCAGGCAGCTGCTGCACCGCCACGTCGAGGACGGTCACCTCCTCGCCCGTCTCGACGAGTCTGACCCGCCGGTCGAGCATCTCGCCGAGTACGAGCCGCTCGGTGGGCCGCTGCTCGAAACGCCGCACGTTCAGTACGCCGGTCGTGATGACCTGGCCCGTCTCGATGCCGGTCACGCGGGTCATCGGCAGGAAGATGCGGCGCCGCGTGGACAGCTCGACGACGAGGCCGAGGAGCCGGGGCGGCCTGCGCTGCACCCGGAGCGTCGCCACCAGGTCGCGCACCCGGCCGACCTGGTCGCCGTTCGGGTCGAAGACGGCGCTGCCGGCCAGGTGCGAGACGAAGACCCGGGAGGCGCTCGCCGCCATGTCACCCGCCTCCCTCGATCTTGACGTCAGCTCTCGGCGTCAGCTCTTGGTATCCGCTCTCGGTATCAGCTCTTGACGTTATGTGCGGTTCTGTCCTGCAATGCGGGCTTCAGGCTAGCCCGTCCCGGTCGGATACGCCCCGGCGGAGCGTCCGGCCGCACTGGCGACGATCCACCTAGTCAGCACGGGTACGCTGCCGTACTGCCGTAGTCGTAGCCGTCGTCCCCACGAGAGGCAGCGCCCCCTGTGCCAGCCATTCCCCCGGTCCGCCGTATCCGCAAGACGGCACTCGTGAGCGCGATGTGCGCGGGGCTCGTCGTGGGGGCCACAGGGCTCACCGGGTGCAGCAGCGACGAGGATCCGGACGCGGGCACGAACGGCATCGGCAAACTCTCCGCCGCGAAGATCCAGAGCAAGTCCCGAGCGGCGGCCGACGCGGCACCCGCGGTGCGGCTCGCGGGCACGCTGGTCAGCAAGGGCCACACGTACAAGCTCGACATGCGCCTGAAAGAGGAGGGCGGTACCGGCTCCGTGACCTCGAAGGGGGAAACCTTCCAGCTGCTGCGCGTCGGCAAGGAGCTCTTCCTGAAGGCCGACTCCGCCTTCTGGACCCACGAGGATGCCAAGGGCGGCGCCGAGAAGCCCGGCAGGACGGACGACGCCGCCGCGGCCAAGCTCGACGGTAAGTTCGTGAAGGTGCCCGCGGGGGACGCGGCCTACAAGCAGCTGAGCGGCTTCACGGACAAGGACCTCCTCCTTGACGGCATGCTCTCCCTGCACGGCGAGCTGGCCACCGGCGACCGCGGCACGACGGACGGCAACCCCACCATCGAGATCAACGGCGACGAGGGCGCGGGCGGCACCCTGGACGTCTCCCTGGAGGGCAAGCCCTACCCGCTGCGCCTGGAGCGCGCGGGCGACACGGGCACGCTCCGGCTCAGCGACTGGGGCCAGGACTTCACGCTCGCCGAGCCCGACAAGGACGAGATGGTGGACTACGGCGAGCAGCTGCCCACGTCGTAGGGGTGGTGTGCGTACGCCCTGGGGGCGCGCCAGGTGGCGCGTGCGCCGTAGAGAGCGCGTACGCGTCTAGCCGCGCCGCTTCTTCCGCTTGAACAGGAGCCGGGGCAGAGCCTCCGGCACCGGCTGCCGGGTGGTCGCCGCGGTCGGCAGCGGCGGGGCCGCGAGGGAACCGTCGGGCAGGTCGGTGATCGTGTCCAGCGGGGTGAGCCGCACGACCCGGCACTCGTCCGCCCAGCGCTTCGGCATCCGCTCGCCGTCGGGCGCGTTCAGGCGCTTGCCCTTGAGCTCGGCGACGGCCGCCTCCCACTCCTCGGAGCGCGGCGCGAGCTCGGTCACCCGCGCCGTCCAGGCGATGAGCCGCCCGCCCTTGTCCTTGCTGCGTACGGTCACTTCGGCGGTGCCGCCGTCGACGAGCCCCGGCAGCGGCTGCTCTCCGGGGCCGTCGCCGATAAGGTGCGCCGCACCCTCGTGCCATACGTGCCACAGGGCGCGGGCCGGTTCTTCGCCGCGCACCCAGATGAGGCCCGACTTCTTGGTGGCCTCCTCGACGAGGGCCCGGGCGAGCAGCGTTTCTGTCATGCGCGCACCCTATCGACAGGCCTTGCGGCTGCGGCTACAGCCAGCCGTTGCGCTTGAGGGTGCGGTGGATGGTGTAGCAGGCACCGGCGATGAGGCCGAGGACCATCGGGTAGCCGAACCGCCAGTGCAGCTCGGGCATGTGGTCGAAGTTCATGCCGTAGACCCCGCACACCGCCGTGGGCACGGCGATGATCGCCGCCCAGGAGGTGATCTTGCGCATGTCCTCGTTCTGCGCGACCGCGGCCTGCGCGAGGTTGGCCTGAAGGATCGAGTTGAGCAGTTCGTCGAAGCCCACGACCTGCTCCTGGACGCGGGCCAGGTGGTCGGCGACGTCGCGGAAGTACTTCTGGATGTCCGGGTCGACAAGGCGCATCGGCCGCTCGCTCAGGAGCAGCATGGGCCGGAGCAGCGGCGATACGGCCCGCTTGAACTCCAGGACCTCCCTCTTGAGCTGGTAGATCCGCCCGGCGTCGACACCGCGCGCGGAGCCCTTGCCCTTGCTCGGCGCGGAGAACACCTCGGTCTCCACCTCGTCGATGTCGTCCTGCATGGCGTCTGCGACCGCGAGATAGCCGTCGACGACGTGGTCGGCGATGGTGTGCAGGACGGCGGACGGGCCCTTGGCGAGCAGCTCGGGCTCCTCCTGGAGCCGGCGCCGCAGGGCGCGCAGCGAGCCGTGGCCGCCGTGCCGCACGGTGATGAAGAAGTCCCGCCCGGTGAAGCACATCACCTCGCCGGTCTCCACGATCTCGCTGGTCGCGGTGAGCTCGGCGTGCTCGACGTAGTGGATGGTCTTGAAGACGGTGAAGAGCGTGTCGTCGTAGCGCTCCAGCTTGGGCCGCTGGTGGGCGTGGACCGCGTCCTCGACGGCGAGCGGGTGCAGCCCGAACTCGGCGGCGATACCGGCGAATTCGGCCTCGGTCGGCTCGTGCAGACCGATCCAGGCGAAGCCGCCGTCGCGGCGCACCTGGAGCATCGCCTCGTGCGGCGTGAGGGTGTCGTCGCAGGCCGCACGGCGGCCGTCGCGGTAGACGGCACAGTCGACGACGGCCGATGCGGCAGTGGGGTCGCGGGTGGCGTCGTACGAGCTGTAGGCGCTGCCGTCCTTGCGGAGCGAGGGACGGACGGCGGCGCGAAGGTCACGGATCATCGACATGGGCAGGCTCCTTTGACGGAGGCCGCCGGCGACGGGTGGAACTACCCGGAATGGGGACGTCCTGCTGAGGATGTTTGGCACGTCCACAAAGCGGGGAGCACCGCACCATCGCGGTGGCAGCTTCGCTACTGACTCAGATCAGATAACTCAGAGAGATCAGGTGGAAACGAAGTGCTCTTCCGTCGCACGCGAGCACGGGGAGTACAGGCGCACAGTGGCAGCTACAGGGCTGCGTGAGGTGTCAGACGGAAGAACGGGTGGTACTGCACGGTCGACTTCGATCCATGGCAGCCCCACCTCCTCCGGCCGGTCCCCCGTAGGGGAAGTCCCAAGCGCGTAGCGCGCGAAGTCATCTGCCCGGGCTTGAGAGCGCGCTCTGAGTGCTGACTGCGTGCTGCCCGGAACCAGCGGCCAACACTATCAGCCGACTGAAGTGTCAAGCCCCGTCTTTACCCGCCACTGACGAGTTCTATGCTCGCGTCATGGCTGATGTTCTTGCTCTGGTCGAGGCCCGTCTCCGTACTGGCCTGGGTGAACCGGACGCGCGCGCCGCGGTGACCTTCCTCGGCACCGACCGCGTCGAAGTGTTGCGCTTCACGGACGGGGACGTGGTCAGGTACGCCACTCTGGGCATGGCGGCTCAGCCGATGGCCGACCCCACCGCCGCCCTGGCCGACCCGGTCAAGGGCCCGCGCGCCGAGCTGATCCTTTCGGTACGAGGTGGCGTGGCCGACACGGACAAGGTGCTGCGCCCCCTCGCCGTGCTGGCCGCCTCACCGCAGGTCGAGGGCCTGATCGTGGCCCCCGGCGCCTCGCTCGACGTGGGCGAACCGCTGTGGCCCGGCGCGCAGTTCACCTCGGTGCTCGTCGCCGAGCCGGGTGGCCTGGTGGAGGACCTGGAGCTCGACGAGCCGATGGAGCCCGTACGTTTCCTGCCGCTGCTGCCCATGACGCCGAACGAGGCGGCGTGGAAGCGGGTGCACGGCGCGCAGGCCCTTCAGGAGCGGTGGCTGAACAGCGGGGCGGACCTGCGCGATCCGCTGCGCAGGTCCGTGTCGCTGGACTGAGGGCCCTTCAAGCCCTTTACGGAGAGCCTCAGTTGGCGAAGACGGTGACGCTGTCCTCCGTGGCGTGCTTCGGTTCGAGCTCCGCGGCCTCGTGGTTGAGGGCGTCCTTGCGGACCCAGACCACGACCGCGCCGAGCACCGCCGTGACGGCCGCGACCACGAACGGGATGTGGATGTTGCTCCACTCCTCGATCTTCGGCGCGAAGAACGGCGCTGCGGCGGCCGCGAACCACCGGACGAAGTTGTATCCGGCACTGGCCACGGGGCGCGGCGCGTCCGAGACGCCGAGTGCGAGCTCGGTGTAGACGGTGTTGTTCACGCCGATGAAGGCGCCGGACAGGATCGTGCAGACGATGGCCGTGGCGTGGTTGCCGTACCCGAGCACCAGGACGTCCGCCGCGAGAAGCACCAGCGAACCGCCGAGCACCTTCAGAGAGCCGAACCGCGCCTGCAGCCGCGGGGCCACGAGCACCGAGAAGACCGCGAGCAGCAGGCCCCAGGCGAAGAAGATCGCCCCCGACTTGTACGGGGTCATGTTCAGCACGAACGGCGTGAAGGCCAGGACCGTGAAGAACGTGTAGTTGTAGAAGAACGCGGAGGCGGCGGCGGACGCGAGGCCGCCGTGCCCCAGGGCCTTGATCGGCGCGAGCAGTGAGGTCTTCTGCGCGGGCCTGGGCTGTTCCTTCAGGAACGCCGTGATGCAGAGGAAGCCGACCGCCATCAAGGCCGCGGTGCCGAAGAAGGGGTAGCGCCAGCTCGCGTTGCCGAGCAGGGCGCCGAGCAGCGGCCCGCACGCCATGCCGAGGCCGAGCGCCGACTCGTAGAGCAGGATCGCCGCGGAACTGCCGCCGGCTGCCGCGCCGACGATGACGGCGAGGGCGGTCGACACGAAGAGCGCGTTGCCGAGCCCCCATCCCGCGCGGAACCCGACGAGCTCGCCGACCGACCCCGAGGTGCCCGCGAGCCCCGCGAAGACCACGACGAGCGCGAGGCCCAGGAGCAGGGTCTTCTTGCCGCCGATCCGGCTGGAGACGAATCCGGTCACCAGCATCGCGATGGCGGTGATGAGGAAGTAGGAGGTGAAGAGCAGGGAGACCTGACTGGCGGAGGCGTCGAGGCCCTTGGCGATGGAGGGCAGGATCGGGTCGACGAGCCCGATGCCCATGAAGGCGACGACGGACGCGCCCGCGGTCGCCCAGACAGCCTTCGGCTGACGCAGAAGGCTCGGGGCTCCCTCGTCGAACGGGTCCCCTTCGGCGGGACCTCCTGTGCTGCTGTTCATGCCTGCTCCTTAGCGGCTTCCGTGGCGGCTTCCTCGGCGGCTCACGTCGAGATCGTTGACGTATACACATATTAGTTAGCCAGCCTAAAAGATGCAAGCTACATCTAGTTTCGCCTGGTGACAGGGCCACGGACAGGGCCACCGGACGGGTGATCGTCCTTGACGGGGCGACGAGCGGGGAGGACCGTTGGTCGTTATGAGGGGCGAACCCAGTTGCCCGAAGTGTGGTGGCCGGGTCAGGGCTCCCGGTCTCTTTGCCGATTCCTGGCAGTGCGGTGTGCACGGGACGGTGCATCCGCTGCAACCTGTGATCCCACCCAGCGTCGAGGCTCTCCAGGTCGTGGTGCACCGCGCGCAGGTGCCGGTCTGGATGCCGTGGCCGCTGCCGGTCGGTTGGCTGTTCACGGGCGTGGCCTGCGCGGGTGACGACCGCAGTGGCGGCCGTGCGACCGCTGTGGCCTGCTCGGGGCCCGCGCCGCTCGGCGGCATGGGAGAGCTGGTCCTCGTCGCCGAGGAGCTCGGCGTCGGCCTCGGCGCGCGGTACGCGGGCATCGACGGCCCGGACCCCGGTCCCTACCTGAACGTGGAGAAGCCGCCGCCGGCCAAGCTCCTCGCGGCAGGCAGGCCGACCCCGATGTGGCATGTGGCGGGTACGCCGGACGACCGTGCGGTCTTCGCGGGCGAGGCGCGCGGCCTGTGGCTGTGGGCGATCGCGTGGCCGGAGCAGTCGGGACTCCTGATGTACGACGAGCTGGTGCTCACCGATCTGCGGGACGCGGGGGCCGAGACGGACCTGCTGCCGTGCGGGGCGCTTTCGCCGCGGATTCTGATGCCGTGAGGGCGTGACGGTGGCGCCTGGTGGGGCCGTTGCTGTCGTTGCCGCCGTGAGGGGTGTCTCCTCTGCGGCGGACGGTGGAGCGTTCGACTCCCGTTATCCTTGAGCGTCCCCTCGTCCGTCCCGTCAGAGTCCGGAGTCCGCGTCGTGCGCATCGATCTGCACACCCACTCCACGGCTTCCGACGGCACGGACACCCCGGCGCAGCTGGTGCGCAACGCTGCCGCCGCCGGGCTCGACGTCGTCGCGCTCACGGACCACGACACCACCCGCGGACACGCGGAGGCCGTCGCCGCCCTGGCGGCACTCGACAGGGGCCTCACCCTCGTCACCGGCGCCGAACTCTCTTGCCGCCTCGACGGCGTGGGCCTGCACATGCTGGCCTACCTCTTCGACCCCGACGAGCCGGAACTCTCCCGCGAGCGCGAGCTCGTGCGCGACGACCGGGTGCCCCGCGCCAAGGCGATGGTCGGCAAGCTCCAGGAGCTCGGCGTCCCGGTCACCTGGGAGCAGGTCGCGCGCATCGCGGGCGACGGCTCGGTCGGCCGCCCGCACATCGCGGAGGCCCTGGTGGAACTCGGCGTCGTGCCGAGCGTCTCGGACGCCTTCACGTCCGACTGGCTCGCCGACGGCGGCCGGGCGTACGCCGAGAAGCACGAACTGGACCCCTTCGACGCGATCCGCCTGGTCAAGGCCGCGGGCGGCGTCACCGTCTTCGCGCACCCGGCGGCCGTCAAGCGCGGTCAGGTGGTGCCCGAGGCCGCGATAGCGGCGCTGGCCGCCGCCGGTCTCGACGGTGTCGAGGCCGACCACATGGACCACGACCCGGTCACCCGTAGCCGGCTGCACGGCCTCGCCGCGGACCTCGGCCTGCTCGCCACGGGGTCGAGCGACTACCACGGCAGCCGTAAGACCTGCGTGCTCGGGGAGTTCACGACCGACCCCGAGATCTACGGGGAGATCACGCGCCGCGCGACCGGGGCGTTCCCGGTGCCGGGCGCGGGCGGAAGCCCCACCGCGTAGCCCGGACTTCGCTGCTCTCCTCACCTTCCTCACCTTTTCCGTCGCCTCCGCGCGGAACTTTCGTACGACTCACCGCAAGGCCATCACTGTGTTCGACGTCGCCGTCTTCGGCTCCCTCTTCCTGACCCTTTTTGTCATCATGGATCCCCCTGGGATCACCCCGATCTTCCTCGGGCTCACCTCCGGCCGTCCCGCCAAGGTGCAGAAGAAGATGGCCTTCCAGGCCGTGTGCGTCGCGTTCGGCGTGATCGCGGTCTTCGGGCTCCTCGGGCACCAGATCCTCGACTACCTGCATGTCTCCGTCCCCGCGCTGATGATCGCGGGCGGTCTGCTGCTCCTGCTGATCGCGCTCGACCTGCTCACCGGCAAGACGGACGAGCCCACGCAGACCAAGGACGTCAACGTCGCCCTCGTACCGCTCGGCATGCCGCTGCTCGCGGGGCCCGGCGCGATCGTCTCGGTCATCCTGGCCGTCCAGGACGCCGACAGCGTCGGTACGCAGATCTCCGTGTGGACGGCGATCGTGGCGATGCACATCGTGCTGTGGCTCGTGATGCGCTACTCGCTGCTGATCATCCGGGTCATCAAGGACGGCGGAGTGGTCCTGGTGACGCGGCTCGCGGGCATGATGCTCTCCGCGATCGCGGTGCAGCAGATCATCAACGGCGTGACGCAGGTGATCAACGGCGCCTAGGGCGCCTTCGCCGGGGCGGGCCGCTTTGGCCGCAGGTCGGCGCCGGACACGCCAAGGGCCCCCGCACCAAAGGTGTACGGGGGCCCTTCAACCTGTATCTGTTCAACCTGTGCGTTACGAGGCCTGAGATTCGGCCGGTCGGATATAGATGCGCTGGCCGATCGCTGCGGCCTGCTGCACGATCCGATTGACGGAGGCGGCGTCCACGACGGTCCGGTCCACGGCGGAGCCGTCGACGTCGTCGAGTCGCATGATTTCGAAGCGCATAAGGCTTCTCCCTTCGTCTGGTCATCCTCCTGGAGGAGAACTACTGGTGTTGTGGCCGCCGGGACAGCTGTGTCCGGCGTTCCTACGGGTACAACGAGTTGCCCCCAGCAAACATTCCCTACGCTAAGGAAATTTTTCGACAGACTAATTACTCACGAGTAGCGAGACCGGTTGTGTTCGCTGCGTGACCGACGGGACAATGGGCCCCTATGGCCCCCATGAACGACGAGATCGAGATCACCGCCCAGATCAGTGCCCAGCTGGAGCGCGCCAATGGACTCCTCGAGCGCGTGCTCGCCGAGGTGGGGAAGACGCCGTCCACGCACGCGATCTTCGTCGATGCCGGATACGTGTACGCGGCGGCGGGACGGCTCGCGGTCGGCACGGAGGACCGGCGGGCCTTCGACCTGGACGCGGAGGGGCTGATCGACGCGCTCATCGACAAGGCGCGCACGATCTTCGCGGACAGCAGGCTGCTGCGCGTCTACTGGTACGACGGTGCGCGGCGCCGCATCCACACGGTGGAGCAGCAGTCGATCGCGGAGCTGCCGGACGTCAAGGTCCGCCTCGGCAACCTCAACGCGAACAACCAGCAGAAGGGTGTGGACTCCCTCATCCGCACGGATCTGGAGTCACTGGCCAGGCACCGCGCGATCAGCGACGCGGCCCTGATCGGGGGCGACGAGGACCTGGTCTCGGCGGTGGAGGCGGCGCAGGGTTACGGCGCGCGGGTGCATCTGTGGGGCATCGAGGCGGTCGACGGCCGCAACCAGGCCGAGCCGCTGCTGTGGGAGGTCGACAGCCAGCGCACGTTCGACCTCGACTTCTTCAAGCCGTACGTGTCCCGGCGCAACGCCGCGATGTCGTACGAGACGGCGGGCACCCCTCGGCCCTCGCGCGAGGACGTGCGTTTCGTGGGCGCGCAGGTCGCCGCGAAGTGGCTGGCCGCGCGGGGGCGGGCGGCGCTCGTGGACCTGCTGCCGGGGCATCCGTATCTGCCAGGCTCGGTGGACCAGGAACTCCTGGTGGAGGCCGAGAAGCTGCTCGCGTACTCGCTGCGGGGGCAGTCCGACCTGCGGCGGGCGCTGCGGGACGGCTTCTGGGAGCAGTTGCAGACGCAGTACTAGGACGCAGTACTGGCTAGTCGCCCGCGTTCTGGTCCCAGAAGGCGATGAGGGCGGCGGTGGTCTCCGCCGGGCGGTCGGTGTTGGGGGAGTGCTCGGCGCCGGTGATGACCGTGCGGTGGGCGTGCAGGCGGTCCGCCATGGCGTCGAGCCAGGGGATGGGCCAGGTGTCGTCGCGCTCGCCGGAGATGACGTGCTTGCGCAGGGGTACGGCGGCGAGCTCCGTGACGCGGTCGGGCTCGGCGCAGAGCTGCCTGCCGGTGGCGATGAGCTGGGCGGGGCTGTGCCGCAGCCAGCGCTCGCGCAGGACGTCACCGTCGAGGGCGGTCTCCTCGGGCGGATCGAAGGCCTGGATGGCCTCCCAGGCCTCTGCCATCGACAGGACGCCGAGCGCGTCCGTCAGCATCTTGGCGCGGGCCTGCTGCGAGGGGGAGATGGCGGCGGGCCCTGAGGCCATCAGGGTGAGCGAGGCGAAGGTGTCCGCGGGGGCGCGCAGGGTGGCGGCGCGGGCGATCTGGCCGCCGAGAGAGTGTCCGAGGAGGTGGGGAGTGCCGGTGACTGCGTCGGCCTGGGCGAGTACATCCAGGGCCAACTCGGCCTGGGCGTATGGAGATTCATCCTTCTCGGGGCCCCGGGTCTCGTACTGCCCGCGGCCGTCGACGGAAACCGCCCGGTACCCGGCATCTGCGATGGGCCTGAGCAGGGCGATGAAGTCCTCCTTGCTCCCGGTGAACCCGGGGAGCAGCAGGACGGTGCCCTTGGCCTCGCCGAGCGGGCGGGCGTCCAGGGCGGCGAAGTCGCCGCGCGCGGTCCGCAGCCGCCGCGCGTCGACGCCGGGGGGCGGGGTGAAGGTGGGGGGCCTGCTCATGCCTCCGAGGCTAGTCGCAGTTGTGGGCGCGGGCCTTGGGCGGGGGTGGGCGGCTTGGCGCTGCGTCGCGGCCCCGCCGTGTCCGGGGGGCGACTTTCCCGCGCTTCGCGCGGATCTTGCCCACCCGCCCACCCGATTACCCTGCATCTCCGCAGAGCGGCAGCTGGGCCAGAGCCACTGTCTGCCCACGTCCCGGTGGCCCACCTTCCCGCGCTTCGCGCGGGTCTTGCCCGCCCGCCCACCTGTTTGTCCCGCATGCGCAGAGTCGCCGGGTAATCGGGTGGGTGGGTGGGAGACATCCGGCGCGAAGCGCCGGGACAGGAACTGGGTTACAGCGAGGGGGAGTTGGGCGGGGTACGCAGAAGGCCCGGCACCCCAATAGGGGGCCGGGCCTTCAGGCGTTGAGCCTTGGCGGAGTGCCTCAGCTCTCCTCGGCCGGCGCAGCAACCGCCTTGCGCGTACGGCGACGCGGCTTCGCGACAGCGGCCTCATCGGCGACAGCCGGAGCCGCCTCCGCGACCTTGCGCGTACGCCGACGCGGCTTGGTCTCCTCCGTCGGCTGAGCGGGAATCTCGGCCTCGACGGTCTCGACGACGGCTTCCGCGGCCTTGCGGGTGCGGCGGCGGGGCTTGGCGGCAGGCGCCTCGACCTCGGCCTCAGGGGCAGTGGCTTCGGCGACCTCGACGACGGGCTCCGCGGCCTTGCGCGTACGGCGACGCGGCTTGGTGGCCGGAGCCTCGGCGGGCTCGACCGCCTCGACCGTGTCGACGACGGCTTCCGCGGCCTTGCGGGTGCGGCGGCGGGGCTTGGCGGCAGGCGCCTCGACCTCGGCCTCAGCGGCAGTGGCTTCGGCG
>NZ_JBSGRD010000005.1:0-309604 GCF_053606205.1 Streptomyces sp. NPDC055239 | reverse complement strand
GCGACCTCGACGACGGGCTCCGCGGCCTTGCGCGTACGGCGACGCGGCTTGGTGGCAACGGGCGCTTCCGGCGTCTCCACGGCCTCGACCGTGTCAACGACGGCTTCCGCGGCCTTGCGGGTGCGGCGGCGGGGCTTGGCGGCAGGCGCCTCGACCTCGGCCTCAGCGGCAGTGGCTTCGGCGACCTCGACGACGGGCTCCGCGGCCTTGCGCGTACGGCGACGCGGCTTGGTGGCAACGGGCGCTTCCGGCGTCTCCACGGCCTCGACCGTGTCGACGACAGCCTCCGCGGCCTCAGAGCCGTTCCGCGTACGGCGACGGCGACGCGGCGTGCGCGGCTCCGTCAGCTCGGCCTCGGGGGCGGGCGCAACGGCAACAGCTGTAGGCGCGGCAGCCTCCGCCACCGCCACGGCCGGCGCCTCCAGCGGCGTACCCGAACGCGTGCGGCGACGCCGACGCGGCGTACGCGCCTCACGCGGCTCGCGCTCCGGCTCGGAAGCGTGCCCACGGTCACGGTCACGGCCGCCGTCGCGGTCACGGCCGCCACGATCGCGGTCCCGCCCGCGTGAGCCACCCTTGCCGCCCGTCTCGCCGAGGTCCTCGACCTGCTCGGCGCGGAGCCCGGCACGGGTCCGCTCGGCACGCGGCAGCACACCCTTCGTGCCCGCCGGGATGCTCAGCTCCTCGTACAGGTGAGGAGAGCTCGAGTACGTCTCGACCGGGTCGGCGAGGCCGAGGTTCAGCGCCTTGTTGATCAGCTGCCAGCGCGGGATGTCGTCCCAGTCGACCAGCGTGATCGCGATGCCCTTGGCGCCCGCGCGGCCCGTACGGCCGATGCGGTGCAGGTACGTCTTCTCGTCCTCGGGGGACTGGTAGTTGATGACGTGCGTGACGCCACCGACGTCGATGCCGCGCGCCGCGACGTCCGTGCAGACGAGCACGTCCACCTTGCCGTTGCGGAACGCGCGCAGCGCCTGCTCGCGGGCGCCCTGGCCGAGGTCACCGTGTACGGCGCCCGAGGCGAAGCCGCGCTTCTCGAGCTGCTCGGCGATGTCGGCGGCGGTCCGCTTCGTACGGCAGAAGATCATCGCGAGTCCGCGGCCGTCGGCCTGCAGGATGCGCGAGACCATCTCGGGCTTGTCCATGTTGTGCGCGCGGTACACGTGCTGCTTCGTGTTCGCGACGGTCTGGCCCTCGTCGTCCGGCGCGGTGGCGCGGATGTGCGTGGGCTGCGACATGTAGCGACGGGCCAGGCCGATGACCGCGCCCGGCATGGTCGCCGAGAAGAGCATCGTCTGACGCTTCGGCGGCAGCATGTTGATGATCCGCTCGACGTCGGGCAGGAAGCCCAGGTCGAGCATCTCGTCGGCCTCGTCGAGCACCAGGCACTTGATGTGCTTGAGATTGAGCTTCTTCTGGCCCGCGAGGTCGAGAAGACGACCCGGCGTGCCGACGACGATGTCGATGCCCTTCTTGAGGGCCTCGACCTGCGGCTCGTACGCACGGCCGCCGTATATGGCGAGGACGCGTACGTTCCGCGCCTTGCCGGCGGTCAGGAGGTCGTTCGTGACCTGCTGGCACAGCTCGCGAGTGGGGACGACGATGAGGGCCTGCGGGGCGTCGGTCAGCTGCTCGGGCTTGGCCCGGCCCGCCTCGACGTCCGCGGGGACGGTGACGCGCTCAAGGAGCGGCAGTCCGAAGCCGAGCGTCTTGCCGGTGCCGGTCTTGGCCTGGCCGATGACGTCGGAGCCGGAGAGCGCTACGGGCAGCGTCATCTCTTGGATGGGGAAAGGGCTGATGATGCCGACGGCCTCAAGGGCCTCGGCCGTCTCGGAGAGAATTCCGAGATCGCGGAAAGTCGTAGTCAGGGCATTGCCTCTTCTGTGAGACGCGGCCCGAGGCGAACGCTGGGGGTCGTGACCGTGCCACTACCGCCGGCTGCTTGGGGGGCGGGGCCGGGGGCGCGGGACCACTGCCTGCGCTCGAGCGCTCGTACCGCTGAGGTTCCCTCATCGTGCCGTCCGCACTTCGCGGGCCGCCTGGAGGGCTGTCGGGTCGGAGCCGATCGGGCCTCCGACCGGGCATCCTCATTCGTACGGCCCGACGAATATTCGACAGGCGCATTACCACTGTACCCCGGAATCTCGCAGCCGTGTCTGACGAATAAGTCACGTAGTCGTCGTCACAGTCACTGACCAGGCCCTTACGCGTTGCTGCGAGCGGGCTATTGTGCGGTTTATGGAGACGCCTGACACCGCCGCTGACACACCTGCCGAACCCACCGGAATCGCCGCCCAGGACTGGAAGACCGCCGCCGACGAGCCGCACTACCGCGCCGCGGTCGTGGATCTGCTCGGAGCGCTCGCCTATGGAGAGCTCGCGGCATTCGAGCGGCTTGCGGAGGACGCGAAGCTGGCGCCGACGCTCGGCGACAAGGCCGAGCTGGCGAAGATGGCGTCGGCGGAGTTCCACCACTTCGAGCGGTTGCGGGACCGGCTCTCGGAGATCGGCGCGGACGCCACCGAGGCGATGGACCCCTTCGTCGAGGCCCTTGACGGCTTCCACCGGCAGACGGCGCCCTCCGACTGGCTGGAGGGCCTGGTCAAGGCGTACGTGGGCGACTCGATCGCCAGTGACTTCTACCGCGAGGTCGCGGCGCGGCTCGACGTCGACACCCGCCGTCTCGTCCTCGGTGTGCTCGACGACACGGGGCACGCGAGCTTCGCGATCGAGAAGGTGCGCGCCGCGATCGATGCGGACCCGCGTGTGGGCGGGCGGCTCGCGCTGTGGGCGCGGCGTCTTATGGGCGAGGCGCTTTCGCAGTCGCAGCGGGTCGTCGCCGACAGGGATGCCCTGTCGACCATGCTGGTCGGGGGCGTCGCCGATGGCTTCGACCTCGCGGAGGTCGGGCGGATGTTCTCCCGGATCACTGAGGCGCACACGAAGCGGATGGCCGCACTGGGGCTCGCCGCGTAGTCGCTGGGGCTCCGGGGGGGGCGGGTTCGGGGTACGGGGGCTGGGGGCGTCAGTTTTCACCCGCGGGTGCGTCGTGGCTGAGCGCGCAGTTCCCCGCGCCCCTTCGGGCGCGGTCCCTCCGCCCCCTACGCCGTCGCTGAGCGACGGCGCAGGCGGCTGCGGGTGGGGCGGATCAGGAGTGAGAGCAGGGCCGCTGCCACCGCTACGGCGCCTACGAGTGTGGCGGGTGTGTGGCCGGCGCCGAGGGCCATGTGCGTGACGAAGGAGCCGATCACGCCGCCCGCGGCCCCGGTCGACAGGACCAGGTTCCGTGCGGGGAGCCGGTGGGCCAGTCGGTGGGCCGTGGCCCATGCCAGGGCGAAACCGAGCAGTGCAGAGCCGAGTGCTTCCAGAATCACAGGGTGTCCCTCCCTCGCGGCCAGGTGCAAAACGGTCGTAGCCGGTCTTACCCCTGGCAGCCGGAATGCAATCCTCCAGAGCCTCCGCGTCTCCGTGTCTCTCCGCGCCCGACGTGCGCGAGGCGCGTCAACACACGAGAACGGCCCGGTGGTTGTGACCACCGGGCCGTTCTCGTTGTTCGTCCTGCGTGCAGCGCCCGTGAACTACAGGGCGCTGAAGCCCACCTTGCGCGCGGTCGGCTCGCCGAGCTCGACGTACGCGAGGCGGTCGGCCGGAACCAGGACCTTGCGGCCGTGGTCGTCCACGAGGCTCAGCAGCGGCGACTTGCCGGTCAGCGCCTCGGACACCGCGTGCTCGACTTCCTCGGCACTCTGAGTGCTCTCGAGCACGATCTCGCGGGGCGCGTACTGCACGCCGATCTTGACCTCCACGGCTTTGTCCCTCCGACGGTCAGTGAGGTGCGCGGGCGTCCGCGCCGTACTCAGCACACATTAGCCCGGTGAGGCGACGCTCATGCTTCCGCCGCCGCACGCCAGTAGCGAACAGAGATCGGGAATTCTCAGTGACCGTCCAGGCCGTGCAGCGGGAAGCCCGCGATACCGCGCCAGGCCAGCGAGGTGAGCAGTTCCACCGCCTTCTCGCGCGGGACCGTGCTGCCGCTGGCGAGCCAGTACCTGGCGACCACCTGCGAGTAGCCGCCGAGGCCCACCGCGAGCAGCATCGCCTCGTCACGGGGCAGCCCCGTGTCCTCGGCGATCACCTCGCAGATCGCTTCCGCGCACTGGAGCGTGACCCGGTCCACGCGCTCGCGGACCGCGGCCTCGTTCGTCAGGTCGGACTCGAAGACGAGGCGGAAGGCACCGCCCTCGTCCTCCACGTACGCGAAGTAGGCGTCCATCGTGGCCGCGACCCGCAGCTTGTTGTCCGACGTGGACGCGAGCGCCGTACGGACGGACTGCAGCAGTGATTCGCAGTGCTGGTCGAGCAGAGCGAGGTACAGGTCGAGCTTTCCGGGGAAGTGCTGGTAGAGCACCGGCTTGCTGACTCCGGCACGCTCGGCGATGTCGTCCATCGCAGCCGCGTGGTAACCCTGCGCGACGAAGACCTCCTGTGCCGCGCCCAGCAACTGATTGCGTCGGGCACGACGCGGCAGGCGTGTGCCCCGTGGGCGCGCTGCCTCTGTCTGCTCGATGGCTGTCACGCCGCCTCCCATGATCGTGAATGTGCGGTGTGCGCCGCGCGGCCATCGTACTTTTCGGTAACCCTGATGTGCGCGGTACGAGCGGAGAATTTCACGGACTGGATGACCGCGAAACCCGTGCGTAGCAGGGCAAACACGGGCAGCTCAGCGATAGTCGTCTTCGTCGATGCTGACGACGCGGGCCTGTTCGGCCAGGTCCGCCTCGTTGGCCGCGTCCGTGTCCGCGCCCTCCAAGGAGTCGTCCCGGCTCGGCGCGAGGTCGGTGTGCTGCTCCGCGGCATCGGCCTCAGGTGCCTCGGCGCTGATCTCGCCGATGCCGGTGATGTCGGTGTTGCCGGTGGTCTCTTCGGTCTGGAAGGTCTCGGGGTCGGACGGGTCGACGGTCATCGTGGCTCTCTTCCCTACGGAGTCCCTTGCGGACTAGTGGTGCGAGTGCCCTGTGCGCCCTCTTCTATGAGCGTGCGCCCTCTTTTATGAGCCTAGGAGACCTCCGCACCAGGCGCTACGTGATCTCCGGGCGCCGTCGTCGCGATGCGTGACGGCGAATTCGGGATCCGTGACCATGAATATCAGGATCTGTGACTGCGAACACATGAACCACGGTGTGATCGTCTCGTAACATTGCCGCATGTCTTCGACCGAGCTGCCGAACCTGATCGCCGCCTCCGTCGCCCCGAAACCGGGTGCCGTCGGGGTCGCGCCGGGCGAGCGGCTCGACTCGGTCACCCTCCCCGGGCTCACGCTCTCGGTGCGTTCCAGACCGCCGGTCCGCGAAGGTCTGCCGCCCGCGCTGTACGTGCACGGGCTCGGCGGGTCCTCGCAGAACTGGTCGGCCCTGATGCCGCTGCTCGAGGACGTCGTCGACTGTGCGGCGATCGACCTGCCGGGGTTCGGCGACTCGCCGCCGCCGGACGACGGCAACTACTCGATCACGGGGCACGCGCGCGCGGTCATCCGTTATCTGGACGCCCGCGATGACGGGCCAGTGCATCTGATCGCCAACTCGCTGGGCGGCGCGGTCACCACGCGCGTGGCCGCCGTCCGCCCCGACCTGGTCCGCACCCTGACACTGATCTCGCCCGCGCTCCCGGAGCTCCGGGTGCAGCGCACGGCACTGCCGACCGGGCTCCTCGCGGTGCCCGGCGTCGCGAGCCTGTTCACCCGGCTCACCAAGGACTGGACGGCCGAGCAGCGGGTCAGCGGCGTCATGGCACTCTGTTACGGCGACCCGGGCCGGGTCTCGCCCGAGGGGTACAGCGCGGCCGTGCGGGAGATGGAGCGCAGGCTCGCTCTGCCGTACATGTGGGATGCGATGGCCCGCTCGGCGCGTGGCATCGTGAACGCGTACACCATGGGCGGGCAGCAGGGTCTTTGGCGCCAGGCGGAGCGGGTGCTCGCGCCGACGCTGCTGATCTACGGCGGCCGGGATCTGCTCGTCTCGTACCGTATGGCGCGCAAGGCCGCTGCCGCGTTCCGTGACTCACGATTGCTCACGTTGCCTGACGCGGGGCATGTGGCGATGATGGAGTATCCGGATACGGTGGCCACGGCAATCCGCGAACTCCTCGCGGACACAGGAGAGTTGAATGCATCCGGCCAGTCGAGCTCGGGGAGCTGAGGCGGCGAGTGGGACGTCATAGCCGCCGAGGTTCGGTCGACCTCGAAGACAACACGGGCAGTACGGACACTGCCGGCATACCGTCACCGCAGGGCGCACGCCCGCCAGCTCCCGGCACGGGGCGCCGCAGACGCGCCCCGGGGGACGGCGGCACGCCCCCGCACGGGGTCCCACAGGCGACCCCACCGCACGGAGTCCCGCAGGCCACACCTCCGCGCGGCGCGCCGCACGTCCGTGGCGGGCACCCCGAGCAGCGTGAGTCGGGCGGGGCCTGGGGATCCGGGCCCCGGACCGCGCCACCCCGCGTGCCGGGGCCCCGTCGCGACTACGTGGACGCGTTCGGCGACGATTTCCCCGAAGAAGACCTCTTCGCGACCGGTGCGACCCGGGTCGCACCCGCCCCGACCGGCGCCCCGACCAGCGTTCCGACAGGCATCCCGCCCCGTGACCCGTACGCCTCCGTCACCGACTGGGACCGCGCGGTCGACGAGGACGAGGAAGCCCACGGAGGGCTCTGGTCCGAAGGCGCGGGAGGGTCCGAAGGGGCCGACGGCCCCGGCGTCATCGCGGACGACCAGGACGACGAAGGCAAGGGCGGCAAGACCGGCGGCGGCAGGGGCCGCACCTTCACCGGGATAGCCGCCGCCGCTGTCACCACCGTCCTCGCGGTCGTCGTGGCCGGCCAAGTGGCCGACGGCGCGAAGGACTCCGCTCCCCGTACGCAGGCCGCCAAGGGTCAGGACGACCGTGCCGCGGCCGATGACGCGTCCCGCTCGGACGACCGGCCCACGCCCGCGGAGTCCGCCCCGGCGACGTACGAGACGAAGATGGCCAAGAAGTACCCGCTCGACGCCAAGCTCACGGCGTCCGGTGACTTCGACGCGATGACCGGGTTCGACAAGGCGCCCGGCAAGGGGCAGAAGTTCCGCTACCGCGTCGACGTCGAGAAGGGCATGGGTCTGGACGGCGAGCTGTTCGCGACGGCCGTGCAGAAGACCCTGAACGACGACCGGAGCTGGGCGCACAACGGAGGCCGGACCTTCGAGCGGATCTCTTCGGGGAAGCCCGATTTCGTCATCACGCTCGCCAGCCCCGGGACGACCGGGAAATGGTGCGCGAAATCCGGGCTCGACACCCTTCAGCAGAACGTCTCCTGTGACTCCGCGGCCACGGACCGCGTCATGATCAACGCCTATCGGTGGGCGCAGGGCGCCAAGACCTACGGCGACCGCATCCACCCGTACCGGCAGATGCTGATCAACCACGAGGTCGGCCACCGGCTCGGCTTCAATCACACGGACTGCACGAAGGACGGCGAGCTCGCGCCCGTCATGCAGCAGCAGACGAAGTTCCTCAATCACGACGGAATCAAGTGCAAGGCCAACCCTTGGGCCTTTCCGAAGAGTTGAGAGAGCCTGGCCAGGGGGATTGACCACGCGGTGAGCGCTCCGTGCTCACCGCGTGTTCGACGGCTTTGACATCCGCCGAAAGTTCGTTCATATTTCTCCGCATGTCGCATCGTCACGCCTCCTCGCGCGCCGCCCTTGAGCTGGCGCTCTTTGGCGTGACCGCGCTCTGCGTGTCCGACATTCACTGTTGCTGACGCCCGCCCCTGGCGTGTGCGTCGCTTTCTCTCCGGACCCTCTGCACCCACTGCACCCTCTGCGGTCCTGACTGACCCTTTTCGGCGACCCCGGGGCGAGCTCTGCTCTCTTCCCCTGCTTGCTTCTCCGAGAGGTCCCTTCCCATGCGTCAACCGTCCGTCATAGCCCGCCGCGTGGCAGCGGCATCCGTCAGCCTGGTCCTGGCAGCGGGCGCCGCCGCCTGCGCGGGCCCCGAGGACAACGACGCCGGGAGCGGCGGCGCCGAGGGCAAGCCCGCCAAGGGCGGCACCCTCACCGTCCTCAACAGCCAGCCGCAGGTCGACTTCGACCCGGCGCGGCTCTACACCTCCGGCGGCGGCAACGTCCCCTCGCTCGTCTTCCGCACGCTGACCACCCGCAACCGCGAGGACGGCGCCAAGGGCTCGGAGGTCGTGCCCGACCTCGCCACGGACCTCGGCAAGTCGAGCAAGAACGCCACGGTGTGGACGTACACCCTCAAGAAGGGCCTCAAGTACGAGGACGGTTCGGCGATCACGTCCGCCGACATCAAGTACGGCATCGAGCGCTCCTTCGCCGGTGAACTCTCCGGTGGCGCACCCTACTTGAGGGACTGGCTGATCGGTGGCGACAAGTACGCGGGACCGTACAAGGACAAGAGCGGCAAGGGTCTTGAGTCGATCGAGACGCCCGACGAGCGGACCATCGTCTTCCACCTGAACAAGCCCGAGGGCGAATTCCCCTATCTGGCGACGCAGACGCAGTTCACGCCCGTCCCCAAGAGCAAGGACAAGGGCACGAAGTACGAGGAGCACCCCGTCTCGTCCGGCCCGTACAAGGTCGTCAAGAACGAGAACGACGGCGAGCGCCTCACTCTGGAGCGCAACCCGCACTGGTCGGCGAAGACCGACCCCGAGCGCAAGGCCTACCCGGACAAGATCGACGTGCGGTCCGGCCTCAACTCCTCCGTCATCAACCAGCGGCTCTCGGCGGGCCAGGGCACGGACGCCGCCGCCGTGACCACCGACACGAACCTCGGCCCCGCCGAGCTCGCCAAGGTCAGCGGCGACAAGGCGCTTGCCTCGCGGGTGGGCACCGGGCACTTCGGATACACGAACTACCTCGCCTTCAACCCGAAGGTGAAGCCGTTCGACGACCCGAAGGTGCGCCAGGCCATCTCGTACGCGGTCGACCGTTCGTCCGTCGTGAACGCCGCCGGCGGCTCGTCGCTCGCCGAGCCCGCGACGACGTACCTGCCGAACCAGAAGTCCTTCGGATACACGAAGTACGACCACTTCCCGGCGGGCAAGTCCGGCAACGCGAAGAAGGCCAAGGAGCTTCTTAAAGAAGCCGGTCACAAGGACGGGCTCACCATCACGCTGACCCACTCCAACGCCAAGGACTTCGAGACGAGCCCGGAGATCGCCACCGCGATCCAGGACGCCCTGAAGAAGGCCGGGATCACGGTCAAGCTGGAGGGCCTCGAGGACAACGACTACAAGGACAAGGTCCACAGCGCCAAGACCGAGCCGGGTCTCTTCCTCGCCCACTGGGGTGCCGACTGGCCCTCCGGCGGTCCCTTCCTCGCCCCGATCTTCGACGGTCGGCAGATCGTGAAGGACGGCGCCAACTTCAACACCGGCTTCCTGAACGACAAGTCCGTCAACAACGAGATCGACGAGATCAACAAGCTCACCGACCTCGACGCGGCGGCGAAGCGCTGGGGCGCACTCGACAAGAAGATCGGCGAGCAGGCCCTGACCGTGCCGCTCTTCCACCCGGTCTACAAGCGCCTGTACGGCAAGGACGCGAAGAACATCGTGATCAGCGACTGGACGGGTGTCCTGGACATCTCCCAGGTCGCGGTCAAGTAAGGGCTACTGGTCACATCACCATGAGCGAGGCCCTTCTGGCCTCGGAAGCGGGGACGGGCGTCACGGCGCCCGCCCCGGCTTCCGGTGCCCGTCAGTTCTGGCGGCGGCTGCGTACGCAGCGCGCCGCCCTCGTCGCGGCGGCCGTCGTCGCGCTGCTCGTCCTGGTCGCGCTCGCCGCGCCGCTGCTCACCGCCATCGAGGGCCAGGACCCCAGTACGTACCACCCCGACCTCATCGACTCCGGGCGCGGCGGCGTGCCCATCGGTTCGTTCGGCGGGATGAGCGCCGAGCACTGGCTCGGCGTCGAACCGCAGACCGGGCGCGACCTGTTCGCCCGTCTCGTCTACGGCGCGCGGGTCTCCCTCGGCGTCGCGCTCGCCGCGACCCTCGTGCAGGTGGCGCTCGGTGTCACCATCGGCATCGCGGCAGGACTCGGCAACCGCTGGGTCGACCAGGTGCTCAGCCGCGCCACCGACGTCATCGTCGCCATGCCGCTGATGGTCCTCTCGCTCGCCCTGATGGCGATCGTGCCAAGCGGTTTCCCGCGCCCTGTCCTCGTCGCCCTGGTCATCGGGCTCGTCGCCTGGGGCAGTACGGCCAAGATCGTGCGCGCGCAGACCATCACCCTCAAGGAGCTCGACTACGTGGCCGCCGCCCGGCTCAGCGGCTGGAGCACCTGGCGCATCGCGCGCCGCGAACTCCTGCCGGGGCTCGCCGCCCCTGTCATCACGTACGCGGCGCTGCTCGTCCCGTTGAACATCACGGTCGAGGCGGCGCTCTCCTTCCTCGGCGTCGGCGTCAAACCGCCGACCGCGTCCTGGGGACAGATGCTGACCTCGGCCGACATCTGGTACCAAGCCGCGCCGCAGTACCTACTGCTGCCCGCGGGGGCGCTGTTCGTGACGGTGCTCTCGCTGACCGTCCTGGGTGACGGCGTGCGGACCGCGCTCGATCCGCGGGCCGCGTCGCGGCTGCGCGTCGGGACCGGGAAGAAGCGGGAGGGCAAGGCATGACAGGCCTTCTGCACGGCATGACCGGCTTCCTCCTGAGGCGTGCGGTGGGCGCCCTCGTCACGCTGCTCGCCATCTCCGTGATCATCTACGCGGTCTTCTACGTGGCTCCCGGCGACGTCGCCCAGATCACCTGCGGCCCGCGCTGCTCACCGGCTCAAGTGGCCCAGGTGACCGAGCAATTGCGGCTCGACGACCCGGTGTACGTCCGCTACTGGGACTTCCTCCAAGGCATCTTCGTCGGCCACGACTACTCGACGGGCACGGGCGTGGAGCACTGCGACGCCCCCTGCCTCGGGCTCTCCTACCAGAGCGACCAGCAGGTCACCCAGCTGATCGTGACGAAGCTGCCGGTCACCGGGTCGCTCGCGCTGGGCGCCATGGTGATGTGGCTGATCCTCGGCGTCGGCACCGGCGTCCTGTCCGCCTGGCGGCGCGGGCGCGTCACCGAGCGCGTCCTGACCGCCGTCACGCTCGCGGGCACGGCCACGCCCGTCTTCGTCATCGGTCTCCTCCTGATGATCGTGGTCTGCGGCCAGCTGAACCTGCTGCCCTTCCCGCAGTACGTACCGTTCACCGACGACCCTCAGCAGTGGGCGTGGAACCTGCTCCTGCCCTGGCTGTCCCTCGCGCTGATCGAGGCCGCCAAGTACGCGCGCCTCACCCGCGCCTCGATGCTGGAGACCCTCGCCGACGACCATGTGCGGACGTTTCGCGCGTACGGCGTCGGAGAGCGTTCGATCATCGGCAAGCACGCCCTGCGGGGCGCGTTCGCCCCGGTCATCGCGATGAGCGCCAACGACTTCGGGTCGATGTTCGGCGGCGCCGTGCTCAGCGAGACGCTCTTCGGCCTGCCGGGCATGGGGCGCGAACTCGTGCACGCGGTCAAGGTCGTCGATCTGCCGGTCGTGGTCGGCATGGTCCTGGTGACGGGCTTCTTCGTAGTGCTCGCCAACGCCGTCGCGGATGTCCTCTACGCGGTGGCCGACCGAAGGGTGGTCCTGTCATGAGCGTGGTCCTTTCATGAGCGCGGCCCAGAGCCTCGTCCAAGTGACCGACCTGGTGGTCGACTTCGGTGACACGCGCGCCGTCGACCGGCTCTCCTTCACGCTGGAGAAGGGCGCCGCGCTCGGCCTCGTCGGCGAGTCGGGGTCCGGCAAGAGCACGGTGGCCTCCGCGCTGCTCGGACTCCACCGGGGCACCGGCGCGAACGTCGGCGGATCCGTTCTGGTCGGCGGCATCGACGTACAGGAAGCGTCCGGTGAGGAGTTGCGGCGCCTGCGGGGCGGGAAGGCGGCGATG
The DNA here is from genome assembly GCF_053606205.1 of Streptomyces sp. NPDC055239. Lineage (NCBI taxonomy): Bacteria > Bacillati > Actinomycetota > Actinomycetes > Kitasatosporales > Streptomycetaceae > Streptomyces > Streptomyces sp. NPDC055239. The sequence continues at coordinate 297,623 of NZ_JBSGRD010000005.1, read as the reverse complement.
GTCTTCCAGGATCCGCTGTCGTCCCTCGACCCGTACTACGCGGTGGGAGATCAGATCGCGGAGGTCTACCGCGTGCACACCGGGGCCTCGCGCAGGGCGGCACGCGCGCGTGGCGTCGAAGTGCTCGACCGGGTGGGCATTCCGGACGCCGTACGCAGGGCGCGGTCCCGGCCGCACGAGTTCAGCGGCGGGATGCGGCAGCGCGCGCTCATCGCCATGGCCCTCGCCTGCGAGCCCGAGCTTCTGATCGCCGACGAGCCGACGACCGCCCTTGACGTCACCGTGCAGGCACAGATCCTCGACCTGCTGCACGGGCTGCGGGCCGAGACCGGGATGGGCCTGCTCCTGGTCACGCACGACGTGGGCGTCGCGGCGGAGAGCGTCGACGACGTCCTGGTCATGCGGTACGGCAGGTCCGTCGAGCGGGGTCCCGTGCGGGAGGTTCTCGGCGCGCCCGCGGAGGAGTACACGCGGGAGCTGCTCGGAGCCGTGCCCCGGGTTGACTCGCCCCGCGAGGCGGCATCGCGTGCGCAGGGCGACGTCGTCCTCGAAGCGGTCGGTCTGCGGAAGGAGTTCGGGCGCGGGAAGCGTGCGTTCGCCGCCGTGGACGACGTGTCGCTCACGGTCCGCCGGGGCGAGACGCTCGGGGTCGTGGGGGAGAGCGGCAGCGGCAAGACGACGCTCGGCCGGATGCTGGTGGGGCTCCTCGATCCTTCGGCGGGGGAGATCCGGCACGGGGGCGGGTCGGCATCGGCATCGGCATCGGCCGACGGGACGCGGGCCGGGGTGCAGATGGTGTTCCAGGACCCCGTCTCCTCGCTCAATCCGCGCCGCAGCATCGGGGAGTCCATCGCCGATCCGCTGCGCGCGCGGGGTGAGCGCGACGACTCCGCCGTGCGCGCACGCGTCAGCGGCCTCATGGAGCGCGTCGGGCTCGATCCGGCGTACTACGGGCGCTATCCGCACGAGTTCAGCGGCGGCCAGCGTCAGCGCGTCGGGATCGCGCGTGCCCTCGCGGCCGACCCCCGGGTCATCGTGTGCGACGAGCCGGTCTCGGCGCTCGACGTGACGACGCAGGCGCAAGTGACCGCGCTCCTCGCCGAACTGCAGAAGGAGCACGGGCTCGCCCTCGTCTTCATCGCGCACGACCTCGCGGTGGTACGCCAGGTCAGCGACCGGGTCGCCGTGATGCGGCAAGGGCGCATCGTCGAGCAGGGAACGGTCGACGAGGTGTACGGAGCGCCGCAACAGGCGTACACCAAACAGCTGTTGGCGGCCGTGCCCGCGCTCGACCCGGAGGCCGCGGCACAGCGCCGTACGGCCCGCAGGGAGCTGGCCGCAGCTTAACGCTCCGTAGCGAAAGAGCGCTCTCCTGATGTCATAGCGCGACAGAACGCTACCGGCACGGGAAAGTTACGGCCGTTCACCCCTTTTGGTGGCGTGATGGACAACCGTCCATCACGCCACCGGCATGTCCGCATACGTTCGTCCCGCTGCGAGCCGCTGGTTCAACGGCGGCTCTCCATATGGGAGATCGGGGGTGTACGCGTGCGCATCGGACTGCTTACGGAGGGTGGCTATCCGTATGTGAGCGGTGACGCCAGGCTCTGGTGCGACCGGCTCGTGCGCGGGCTCGGGCAGCACGAATTCGACATCTACGCACTCAGCCGCAGCGAGCGGCAGGAGGCGCAGGGCTGGATCGAACTGCCGCCCCAGGTGAGTCGGGTGCTGACGGCGCCCCTGTGGATGATCGACGACGAAGCGGCCTTCGGGGCCGGGTACGGACGGCGGGCGCGGCGGCGCTTCGCGGAGTGCTTCGGTGAACTTGCCGCGGTGGTCGCCGGGGACTCCGGCGCGCTGGCGGACCGTTTCAGCAGTGCGCTTTACGGCCTCGCCGAACTCGCAAGGGACGAAGGCGGCCTCGTCGCCGCACTGCGCTCCGAAGGAGCCGTGCGCGCCCTGGAGCGCGCGTGCCGCGCGCCGGGCGCACTCCGTGCGGCGCGCACCGCACGGGTCCCCGACCTGCTCGCCGTGGCCGGCCACCTGGAGCGCGCCCTTCGGCCGCTCTCCCTCGACTGGTACGGGGACGACGGCCTCGGCGCGGTGGACCTGTGCCACGCCACGTCCGGCGGCCCGGCGGCGCTCCCCGGTCTCCTCGCCAAGCACTTCTCCGGAGTGCCGCTCGTGGTCACCGAGTACGGCGTACAACTGCGCGCGCACTACCTCGCGACCGGCGACGACGCGCTGAGTGCGCCGGCGCGGGCGCTTCTCACCTCCTTCCACGGCAAACTCGCCGCCGAGGTGTACCGCCAGGCCACGATCATCACCCCCGGCAACACGCACGCCCGCCGCTGGCAGGAGCGGTGCGGAGCCGAGCGGGCGAAGCTGCGCACGGTCTATCCCGGCATGGAGGCGTCCCGCTTCGCCGAGGTCGGCGAGCGCGAGGACCCGGGCGACCCGGACACCCTGCTCTGGGTCGGGCGCATCGAGCCTGCCAAGGACCTGATCTCCCTCCTGCACGCCTTCGCCGAGGTTCGCAAGGAGGAGCCGAAGGCGCGTCTTCGCATCGTCGGTGCCCCCGCGGAAGGCCCGGAGGCGGCCGAGTATCTCGCGCACTGCAGGGCGCTCGCCGCGCAGCTCTTCCCCGATGAGGCGCGGGGCGCGCACGCCGTCGGCGACAACCCCGTGTCCTTCGAGGAGATCGGCGCGCCCGAGGCGCCCGAGCTCGAGGACGCGTACGCCGCGGGCAGCGTCGTCGTCCTTTCGAGCGTCGTCGAGGGCTTTCCGATCAGCCTGGTGGAGGCGATGTTCTGCGGGCGCGCGACGGTCTCCACGGATGTCGGCGCGGTCGTCGAGGTCATCGGCGGCACCGGGCTCGTGGTGCCGCCGCGCAACCCGCGGGCGCTCGCCGAGGCGTGCGTGGCGCTGCTGCGGGACACGGGGCGGCGCGAGCGGCTGGGAGCGGCGGCGCGTGCGCGGGCGCTCGAACTGTTCACCGTTGAGCAGAACGTCGAGGCATTTCGGGGCATTTACCTGGAGATCGTCTCGCACTGCCCGGTGCGCAGAGAGGCGGTCGACGACGCGGGCGAGCCGGTGCCGTTCGGCAATCCGGCGGAGGCGTACCTGCCGGGCAGGTGGGCTGGCGCCGCGGGCGGCGCCGGCGGCGGGGACGTGGAGACGGGTTCGAGTTCGGGCTCGGGGGGTGCGCCCAGCTGGGCGCGGGAGACGGGCCGGCCGGAGCAGCTGAAGGAGGCGGGCGTATGAGCAGGCAGCAGAAGGTGGACGCGCCGCGGGCTCCGACGAGCCCGGGTGGGTGGGACGGGCGGTCGGAGGAGCTGGTCGCCGACGCGGCACTGGTAGGAGAACCTGCTGCTTGGCGGCAGGCGAGTACGGGCACCGGGACCGGCACCAAGCCCGTACGGCGCGGTGGCGTCGATCCGGTGAAGACGCTGATGCACCGGCACCGGGAGCTGTGCGAGCGCGCCGTCGACCCGCTGGAGATCGCCGCCGGACTCGAGGCGCACGGGGTGACCGACAGGACCGCCGCGCGGTTCAGGCACCGGGACGTGTTCGCGCTCGCCGAGGAGATGTACGCGCGCGTGCCGCGCGACGAGGAGGAGCGCGGCGCCCCTGTGGCGCTGCCCTCGACAGAGGACCCCCAACTGCCCGCCGGATGGGCGCTGCTCGCCCTGCTGCCGGGTGTGGTGTGCGGGCTCGCGGCCGTGGGGCTCGAACTGAGCGAGGGGCGTGCGCGGCTCGCGGTGGGGCTCGGCGGAGCGCTCGCCGTCGCCGTCGCGCTGCGGATGGCTCTTCGGTACGGCCCGCTGCGCTGTGCGCGCGAGGTCATGCGGGGCACGCGCGCGTGGGTGTGTCTTCTCGTCGCGTACGCCCTCTTCGGAGACGGGCTGTTGCGGGCCGCCGTCTCCGGTGGACCCGATGGCCCCTGGGCGCCGTCGATCGCTGCCGCCCTCGGGCTCTCGCTCGCCGTCGCGCCCGCGCTGTGGTGCGTGCGGCTGTTCGCCGTGGGGGCCCGAAAGCGGCTGTCGCTCAGCCGGGGCCTCGCCGAATTCACCTCCGCAGTAAGGCCGTTGCTCCTGGGTGTGGTCGCGCTGTACCTCTGCGCCCTGGGAGGCCTGCTCGTGGGGTCCGGGGCCGTCTACGGCGTCCAGGCCTCCGCCGGTGCCTCTGCTTCTGCCGGTGTCTGCGCCGGTGCCGGGGCGCTCGGCGCGCTGCTGCTGCTTTCGCGGCTCCTCTCCTCGTACGGGTTCATGCGTGCGCCCCTGCTGATGCTGGGGGCCGCCGGAGCCGTGGAGGTGGGCTCGATCGCCTGCGTGTTCGCCGGGCGCCTGCCCGGGTTCTCGTGGCTCGCGGTCCCGGTGGAGGGGGCGGTCAGGGCCTGGGGGCCCGGTGTCGTACCCGTCGTCGCGTGTGGCGCCGCCGCGGGCGTGCTGTTGCTCCACTCCCTGCGCGTGCTCAGCCGGGCCTCCGCGCATGCGGGCGGGGCGCCTTGAGCGTTCCCGCCCGCCCCACTCAGCCTCACTCCGCTCCACCTCACTCCACTCCGGACACTTTCTCTCCCGCGGGGCCGACACCGCGGGCCTTACCCCGTGATTTACGGCAACCCCCTGAAGGAGAACGCCAGATGAGCACCCTCAGCATCCGAGAATCCGACCCGGGAGCCGCCCGATGAGGGTGCTGCTGATCGGAGCCAACGGATATCTCGGCCGGTTCGTCGCCGACCGGCTGCTCGCCGACCCGGCGGTGCAGCTCACCGCGCTCGGCCGCGGCGACGACTCGGACGTACGGTTCGACCTCGCGAGCGGCAGCCCCGGCGCGCTCACCCGCTTCCTGGACGCCGTGCACCCGGGCGTCGTCATCAACTGCGCCGGTGCCACCCGTGGCGGCGCCCGCGAGCTGACCCGGCACAACACCGTCGCCGTCGCCACGGTCTGCGAGGCCCTGCGGCGCAGCGGATGCGGGGCGCGCCTCGTGCAGCTGGGGTGCGCCGCGGAGTACGGGCCGAGCCAGCCGGGGTCCTCCACCGCGGAGGACGCCGTGCCCAGGCCCGGCGGACCGTACGGAGTCAGCAAGCTTGCCGCCACCGAGCTGGTGCTCGGGTCCGGCCTCGACGCCGTCGTCCTGCGGGTGTTCTCGCCCGCGGGGCCCGGCACCCCGGCCGGATCGCCGCTCGGGCGGCTCGCCGAGGCCATGCGCCGCGCCATGCAGGCCGGTGACGGCGAGCTCAAGCTCGGCGGCCTCGGTGTGCAGCGGGACTTCATCGACGTACGCGACGTGGCGCGCGCCGTGCACGCCGCCTCGCTCTCCGCGGCCCAGGGGGTCGTGAACATCGGCGCTGGCCGGGCGGTGCGGCTGCGTGACGCGGCGGCCGTCCTCGCGCGCGTCGCCGGGTACGGCGGAGCCCTGCACGAGCTCGACCAAGGCGCCCTGCGGCAATCCATCGGGCACCCGCGCTCCGAATCCGACCACGGGAGCCCGGCCGCCTACCCCTATCCCGACGGGTGCGGCAGCTGGCAGCAGGCCGACGTGCGCACCGCGCGCGACCGGCTCGGCTGGCGCCCTCGCATCAACCTCGAAGAATCACTCGCCGACATCTGGATGGAGGCGGCATGCCGCATCTGACCAGCACAGCCACAGGCACCGCGCACACCGACGTACGTCTCGGCTTCGGTATCCCGGGCTTCGCGCACCCCCTCGTCGCGCCCGCCGAATGGTCCGAACTCACCCGTCCGGGAGCCCCCTTGCACTGGGTCGTCCTGAACGTGAGCAGGGGTCCTGGGGAGCGGCCCGACCCGCACTGCCTGGAGGCGGCGGGGCGGCTGCGGAACGCGGGCGTGCGCGTTCTCGGTCACCTCGACGCGATGTACGGAGCGCGCAGCTTCGGAGAGCTCGTCTCCGACGCGCACCGCTACCTCGACTGGTACCAGGTCGACGGCTTCTCGCTGGACCGCTGTCCCACGGAGCGGGCATCGCTCCCTGAGGTGCGCAGGACGGTCACGACCCTGCGCGCGCTCTGCGACGGCGCGCACATCGTCCTGGGGCACGGCACCCACCCGTATCCCGGGTACGCCGAATCCGCCGACCAGTTGGTGACCTTCTCGGGGCCCTGGAGCGATTACCGCTGGTCACAGGTGGCCGAGTGGACCGCCGACTACCCGCCCGAGCGCTTCTGCCACTTCGTGCACGGCATGCCGCGCGGCCACCTCGACGAGGCGCTGCGCATCGCACGCTGGCAGGGCGCGTCGACGATCTACTTCACCGACCGCGTGGACAGCGGCGGAGCGGACGACCCGTGGGAGTCGATGCCCGGCTACTGGGACGAAATCGTCTCGCGCATCGGAACGGGTGTCTCGGAATGAAGAGGGGCGTGGCAGTGTTACGGAGAGAACCACCGATCCGAAATACCGACCAACGGAGTCCCCGTGTCGCTGCCACCCCTGGTCGAGCCAGCATCTGAGCTCACCGTCGACGAGGTTCGCAGGTACTCCCGCCACCTGATCATCCCCGACGTGGGGATGGACGGGCAGAAGCGGCTGAAGAACGCCAAGGTGCTGTGTGTCGGCGCCGGCGGCCTCGGGTCACCGGCGCTGATGTACCTCGCCGCGGCGGGCGTCGGCACGCTCGGCATCGTGGAGTTCGACGAGGTCGACGAGTCGAACCTGCAGCGCCAGATCATCCATAGCCAGGCCGACATCGGCCGCTCCAAGGCGGCGTCGGCGAAGGACTCCGTCCTCGGCATCAACCCGTACGTGAACGTGATCCTCCACGAAGAGCGGCTCGAGGCCGAGAACGTGATGGACATCTTCAGCCAGTACGACCTGATCGTCGACGGCACGGACAACTTCGCCACGCGGTACCTGGTCAACGACGCGGCCGTGCTGCTCAACAAGCCGTACGTGTGGGGTTCGATCTACCGCTTCGACGGCCAGGCGTCCGTCTTCTGGAGCGAGCACGGCCCGTGCTACCGCTGCCTCTACCCGGAGCCCCCGCCCCCCGGCATGGTCCCCTCCTGCGCCGAGGGCGGCGTCCTCGGCGTGCTCTGCGCGTCCATCGGCTCCATCCAGGTCACCGAGGCGATCAAGCTCCTGGCCGGCGTGGGAGACCCGCTGGTCGGCCGCCTGATGATCTACGACGCCCTGGAGATGCAGTACCGCCAGGTCAAGGTCCGCAAGGACCCGGACTGCGCGGTCTGCGGCCCGAACGCCACCGTCACCGAGCTCATCGACTACGAGGCCTTCTGCGGCGTCGTGTCGGACGAGGCCCAGGAGGCGGCGCTCGGCTCGACGATCACTCCCAAGCAGCTCAAGGAGTGGATCGACGCGGACGAGAAGATCGAGATCATCGACGTGCGCGAGCAGAACGAGTGGGAGATCGTCTCGATCCCCGGCGCCAAGCTGATCCCGAAGAACGAGTTCCTCATGGGCACCGCCCTGGAGAGCCTTCCGCAGGACAAGAAGATCGTCTTGCACTGCAAGACGGGTGTCCGGTCCGCGGAGGTCCTCGCCGTCCTGAAGTCCGCGGGCTTCAGCGACGCGGTGCACGTGGGTGGCGGCGTGATCGGCTGGGTCAACCAGATCGAGCCCGACAAGCCGATCTACTAGGCGTAGCGCCTGCTATTAGGCGTAGTGCTTGAACGGCGATGGGCCCGCACCTTTCAAGGTGCGGGCCCATCGCCTTTTTAGTTCTCAGGTCTCGCAGACCTTGCCGTCCTTCGGGGGCGTTCCGTTCAGCAGGTAGTCGTCGACCGTGCCGTCCACGCAGTCGCTTCCGCTGCCGTACGCCCCGTGGCCCTCGCCCTTCCAGGTCAGCTCGACGCCGACCCCCTTGCCGAGCTCGTCCGCCATCTTGCGGGCGCCTTCGTAGGGCGTCGCCGGGTCTCCGGTGTTGCCGACGACCAGGACCGGGTCCGCGCCCGGGGCGCTCACGTCGGTGGAGTCGTGCAGCCCGGCCACCGGCCAGTCGTGGCACCAGCCTGCCGTGTCCCAGCCCATGAACTCCCCGAAGACCGGCGATATCTCGCGGAACTCGCCAAGACTCGCCTTCGCCTCCTCGGGCGTCGTACGCGCCTTGTCGTCGAGGCAGGAGATCGAGCGCTGCGAGTGGCTCTGTGTGCTGTAACGGCCGGACGGAGAGCGCTCGTTGTAGAGGTCGGCCAGCCGGAGCAGCTCCGATCCGTTGCCCTTCTCGGCCTGTTCGAGGCCTTGGGTCAGGGCGGGCCAGCTCGTCTTGCTGTACAGGGTGACCGTGATGCCGGTGGTCGCCAGGGACTGGGTGAGCTTGCGGCCGCCCGAAGCGGGCAGCGGCTTCGCGTCGAGGCGCTCGAGGAGGCGCACTATCTTCTGCGAGCCCGCCTCGGGGTCCTGGCCCGAGGACTTCAGATAGTTCTCCAGGGCGCGCTGGAAGCCCCGCGCCTGGTTCTTCGAGTGACCCACCGAGTCCGCGGTCGGATCGACGACGGCGTCCAGGGTGAGGCGCCCCACCTTCTTGGGGAACAAGTGCGCGTAGACGCCGCCGAGTTCGGTGCCGTACGAAATGCCCATGTAGTGCAGCTTGTCGTCGCCGAGCACCTGGCGCATCACGTCCATGTCCTGGGCGGCCTCGGCCGTCGAGACATGGCCGAGCAGCTTGCCCGAGTCGCGTGCGCAGCCCGCGCCGAAGTCGGCCGCGTCCTTGAAGTACGCCGCTTCCTCGGCCGGAGTGTCAGGAGTGAGGTCGACGGACTCCGCGGCCTGCGTCTTCTTGTCGCTGCGGCAGCGCACACCCTCGCTGCCGTCGACCCCGCGCGGGTCGAAGCTCACCAGGTCGTAGCGCTCGCGCAGCTTCTCGTACCCGTCGGCGAACGACGGCAGCATGGAGACGCCGGAGCCGCCGGGCCCACCGAAGTTGAACAGGAGCGAGCCGATGCGCTCGCCCTTGCCGGTGGACCTGGCGCGGATCAGCGCGACGTCGATCGTCTCGCCGTCCGGCTTCTTGTAGTCCAAGGGGACCTCGAGGGTCGAGCACTGCCACTCGGAGCCGGGTGCGGGGTCGCTGCCGGTCGCCTTGCAGCCGCCCCAGTCGAGCTTCTGACTGATGAGCGAGGCGGGCAGGGTGGAGGAGGGGTCGGGCTTCGGTGAGTGCTCGGGGCCGGTCGGTGCGGGCTTCGCGTCGTCGTCGCCCCCGTCGGACCCGCCGCAGCCGGTGGCAAGACCCGCCACCAGAATTCCTGCGGCGGCCAGAGCTGCTGACCGTACGAGACGTGGCATGGAGCGGTTCCCCCCTCGTAAGACAATCAGGCCATAGTAGGTGGGGTCACTTGGAGTGGCTCCGGGGGGCCGAGTGGGCCGAGCAGCCCCTGCCGCGTCATGAGCAGACCGTGCCCTCCTTGGGCACCGTGCCGTCCAGCAGGTAGCCGTTCACCGCGCTCCGCACGCACTTGTTCTTGCTGTCGTACGCCCCGTGCCCCTGGCCCTTGTACGTCAGCTCGACGCCGACGCCCTTGCCCAGCGCGTCCGCCATCTTCTTCGCGCCCTCGTACGGTGTGGCCGGGTCGCCCGTGTTGCCGATGACGACGACGGGCGGCGCGTCCGGTGCGCTGACGTCCGGGTGGTCGGCGGCGCCGGCCACCGCCCAGTCGGTGCAGCCGACCATGCCCCACGCGAGATAGTCGCCGAACAGCGGCGACGCCTCACGGAACTCGGGGAGCTTCTTCTCGACGTACTCCGGCGTGTAGCGGGCCTTGTCGTCCGCGCAGTTGATGGAGATGTTGGCGGCCTGGATATTGCTGTACGTACCGTCTTCGTTGCGGCCGTTCATGGAGTCGGAGAGCGCCATCAGGATCTTGCCGTCCCCGTCGTACGCCTGATCGAGGCCCTCGGTGAGATACGGCCAGAAGTCCTTGGAGTACAGCGCCTGCGCGATGCCGTTGGTGGCGGCGGTCTGTGTCAGCTCGCGCGAGGCCTGGGCCGGCAGCGGCTTGGCGTCCAGCTTCTTGAGGAGGCCCGCGATCTTGTCCTTGACGTCCTGCGCGGTGTCGCCGACAGGGCAGTCCTCGACCTTCGACGTGCAGTCCTCGGCGTAGTTGTCGAGCGCGAGCTGGAAGCCCTCGGCCTGGCCGAGCGAGCCCTGTTCGGCCGTCTCGGTGGGATCGACGACCGCGTCGAAGACGGCACGGCCCACCTTCTTGGGGAACAAGTGTGCGTATACGCCGCCGAGTTCGGTCCCGTACGAGATGCCGAAGTAGTGCAGCTTGTCGTCGCCGAGCACCTGGCGCATCAGGTCCATGTCGCGGGCCGCGTCGGTGGTGCGTACGTGGGGGAGCACCTCGCCGGAATTCTTCTCGCAGGCGCCGTTGAAGCCCTTCACGTTGTCGACGAGCTTCTTCTGCTCGGCGTCGTCGTCGGGAGTGGAGTCCGCTTGGAAGTACGCGTCGAGCTTGTTGTCGTCCTCGCACTTCACGCCCGCGCTGCGGCCGACGCCGCGGGGGTCGAAGCTCACCAGGTCGTAGCGGGTGCGCAGTTTGGCGTAGTCCTCGCCGAATGCGGGCAGCGTGGTGACGCCCGAGCCGCCGGGGCCGCCGAAGTTGAAGACGAGCGAGCCGATCCGCTGGTCCTTCTTGCCGCTCGCCGCGGCGCGGATCAGGGCGACGTCGAGGGTGTCGCCCTTGGGCTTGTCCCAGTCGAGGGGGGCCTTCATGGTGGCGCACTGCCATGTCGCGCCGCCGGGCAGCGGGGAGGGGGCCTCACCACCGCCTTCGGAGGAGTCGGGCGCGGGGCAGGCCTTCCAGCTGAGCTCCTGGGCCGACAGGTCTGTGTCCTTGGAGGCCGTGGACTCCTTGGAGTCGTCACCGCCGCAGGCCGCGAGGGTTGCGGACAGCAGGACGACGGTGGCGGCGGCACGCGCCTTGAGGTTGGGCATGTTCCCCATCCTGCGGGGGGCGCAGACGGGGCGCACGGCTTGCTCGGCCTTCCGTGAACAGGTGCCCTTCTGTAGAAGAAGGCACTTCCCTCAGAGAAGGCCCTTCCTTGTCAGGTGGTTGAAGAACAGCCACCCCGGGAGCACCGGCAGCCACAGTGTGAGCAGTCGGAACAGAAGCACCGCGGGCGCCGCCACGTCCTTGGGCACGCCCACCGCGATCAGACCGAAGGTGAGCGTCGCCTCGACCGCCCCGACACCGCCGGGCGTGGGCGCCGCCGAGCCGAGCGCGTTGCCCGCGAGGAAGACCACGGCGACGCTGGCCAGCGTCAGCGGCTTCATCTCCGAAGTGGTGAAGGCGCGTACCGAAGCGTCGAGACAGAGCACGAACATCAGCGTCAGGAGCAGCATGCCGCCGATGCCGGTGAGCAGCTTCTGCGGGCGCTGCAGTACGTCGAGCATGCGCGGCACGACGCCCGCGAACAGCGACCGCACGCGCGTGACGACGAACTTCCGCAGGAACGGGATCGCGGTCACCACGAGCACGAGCACCGCGACCGAGAGGAGACCGGCGATGACCGTGCGGGACGGCGACAGGGACGGCGTCTTCTCCGTACCGGTCACATAACCGAAGATCATCAGCAGCATGATGTGCGAGCCGAGCCCGAACAGCTGCGAGGCACCGACGCTCGCCACCGCGAGGCCGGAACGGACCCCGGAGCGCTGCAGGAATCGCGTGTTGAGCGCGACGCCGCCCACCGCGGCCGGTGCCACGATCTTCACGAACGACCCGGCGACCTGAGCCTGGACCGCCCGCAGGAACGGCACACGCTCCGGCACGAAGCCGAGCAGGCTCATCGCCGCCGCGAAGTAGCTCAGCGCCGAGCAGGCCACGGCCACGAGGACCCAGCCCCACTCGGCCTCGCTGACGATCGTGTTGAAGTCGACGTGGGTGAGCTGGGAGAGCAGGAAGTACGCGCCGATGGCACCGGCGATGAAGCTCATCAGCGTGCGCGGCCTGATGCGCTCGAGCTGTGCGGGTTCGACGGGCGCCTGCGGGCGGATGAGCAGCACCTGGTGGCGGATCTGGGTGAGCAGGTCCTCCTCGCGGGCCTGGTCGAGCGCCACGTCTATGGCCTGCTTCTCGGCCTGCTTCTCCGCGCGCACGGCCTTGCGGTCGAGACCCTTGCTGCCGTCGGCGGTCTCTGCCGCTGCCGCCGCCGCGTCGGCGTCCGCTTCCGCCGCGCGGGCCAGCTTGTCCTTGCGGGAGGCCTCGAGGACCGCCTCGCGCTCGCGCTGCGACCGCTCCCTTGCCAGCTTGCGCAGGGTCGCGCGGGTGGAGCGGGTCAGGGCGATGGGCTGGAGCAGCGGCAGACAGTCGGCGACCGTGTCGGGGCCGAGCACGTCGAGGGCGGTCGCGACCGCGCGCTCGGCGCCCACGCGAAGACCGAAGGCGGTCAGGAGCTGGGCGACGTCCATCCGCAGGACCAGGTCACCGGCGGCGATCTCACCGCCCCGCAGATCGGTCAGGATGACCGTGCCGGAACGATCCACCAAAATCGCGTCACCCGCGAGCCTGCGGTGCGCGATCCGCCGCGACTGGAGCGCCTGCACCTGCCGCCAGGTGTCGCACAGCAGTTCATCGGTGATGACGTCGTCGGGCAGGGAGTCCAGGGTGCGCCCGCCCGTGTGCTCGTAGACGAGCATCACCGCGTCGGGGCCGAGCTCGGAGGTGGCGATCAGCTTGGGCGCGTTGGCACCGGCCGCGATCGCCGCGTACGCCAGGAGTGCCTCCTGCTCCAGGGCCTGGCGCAGCGACTGCAGGCTGCGGCGCTGGGTGATGCCGCGCAGCGTGAGTCTGCGCCATACGCGGTAGAAGAAGCCCTGCGCCTGCTGCTCGCGGTCGATGACCGTGACGTCCAGGGGCGGGCCGTCCTCCAGGGTGACGAAGTAGCGGCGGCCCCGGTCGCCGTGCTCGCTGTCCGGGGCGTCCTCGCGGGCCGCGCTCACCGGGTGGAAGCCGACGTGCCGCAGCCCTGCGAGCAGCGTCTGGCCGGTGGGCCGGACGTTCGGCGAGCCGACCGCGTAGAGCGTTCCGTAGGCCACGCTCCAGCCGAGCAGGACCGTCAGGAGGATCGAGAACGGCGTCGTGTAGCCGGTGACCAGCATGGTGAAGGCGTCGAGCAGCAGCACCACCCAGAGGACCACGCGCCAGCGCGGTCTGCGGGACATCCCCACGGCCGTCATATAGGCGATGACGGGGGCCAGATAGCCGTGCACGGGGTCGGTGAGCGCGTGCAGATCGCCGGGGGACGGCCGGGTCAGCGCCTCCTGGATGGAGCCAGGGGCCGCCTTGGCGACCCAGAGGTCGGTGGCGAGCGTCACGCCGTGCGCGAGGACGGCCGCGAGGACGCCGTCGGCGATGCGCAGACCGTCCCGTTTGACCAGGCGCTCGATGGCGAACGCGACGGGGACGAGCAGGACGCCGATGCTCGCGGTGAGGCCCGCGAACTTGATCAGGAGGTCGGGCGCCTGGTCCGTGCCTTTGTCGATGTCCTGGGCGAGGCCCGACGTCGTGCCGTGCGCGAACGCGGCGATGGCGAGGACCACGACGATCCCGAGGATGCCGACGAGCAGCCGCATCAGGTCCGACGGGCGGTGCACGCGCGCGGCGAGCAGCGGTTCGTCACCGGCGACGCGGTCGGTGTGGGCTCCGTCGCTCTCGGCGCAGTCCTCGGGGACGAAGTCGGCGTGTGTGCCCTGCTCGTACTTCTCGTTCTTCTCGTTCTTCGTCAGGGAGTGCCCACCGGTGTCCGGGTGCGCCTCGGCCGCAGGGGTGCCCGCCGTCTCATCGGGGTGCACATCCTGCTGCTCCGTCGCCTCTTCTTGATCTCGTATCACCAGTCACCGCCCGCACGATGGTGGCATGCTCCACCGACAGAGGGGGGCATCAGGGTGCAATGCGGGGGCGCGAAGTATTCACGGAGCTCCAGTTTGTCGCGTACCGCACACTCTGTCGCGGGTCCGTCACTGTGTCGGTGGGGTACGGCAGGATGGACCGGATGAGCGAGGAGAGCGGACCGGAGCAGGAGCCCTCGAGGTACCCGGAGTACGCCGAGCGGGTCTTCGAGGTCGCGGAGCTTATTCCTCCGGGGCGGGTGATGACCTACGGGGACGTCGCCGAGTGGCTGGAGGAAGGCGGCCCGCGACAGGTCGGCCGGGTAATGGCCCTCTACGGGGACGCGGTTCCGTGGTGGCGTGTGGTGCGCGCGGACGGTCGGCTGCTGCCGGGCCACGAGCTGCGGGCGCTCGGCCACTACCGCGACGAGGGCACGCCGCTGCGTGCGGCGGGCCGTACGTCCGAGGGGCATGTGCCGCGCCTCGACATGCGGCGGGCGCGCTGGGACGGCGCCGCGGCCAGTGGTGGCGACGCGGCGAGTGGCGGCGGGGCGGGAAGCGACGGTGCCGCTCGCCCGCAGGCTCCGGGGGCTCACACCTGACAGCTTCGGCCATTCCGGGGCGTCGCGGGGGGCCGGTGGCCCGTACGGGGGAAGCCCTGCGTCTCGCACGCCCGCTCGCCCGTACGAGGGAAGCCACGCGTCACGCACGCCCGCTGGCGTAGCGTCGACAGCACGCATTTCTCTCACCCCGCAGCCATCGCGCAGCTGTATCTCGACCCGTACACCCACCAGGACCGGCGACCCACGTGAGCTCCACTTCTTCCGCCCGGCACACCCGACACCCGTCGCACCCCCAGGTGCGACAGGGGTCCCAGGGTGCCTATCGGCTGGTGCGTACTCCGCCGGTCCACGTGGCTCCCCCTCGTCTTGACGCACGACAGCGTGCGGTGGTTGACCACCCCGGAGGGCCGCTGCTCGTCCTCGCGGGGCCAGGCACGGGCAAGACGACGACGCTCGTGGAGTCCGTCGCCGCCCGGATCGCGAAGGGCACGGAGCCGGAGCGGGTCCTCGTCCTCACCTTCAGCCGCAAGGCCGCGGTGGAACTGCGCGACCGCATGGCGCTGCGCATGGGCGCGGCCGACGCCCCGCAGGCGACGACCTTCCACTCCTTCTGTTACGCCCTCATCCGCGCCCACCAGGACGCGGACCTGTTCGTCGAACCGCTCCGGCTCCTTTCGGGTCCCGAGCAGGACGTGGCCGTACGGGAGCTGCTCGCGGGCCAGATCGACCTGGCGGGCGAGGGGCGCTCCCCCATCCGCTGGCCGGACGAGCTGCGGGCCTGCCTGACGACGCGGGGCTTCGCCGACGAAGTGCGCGCGGTGCTCGCCCGGAGCCGTGAACTGGGCCTCGGCCCCGACGCCCTGAACGCCTTCGCCCGGCGCGCGGGGCGCCCCGACTGGGGTGCGGCGGCGGCGTTCCTCGCGGAGTACCTGGACGTACTCGACATGCAAGGAGTGCTCGACTACGCGGAACTCGTGCACCGCGCGGTGCTGCTCGCGCGGCGTCCGGAGGTCGCGCGGGCGCTCGGCACGCAGTACGACGCGGTGTTCGTGGACGAGTACCAGGACACGGATCCGGCGCAGGTGCGACTCCTTGACGCGCTGGCCGGGGGAGGGCGCTCCCTCGTCGCGTTCGGCGACCCCGACCAGTCGATCTACACCTTCCGGGGCGCCGACGTGAACGGCATCCTGGAGTTCCCCGACGACTTCCCGCGCGCGGACGGCACTCCGGCGCCGGTCGAGGTCCTGACGACCTCCCGCAGATCCGGAGCCACTCTCCTCGCGGCCACCCGCCTGCTCACCCGGCGCATGCCGCTGACCAGGCTGCCCGCGGAGAAGGTACGGGCCCACCGCGAGCTGACCTCGGTCCGGGACGGCGGCCGCGTCGAGACGTACACCTACCCCACGTCCGGCGCCGAGCTCGACAACATCGCGGACATCCTGCGCCGCGCGCACCTGGAGGACGGCGTCCCCTGGAACGAGATGGGGGTCCTGGTCCGCGCGGGAGCCCACACCATCCCCGCGTTCCGCCGCAGCCTCACCGCGGCGGGCGTGCCCCTGGACATAGACGGCGACGACATCGCCCTGCGCCACGAGCCGGCGGTCACGCCTCTGCTGACGGCGCTGCGGGCGGTGGCGGAGGCGGTGGTGTCGGGGCCTTCGGCTTCCGACCCCGAAGCCACCACCGCCCCCACCTGGCTCGGCACCGAGACCGCCCTGACCCTCCTCACGTCGCCCCTCGCCGGTATGGACGCCGCCGACCTCCGTCGGCTCGGGCGGGCGCTTCGGGCGGAGGAGCGGGCCGCGGGGAGCCATCTTCCGGCGCCCTCCGACGAACTCCTCGCCCGCGCGCTCGCCGAACCGGAGCGGCTCGTCGCGCACGACCCCGCGTACGCGCGCGGCGCCCAGCGGCTCGGTGCGCTGCTCCGTAAGGCCCGTGAATGTCTCGCGGGCGGCGGCACCGCTGAGGAGGCGCTCTGGGAGCTGTGGGACGGCACACCGTGGCCGCGCCGCCTCGAGCGGACCGCGCGCCGAGGCGGCGCCGCCGGGCGCAACGCGGACCGCGATCTCGACGCGGTCTGCGCCCTGTTCGCGTACGCCTCCCGCGCGGAGGAACGCACCGGAGGGCGCGGCGCCCTCAACTTCCTCGAGGAGACCGAGGCGCAGGACATCGCCGCGGACACCCTCACCCGCAGGGCGGTACGCCCCGACGCCGTACGCCTGATGACGGCGCACCGTTCCAAGGGCCTCGAGTGGCGGGTCGTGGTGGTCGCGGGAGTCCAGGAAGGCGTCTGGCCGGACCTGCGCCGCCGCGGTTCCCTCCTGGAGGCCGACCGCATCGGGAGTGACGGCCTCGCCGAGCCCCTCACCCCCGGAGCGCTCCTCTCCGAAGAGCGCCGGTTGTTCTACGTGGCCGCCACGCGCGCGCGTGAACGCCTCGTCGTCACCGCGGTCAAGGCGCCCGCGGACGACGGCGACCAGCCGTCCCGTTTCCTCACCGAACTCGGCGTGGAGCCCAAGGACGTCACGGGCCGCCCGCGCCGCCCCCTGTCCGTCTCCGCGCTCGTCGCCGAGCTGCGCTCCACCACCGTCGACCCCCGCGTCTCGGAGCCCCTGCGCGAGGCCGCAGCCCACCGTCTGGCCCGGCTCGCCGCGCTGAGCGACGCCGACGGGCGCCCCCTTGTGCCGTCCGCGCACCCGTACCGCTGGTGGGGCATGTACGAGCCGACGGCGAGCGAGGTGCCCCTGAGGGACCGCGACAAGCCCGTCGTCCTCTCCGGAAGCGTCCTGGACCAGCTCGCCAACACCTGCTCCCTGCAATGGTTCCTGGGCCGCGAGGTGAAGGCGGACGCCCCCTCGACCGCCGCCCAGGGCTTCGGCAACGTGGTCCACGTCCTGGCCGACGAGGTCGCGTCCGGCACGACACCCGCCGACCTCGCCGTCCTCATGGAGCGCCTCGACTCGGTCTGGGACGCGCTGGCCTTCGACGCCCCCTGGAAGTCGGCGCAGGAGAAGGAGCACGCGCGCGTGGCGCTCGAACGCTTCCTCCAGTGGCATGTGACGGACCGCGCGACCCGCACCCCCGTCAGCAGCGAGCACGACTTCGACGTCACCCTCGAAGCGGGGCCCTACGAAGTACGCGTGCGCGGCTCCATGGACCGCGTCGAGACGGACGCGCAGGGCCGTGCCTACGTAGTCGACTTCAAGACGGGCAAACAGACCCCCACCGCCGCCGAGGTGGCCCGCCACCCCCAGCTGGCCGTCTATCAACTGGCTCTCCGGGAGGGCGCGGTCGACGACGCCTTCGAAGGCGTACGTCCTGAGGCGGGCGGCGCGGAACTGGTGCAGCTGCGCCAGGGCGCCGCGAAGAAGGACGGCGGCGAGTCCCTGCCCAAGGTGCAGGCCCAGGAGCCGCTCTCCGGGGAGTGGGTGGGCGACCTCCTCGCCACCGCGGCAGGCAAGGTCCTCGACGAGCGCTTCTCACCCACCACCGGCCAGCACTGCACGCACTGCGCCTTCCGCGCCTCGTGCAGTGCGCGGCCCGAGGGCCGGCAGGTGGTGGAGTGATACCCGTATAGAGGCCAGTGGCCAACGTCACCTCTCTGTGCCCACGCTCATAGCAGCCGCACAGGCCATCTATGGTCGCGGCAAAGCTCAACGTCTTTCGAGGAGAAACACACATGGCAGCCAACCGGAAGCTCCTGGCCGCGGCAGTCGTCTGCGCCGCCGCAGTCGTCGGCGTCACGGGCTGCAGCAGCGACGGCGACAACGACCCCTTCAAGGGGAAGAGTGCCGACCAGATCGCCAAGAAGGCCATCAACGCCTCCAAGGGCGCGGGCTCCTTCAAGGTCACCGGCAAGGGCGAGCAGCAGGGCAAGCCGATGCAGGTCGACTTCGCCGTCGCCAAGTCCGACGACTGCCAGGGCAAGACGGGCTCCCCGTCCACCGGCATCGGCGAGATCCTCGTGTCCGGCAAGTCCTCGTACTTCAAGGGCGACGACAAGTTCTGGAAGAGCACGGGCAGCTCAGCCCTGGGCGCCAAGCTCAAGGGCCGCTGGATGAAGTCGCCGCAGGGCCAGACGGCCAAGACCTGCGACAGGGACCAGATGTTCGAGTCCACGGGGCTCAAGGGCCTCGAGCGCGGGGACGACGCCGAGATCGACGGCAAGAAGACGGCTGTCCTCACCAAGAAGGACGGCGGGCAGACCGTCACGTACCACGTCGCTCTGGACGGAAAGCCGTACTTCCTGCAGATCGACAAGAAGGGCGGCGACGACCCCGTCAAGCTGAACTTCAGCGACTACGGCAAGCCCGTCGTCGTCAAGGCTCCGGCGGCCGATGACGTCGTCGAGCAGGACGACCTGAAGAAGCTGATGGGCTCCTGACCGTCCGGTCCCGGCGGCGTCCGTCGGCAGCCTCCCGGCGGCGGTCCCTCGCAGCCTCGCGGCGGCGCCCCCTGAGGGCCTCCTGGCCGCGGCCCCTGACGGCCGGGTACGCCCCGGTTGTCAGTGGCCGCCGCTAGCCTCTCTGACGTGCCACCTCGTATCACCGACCCCGAGCAGCTCAAAGAGCTCCTCGGCATCCCGTTCACCCCGGAGCAGACGGCCTGCATCACCGCGCCGCCCGCCCCGCAGGTGATCGTGGCCGGAGCCGGGTCGGGCAAGACGACGGTGATGGCGGCCCGCGTGGTCTGGCTGGTCGGCACCGGCCAGGTCGCCCCGGAGCAGGTCCTCGGCCTGACGTTCACGAACAAGGCGGCGGGCGAACTCGCCGAGCGCGTGCGGCAGGCGCTCATCAGGGCCGGGGTCACCGACCCCGAGGCGCTCGACCCGGACCACCCTCCGGGCGAGCCCGTCATCTCCACCTACCACGCCTTCGCGGGCCGCCTCCTGACCGACCACGGCCTGCGCATAGGGCTCGAACCCACCGCCCGGCTGCTCGCCGACGCCACCCGCTTCCAGCTCGCCGCGCGCGTGCTGCGCGAGGCGCCGGGACCGTATCCCGCGCTGACCCGCTCCTTCCCCGACCTCGTCAGCGATCTCCTCGCGCTCGACAGCGAGCTCGCTGAGCACCTCGTGCGCCCCGACAGGCTCCGCGCGTACGACACCGAACTGCTGCACGCCCTGGAGAGCGCCAAGCTCTCCAACGCGGACCTGCGCAAGGTGCCGGAGACGGCGGCGGCCCGGCTCGAACTCGCCGAGCTCGTCGGCCGCTACAGGGAGGCCAAGCGCTCCCGCGACCTCCTCGACTTCGGCGACCAGATCGCCCTCTCGGCGACGCTCGCCCGCACCCGCGCGGAGGTCGGCGAGATCCTGCGCGAGGAGTTCAGGGTCGTCCTGCTCGACGAGTATCAGGACACGTCGGTGGCCCAGCGCATCCTCCTGGCAGGCCTCTTCGGAGGCGGCACGGGCCACCCCGTGACGGCGGTGGGCGACCCCTGCCAGGCGATCTACGGCTGGCGCGGTGCCTCCGTGGCGAACCTGGACGACTTCCCCGAGCACTTCGCGCACGCCGACGGACGCCCCGCCGCCCGCCACGCGCTCAGCGAGAACCGCCGCAGCGGCGGCCGTCTCCTGGACCTCGCCAACGGCCTCGCGGAGCCGCTGCGCGCGATGCACGCGGGCGTGGAGGCCCTGCGGCCCGCGCCCGGCGCCGAGCGCGACGGCATGGTGCGCTGCGCCCTCCTTTGCACGCACGCCGAAGAGATCGACTGGATCGCCGACTCCCTCGCGCACCTCGTGCGCACCGGAAAGGCCCCCGGCGAGATCGCGGTCCTGTGCCGCACGGCGACGGACTTCGCACAGATCCAGGGAGCGCTCGTCGCCCGCGACGTCCCCGTGGAGGTCGTCGGCCTCTCCGGGCTTCTGCACCTGCCGGAGGTCGCCGACCTCGTCGCCGTCTGCGAAGTGCTCCAGGACCCGGGCGCGAACGCCTCCCTGGTGCGGCTGCTGACCGGCCCGCGCTGGCGCATCGGCCCCCGCGACCTCGCCCTCCTGGGCCGCCGTGCACGCCTTCTCGTACGCCATGGGCACGCGGCCTCCGACGACCCGGACCGGCGGCTCGCCGAAGCGGTCGAGGGGGTCGACCCGGCCGAGGTGATATCGCTCGCGGACGCACTCGACACGTTCCTGGAGACGCCTCTGGAGGAGGACGCGCAGGACGACGGTCTGCCCTTCTCGCCGGAGGCGAGGGTGCGGTTCGCCCGCCTCGCCGTCGAACTCCGCGATCTGCGCCGCTCCCTCGCCGACCCGCTGATGGACGTGCTGCACCGGGTGCTCGCCGTCACGGGCCTCGAGGTCGAACTCTCCGCGTCACCGCACGCCCTCGCGGCCCGTCGCCGCGAGACGCTGTCGAACTTCCTGGATGTCGCCGCGTCCTTCGCCGCGAACGACAGCGGGGCGAGCCTCCTTGCCTTCCTCGCCTTCCTGCGGACGGCCGCGCAGTACGAGAAGGGTCTGGACAACGCCCTGCCCGGCGGCGAGAACACCGTCAAGGTGCTCACCGCGCACAAGTCCAAGGGCCTGGAGTGGGACGTAGTGGCCGTCCCCGGCCTGGTCACCGCGACGTTCCCCAGCACCCAGGGCCGCGAGAAGTGGACGGCCCAGGGCAAGGTCGTCCCGCACGCGCTGCGTGGGGACGCGGCGACCCTGCCCGACATCGAGGCGTGGGACTCCCGGTCCATGAAGGCGTTCCACGAGGACATGAAGGACCACCAGCGCACCGAGGAGCTCCGCCTCGGCTATGTGACGTTCACCCGCCCCCGCTCGTTGCTCCTGGGCTCAGGACACTGGTGGGGCCCTTCACAGAAGAAGCCGCGCGGCCCCTCGGACTTCCTCAAGGCGCTGTACGACCACTGCGCGGTGGGCCACGGAGAGATCGAGGCCTGGGCGGACGAACCGGAGGAGGGCGAGGAGAACCCCGCCCTGGCGGAGGCCGCCGCCGAGCACGCGTGGCCGCTCCCGCTGGACGACACGTCGCTTGCCCGCCGCCGGGCCGCCGCGCAGACGGTCCTCACGCATCTGGACGGCCTGACGGGGGAGACGGGGGAGGGGGCTCCGGACGGCGACGCCCGCTCGCACGTGGAGCCCCACCCTTCGGCGTACGACGACGTGCCCCCGTCCGAAGACCCGGACTGGCCGCCCCCTCCGGAGGACGAAGAGCCGCTCTACGGAGAGGCCGATCAGCCCGAGGCCGACCCCGAGGACCCCGACGACTGGGACTCCTGGACATCGGCCCGCCCGGCGATCCCGCACCAGGTCGCCGCCCCGCCCTCCGCGACCGCCCGCCCGCACCCCGCCGACGCCGCCCCTGCTGCCGACGCCGCCCCCGAGGAGTCCCGCCTCACCCCGGAGGAGTCCCGCACGCTCGCCTCCTGGGACCGTGACCTGGACGCCCTCACCGGCGAACTCCTGCGCGCCCGAGAAGCGATCAGGGACATTCCCGTACCGGCATCGCTCACCGCGTCCGAAGTGCTGCGCCTTGCCGCCGACCCGGAGGGCTTCGCGCAGGAGCTCGCGCGCCCCATGCCACGCCCGCCGCAGCCCGCGGCCCGCCGGGGCACCCGTTTCCACGCCTGGATCGAGACCCGCTTCGAGGAGCTGCGCCTCCCGCTGCTCGCCCCCGACGACCTGCCGGGCGGTGGCCCCGGAGAGGCCGAGATCGCCGACGAACGCGATCTGGAGGCCCTCAAGGAAGCCTTCGAGCGCACCGAGTACGCCCACCGCACCCCCCACCGCGTCGAGGTGCCCTTCCAGCTGACGCTCGCGGGCCGTGTCGTCCGAGGCCGGATCGACGCGGTCTACAAGGAGGTCGACGGCGACGACGTGACGTACGAGATCGTCGACTGGAAGACCAGCCGCACCCGCACCGCCGACCCGCTCCAGCTCGCCGTCTACCGCCTGGCCTGGGCCGAGCTGCACGACGTGCCCCCGGAGTCCGTGAAGGCGTCGTTCCTGTACGTGCGCAGCGGTGAGGTCTCGCGCCCCGCGCACCTGCCGGGCCGGGCCGATCTCGAGCGGATTCTCCTGGACGAACCGGGCGGGCGTCCGGGTGATGAACCAGCGGACGAGTCGGCTCCCGGGGGCGGATAGGCTCGTGACCATGAGCCAGTCCGTTGACAGCGACGTCAGTGGCGGCAGCGCCGTCCGTACGTTCATCCAGACCCACCGTGCCGCCTTCCTCGACGATCTCGCCGAGTGGCTGCGCATCCCGTCCGTGTCGGCACGGCCCGATCACGGACAGGACGTGCGGCGCAGCGCGGACTGGCTCGCGGCCCAGCTCAAGGAGACCGGCTTCCCGACCGTCGAGGTCTGGCCGACGGCCGGCGCTCCCGCAGTCTTCGCCGACTGGCCCTCCGGGGACCCCGAGGCCCCCACGGTCCTGGTCTACGGCCACCACGACGTGCAGCCCGCGGCCCGCGAGGACGGCTGGCACACCGACCCCTTCGAGCCCGTCGTCCAGGGAAACCGCCTCTACGCGCGCGGGGCTGCCGACGACAAGGGCCAGGTGTTCTTCCACACACTCGGCGTCCGCGCCCACCTCGCCGCCACCGGCCGCACCGCCCCCGCGGTGAACCTCAAGCTCCTGATCGAGGGCGAGGAGGAGTCGGGCTCCCCGAACTTCCGCGCGCTGATCGAGCAGCACAAGGAGCGCGTCGCGGCCGACGCGGTGATCGTCTCGGACACCGGCATGTGGTCGGAGAACACCCCGACGGTCTGCACCGGCATGCGTGGCCTCGCCGACTGCGAGATCGAGCTGCGCGGACCCGACCAGGACATCCACTCGGGCTCCTTCGGCGGCGCCGTACCGAACCCGGCGACCGCCGCCGCGCGCCTCGTCGCCGCGCTGCACGACGAGCACGCGCGCGTGGCCGTCCCCGGCTTCTACGAAGGCATCACCGAACTCACCGACCGCGAGCGCGAGCTCTTCGCCGAGCTGCCCTTCGACGAGGAGAGCTGGCTGCGCACGGCCAAGTCGCACGCGACCCACGGAGAAGCGGGCCACACCACCCTGGAGCGCATCTGGGCCCGCCCCACCGCCGAGGTCAACGGCATCGGCGGCGGCTACCAAGGACCGGGCGGCAAGACGATCGTCCCGTCGTCCGCCTTCCTGAAGCTCTCCTTCCGGCTCGTCGCGGGCCAGGACCCGGACCGCGTCGAAGAGGCCGTGCGCACCTGGGTCGCCGACCAGCTGCCGAACGGAATCAGCCACACGATCACCTTCGGCTCCGCCACGCGCCCGTGCCTGACGCCGCTCGACCACCCCGCCCTGCAGTCAGTCGTACGGGCGATGGGCAAGGCCTTCGAACAGCCGATCCGCTTCACCCGAGAGGGCGGTTCGGGACCGGCCGCCGATCTCCAGGACGTACTCGCCGCCCCCGTGCTCTTCCTGGGCATCTCCGTGCCGTCCGACGGCTGGCACGCGCCGAACGAGAAGGTCGAGATCGATCTGCTCCTCAAGGGAGTCGAGACGACGGCCTACCTGTGGGGCGATCTCGCCGAGAACTGGCGGGACGCACACTGAGCCTCGCCTTGTCGACCTTGCTGAACCACCCATTCCATCGGGGGAGTTGGAAGCACCTGTGACCACCTGGACCGAACGCGCCGCTGACCGTCCCGTCTCGCTCACCGCACCGAGCGGCATCGATCGCGCAGCCCACCACCGCCTCGACGAGGCCTGGCTCGCCGCCGCCTGGAGCCACCCCACGACACGGGTCTTCGTGGTCTCCGGCGGCCAGGTACTCATCGACGAGACACCGGACGGCACCACCGAACTGGTGATGACCCCGTCCTTCGAGGCGCCCCTCACCGAGGCCCACCGCTACTTCCTGGGCACGGACGACGACGGCGTCAGCTACTTCGCGCTGCAGAAGGACTCCCTGCCGGGCCGCATGGACCAGCAGGCGCGCCCCGCGGGCCTGCGTGAGGCGGGGCTCCTCCTGTCGCCCCGTGACGCGGGTCTGATGGTGCACGCCGTCGCCCTGGAGAACTGGCAGCGCCTGCACCGCTTCTGCTCGCGCTGCGGCGAGCGCACCGTCATCGCGGCGGCAGGACACATCCGCCGCTGCCAGGCGTGCGGCGCCGAGCACTACCCGCGCACGGACCCGGCCGTGATCATGCTGGTGACGGACGACCAGGACCGCGCGCTCCTGGGCCGCCAGGTGCACTGGCCCGAGGGCCGCTTCTCGACCCTTGCGGGCTTCGTGGAGCCGGGCGAGTCCATCGAGACGTCGGTGCGGCGCGAGGTCTGGGAGGAGGCCGGTGTCGTGGTCGGCGGCGTCGAGTACGTCGCGAGCCAGCCCTGGCCCTTCCCCTCCAGCCTGATGCTGGGCTTCATGGCCGACGCCACGTCGTCGGAGATCAACGTGGACGGCGAGGAGATCTCCGAGGCCCGCTGGTTCTCCCGGGACGACCTGCGGGCCGCATTCGAGTCCGGGGAGGTCCTGCCTCCGTACGGAATCTCGATTGCGGCCCGACTGATCGAGCTCTGGTACGGCAAGCCCCTGCCGAAGCCGGGCACCGTCGGCTAGGACCCCGCCGGGGCCCCGGCCGCTCAGGCGGCCAGCTTCTGCTTCACCTGGGCGAGCGACGGGTTCGTCAGCGTCGAGCCGTCCGGGAAGAGAACGGTGGGAACCGTCTGGTTTCCGCCGTTCGCCTTCTCGACGAAGGTCGCGGAATCCGGGTCGTGCTCAATGTTGATCTCGTTGTACGTGATGCCCTCGCGGTCCATCTGGCCCTTGAGCCGGCGGCAGTAGCCGCACCACGTGGTGCTGTACATCGTCACAGTGCCCGGCATGTGTCTCGCGCTCCTTTGTTGCTCGGGGTGCGTCATCGCAATGACCTGAACGTACGTGACCCGGCCACCATTCCCGCATTAGTACGACCGCGCGGGCCTCCCTGTGGACAACGGGCTCACGCGTCTCCGGCGACCTGGCAGCATGGCGGGGTGACAGCAGCAACGCACTCCACCCTCTTCCCGCAGGTCCCGGACTCTGCCGACGCGGTGCTCGCCGGGCTCGACCCCGAGCAGCGCGAGGTGGCGACGGCCCTGCACGGACCGGTGTGTGTCCTGGCGGGCGCCGGGACGGGCAAGACACG
The DNA here is from genome assembly GCF_053606205.1 of Streptomyces sp. NPDC055239. Classification (NCBI taxonomy): domain Bacteria; kingdom Bacillati; phylum Actinomycetota; class Actinomycetes; order Kitasatosporales; family Streptomycetaceae; genus Streptomyces; species Streptomyces sp. NPDC055239. The sequence continues at coordinate 272,156 of NZ_JBSGRD010000005.1, read as the reverse complement.
GGCGATCACCCACCGGATCGCCTACGGCGTGCGCGCCGGGATCCTCCAGCCCGCCAGCGTGCTCGCCGTCACGTTCACCAACCGCGCGGCGGGCGAGATGCGCGGACGCCTGCGCCAGCTGGGTGCCTCCGGAGTCCAGGCGCGCACGTTCCACTCCGCCGCCCTGCGCCAGCTCCAGTTCTTCTGGCCGAAAGCAGTCGGTGGCCAGCTGCCCCGGATCGTCGACCGCAAGATCAAACTCGTCGCGGACGCGGCGGCCGCCTCCCGCATCCGCCTCGACCGCAATGAACTGCGCGACGTGACCAGCGAGATCGAGTGGTCCAAGGTCACCCAGACCGTCCCCGCGGACTATGCGGCCGTCGCCGCCAAGTCGGGCCGCCTCATCCCCCGGGACGCGGCGGAGATCGCCCAGATCTATGGGGCGTACGAAGACCTCAAGCGCGACCGCGCCGTCATCGACTTCGAAGACGTCCTGCTCCTCGCCGTCGGCATCCTCCAGGACCGTCACGACATCGCCGACCAGGTCCGCGCCCAGTATCAGCACTTCGTGGTCGACGAGTATCAGGACGTCAGCCCGCTCCAGCAGCGCCTCCTGGAGCTGTGGCTCGGTGACCGCGACAGCCTCTGCGTCGTCGGCGACGCCAGCCAGACGATCTACTCCTTCACCGGCGCGACCCCCGACCACCTGCTGAACTTCCGCACCCGCCACCCGGGAGCGACGGTCGTCAAACTGGTGCGGGACTACCGCTCGACGCCCCAGGTCGTCCACCTCGCCAACGGCCTGCTCTCCCAAGCCCGGGGCCGCGCCGCGGACCACCGCCTCGAACTGATCTCGCAACGCGACGCCGGGGCCGAGCCGGTCTACACGGAGTACGCGGACGAGCCCGCCGAGGCCGAAGGCGCCGCCCGCCGCATCAGGGCCCTCATCGCCGACGGCGTACCGGCGAGCGAGATCGCGGTCCTCTTCCGCACGAACTCCCAGTCCGAGATCTACGAACAGGCGCTCGCCGACGCCAACGTGCCCTATCAGCTGCGCGGCGCCGAGCGGTTCTTCGAGCGCACCGAGGTCCGGGAGGCGGGCGCGGCCCTGCGCGGCGCGGCCCGCTTCGGGGGCAACGACTCCCTCCTTGACGACGTCGTCGACCTGCCCTCGCAGGTGCGTGCCGTCCTCTCCACGAAGGGCTGGACGACACAGCCCCCGGCGGGCTCCGGCGCGGCCCGCGACCGCTGGGAGTCCCTGGCGGCCCTGGTGCGCCTCGCCGAGGACTTCGAGCGGGCCAAGCCCGGGGCGACGCTCTCCGACCTCGTGGGGGAGCTCGACGAGCGCGCGAACGCCCAGCACGCGCCGACCGTCCAGGGCGTCACCCTCGCCTCGCTGCACGCCGCCAAGGGCCTGGAGTGGGACGCCGTCTTCCTGGTCGGCCTCGCCGAGGGCATGATGCCGATCACGTACGCCAAGACCGACGAGCAGGTCGAGGAGGAGCGCCGCCTCCTGTACGTGGGAGTCACCCGGGCCCGCCTCCACCTCTCCCTCTCCTGGGCCCTTTCCCGCTCACCGGGCGGTCGCGCGGGACGCCGTCCCAGCCGCTTCCTGGACGGGCTGCGCCCGGGCTCGGGGGCGGGTGCCGGAGCACGCGCTGCGGGCGGCGGGCCCGGTGGCGTCGAGCGCGGCCACGGCAGCGGCGGCGAGGAGAGCGGCGGCGCCAGGAGCCGTCGCAGGACGGGCAGGTCCCCGGCCCGTTGCCGCGTGTGCGGGCGGACCCTGACCGACGCGGGCGAGATGAAACTGATGCGGTGCGAGGACTGCCCGTCCGACATGGACGAGGGGCTCTACGAGAGGTTGCGGGAGTGGCGATCGGACCAGGCGAAGGAGCTGGGACAGCCCGCGTACTGCGTGTTCACGGACAAGACTTTGATCGCCATCGCGGAGGCCGCACCCGACGAGGAGGGCGAGTTGGCTCGGATCCCCGGCGTCGGCGTGCGCAAGCTCAACCGCTATGGATCTGATGTCCTCGCCATTTGTGCAGGTGGAGAGGGTGTAAGGGGCGCCGATGGCAACTGATTCAAACTCGTCGAAAAAATAGTTTGCGCATGCGCAAGGAAGACCCATAGGTTCTTAAGCACGGGAACGGCGGCTTCTCCGAAGCCCTCGCCCCGTGCTGTACTTAATAGCCCGCAGGATCGGTCCGCCGATCCCATAGACGCCGAGAGGAGGCGATTCCAGTGATCAGCATCAACGAGAGCTTCATCAGCACCGTGAAAATGACCGATCGCTCGGTCGTCGCTTCCTGCCTGCTCGGCTTCTCGAACCTGGGCACCGGTCTGTCCGGTGGCATCGCTGCCGCCGCCGTCCGTCCGGAGTCCTCCGTCCTGCCTCTGTCCGTCCCGCGCACCGCTCACATCGCTCTCGACGTGCTTCCGATGCGTGAGGTCAATGAGGGCAGCGAGCGAGCGACCAAGGCACCGGAAGCAGTAGCGACAGGACAGGCCAAGGCTTATGCCTTTGCCGCAGCCGGTGCCGGATCCAAGAAGCGCACGACCCAGCAGCAGACGCAGCACCACCACACGATGTGGGCCTTCCGTGGGCTCGAACCCTGGAGTGATCCAGTCTGATCCTCGATCAGACCGGCGCCTTCAGGGCCGCGGAACCCCACCCGGGATCCGCGGCCCTTCTGTTTTCCCCAAAACGGGATGACGGAGCGAAGGGGCCGAGCAAGACCCGGTACCAGCCGCCAACCGGCCGACCCAGGCCGGCACGACCAGACGAGGAAAACACCACCGTGCAACTCGAAGCGCACGCCCCGTCCGTACCGCCTTCAGAGACTCTCCCCCCGCCCGTTCCCACGGAGGACCCGACCTTGACTCCCCTCACCGCGCTCACCGCGCTCGACGACGCCATCGAGAACCTCGGCGTGCCCGTCCCCTGCCGTGCCTACGACCCGGAGGTCTTCTTCGCCGAGTCGCCGGCGGACGTCGAGTACGCCAAGTCCCTCTGCCGTACCTGCCCGCTGATGGAGGCCTGCCTGGCCGGCGCCAAGGAGCGGCGTGAGCCGTGGGGCGTCTGGGGCGGCGAGCTCTTCGTCCAGGGTGTCGTCGTTGCCCGCAAGCGGCCCCGTGGCCGTCCGCGCAAGAACCCGGTTGTTGCCGCATGAACGCCATCGGAACGATCGATCGCCCCCTGACGCACGACCCCAAGAAGCAGGCCCCGATGAAGACAGCCACCGCCGAGCCCGCAGGCTCCGCCCCCCAGGACTTCACCACCACCGGTGCGAACGACTCGCGCCAGAACAGGACCCGCGAGATGCAACTCATCCCAGAAGCCTTGGCTCGTGCGCATATGCACGAACGCATGCTGGAAGCCGAGGCCCAGCGCCCGGCCGCCCGTGTGATGGCGGCCCGCCGGATGCAGCGCCGCGCCGAGCGCGCGTCGCTGCGCGCCAAGCGCGCGCTCGCCCTGGCCGTCATGCAGTGACGATCCGGAGCGTTGCCTGAGCTTCACCACGATGCCCGCGGGGGCCGGTCCGAACGGACCGGTCCCCGCGGTGCGTTGTGCCGGGCGAAGCTCCACAAGCGGCGATATGGTCGCTGGGTGGACCAGCACAATCCTCAGCCCGCGGGCGCCGAGAATCTCGTGTGTTCCCGCTGCGGAACGGTCGCCGAAGGCGCGCCGCCCACCTGGACCTGTTCCGTGGAGAACGGCGCCCGCCGCTACTTCTGTGACTCCTGCGCCCGCGAGAACATCAGAGCCATCGAGGGACGACTCGACTCACCCTGGTGGTGAGGACGAGCCGACGGTGAGGACGAGCCGATGGTGAGAGCGGGCCGACGGCCTCAGGCCCCGGCCGCCGGATCGTCCGCCTCCTGCTCCTGCGGCTCCTCTTCCACGAAGCCCGGCAGCCACTCCTCGAGCTCGTCCCGCATCCGCACCGTCGCCCCGAGCTGACAGAGCACCCCGATCGTGCTCAACGTCACACGGTGTATCAGCAGATACGACGGCGGGAGGTTGAGGCGCTTGCCCAACTGATAGGCGGGGGAGCGGGGATCGGCCACCCGCGCCGCCTGGCCGCGCATCCAGCCGCGGGTGAAGGTGAACTCCTCCACCAGCATCGGTTCGATGATCGGCAGCAGATAGTCGAGGACCGCGTCCGGCTCCAGCTCGACGGACTCCTGGACGAAGTCCTCCTCGCGCAGCATCGCGTAGACCGCGTCGGCCTCGCCGTCGAGCGTCATCCGCAAGGAGCGGCCGATGGTCGGGGGGAGCCCGCCGGGCAACCGGTCCACCGTGCCGAAGTCGAGGACCCCGAGCCGCCAACCGCCCTCCTCGTCGGGCAGCAGACGGAAGTTGCCCGGGTGCGGATCGGCGTGCAGCAGGCCTGTGCGCGCCGGACCCGAGAAGAGGAAGCGGGCAAGGAGCTGTCCCGCCCGGTCCCGCTGCTCCTGCGTGCCGTCCGCTATCACGTCCGACAGGGGCACCCCGTCGATCCACTCCGTCACCAGGACCTGCTCGCTCTGGTGCACCACATCGGGCACCACGACATCCGGATCGTCCGCGAACTCCTCGGCGTGCGCGTGCTGCGCCTGGGCCTCAAGGCCGTAGTCGAGCTCTTCCGAGACGCGGTCGCGCAGCTCCGCGATGAGCGGCTTGAGGTCCATCCCCGGAATCAGCGGCCCCAGAAGCCTGGCGAACCGGCTGAGCTGGTTCAGGTCGGAGAGCAGTGCCTCGCCCGCCCCCGGATACTGCACCTTGACCGCGACCTCGCGCCCGTCCTCCCACACCGCTCGGTGGACCTGGCCGATCGACGCGGCGGCGGCCGGCTTGTCCTCGAACTCCAGGAACAGCTCGCGCCAGTCATCGCCGAGCCGCTCCGCGAGCACGGCGTGCACGGTGCGCGTGGGCATCGGCGGCGCCGCTTCCTGCAGCTTCGTCAGCGCGGCGCGATAGGGTCCCGCGACCTCCTCCGGCAGCGCCGACTCGAAGACCGAAAGGGCCTGGCCGAACTTCATGGCCCCGCCCTTGAGCTCGCCGAGCACTTTGAACAGCTGCTCCGCCGTGCGCTGCTGCAGCTCACGGCCGACGATCTCCGCCGATTTACCTCCGATCCGCTTGCCGAGACCCCAGGTCGCCCGCCCGGCAAAGCCGAGTGGCAGCGCGGCCAGCTTGGCGGTACGGGTTACCGCCTTCCGGGGAAGATCAGACATGCGCCCCTCCAAATCCCAGACAGCCACGCCTTGGCAGGCGGTTACCCGGCCATTGTGTCGTGCGGCTCTCGAGCCCCGGCGGGGTGTTCCCCCTTATCCACCACACCCGCCCCGCACGGGCACGCGAGATGCGGTGAAACCGGCCGTGCATGCCAGTCGAACCCGGGCACCGACGCCTCCCAGCGCGCTCCCGCACTCGCCGGTGCAGCCCCGTCCAGAAAGGCGAGAGCATGCGCCGCGGCAAGGCCGGCGACGGTGGTCGAAAGGGCGAGATCGCATGCGGTGACATGGCGCGCGCGTCCCGAACGCCACTGCGCCAGCATGCGCGGCCAGGTGGGATCCCGATCCGCACGCCCCAGCGCCAGACAGCCCGCGCAGGCCGTCGTCCCCGGCAGGACGAGCGGACCCACCACTCCGGTTCCCTCGATCACGCCCGCATAAAGATGCGGTGTTCCCGACGAGACGAACGGCTCGGCGGCGACCGGGTCGGGAGCATGAACGTCCAGACCGTCACGCGGAGCGATGATCACCAGGGAGAGTTCCGGCTCCCCTTCCCCTGGCGCCCCCGCTCCTTTCCGCCCCCGACGGGGCGGCCGGTCCGGAGCCGATTGCCGCACGACCCGCCGCGCCGCCACGTCCCTGCGATCGCCGACCGCGTCGGCGGGCAGACCGCCCGGCGCCACATCCCAGGGTTCGACGACTCCTCCCTCCATCACATCGACCTGCCCCACGCCCGCCCCGGAAAGGACCGAGGCCACCACCGCGCCCACCCGGCCCGCGCCCCGGACCTGGACCCGCATGGCGCGGCGCGCGGCCAGTTTCCTCATTCCGTCGCCCGGCTCGGGAGTCACGACCGACAGAGAGGCCAGATCCGGGCGCAGCCGGTCCATGGCCCGGCCCCGCTTGCGCAGGGCGTCGGCCGCGGCGCCGCCTCCCGTCGCGTCGTCGAGCAGCCCGGCCCTGGACAGCCGCCGCACCAGCTTGTCCACGTGATCGTCGGGCAGGCCCATCCGTCTGCCCTCGTCGCGAAGGAGCGGCAGCCCGCGTGTCCCGTCCAGGAGCTGGAGAAAGCTGCCCGTCGCCGTGTCGACAGGACCGAGCACCTGGGCGTGTGCGGGCGCCACGCCGAACTGGATGGTGTTCAGATCGCGCCAGCCGCGCCGCAACGCCGGTTTCAAGATCGGATGCATGGTCGTCCCCCGTGGTCGTCAGGCGCTGTCGGTCCCCGTCCGCATCGCCGGTCGTCAGCCAGAATGCCCGCCCCGGCGGATACCCGCCGAGCGTTGTCCACAGGCAGGGGGTGTTCGTCGTACTAATCGATCGGACGGGGAGCGATACCCCGCCGAACCGATCCGGAGGCGGGACTTCCCCCCTGCCCAGCGGGTAACGTCGGGGCGTGCCCGCCGACCCACTGCACCGCGCCGCAAACCCACAGCGCAGCATGACCAGCCCGCCGTCACCCGGCTATGGGGCGAGCGCGGTCGAGGTCAGAAGGAGCGCCCGCCGCCGCCGAACGGTCTCCGCGTACCGAGAGGGCGATCGCACCGTCGTGCTCATCCCCGCCCGCATGTCCGAGGCCGAGGAACAGCGCTGGGTCAACGTCATGCTCGACAAGCTCGCGGCCCAGGAGAGCAAGCGGGTCCTGGGCGACGCGGAGCTCGTCGAGCGCGCCGAGCGGCTCTCCGAGCAGTACTTCGGCGGTCGGGCCAGGCCCGCGTCCGTTCGGTGGGTCACGAATCAGAACACCCGATGGGGTTCGTGCACCCCGGCGGAGGGCAGCATCCGCCTTTCGCACCGGCTGCAGGGCATGCCCGAGTACGTCGTCGACTACGTTCTCGTCCACGAACTCGCGCATCTGCTCGTACCCGGGCACGGATCCGACTTCTGGCAACTCCTCGAGGCCTACCCCCGGACGGAGCGGGCTCGTGGGTACCTCGAAGGTGTGGTCGCGGCCGACCGGCTGCCCCACCAGCCCGCCGCCCGAGACGAGTGAACTTCCGCTCCGCTCGGATGTTGTGTACCGGGTCTGTACCGGCTTGGTTCGCTGTTGGACTTTGCGGTTAGCCTGACGCGACGCATTTACATTCGGGATGGGGGACGGTCGTTACGTATGGCCAGGGAATTCCAACGCGGCCACAAGGCCAAGATCAGTGACCTCACCGCGGGCACCGATCTGTACGTAGGCGTGCAGATCTCCGCCCCCGGACTGAGCTTCGACATCAGTTGCTTCGGCCTGGACGCGGACGAGCGGCTCTCGGACGACAGTTACTTCATCTTCTTCAACCAGCCGAAGTCGCCCGAGGAGTCCATCCAGCTCCTCGGCGCGCAGGCCGGTGACACGGAGTCCTTCCGGGTCACGCTCGACCGGATCCCGTCGCAGATCCAGAAGCTGTCGTTCACCGCGACGATCGACGGCGCGGGGCAGATGTCGCAGGTCGCCCCCGGCTACATCCGGATCGTCGCGGGCGGCGAGGAAGTGGCCCGCTACTCCTTCAACGGCACGGAGTTCTCCACGGAACGTGCCGTGATGCTGGGCGACTTCTATATGAAGGACGTCTGGCGGTTCGCCGCGATCGGCCAGGGCTTCGACGGCGGTCTCGACGCGCTCCTGAAGAACTTCGGCGGCGAGGTCGCCGAGGAGGAGCCCGCGCCGCAGGCACCGCAGGCCACCGGCGCGCCGTCCTTCGCGCCGCCCGGCCAGGCAGCCGCGCCGCCCGCGTTCGGTGCCCCGGCGGCACCCGCGCAGACCCCGGCCCCCGCTCCCGCGCCCGCACCTGCCCCGGCCCAGAACTTCGCGCCGCCGCAGGGTGCCACTCCGCCGCCCGCACCGGCTCCCGTAGACCCGTCGGTGCACGCCGCGCAGACGATCGTGGCGCCGATGAACCAGCCGCAGGGCGGCATGATGCCGCCCCCGCCCCCGCCGCCGCCCGAGCCCTACGGACAGCCGAAGCCGCAGTACGGCCAGGTCCCCGGCCAGTCGGCGCCCCCGCCGCCCGGTTACGGCCAGCAGCCCAGCGCTCCGATGCCTCCCGGCTACGGCCAGCAGCCCCCCGGCCAGTTCCCCGGTCAGCCCGCCGCCCCGTCCCCGTACGGAGCCGGCGTTCCTCAGGGCTCCACGCAGGCCGGCGGCGTGACCGCGGCTCTCGCGGCGTACCGCGAGGCCCCCACCGGGCAGCGCTGGACGCAGCAGAACGAGAAGCTGATCCGCGTCGACCTCGGCATCAGCGAGCAGGCCGTGCTCGCCCGCCAAGGCAGCATGGTGCTCTACCAGGGCAAGGTCGAGTTCAGCTACAAGGGCGCGGGCTTCGCGGGCCGCGTCGTGGGCAACTCCACCGGCCAGGAGATGCAGCTGATGCGCTGCTCCGGCCGGGGCCAGGTCTTCCTCGCCGAGGAAGCCACGTATCTGCACCCCATCGAGCTCCAGGGGGACGCGATCTGTGTCTCCGCGGAGAACGTCCTCGCGTTCGACGAGACGCTCCAGCACGAGGTGCGCAGGATCGAGGGCCACGGGATCCCCGGTGGCGCGCTGTTCGTGATGCAGTTCCAGGGCACCGGCACGGTCATCGTCAAGACGCACGGTGTGCCCGTCGTGCTGCCCGTCACGCCGACGACGTTCGCCGACTGCCACGCCGTGGTCGCCTGGTCGGCGGCGGCTCAGGCGATCGTCTCCAGCCAGGTCCGGCTGCGCAGCAACGCGTACGCGGGCTCCACGGGGGAGAGCGTGAACCTGCAGTTCCGGGGCGCACCCGGCAACTTCATCATCGTCCAGCCGTTCGAGGTCTGAGGGAGCCCGTCATGAATCAGCAACTCGCGGGCTTCGCCGCGGCACCCGTCGCTGCCCGTATGGAGAACCACGGCCACCACATGCTCAAGGTGGCGATGCAGACCGGAAACGACCTCCTCGCGCGCGTGGGCTCGATGGTCGCCTACGAAGGGTTCGTGCAGTACGAGCCCAATCCGCCCGCCGTCCGTCAGATCGCGAAGGAGTGGATGACCGGCGAGGGCGCACCTCTGATGAAGTGCTCCGGAGACGGCCTGCTCTATCTCGCCGACTACGGAGCCGACGTCGTCGTCATCAACCTGGCGGGCGACTCGCTCTCGGTGAACGGCACGAACCTGCTTGCCTTCGACACATCCCTCCAGTGGGGCGTCGAGCGGGTCAAGGGCATGGCCAAGTTCGCCGGTCAGGGCCTGTGGAACATCAAGCTCTCCGGCCAGGGCTGGGTGGCACTGACCTCCCGCGGCACCCCGGTCGTCGTCGACTGCGGCCGCGGCGAGGACGAGACGTACGTCGACCCGGACGCCCTGATCGCCTGGTCCCCGAACCTCAAGGTGAAGGGCAAGCGCAGCTTCAAGGCCGGTTCGCTCATCGGGCGCGGCAGCGGCGAGGCCTACCAGATGGGCTTCTCCGGGGAGGGCATCGTCGTCGTACAGCCCAGCGAGGACAGCACCGACCGTCTCCGAGCTCGGGGCTGAGGGGGAGCAACACACCATGCAGAGCCCACTTTTCGCGCACTCCGAGCAGCAGACTCAGGAGCGCTACACCGTCCAGAACCCGCAGCTCCTTCGGGTCGCCCTCGCGGGCCACGACGACATCTTGGCCCGCAAGGGGGCCATGGTCGCCTACCAGGGGCTGATGGAGTTCGACGCCGAGTACCAGAGCCAGGGCAACCAGCGGGCCCGCGCGCACACCGGCGAGGGTCTCGACCTGATGCGCTGCCACGGACAGGGCACGGTCTATCTCGCCAACCTGGCCCAGTACATCCACGTAGTGGATGTGGACCGGGACGGCCTGACCGTGGACAGCAGCTATGTCCTGGCGCTCGACTCGTCGCTGACCCACCAGGTCATCGCCGTGGACAGCCAGTACGGCATCTCCGGCTCCGGCAAGTACCAGCTCAACATCACGGGCCGTGGCAAGGTCGCCCTGATGACCTCGGGCCAGCCGCTGATGCTGCAGGTCACGCCGGACCAGTACGTGAACGCCGACGCCGACGCGATCGTCGCCTGGTCCAACGGCCTGCGGGTGCAGATGCAGGCCCAGACGCACTCATCGGGCGTGTGGCGGCGCCGCGGCAACACCGGTGAGGGCTGGGAGCTCAGCTTCATGGGCCAGGGCTACGCCCTCGTCCAGCCGAGCGAGATGCTGCCGCCCCAGAACGCGGTCATCGGGCAGGGTGCCCGGGCTCAGTACGGCATGGGCCAGCAGGGGGCTCGCGGGCAGAACCAGGGCAACGTCTGGAGCTGAGCCCTCTCCGGGCGGGACCGAACCAAAAGGAGCGTGGGGAACTGCGGGCCGGCTTGTGGCTGGTCGCGCAGTTCCCCGCGCCCCTTTCGGGGCCCGTACTACAGCCGCGCCCTCGTTGCTTCCGTCAGGCGGACCACCGACTCGTCCGCCACCTCCGCCACCTCGTCGTAGGCGAACCAGCGCAGGTCCAGGGACTCGTCGCTGATCGCCTCGGTCGCGCCTGAAGGGGCGAGGGCGGCGTACTGCACGTCGAGGTGCTGCGTGCACGGCCCGGGGATCGGATGCCGGTCGAGGCGCACCGGGCCGCCCGGCAGGAGCGTGAGGTCTCGGATCCCGGACTCCTCCGTCGCCTCACGCAGCGCCGCCGCGGCCAGCGTCGGGTCGCCCGGCTCGCAGTGACCGCCCATCTGAAGCCACATCCGCAGCTTCTTGTGCAGGGTGAGCAGCACGCGCCCGCGTGCCGGGTCGATCACCAAGGCGCTGGCCGTCACATGTCCGTCCGTGCAGGCCTTCCACATGCCGTCCTCGGGGTGGGCGGCGAGATGGTCGAGGTAGTACTGGCGCAGCTCTTCCTGGTCCTCGTAGCTCTTCAGTACGAGGACCGCGTCGTCGTGAAGGCTCACTTCTCGCTGTCGCCCTTGTCCTCGTCCTCAGAGCCCTCAGCGCCCTCTGTGTCCTTCTTGAGGTCCGGCTTGGTGGAGCCGCCCGCCGCCTCGCCGAGCATCTTGTCCAGCTCGGAGAAGTCCAGCTGCTCGTGGTGCACGAACCCGTCCGGGTCGTCCAGGTCCGAGGCCGTCGGCAGCATGTCCGGGTGTGCCCACAGGCCGTCGCGTCCGTCCACGCCGCGCGCGTCCGTGAGCGAGGCCCACAGGCGCGAGGCGTCCCGCAGCCTGCGCGGGCGCAGCTCCAGGCCGATGAGCGTGGCGAAGGTCTGCTCTGCGGGTCCGCCCGTCGCACGGCGGCGGCGCAGCGTCTCGCGGAGGGCGTCCGCGGACGTCAGGCGGGGCTTGGCCGCCGCGTGGACGACTGCGTCCACCCAGCCCTCGACGAGCGCGAGAGCCGTCTCCAGGCGCGCCAGGGCGGCCTTCTGCTCGGGGGTGTCCTCCGGCTGGAACATGCCCTGCTGGAGTGCTTCCTGAAGCTGCTCGGGATTCTGCGGGTCGAGCTGGCCGACGACGTCCTCCAGCTTGGCCGTGTCGACCTTGATGCCGCGGGCGTAGCCCTCGACCGCGCCGAACAGATGCGAGCGCAGCCACGGCACGTGGGCGAAGAGCCGCTGGTGGGCGGCTTCGCGCAGCGCCAGGTAGAGCCTGACCTCCTCCTGGGCGATGCCCAGGTCCTTGCCGAAGGCCTCGACGTTCACCGGAAGGAGGGCGGCCTTGCCTGCCGGGCCGAGCGGCAGGCCGATGTCGGTGGAGCCGACGACCTCGCCCGCGAGCACGCCCACGGCCTGGCCGATCTGCTGGCCGAACATGGCGCCGCCCATGGAGCGCATCATCCCGATCAGCGGGCCCGCCATGGCCTGCATCTCCTCGGGCAGCACGTCGCCCATGGCGAGGCCGACGCGCTCGGCGACCGGGTCGACCAGCTCCTTCCACACCGGAAGGGTCGCCTCGACCCACTCGGCGCGGCTCCAGGCCACGGCCACGCCGGAGCCGGACGGCAGCGACGTCGCGTCGTCGAGCCACAGGTCGGCGAGGCGGACGGCCTCCTCGACCGCGCCGCGCTCCGCGGGACCGACGCTGGAGTCCTTGGTGCCGTCGGGCGTGCCCTGGGAGACCGTCTGGCGGGCGATGTCCTTCGCCATGTCCCAGTTCACCGGGCCGCCCTCGTAACTGAGCATCTGGCCGAGCTGCTGGAACGCGGCGCCCAGGTCGTTCGGATTCATCGAACCGAACATCGCGGCGAACGGATTGTCACCGCCCTGGCCGCCGGGACCGCCCGCGCCGGGCAGGCCTCCGAAGCCGAACGGGTTCCCAGGGCCACCACCTGCACCCTGTCCCCCTCCGGGGCTGTCCTTCTTCTTGCCCTCGTCGCCGTTCTCCGGCTCCTCCGGCGGAAGGCCGAATCCGAATGGGGTGTCACTCACGGGATTCCTCGGCTCGTCAGGCCACCGGTACTGTTCCGGCGGCGGCTGCCTTACAACACCACCCAGCGTAGACACCGTGACGGGATAGGGCCTCAGTGCTTCGCCGACTCATGGCCTGCGGCAGGATGGATGCCACCTGGTACGTACGCGTCATTTGCGTATCTACTGAAGACAACCGCTGGAGACGCCTGGTGAGTTCCCCAGATCCACAGGTTCGCGCAGCGCGAAACCTTTCCACACCGGCTCCTGTCCGGGGGCCCGTGGTCGCCGTCACCGGCGCCGCGTCCGGCGTGGGCGCTCTGCTGACCGAGCGCCTCGCCGCGTCCGAAGAGATCAAGCAGGTCGTCGCCATCGACGAGCGGCGGGGCGAGTGCGCCCAGGCCCAGTGGCACATCCTGGACGTCAGGGATCCGGCCATCGCCGAGAAGCTGCGGGGCGCGGACGTCGTGGTCCACCTCGCGCTCGATCTCGACCTGGAGACCGACGCCGCCGCCCGTACGGCGTACAACGTACGCGGCACGCAGACCGTCCTCACGGCCGCCGCCGCGGCCGGTGTCCACCGTGTCGTGCTCTGCACGTCGGCGATGGTCTACGGAGCACTGTCCGACAACGAACTGCCCCTCTCCGAAGACGCCGAACTGCGTGCCACCGCGGAGGCGACCGGCGTCGGCGATCTTCTCGAGGTCGAGCGGCTCGCCCGGCGCGCACCCCGTGCCCACCCCGGTCTGAACGTCACCGTGGTGCGGCCGGCCGTCCTGGTGGGCGGCACGGACACCGCGCTCACGCGGTACTTCGAGTCGCCCCGGCTGCTCGTGGTGGCGGGCTCGCGCCCGGCCTGGCAGTTCTGCCATGTCGAGGATCTGTGCAGCGCCCTGGAGTACGCCGTCCTGGAGAAGGTCGACGGGGAGCTTGCCGTCGGCTGCGACGGATGGCTCGAGCAGGAAGAGGTCGAGGAGCTCAGCGAGATCCGTCGTATGGAGCTGCCCTCCACGGTGGCACTCGGGGCGGCGGCCCGGCTGCACCGGATCGGTCTCACTCCGTCCCCGGCCGGTGACCTCGCGTACACGATGTATCCCTGGGTGGTCAGCGTCAGCAGGCTGCACGACGCCGGATGGCGGCCCCAATGGACCAACGAGGAGGTCCTCGCGGAGCTGCTCGAAGAGGTCGCGGGGCGCCGAACCGTGGCGGGACGCAGGCTCGGGCGCAAGGACGCGACGGCCGCGGGTGCCGCCGGTGCGACGGTCGCGCTGCTCGGTGCGGCGGCGGTGGTGCGGCGCGCGCGGAAGGCGCGGCGCCGGATCTGAGCCCGCTGAGACCGCTGCGCGCCCCCGGTGGGCCTGTAGAGAGCTCCAACGCGGCACGCGCGCGTGCCGGGTGAAAGCGCTATTCCGTGATGTCCGTGCCGTGCGGCACCATGGCCGCATGGCACGCACCACGAACGATCACCCCGGCGAGCAGGCCGCTCAGGACCCCATCCGGCTGCTTGCGATCCGCGACGCACCGCTCTCCCTGGACGAGGTGTTCCGGGCCGTCGGTGACGACGCCGCGGGCGGCACGGCGCTCTTCGTGGGGACGGTGCGCAATCACGACGGCGGTGCGGACGTCGACCAGCTCGGCTATTCGGCCCATCCGACGGTCGAGGCCGAGATGCGCCGGGTGGCCGAGAAGGTCGTCGCCGAATATCCGGTCCGTGCCCTGGCCGCCGTCCACCGCGTCGGCGACCTGGCGGTGGGTGACCTCGCGGTCGTCGTGGCCGTCTCCTGCCCGCACCGCGGGGAGGCCTTCGCCGCCTGCCGCAAGCTGATCGACGACCTCAAGCACGAGGTGCCGATCTGGAAGCACCAGCGCTTCTCCGACGGCCAGGAGGAGTGGGTCGGCGCCTGCTGAGCGCCGACGCGGCCGGGGTCGGCCTGTGCACGATCCGGGCGGCCCTGCACGGTCGGCGGACGGAGTCCGACGCGGTCGGTCGAAGCCTGGGAGGCCCGCCGGGGTCGAGCAGTGCGAGAGCGGCCATCAGGAATTGGGTCGGCCAGGAGGAGTGGGTCGGCGCCTGCTGACTCCTCGGGCCGAGATGAGCCGGCCTCTTCCCCTCCCCGTCGGGCCAGTTGGACCAGGACCCTCCGGTTGCGTAACCCGACCCCTGCCGTGAGCGTTGACGGTGCGGATGGTTAATCTGCTGATCAGTCAGTTGCGGTCGCATATGGGGTCGGGAGGTCGACATGGCATCACTTGCCTGGTTGCTGATTCCGCTTGCGGCAGCTGTCGGTGCGGGTCTTTGGGGTGGCTGGGCCGCGCGTAATCGCAGGTCGGGCAAGACCGGGGACCACAGCGAGCTGAACGGCTACGCGGCCTTCCGCGAGGCGATGGACAAGTCCCACTCCGGCACCTGAGGTCCCGGGGGCCCGATGGCCCCCGACAGGCCCGCAGGCCCCGTACGGACTGGCCCCAGCGGTGCACTGACAGGCAGGTCCCGTACTGTCGTTCCATGCCACGCCGCACCGCGACGATGCTCGCCTCCACCCTGATGCTGATCGCGCTGCTCTGCGCCGGAGTCCTCATCAAAGTGCCGTACTCGGTGATGTCGCCGGGCCCCACGGTGAACACCCTCGGCGACCACGGCGGCGAGCCGGTGCTGCAGATCGCCGACCGCAAGACGTACCGGACCAGCGGTCACCTCAACATGACGACGGTCAGGGTCACCAGCGCCGACTACAACATGAACATCGCGGAAGCCGTGTACGGCTGGCTGGCCCACGACAACATCGTGGTGCCGCACGAGACCCTCTACCCGGACGGCAAGACCGAGCAGCAGTCGAGCCAGGAGAACGCCGAAGAGTTCAGCGAGTCCCAGGAGAGCGCCAAGGTCGCCGCCCTGCGGAATCTGAAGATCCCGGTGAAGTCCCAGGTCATCGCACGGACCGTCTCCAAGGACAGCCCCGCCGAGGGCAAGCTGCACGCGGGCGACGTCATCAAGAAGGTCGACGGCACGCCCGTGAAGGAGATGACGGACGTCTCCAAGCTGGTCACCAAGCGCAAGCCGGGCCAGGACGTCGTCTTCACCATCGTCCCCGTCAAGGAGGCCGCCGCCGCAGAGAAGGCGCGCAAGGAGCCGACCGGGACGGAAGACGTCAAGATGACGACGGAGAAGGCGAAGGACGACGGCCGCGCGGTCGTCGGCATCGAGGCGGGCACCGATCACACGTTCCCGTTCGACATCGACATCAAGCTCGCCGACGTCGGCGGCCCCAGCGCCGGACTGATGTTCGCGCTCGGCATCGTGGACAAGCTGACGCCGACCGACCTCACCGGCGGCCATTTCGTGGCCGGCACCGGCACGATCACCGACGAGGGCAAGGTCGGCCCGATCGGCGGCATCGGGATGAAGACGGTCGGCGCGCGCGACAAGGGCGCCGAGTACTTCCTGACGCCGAAGGAGAACTGCGCCACCGCCGCCAAGGACGTCCCGGACGGGCTCACGCTGGTCAAGGTGGACACCATCGACGACGCGGTCGCCGCCCTCAAGGACATCCGCAAGGGCGACACCGCGGACCTGCCGCAGTGCACCGCGAAGAAGTAGCGGCCAAAGGAACGGCCGTACGCGGGCGGGAACGCGCCCACCCGCGTACGAGAACAGCGTGGTGTCAGTCCGCGCAGTCCGCTCAGTCGGCGAACGTGGCCGCCAGCGCCTCCGCGAGCCCCGGAACCAGGTCGGAACCGGTGAGGACCTCGGTCGGCGAGTCCTTCTCGCGCAGCCGCAGGGCCGAGTCGCGCGCACCGTCACGGAGCACCGCGACCGTCATGCGGACCTCCTGGCGGTCCGGGTGCTGGGCCACCCACTTCGCGAGCTGTGCCTCGCCGAGCCCTTCGGGGACGGACGTCTCAGCCGACGGCGGAAGCATCAGGCGCTCCACCGTGAGGGCGCAGCCCACCACGGCGTCCGGCCAGGCGATGGTGCCGAGGAACTCGTCCAGCGGCTTGCCCGCCGGAATCTCCTCCTGCTCGATGGGGGTGAGGGCGGTCTCCTCGGGGGAGTTGTCGAGGCCGAGCTGGGTGGCGAGGCCGGGTTCCTGGGTACGCAGTCGCGCCGTGTCGACCAGCGCGAAAAGGCGTGCGGGCTGGTCCCAGCCGAGGCCGGACGCGTACTCATCGATCTCGAGCACGGCACGGGTGAGGGGGCTCGCTGCCATGGGAGTGTTGGACATGGTCACAATCCTGCCTCGTTAGTCCCGCAAAACGGGAACTGAGTAAAGCGTGAGTAAGTTGCATAGGTGTGGGTCCACGATCACAGGGACCTGACGGATCAACAGAATCAACATCGAACTTCGAGGTGCGCACCTTGGCTTTCCAGATGCCGGACCGCGGCGGAGGCCCGACGGGGCCACGGATCAGAGTGGGCCGACCGTCCCGTCGCGTCCGGACCCTGCTCATGACATTGGGCATCCTGGCTGTACTCGCCATGGTGTTCGTCATGTTCGCGGGGTTCTGGACGGACTGGCTCTGGTACCGCTCGGTCAACTATTCGTCGGTCTTCACGACGACCCTGTGGACCAAGATCGGCCTGTTCTTCGTCTTCGGCCTCCTGATGGCGGCCGCGGTCGGACTCAACATCTGGCTGGCGCACCGGCTGCGCCCGCCGTTGAGCGCCATGTCGATGGAGCAGCAGAGCCTCGACCGGTACCGCATGAGCATCGCGCCGTACAAGAAGTGGCTGCTGCTCGGCATCGCCACGCTCGTCGGCCTGATCGCGGGCGCGTCGGCAGCGGGACAGTGGCGCACGTGGCTGCTGTGGGTGAACGGCGTCTCCTTCGGCCAGAAGGACCCGCAGTTCCACCTGGACGTGTCGTTCTTCGCGTTCGACCTTCCCTGGTACCGCTTCATGCTCGGCTTCGGCTTCGCGGCCACCGTGCTCTCCCTGATCGCCGCCGCCCTCACCCACTACCTGTACGGCGGGCTGCGGATCACCAGCCCCGGCGCGCGGGCCACGGCGGCGTCGACGGGGCATCTGTCGGTGCTGCTCGGCGTCTTCGTGACGCTCAAGGCCGTGGCGTACTGGCTCGACCGGTACGGCCTCGCGGTGAAGTCCAGTGACTTCAAGGCGACGGGCGACTGGACGGGCCTTCGCTACGTGGACGCGAACGCGTACCTGCCGGCGAAGACCATCCTGTTCTGCATCGCGGTCATCTGCGCCCTGCTCTTCTTCGGGACGCTGTGGCGGCGCACCTGGCAGCTGCCGGTCATCGGCTTCGGCCTGATGGTCCTCTCCGCCATCCTCATCGGCGGTCTGTACCCGGCCATCGTCCAGAAGTTCCAGGTCTCGCCGAACGAGCAGGCCAAGGAAGCGCCGTACATCCAGAAGAACATCAAGGCGACGCGCGACGCGTACGGCATCAGCGGTGTGAAGCCCCAGGACTACAAGGGCGCGGGCAAGGCCGACGAGGACGCCAAGAAGAAGCGCGACGACGCGGACGAGGCAGCCAACTACCGGCTGAACGACCCGAACATCGTCTCGCCGACGTTCCAGCAGCTCGAGCAGGAGCGCGAGTACTACCGCTTCCCGACGACCCTGGACGTGGACCGCTACAACGGCCAGGACACCATCGTCGGTCTGCGTGAGCTCAGCCTCGACAAGCTCGACAAGCGCAACTGGATCAACGACCACTTCGCCTACACCCACGGCTATGGAATGGTCACCGCCAAGGGCACGGAGACCAAGAAGGGCTCCAAGGGCGCCCCGGACTTCACGGAGTCCGGCCTGCCCACCTCCGGCAGCCTCGGCGAGTACGAGCAGCGGGTGTACTACGGCGAGAAGACGACCCAGTACTCGATCGTGGGCGGGCCCCAGAAGGAGCTCGACTACGAGGAGGACGGCGGGGGGCAGAAGACCTACAGCTACAAGGGCAAGAGCGGGGTCAACCTCTCCAACCCGATCAACCGCGCCGCGTACGCGGTGTCCTTCGGCGAACCGCAGATGCTGTACTCCGGAGCGATCGGCGAGGGATCGCGGATCCTCTACAACCGCACTCCCAAGGAGCGCGTCGAGTCGGTGGCTCCCTGGCTGACCATCGACGGCGACACGTATCCGACGGTGGTCAACGGCAGGATCCAGTGGGTCGTCGACGCCTACACGACCAGCAACGGCTATCCGTACGCCTCGCGGACCACGCTCGGCGACACGACGGCCGACTCGCTGTCCGAGGCCGACGACCAGCGTGCGGTGGTGGCCCAGCAGAACCGGGTCAACTACATCCGCAACTCGGTCAAGGCGACCGTCGACGCGTACACCGGAGAGGTCAAGCTCTACACCTGGGACGACAAGGACCCGGTCCTGAAGACCTGGAAGAAGGCGTTCCCGGACACCGTCAAGGACAAGGGTGAGATCCCCAAGGCCCTGATGGACCACCTGCGCTACCCCCAGGACATGTTCAAGGTGCAGCGCGAGCTCCTGACGCTCTACCACGTCACGGACCCCGGCCAGTTCTACAACGCGTCCGACGCGTGGCAGGTGCCGAACGACCCGACGAAGAAGGACAACAGCGCGGTTCCGCCGTACTACTTGTCCATGAAGACGCCGGGTGAGACGCAGCAGCAGTTCTCACTGACGACGACGTTCACCCCGAGCGGGCGCCCCAACCTACGGGCCTTCATGACGGTCGACGCCGACGCCAGAAGCAAGAACTTCGGCACGATGAAACTGCTGAGAGTCACGGGCGACGTGGACGGCCCGGAACAGGTCCAGAACAAGCTGAACTCCATGACGCAGGTCGGTAACTTCGTCCGGGACATGAAGGGCGCCGACTCCGACGTCCTCTACGGAAACCTGCTGACCGTGCCACTGGACGACGGGTTCCTCTACGTAGAGCCCGTGTACGTACAAGGGCGCAAGTCGGCGTATCCGCTCCTGAAGAAGGTGGCGGTGTCGTACGGCACGGAGACCGCGTTCGCGGACTCCCTGAGCGACGGCCTCAACGAGGTCTTCGGTGCCGACGGGACCACCAAGCCACCGGCCGACGACACGGACCAGCCGGCCAATCCGCCCAAGTCGAGCGACCCGACGGTGCAGGCAGCCCTGGACGACGCCCAGACGGCGTTCGAGGAGGGGCAGCAGGCTCTGAAGGACGGCGACTGGGAGGCCTACGGCAAGGCCCAGGACAAGCTCCAGGAGTCCCTGCAGCGAGCCGAGGACGCCCAGGCCAAGGCCAACGAAAAGAACGGCAAGGGCGACAAGGCGAGCGACGGCAAGGCCGACGACAAGGGCGACAAGAAGGGCGGCTGACCAGCTGCGAAACACCCTCCCCGCGC
Source organism: Streptomyces sp. NPDC055239 (assembly GCF_053606205.1). Classification (NCBI taxonomy): domain Bacteria; kingdom Bacillati; phylum Actinomycetota; class Actinomycetes; order Kitasatosporales; family Streptomycetaceae; genus Streptomyces; species Streptomyces sp. NPDC055239. The sequence continues at coordinate 252,321 of NZ_JBSGRD010000005.1, read as the reverse complement.
CGTGGTACGGTTGCAACACAACGGCGCGGGGTGGAGCAGCTCGGTAGCTCGCTGGGCTCATAACCCAGAGGTCGCAGGTTCAAATCCTGTCCCCGCTACTAGAAGGCGAAGGCCCGGATCCTTATCGGATCCGGGCCTTCGTCGTGTGTGCGTGGGGTCGTGGCGGCGTGCGCTGGTCTGTGCGAACCCTGCTCCGCCCGGGGGGAGTTGGGAAAACTGTGTTTGACTTATCTCTCTGTGGGCAAGTCGACAAAACGCTGTAGTGACCTCACTGGCTGCGGTATATCAGGTATACCCAGGTTGCAGGTGGTGCGACGATGGACGTTATGGGGGACAAGGCAACTCTGTTGGAGACAGGGCGGTTTGTGCAGTCGGCCGACCGGGAGGATCCCGGGACGGCCGCGGAGGAATTGCGCCATCGGCTGGCCGCCGAGGCCGGAGACGTCGACGCCATGAGCGTCCTGGGAAGCCTTCTGCTGCGCCGCGGTGATCTCGACGGGGCCGAATCCATGCTGCGCGCGGCGACCGCCGAGGGCGACCGTGCCGCGGCCAACAACCTCGGAGTCCTCCTCCTCCAGCGTGGGTACGCCGACGAGGCGGCCGGATGGTGGCGGGTGGCCGCCGTCGCCGGTTCCGCCGCGGCCGCGCACGCGCTCGGGCGTTACCACCGTGAGCGCGGCGACGAGCCCGCCGCCGAGTACTGGCTGCGGCAGTCCGCCGAGCAGGGCCACGCCCTGGGGGCGTACGCCCTCGCCGATCTTCTCGAGCACCGCGGTGACGTCGGCGCCGAGCGCTGGATGCGGGCATCGGCCGAGCGCGGTCACCGCGAGGCCGCGTACCGGATCGCGCGCGCCCTTGACCGGCGGGCCACGGCCGAGCGCACGGACCGTAAGGACCGGACTGACCGCAAGGACCGGACTGACCGTACGGGCCGTAAGGACACCAAGGCCGCCGCCGAGCCCGCCGTCGAGGCCGAGCAGTGGTACCGCCAGGCCGCCGCGCGCGGCCACCGGCGGGCCGCGCTGCACCTCGGCGCGATCCTGGAGCAGCGCGGTGAGCTGAAGGAGGCGGGGCGCTGGTATCTGAACTCCGCCAAGGACGGAGAGGCGCGTGCCGCCTGCGCCCTCGGCTTCCTGCTGCGCGACGCGGGCGACGAGGAGAGCGCCGCGGTCTGGTGGCTGAAAGCAGCCCAGGACGGCGACGGGAACGCCGCCAACGCCCTGGGCGCGCTGCACGCCGAGCGGGGCGAGACCCAGACCGCCGAGCGGTGGTACCGCGCGGCGATGGACGCGGGGGACGTGAACGGCGCGTACAACCTCGGTCTGCTCTGCGCCGAGCAGGGGCGGACCGTGCAGGCCGACCAGTGGTACAGGCGTGCCGCGTACGCCGGTCACCGCGAGGCCGCCAACGCGCTTGCCGTGCTGCTGCTCCAGGGCGGCGACGCGGCGGGCGCCGAGCCGTGGTTCTCCAAGGCCGCGGAGGCGGGCAGCGTGGACGCGGCCTTCAACCTCGGGATTCTGTACGCGTCCCGCGACGACGAGGACTCCGCCCTGCCCTGGTACGAGCGTGCGGCGGCGGCCGGGCACACCGAGGCCGCGCTCCAGGTCGGCACGGCGCGGCTGCGGGAGGGGGACGAGCAGGACGCCGAGCGGCATCTGCGGTGCGCGGCGGGTGGCGGCAGCGCGGAGGCGGCGTACCGCCTCGGCACCGTGCTCGACGCGCGGCGGCCTCCCGCTGGTCCGCCCGCGCTTGGCGAGCCCGCCGCGGAGAAGACCGAGTGCGAGGAGTGGTACGAGCGGGCTGCCCAGCAGGGGCACCGGCGTGCGCAGGTCCGGGTCGGGATGCTGGCCGCGGGGCGCGGTGACGTGGTGGAGGCGGCGCACTGGTACCGCCTGGCGGCGGACGCGGGGAGCCGGAACGGGGCGTTCAACCTGGGGCTTCTGCTTGCTCGTGAGGGCAGTGAGCCTGAAGCGGCGCTCTGGTGGACGCGGGCCGCTGACGCGGGGCATGGGCGGGCTGCCTTGCGGCTCGCGCTGCTCTACGCTCGGCGCGGGCAGCTGGTCGAGGGGCAGCGGTGGGCTGCCCGTGCGGTGGAGCTTGGGCCTGCGGAGGTTTCCGAGCGGGCGGCACGGTTGCGCGAGGCGCTTCAGCAGGAGCTGACTGCTTAGCCTCTGCCTGAGCCTGTGTTTACGTGCGGTTGTCGGGCGGGTGCAGGCCGGTGGGTGGGCTGTGCCCACCTGTTCCGCCTTGCGGAACGCCTGCCCGCAGCGGCGCGGGACGGCTGCCCGCAGCCGGGCCTCGGAACGGATTTGCGCTGGTCGTAGCGTTTGGCATACGCTTGCAACACAACGGCGCGGGGTGGAGCAGCTCGGTAGCTCGCTGGGCTCATAACCCAGAGGTCGCAGGTTCAAATCCTGTCCCCGCTACTAAAGGCCAGAGGCCGGGAAGCATTAGCTTCCCGGCCTCTGGTGTGTTTGGGGTGCTTGATCAGGACGGCTTGTGGCCCACGGCCTCCTCGTACAGCTTGCGGTCCACCGCCTTGTTCTCCGGGACCTTGTCGCCCTCGGCGACGCCCGCCGTCTTGTACGCCGCCTGGAGCCGGTCCATGGTTCCGGAGCGGATCTCCCAGTCCATCCGCAGCGACGGAGTCGACCTCAGGACCGCCTCGTCGGTCTTCAGGAGCTTCGCGAGATCGGACACGAAGGCCTTGTCCGCCTTGTAGTCACCGGCGAAGTACGTGTTCACGGTCCTGATGTACGCGCGCAGCAGCGCGACGCCCGCGTCCGGGTCCTTCGTCAGGAGGTTGGGGCCGAACAGGAGCCCGCCGAGCGGTTCGCCCTGGGGCTGGCCGCCGAGGAACGCGTACTGCTTGTCGCCGTCGACTTTGCGCCAGACCGGGTCGAGGAGCCAGGCGGAGTCGGTGCCGCCGTTCTGGAGGGCGGTCAGGACGTCGGCCGAACCCAGCTGCTGGAACTGGATCTTGTCCAGGCCGCCGCCGTGCTTCTTCAGGGTCGTGCCCATGGGGTACGAGATGACCGAGCCCTTGCCGATCATGGTGCCGAGTTTGCGGCCCGCCATCGGGACGTGGTCCGCGCTCTCGCCCTTCTTCAGCTTCACCCACAGTCCGCTCTTGGACCGGGGGTCGGGGGAGAAGTTCCCCGCCGCCCACTTGATGGTGAAGCCGCTGGTGATGCCGTTCATGACGGCGGCCTCGGGGGCGGCCCACTGGGCGTCGATGTCTCCCTTGGCGAGCAGGGGGAGCGCGTCGGGAGTCGGGAGCACCTTGAGGTGGACGTTCAGGCCCTCCTTCTTGAACTCGCCCTTCTCCACAGCCATTTGGAGAGGCGCTACGTACTCGGCGCTCAGTGTGCCGGTGGCGATGGTGATGCTGCGCTCCTTGGACAGCGGGCGCGGGGCCGGGGCGCCCTTGTCGCAGCGGGCGGGCGCGCGGTCATCGGCGAGGTCGGACGGGTCCGTCCAACTGCCCTTGCCGCAACCGGCGACGGCCTTGACGGTGCGGGGCTTCGCGGGCGCGGCCGAGTCCGTGGTGTCGTCCTCCTTCGCGCAGCCCGCGGAGGCGAGCAGCGAGCCCGCCACGAGGAGGGTCAGGGCGGAGAACCGGGTGCGGGTGGTGTGCATGGAGCCTCCGTGCGCGTACGAATGGTTCATGACCGGTGTTTCATGACTGGCTTCTGCCGCGGTCGCGCGGGGCCCAGGGAGTGAGCAACCGGCCCGCGATCCGCACCAGTTCGGAGAAGACGACGCCGAGTACCGCGACGCAGACGATGCCGACGAACATCACGTCGTTCTGGAACAGCGCCCGGGAGTCGAAGATCAGATGGCCGAGGCCGTTCGATGCCGCGATCTGCTCCGACGCGACGATCACCAGGACGGCGACGCCCGCCGCGATCCGCGCGCCGACGAGCACGGCGGGCAGCGAGGCGGGCAGCAGGATGTGGCGGAACATCTGCCACGGCGACGCACCGAAGACCTGGCCCGCGTCGCGGTGGCCGGAGGGTACAGCGAGCACCGCCGCCATCGTCGAGATCCAGACGAAGAAGAAGACGGTCGCCGCCACGAGCGCGATCTGCGGGCCCTCCCCGAGGCCGAACATGTTCAGGAAGACGGGAAGCAGGGCCAGCTTCGGTACGACGTACAGCGCGTCCAGAAGCGGTTCGAGGGCCGCGCGTACTAGGGAGAGCGAGCCCATGAGGAGGCCGAGCGCGTAGCCGGTGACCGTGCCGATCGCGTAGCCGGCGAGCACACGCTTGAGCGTGGCCCAGACGTCCGGCCACAGATCGCCGTCCGCCGCGCGCTCCCAGCCGTCCTCGATGATCGTCTGGGGCGCGGGATAGACGCGGTCGTCGATCCAGGCCTGGGTGGCGGCCAGTTGCCAGAGGAGGATCAGAGCGAGGGGGACGGCGACGGCGAGGGTGATCTCCAGAGTGCGGCGCCTGCGGTGGGTGCGGGTGGGGCGGAGCTCCTGGGGGCCCGGCCTGCGGACGAGTACGTCGTCCTCGGGGTCGGCCGCTTTGCGCGGGGTGGCCGTCGTCATGCCAGGGCCGCCTCGTCCTCGCGGACCACCTCGCCGCGCAGGAGGTCCCACAACTCGCCCTTGAGGGCGGTGAATTCAGGGGTCGCGCGTACGTCGCCGGTGCGGGGCCGCGGGAACGGCGGGCGGTGTTCGGCGATGATGCGGCCCGGACGTGCGGACATCACCAGGACGCGGTCGCCGAGCACGATCGCCTCTTCGAGGCTGTGGGTGATGAAGAGGGTGGTGGTGCGGGTGGTCTGGGTGAGGTCGAGGAGCTCGTCCTGGAGGATCGTGCGGAGCTGGGCGTCCAGGGCCGCGAACGGCTCGTCCATCAGGAGGATCTCGGGCTCCACGGCCAGGGCGCGGGCGATGGCCACGCGTTGGCGCATGCCGCCGGAGAGGGTGGCGGGGTAGGCGTCGGCGAAGTCGGCGAGGCCGAGGCGGGTGAGCCAGTCCTCGACCCGGGCGTCCGCCTCCCGGCGGGGGACCTTTTGGATGTCGAGGCCGAAGCGGACGTTGGCCTGGACGGTCTTCCAGTCGTAGATGCCGTAGTCCTGGAAGATCATCGCGGCGGGGCGCGGGTCCGTGGTGCGGATCTTCAGCTCCCCCTGGCTGGGGCGCAGGAGGCCTGCGGCTATGCGGAGCAGTGTTGATTTTCCGCAGCCGGAGGGGCCGACGATGCAGGTGAACTCGCCTGGGGCTATCTCCAGGTCCACGGGGCCCAGGGCTTCCACGGCTCTGGTGCCGCGGCCGAAGGTTCTTGTTACTGCGTGGGCTTCTAGTTTCGGGTGCGGGTGCGGATCTCCCACGGGTTCTCCTTGCGGAGGGCAGGCGGATATTGGGCGCCGCCGACCATATGACGGGTCGTCAGATTCTGGAAGGCCCACAAACCACGAAAGCCCCCGGCGCCTGACCGGCACCGGGGGCTTTCGCGTACGTATGGGAAGTCTTACGCCGCCGCACAGTTGGGGCACGTGCCCCTGTACGTCACGTCCGCGCCCTCGATCGTGAAGCCGAAGCGTTCCGAGTCGGGGAGGCTGGACAAGGGGTTGCCCGTGGGGTGGACGTCGCGGATCGTGCCGCACTGGGCGCACACCAGGTGCTGGTGGGGGCGGTGGGCGTTCGGGTCGTACCGCTTCGCCCTGCGGTCCGTCGAGACCTCGAGGACCTCGCCGAGGGTCACCAGTTCGCCCAGGGTGTTGTAGACGGTCGCGCGGGAGATCTCGGGCAGCCTGCCCACGGCGCGGGCGTGCACCTCGTCCGCGGTCAGGTGTACGTGGTCCCCGTCGAGCACCTCGGCCACGACGCGTCGTTGCGCGGTCATGCGCCAGCCGCGTCCGCGCAGTCGTTCCAACAGGTCGCTCATGAGAACCAGCCTAACAGGTGAGGGACCTAAGTCCCGACGATGTGTGACTTTGGATGTTTACTTGACTTAGACAAAGTCCATCGTAGGATCGGGAGCGGCACAAGCCAAGGGCCAAAGCCGAGGGCAGACGCCGAAGGACAGGACTTGCAGGTAATGACGCAGGAGGCGCACGTGACGCAGGGACCGCTCACCACGGAGGCCGGCGCGCCGGTCGCCGACAACCAGAACAGTGAGACCGCCGGTGTCGGCGGTCCGGTACTCGTCCAGGATCAGGCGCTGCTGGAGAAACTCGCGCACTTCAACCGCGAGCGCATCCCGGAGCGCATCGTCCACGCACGCGGCGCCGGTGCGTACGGCACCTTCACGCTGACCCGCGACGTCTCGCAGTGGACACGTGCCAAGTTCCTCTCCGAGGTCGGCAAGCAGACGGAGACCTTCCTCCGGTTCTCCACCGTCGCCGGCAACCTCGGCTCCGCCGACGCCGTGCGCGACCCCCGTGGCTTCGCGCTGAAGTTCTACACGGAGGAGGGGAACTACGACCTGGTCGGGAACAACACCCCCGTCTTCTTCATCAAGGACGCCATCAAGTTCCCCGACTTCATCCACACGCAGAAGCGCGACCCGTACACGGGCTCGCAGGAAGCCGACAACGTATGGGACTTCTGGGGCCTGAGCCCCGAGTCGACCCACCAGGTGACCTGGCTCTTCGGTGACCGCGGCATCCCGGCGACGCTGCGCCACATGAACGGGTACGGCTCGCACACGTACCAGTGGAACAACGAGGCCGGCGAGGTCTTCTGGGTCAAGTACCACTTCAAGACCGACCAGGGGATCAAGAACCTCACCGCCGCCGACGCGGCCGTGCTCGCCGGTGAGGACGCCGACTCCCACCAGCGTGACCTGCGCGAGGCCATCGAGCGCGAGGAGTTCCCGTCCTGGACCGTGCAGGTGCAGATCATGCCCGCGGCCGAGGCGGCGGACTACCGCTTCAACCCGTTCGACCTCACCAAGGTGTGGCCGCACGAGGACTACCCGCCGATCGAGATCGGCAAGCTGGAGCTCAACCGCAACCCGGAGAACGTCTTCGCCGAGGTCGAGCAGAGCATCTTCTCGCCCGCGCACTTCGTTCCCGGCATCGGCCCGTCCCCGGACAAGATGCTCCAGGGCCGCCTCTTCGCGTACGGCGACGCCCACCGCTACCGCGTCGGCATCAACGCCGACCACCTGCCGGTGAACCGCCCGCACGCCACCGAGGCGCGCACCAACTCCCGTGACGGCTTCCTGTACGACGGCCGCCACAAGGGTGCGAAGAACTACGAGCCGAACTCCTTCGGTGGCCCCTTCCAGACGGACCGCCCGCTCTGGGTGACCACCTCCGTCTCCGGCGGCACCGGCAACCACGAAGCCCCCTCGCACGCCGAGGACAACGACTTCGTGCAGGCGGGCAACCTCTACCGCAACATGTCCGAGGACGAGAAGGCGCGTCTGATCGAGAACCTCGCGGGCAACATCGCGGGTGTCTCGCGCGACGACATCGCCGAGCGCGCGATCAACAACTTCCGTCAGGCGGACGGTGACTTCGGCAAGCGCCTCGAAGCCGCGGTCCAGGCCCTTCGCGGCTGAGGGCAGCGAGGACAGCTGAGGACAGCTGAGAGTAGAGCAGGCGGGCCGGGTCCTTCGGGACCCGGCCCGCCTTTCGTTCACACGGTGAGCGTCGGCACCCGCCGCCTGTTCGGGGCCCAGCAGCGGATGATGTCGCGGACCGAGACGATGCCGGCCGGTTCGGTCCCCTCCAGCACGATCAGATGGCGGAAGCCGCCGTGCGACATGGCGTCGGCCGCCTCCTCCAGGGTCCATGACGGTGCGGCGAAGACGACATCGGTCGTGGTGTGCGTACCGGCGGTCTCGGTGTCCGGGTTCTGGCCGAGGCCGACCGAGATGAGGACGTCGCGCTCGGTGAGGATTCCGAGGCCGTAGGTGTCGGGGTCGAGGACGACGGCAGCGCCGACGCGGCGCGTCGACATCAGACGGGCCGCCTGGTGCAGCGTGTGGGCGGGGCCGATGGTGAGGACCGTCGTGCTCATGGCGTCGCGGACGAGCATGGGCTTGAGCCACCTCCTGAGTGGACCGCAAGAGAAGCGATTCACAAGTTCACAAGTGGGGGGACTCTCAGAGTCGCAGCCATGCCGTGTGTCAACAAGGGGGCGCGTGCTGCCGGTTCAGGGCGTGTGCGCGCGAGGGGCGTGCGGGGCGTGCGCCTCAGCCGCCCACCATCCGGCCGTCGCCTTCGTGCTGCTCGGTGGAGAGGGCCGGAGGTGACCCGCCTCGTGACTCAGTTCCGGTAGAAGACAAACATGCTGCCCGGGTTCCGGGGGTCGCGTTCGCAGTGGACGATCGTGACGTGGTGGCCCGCCCCCATGTCCATCTCCCGCTGGTTCTCCGCGGTGAAGCAGTCCGTCGCGGCGTCGCCCGGCGTTTCAACATAGGGGAGGTCGGCGGCCTGGGCGGCTCCGATGGCCAGACCGGAGAAGGCCAGGACACCGGCGGCGGCGACTGCTGCGCGTCTGAACCCCACCACACGTTCGGAAGACGCTTCAAGGGCTCAAGATCCTTTGTTACGGGGCTATCGCAAACTGGCCTCGCTTCAGTAGCGCTGGTTGAGATAGCCGAGCAGCTCGCCGTGGAGCAGGCCGTTCGACGCCGCCGCGTTGCCGCTGTGCGGGCCCGGAGCGCCGTCGAGGCCGGTGAAGGTGCCGCCCGCCTCGGTCACGATGATCGCGGTCGCCGCCATGTCCCAGAGCGAGAGCTCGGGCTCCGCGCAGATGTCGATGGAGCCCTCGGCGACCATCATGTACGGCCAGAAGTCGCCGTATCCACGGGTACGCCAGACGGCGCGCGTGAGGTCCATGAATCCGTCGAGGCGGCCCTGCTCCTCCCAGCCCGAGAGCGAGGAGTACGCGAAGGACGCGTCCTGGAGCCGCGAGACCTTGGAGGCCTTGAGCCGGGTCGCTGAGGTCAGGCTGCGTCCGGTGAACGCCCCCGCACCCTTCGCCGCCCACCAGCGCCGGCCGAGCGCGGGCGCCGACACGACACCCACCACCGGCTGGAAGCCGCCCTCGCCCGCCTCCATCAGGGAGATCAGCGTGGCCCAGACCGGCACCCCGCGCACGTAGTTCTTGGTGCCGTCGATCGGGTCGATCACCCAGCGGCGTGGACCCGTGCCCTCGATGCCGAACTCCTCGCCGAGGATCGCGTCGCGCGGCCGCCCCCGCTTCAGGTTCGACCGGATCAGTTCCTCGGCCGTTTTGTCCGCCTCGCTCACCGGCGTCATGTCCGGCTTGGTCTCGACCTTGAGGTCGAGAGCCTTGAACCGGTCCATCGTCGCGGCGTCGGCGGCGTCCGCGAGGACATGGGCAAGACGCAGATCATCGTGGTAGTCGGGCATGAGTGAACAGTATCGATCTCGTTGTACCTGAGCCACAGCGCCGTATGTCCGGGCCGTTCCGGGACCTGACGTATCCGGTGCCAGGTCGCGCCGGGGCTATTGACACCGCCTCCGAGCACGTCAACTCTGGCCGCAGAGCCGCTTCGGCCCCCGGGAGGCGACGATGCCTGCAGCACGGGAATCCCTACTTGACGCGGCCGGTACGGCGCTCGCCCGCCGACCGTGGCCGGCAGTCCGCATGGTCGATGTCGCGGCCGCCGCCGGAGTGTCCCGGCAGACCCTCTACAACGAGTTCGGCAGCAAGGACGGCCTCGCGCGCGCCCTGCTCCGGCGCGAGACCGACGCCTATCTGCACGGCGTGGAGCGGGCGTTGGGCGTGGAGGGCGGGCCGGTGGACCGGCTCGCGGCCGTGAGCGCCTGGACGATCGCCGCCGCGCGCGGGAACGAACTCACCCGGGCCATGCTCACCGGCTGCTGGGGCGAACGCCTGCCCGCGCCGAGCAGGCCCGGGGTCTCCGCGTCGCCCGTACCGGCGCAGAGGCGCGCGGACGCGGGCGTCCCCTCGCCCGCCGAACTGCTCGTCCTCGTCCGGGACAAGGCGGTGAACGCGCTGAACGGCAGAGCACGCCCGAAGGACACGGACGAGCTGGCCATGGCCTGCGAGAGCGCCGTGCGGATGGCGTTGTCGTACGTCGTCGCGCCCACGCCCGCGGGCGAGGATCCGGTGGAGCTGGTGCGCGGGGTGCTCGGGCGCTGGACCAACGCCTGACGAGACTTCCGGCTACTGGGCGGAGCCCGAGAGCTGCAGGCCGATGACGCCGACGATCACCAGCGAGATCGACACGAGCTTGAGCGTGGAGACCACGTCGCCGAGGAAGATCATTCCGTAGATCGCGGTGCCCGCGGCGCCGATGCCCGTCCAGACGGCGTACGCCGGGCCCACGTCGAGCTTGCGCAGCGCGAGCGTGAGCAGACCGAAACTGCCGAGCGCGAAGGCGGCGAAGGTGATCGTCGGCCAGAGCCGGGTGAAGCCGTGCGAGAGCTTGAGACAGACCGCGAAGCCTGTCTCCAGGAACCCCGCGACGATGACCAGCAGCCACGCCATGTATCTGCCTCCCGCATCCGTACGTCCGGTGACCGCTTGGCCTGGCCTGGATCAGGCTTGGTGCGATTATGCCCTTGCCGCGGCGCATCGGGCGCGAACTCGGGCGCAAACGCGGGCGCGAACAACTGCGAGGTCAGTCGCCCTCGCGCCGCTCACGGGTCGCGAGCAGCCTGCGCAGCGAGTAGAGCCGTGCGGGGTCCGCGTGCCCTTCCTGGACCCACGCGTCGAGCGCGCAGTCCGGCTCGTCGTGACTGCACGCGCGCGGACAGTCCTCCGTGCCAGGCACCAGGTCGGGGAAGGCGAGGATGACGCGGGACGGGTCCACGTGGTGCAGGCCGAAGGACCGTACGCCGGGCGTGTCGACCACCCAACCACCTGAGGGCCCCGCCAAGGGGAGCGCGAGCGCCGACGTGGTCGTGTGCCTGCCACGGCCGGTGACGGCGTTGACGTGCCCGGTGCTGCGTCGGCGATCCTGCGGCACCAAGGCGTTCACCAGCGTCGTCTTGCCCACGCCGGAGTGGCCGACGAACGCGGTGATCTTGCCGTCGAGCAGCTCGTGCACCCGGGCGAGCTCCGCGCCGTCGGTGAACTCCTCGCGGCTGGTGACCACGTAGGGCACGTCGAGCGTGGAGTAGGTCTCCAGGATCTTGTCGGCCGACGCCAGGTCGGACTTGGTCAGGACGAGGATCGGCTTGAGACCCCCGTCGAACGCGGCCACGATGCAGCGGTCGATCAGGCGCGGGCGCGGCTCGGGATCGGCGAGGGCGGTGACGATGGCGAGCTGGTCGGCGTTGGCGACGACCACCCGCTCGTACGGATCGTCGTCGTCGGCCGTGCGCCGCAGGACGGACGTGCGCGGCGCGATGCGCACGATGCGCGCGAGGGTGTCCTTCTTGCCGGAGAGATCACCGACGAGCGAGACCTGGTCGCCCACCACGGCGGCCTTGCGGCCCAGTTCGCGGGCCTTCATGGCAAGGACGATCCGGTCGTCGACCAGGACGGTCAGGCGGCCCCGGTCGACGGTCAGGACCATGCCGTCGGACGCGTCCTCGTGCTTGGGCCTGATGTGGGTGCGCGGGCGGTTGCCCTTGCGGTTGGGACGGACGCGGATGTCGTCCTCGTCGGGGTTCTTTCCGTAGCGGCGCATGTTCTGGATCCGCCCGTCAGTTCCCGAGCATTCCGGTCCAGAGGTCGGGGAAGTCGGGCAGCGTCTTCGCCGTCGTCGCGACATTCTCGATCTGTACGTCCTGAACGGCGAGGCCGATGACGGCGCCCGCCGTGGCCATGCGGTGGTCGTCGTACGTGTGGAAGATCCCGCCGTGCAGGCGGCGCGGACGGATGTGCAGGCCGTCGGAGGTCTCGGTGACGTCGCCGCCGAGTGCGTTGATCTCCTTGGTGAGGGCCGCGAGGCGGTCCGTCTCGTGCAGTCGCAGGTGGGCGACGCCGCGCAGGGTCGAGGGGGAGTCGGCAAGGGCCGCGACGGCCGCGATGCCGGGGGTCAGCTCGCCGACCTCGCTCAGGTCCACGTCGATGCCGTGGATCGAGCCGGAGCCGGTGAACACGAGCCCCTGCGGGGTCAGTTCGCAGATACCGCCCATCTCGGTGAAGATCTCCCGCAGCTTGTCGCCGGGCTGCGTGGTGTGCGCGGGCCAGTCAGGGACGGTCACCCGGCCGCCGGTCACCAGCGCCGCGGCCAGGAACGGCTGGGCGTTGGAGAGGTCGGGCTCGACGGTCAGATCGCGGCCGAGCAGGGCGCCGGGGGTCACCCGCCACACGTTCGGCTCGCCGCCCGACTCCGGGGTGTCCACCTGGACGCCGACCGCGCGGAGCATGTCGACGGTCATCCGGATGTGCGGCATGGAGGGCAGGGCGGAGCCGGTGTGACGTACCTCGACACCCTGGTTGAAGCGGGGGCCCGAGAGCAGCAGGGCGCTCACGAACTGGGAGGACGAGGAGGCGTCGATCTCGACCGGGCCGCCATCGAGGGCGCCGCTGCCGTGCACGGTCAGCGGGAGAGCGCCTCGGCTGTCGTCGTCGATGCGGGCGCCGAGCGCGCGCAGGCCGTCGATCACGCCGTTCAGCGGACGCTCGTAGGAACGGGGATCGCCGTCGAAGCGGATCGGGCCGTCGGCAAGGGTGGCGACCGGGGGCAGGAAGCGCATGACCGTACCGGCGTTGCCGACGTCGACCGTCGCGGGGCCGTGCAGACCGGAGGGGATGATCCGCCAGGCCTCACCGGAACCGTCCGGGCCCACGCCTTCCTCGATGCCTACGCCGAGTGCGCGCAGGGCGCCCGCCATCAGCAAGGTGTCGCGGGAGCGCAGCGGGCGGCGCAGCCAGCCGGGCTCGGCGGCGAGTGCGGCGAGGACGAGGCCGCGGTTGGTGACCGATTTGGACCCGGGCACATGGACCGTCGCGGCGACGGCTCCGCTCGCGTGCGGGGCTGGCCAGAGGGTGCTGTGCGCTGGGTTTACGGTCATGCCCACACTTTAGTGGCTCACGGTAATGGCGCAGTCGGCGCTGCTCAGAGGTCGAGCAGCCAGCGACCGCCGCCTATCAGTGAGCACAGCGAGACGGCGTGGAAGAGGAAGAGCCACATCCCCGCGGGTACGTGCGTGAGCCGGGACAGCTGGTCCGCGTCCGAGTCGCCCGCGCCGCCGCGCCTGCGCTTGGACTGCAGCTCGAAGGCGGGCCGCACGCCTCCCAGGAGCAGGAACCACACCACCGCGTACGCGAACGCCGCCTGCACCTGAGAGCTGGTCAGCCAGGAGACGAGCAGGAAGGTGCCGCCGGTGATGATCACGGTGAGGGCGCCGTACGCGTTCCGGATCATGACGAGCATCACGATGAGCAACGCCGTCGCGAGCCACAGGAACGCGGTGATGTGACCGGCGGCCAGGAGCGCGGCGCCGCCGAGGCCGAGCAGGGGCGGCGCGGTGTAGCCCGAGGCGGCGGTGAGGATCATGCCGAGCCCGGTGGGCTTGCCGCGCGAGACGGTGAGGCCACTGGTGTCGGAGTGCAGCCGGATGCCGTCGAGGCGGCGCCCCGTGAGCAGGGCGACCAGGCCGTGGCCGCCCTCGTGCGCGATGGTGATCGCGTTGCGGGCGACCCGCCAGACGCCGTGCGGGACGACCACGGCAAGCGCCACGAGGCCGGTGATGATCACCAGCCACTCGTCCGGGGCGGCCTGTGTGCCGAAGACCCGGTCCCAGAGGTCGGTGAGGCTGGCGTTCGCCATGTTTTCCACTGCTCGTGCCATTGTCGGGACCGGCTCCTCTGGTCGTACGGGGTCTGGCAGTCTGGCACGTATGTGCGGACGGTATGCATCGAGTCGTAGGCCCGAGGATCTCGCAGGAATCTTTGAGATCGAGAAGTGGGAGCCGGAAGAGGCGCTCGCCCCCGATTTCAACGTGGCTCCCACGAAGGAGGTCTACGCGGTCCTGGACCGTCCGGTGAAAGACGCTGAAGACCCCCGTCCGGTTCGCCAGCTGCGCACACTCAAATGGGGACTCGTACCGTCCTGGTCCAAGACGCCCGAGGGCGGCGCCCGGATGATCAACGCCCGCGCGGAGACCGTGCACGAGAAGCCCTCGTACCGCCGGGCCTTCACCTCGCGCCGCTGCGTCATCCCGGCCGACGGCTACTACGAGTGGGTCACCGGCTCCGGCGAGCGGGATCTGGAGGTCGAGGGCAAGAAGAAGCGCCCCCGCAAGCAGCCGTACTTCGTGACGCCCGCCGACGGCTCGGTCTTCGCGATGGCGGGCCTGTACGAGTTCTGGCGCGACAAGACGCTCCCCGACGAGCACCCCCTCGCCTGGTGGGTGACGTGCACGGTGATCACCACGGAGGCGGAGAACTCGCCCCTGGCGAAGGCACCGGCGGAAGGCCCGCGCTCGCTGGCCGACATCCACCCGCGCATGCCCCTCATGCTGACGCCGGACCGCTGGGACGCCTGGCTCGACCCCTCACGCACGGACCCCGAGGACCTGCGGACACTCCTGGAGCCGCCGCCGCACGGCCTGATGCGGGCCTACCCGGTGTCGACGGCGGTCAGCAACGTACGCAACAACGGGCCGGAGCTGCTTACGGAGCTGGAGGGGCCGGAGGAAGGCACACTCTTCTGACGTGACCAAGAGCGAGATCAAGAGCGGCATCAAGAGCGAGATCGTCGAGACCGACGCCGGTGAGGCGCGCATCACCTGGCATCCCGCGTCGAAGGCCGAAGCGCGGTTCGTGCTCGCCGTCAGCCACGGCGCCGGCGGCGGTATCGAGGCCCGCGACCTCCAGGCCGTCGCCGCAGCCCTGCCCGCGCACGGCGTCACCGTCGCCCTCGTGGAGCAGCCCTGGAGGGTGGCGGGCAAGAAGCTCGCGCCCGCCCCGAAAACGCTGGACGTGGGATGGCGTGGCCTGTGGCCCGCTGTGGCGAAGCCCGGCCTCCCGGTGATCGCGGGCGGCCGCAGCGCGGGTGCCCGCGTCGCCTGCCGCACCGCCACGGAGCTCGGCGCTGCCGCCGTACTGGCCCTCAGCTTCCCCCTGCACCCGCCGGGCAAGCCGGAGAAGTCCCGCGCGGACGAGCTGCTCGGCGCCGGGGTGCCCACGCTCGTCGTACAGGGCGGCAACGACCCCTTCGGGAAGCCCGCGGAGTTCCCCGAGGGGACGTACGAGCTCCTGGAGATCCCCTACGGCGACCACGGCTTCGCGATCCCGAAACGGGCGGAGATCAAAGAGGCCGAAGCCATGACCCTCATCACGGATGGCGTCACGCGGTGGACGGGAATGTTGGGTGCGTGACCTCTGTTGTGCCGAACAGACGCTAAACGCTGTAGGTACGAGAGGAAGTCCACCGCATGGGTTCGACCATCTGCCCGGCCCGCTCCAGCGCCCCTGACCTGGAGTGGACGGTGCTGAGCGCGCCCAAGACCGCTCCTATTCGAGCGGCGGCGGGACCGGATCGTCGTCTATCCTCCGATTCGAGTGGGACTGCTTTCGGTCTCACCACGTCTTCGGAGGAGGTGGGTCCGGTCACTGGGACCGACGCAGGGGCCGAGCACGGCCAGGCGGAGCGACCCGACGGAAGCGCTGAGACATCGGCGGAGCGCACGGCCCGCTTCGAGCGGGACGCCCTGGGCTTCCTCGACCAGATGTACTCGGCGGCGCTGCGCATGACGCGCAATCCGGCGGACGCGGAGGACCTGGTGCAGGAGACCTACGCCAAGGCGTACGCGTCGTTCCACCAGTTCCGTGAGGGCACCAACCTCAAGGCGTGGCTGTACCGCATCCTCACCAACACGTTCATCAACTCGTACCGCAAGAAGCAGCGCGAGCCCCAGCGCAGCGCCGCCGAGGAGATCGAGGACTGGCAGCTCGCACGCGCCGAGTCGCACATGTCCACAGGTCTGCGCTCGGCCGAGTCGCAGGCGCTCGATCACCTGCCGGACTCGGACGTGAAGTCCGCGCTGCAGGCGATCCCCGAGGAATTCCGTATCGCCGTCTACCTCGCCGATGTAGAGGGCTTTGCGTACAAGGAGATCGCGGACATTATGGGGACACCCATCGGTACGGTGATGTCCCGGTTGCACCGCGGCCGTCGCCAACTGCGCGGCATGCTCGAGGACTACGCCCGTGACCGCGGCCTCGTCCCCGCCGGCGCTGCGTCAGAGTCGTCGAACGAAGCGAAAGGCTCAGGCTCATGAGCTGCGGAGAGCCGCACGAGACGGATTGCAGTGAGGTCCTGGACCATCTCTATGAGTTCCTGGACCGAGAGATGCCGGACAGCGACTGCACCAAGTTCGAGACGCACTTCGAGGAGTGCTCTCCGTGCCTGGAGAAGTACGGCCTCGAGCAGGCGGTCAAGAAACTGGTGAAGCGCTGCTGCGGCCAGGACGACGTGCCGGTCGACCTGCGCTCCAAGGTCATGGGACGCATCGACCTGATCCGCTCGGGCGAGGCCGTGCCCGAGCACGACGTGACGGTGGAGACGGTGGCCTCCGAGGGCAGTGTGCAGGCCAAGGGCCTGCGGGCCAAGGAAGCCTGAATTTTCGCCAGTTGAGGCAGTTTGAGAGTGAGCAGGTCGTGACGGGAGTCCGTCACGACCTGCTTTTTTCTGTCCTCCCTCACTCGCACATCACTCGTACGTGCCAATTTCCGCGAGCGGGGCTCGGAGCGGGGTGCGGCCGTTCTAGTCTCCGGACCTTGGACGGTCACGGGGAGTTGGACGGTCACGGGGAGGAGGCGGTGCCATGCGGTCCATCGCTCCGTCGGCGCGCGCCTACATCCTGTGCGCCGCCCTGGCCGCAGGCGCCTGCGCGGCGCCCGCGCTGACCTCGCACACGCCGTGGGCCGCGCTCGGGCTCCTCGCCGCGCTCTACGCGGGGTGCGAGCAGGCATCGCGGTGCCGGGTCATCGGCCGCCGCGGCCCGAACGGCCTCGGCACCTTCTTCCCCGTGCTGCTCGCCGCCGTCTTCCTGCTGCCGCCCGCCGCCGCCGCGCTCGTCGCGGTGCCGGGGGCGCTGCTCGCCCGCGTCGAGCGGAGCCCCCGGTGGGTGCGCAGGGTCTGGCGCGTGGCCCAACTCGTCCTGGCCGCCTGGGCTTCGGCGTGGGTGTACGGAGCGCTCGGCGGACACGAGGCGGTGGCCGCGCCCCATTTCCCGTACGCCCTCGTGCCCGCCGGAGCGGCCGTCCTCGCCTTCTCCGCCGTACTGACCGCCCTGGACGGCGGCATCCTGGCCACCGCGGAACGGGTGCCGGTACGGGCCGCCTGGCGGGGGCTCTTCCTGCGGTCGTTCGCGCCGGTCGCGGTGCACGGTCTCGCCGGTCTGATGATGGCGGTCCTCTGGCGCAGTCCGTACGGGCCGCTCGCCGCGCTCCTCGTGCTGCTGCCGATGGGGGTCTCCTGCTGGGTCTTCGCGCAGTACCACCGCGAGCGGGCCGCCCACCAGGCCACGATCCGGGCGCTCGTGCAGGCCGTCGACATCAAGGACCGGTACACCCGCGGGCACAGCGAGCGCGTGGGACGGGCCTCCGTGATGATCGCGCGGGAGCTGGGGATGGCGGACGAGAGGGTGGAGAGCCTGCGGTTCGCCGGAATCCTCCACGACGTGGGCAAACTCGGCGTACCGACCCGGCTGCTGCGCAAGGACGGGCCGCTGACCCCGGAGGAGCGGCGGGTCATCGAGCTGCATCCCGAGTACGGGCACGAGATGGTGCGGGGGATCGGCTTCCTCGGGGAGGCGCGGGCGGCGATCCTCCACCACCACGAGCGGATCGACGGCAGCGGATACCCGTACGGGCTCGTGGGGCGGCAGATTCCGGAGTTCGCGCGGGTGGTGGCCGTCGCGGACGCGTTCGACGCCATGACGTCCACGAGGTCCTACCGGAGGGGGAGGCCTGTTGATGCCGCCGTGGCCGAGTTGGCGCGGTGCGCGGGGTCGCAGTTCGACCCCGCCATGGTCGCCGCGTTGCAGCGGGCGCTCGGCCGGTACGGGTGGCACCCCGAGGTGACCGCTGACGTCGCGGGGAGTGTGCCGTCCCCTCGACAGGGGGAGTCCGGCGTTCCCACTTCCCCCGGGGCGGGAGCACGATGAGCGCCGCTCTGTCGGAACCCGGCGCCGACGGTCGTACCCAGCCGTTCAGCCGGCCCACAACGGTGACGGCGCTGGTTTACGGATCCGCCGGAGTCCTCACCCTGCTCGCCCTCTGCTGGACCCTCTGGCGTGGAGTCTCCGAAGGTGGCGTCGCGCTGGCCTTCGGGGGGCTTGTGGTGGTGGGGGAGCTTGCCCGGTGGGGTGCCGGTGGAAGCGATCGGGAGCCCGCGCCGCTCGGTTCCGCGGGCGCGCTGGCGTACGCGCTGCTCGGGGAGGTCGGGGGGCGGCCCACGCACCACGGTGTGTTCCAGGTGATCGCCGTCGTCGTGGCCGCCGCGCTCGTCGGGGCCGTGCCGAACGTGGCGCTCGGCAAGGGGCCCGCCCTCGACCACGTGGCCCGGCGCGTGCTCACGGTCGGGTTCGCCGCCGCGTGCTTCCAACCGCTCTACAACGCGGGGAAGTTGGGGGAGTGGGCCGGGCAGGGGCCCGCCTTCGCCGTCGTCATCGTCGCGCTGCTCGTCCTGACCGCCCTCTGTGACGCCGTGCTCGCCGCGGCCATGGCGCACGCCCGTACCCGCTGGCCCTTCGGGCCGCTCCTGCGCGACGAGCTGCGGGCCATGCTCGGCATCGGGTCCGCCGTGTGCGCGACGGGGGCCGTCATGGCGCTCGCGGTCGCCGTGGCGGGGCTCTGGGCGCTTCCGGTGTTCAGCCTGCCGCTGCTCCTGACCCAGCTGTCGTTCGGGCGGTACGCCGCCGTGCGGACCACCTACCGGCAGACCATCACCTCGCTCGCCCGGTCCACCGAGATCGCCGGATACACCCCGCAGGGGCATGCCCGCCGCGTCGCCGCGCTCAGCAGGGACGTCGGGCGTGAGCTGGGTCTCTCCGCTCCTGGCCTCGCCGTCCTCGAGTACGCGGCCCTGATGCACGACATCGGGCAGCTCTCCCTCATCGACCCCGTGCCCGCGGGCGCCACCGCGGCCCTGCCGGACGCGGAACAGCGGCGCATAGCCCTGCTCGGGGGCGCCGTCGTGCGTCAGACGGGGGTGAACGGCGACGTCGCCGTGGTCGTGGAGCGGCAGGCGGACCCCTATCGCGAGCAGCCCCTCGCCGCCCGTATCGTGCGAGCTGCCAACGCGTACGACGAGATGGCGAGGGGAGAAGGTCCTGGGGGCCCGCTCAACGCCCTGGAGCGGCTGCGTCTGGGCACAGGGCGCGACTACCAGCCCGAAGTGGTGGAAGCCCTGGCCCGCGTCCTTGCACGGGGCGGTCATAGCTTGCCCCCGGTTGGGTAACCCATGGGTAATGAGCGGCCGTCCGACCGTACGTGGTTGGATGCGAAGAGGGCCCTCAGGGGCACGGCGGGACTACAGGAACTCAGTAATCGGCAGGCGGGAATCGTGAGGATCTTCGGCAAGGGACGGCACCGGCCCTCCGCCTCATGGCGGCAGGCCACCGACCGCGCCTTCACGCTGATCGGCGACGGGCGGTACGAGGACGCGGGCGCGCTTCTTACCCGCGCGGCGGATCTCGAACCGTGGCTCTCGGAGTCCTGGTTCAACCTCGCCCTGCTCCATAAGTTCCGGCACGACTGGGAGCAGGCGCGCGCCGCGGGGCTGCGGGCCGTCGCGCTGCTCGACAAGTCGGCCGGGGCCCCCGACTGGTGGAACGTGGGGATCGCCGCCACCGCCTTGCAGGACTGGCCCCTCGCCCGGCGCGCCTGGCAGGCGTACGGCCTGCGCGTTCCGGGTGGTGTGGCCGCCTCCGGGGAGCCCACCGGCATGGACCTGGGCAGCGCCGCCGTGCGGCTCTCGCCCGAAGGAGAGGCCGAGGTCGTGTGGGGGCGCAGGCTCGACCCCGCCAGGATCGAGATCCTCTCCATCCCGCTGCCCTCCTCCGGGCGCCGCTGGGGCGAGGTCGTGCTGCACGACGGCGTCCCGCACGGCGAGCGGACGACGGGGGCCGGGGACTCCTATCCCGTCTTCGACGAGATCGAGCTGTGGGCGCCCTCACCGGTCCCCACCTGGGTGGTCCTCCTGGAGGCCGCCACCGAGGACGACAGGAACGCCCTGGAGAGGCTCGCGGCGGACGCGGGCTTCGCCGCAGAGGACTGGTCGTCGTCCGTACGGCTGCTCTGTCGCATGTGCTCCGAGAGCCGCATGCCGAGCGACGAGGGCGACGGCGAACACCTGGACCCGCACGACCACAGCGAGCCCGGCCATCCAGGACCGCTCGGCCATCGCAGCCCCGGCGCCCTGTGGGTGCCCGAGCGCGAGTGCGGCATCGCGGCACCCGCCGCACTGGTGCGCGGGCTCCTGGACGGCTGGGTCGCGGACAGCCCGGACTCCCGTGACTGGCGGGATCTGGAAGAGGTCTGCTGACTCCTGGCCGTAGGCTGTACCGGCACTATCTCTTGTGGGTTCCCAGGAAGGCGTACGTCGGACAATGGCGCAGGACACTGAGCAGCAGGCCTCGGGCGGGGTCCTCCCCGTAGACGACGAGGGCTTCGTCATCGACACGGAGGACTGCGAGGAGCGGGAGACGGCCTACCGCGAGCGCGGCACATCCCGGCCCATCACGGTCGTCGGAAACCCTGTGCTGCACAAGGAGTGCAAGGACGTCACCGCCTTCGACGACGACCTTCAGCAGCTCGTCGACGACATGTTCGCCAGCCAGCGGACCGCGCAGGGCGTGGGCCTCGCCGCCAACCAGATCGGCGTCGACCTCAAGGTCTTCGTCTACGACTGCATGGACGACGAGGGCGTGCGGCACGTCGGCGTGGTCTGCAACCCCGTGGTGCGCGAGCTCCCCGCCGAGCGGCGCCGCCTGGACGAGGCGGGCGAGGGCTGCCTCTCCGTGCCCACCGCCTACGCCGACCTGGCCCGCCCGGACTACGCCGAGGTGACCGGGCAGGACGAGAAGGGCAACCCCGTCAAGGTGCGGGGCACCGGCTACTTCTCGCGCTGCCTCCAGCACGAGACGGACCACCTGTACGGCTACCTCTACATCGACCGCCTCTCCAAGCGCGACCGCAAGGACGCGCTGCGGCAGATGGAAGAGGGCACTCCGCGCTACCCCGTCGTGCCGAACGACTGAGCGAGCCGAGGCGCAAGCCAAGCGCAAGCGAGCCACCTGCGGCCCCTGGTCGGGATCTCCCTCCCGTCCAGGGGCCGTTCGCATGCCGTGTTCGTATGCCGTGTTCGTATGGACCGGTCAACTGTGCGAGCAAAACAGGCTTGCGATGATCCAAAATTGGTCACGTACATGGATTTTTTCGGCACTGGGGGGTAGTGAATGGCGCAAATCTGTTCCCTGAACGGTCAGTTGTGGTGCTGAATGGAAAGCGCGGGGAAACGCAACGGCGCGCGCCCGGCACGGCGGGAGGGGCGTACGTCCTCAAGCGGCTGAGAGGGGCCAGTTCGTGCCTGCATATTCATTTGGCACTTCACCGACACAGTCACAGACACCGGCGGTATCCGTGCCGCCGGCGTTGGCGCTCCCGGTGATCGAGGAAGATTTTCCGCGACGACTACATCCGTATTGGCCGGAGCTTCAGGAAAAATCCAGGACATGGCTGCGCGAAATGCGCCTCATGCCCCCGGACAAGGTGGAGCGGTACGCCGACAGCCTGTGCTACACCGACCTGGTCGCCGGCTACTACATTGGCGCGCCCGATGAGTTGCTCAGCGCGATAGCCGATCTCAGTAGTTGGTTCTTCGCGTGGGACGACCGGCACGACCGCGACTCGGTGCACGGCAGGGCCGCGCAGTGGCGCCGCCTGTGCCGGGGCCTCCACGAGACGCTCCGGGCGCCCCGGCAACAGGTGCACCACCGCGACCCTCTGGTCGCGGGGTTCGCCGACTGCGTCCTTCGGCTGTACTCGCAGCTCGGACCCAGCTGGAACGCCCGGTTCGCCCGGCACTTCCACAGCGTGATCGAGGCGTACGACCTGGAGTTCAGGAACCGCAGGACCGGCACGGTACCGACCGTCGAGGCCTACATCGAGCTGCGCAGGCTGACGTTCGCGCACTGGACGTGGATCGACCTGCTCGAACCCACGGCGCGCCGCGAGCTGCCGCAGGACGTGCGGAAGCATCCCGCATATCGGAGGGCTGCGCTCGCCACGCAGGATTTCTCCGCCTGGTACAACGACCTGTGCTCACTTCCCAAGGAACTCGCGGGAGATGAACTGCACAATCTCGGGATCAGCCTGATCCACCACGAGGGCCTTTCCCTCGAAGAGGCAGTGGCGGAAGTCCACCGACGGGTGACCCGATGTGTATCGGAATTCCTCGTGGCGGAGCAGGAAGTATTGCGTCTCGCAGGTCAGCTGGCCGACGGAAGCGCATACGGCAGGGAACTCTCGGACGCGGTGGAATCGTGCGTCGCAAACATGCGGAACTGGTTCTCTTCCGTGTACTGGTTCCACCACGAATCCGGCCGCTATCGGGTGGACAGCTGGGACGACAGGTCCATTCCGCCGTATGTGAGCGACGCGGCAATGAGCGGCTTGGCCGAAAACGAATTGGTAGGTGAGGAATGAGCGTCGAATCCGCGATACCCGCGACTCCGGCGGCGACTCCACCGCTCGTCAGCGGTGGCGCCCCGCTCATCGGGCACGCCTGGAACCTGGTGCGCGACCCGCTCGGCTTCTTCGCCGCGCTGCGGGACCACGGTGATCTCGTACGCATCAGGCTCGGCCCCAAGACGGCGTACGCGGTCTGCGACCCGGAGCTGGTCGGGCAGCTCCTGCGGAGCCCCGACTACATCGTCGGAGGGCCCCTCTGGGACACCCTGGAAGTGCTCCTCGGCAAGGGTGTGGCGACCAGTAACGGCAAGACGCACAAGCGTCAACGGCGCATGATGCAGCCCGCGTTCAGGCGCGAACGGATCGCCGACTACGCCAAGGTGATGGAGGAGGAGGCCCGCGCCACGGCCGCACGCTGGCGCTCGGGCGAAACCGTCGACATCAACGCGGACATGTTCCGCACGGCCGTGCGCATCGTGTCCCGCTCGCTCCTCGAGGTCGACGCGATCGGCGAGAAGGCGGACCGCATCGCCGACTCGCTGCACACCGTCTTCGAGGGGCTCTACCGCAGGATGGTGCTCTCGGTCGGTCCGCTGTACCGCGTGCCGACCCAGGGGAACCGCCGCTTCCAGAGCGCGCTCGCCGATCTGCACGCCCTGGTCGACGAGATCATCGCCGAAGGAAGGGCGGCGGGAGCCGACCGGGACGACCTGTTGGCCGAAATGCTGCGGGCGCACGATGAATCAGGTCAGCCGCTCAGCGATCAGGAGGTCCATGACCATGTCATCTCCCTCGTCGTGGCGGGCGCCGAGAATATCGCGTCGACCTTGGCATGGACGTTCCATCTGCTGGCCGAACACCCCGAGCAGGAAAGGCGATTGGTTGAAGAGGTAAATGCCGTCGCACCGGATCGGGAGATCACATTCGCCGACCTCAAGGACCTTCCGCACACCCGGAATGTCGTCACCGAGGCCATGCGTATACAGCCGGCTGCCTGGATATTCACGCGCCGGTCGGTGGGAGAGACCAACCTGGGTGGCTACCGCATTCCGGCCGACGCCGACATCGTCTACAGCGTGTATGCGATGCAACGCGATCCGCGTTCCTTCGAGCAGCATCTCCGGTTCGACCCGGACCGCTGGAATCCGGAACGTGCTTCGGATGTACCGGAGTTCGCGATGATGCCGTTCGGAACGGGCAACCGCAAGTGCCCGGGTGACCACTTCAGCCTGGCCGAACTCGCCATCATTCTGGCCACGGTGGCTCCGAAGTGGCACCTGGCGCCGATCGCGGAGACCGACGCCGACACGAAGATCGGTATCACCCTGCAGCCGAAGAGGCTGGTTCTGAAGGCCGAGAGGCGCTGATGGCCGCCGGTCCGCGGAAGGTGCGGCGGTAGGCGTTGGGTGTGGTGCCGAGCGCCCGCAGGAACTGGTGGCGCATCGCCGCGGCGTTGCCGAACCCGGCACGCCCGGCGATGGCGTCCACCGTCTCGTCCGAGCCCTCAAGCAACTCCTGTGCCAGGAGCACCCGTTGGCGCAGGAGCCAGCGGTAGGGCGTGGTGCCGGTCTCCTGCTGGAAGCGGCGGGCGAAGGTGCGCGGTGACATGTGCGCGCGCTCGGCGAGCAGCTCGACGGTGATGTCCCTGTCCAGATGGCGCTCCATCCAGGCGAGCACCCCGCCCACGGTGTCGCACGACGTGCGCGGCAGCGGGCGCTCCACGAACTGGGCCTGACCGCCGTCGCGATGGGGCGGTACGACCATGCGGCGCGCGATGGCGTTGCCGACCTCGATGCCGTGCTCCTGGCGCACGATGTGCAGGCAGGCGTCGATCCCGGCGGCGGTGCCGGCCGATGTGATGACCGGGCCCTCGTCCACGTACAGGACGTCGGGCTCGACCCGGGTGCGCGGATACCGCACGGCGAGCTCCGCGGAGTGCCGCCAGTGGACGGCGCAGCGGCGGCCGTCGAGCAGCCCCGCGGCGCCGAGCACGAAGACCCCGGAGCAGACGGAGAGGATGCGGGCCCCGCGGTCCACCGCGCGGCGCAGGGCGGCGAGCAGATCCTCGGGGAAGTCGCGCTGCGCGAACGACTGGCCCGCGGGAACGGCGATGAGGTCGGCCTCTTCGAGCCGGTCGAGACCGTACTCGGTGGTGATCGTGAAACCCGCGTGATTGCTCAGGGTCCCGCTCTCACCGGCGACCACCGCGAAGTCGTACACGGGAAGGCCCGCTTCACTCCGGTCGAGGCCGAACACCTCGCAGACGACGCCGAGTTCGAAGGGATTCACGCCGTCGAGCAGCACGACGGCCACGTTGTTCAGCATGTTCGTGAGTGTGCCGCAGGACTGGCAGTAAGTCGATGGTGTGTGGCAGTCCTGCCACTGACGCTTCCGTCGGGACCGCAGGACAGTAAGGACATGAACGCAATCCTCGATTACGCGACCGTCCTGACCGTCCTCCTTCTCCTGGCCGCACCCTCGCTCGTCGGGTACGTCCACGAGCGCCGGATCGACCGCGAGCTGCGGGAGGCGGCGTCCGCCGTCTCCCGCAGCCGGGTGGGGCTAGAACTCGTCGTCGAAGGAGACCGAGCCTTCGACCGCGACCTGGTAGGCCGACGGACGTCGCTCGAAGAAGTTGGTCAGCTCCTGAACACCCTGGAGCTCCATAAATGAGAACGGGTTCGACGAGCCGTAGACCGGCGCGAACCCGAGCCGCTGGAGCCGCTGGTCGGCGACGCACTGAAGGTACTCACGCATCGAGTCGGTGTTCATGCCGGGCAGGCCCTCACCGCACAGGTCGCGCGCGAACTGCAGCTCGGCCTCGACGGCTTCCTTGAGCATGTCGGTGACCTGCGTCTGGAGTGCGTCGTCGAAGAGCTCGGGCTCCTCCTTGCGGACGGTGTCGACGACGTCGAAGGCGAAGCTCATGTGCATCGTCTCGTCACGGAACACCCAGTTTGTGCCGGTCGCGAGGCCGTGCAGCAGACCCCGCGAGCGGAACCAGTAGACGTAGGCGAAGGCACCGTAGAAGAAGAGCCCCTCGATGCACGCGGCGAAGCAGATCAGGTTCAGCAGGAAGCGGCGCCGGTCGGCCTTGCTCTCCAGCTGGTCCATCTTCTCGACGGAGTCCATCCACCGGAAGCAGAACTCCGCCTTCTCGCGGATGGAGGGGATCTCCTCGACCGCGTCGAAGGCCGCCGCGCGGTCCTCAGGGTCGGGCAGATAGGTGTCGAGCAGCGTCAGATAGAACTGGACGTGCACGGCCTCCTCGAAGAGCTGGCGGCTCAAGTAGAGCCGGGCCTCGGGGGAGTTGATGTGCTTGTAGAGCGTGAGCACGAGGTTGTTGGAGACGATCGAGTCGCCGGTTGCGAAGAACGCGACCAGGCGGCCGATCATGTGCTGCTCGCCGGGCGAGAGCTTGGCGAGGTCGGAGACGTCCGAGTGGAGGTCGACCTCCTCGACGGTCCAGGTGTTCTTGATCGCGTCCCGGTAGCGCTCGTAGAAGTCGGGGTAGCGCATGGGACGCAGGGTCAGCTCGAAGCCCGGGTCGAGGAGGTTCTTTACGGCGGTGGTCGTGGAGCTCATTACTGGCAGGCCTCGCAGGACTCGGGGTTTTCCAGGGAGCAGGCGACGGCGTCTTCGTCGGCCGTGGCCTGGGCGGGTACGGGGGCGGCGGCGGGCGCGGGCTCGGCGGCGGTCTGGCCCGCCGCCGCGCGGGCGATCCGGGTCGCCGGGCGCGAACGCAGGTAGTACGTGGTCTTCAGACCCTGCTGCCAGGCGTAGGCGTACATCGAGGAGAGCTTGCCGATGGTCGGCGTCTCCAGGAACAGGTTCAGGGACTGCGCCTGGTCGAGGAACGGCGTGCGCGCGGCGGCCATGTCGATCAGGCCGCGCTGCGGGATCTCCCACGCGGTGCGGTAGAGGTCGCGCACATCGGCGGGGATCCAACTGAAGCCCTGCACCGAGCCGTTGGCCTCGCGCAGCGCCTCACGGGTCTGCGCGTCCCAGACGCCGAGCCGCTTCAGCTCCTGCACCAGGTAGCCGTTGACCTGGAGGAATTCACCGCTCAGCGTCTCGCGCTTGAAGAGGTTGGAGACCTGCGGCTCGATGCACTCGTACACGCCCGCGATGGACGCGATCGTGGCGGTCGGCGCGATGGCGAGGAGCAGCGAGTTGCGCATACCGGTCGTGGCGATACGTTCCCGCAGCGTGGCCCAGCGCTCCGGCCAGGTCAGCTCGACGCCGTAGTGGTCCGGGTGCAGGACGCCGCGCGCGGTGCGGGTCTTCTCCCAGGCGGGCACGGGGCCGTTGCGCTCGGCGAGATCGGCGGACGCCTCGTACGCGGCGAGCATGATCCGCTCGGCGATGCGCGTCGAGAGGGCACGCGCGGCGGGGGAGTCGAACGGCAGCTTCAACTGGAAGAAGACGTCCTGCAGACCCATGGCGCCCAGGCCCACCGGACGCCAGCGGGCGTTCGAGCGGCCGGCCTGCTCGGTCGGGTAGAAGTTGATGTCGACCACGCGGTCGAGGAAGGTGACGGCGGTGCGGACGGTCTCGTCGAGCCGCTCCCAGTCGATGTCACCGGCGGCCGTGTCCACGAAGGCGCCGAGGTTCACCGAGCCCAGGTTGCAGACGGCCGTCTCCCCGTCGTCCGTCACCTCCAGGATCTCCGTGCAGAGGTTGGAGGAGTGAACCGTGTGGCCGGGCTCCGCCGTCTGGTTGGCGGTGCGGTTGGCGGCGTCCTTGAAGGTCATCCAGCCGTTGCCGGTCTGCGCGAGGGTGCGCATCATGCGGCCGTACAGATCGCGGGCGGGGATGGTCTTGCGGGCGAGCCCGGCGGCCTCTGCCTTGCGGTAGGCGGCGTCGAA
This sequence comes from Streptomyces sp. NPDC055239, assembly GCF_053606205.1. Taxonomy (NCBI): domain Bacteria; kingdom Bacillati; phylum Actinomycetota; class Actinomycetes; order Kitasatosporales; family Streptomycetaceae; genus Streptomyces; species Streptomyces sp. NPDC055239. Next base: position 224,892 of record NZ_JBSGRD010000005.1, on the reverse strand, counting down.
CTCGTCGCCCCACAGGTCGACGAACTCCGGCACGTCGGCCGGAGAGAACAGCGACCAGTCCTTGTCGGCGGCGACCCGGCGCATGAACTCGTCCGGGATCCAGTGCGCGAGGTTCAGGTTGTGCGTACGCCGCTGGTCCTCACCCGTGTTGTCGCGCAGCTCCAGGAACTCCTCGATGTCGGAGTGCCAGGTCTCCAGGTAGACCGCGGCGGCGCCCTTGCGACGGCCGCCCTGGTTCACGGCGGCGACGGAGGCGTCCAGGGTCTTCAGGAACGGCACGATGCCGTTGGAGTGGCCGTTCGTGCCGCGGATCAGCGAACCGCGGGCGCGGATGCGGGAGTACGAGAGCCCGATGCCGCCCGCGTGCTTGGAGAGGCGCGCGACCTGGTGGTAGCGGTCGTAGATGGAGTCCAGCTCGTCCAGCGGGGAGTCGAGGAGGTAGCAGGAGGACATCTGCGGGTGCCGGGTGCCGGAGTTGAAGAGCGTCGGCGACGACGGCAGGTAGTCCAGGCGGCTCATCAGGCGGTACAGGGAGGCGACTTCGTCCACCGAGCGCGTGCTGCCGTCCTCCGCCAGGCCGCTCGCGACGCGCAGCATGAAGTGCTGCGGGGTCTCGATGACGTGCCGGGTGATCGGGTGGCGAAGGAGGTAGCGGCTGTGCAGGGTGCGCAGGCCGAAGTAGCCGAAGCGGAAGTCGGCGCCGTCTTCCAGTGCGGCCTCCACGAGACCGTCCAGACGGTCCGTGTGGTCGACGACGAACGCGGCGGTGCGGTCCGCGATCAGACCCTCGCGGTGTCCCACGGCGACCGAGTCGGAGAAGGAGCGCACGCCCTGCGACGCGGCCTCGTCCCGGATGCTGAGGCTCAGGAGCCTGGCAGCGAGCTGCGAGTACGTCGGGTCCTCGGAGATGAGCCCGGCGGCCGCCTCGGTCGCCAGCTCCCGCAGCTCCGCCAGATCCGCCCTGGCCGAACGGCCGCGCAGTGCGGCGGCGGCGACCCGGCCGGGGTCGGCGTCGGGGAGGTCGGTGGTGAGGTCGGTCAGGGTGCGCAGCAGCGCGGTTCCTGGGCCGTCGCCGGTCTGCTGACCAACGGTGGTCTGCTGACCGTCGGTGGTCTGCGCTGACGCAGGTTCGGCTGGCGCGATGGTCACGGAGCACTCCCTCGCTCGGCTCGGAACCTTGCGGAGGGGAGGAGTGACACACGGGCGCGCCGGGGCAGGGCTGCGCTCCGCGTCCACCAGCCCATTCCACGAGGCCCGGACGTCGTTGGCACCCGGACCGGTCGGAACGGGTGCGCTGTCGACAGGTCTTCGGACTCATGAGTACGACAAATGCGCACTCATACACCGTTGCGGGACAGTTCCGGACTTCCACCGGATTCCCCTGCGGCGACAACGAGCACGAGCATACATCTTGTGCTGGCTCTGGGCGGCAACCCCATATCTTGTGTCGGAGTGCACGACAGCGGGCCGCCGGATTCTTCCGGCGGCCCGCATGACGTACGTAGGGGAGAGGCTCAGTGCCCGCCCGGCGCCCCCGCCGTGGCCGGCGGAAGGTCCTTGACGACGCCGGGGTCGCCCGCGTCCGCCGTGTAGTCGCCGGGAGAGGTCTCGTCGATGCCGTCAGGCGCCTTGGCGGCGCGCAGGACGAACGTCATGACCACGGTGACCACCAGGTTCAGGACGAACGCCGTGAGGCCGATGTAGCCGATCTCGCCGATGCCGGGGATCTCGTCGGACGAGCCGCCGAAGTGCTTCTGCGTCGGTGAGGCGACACCGTACGCGGCGACCGTCCCGTAGACCATTCCGACAGCCCAGCCCGCGAGCAGCGCCCAGCGGTGGAACCAGCGGGTGAACAGGCCGCCGACCAGCGCGGGCATGGTCTGCAGGATCCAGATGCCGCCCAGGAGCTGGAAGTTGATCGCGACCGTCTTGTCCATGGTGAGGACGAAGACGAGCGCGCCCACCTTCACCAGGAGCGAGACCAGCTTGGAGACCTTCATCTCCTGTGCGGGCGTCGCGTCCGGCCTGAGGAAGTCCTTGTAGATGTTCCTGGTGAAGAGATTCGCTGCTGCGATCGACATGATGGCCGCGGGCACGAGGGCGCCGATGCCGATGGCGGCGAAGGCCACGCCGGTGAACCAGTCGGGGAACATGTTCTCGAACAGCTGCGGAATCGCCAGCTGCCCGTTCTCCACCTTGACCCCGGCCGCGATCGCCATGAAGCCGAGCAGTGCGAGCAGGCCCAGCATCAGCGAGTAGAGCGGCAGGATCGTGGTGTTGCGGCGGATCACGTTGCGGCTCTTGGAGGAGAGCGTCGCCGTGATCGAGTGCGGGTACATGAAGAGCGCGAGCGCGGAGCCGAGCGCGAGCGTGGCATAGGTCCACTGCCCGCCGGCGCCTGGTGCGAGGCCCGCGACGGGCTTGCCCGCCGCCTCGTTCGTCGCCGCGAACTTGTCGTTCGCCGCCCGGAAGATCTCGTCGAAGCCGCCGAGCTTGATCGGGATGTAGATGATCGCGACGACGATGACGAGGTAGATCAGGCCGTCCTTCACGAACGCGATCAGCGCGGGCGCGCGCAGACCCGACGAGTACGTGTACGCGGCGAGCACCGCGAACGCGATCAGGAGCGGCAGGTCCTTGATGAACCAGTTCGTGTCCGGACCGCCGCCGACGCCCATCACGTCGAGCACGGCCTGGATGCCGACGAGCTGGAGCGCGATGTACGGCATCGTGGCGAGGATGCCGGTGACCGCGACGGCGAGGGAGAGCCCCTTGGACCCGAAGCGTCCGCGCACGAAGTCGGACGTGGTCACGTATCCGTGCTTGTGGGAGACGGACCACAGGCGCGGCAGGAAGGTGAAGATCAGCGGGTAGACGAGGATCGTGTACGGCACGGCGAAGAAGCCGGCCGCGCCCGCGGCGTAGATCGCCGCCGGGACGGCCACGAACGTATAGGCCGTGTAGAGGTCGCCGCCGAGCAGGAACCACGTGACCCAGGTGCCGAACGACCGGCCGCCGAGGCCCCATTCGTCCAGGCTCTCGGTCTCGGCCTTGCGCCAGCGCGCGGCCAGGAAGCCCATCGCCGTGACGGCGACGAAGAAGAAGATGAAGACGGCGAGGGCGATGCCGTTGACGCCGCCCGTGTCCGCTGCGAGCTCGTTCATCGGGTCGCACCCCCCTGGGCCTGCTCGGCCTTGCGGGCGCGCTGGTCACGCTGCCACAGCTTGTACGCGATCATGGTGAGAGCGGTGGAGATGAGTACCCACAGCATCTGGTACCAGTAGAAGAACGGGATGCCGATGAAGGTCGGTTCGACCTTCGCGTAGGAGCTCACCCAGAGCATCGCCACGAACGGCGCTACGAGGCAGAGGGCAATGACCACGCGGACCGGCGTGATCACCGGTCTGCTCACTTCAGGCGCATCTGACACTTGCGGTTCCGCTCCCTCGCTTATCTCACCTTTAACGTGCGGGAAATCTAAGCGAGAGTATTGATCTATGGAACCCCTGTCCGGATAACGGACGTGTCGAAGTGCCTGTTCAGTGTCGGCTCAGCAGCAGCGGAACCCCTGACGCGGATCCGACTCCTGCTGATCCGTGCGCATTCGCTCGAACTCCCTCCGGGAGGGGACGGATGCCCCGGGATGCGTCTTTCGCGTGTGCGCGACATAACGGTCGTACGCGGACTCGTCCGTCAACTCCCGTGCGTACCACCGCACCCACCGCAGCCCGCGAAGCACCCACGTCATGACGGGACCTGCGCGTCCGTCTTCGCCTTCGCCGCCGCCAGCTCCGCCTTCTCCTCCTGGGTCGGCACGAGCCCGGCCGGTGCGGTCAGCTTCGACTCCACGTACTCGGCCTCGCTCAGTCTCGACGACTGCGGGTTGCGGACGTGCTTCACGCAGATCCGGGCCGCGTCGGCGATCACGATGACGATGAGCAGGGCGAGCGCGGCCGAGAGGACGCCGTCCACCGTGGAGTTGGTGACGACGGTGTGCATGTCGTCCATGGACTTGGCGGGCGGCAGGACCTTTCCGTCGTCGATCGCGTCCTGGTAGATCGAGCGCTGCTTGAAGAAGCCGACGCGCGGATCGCTGGAGAACACCTTCTGCCAGCTCGCGGTGAGGGTCACCGTCGCGTCCCAGGCCAGCGGAATCCCGGTGATCCAGGCCCACTTGAGGCGCCCCGACTTCACCAGGAGCGTCGTGCAGACGGCGAGCGCGACCGCCGCGAGAAGCTGGTTGGAGATGCCGAAGATCGGGAAAAGCTGGTTGATCCCGCCGAGCGGCTCGTGCACGCCCACCCACAGGAAGTAGCCCCACAGGCCGGTGACGACCGCGCTGGTGATGATGAGTCCTGGCTTCCAGCTGACCTTCCTGAAGGGCTTGTAGACGTTCCCGAGCATGTCCTGGAGCATGAAGCGGCCCACGCGGGTGCCCGCGTCGAGCGCGGTCAGGATGAACAGCGCCTCAAACATGATCGCGAAGTGGTACCAGAACGCCTTCATGGAGCCGCCGGTGACCTTCGAGAAGATCTCGGAGACACCGACCGCGAGCGTGGGAGCGCCGCCGGTGCGCGAGAGCAGCGAGGACTCCTCGACGTTCTTGGCTGCCTGCGCAAGGTCCTCGGGGGAGATGGAGTACCCGAAGTTCGCGACGGCTTGCGACGCGGCCTGGACGTTGTCCCCGATGACCCCGGCGGGCGCGTTCATCGCGAAGTAGAGCCCCGGGTCGATGATGCTCGCCGCGACGAGCGCCATGACCGCGACGGCCGACTCCATCAGCATGGAGCCGTAGCCGATCATCCGGATCTGCGTCTCCTTCTGGACCATCTTCGGCGTCGTGCCCGAGGAGATCAGCGCGTGGAAACCGGACAGGGCCCCGCAGGCGATGGTGATGAAGACGAACGGGAAGAGCGATCCGGCGAAGACGGGCCCGTCGCCGCGTGAGGCGAAATCGGTCACCGGGTCCATCTTCAGCGTCGGCAGCGTGAAGACGACACCGAGCGCGAGCAGCAGGATCGTGCCGATCTTCATGAAGGTGGAGAGGTAGTCGCGCGGTGCGAGCAGCATCCACACCGGCAGGATCGAGGCGATGAATCCGTACGCCACCAGCCAGATGACAAGCGTCGACGGCGCGAGCGTGAAGGTGTCCGCGAGGGACGACTCGGCGACCCAGCGCCCGGCGACGAGCGCGATCAGGAGCAGCGTGATCCCGATGAGGGAGACCTCACTGACCCGTCCCGGGCGCAGGATCCGCAGGTAGAAGCCCATGAACAGCGCGATCGGAATGGTCATCGCGATGGAGAAGGTGCCCCACGGCGAGTCGGCGAGCGCGTTGACGACGACGAGCGCGAGCACCCCGAGCAGGATGATCATGATGGCGAACGCGGCGAGCAGCGCGGCGGCCCCGCCGAAGGGGCCGATCTCCTCGCGCGCCATCTGGCCGAGCGACTTGCCGTCGCGCCGCGTGGAGAAGAAGAGGACGACCATGTCCTGCACGGCGCCCGCGAAGATCACGCCGACGATGATCCAGATCGTGCCCGGCAAATACCCCATCTGCGCGGCCAGTACGGGCCCGACCAGGGGACCCGCGCCCGCGATCGCCGCGAAGTGGTGGCCGAGCAGGACACGGCGGTCGGTCGGGTGGAAGTCGATGCCGTTGTCCAGGCGCTCCGCCGGAGTGGCCCGGTTCTTGTCGACCTTCAGGACACGGTTGACGATGAACTTGGAGTAGAAGCGATAGGCGATGGCGTACGAGCCGAGGGCCGCTGCCACCATCCAGGCGGCCGACACCTCCTCGTCGCGCGAGAGCGCGAGCACGGCCCAGCCCGCGGCGCCCACCAGCGCGACGAGGGTCCAGATGACGATGGATCGGGGATTCGCTGTGCGCACCGGGTCGTCCTCCCGTTCATCACGCTCATCATGCGATGACGGGAGGACCGTAGAGCAGCACGGCGATCTGGCGCCAGACCCCGGACGAGGGTCAGTGGGCGGGAAGACGTCAGTCGGTCAGGAGCAGTGGGTCAGTCCGTGGGGCGTTTGAGGCGTGCCACGAACTTGTAGCGGTCGCCCCGGTAGACCGAACGGACCCACTCCACCGGCTGTCCGCCGCCGTCCAGGGAGTGCCGCGACAGGAGCAGCATGGGCAGGCCCACGTCCGTGCCGAGCAGGCCCGCCTCGCGCGGGGTTGCGAGGGAGGTCTCGATGGTCTCCTCGGCCTCCGCGAGGTGGACGTCGTACACCTCGGCGAGTGCCGTGTAGAGCGAGGTGTACTTGACCAGGGAGCGGCGCAGGGCCGGGAAGCGTTTGGCCGAGAGGTGCGTCGTCTCGATGGCCATGGCCTCGCCGTTGGCGAGCCTGAGCCGCTCGATCCTGAGCACCCGGCCGCCCGTACTGATGTCGAGCAGCCCGGCGAGGGTGTCGTCGGCGGTGATGTAGCCGATGTCCAGGAGCTGCGATGTGGGTTCGAGGCCCTGGGCCCGCATGTCCTCGGTGTAGGAGGTGAGTTGCAGCGCCTGGGACACCTTGGGCTTGGCCACGAAGGTGCCCTTGCCCTGGATCCGCTCCAGGCGGCCCTCGACGACCAGTTCCTGCAGCGCCTGGCGCACCGTCGTGCGCGAGGTGTCGAACTCGGCGGCCAGTGTGCGCTCCGGCGGGACCGGGGTGCCGGGCGGCAGTGTCTCCGTCATGTCGAGCAAGTGCCGCTTCAGGCGGTAGTACTTGGGTACGCGCGCGGTGCGTCCGACGGTCGGGGCTCCGCCCGCGTCGGTGTCTGTACTGCCTGCGTCAGTGCCCATCCGCTGCCTTCCCGGCTCCTGTGCTGCTGCCGTCACCGGCTCCTCCGTCTGTCGCGGCTCACATCGTGGCACGTACCGGGCTGAGCAGGATGTGCCCGCTCAGGTGTCGGTCCGATAACGGACCCGACAGCCCTTCTTATACACCCTTGACACCCCTAAAGGTCTAGGCCAAGCTCCCCGTACTGGTCTACACCATTAAAGACCAGGTTCCAGTCCCACGGGCAGATCTCGGTCCATTTGGTCGCTGCGGGTGGGGGGTTGACTGGCATCCCTTGAGGAGGGTGACGTGAAGCGCAAGCTCATAGCGGCCATCGGTGTCGCGGGCATGTTGGTCTCGATCGCAGCGTGCGGCAGCGACGACAGTGACGACAAGAAGGCCGGGGCGGACGGCTTCAAGGGGGAGACCCTGACGCTCTGGGCGATGGACGGCTCCACGCCCGACAGCTGGACCAAGGACGTCAAGGCGGCCTTCGAGAAGAAGACCGGCGCCAAGCTGAACCTTGAGGTCCAGCAGTGGAACGGCATCCAGCAGAAGCTGACGACCGCGCTCTCCGAGGAGAACCCGCCGGACGTCTTCGAGATCGGCAACACCCAGACCGCCGCGTACGCCAAGACCGGCGGCCTCGCCGACCTGAGCGACCTCAAGGAGGGGCTCGGCGCCGACTGGACCGAGTCGATCAACAAGTCCTCGGTCGTGGACGGCAAGCAGTACGCCGCCCCGTGGTTCGTCCTGAACCGCGTCGTGATCTACAACAAGAAGGTCTGGGCCGACGCCGGCATCAAGGAGACCCCCAAGACCCGCGCCGAGTTCCTCAAGGACCTCAAGACGATCGGCTCCAAGACCGAGGCCGAGCCGATCTACCTGCCGGGCCAGAACTGGTACCACTTCGTCGGCCTGACCCTCGGTGAGGGCGCCGAGCTGGTCAAGAAGGACGGCGACAAGTACGTCTCCAACCTGACCGACCCCAAGGTCGCCGCGGCCATGAAGACGTACAAGCAGTTCGCGGACCTCTCCAAGGCTCCCAAGAACAAGGACGAGGCCACCCCGCAGCAGGCCGAGGTCTTCGCCAAGGGCAAGACCGGCGCCTTCATCGGCATGAGCTGGGAGGCCGCGACCGCGATCAAGGCCAACCCGAAGATCGAGAAGGACATCGGCTACTTCACGATCCCCGGCGCCACCGCCGCCAAGCCCGAGGGCGTCTTCCTCGGCGGCTCGAACCTCGCCGTCGCCGCGACCAGCAAGAAGCAGGAGCTCGCCAAGGAGTTCCTGAAGATCGCGCTGAACGACAAGTTCGAGGGCTCGCTCGCCAAGGAAGGCGGCGTCATCCCGAACAAGCAGGCCCTGGAGGCCCAGCTCAAGGGCAACCCGGCAGCCGAGGCCATGGCCCCCGCCACCGCCGGCGGCGGCACCACGCCGCTGATCCCGGAGTGGGCCGCGGTGGAGAACCCGCCGAACCCGATCAAGAGCTACATGACCGCGGTGCTGAACGGTAAGTCGAACGACGCCGCCGCCAAGCAGGTCGAGGGCGAGTTCAACAAGCGCCTGTCGCAGAAGCAGTAAGGACGCGCTTTCGCCGGGGACTTCGGGCCCGGGGTGTCATCCACCCCCCGGGCCCGCTGCCCCGGCTCAGCGCTGCGTTCCGCGATGCCCACGAAAGAGATGGCGAGCATGACCGTGCAGACCGAACGGCCGCCCACCGGCCCGCCGGACGTCGTGAAAACGGACGGACGGCCAGGAGATCCGGGCAAGCCCCGCGAGCGTGCCCGGTCGCTCGCCCCCTACCTGCTCCTGCTTCCCGCGATCGCGGCCACGCTCGTGTTCCTCGGCTGGCCGTTGATCAACAACGGGATGCTGTCGTTCCAGAACCTCAACATGAGGCAGTTCATCCTCCACCTCACCGAGTGGAACGGGATCGACAACTTCAAGGAGGTCCTCAGCAGCGAGGACTTCTGGCGGGTCACAGGGCGCTCGATCGCGTTCACCGCGATCAACGTCGTACTGATCATGGTGATCGGCACCCTGGTGGGCCTGCTGCTCGCACGCCTCGGCAAGCGGATGCGCACGCTCCTCCTGATCGGGCTCGTGCTCGCCTGGGCGATGCCGGTCATCGCGGCGACGACCGTCTACCAGTGGCTGTTCGCCCAGCGCTTCGGCGTCGTCAACTGGGTCCTTGACAAGGCCGGCTGGCACTCGATGGCCGACTACGACTGGATGGGCACCCAGCTCTCCACGTTCTTCGTGGTCATCTTCCTGATCGTCTGGATGTCGATCCCCTTCGTGGCGATCAACCTGTACGCCGCGACGACGGTGATCCCCAAGGAGCTCTACGAGGCCGCGTCCCTCGACGGCGCCGGCGCCTGGAAGCGCTTCACGAACGTCACGATGCCCTACCTGCGGCCCTTCCTCTACGCGACGACGTTCCTGGAGATCATCTGGGTCTTCAAGGCGTTCGCGCAGGTCATGGCGCTCAACGAGGGCGGCCCTGACCGGCTCACCGAGATCCTGCCCGTCTACGCCTACATCGAGGGCATGGGCAACCAGCACTTCGGCATGGGTGCGGCGATCGCGCTGCTCACCATCGTCATCCTGCTCGCCCTGACCGCCTTCTACCTGCGGATCGTGCTCAAGCAAGAGGAGGACGAGCTGTGAACCGCACCGCTTCGTCGAAGTCGTCGCGTTCATCGCGTTCGTCGCGTTTGTCGGTGGGTCGTCGCATCTGGCCCAACGCGGTGGCCGTCGTACTCTTCATCGGCTTCGTCTTCCCGGTCTACTGGATGTTCGCCACGGCCTTCAAGCCGACCGGCGACATCATCAGCGAGGACCCGGTGTGGATCCCGACCGACGTGACGTTCGAGCACTTCAAGACGGCCGTGAACGCCGACCACTTCTGGACGATGGTCGGCAACTCCCTCACCGTCACGCTGCTCGCCGTGGTCTTCTCGCTGATCATCGGCCTGGCGTCGGCGTTCGCGCTCGCCCGGATGCGGTTCAAGGGCCGCAAGGGCTTCATCATCGGCTTCATGCTGGCGCAGATGGCGCCCTGGGAAGTCATGGTCATCGCGATCTACATCATCGTGCGCGACGCCGACATGCTGAACAGCCTGGTTCCACTCACCCTCTTCTACATGGTGATGATCCTTCCCTTCACGCTCCTGACACTGCGCGGCTTCGTCGCCGCGGTGCCGCGCGAGCTGGAGGAGTCGGCGATGGTCGACGGCTGTTCGCGGATGCAGGCGTTCCGCCGGGTCATCCTGCCGCTGCTCGCGCCGGGCCTGATGTCAACCTCGCTCTTCGGATTCATCACGGCCTGGAACGAATTCCCGCTCGTCCTTGTCCTCAACAAGGAGGCGGAAGCCAAGACCCTGCCGGTGTGGCTCTCCGGCTTCCAGACCGCCTTCGGCGACGACTGGGGTGCCACCATGGCCGCCGCCTCGCTCTTCGCCGTCCCGATCCTCGTCCTCTTCGTCTTCCTGCAGCGCAGGGCCGTCAGCGGTCTGACCGACGGTGCCGTGAAGGGATAACACGCCATATGACGACTCTCGCCCGCCCCACCGACACCCTGACCCGCGACGCCCTGACCGTCCTGCAGCCCGGCTTCGTCGGGACAAGCGCGCCCGACTGGCTGCTGCGCAGGATCGGTGAAGGCCTCGCCTCGGTCGGCCTCTTCGGCCGCAACATCGCCTCGCCCGAACAACTGGCCGCACTGACGGCCCAGTTGCGCGCCGAGCGTGACGACGTCCTGGTCGCCATCGACGAGGAGGGCGGTGACGTGACCCGCCTCGAGGTCCGCTCCGGCTCCTCCTTCCCCGGCAACCTCGCGCTCGGCGCGGTCGACGACACCGGGCTCACCCGTGACGTGGCCGCCGAGATGGGCCGCCGGCTCGCCGCCTGCGGCGTCAACCTCAACTGGGCGCCGTCCGCCGACGTCAACTCCAACCCGGACAATCCCGTCATCGGCGTACGTTCCTTCGGCGCGGATCCTCTCCTGGTGGCCCGGCACACCGCCGCCTACGTCGAGGGGCTGCAGTCCGCGGGCGTCGCCGCCTGCACCAAGCACTTCCCCGGGCACGGCGACACCGCGGTCGACTCGCACCACGACCTGCCGCGCATCGGGGTCGACCCCGAGGTGCTGCGGGCACGTGACCTCGCGCCGTTCCGTGCCGCGATCGCCGCGGGCTCGCGCGCGGTGATGAGCGCGCACATCCTCGTCCCGTCCCTGGACGCCGAGTACCCGGCGACACTGTCGCGCCGCATTCTGACGGGCATCCTGCGCGAGGAACTGAACTACGACGGCCTGATCGTCACGGACGGCATGGAGATGCAGGCCATCGCCGCCACCTACGGCATCGAGCGCGGCAGCGTGCTCGCCATCGCCGCCGGTGCCGACGCGATCTGCGTGGGCGGCGGCCTCGCGGACGACGAGACGGTCCTGCGCCTTCGTGACGCGCTAGTCGGTGCCGTCCGCTCGGGCGAGCTCTCCGAGGAGCGTCTCGCCGACGCGGCCACGCGCGTACGCGCGCTGGCCCACTGGACCTCGATGTCGGGCGCGGCCGATCGTTCGGGGGGCGCGCCCGGCACCGAGATCGGTCTGGTCGCAGCCCGCCGCGCTCTGACGGTCACCCGGGGCGAGTCCTACACGGCCCCGCTCACCGAGGCTCCGTACGTCGCCGCCTTCACCCCGATGGCCAACATCGCGGTGGGCGACGAGACTCCGTGGGGTGTGGCCGCCGAGCTGGAACGCCTGCTCCCCGGCACGCAGACGGGCAGCTTCACCGGCGCGGACGCGGGTGCGCTCGCCCTTGCCGAGGCGGGGGAGCGGCGCGTGGTGGCCGTCGTCCGCGACGCCCACCGCCACGGGTGGATGGCAGAGGCCCTGACCACCCTCCTGACGGCCCGCCCCGACACGATCGTGGTCGAGATGGGCGTCCCCCGCTCAGCCCCGAGGGGCTCCCTCCACGTCGCTACCCATGGCGCGGCCAGGGTGTGCGGCCTGGCGGCGGCAGAGATCATCACAGGGGCGTAGACAGCACCCCGCAAGGGGCGCGGGGAACTGCGCGCCCAGCCCCAACGCACGCGCGGTGTGACCACGAACGAAAGGTGCCGGGAGCCCCAGCAGGGGGCGCCCGGCACCTTTCGTACAGCCCAACTCCCCTACAGGCCCTGCCAGGCAGGCTTCGCCGCGAACGTGGCCCGGAAGTACTCCCCGAGCTTCAGCTTGGAGGCCGCGGCCTCGTCCACGACGACAGTGGCATGCGGATGCAACTGCAGAGCCGAGGCCGGAACCACCGCGGCGACAGGCCCCTCCACCGTCGCGGCCACCGCGTCCGCCTTGCCCTCACCCGTGGCGAGCAGCACCAGGTGCCGGGCCTCGAGGATCGTCCCGATGCCCTGGGTGATCACGTGGTGCGGCACCTGCTCGATGTCCCCGTCGAAGAAGCGCGCGTTGTCCACCCGCGTCTGCTCCGTCAGCGTCTTGATCCGCGTACGCGAGGCGAGCGAGGAGCAGGGCTCGTTGAACCCGATGTGCCCGTCCGTGCCGATGCCGAGCAGCTGGAGGTCCACGCCGCCGGCCGCCGCGAGCGCCTCGTCGTAGGCCTCGCACGCCGCCTGCACGTCCTCGGCGCTGCCGTCGGGCCCCATGAAGGACTTCTCGCTGAGCCCAAGGGGCTCGACGACCTCGCGCAGCACCACGGAGCGATAGGACTCGGGGTGCCCGGCGGGCAGCCCCACGTACTCGTCGAGCTGGCAGATCCGCGCCTGCGAGGCGTCCACGGCACCGGAGCCGACCTTGGCGGCAAGGGCTTCGTAGATGGGCAGAGGGGTGGATCCGGTGGCGACACCGAGCAGGGCGTCAGGCTTACGGCGCACCAAGGCGGCCATGGCCTCCGCGATGAGCTCGCCGCCTGCCTTGGCGTCCGGGACGATGACAACTTCCACGCTGGGCCTGCCGATCTGGAGAGGGGACTCACGGGTCTGGAGAGGACCCACGGGGAACAATGTGGTATAGACCAATCTAGCAGAGCTGGCCCCTCTGAGCCCCAGGTTCCCGGGCCCGAGTTCCCCCCGTTCCATGCTCGGCTCTCCGGCCCGCCCCCGCCCGTCGAGCACCTTCGCCCACCCCGCCCGTCGAGTGCCACAGCCCAACATCCGGTGCCCTAAGCCAACGAGCCTCCCGTCACGTCCATCCACTGGCCGGTCACCCAGCGCCCGTCGTCCGACGCGAGGAACGCCACGGCGTCGGCTATGTCCTCAGGAGTGCCGACCCGGCCCAGCGCCGACATCGCCGCCGCACCCGCCCAGGCCTCCTTGTTCTCGTCGCCCCGCAGCCACTCGGCGTTGACGTCCGTGTCCACGATGCCCGGTGCCACCGAGTTGACCGTGATGCCCCGGGGGCCGAGGACCTTGGACAGATTCCGGGTGAAGACGTCCAGGGCGCCCTTGGTCATGGCGTATGTCAGGATCCCCGGGAGGACCGCGGCCTGTGAGACGCCCGACGAGATGTTGATGATCCGCCCGCCGTCGCGCAGCCGCCGCTCGCCGAGCTGGGCGATGAAGAACGGCGCCTTGGCGTTGACCGCGAACAACCGGTCGAACTCCGCCTCGTCCGCATCGGCGAACGGCCGCGAGGTGCCGATCCCCGCGTTGTTCACCAGGATGTCCACACCGTCCGCGTGCGCGTCGAACGCCTCCCACAGCGCTGCCGCGTCTCCGGGCACCCCGAGCTCGGTCCTGATCGCGAAGGCGGAGCCCCCGGCCGCCTCGATCGCCGTGACCGTCTCCTTCGCCGCTGCCGCATTGCTGCCGTAGTGCACGGCGACCCGCGCGCCGTCCCGTCCGAGCCGCTCGGCGATGCCCCGTCCGATGCCTCGGCTGCCGCCCGTGACCAGTGCCGTCTTCCCTGCAAGCGCGCCCATGGGAGCCGCCCCCTATTTCTCTAGCGGTCGTTACAGAAAAAACCGTAGCGCACTCCGCGTCGTTTTTCTAGCGCTCGCTATACAATTCCCTCCATGGCGACGAAACAACGTGGACGCCCCCGCTCCTTCGACCGCGAGACCGCACTCGAGCAGGCGCTGCGCACCTTCTGGGAGCAGGGGTACGAGGCGACATCGGTCACGGACCTCACCCGGGCCATGGGTATCGGCGCCCCCAGCATGTACGCGGCCTTCGGTGACAAGCAGTCACTGTTCGAGGAGGTCGTGCTGCTGTACGGGCAGACACACGGCTCCTTCGGCGAGCTGGCCTTCGCTGAGGAGCCGACCGTCCGCGGCGGAGTCGCGCGCATGCTGCACGAGGCCGCGGACAAGTACACGGAAGACGGGCACCCGCACGGCTGCCTCGTGATCTGCGCCGCGACGAACTGCGCGACACCGGAGATCGACGCCGGCCTGCGCGAGCGGCGCAACGCCAACATCAGCTCCATCGAGTCCCGCATCAGGGCCGCCGTCGCCACGGGCGAGCTCCCCCCTCGGACCGACGCCCCCGCCCTGGCCCGCTACACCGGAGCCGTGCTCCAGGGCATGTCCCAGCAGTCCCGCGACGGCGCGACCAGGCACGAGCTCGAGACGGTCGCCGAGATGGCCATGCGGGTCTGGCCGGATGCGTGAGTCCGCTCCGGCGGCATGAATAAGTCCGCCGTGCGACGTATGGCTCTGCCGGGTGACAAATGAGAGAAAGAGACAACAACAAACATCTGCCGACGCGTAGACACAGGCGAATGGTCTAGTCCACAATGCGTTGGTAAAGCATCCGCCCTTCCCGCACAGGAGGGCGGACCGAGGAACCGGCACTCTCTGCCCTGACCGTGTCGGATCCTCCGATCGACCGCCTGGTACCGCACATTCCGGTGGTCGGTGTTCCTGAAGGGCTGCGGTGCCGTGGGTGGGTTGAGGGTCCCGCCCTGGCGCCGCGGCTCGTCGGGAATCTCCCGGAGCGGACCCGCCGGACCTGCCAGGTACGCTCGCACACGTGCCCTCCATGAACGATCTCGTACGCCAGCACACCGCTCTCGATGACTCCGATCTCGAGTGGCTGCACCTGCTGGTCTCGGAGTGGCAGCTGCTCTCCGACCTCTCCTTCGCCGACCTCGTGCTGTGGGTACCCACCCGCGACGGCACCCGCTATGTCTCCGTGGCGCAGATGCGGCCCAACACCGGCCCCACCTCCTACCAGGACGACATGGTCGGCCACCTCGTCCCGCGTGGCCGCCGCCCGCTGCTCGACGCCGCCCTGGACGAGGGCCGCATCGTGCGCGAGGGCGACCCGGAGTGGCGCGAAGAGGTCCCGGTGCGGGTCGAGTCCATTCCCGTACGCAGGGAAGGGCGCGTCCTGGGTGTCATCGCCCGCAACACGAACCTGCTCACCGTGCGCACCCCCTCACGCCTGGAGCTGACCTACCTTCAGTCGGCATCCGACCTCGCCCAGATGATCGCCGCAGGATCCTTTCCCTTCCCCGGCCAGCAGGTCGACATGGACGCGTCTCCTCGGGTGGGCGACGGTCTGCTCCGGCTCGACGCGGACGGCATCGTCCAGTACGCGTCGCCGAACGCGCTCTCCGCGTACCACCGCCTCGGCCTCGCCGCCGACCTGGTCGGTCACCACCTCGGCACGGCGACCGCCGAACTCGCTCCGTCCCGCGGCCCGGTGGACGAGGCGCTCGCCAAGGTCGCCAGTGGCTGGGCGCCCCGCGAGTTCGAGATCGAGGGCGGCGACGGCGTGATCCAGCTCCGCGCGATCCCGCTCAAGCCCAAGGGCCCGCGCATCGGTTCGCTCGTACTCCTGCGCGACGTCACTGAACTGCGCCGACGCGAGCGGGAATTGATCACCAAGGACGCGACCATCCGGGAGATCCACCACCGGGTGAAGAACAACCTCCAGACGGTTGCCGCCCTTCTGCGCCTGCAAGCGCGCCGCATCGACTCCGCCACCGGCCGCGAGGCACTGGAAGAGGCCGTGCGCCGCGTCGGCTCCATCGCCATCGTGCACGAGACGCTGTCCCAGAATCTGGACGAGCGCGTGGAGTTCGACGAGATCGCCGACCGCGTTCTCGCGATGGTGGCGGAGATCTCGCCCGGCAAGGTCACAGGGCGGCGCACCGGACGCTTCGGCATCCTGGACGCCGAGGTCGCGACCCCGCTGTCGATGGTCCTCACGGAGGTCCTGCAGAACGCCCTGGAACACGGCTTCCAGGAAGGCGACACCGGCACGGTCGAGGTCTCCGCCGTACGCGGCGGCGCCACCAGCAAGGACAGCCGCCTCCTGATCACGGTCCAGGACGACGGCGTCGGCCTGCCCGAAGGCTTCGACGCGCACCGCTCGGGCAACCTCGGCCTGCAGATCGTCCGCACCCTGGTCGAGGGCGAGATGGGCGGCACGTTCGACATGGTGCGGGCACCCGAGCGTGGCACGCAGGTCGTCCTCGACATCCCGGTGCGCGGCGACAAGTAGCGTCGGGATACGGCCGATCGCATACGTACACATACGACAAAGCAGTGAGCCCCGGACCGAAATGGTCCGGGGCTCACTGCTCACGTTGCGTTGCGCATCGGGGGTACTGCGCGGCTGCGGCTCGGGGGCGGGAGATGCGTACTCGCTGTACGCGCCGCCGGGCTAAGGCTCGTAGGGGGGCGTGAGCGTCAGGCGCTTGCCTGGCGTGCACGGTTGCGAGCGGCGCGACGCTTCATTGCGCGGCGCTCGTCCTCGCTGAGGCCACCCCAGACGCCGGAGTCCTGGCCGGACTCGAGCGCCCACTGCAGGCACTGCTCCATGACGGGGCAGCGGCGGCAGACGGCCTTGGCTTCCTCGATCTGCAGCAGCGCAGGACCGGTGTTGCCGATGGGGAAGAAGAGCTCGGGGTCTTCCTCGCGGCAAACGGCGTTGTGACGCCAGTCCATGGCTGCTACCTCTCCTTGGTATTACATGCAAGTTGCTTGTGAATGTGAACGCTTTCACGAATCCCTCGACAACGGAAGGGACGTTCGTCACACGACGCGACGATGTCCTATGTGTTGAGGAGGGGGTTCTGGCTTTCTGTGGGGCCGATGTTGCGGGCCGTCCCGATCGCCATGTAGAGATTCGCAAACCTCGGCGGCGGATACAACCCCTTCCGGCAAGTTTTTTTTGATTCCTCAGTGTCGACTGGGTCACAGCCGTACTTCTATGGGGTGGACCCTGGCCTAAACGTTCGAGTGAAAGGACTTTGGGCCCTTCTACTCACACAATCACACGCAGTGCACGGCGTACGCCTGTGAACGTCACGCTCGTGCGCAGCCCCAGGTGGTCACCGTCCATCTGAAGGGGGAGCGGCACCTTCGAATGCAAGGTGAAGTCAGTGAGGTCATGGAGCGTAACCGCGTGCTTGCCGTGTGGTCCGCGATCGGGCGTCGACGTCAGGAGCTGGGTCCCGTACCGGGCCACCGCGGTGGTGGAGAGCTTGCTCAGACCGAGCACGTCCAGACCCGAGTCGAAGGAGGCCTGCGGGGACGCGTACATCGGGCGATTGCCCAGGTAGGTGTAGGGAGAGGTGTTGCAGACTATGGAGAGCACGAGGTCGGTCACCGGGTCCTCGCCGGGCCGTTCCAGCGTGATCATTCCGTGTCTGCGGTGCGGCTCGTCGATGAACTGACGGAGCACCTGGCGCAAATACAGCGCATGGGTGGACCGCTTCCCGCGTTCCCTCTGTTGTTCGACCCGGCCCACCACTCCCGCGTCGAAACCGAATCCGGCGGCGAAGGTGAACCAGCGCGAGGGGACGGCTTCGTCCTCCGTGCCGGGGGTGCCCGACACCTGGCCCAGGCTCACTGTCCGTTCGCTTCCCTCACGCAGGGCGTCGAGCAGAGCGCCCGTCGCCTCCACGGCGTCGTTGGGCAGACCGAGGGCCCGGGCGAAGACATTGGTGGAGCCGCCGGGGACGACGGCGAGGCGGGGCAGGCGGTCCGGGGCGGGTCCGCCGTGCAGCAGGCCGTTGACGACCTCGTTGACCGTGCCGTCCCCGCCGAGGGCGACGACCAGCTCGATGTCCTTGCTCTCCGCGGCCTGTCTTCCGAGGTCCCGGGCATGGCCGCGGTACTCCGTGGTGACCGCCTCGAGTTTCATCTCGCTCGCCAGCGCGTGGATCAGTACGTCACGCGTGCGCGCGCTGGTGGTGGTTGCCGCTGGGTTGACCACAAGAAGTGCACGCATGCGAAGCAGAGTACCTAGCGGTCTTTACCTGGCCTAGACCGAGGGGGCGGACCGGGGCCCGGAGCACGGACACGCACAGCTACCCTGCAAGGGTGAGCACTGAGCGGAACCCCACCCCACAAGCCCCGGAATCCGGCCCGCGTCCCGGACGTCTGACGGCCGCCGCGGCGCTCGCCGCGCTGGAGGGCGTCGCACTCATCGCGGCGGGTGTCTACATGCTCGTGATGGGCCTCGCGGGTGACCCCGACAACCCGGAACAGGCCACGACGGGCGGCGTCACGCTGATCGTCCTCGCGCTCCTGCCCCTGCTCGCCGCCCGCGGTCTCCTGCGCCGCCGCAGCTGGAGCCGGGGGCCCGCCGTCATCACGCAGATCATGGCGCTTCCGGTGGCCTGGCAGCTGCTGCAGGCCGACAGCATGGCCATCCCGGCCGGCATCGTGCTCGCCGCGGTCGCGGTGGCCGCGCTCGTCCTGCTGGTCAACCCCACCACGACCGAGGCCCTCGGCATCCGGGGGCCGGGGAACGCACAGGACGACGTGAAGTAGCCGACGTGAAGTAGCCGTCCGGCACGAGAACGTCCCGAAGGAGCAGGCCCGGAGGGGTGGCCTGCTCCTTCGTCACTCCTCGACGAGGAGCTTCTCGCGCAGCTGCGCGAGTGTGCGGGCGAGGAGCCGGGAGACGTGCATCTGGGAGATGCCGACCTCCTGGGCGATCTGCGACTGCGTCATGTTGCCGAAGAACCGCAGCAGCAGGATGCGCTTCTCGCGTGGTGGAAGGTCTTCCAGGAGCGGTTTGAGGGATTCCCGGTACTCGACGCCCTCCAGGGCCTCGTCCTCCGAGCCCAGGGTGTCCGCGACCGCCGGGGACTCGTCGTCCGTGTCCGGGACGTCCAGGGACAGCGTGGAGTACGCGTTGGCCGACTCCAGGCCCTCAAGGACCTCCTCCTCGGAGATCGCCAGCTTCTGGGCGAGCTCGTGCACCGTGGGGGAGCGGCCGTGCAGCTGGGACAGCTCGGCGGTCGCCGTGGTCAGGGCGAGCCTGAGCTCCTGGAGGCGCCGCGGCACCCTGACCGCCCAGCCCTTGTCGCGGAAGTGCCGCTTGATCTCGCCGACGACCGTGGGTGTCGCGTACGTGGAGAACTCCACGCCGCGCTCCGGGTCGAAGCGGTCCACGGACTTGATCAGGCCGATGGTGGCGACCTGCGTCAGGTCGTCGAGGGGCTCGCCGCGGTTGCGGAAGCGGCGGGCCAGGTGCTCGACGAGCGGCAGGTGCATGCGGACCAGCTTGTTGCGCAGCTCCGCGTACTGAGGGCTGCCGCTCTCCAGCTCGCGCAGCTCGATGAACATCGCGCGTGCACCGCTGCGGTCCTGCGGATTATGCCGGGTGTGCCGCTGCTCACCGTGTTCGCTCATGTATCCCGCCCGTTGCCCGCCGCCCCGGAAGGAGGGCTTCGCGCGCTCCTCCTCGGCGGTCGGCTCTGCCTGCTCCGACGCGTCAGCCACGGTCGGCGGACCCGGCTGCTCCGGATCCTCCGGGTGTGGCCTGGCCTGCTGCTCGGGGATGCCCGTGAGCGGCGACTCCGCCGGAGCCGCACGCCCCCTCGTCGGCTCTATCGGCGTATCTCCCCGCTCGCCGGGCAGACCTCGTGTGCCGCGCTCTTCGTTCCGCACCGGCCCCTCCCCGTCCCTCACGCCGGCCCGGGTCCCGCGCCGCGCTTCTTGTAGAGGCTGATCGAGACGGTCTTGTCCTCGGCCACGGTGGAGTCGACCTGGCCCGCCAGAGCGGACAGCACGGTCCAGGCGAACGTGTCCCGCTCCGGGGCCCGGCCGTCGGTGGTCGGAGCCGAGACGGTCACCTCCAGGGAGTCGTCGACGAGTCGGAAGACGCAGCTGAGCACCGAACCGGGCACGGCCTGCTGGAGCAGGATCGCGCAGGCCTCGTCGACCGCGATGCGGAGGTCCTCGATCTCGTCGAGAGTGAAGTCCAAACGCGCCGCGAGACCGGCCGTGGCCGTACGCAGCACCGACAGGTAGGCACCCGCAGCCGGAAGGCGGACCTCGACGAAGTCCTGATTCCCGGGCTCGCCTGCGATCTGGGACACCCTCACCTCCAAGGTGGTACAAGCACTTTCGGGGCTCCAGGTCCGCCGTCGACCGGCGGTCCGGACTGCGTCACACGGGTAACGCACCACGTAGTTCAGCGGTGACGCTATCGCGCTCCCCAGTTCCGTGTCCCGGGGACCCCGCTCCGTTGCTGTCACTCATAGTAAGCCTAAGGGTACGGAGAGTGGCTAGGGGTCGCGCGGTCCCAATTGGAGAGTACGGGCGTCGGGTTGACGTACCCAGGCCTCAGACGATCGAACCGTCCACGAAGCACCAACGCCAGCTCTCGCCCGGTTCGAAGGTCCTCATCACCGCGTGTCCCGTGGTCTCGAAGTGGGCCGTCGCGTGCCGGAAGGGCGAGGAGTCGCAGCAGCCCACATGCCCGCAGTCCAGGCAGAGCCGCAGTTGCACCGGGTGACTGCCGACCGCGAGGCACTCCAGGCAGGTCTCGCTCAGCGGGGCGGGTTCGGGGTGCGGCAGCGTCGCCACATGCGGGCACTCATCCATGATTGCCAGGTTACGACGGGAACGCGCATCGCGGAGGGTCTGACCCATGGACGTACTGCCCCTGGTGGCGCTGATCGCGGCGAGTGCGGCGGTGGCCGGAGCCGCGCGCCGGACGCCGGTGCCCGCACCGCTGCTGCTCGTCGCGGTGGGACTGGTCGCCGCGTACGTGCCCGGAGTCCCGGACTACCACCTGGACCCGCACGTCGTGCTGCCGCTGATCCTGCCGCCCCTGCTGCACACCGCGGCCCTGGAGAGCTCGTACCTCGACCTGCGCGCCAATCTCAGGCCCGTGGCGCTGCTCTCGGTGGGGTACACGCTGTTCGCGACCGTCGCCGTCGGCTGGCTCGCGTATCTGCTGATCCCCGATCTGTCGCTGACCGCCGCGCTGGTCCTCGGCGCGGTGATCGCGCCGCCGGACGCGGTCGCGGCCACGGCCGTCGCGCGGAAGGTGGGGCTGCCTTCGCGGATCACCACGATCCTGCAGGGCGAGTCCCTGGTGAACGACGCGACCGCGATCACCGCCTACAAGGTCGCCCTGGCGGCGGCGGTCGGCGAGGGCGCGAGCTGGGCGGGCGGGATCTGGGAGTTCTTGGTGGCCTCGGTCGGCGGGGTCGGTGTCGGGCTGATCCTCATGGTGCCGATCCACTGGCTGCGCCGGCACATGAAGGAGGCGATGCTCCAGAACACCCTCTCCTTGCTGATCCCCTTCGTCGCGTACGCGGCAGCCGAGCAGGTCGGCGCCTCCGGAGTGCTCGCCGTGGTCGTCGTCGCGCTGTTCCTCGGACACCGCTCCTGGGAGGTCGACTTCGAGACACGGCTCCAGGAGGCCGCCGTGTGGAAGGTGGTCGCGTTCATCCTGGAGTCGGCGGTCTTCGCGCTCATCGGCCTGCAACTGCCGCTCGTGCTCAAGGGGCTCGGCGAGTACAGCGGCATACAGGCCGCCTGGTACGCCCTGGGGGTCTTCTTCTTCGTCGTGCTCGCGCGCTTCGTGTGGTCGTATCCGGCCACCTATCTGCCGCGGATCCTGTCCAAGCGCATCAAGGAGCGGGAGAGCGACATGGACTGGCGGCGGCCGCTGGTCGTCAGCTGGGCCGGGATGCGCGGTGTGGTGTCGCTGGCGATCGCCTTCTCGATCCCGCTCGTCATGGACGACGGGGAGCCGTTTCCCGCGCGCAACCTCGTCCTGTTCCTGACCTTCACCACCGTGATCGGCACGCTGGTCGTGCAGGGGCTCTCGCTGCCGTGGCTGATCCGGGTCCTGAAGCTGCCGGGGAGGGACACGCAGGCGGAGACGCTCGCGGAGGCGCAGGCCCAGAACGCCGCCTCGCAGGCCGCGGAGCGGCGGGTGGACGAACTCATGGAGGACGAGCGCAATCGCCTCCCACAGCCCCTCCAGGACCGTCTGCGGACCGTCCTGGAGCGACGTCGCAACTCCGTGTGGGAGCGGCTCGGTCAGTCCAACCCGGTGACGGGGGAGTCCGCGGACGACACCTACCGCAGGCTCACCAGGGAGGCGATCGCCGCGGAGCGGGAAGTGTTCGTCAGGATGCGGGACGAGCGGCGCATCGACGACGAGATGATGCGGACCCTGCTGCGGAAGCTGGACCTGGAGGAGGCGGCGGCCTACCGGGAGGTCGAGGACTGAGACGGCCGAGCCGCGGGGGGCGCGGGATCCGTCGCGGTGATCACCGCCGTGACCTTGGTGCCGGGGGCGAACGCGCCCTCTTCGGAGAGGGCCGTCAGCGCGTAGAGGAGCTTGGCCACGTAGACGCGCTCCACGGGGAGGCCGTGCCGGTCCTCGAAGTCGTCCGCGAACGCCGTGAGTTCGGGAGTCGTACGGGCGTAGCCGCCGAAGTGGAAGCGTTCGTCCAGGTGCCAGTTGGCGGTGGGGGCACCGAGGGTCCGCTGTTGCAGCGCCCGTACCTCGCGGCCCAGGAAGCCGCCCTTGAGCACGGGTATGCCGAGCGCGCGCTGATCGGGGGCGAGGCCCGCGGCCATTCCGGCGAGGGTGCCACCGGTGCCGCAGGCCACGGCCGCCGTGTGGGTGCGGCCGCGCAGCTCCTCACCCAGGGCCGTGCAGCCCTGTACCGCCAGGGAGTTGCTGCCCCCTTCGGGGATGACGTAGGGGTTCCTGGCGCCTGCCCCGCGCACGAGGGCGGCCAGGACCTCCGGGTCGGTCTTCCTGCGGTAGGTCGACCGGTCGATGAAGTGCAGGCGCATTCCGTCGGCGGCGCATTGCGCCAGTGACGGGTTCAGGGGGCGCGTCGAGAGTTCGTCGCCGCGGACCACGCCGATGGTGTCCATGCCGAGGAGGCGGCCCGCCGCGGCGGTCGCCCTGAGGTGGTTGGAGTAGGCGCCGCCGAAGGTCAGCAGGGCTTCGTGGCCCGCTGCGACGGCGGCGTCCAGGTTCAGGAAGAGCTTGCGGTACTTGTTGCCCGGCAGATCCGGGTGGATCAGGTCGTCCCGCTTGAGGGTGAGAGTGACGCCGTGCCGCGTGAACCGGTCGTCCTGGAGCTCTTGGAGCGGGGACGGGAGCCGCGGGTGCGGTCTTGTCGGCGGGGTGGTGCTCACCTCGCCATTCTGCCCGCCACCGCGCCGACGGGCACGGCCGCGGTGTGCTTACTTGAGGCGCTCCTCGATGCGCTCCCGCATGGTCTTCATGGTGAACCCCTTGGGATCCACCTTGCCCGGCTGCCATTCCAGGTGGCCGATCACGGAGCGCTGGTTCCAGCCGTGATGGCGGCAGATGGCCGCCGAGACCCTCTCGATCGCCTCCAGCTGCGCATCGGGCCAGGGGTCCTCGCCGTCGCCGAGGTTCTCGCACTCGAAGCCGTAGAAGTAGCGGTTTCCGTCGGTGTTCGACTCGTTGTCGTGCGGGAGCGCCTTCTCGGCGATGACCGCGCGCAGGACGTCGTCGTCGCCGAGGCCCGCGTGGTTGGCGCGGCCGTACCCGACGAGGTGGACGCGGCCGTCCTTGGTGATGACGCCGTGACAGAGCGGGCCGGGCAGTGAGGGGTGCCCGTCGCGGCAGATCTCCACCGTCCGCTCGCTGCCCGATGTGACCGTGTGATGGATCATGACGCCGTGCACGGGGCCCCACGGCCCCTTGTGGTTGCGGTTGTGGTTACGCCAGTCGCCGACTTCGACGACCGTCACACCTTCGTCCTTGAGAGCGCTGAGGAAGCTGCCCGCGGACATGGGTGGGGCCATGGCCGACTCCTTTGCGGAGCACGACGGCCGCCGGTCGCGGACCATCTCGTACGACCGCTTTTACCCCGAACCACGGTGCCCGGACCAGCTGTTTGGAACTATTCCACGGCTGTTCGGGCACCGTGCGAGTCGAAGTGGGGTCAGCCGCGCTGGTCGCCTCCGTGCAGGAACGCGTCGCCGTTCGTGGCGATGTGGGCCTCCAGTGCCTGCAGGGCCTGCTGGGTGTCCTGGGGAGTGCCCGTGCCGTGCTGCTGGGCGTAATACGCCGCGCCCAGCTTCTTCAGGAGATCGCCGCCCGTGCGCTGCGCCTGGACCTCGTCGATCTTCTGCTTGCCCTGGGTGAGTCCGCGCTGCGCCTGTTCCTTGGCGCGATCCAGGAAGCCTGCCATTGCCGTCTCCTACGGATTGGTGCGGATTGGTGCATATCGGTACAGAGGCTACCGGTCGTTGTGTCCTGTTCAACGGCTGCACGGATCTTGGAGTTCCCCGTCGTGCGGACCCCCGCTCCTGGTACGCGGGTGAGTTCCCCGTCTCGCGTGATCCATTCCCGCTCGTTTGTGTAATGGCGCACGCACTCTCCGTGCTGGAAGTGTTGTCGGCGCAGATCAGCGCTTGATGGGGAGGGCATTGCCAATGTCGGTAGGCGAAGAGGTCCGTGCGGAGCAGTCCGAGCCGCAACAGAGCTTGGGCACATCAGCCGCACGGAATCTGGCCACCACCACCAAGTCCGCGCCGCAGATGCAGGAGATCAGCTCCCGCTGGCTCCTGCGGACGCTGCCGTGGGTGCAGGTGCAGGGCGGTACGTATCGAGTGAACCGGAGGTTGAGTTACTCGGTCGGCGACGGCCGGGTGACGTTCGTGAAGACCGGAGACCGCGTGCAGGTCATCCCCGCCGAGCTCGGCGAGCTGCCGGTCCTTCGGGATTACGGGGACACCGAGGTTCTGGGGGAGCTGGCCCAGCGCTGCCAGCAGCGGGAGTTCGCCGCCGGCTCGGTCATCACCTCCTTCGGCAGCCAGGCCGACGAGGTGTTCCTGCTCGCGCACGGCAGGGTCGAGAAGATCGGCACCGGTCCCTACGGGGACGACACGATCCTCGGCACGCTCGCCGACGGTTCGTACTTCGGCGAACAGGCGCTGCTCGACCCGGAGGCCATCTGGGAGTACACGACGCGCGCGGTGACCGCGTGCACCGTGCTCACACTGCCCCGCCAGGACCTGGAGCAGGTCGCGGAGCGCACGGGTTCACTGCGCGAGCATCTGCAGCGGCTGCGGTCCATCCCGGCCCAGCGGATGAACAAGTTCGGCGAGGCACCCATCGACCTCTCCGCCGGACACGTCGGTGAAGCCGTACTGCCGGGTACCTACGTCGACTACGACGCCGCGCCGCGCGAGTACGAACTGAGCGTCGCCCAGACCGTCCTGCGCGTCCACACGCGCGTGGCCGACCTCTACAACCAGCCGATGAACCAGACCGAGCAGCAGTTGCGGCTGACGGTCGAGGCGCTCAAGGAGCGCCAGGAGCACGAGCTGATCAACAACCGCGAGTTCGGTCTGCTCAACAACTGCGAGTACGACCAGCGGCTGCAGCCGCACGACGGCGTGCCGAGCCCGGACGACATGGACGAGCTGCTCAGCCGCAGGCGGGGATCGAAGCTCTTCCTGGCCCACCCGCGCGCGATCTCCGCGTTCGGCCGCGAGCTCAACAAGCGCGGGCTCGTGCCGGAGACCATCGACATGGGAGGCCACCGCATCCCCACCTGGCGCGGAGTGCCGATCTTCCCGTGCAACAAGATCCCGGTGACCGAGGCCCGCACGACCTCGATCATCTGCATGCGTACGGGCGAGGAGGAGCAGGGCGTCGTCGGCCTGCACCAGACCGGCATCCCGGACGAGATCGAGCCGAGCCTGTCCGTGCGCTTCATGGGGATCAGCGAGCAGGCGATCATCTCGTACCTCGTGTCGACCTACTACTCCGCCGCGGTGTTGGTGCCGGACGCGCTTGGCGTCCTGGAGAACGTCGAGATCGGCCGCTGGCAGTGAGCCGGTGTCTGTGGGCGCGCCGCCGGGTAGACACCTTCCGTACGCGCCCGCAGGCCCAGGAAACGCCACCGTCCGGATCCTCCCCGGGGTGAGTCCATGACGGACACGACGACGGACATGACGGAGATGACGCAGAGGGGGCGGGGCCCCGCCGAACAGGGGCTCACCGAAGAGCACAAGGGGCACGACGAGCACGACGACCGCGAAGAGCGCGAAGAGCACGAGAGCCATGAAGGGTACGAAGCGTCCGAAGCGGCGGAGATCCTCGCGTCGGTGCGGGTGTGCGTCGACCCCGAGCTGCGCCGGGCGATCGACTCGCTGCCCGGAGCGATGCGCCGCATCGCGCGCTACCACTTCGGCTGGGAGCACACGGACGGCGCACCGGCGGCCGGGAACGCGGGCAAGGCGATCAGGCCCGCGCTGGTGCTCGCCGCTGTGCGGGCGCTAGGCGGGGATCCTGCCATGGCCGTCAGGGCCGCGGCGGCGGTGGAGTTGACGCACAACTTCACCCTGCTGCACGACGACATCATCGACCGCGACACCACCCGCAGGCACCGGCCCACCGCATGGACCGTGTTCGGTGAACCCGAGGCGATCCTGGCCGGTGACGCCCTCCAGGCGCTCGCGCAACAGCTGCTCGCCGAGGACCCGCACCCCGGGGCCCCGGCGGCGGCCGCCCGGCTCGCCGCCTGCGTCGTGGAGCTCTGCGCGGGCCAGCAGGCGGACTGCGCCCTCGAACGGCGTGAGCCCGACGAGGTCACGCTCGACGAGTGCCTCGCCATGGCGGAGGCCAAGACGGGGGCGCTGCTCGGCTGCGCCTGCGCACTGGGTGCGCTGTACGCGGGCGCCGAGTGGAGTGTGGTGGAGGCGCTCGACGGCTTCGGCCGTGAGGCGGGGCTCGCCTTCCAGCTCATAGACGATGTGATCGGCATCTGGGGCGACCCGGGACACACCGGCAAGCCCGCCCGCGCCGATCTCGCGGCCCGCAAGAAGTCCCTGCCGGTGGTCGCGGCGCTGGCCTCCGGCACCCCGGCCGCCGCCGAACTGGCCGAGTTGTACGGAAGGCCGCCGACCGAGCCCGAGAAGGACGGCGACCTGGAACGCATGGCGCACGCCGTCGAGGCGGCGGGCGGCAGGGACTGGGCGCTGATGCACGCGGCCGACCGGATGTCCCGCGCGCTCAACCAGCTCTCCCGCGCGGTGCCGGTCCCGGAGGAGGCGGGCGGTCTCCTGGCGCTCGCGGAGTTCGTGACGCGGCGTACGCACTAAACAGGACGGTCGCAGACGACCGACGAGCTCCGCACTCCGCCGAGATCCGGTCAGGGTGCGGGGCTCGCCCGTGTGTCCGCACCCGATCGCCTAGGCTGCCCCCGAGGTAACCGGCTGGGCGGCGCACGCAGTTGAGCGTGATCGAGGGGCAAAGGGGCGGGCAGTGGGCGTAGCGATCCGGAGGGCCGGGGAGAGCGACAGAGCGGACGTGGTCCGGTTGCTCGACGAGGCGTTCCTGAACGATCCGGTGAGCAGCTGGGTCTTCCCCGACGAGGGGCATCGCCGCCGCAAGCACGGCGCTCTGATGGAGGCCTTCCTCGACCTCGCGCTGAGCGAGGGCTTCGTCGACATCACGGAGGACGGCGCGGCCGTCGCACTGTGGTGGTCCGTCCCCGCGGATGGGGACGCGGACGGGGACGGGAGCGGGGACGCGGACGAGGAAGAAGGGCCCGCGCAGCTCCGTGAGGCCGTCGACCCGGACAACGTACGGATCGAGGAGATCGGCCGGATCACCGGTGAGGCGCACCCGACCGACCGGGCTCACCAGTATCTGCACCTGATCGGCGTGAGCCCCGAGCGGCAGGGCGAGGGGCTCGGTTCTGCGCTGATCGAAGCCGTGCTCGAACGGTGCGACCGTGAGGGAACGCACGCCTACCTGGAGGCCAGCAACAGCCGCAGCCGCGAGCTGTACACACGGCTCGGATTCGCGGTCACCGGGGACGCCATAGAGCTGCCCGACGGCCCGCCCCTGTGGCCGATGTGGAGAGAGCCCCGGCTTTTCGTCACGGACTGTATCGACACCCGCCGAATCGCATAAAGTTGTCTCAACACCGCTGTGTTGTCAGCAGACACAATGAGGGGGCGACCTCATGTCCCACGAACTGACCCGTGAAATGCCCGGCGAGACATCCCGCGAACGACTTCTTGCGGAGGCGTTCGTGGAGGTGGCCGACTCCTTGAACGGCGATTTCGATGTCGCCGAATTCCTGCAGAGCCTGGCCGTACGTTGCGCAGAGCTGCTCGGCGTCTCGGCGGCAGGTGTCCTGTTGGCGGACCCGCAGGGCGAGTTGCGGCTCGTCGCCGCGTCCGGCGAGCACGCCTGGGTGCTCGATCTCTTCGCTCTGCAGCAGGAACAGGGACCGTGCCTTGACTGCTACCACTCCGGCACGGCGCACACGAACATCGCCCTCAGCGGCCTCGAAGCGACCACCGCCTGGCCGCAGTTCGCGTCGCGCGCCCTCGCGGCGGGCTACGAGATGACACAGGTGCTTCCCCTGCAACAGGGCGATCAGATACTCGGCACCCTGAATCTGTTCCAGGCGAAGCCGCAGGTGCTCGGCCCCGACGACATCGCGCTCGCGCAGGCCCTCGCCGATGTCGCCACGATCGCGATAGTCCAGCGGCGCTCCCTGGAGCGCAGCGAGGTGGAGCGAGGCCAGTTGCAGGAGGCCCTCACCAGCCGGATCGCCATCGAGCAGGCGAAGGGGGTGCTCGCCGAGCGGTGGAAGTGCACGGTCGACGACGCCTTCGTGGCACTGCGGCGGCATGCGCGGGCCAACCGGCTGCGGCTCGCGGAGTGCGCGCGGCAGGTGGTGGCGGGGGAGCTCGACACGGAGGGCATCCACCGGGTGTGACGCGGCGGATCGGTCCGGCCCCGAGGGGCGCGGCGTGCCGGTCCGGCTCCGAGGGGCGGGGCGCGGCGGGTTCGCCCGGTGCTCGGGCTATCCGGCCCGCGCCGCCCGCCATATTCTCGCCGCATGGGCAGCGATGGGCGCCGGTCCGGCCCCCGCCCGCAGAGCGAGCCGGTGTGCGCGAGCTGTGGACGGCCTGTCGGTACGGTCATCAAGCGGCGCAAGGTGCTCGGGGTGTTCGTCCCTGTGTGGGTCCCCCGCCCGTGCCACAACCCCCGGTGCGATGCGTGTGTCGATGAACCCGAGGAACGCGGGGACCCTGAATCGACCGAGGTCGAGGTAGCTGAAGAGGCCGAGGTCGAGCCCGCGTCGGCGCACTCTGACGACCCCTGAGAGACAAGGATCGAGTCGGTGCACTTCCGCGCACCTCCATTGTTCTACTAGGATGCGAACAATGGAGGTTTTCATGGCAATGGCTGCTCGCCCATCCCGTCGTGGCGCCCGTGACGTTCGTGCCCCCGGGGGCGCCCGCGTCGCGCTGCTCACCGCGCTCCCCTTCGTACTCGGACTCATCGCCGACCTGGCTGTGTACGTGACCGTTCGTGATCAACTGCCCGATCGACTTGCCCGGCACTTCGGCGGTGACGGCGAGGCGGACGGCTATGTCGGGCACGGCGGGTTCCTCGCGACGCTCGTCGTGATGTTCGTCGGGCTCGGCGCGGTCAGCGTCTCCGTCGCCCTGAGGAGCGACTTCGCCACCTATCGGCGCGGGCTGCGAGGGATGCTGGCCGGTGTGTACGCGACCTCCGCGTTCCTGGCCTGGCCGATGGGCGCGAGCCTCGTGGTCAACCGTGGCACCGCCGACGGCGAGTCGGCCGTGTTCCCCATGTGGCACCTCGCCGTCGCGGCCGGAATCGCCGTCCTCGCGGCGGGCGTCGGGGCGGCGCTCTCGCGGTGCGTGCCGCTGCCCGACGAGCGTTCGCCGCTCGGGGCGGACGGCCAAGTGGGCGCAGAGCCAATCGACTTGGGGCGTGACGAGGTCGCCGGGTGGGTGCGGCGGACGGGCTCCTGGATGCTGAGCGGGACGGGCATCGCGATGGCGGTCGCGGGCATCGTCACCGTGTGGCTGACGGACGACGGCTGGCTGGCGCCGCTGATCCTGTTCGTCCCCGGACTCCTGATCGCAGCCTTCGCGCGGGCCTGTGTCACCGTGGACCGGCGGGGGCTTACGGTGTCACCGGGTCTTGTGCCGTGGCCGCGCGTCCGGTTGCGCCTTGACCGCATAGAGCGCGCGGACAGCCGGCAGATCAACGCCCTCGGGGACTACGGGGGCTGGGGATACCGCATCCGTCCCGGACGCTCCGGCGTCATCATGCGGTCGGGCGAGGCGCTGGTCGTGCGGCGGGCGAACGGCAACGACTTCGCCGTCACCGTAGAGGACTCCGCGACGGCCGCCGCGCTCCTCAACGCGCTGGTGGAGCGCGAGACCTCTCCCCAGGACGGGCGGCGCTGACAGCATGCTGTTCCGGATCGACGCGACGTCGTCGGTGCCCCTCGCCGACCAGATCGCCGCCTGCGCGCGCCGCGCCGTCGCCGACGGCTCGGCGCGGCCGGGCGAACGACTGCCCGCCGCGCGCATGCTGGCCGACTCCCTCGGGGTCAACGTCCATACGGTGCTGCGTGGTTACCAGCGGCTGCGCGAGGAGGGTCTGATCGAGCTCCGGCGGGGGCGCGGTGCGACGGTCGTGGACGGCGCGGCGGCACAGGCGCGAGCCCAACTGGGAGAGCGGGTACGCGTGTTCGTCGCCGACGCGCTGGAGCTCGGGCTCTCGGAGGACGAGGTGCGTTCCCTG
Organism: Streptomyces sp. NPDC055239; assembly: GCF_053606205.1. Classification (NCBI taxonomy): domain Bacteria; kingdom Bacillati; phylum Actinomycetota; class Actinomycetes; order Kitasatosporales; family Streptomycetaceae; genus Streptomyces; species Streptomyces sp. NPDC055239. The sequence goes on along the minus strand of NZ_JBSGRD010000005.1, from coordinate 194,304 downwards.
GTGGACACGGCGCTGAAGGCGTGACTGCGGTGCGTACGGAGACCCGGTGAGAGCCGAGTGGGAGTCGGGTGGGAGCCAAGCGGGAGTCGGGCGGGATGTATGGTCCGACGGTTCCGGTCCGTGAGTCGCCTGGGGAGGGGATGGACTGATGAGGCTGCGGGGGATGACCCGGTGGGCTGTTGCGGGGCTGGTGGCGGCAGGGCTCGCGGGATGCGGGGCCGCGGCGTCCGGGGGAGGCCCGGGTGATCCCGGTGTGCCCTCCGTGAAGGAGGAGAAAGACCTCTCTGCGCTGCCCCTTGATCGCTACGAGGCCAGTACGCGCGACAACCGGCGTCAGACGGAGGCGCAGGCGCGCGTGACGCAGCGCTGCATGCGAAAGCTCGGGTTCGATGACTTTCCGCTCCATCCGGCGTGGCCGAAGATGGCGAACTCGTTTGAGATGACCGCGGTGGCGATGTCGTCGTATCCGTACGGGCCGCTCGACCCCGACAGCGCCCGCCGCTGGGGCTACGGCTGGGACCCGGAGCGTCCCCTGGCCGATCCCGCGCGGCGCGAGGGGCGCACCCCGACGGCGGACGAGCAGGAGGCGCTGGACGGATCGCGCGGCAAGCCCGGCGACGGCTGTGAGAGCAGGGGCGCCGACCGTGTCACCGAAGGCGTACAGGACAAGACGCGCATGTATACGTACGTCCCACAGCGGCGCCAGAGCCTGGACAAGGCGGTTGCCGAGGACAGGCGGGTGCGCGAGGCCCTCGACACCTGGTCCGAGTGCTTGGAGAGCAAGGGCGTCAAGCGCTACAAGACCCCGAGTGACGCGTTCGGGGACAAGGCGTGGGGCCGCGGGAACGACCACGGCGGCAACACCGACCGGACCAAGAAGGAGCTGGCCACGGCGACCGCCGACGTCGCGTGCAAGCGGGAGCACAACACGGCCGGTGTGTGGTGGGCGGTGCGCCAGGAGAAGCAGCGCGCCGACGTGGCCCGCCACAAGGACGCGTACGACGGCGTGCGCGCGGACCAGGCCCGGGTGCGGGCCAATGTGAAGCGGGTGCTCGGCGGGAAGTGAGAAGTAAGGCACACCCCCGCTACCCGCATCACCCCCATCACTCGCACCACCCGCATCACAAGGAGTAGTGCACACCCGCATCACAAGAACCAGCCGACATCTGCATCATGGGCTCATGGACATGACCGAGCTTGACGCACTTCCGTCGGCTGTCGACGCCGAGCAGTTGCCGGCCCTCCCGCCCCTGCCGTTCGACGCCGTCCTCTCCGACCTCGACGGCGTGATCCGCTTCTACGACATGTCGGAGCTGGAGGAGATGGAGCGAGCCGCCGGTCTCCCGCAAGGCAGTACCGCCGAGATCGCCTTCGCGCCCGAGGCCGATCTGCCGCTGATGCTCGGGCGTACCGGCAAGGAGGAGTGGGTGGAGGCGATCGCGCGCGGCCTCGCGGACCGTGTGCCGTACGAGCGTGGGCACGCACTTGGCACCGCACTCGCCGAGGCGGAGTTCTCGGCGGACGCCACCGTGGTCGGCCTGCTGCGGCAGGCACGCGCGCATCTGCACGTGGCGCTCGTGACGAACGCGACCCCCTGGCTCGACGACGACCTGGCCCGGCTCGGCATCGCCGACCTCGCGCACACCGTGGTCAGCAGCGCGGGCGTCGGCGTCGTCAAGCCGGACCGCCGGATCTACGAGATCGCCGTGGAGCGGGCAGGCGTCCCCGCCGAGCGCTGCCTGTTCGTGGACGACCGGGAGGAGAACGTGGACGCGGCGGTCGCGCTGGGCATGCAGGGGCTCCTCTATACGGGGCCGGACGACCTGCGGGAGGCGCTGGCACCGGTGCTCGGCCGAGGCTGACCCCACGACAGCGTCATCGCACCGTCCACAGCCCGCCCCGCATCAACTCACGCCCCTCCAACTCGTCGGCCTCGCGCCAGGCCTGGATCCGCTGCGGGGTGATGCGGAAATAGGTGTACACGGTGTCGAGCTTGCGCGGGTCGAAGCCCGTCTTCTCGGCGAAGGCGTCACCGGTCTCGGGGGTCAACTCGCCTTCGCCCAGGGCACGTACGGCCCCTTCGATGAGGACGACGTCACGGGTCGGCCCGACGCCGACCCGCGCCTTGCCGGACGCCCGGAGGTTGCGGCCGGTCACGCTGGCGTCCGGAGTGGCCACCAGCAGGCTCCCGCCGTCCCAGAGGAAGGACAGCGGGATCAGGTACGGGGTCCCGCTCGTGGCGTCGGCCGTCGCCACCCACGCGTCGATGTCGTCGGCGAGGCGGCGCAGGACGTCCTGCTTGCGCTGCTCGGGTGCGCGGGGTCCTGTCGTCTCCGTGCTCATGCGCTGTGCCCCTCCGGGATGCGGGTGGTCGGTGTGGAGCGCGTGTTCATTACTGTTCTCCTCCAAGTGCGCTGAAATGTGCGTCACTTCAACGACGTATCGCGACGGGGGAACGTGACAGATGGACGATAACGGAGCACCGGCGGACCGAAACGGGCCACTGGCGAACCGGAACGGACCACCGGCGAACCGGAACGATGAGCTTGCGGACCGCTTCGAGGAGCACCGCCCGCATCTGAAGGCCGTCGCCTATCGCATGCTCGGCTCGCTCAGCGAGTCCGACGACGCGGTCCAGGAGTCCTGGATCAGGCTCAGCCGCTCCGACACCACCCAGGTGGCGAACCTGGGGGGCTGGCTGACGACCGTCGTCGGCCGGATCTGCCTCGACATGCTGCGTACGAGGCAGTCGCGGCGCGAGGACTCGCTGACGTTCTCGATGGACACGCATGTGCCGGACCCGGTGGTGAGCTGGGGAGACGTGGTCGATCCCGAGCAGGAGGTGCTGCTCGCCGACTCGGTCGGGCTCGCGCTCCTCGTCGTGCTCGAGACCCTCGCGCCCGCCGAACGCCTCGCTTTCGTGCTGCACGACATGTTCGCCGTGCCCTTCGACGAGATCGCCCCCATCGTGGAGCGCACCCCGGCCGCGACCCGGCAGCTGGCGAGCCGGGCCCGCCGCCGGGTGCAGGGTTCTGCGCCCACGCCCGACAACGACCCCGTACGGCAGCGCGAGGTCGTCGGGGCCTTCTTCGCCGCCGCACGGGGCGGCGACTTCGACGCGCTGCTCGAACTGCTCGACCCGGATGTGGTGCTGCGGGCCGACACCGGTGAACTGTCCTCCGGGCTCTCGAAGTTGGTGCGCGGCGCGACGGTGGTGGCCGGGCAGGCCGCGATGTTCTCGAAGGGGGCGCCGGCCGTCGAGCTCGCGTTCATCAACGGCCGTATCGGCGGGGTCGGAGTGCCGGACGGCCAGGTCGTCTCGGTCATGGAGTTCACGATCTCGAACGGCAGGATCGTAGAGCTCAACCTCCTCGTGGACCCCGCCCGCATGCGCGCCCTGGGCATCCCCGAGTTCCGCGGCTGACACGGCATCGGTCGGCAGGCCCTCATCGCCGTACCCCCGCCACCTCCCGCAGGTAATCCTTGCGGCAGAGCGGATTGCGGTCGGTGCGCGGCCGGTCCGGTTTCTCGCCCCGGACCGTCTTGTACCGCTCGAAGGCGGACTCCAGCTCGCCCTCGCCGCGTGTCAGCGAGGGCAGCAGCTGCTCGAGCTCGTGCACGCGGGCGGCGGGGATCTCGCCCTCGACGACGTAGGAGGTGCCGCGCGCCCGCTGGGTGTGCGGCACCGCCCGCAGCCGTGAGAGCGCGGGCAGGAGCTGCCCGAACACGTCGTCGGGGACGCTGAGCCAGAAGCGGTGCAGCGGCTCGTGCACCTCGGTGCCCGCCCGGCGCAGCGCGCTCAGCAGGACCAGCGGGGTCAGCTGCCGGAAATCCCCTGCCGTGCTGGACATGCTCTTGTCGAAGGTGCCGTGCGCGTGGCTCTGGCGCGGCCAGTATCCGGAGTGCGTCATGGTGACGACGCAGTCGCTGACCTCCCAGCCGTGGACCCCTTGGAGCAGCGTCTGACGCACGGTCTCCTCGACGGCACGGAAGAACGCGTACGGCATCGAACCGAGCTCGATCTCCAGGCGGAACTCCACGCCGGAATCCGGCGGTCCGGGATCGACGCGCAGCCCGACCGTGGCCAGGAAGGGGTTGTCGTCCTTGTCGATGATCTCGTACGCGGATCCGCTGCCCGTCACGCGCTCCACGCAGATGGTGGTGGTCTCGCGGAACGTGACGTCGATCCCGTACTCATCGAGGAGAGTCGCCTGGATGACCTCCTTCTGTACCTCGCCGTAGAGCGATACGTACACCTCCTGGCGCAGGTCGTCCTGCCGCAGATCGATCAGCGGGTCCTGCTCGGCGAGCTGGCCGAGCGCGAGATGCAGGGCGCCTCTGTCGCCGGGGCGGGTGGGGACGACGACGGTCTCCAGGGTGGGCGGCGAGAAGAAGTGCTGACCCGCCCCGCCCTTTCCGCCTTCCGCGCCCTTTCCGCCCTGCGTGCGCGGTACGCCGAGGACATCGCCGATCCGGACATCGCCGAGCCCCCACAACTTCCCGATCTGCCCCGCACGCACGCTCTCGCGCGACGCGGCGGACCCGCGGTCGAAGACGCTGAGCGCGGTCACCTTGCCCTCGCGCCCGCCGCCGAACGGCAGCCGGTCCCGCGTGCGGACGGTTCCCGCGAACATCCGTACGTACGCGATCTTCTCCCCGGCGTCACCGCGCTCGACCTTGAAGACGGTGCCGGACACGGGATCGTCGGCGCGCGGACCACCGTCCTCGGAGGGCAGCAACTCCCTGATTCCCGCCATGAGTTCGCGGATGCCCGCGCCGGTCGCGGCCGAACCGAAGAACACCGGGTGGACCAGGGCCCGCTCGGTCTGCGTGCCGAGTTCGGCGCGGAGCCGCCGGTAGGAGAGGCCTGCCTCGTCGTCGACGTACGAGGAGAGCAGGGCGTCGTCGTGCGCGGCGAGTACGTCGATGAGGCGGGCGGCGAAGGCGGGGTCGCCGGCGGCGAAGGGCACGAAGGCCCCGTCGCGTCCGCCGATGCCGCGGACCGTCCCCATGGGCACGATGGCCGGGCTCCCGGGGACGAGCCGCTCCGCGATACTGCGCAGCAGATCCTCGTAACGGGCGCCGCGTCGGTCGATCTTGTTCACGAAGACGATCGTGGGAATGCGGAGCCGTCGCAGGGTCCGCATGAGTACGCGGGTCTGCGCCTGGACGCCTTCGACCGCGGAAATGACGAGCACGGCGCCGTCGAGCACGCTCAGAACCCGTTCCACCTCGGCGATGAAGTCCGGGTGGCCGGGGGTGTCGATGAGATTGACGGTGACGTCGTCCACGGCGAAGGAGACGACGGCGGATTTGATCGTGATTCCGCGCTGCCGTTCCAGGGCCAGCGAATCGGTCTGGGTGTTTCCCGCATCGACGCGACCGACCTCGTCGATGACCCCGGCAGCATGCAGAAGCCGCTCGGTCAGGCTGGTCTTACCGGCGTCAACATGCGCCAGGATCCCCAAATTCAGGGTGTTGGACGTGCTCGACGTATGCACTGAGTGTCATGTCCTCTGGGTTGATGGAAATTCCCTTCTGGTTGGACATGAACAAACGGCGCATTGCGTCTCCTTGACGGATCGGTCGAATCAGGGGGTGAGGTGCACGGCTAGTGCAGCAGGGGGTGGTGCGGGTCGGCAACCGATTTACGGGGACACAAGGCGGCCCGCGCTCCGGACATTCGTGGTCCGGGGCGCGGGCCGCCGACAAGTCAGCTTCGCGAGCCGATACGGCCGCGTGCGGCGGAGGCGCCGGTGATGGCCGCGGCCAGCCAGAAGCAGGCCCCCGACACGGCGACCTGCGCGGATGTGCCGAGCGCCAAGGCGAGGACGCACACTGCGGCTCCGACGACGACGCCTATGGCGATCGACGTCGTGTCACGCCACACAGGCGTCGTCGGCCTGCCCGCGAGGATCATGAATACCCCAGACAGGAGCACCATCACGGCTCCGCTGTAGATGGGCCACGTGCTACTCAAGACCGTTCTCCAGTCGTACAGATGATGTTGCTACTTGCAGTATCCGCCGGAGTACTGACCCGGAATGAACAGACCGGCGGCGAACTTGACCTTGATGCACTTCTTCGCGTTCTTCGCCTTGAGGGCGGTGGTGGTGATGACTGCGGCGTGCGCACCCCAGTAGATGTTCAGACCTGGGGGAAGGAATCCCGAAACGACCCCCGACACATTTTGGGGTCAGCGACAACGGGGAATACCGTCTTCTCGTCGGTCTCGACAGTCTGGACGATGTCGTCGCCGTCCAACTTGTAACTGGTCGGCACGGCGTTGCCGTTGGCGTCCTTGGCCCACGGCGCGGCGATGGTGCCCGCCGGGAGGTGAACGCCGTCAGCGCTCTCGTGGTGGAGCTCGAAGCCGCCTTCACCGTCCTCGGTGATACCCGTGCCCTGCGGGAGGTCGAGGCGGAAGCGATGGGTCTCGGGGGCCTGGTCGTCCTTGAGGGTGACCAGGGTCCGAGCGCCACCGTCCGTTGTCGGCTGCACGGCGATGTCGGTGGATGTCGCGGCGTCGCGGTAGACCACGGTGCCGGCGCCGGCCTTGACGCCCTCCACGTCCTTGGTGGCGGGGAGCATGAGGCCGAAGGAAGAGCCTGTGTCGGTGGCGGCGTTGATGGTGCCGGTCGCTCTGTCCGGTGCGGTGATCGTGACGGGGCCGCCCTCGGTGGCCGTGACGGCCTTGGCCGGCGTTCCCGGGAACGCCGTGGAGGGAGCGATGTCGCCGGTGCCGGTCGCCTTCTCCACTACGGCGGCCGCCTCCCGCGCATCCCCCGGAAGCGCGGTGGCGGTCTCGGGTGGCGAGGGTGAGCCTGCTGGACCTGTGAAGATCAACATCATCATGATCAGAAGGTGCACGCTGTGGCGGACGTCATAATTCCGGCTCACGTTTTGCTCAAATCGCAGGAGTTTGGCTCACTTGGCCGCCAGATCGCAGGCGTTGATCTCAAGTGACCCCTGATATCCAGGGATTGTGGGCGGTCGTTCCGCATGCTGCGTCATCTCGCCATGACTTCCTCGAAAGTCCGCATTCGCCCCTATCCGTGGTGACTGGTACGCACTTACCTGTTCCGTGCGGCAAGCGCGCTCCGCCGCGAACGGCAGCCACGGACAGGGGAAGAGGGGAAGAGATGAGCAACGCGGAGTTCGGCCCCGGCTCGCCGGGGGCCAAGATCTACCGGAACATGGCGTGGACGTCCGGGAACGGCCGAGCCGCCCTTCGTATGCAGGAGGACGGCGGCTTCGTTCTGTACCGGGACGGCAAGCCGGTGTGGCAGGGCGAGGGTGCTCAGCCGTACGGCCAGTACGCGGTCATCCAGTCCGACGGCAACCTGGTCGTCTACGCCGAGGGCGACAAGCCCGTCTGGGCGTCCAACACCAACGGGAAGAGCGGCGCGGTTCTCGTCGTCCAGGACGACTGCAACGTCTGCCTCTACCACCAGGGCACCGTCGTCTGGGCCACCAAGACGAGCGGCTGAACGAAGACCGCACCCGGTCCGTCATGGGCGCCGTATGGGGCGCCCTGCGGGCCGGGTGCGGTCTTTTGGACCTGCTTCTGGACCTGGTTCTTCGGAGAAAAGAACAGGTCGGATGCCATGACTGGCAGTCAGGCCTTCTTGGTCTCCCAGAAGATCTCGTCGATCCGGGCGATGAGGTCCAGCGCCTTCTGGCCCGTGGCCGGGTCGGACGAGCCCTTGGCGGCCGAGAGGGCCTTGAGGGTGTCGTTGACCAGCTGGTGCAGCTCCGGGTACTTCTCGAAGTGCGGGGGCTTGAAGTAGTCGCTCCAGAGCACGGAGACGTGGTGCTTGGCGAGCTCCGCGCGCTGCTCCTTGATGCCGATGGCGCGCGTCTGGAACTGCGCGTCGTCGTTGGCGGCCATCTTCTCCTGGACGGCCTTGACCGACTCCGCCTCGATGCGGGCCTGGGCCGGGTCGTACACGCCGCAGGGCAGGTCACAGTGGGCGCTGACCGTTACCTTGGGGGCAAACAGGCGGGAAAGCATGCAGCGGTCCTTCCTCGTGATCGTCTTCTCAGGTGGGACATTACTCCGTGAGAGACGTGTTTTCGCGAGTGCCCCCATGGGCTTAGGTCAAAAGTCCAGGGCCAGACTGGGACTCGTGGAGGATAGGACCGGGGAGGTGCCGGTGATGCCGGAGCTGTCGCAGGAGAGCGAACGGAGAAGGGCCATCTTGCCGTTGGGTGCGGCCGAGGTGACCGGCCCGTCGATGGTGCCCACGCTGTACCACGGGGACCGTCTGGTGGTGCAGTGGGGCGCGCGGGTCCGAGCGGGTGACGTGGTGGTGCTCCGCCATCCGTTCCAGCAGGACCTGTTGGTCGTCAAGCGTGCCGCCGAGCGGCGCGACGGCGGCTGGTGGGTGCTCGGGGACAACACGTTCGCGGGAGGGGACAGCACGGACTACGGCACGGTGCCCGGCGAACTCGTCCTGGGGAAGGTCTGGTTCCGCTACCGCCCGCCCCGGTTCACGTCCGGTCAGCGCTCGCCGTTCGCGCTGCTGCGCTGGGCCGTCTCCGCCGCGCGGCCCGTGCTGGCCGACCGGTCCGTCTCCAAGCGCTTGCGGGCGCGGTAGGCGGCGACATTGGCGCGGGTCGCGCAGCGGTCCGAGCAGTAGCGCCGGGAACGGTTTGTCGACGTGTCGAGATAGGCGTTGCGGCAGGGCGCCGCCTCGCACAGACCGAGGCGGTCGACGCCGTGCTCGGTGAGGTGGAAGGCGAGCCCCATCGCGGAGATCGCGGCGTACCCGGACGTCGCGTTCGACGGGTGGTCCGCCAAGTGCATGTGCCACATCGGCTTCCCCTCCGCGTCGTGGTCGCCGTGCCCCGAGATCTGCGGGCTGACAGGGAACTCCATGAGCAGCGAGTTCAGCAGATCGACCGCCAGGGTCTCGTCGCCGCCGTCGGCCGCCTCGAAGACCGCCCTGAGCCGGGCCCGCACCGAACGGAAGCGGGTGACGTCGGCGTCCGTGGCCCGACGCGCCGCCTGCGAACTGCCTCCGAACAGCTCACGGACCGCCTCGACCGACGTCAGCGTGTCCTTGTTGCGACCCGGCTCCTCGCTGTTGACCAGACGTACCGCATAGTCTGAGTAATAGGCCAGTTCCACTTGTAGTCCTTACCGGGGCGGGCTATCTTCGTCAGGTGCGTGAGTAACGGTTGCGCGTACTTCGAGGGTATTACGAGAGCGTATTACGTACTGGAGGGCTTCTGATGACGGAAACGGTGTCCACGGCCGACTGGCGGGCCTGGCAGGACAGCTGGGACCGGCAGCAGGAGTGGTATCTGCCCGACCGCGAGGAGCGGTTCCGCGTCATGCTGGACATGGTCGAAGCCGTCGTCGGCCCCGAGCCGCGCGTCCTCGACCTCGCGTGCGGTACGGGGAGTATTACGGACCGGCTGCTCAAGAGGTTCCCGAACGCGGTCAGCACGGGCGTCGACCTCGACCCCGCGCTCCTCGCCATCGCCGAGGGCACCTTCGCCGGGGACGACCGGGTCACGTTCGTCACCGCCGACCTCAAGGACCCCGAGTGGACGGCGCAGCTCCCGTACGACTCGTACGACGCCGTTCTGACCGCCACCGCCCTGCACTGGCTGCACAGCGACCCCCTCACCACGCTCTACGGTCAGCTCGCCGGAGTCGTACGGGACGGCGGTGTCTTCCTGAACGCCGACCACATGCCCGACCCCGCGACGCCCCGTCTGAACGCGGCCGACCGGGCCCAGCGGCACGCCCGCATGGACCAGGCCAAGGCCGAAGGCGCCCTGGACTGGAAGGACTGGTGGCAGCTCGCCGCCAAGGACCCGGTACTCGCCGGGCCCACCGCCAAGCGCTTCGAGATCTACGGCGAGCACGCGGACGGCGACACCCCGCCGCCCGAGTGGCACGCGCGGACGCTGCGCGACGCGGGCTTCAGCGAGGCACGGACGGTGTGGTCGTCGCCGTCGGATGCGATGGTGCTGGGGCTGAAGTAGCACCTGTACGCGGAAGGGGCGGTACGGGTCCTGGACCCGTACCGCCCCTTTTCACGTACTCGCTGTCGTGTCCGCGCTACAGCACCTTCGACAAGAACGACTGCGTCCGCTCGTGCTGCGGGTTCGTCAGGACCTCGCGCGGGTGGCCGGACTCGACCACCACGCCCTCGTCCATGAAGACCAGGCTGTCGCCCACCTCGCGCGCGAAGCCCATCTCGTGCGTGACGACGATCATCGTCATGCCGGACTCCGCGAGGTCGCGCATGACGTCGAGGACGTCGCCGACCAGCTCCGGGTCGAGCGCCGACGTCGGCTCGTCGAAGAGCATCAGCTTCGGGTCCATCGCGAGCGCGCGGGCGATGGCCACACGCTGCTGCTGGCCGCCCGAGAGCTGCGAGGGGTAGCTCTTCGCCTTGTCGGCCAGGCCGACGCGCTCCAGAAGCTGCCCGGCCCGCTCCCGTGCCGCCGCCTTGGACTGGCCCTTGACCTGGACCGGCGCCTCCATGACGTTCTCGAGGGCCGTCAGGTGCGGGAAGAGGTTGAAGCGCTGGAAGACCATGCCGATGTCCCGGCGCTTGAGGGCGACTTCGCTGTCCTTGAGCTCGTACAGCTTGTCCCCCTTCTGCCGGTAGCCCACCAGCTCGCCGTCGACGTAGAGCCGACCGGCGTTGATCTTCTCCAGGTGGTTGATGCAGCGCAGGAACGTCGACTTGCCGGAGCCGGACGGGCCGATGAGGCAGAAGACCTCGCCCGACTTGACCTCCAGGTCGATGCCCTTGAGGACTTCGACGTTGCCGAAGGACTTGTGAACGCCTTCGGACTTCACCATGGCGGTCATCAGCGCACACCTCCCGCACGGTTGCCGAGGGACAGCATGTTGGCCTTGATCTTCTGGAACGGAGTGTCGGGCAGGGTGCGCGACGAACCGCGCGCGTAGTAGCGCTCCAGGTAGTACTGGCCGACGCTGAGGATCGACGTCATGATCAGGTACCAGCACGCGGCGAGCAGCAGCGTCTCCACCGTCGCGCCGGACGAGGTGCCGATGTCCTGGGCGTACCGCAGGAGTTCGTAGTACTGGACCGCCGCGACCAGCGAGGTCGTCTTCAGCATGTTGATGACTTCGTTGCCCGTCGGCGGCACGACCACGCGCATCGCCTGCGGAAGCACGATCCGGCGCAGCGTCTTGCCGTGGCTCATGCCGAGCGCGTGCGAGGCCTCGGTCTGGCCCTCGTCGACCGAGAGCAGGCCGGCGCGGCAGATCTCCGCCATGTACGCGGCCTCGTTGAGACCCAGGCCGAGCAGCGCCGTCAGGAACGGCGTCATGAAGTCCGACCACTCGTCCTTGTAGACGGGGCCGAGGTTCACGTAGTCGAAGACGAAGCCGAGGTTGAACCAGACGAAGAGCTGGACCAGGACCGGCGTACCCCGGAAGAACCAGATGTAGAACCAGGCGATCGACGACGTCACCGGGTTCTTCGACATCCGCATCACGGAGAGCAGGACGCCGCCGACCACGCCGATGAGCATCGAAAGGGCGGTCAGGATCAGGGTCTCCCTGACGCCCCGCAGGATGCGGTCGTCGAAGAAGTTGTCCGGAATCGCGTTCCAGTTGATGTCGCCCTGGGAGAACGCGTAGACGATCGCGGCGAGCGCCGCGATGGCGGCGAGCGCGGCGACGTACCGGCCGTAGTGCCGGACGGGGATGGCCTTGATGGCCTCAGGACGGGAGGACGGGGGTGTGTCCTCCGGTCCCTTCTTGGAGATGTCGGTAGTCACAGGAGTGGCCTTTCAGCGACGAGACGCGGTCACTTGCCGCCGTTGACCTTGGCTTCCGTGACTGCGCCGTCCTTGACGCCCCACTTTGCGATGATCTTGTCGTACTCGCCGTTCTTGATGATCGCGTCGAGCGCCGCCTTGATCGCGTCACGCAGCTCGGCGTTCTTCTTGGAGATCGCGATGCCGTACGGAGCGGCCTCGACCTGCTCGCCGACCAGCTCGAAGTCCTTGCCGCCGCCCGAGGTCTTCACCGCGTACGCCGCGACCGGGAAGTCCGATGAGCCCGCGTCCGCGCCGCCGGAGCGCAGTCGGGTCTGGGCCTGCTGGTCGTTGTCGAAGGACTCGATGGCGATCTTCTTGCCGCTCTTGCACTTCTTCGACTCGGCCTTGGCCAGGTCGTGCGAGACGGTGCCGCGCTGGACGACGATCTTCTTGCCGCAGAGGTCGGCCCAGGTCTTGATGCCCTGGTCCTCGCCCTTCTTGGTGTAGATCGAGACGCCCGCCGTGAAGTAGTCGACGAAGTCGACGCCGGTGCCGATCTTCTTGCCGGTCTCCTCGTCGACGCCTTCCTGGCGGTTCTTGGTGTCGGTCATGGCCGACATCGCGAGGTCGTAGCGCTTGGAGCGCAGACCGCCGAGGAGGGTGTCGAAGGTGCCGTTGTCGAACTGGAACTCCACGCCGAGCTGCTTGCCGAGCGCTTCGCCGAGGTCGGGGTCGATACCGACCGTCTTGCCGGACTTGTCCTTGAACTCGACGGGCGGGTAGGCGATGTCGGAACCGACCTTGATCACACCCGCCTCCCGGATGTCCTTGGGCAGCTTGTCGGCGAGCGGCGCGTTGCTCACCTTCTCGCCGCCTTCGTCCTTGCTCTTGGTCTGGTCACCGCAACCTGACAGCAGCAGCGCGCCGGCGACCGCGATCGCGCCGACCGTGGCCGTCCGGGACTTAGCGGACTTACCTGCGGTGGTACGACAGATGAAGCGTGCGGTCATGAGGGTCCTCCGGCGGATGAGGGAGTTGCCGAGCGGTCGTGCACACACCTTCGGGTGTCGCGACCTCGTGTGATGACGGCATCTTGCCATTTGGTCCGTCCGATTCTGGGTGCCGGAGATGTCAAAATCGGATAACGGGTCATCACGGAACCCAGACAGGTCGGGACAACCGGGCCGTACCGGCGGGGAACGAAGTACCGCTATTTGAGATCTTCCGTGAATCTCGGGTCAATCTCGCGATGCGGACCGGAGGCGGGCGCCCTTCGAAAATTCCGGGCATGGAGCCTTCGTTCGTCCTCGAGGCGGACTCGTCCGTTCTTGTGGCACCGCTGCTCCATTCTTGTGGAACCACTACAAGGACCAGGGGCACCTCAGGTAACCAATCCCACTCGCCCGCGCCCGGCACCGTCAGGTAGAAAGGTGCGTTACACCCCTCATCCGGGGCCCAGAGCGCGTGTGCGGCGCGCTCGCGTGTCTGTACCTCCCTCCGCCGACAGGCGGGGCACAGGCGCGGTGCCCGCCCACTTCTCAACCAGGAGTGGACACCCTCAACTGATGATTTAAGACTTAAGGGGTAAGACAAGTGGCAGCGGAGATCGTCAATCCTCGCAGCGACAGCAATACGGATCACGAAGGCGCTGAAGAGCCCTTCGATCCGGCGTTCGCGCTGCACCGTGGCGGCAAGATGGCCATCGAGGCCACTGTGCCGGTGCGGGACAAGGACGACCTGTCCCTGGCGTACACGCCCGGCGTCGCGAAAGTGTGCACCGCGATCGCCGAGCAGCCGGAGCTGGTGAACGACTACACATGGAAGTCGAACGTCGTGGCCGTGGTCACCGACGGAACGGCCGTGCTGGGTCTCGGTGACATCGGTCCCGAGGCGTCCCTCCCCGTGATGGAGGGCAAGGCCATCCTGTTCAAGCAGTTCGGCGGCGTGGACGCGGTTCCGATCGCGCTCGCGACGACGGACGCGGACGAGATCGTCGAGACCGTGGTGCGGCTCGCGCCGTCCTTCGGCGGCGTGAACCTCGAGGACATCTCGGCCCCGCGCTGCTTCGAGATCGAGCGCAAGCTCCAGGAGCGGCTCGACATTCCCGTCTTCCACGACGACCAGCACGGCACGGCGGTCGTGACGCTCGCCGCGCTGCGCAACGCGGCGCGGCTGACCGGGCGCACGCTCGGCGAGCTGCGCGCCGTGATCTCCGGCGCGGGCGCGGCCGGTGTCGCCATCGCCAAGTTCCTGCTCGAGGCGGGCCTCGGCGATGTGGCGGTCGCGGACCGCAAGGGCGTCGTGAGCCGGGACCGGGACGACCTGACCCCGGTCAAGCGGGAGCTCGCGGAGATCACCAACAAGGCCGGTCTCAGCGGTTCGCTGGAGAGCGCGCTCGCGGGTGCGGACGTGTTCATCGGCGTCTCGGGCGGCACCGTCCCCGAGCCCGCGGTCGCCTCCATGGCGCCGAACTCGTTCGTGTTCGCCATGGCCAACCCGAACCCCGAGGTGCACCCGGACATCGCCCACAAGTACGCGGCTGTCGTCGCGACCGGGCGTTCGGACTACCCGAACCAGATCAACAACGTGCTCGCGTTCCCCGGCATCTTCGCGGGCGCGCTGCAGGTGCGGGCCTCGCGCATCACCGAGACGATGAAGATCGCCGCGGCTGAGGCGCTGGCCGGTGTGGTGGGCGAGGAGCTGGCCGCCGACTACGTGATTCCCTCGCCGTTCGACGAGCGGGTCGCACCGGCTGTCACCGCGGCGGTTGCGGCGGCCGCTCGGGCGGAGGGTGTCGCTCGCCGCTGAGTGGTGTGCTCGATCAGGTGACCGCGCCCCCGTCTCGTACACACGCGTTGTGTACGGGGCGGGGGCGCGGCGCGTGTCACATTCGTGCGTGGTTACGTACGGGTAGGCCCGGGGCCTATCGTCGCCACATGTTCGCCGCCTACGCCGCCCGCATCGACCGTGACCAGCCGCTCAGTGGCCTTGAGTTGGGGGAGCGTCCCGCCCCCGACGCCAGGCCAGGCTGGTCGACCGTGAACGTCCGGGCCGCCTCCCTCAACCATCACGACCTGTGGTCCCTGCGCGGGGTCGGTCTCCCCGAGGGGAGGCTGCCGATGATCCTCGGCTGCGATGCCGCGGGCATCGACCAGGACGGCAACGAGGTCGTCCTGCACTCCGTCGTCGGCCAGACCGGGTACGGGGTCGACCCCGGCGAGAGCCGCTCGATCCTCACCGAGAAGTACCAGGGGACGTTCGCCGAGCAGGTCTCCGTGCCCACCTGGAACCTGCTGCCGAAGCCCAAGGAGCTGTCCTTCGCCGAGGCGGCCTGTCTGCCGACCGCGTGGCTCACCGCCTACCGCATGCTCTTCACCAATGCCGGTGTGCGCCCCGGGGATTCCGTCCTCGTCCAGGGCGCCGGTGGCGGCGTCGCGACGGCCGCGATCGTGCTCGGCAAGGCGGCGGGGCTCAGGGTCTTCGCCACGAGCCGCGACGAGGCCAGGCGCAAGCGGGCCCTGGAGCTCGGCGCGGTGGAGGCCGTCGAGTCCGGTGCGCGTCTTTCGCAGCGGGTGGACGCCGTCATCGAGACGGTGGGGGCGGCGACGTGGTCGCACTCCATCAAGTCCCTCAAGCCGGGCGGCACGGTGGTGATCTCGGGCGCGACCAGCGGTGATCGTCCCTCGCACGCGGAGCTGACCCGGGTCTTCTTCCTGGAGCTGAAGATCGTCGGTTCGACGATGGGGTCCAAGGACGAACTGGAGGACCTGCTGTCCTTCTGCGCCGCCACGGGCGTACGTCCCGTCATCGACGAGGTCCTCCCGCTGGACCGGGCGCGAGAGGGCTTTGCACGCATGGAGTCCGGCGAGCAGTTCGGAAAGATCGTGCTTGAGGTCTGAGGTCTGAGGCCTGAGGCCTGAGGTCTGAGGTCTGCGGATCTGAAGCCAGTACGCGATGTCAACTGTGGTTGACGCACTCCCGGCTGTCAATGTAAGTTGACATGCATGACCGAAGCTACGGATCTCGCCGAGCGCGCGGGTGATCGCGATCCACGAGTCGGGCTGCGGGCCGTCTCCGCGCTGCGGAGGCTGGTGGAGCAGTTGGAGGCCGTGCAGGTGCGCAGTGCGCGTCAGCAGGGCTGGTCGTGGCAGGGGATCGCCGCGGAGCTCGGAGTGAGCAGGCAGGCCGTGCACAAGAAGTACGGGAGGCAGTGATGTTCGAGCGGTTCACGAAGGACGCCCGCGCCGTGGTCAAGGGTGCGGTCGAGCACGCCGAGGGTGAAGGTGCGGGCTCCGTCGACGACGGGCACATGCTGCTCGCGCTGCTCGACCGCGAGGCGAGCCGGGCGTCCTTCGCCCTGGCCTCGCTCGGGGCCACGCGCCGCCGGGACTCGATCGAGGAGGCGCTGGGCGAGGCGCGGCGCCGCGGGGGCCTTTCGCAGGCCGACACAGAGGCGCTGGCCGGGCTCGGCATCGACGTGTCCGAGATCGTCTCCCGGGTCGAGGAGGCGCACGGCGTGGGCGCGTTGGCGGGCGGCGGGCGCAAGGCCGGGCGGCCCGGTCGCGGCTGGACCGGGCACCGGCCTTTCACCCGTGAGGCCAAGGACACCCTGGAGAAGTCCCTGCGCATCGCCACCGCTCGCCGTGACCGGCACATCGGCGACGAACACATCCTGTTCGCCCTGACCGTCCGCCCCGGGTCCGTCAGTGAGGTGCTCGCGGACCACGGGGTGACCCATGAGTCGGTGGAGAGGGTGCTCTACGGCGTGGATGGGGCGGACGGCGCGGACGGGGCGGACGGCATGGGCGGCGCGGGCGCCGCGTAGCCCGAGGGGGCCGGGCGGTCCGACGGCCGCCCGGGTCACGCCTTCGGTGTGCGCAGTGTCGCGGCGATGTGGGCCGCCGCCGCCGACAAGTGGCTGCGGGTGTCGCGGAGTTGGTCCTCCGTCACGCCGTGGTCGCGGGCCGCGTCGCGGATGTCGTCCCGGAAGCGGTCCAGGAGGCGGTCCAGGTCACGTGCCGGGTTGCCGGTGGTGTCCTCCTGGGCCCAGTCCGGGACGTACTCCGTGGGAACCTCGTCCTCGCGGGCGCCCGTGAACTTGGGCTCCTCGGCGGTGGATCGCGCCCCCTTGCGGCCCCAGTCCTTGCCCGCCTCCTTGCCGAACTCGCCGAACTCCTTGGCCAGTTCCGTCAGCCCCTCGCGGACCCCCGTCGGCCAGTCGCCCCGCGCGAAGTGGTCCTGCACCTGGTCCTGGACGCGCCGTGCGATGCGCTGCACTTCTTCTTGCGCCTGGGCGCGTGCGGTCTCCTGCGCGTCCTGGGCCTGGCGGCGGGCGCGCTGGGTCTCCTCACGGGCCCTGCGGGTCTCGTCCTTCGCGCGTCGGGCCTGCTCCTTCCACTCCTGCTTGGCGCGCTTGAACTCCTCCTTGGCCTGGCGCCAGCCCTCCTTGTCGCCCCAGGAGCCGTCGAAGAAGTCGGCGGGGTCGGGGAAGGGCTTGCCGGAGCCGGCACCGCTCCTGCCCTCGGAGGTGCCGGACGCACCGCCGGACGCGCGCGCCTCCTTGGCCGCCTCCCGCATCTCGCGGCGGAGCTCACCGGCCGCGCCCCGCACGCCGTCCCGGATCTCGGCGGCGAGCTCGGCGACGGAGTCGCGGATCTCCAGCTCGAGGTCGGCCAGCTCACCGCTGCGGTCGGCCAGTTCGGCGCGGCCCGCGTCCGTGATGGCGTACACCTTGCGGCCGCCCTCCGTGGTGTGCGTGACCAGGCCCTCGGCCTCCAGCTTCGCCAGGCGCGGGTAGACCGTGCCCGCCGAGGGGGCGTAGAGCCCCTGGAAACGCTCCTCCAGGAGACGGATCACCTCATAGCCGTGGCGCGGGGCCTCGTCGAGGAGCTTCAGCAGATACAGGCGCAGTCGGCCGTGGGCGAAGACGGGGGCCATGTCAGAGCACCTTCTTGTCGGTCGGGGCGGCGTCGTCGGCCGGGGCAGTGTCCTCGGGGGACGACGCCGGTGGGGCCTCGTCGAACGGATCTTCCTCCGTCGGTGGCCTGCGCAGCAGCGCGATGGACCCCGAGACCGTCGTCGCCTTGAGCTTTCCGCTGCCCGTGCCGAGGCGGCCGGTGATCCTCTTCGCTCCCCACTGGCCGCTGACCCGCAGATCCTCGAACGCGTTGGAGACGTTGCCGCTGGCGGTGTTCGCCTCCACGTCCGCGTCCGTCGGATGGGGCAGCCGGATCGCGATCTCGCCCGAGACGTTCGTCAGGCCGATATCGGTCGGGGCGCCCGCCGGGTCGAGGTCCACGATCATCGAGCCGCTCACCGATTCGGCCCGAACGGAGGAGCCCGCGCCCTCGAAGACGGTCAGGTCACCGGAGACCGAGTGGAAGCGCAGGTCGCCCGTGATGCCCTGGGCCTCCAGGCTGCCCGAGACCGTGTCGGCGCGGACCGGGCCCGCGAGGCCGACGAGGGTCGTGTCGCCGGTGACGCCCTTGACCTCCGTGTGCCCCTCGATCCCCGAGACCACGGCGTTCGCCCCGACCACGCCCACCTCGACGCGGGTGCCCGCGGGGACGGCCAGGGAGACCACCACGCTGCGGCGCCAGCCCTTGCGGTCGAGCCACTTGAGGAAGCCGCGCCAGGGCAGGTCGTCGTACGCCACCGACAAGGTGCCGTCCGTGTGCGTGACCGTCAGTGGCGGCCCTTCGATCTCGGAGACCTCGAGCCTGGCGGAAACTTCGTCCGTGCCCACGACGTTCACTGTTCCGTTGACGACGCGCACGTGGAGTGTCGTCACGGGGGCGTCGAACGTGAGCTTCGTGGGCTCGGCGACTGACCACTCTGACATCGGGCCGACCTCCTCGGGTGAGCTGATCAACGCGCCATATCGCGTCTCTGAGATACACGATATATCGCGGAAATGGAAAGTCAAGACACCGTCACCTCTCTGCGCTGAATATGGTGATTTGATCTAGCGTGGGGTCATGTCGTCCGATGCTTCCGAGCGTGCTTACGCCTCCGAGCGCGCCGCCGCCGGTGCGCTGCTGCTCTGCCGGGCCGCACCCGATGTGGTCGAGCCCGCCGCCCGCCTGTTGCGCGAACGGATGCTGCTCGTTCCCGCGGGGCGCGGGTGGAGCGTGCTCGTGCCCGAGGGCAAGCCCTGGGTGCACGGTGACGAGCCGGTGGACCGGGTGCTGGCCGGGTGGGCCACCGCGCTCGCCGTCGGGTCGACGTGGCCGGTGCTCGCGCTGTGGTGGGACTCCGACCGTTCCGGCTGCACTCTCGCGGCGGGCTTCCGGCGCACCGTCGAATACGTATGGCTGGCGAACGGAACGCCCGTCGGCGAGGACGAGGCGCTGCGCACCTTTGCCGCGCGGCTCGGCCTCGATCCCGTACTCGACCTGCAGTCCCTGGAGCCACTGGGGCGCCCCGACACGGAGGCCGACGCCCGCGCCCGGCTCCTGGCCCTGCTCGCCGTCCTCGCGCGGGCGGGAGTGGCGCTGCCGACCGGCCTGGGGCCCGGGGAGCCCGCGGACCGCCTTCGTGCGGTGGCGCGGACGGTGCAGGGGGTGCGGGAGATCGAGTGGTCGGGATGGCGGGACGCGGTTCGGGCCGAGCTCGACGTGGTCGAGCGGGGGCGCCTCGGGCCGTGGCTGCGGGGCCCCCGGGCTCGCGCCGTCGCCGTGGCGCAGATGGCTGCCGGGCTGCCGCTGGCGGCGTGGGCCGTGCGGCGGCGCAGCGGGGGATGGGCCGTGGCGGGCGCGCTGCTGCTGGTGCACGGCTCTCTGGGGTTCGCCTACGACAGGGTGCGGGCGGCTGGCGCCGGGCCTGGGCGGGGCTGAGGCGGGGGCGTCCTTCTCGACCCCAGGCCCTCGACCGGCCCTCGACTACCGGACGTACTCCCGTCACGCCCATGGATCGCATCCAGGACGAGGGCGATTCCCGCGTCGCCTACGGAGACACCGACGCCCTCCACGCGCGCGTGCGGCGGGTACTTCGCAGCGGGCGCCGACCATGTCCGCGTACAAGTGCTCGGTACGGGGCTCACCGAGTGACGTGCCGTCCTACTCGTCCTCGTCCTCGTCGTCCAGACGGGCCAGCCAGGTCGCCAGGCGCTCGACCGGGACCTCGAAGTCCGGGTTGAGGTCCACGAAGGTGCGGAGTTGCTCGGCGAGCCACTCGAAGGTGACTTCCTCCTCGCCGCGCCGCTTCGCCAGCTCCTCGATGCCACGGTCGGTGAAGTACAAAGGGGGCTCCGCTGGACTCGAAAAGGCTCTGTCTCCAGCAGGATACGGGGCATTCCCTGTCCCTTGCCCCGTGCATGGAGTTAGCCTGCTTCTCCTTGTCATGAGGGGAACGGGGGTCTTTTGTGACGGACGGGATCGCACAGATTCGGCTCGACGACGGCACCACCGTCTGGGCACGCATCAGCGAGGCACAGGAAATCGACAGCGGCGGCGGCTTTCGGGACACCGGGGTCGGTGACCGCGTCATCGACATGGCGAGCGGACTCGGCGACATCGTGAGCGGGGTGGTGGGCTCCCTGCGTTCCGGGCTCGGACCCACCGGCTCCGTCGAGGTCGCCGTGAACTTCGGCATCGAACTGTCCGCACAGGCCGGCAAGGTCATCAGCGTCCTCGCCGACGGAAGCGGCAAGGCATCCGTGTCCGTGTCGCTGACCTGGACGGAACCCGCGGCCACGGCGACTGGCGCGCAATGAGCGCCTTTCAGGGGATAGTGCGCCCCTCGCTGGCGCGCATCGTCGAGCCTGGCGGGGGGTATGAGCAGCACGGTGACCACTACTGGGGGTCGGGCTTCTTCATCGCCCCGGGCTGGTTGCTGACCTGCGCCCACGTCGTGGGGAAGGGGGGAGCGGCAGTGTGGCGGAACGAAGACGCCGTCGGCGTCGTCTGGCAAGGCGGCACCGCCACGGGCAGAGTCGTCCTCGCCAAGCCCCGGCCCTCGGTCCCCGAGGAGAACCGGCCGCGCTGGGAGCTCCCCGACATCGCCCTGGTCCACGTCCCGGGCGCGCGCGACGCCCCGTGCGTCTGGCTGAGCGAGCGGCCCCCCTCCATCCCCGCCGAGATCAGCCTGCACGGCTGGTCGAGGGAGACCGGTGACCTCGGAGTGCGCGACGGGCTCGGCACGGCCCAGGCGCTCGACACCAGGGCGCTGCTCCTGACCGGCATCCTGCCCGTCGCGGGAGTCTCCGGCGGGCCCGTCGTCGACCGGGAGTCCGGAGCCGTCGTAGCTCTGGTCAAAGGCGTCGGCCGCAGCGAGGGCGCCGCCGTCCCGGTCACCGCCCTGCACGAGCTGTACGACCTCCCGGGCGGCGACGTACTGCACACGGTCCTGCGTGAACACGACCGCCATCACCTGCGGCGCTACCGCGCGGGCGGCCCCGACGACTGGACGCGCGCCCAGCTCAGGCTGCGCACCCGCGGCGCACCCGGACTCACCCCGGACCTGCGCGTGCACCTCTACGGCCTCCTCGCCGAACTCCCGCCGCCCAGTGGCCCCGGCGAGGTCATGGACCTCGTCCATGAGGTCAAGTGCCGTGTGCTCGCGGACGATTACCGCTCACCCATCGAGTACGACCCGCGCACCTGGCGTGAGGGTGCCGGGCTCCTGCACGACCTGCCCGACATCCGGGGCGCGGCGAGATCACGCGAACTCGACCTCGATGCCGTGCTGTTGTACGCGGCGAAGGTCGCCCGGCACACCGCGCTCACCCGCGGTGACACGGCTCCCGCGGACGCGCTGCGCGGCCTCGCCGACTGGCTGGCGTACCGGTCCGGGATGGCCCGCGGCCCGATCGCCGAGGAGATCGCCCTCGCCCTCGCCCCGGTCCTGAACGGCACCGACACCACCGACATCAACGGCACCACCGGCACCACCCACGCCCCGCCTGTCGCCTCCGTGCGGGAGATCCGCCCCCAGGCCCGTGCGGACGTCCTCGTCGAGATCGGCGACCCCGACTACGGCGACCGCTACCCGTGGAGCGTAAAGCTGCTTTTCGACGGCCGCGACGTGAGCCCGCTGGACGGCGACGACCGCGGCGTGCCGCGCTCCCGGCTGCGCGAGACCCTGCGCGAACCTCTCGCCGACGCGCTGCGCAAGGGCGACAACGGGGAGAACCTCGCCGCCGTGGAGGCCCTGCTGCCCCGGCAGTTGTTCGACGAACCGCTCGACGCCTGGCGCCTGATACCCGACGGGGCCGACGAGGACGTGTACGACGAGTGGGACCCGCCCTACATGCCCCTCGGCCGGCGCAGGGTCGTCGTCATCCGCGACCGCAGACGCAACGTGAGAGACGCCATTCCCGAGTGGCGGCGGATGTGGAGCGCCGCCGCCGACGGCCCGCTGGCCGCCGTGCCGTTGCGCGACGAGGCCGCGATGTCGGGCCATGCCCCGTCCGTACGCCGCGAGAGCAAGCCCGCGGCGTTCGGCAGACTCATGGGGGCCGAGCGCGGTTCCGTTCCCGTCTACTGCGGGCACGTCGGCCATGGCGACGGCTTCGCCGCCATGGCCACCGCGCTCGCCGCCGGACACCCGCTGGTCCTGTGGCGTCGCAACGGCCAGAACCACAGCGACTGCCAGGAGTTCCACCGCCGGGCCGGTGGCTTCCTGGCCAAGGCGGGCAGCGCCGCCGGACTCCGCGACCGCATCCAGGAACTGCGCGTCCACGCCAGCGCGCCGGAGCTGGCCGTCGACTCCGGGTGGGCCGACGGAGTCGCCTTCCTGTTCGACCCGCCCGACCGCCCGCCCTACGGCACCGAAGCCGTCTCCCCGCCGCCCATGGAGACCTGATGAACCGTCAAACTCCGGAACTGGCCCGGAATCGGGGTCGGCGGAGCGGGCTGAAGCGCGGTAGTCTCTTCGTCGCCTGTACCCGCTGCGCGGCCTCACCAGAGCCGGGAGGAGCCCAAGGTGAATGACTGGCGGATCTACCGAGGTGTCGGTGAGCCGCACGACGGAGTGCAGCGGTTACCCTCCCCACCCCCCTGGCGCGACTTCGCGGCCTCGGAACGGGACGCGGCCCCGGACACCGACCCGAGCACGGCCCGCAGGCTCGGCTTCCAGCGCACCCTCGTCGAGAACTACGCACCGAGGCCCGCCGAGACCGACGCCGTCAACGCCGCGCTGTACCTGCGTCGCCCGCTCCTGGCCACCGGCAACCCCGGCACCGGAAAGTCCACCCTCGCCTACGCCGTCGCCCACGAGCTGGGCCTCGGCCGGGTGCTGCGCTGGCCCATCGTGAGCCGCTCCACCCTCCGGGACGGGCTCTACCGCTACGACGCCATCGGCCGCCTCCAGGACGTCCAACTGGAGCGCGCCCAGGGCGAGTCGGAGAGCCGCACACCCGCGCCGGGCATCGGCTCGTACATCCGTCTCGGGCCGCTCGGCACCGCGCTGCTCCCCTCCGACGTGCCACGCGTGCTGCTCATCGACGAGCTCGACAAGAGCGATCTCGACCTCCCCAACGACCTGCTTAACGCCCTGGAGGAGGGCGAGTTCGCCATTCCGGAGCTCGAACGCATCGCGGACCGCGAACCCGCCGTCCAGGTGCTCACCGACGACGGCCGCAAGGTGACCGTCACCGGTGGCCGGATCGCCTGCACCACGTTCCCGTTCATCGTGCTCACCTCCAACGGCGAGCGGGATTTCCCCGCCCCCCTGCTCAGGCGCTGCATCCAGCTCGAACTCGAGCCGCCGGGCGAGGAACAGCTCAAGTCCATGGTCGAGGCCCACCTCGGTGGTGCGGGTGCCACCGAGGGCCGTGATCTGATCGACCGGTTCCTGGAGCGCGAGCCCGGCGAGGTCATCGCCGCCGACCAGCTCCTCAACGCCCTCTACCTCACCCAGCACACCCCGCACGCCGAGCGCCTCACCCGGGAGCGGATCGCCTCATTGCTCATGCGGCCCCTCGACCGTTCGAGGTGATGGCCGGATGCCGCGGACGCATCTGGGAGAGCTCATCGGCAGGCTCAGGGACGGCGGCCTCGACCCCACCGCCGAGGAAGTGGCCGACGCCGTCTGGCTCGCCCAGTGGTTACCGCGCGCCTCCCGGCCGGGCGAGCCGGGCGCCGTCCCGTCGGCCGCCGTCGCGCCGAGGTCCGACGACACCCGGGACCCGGTGCGCGAAGGGACCGATGGCACCCGCGCCGAAGACCCCGAACCCTCGCGCCGGGCGGCGACGCCCGCTGACGTGCCCCTGCATCTGCCCGGCGGCACGGCGGACTCCGGCGGCGCGGGCCCCGGCCTTCCCGTACGCGCCCCGGCGGCGGCCGCACTGCCCGGACTGCTCACCTTGCAGCAGGCCCTGCGCCCCCTGCGCCGCTACGCCCCGTATCCCGACCACTCCGCCGACGGCGGCATCGACGAGGAAGCCACCGCCGAACGCTCCGCCGCGACAGGCCTCCTCGTCCCCGTCCTGCGCGCCGCACGCCACCGGAACGCCGACATCCAGCTCCTGATGGACACCGGGCCCGCGATGGCCGTGTGGGAGCAGCTGGTCGAGGAACTGCGCCAGGCCTGCGAGCAGTCGGGTGTCTTCCGCGACGTCCAGGTCCACCAGCTGTACGACAACGGAGACGGCAGCCTGCTCGTCGGCACCACCACGGGACCGCACAGCCGCACCCGCCTGCGCTCGGCCAACCAGCTGCACGACCCCGCGGGCCGCCGCCTCACACTGATCGTCAGCGACTGCGTGGGCCCGCTGTGGCAGCGCGGCGCGGTCCAGCGGCTGCTGCACTCCTGGCCGGTCGGCTCGCCGATCGCCGTGGTCCAGCCGCTGCCGTCCCGGCTGTGGACGCGTACGGCACTGCCCGCCGAGCCGGGACTCCTCATGCGCAGGCCGGAACCGGGCGGTCGCACGGTCTTCGACCCCGACGACGAGCCGTGGGAGCCGCGGCCCGCGGGCGCCAAGGCGGTCCCCGTACTGCAGCCGACCCCCGAGGCGTTCGCGGCCTGGGCGCGGCTGCTGTCAGGCCAAGGAGGCCCGGTGCGTGGCTGGGCGGCCTGGGTGGGACCGGCGTCCGACGGCTCCGGCACCCCGCTCGCCCCCGCGCCGCCCGCGGGGCGCAGCGACGACGAACTGCTGCGGGCCTTCAGGGCCACCGCCTCGCCCGGGGCTCTGCGGCTCGCCGTCTGTCTCGCGGCGGCCCCGCTCTCGCTGCCCGTCATGCAGCTCGTCCAGCGCACGATGCTTCCCGACACCGGGCCCATGGAGCTGGCCGAGGTCCTGCTCGGCGGGCTGCTCAGGCAGCTCCCCGGGACCGAGGCCCGGCCCTGCTTCGTCTACCCCGCACGCGTCCAGGAACTGCTCCTCAGCTCCCTGGGCCGGGCCGCCGCCGGACTCGTGCTCAAGCACTGCTCCGCCTACGTGGAACGCCACTTCGACCGGGGCACCCGCAACTTCGCCGCCCTCGCCGCGGCCCGGCTCGACGGACAGGGCGACCAGGACGGTCAGGGCGGGCAGGACGGGCAGGGCCGGGACCCGGACCCTGCCCCCGGTGTCGGTGTCGGCGAGGACAGCACGGCCACGACGCCCGCCGGAGTCGAGTCCGAGCTGTTCGCCACGGTCCCCGCGCGCGTACTGCGCTTCTACCAGCCGGACCTGACGGCCGCCGAGCCCCTCCTGGAGGCCGAGCGCCTCCTCGCCCGGTGGCACGACCAGGCGGACCCTTCCGTACTGCTCCGGGCGCGGACGCAGGCCGAGGTGGCGCTCCACGGCGGCGCCGCCGCCGGGGACGCCGACAGGGGCGTACGGGCCCGTCTCGTCCTCGGCCGGGTACTGCGCGCCGAGTCCACCACGTCCCGCGCGCGCGGGGCCGGGCGCCGCCTCACCCTGCTGCACGAGGCCGCCGCCGTACTCGACGAAGCCCTGGGCGCGGCTGCCGACGGCAGCGTGGCCCATGCCGACGCCGCGCTCGAACTCGCGGCGGTACAGCATGAGTTGTGGCATGTCACGCAGGACGCGCACTTTCTGCAGCAGGCGCTCGCCGCGCTGCCCGGGAATTCCGCACAGTGGCCCGCGGACCGCCGCCGCGCCCTGCTCCTTCGCCGCGGGCGGCTTCTGCTCGCAGACGGGAATCCGGCCGCCGCCGCCCGTGACCTCCGGGTCGCCTGCGACCTGCTGGATGCCGAGGGTGCTCCTGACGGCGTCCGCTGCCCTGCCCTGCTCGACCTGGCCGAGGCCCTGCGGGGCATCGAAACGCCCGAAGCGACCGCCGCCGTGTTCGCCAGGGCGGAGCAGGCCGCGGGCACGGACCCGGGACTGCGCCTGCGCTGCCTCTCCGCTCAGGCGGCTTTCCACGAAGCGACCGGCGACCACCAGGGCGCCGACCGCGCCTACGAAGCCGCCGCCGGACTCGCACCGCCCGACAGCGCCCGCCGCAGCGGACTGCTCACCCTCTGGGGCGAATCGCTCCTGCGTCGCGCCGCGGCGGACACCGGTGCGGTGATCGTCGACCGCGCCGAGAACGTGCTGCGCGAGGCGCTCACGGCGTTGCCCGCGCGCGCCCCCGACCGCGGCAGACTGCTCGGCCTGGTGGGCGGCGCGCTCGCCCAGCGCTTCCGTCATCTCGGCTTCCTGCCCGACCTGTTCGAGAGCCGCCATCTGCTCGGGCAGGCGATCCGGGGCACGCACGACGCGCGGGTACGCGCCGAGGGGCGACTCCAACTCGGCCGCGTCATAGTCGAGTTGCGACGCCGTACCGGCACGCCGGTACTCGCCGAGGCCTTGCAGGCCTACGAGCACGCCGAACAGGAAGCCCGCATCGCCTACGGTCGCGCACCGGGGTCGGTGACGGCTGCCCGTGCGCTGCACGGGCAGGGGGGCGTACTGGAACTGATGGGCCGCTCCACGGCGGCGCGTACCGCATACCGGTCGGCCGCCGACGAGTGGCGGCAGCTGACCGGAGTGCTGCGCGAAGTCGACTGGCAGGAAGTCGAGTTGACGCGCGCGAGGCTTGCGGCAGCGGAAGCGGACCGGAGGGTGATTCCCGGCGGCACCGACGGGCTGTCCGGCGAGGACTGGGACCGGGTGTCTCCACCATGGTTCCTCTGGGGCGGGGCACGGGCCGTGGTCACCGCGTGACAGGCGGGCACATGGCCGGAGTCAACTGGAACTGGTTTCTAATTCAGCGGTGTCGGGAAGAACCGTGCAGCCGTGACGGCCGTCGGCACGGGCGGGGTGGGAGAGGAGCTGATGGTGTCGGAGCAGGGGGAATGGGTGACCGGCCCCGAAATGGACCCCGGGCGAGCGCCGGTTCTACCCGATCTGGCCCGTATTGACCTTCGGACATTGCGTGCCATGGACGATCCGGGGCTCGACGCGGCGGTCGAGCGGGTGCTCGGCCACTCTCGGGAGCTCAGCGAATCCTGGTGCGGCGGAAATGGCGAGGAGAACCCCTTCGACCGCATGTTTCCGGCCGTAAGTGGCCGGTCGCGCGGTGGGGAAAGGGCAGGGTGACCCTGGCTCCGATGTCCTCTGCGGTCTTCGCGGAGGTGGCGAGCACCAGACCCGACCCCAGGGGTACGACGGCACTCCGTGCCGGGCTGCACACCCGCCGCCTGGTGCTCCTCAAGGCCCTTCTCGCCCGGATCGACGGGACGGATCCCGCAGTACGCCGACGGGCGGACCGCGACTGGAACGTCCTTGAGCAGTCCGAGCGGAGGTGCCCGGCGGCCGTCCGGGACGTCCTGGACTACCCAATGACCGGCGCCTGGCTCGCCGAGAGCCTCGCCGCGCCCGACGGGCCCGCGTTCGAGCGGCATCTCGCGCACCTGGGGGCCGTCGCCGCGACCGCCGCCGTGCGCGCGGGCTGCCGCGTGACCATGACCGTCGAGGCGTCCGCCGGAGTGCTCGCGCTGCCGGGCATCGGCGTGCTGCGCTGCCCGACGGGCCGGGCCCGGTTGCGCATCCGGGCCGGTCTGCTGCGCGCCGAGGGCACCGGAAACCCCGGCGGCGCACTCCTGTACGTGCCGCCGGGGGGCAGGCGGCCCCGTGGCGGTGGCCGCCGCTGGAACGGCATGCGGGAACTGTCCGACGGCGCGGTCGTCCTGGACGACCTCGATCCCCACCGCGTACCGCGTTCCGGCGTCGGCTCCGACGCACTGCCCGCCGCCGAACGACGCCGTACGCCGCACCGGCCCTGGATGGAGCGCTGGTGCGGCGCCCAGCGGCTCCTGGCGATCACCGACCCCGGCCGGGGCGCCGAGACCAGGGCCCTGCTGCGTGCAGTGGTCCCCCTCGGGCCCGACGCCCGCCACGGCGTGCGGCAACCGGTGAGCGCCACGATGCGGTCCGCCCCCGGGGCGGTCCTGACCGAACTGCCCGCCGGGGCACCGGAGATGGCGGAGGTGCTGGTGCACGAGGTGCACCACACGAAACTGACCGTCCTCCAAGAACTCATGCCGCTGTGCCTGCCGGATCAGGGCGCCGTGTACCGAGTGGGCTGGCGCCCCGACCCGCGTCCCGTGGCGAGTGTCCTCCAAGGTGCCTACGCCCATCTGGCACTCACCGACCTGTGGCGACGCGCGGGCGCCGGGGCCGCCGCGCCCCGGCAGTGGCGGCGCCGGTCCGCAGAGCGGTTCGACGCGTACCGCGAACAGGTCGAAAGCGCCTTGTCTATCCTGCTCGAATCGGATGAACTGACCTTTGAGGGTCGGGAGTTCACCCGAGAGATGGAAAGACACCACGCGAGCCTGGGCCGGACCGCCCGGCTCCTCGAGTGACACTGTGTCCGCAAGCAGGAACCACGCGTACGTGCGGGCGATAGGGAGTACAGATGGCGGATGAACGGCGGTCCGGCGGCGCCGGACGGCGGGAGTCGGACCGGGGCGGCGCTGCCGAGCCGGAGCGTTTCCTGGTGGTCTTCCCCGGCTACCACCGGCCATGGGCCGCCTGGATCGCTCACCGGCTCGAGAGCCACGGTCACCCGGCCGTCCTGCAGCGCTGGGATCCACGCCGTGAGGGTCCGCTCGAGGACATGCTCCGTGACCTGTTGCTCGCCCGGGGGCGGGTGCTCCTCGTCCTGAACGACTGGTTCTTCGAGCTGGGGCCGCGGCCGGCCAACGAATGGAACGACGTCCTGCGCGGTTTCGTCGCCGCCAACGCCGAGCGGTTCGCCGCCGTCAACCTCACCAACCGCCCGCTGCTGCCCGCCACGGCCGTCCTCGAGCCGGCGGCTCTGTGGGGCCTGGGCGAGGAGGAGGCCGAGGAGCGTCTCCTCAGCCGGCTCGGCCTCGAGCCCCGTCCCGCTCCCCGTCGGGCCACCGTAGGACGCGGTGTCCGCTTCCCCGAGGCCCAGCCGGAGATCTGGGGCGAAGTCCCGCGCCGCAACGCCCGGTTCACCGGCCGCGACGACCTCCTCCTCGAACTCCACCAGCGGCTGACCGACGCCGAACGGGGCAACGCGGCCTGCACCCTCGTCGGCATGTCCGGCATCGGCAAGACACAGATCGCCGTCGAGTACGCCAACCGCTTCCGCCCCGACTACGACGTCGTCTGGTGGGTCAACTCCGACGACCGCAACGTCCAGCGCGACCGGCTCGGCGAGCTGTCCACCGCGCTCGGTCTGAGCAGCGGAAACGAGCCCGGCGAACGCATCCGCGCCGTGCGCGACGCGCTGCGCCGCGGCGAACCGCACTCCCGCTGGCTCGTCATCTTCGACGGCTGGGACGACATCGAGGGCGCGAACGTCCTGCTGCCGAACGGCCCCGGACACGTCCTGATCACCTCGCGCAACCGCGGCTGGGGCGAGGACACCGACCTGCTCGACGTGCCCAGCTTCGACCGGTCCGAGTCCACCGGCTATCTGATGCGCCGGGCCCCGCACGTGACCGCGGCACAGGCCGACGAGGTGGCCGCCGAGTTCGGCGACGTACCCCTCCCGCTGGTCCAGGCAGCCTCGTGGCTCGGTGAATCGGGCATGGAGGTGCCGGAGTACCTGCGGATGGTGCGGGAGCGGCGCCTTTCCACCGCCGACGAGCTCTCCACGGGTGACGGCCTGCCCCACTCGTCGCTGACCTCCTGGTCGATACTGATCAACCGGCTCCGCCGCTCCCAGCCGCAGGCCATCGAGGTCCTCAACCTGTGTACGTCCTTCGCCCCCGGCCGCATCCCGCTCGGCCTGATCCGCGCCTACCCGCAGGCCGATCTGCCCGAGGAACTGCGCTGGATGGCCACGGACCTGCCCGCCTGGACACGCGCCCTGGACACCCTCGTCAACTACTCGGTCCTCAGCCGCGAGAACCGCGGCCCCGCCAATGCCGACATGGGCCCGCACCAGGAGTCGGTGCACATGCACCGGCTCGTCCACGACATCGTCACCCGGCTCACCGACGACGAGGGCCGCGAGACCTATCGCAGGGCCGTCCGCAGGCTGCTCGCCGAAGCGGACCCCGGCAACCCCATGGACAGCAGGAACTGGCCGCGTTACGCGGAGCTGCTGCCGCATCTGGAACCCTCGGGCACGCTCGAGAGCACCCACGACAGGGTCCAGCTGGCCGTACTCAACTGTCTGCGCTACTGCGCCCGCAGCGGTGAGTTCAAGGCCGGGCTCGAACTGGCCGAGCAGATCCGGCACCGGTGGTCGGGATTCATGGACCCGCTGTCCCAGCCGATGATGGACCTGACCACGCAGGAAGGCAGCATCCTGCGGGCGAGCGGCCGCTTCCGCGAGGCGTACGACCTCGACCGCGGCCAGCTGGAACGACTGCGCGGTGCGACGCCGCGCAACGAGCTGGGCGAACTGCTCACCAACAGCAACATCGCCTCCAGCCTGCGCCCCCTCGGGCAGTACGAGGAGTCCGACGAGCTTCAGAGGGCGGTGCTCGAGGGCGCCGGTCGGATCCTTGGCCCGGACGAGCTCGTCACGCTCATCGCCCGGCACAACCTCGGCGTCGGCCTGCGGCTCCTGGGCCGCTACCAAGAGGCGTACGACCTCGACGTCGAGACCCTCACCCGGCGCGAGAGCGTGCTGCGCGCCCGGCACGTCAACACCCTCAGCTCAGGCAACGCCTGCGCCCACGACCTGCGGCTGCTCGGCCGGTACCGCGACGCCGTGTCCCGTCAGGAGTCCGTGCTGCGGCTCCATGTGCAGGTGCTCGGACCGCAGCACCCGCAGACCCTGGCCGCCCGCGCCCACCTGGCACTCTGCCGACGCCGCGAGGGCGGGTTCCAGCAGGACATGGGGGCCATGATGGCCGGCCTCCTCGATCAGTTCGAGCAGGTGCACGGGCGGGCTCACTACCGCACGCTGACGTTCATCACGGACTACGGCAACTACCTGCGCGAGCACGGGAACCTGAGCCAGGCCAGAGACCTGATCGCCGAGGCGGAGTCCGGCTACCGCGCCCTGCTCGGTCCCGCACACCCCGTCACCACCGGCATGGTCGCCAACACCGGACTGATCATGCAGGCGGCCGGTGAACGCGCCGAGGCCATGGCGATGTTCGAGTCCGCGCTCGGCGGACTCACGGCCACGCTGGGCGCCGACCACCCCTGGGTGCTCGGCTGTGCGCTCAACGCGTCCGGTGCGCGCAACTTCAACGGCCGCATCGTGGAAGCCTCCGAGCTGAGCCGGGAGACCCTGCGGCGGGCCCGCCACACACTCGGCGGGGAGCATCCGCTGACCCTGTCCTGTCAGGTGGCGCTCGCCGCCGACCTGCGGGCGCTGCGGGAGCGGGAGGAGGCCGAGAAGCTGGAGGAGGACGGCCTCCTGGCCCTGACCCGGACACTGGGCGCCCAGCACCCCCACACCCTCTCGGCCCGCCAACGCACCCGCCCGTACTGGGACTTCGAGGCGTTCCTGGGCTAGAGGCGTTCCTGGGCCAACGGACGCCGAAAGGCCCGGCACCCCCTGGGGGATGCCGGGCCCTTTCAGATCCGTACGGTCGGAACCAGCTGGATCAGGCCTCGAAGACCTCGCGCAGCAGCGCTTCCTGCTCCTGCTCGTGCCGCTTCTTCGAACCCACCGCCGGGGACGAGCCGTGCGGCCGCGAGATGCGGCGCAGGCGCTCGCCGTGCGGGATGTCCGCGCCGACCGCCAGGTCGAGGTGGTCGATGAGGTTGAGGGCGATGAAGGGCCATGCGCCCTGGTTCGCCGGCTCCTCCTGCGCCCACAGGTACTTCTCGGCGTTCGGGTACTTCGCGATCTCCGCCTGGAGCTCGGCACCCGGCAGCGGGTACAGGCGCTCGATGCGGATGATCGCGGTGTCCGTGACCTCGCGCTTCTTCCGGTCGGCCTCGAGGTCGTAGTACAGCTTGCCGGAGCAGAAGACGACCTTGCGGACCGCCGACGCCTCGACCGAGTCGTCGCCGATGACCGGGCGGAAGCCACCCGACGTGAACTCCTCCGTCTTCGAGGCCGCCGCCTTGAGGCGCAGCATCGACTTCGGGGTGAAGACCACCAGCGGCTTGTGGTGCGGGTTGTGCACCTGCCACCGCAGGAGGTGGAAGTAGTTCGACGGCAGAGTCGGCATCGCGACCGTCATGTTGTTCTGCGCGCACAGCTGGAGGAAGCGCTCGATACGGGCGGACGAGTGGTCCGGTCCCTGGCCCTCGTAGCCGTGGGGCAGCAGCAGCGTGACGCCGGAGTGCTGGTTCCACTTCTGCTCGGCGGCCGAGATGTACTCGTCCACCACCGTCTGCGCGCCGTTGACGAAGTCGCCGAACTGCGCTTCCCACATGACGAGGGACTCGGGACGGGCCAGCGAGTAGCCGTACTCGAAGCCCATGACCGCGTACTCGGAGAGGAGCGAGTCGTAGACGTTGTAGCGCGCCTGGTCCTCGGAGAGGTACAGGAGCGGCGTGAAGTCCTCGCCCGTCTCACGGTCGATGAGGACCGCGTGACGCTGGCCGAACGTGCCACGGCGCGAGTCCTGGCCCGACAGACGGACCGGCGTGCCCTCGAGCAGCAGCGAGCCGATGGCGAGGGTCTCGCCCATGCCCCAGTCGATCGTGCCTTCCTCGACCATCGACATGCGGCGCTGCAACTGCGGCAGCAGACGCGGGTGGACGGTGACCCGGTCGGGGATGTTGACCTGGGACTCGGCGATCCGCTTCACGACCTCCTGGGAGATCGAGGTGTCGACCTTCACCGGGAACTCGGCCTCCGGGGCCGGGACCTCGGCCTCGGCGGGCTGCGAGATGGCCTCGCGGACCTCCGTGAAGACCTTCTCCAGCTGCCCCTGGAAGTCCTGCAGGGCCTGCTCGGCCTCTTCCAGGGTGATGTCGCCGCGACCGATGAGGGACTCGGTGTAGAGCTTGCGCACCGAGCGCTTCTTGTCGATCAGGTCGTACATCAGCGGCTGCGTGAACGCCGGGTTGTCCGACTCGTTGTGACCGCGGCGGCGGTAGCAGATGAGGTCGATGACCACATCCTTGTTGAACGCCTGGCGGAACTCGAAGGCCAGGCGCGCGATGCGCACGACGGCCTCGGGGTCGTCGCCGTTCACGTGGAAGATCGGCGCCTCGATCATGCGGGCCACGTCGGTGGCGTACATGGAGGAGCGCGACGACTCCGGGGCGGCGGTGAAGCCGACCTGGTTGTTGATGACGATGTGGACCGTGCCGCCCGTGCGGTAGCCGCGCAGCTGCGACATGTTGAGCGTCTCGGCGACCACACCCTGGCCCGCGAAGGCCGCGTCACCGTGCAGGGCGACGGGCAGGACCGTGAAGTCCGTGCCGCCCTTGTTGATGATGTCCTGCTTGGCGCGGACGATGCCCTCGATGATCGGGTCGACCGTCTCCAGGTGGGAGGGGTTCGCGGCGAGGGAGACGTTGATCTGCTCGCCGTCCAGGCCGGTGAAGGTGCCCTCGGCGCCCAGGTGGTACTTCACGTCGCCGGAGCCGTGCATGGACTTGGGGTCCATGTTGCCCTCGAACTCGCGGAAGATCTGCGCGTACGACTTGCCGACGATGTTCGCCAGGACGTTGAGACGGCCGCGGTGGGCCATGCCGATGACGACCTCGTCCAGGCGGGACTCCGCGGCGCTGTCGATGACGGCGTCGAGCAGCGGGATGACGGACTCGCCGCCCTCCAGGGAGAAGCGCTTCTGGCCGACGTACTTCGTCTGCAGGAACGTCTCGAAGGCCTCGGCGGCGTTCAGCCTGCGCAGGATGCGCAGCTGCTCCTCGCGCTCGGGCTTCGTGGCGTGCGTGCGCTCGATGCGGTCCTGGAGCCACTTGCGCTGCTTGGGGTCCTGGATGTGCATGAACTCGATGCCGGTGGTGCGGCAGTACGAGTCGCGCAGGACGCCGAGGACGTCGCGCAGCTTCATCATCGACTTGCCGGCGAAGCCGCCGACCGCGAACTCGCGCTCCAGGTCCCACAGGGTGAGGCCGTGCTCGGTGATGTCCAGGTCGGGGTGCTTGCGCTGCTTGTACTCCAGCGGGTCCGTGTCGGCCATGACGTGGCCGCGGACGCGGTAGGAGTGGATCAGCTCGAAGACGCGGGCGGCCTTCGTGACGTCGTCGTCGTGCGACGCGTCGATGTCCTTGAGCCAGCGGACCGGCTCGTAAGGAATGCGAAGCGCCTTGAAGATCTCGTCGTAGAACTCGGCGTCGCCGAGCAGCAGGTTCGCGACGTTGCGCAGGAACTCGCCGGAGGCGGCGCCCTGGATGACCCGGTGGTCGTAGGTCGACGTGAGCGTCATGACCTTCGAGATGCCGAGCTTGTTCAGGGTGTCCTGGGACGTGCCCTGGAACTCCGCGGGGTAGTCCATCGAGCCGACGCCCATGATGACCGACTGTCCGGGCATCAGGCGGGGGACCGAGTGGACCGTGCCGAGGCCGCCGGGGTTGGTCAGCGAGACCGTCACGCCGGTGAAGTCGTCCATCGTCAGCTTGTTGTCGCGGGCGCGACGGACGATGTCCTCGTAGGCCTGCCAGAACTCGAAGAAGTTCAGCGTCTCGGCCTTCTTGATGCCCGCGACGACCAGCTGGCGGTCGCCGTTGGGCTTCACCAGGTCGATCGCGAGGCCGAAGTTCACGTGCTCCGGCTTGACCAGGGTCGGCTTGCCGTCCTTCTGCACGAAGGAGTAGTTCATCGACGGCATGGCCTTGATGGCCTGCACCATCGCGTACCCGATGAGGTGCGTGAAGGAGATCTTCCCGCCGCGGGCGCGCTTGAGGTGGTTGTTGATGACGATGCGGTTGTCGAAGAGCAGCTTCACCGGGACGGCGCGGACCGACGTGGCCGTCGGGACCTCCACCGAGGCGTTCATGTTCTTCGCGACCGCGGCGGCCGGGCCGCGCAGCGTCACGTACTCGGGCCCTGCGGGGGCCTCTGCCGCGGGCTCCGCCTTGGCGGCGGGCTTTGCGGCCGCAGGCTTCGCAGCGGGGGCCGGAGCCGCTGCCGCGGGCTTCGCGGCAGGAGCCGCGGGGGCAGCCGGAGTGGCTGGCGCGGCAGGGGCAGCCGGTGCCGCAGGCGCGCTGGGCGCCTCTGCGGCCGGGGTGGTCGCGGCCCCCGCGGCCGCGTCACCCGCTGACTTCGCCGGGACGGCGCTGGCGCCCGCTCCTGGCTTGTAGTCGGCGAAGAAGTCCCACCAGGCTCGGTCGACCGAATTCGGGTCCTGGAGGTACTGCTGATAGATCTCGTCGACGAGCCACTCATTGGGACCGAAGGCAGCAGCAGGGTCCTTGCCCTGACCGTCTTGGTCGGTCGAGATGCTCGAGCTACTGGGGGACTGTGACGACACGGCGGTAACCGCCCTCTTCCGCTTCACAAGGTGATGGACAGCGGGAATTAAGGCTACGCCTCCATTGCCGCCAGGTGCAGACCGGCCCCGTCATCCGTCGCGTAAGTCACATTGGAAGAAGGGTTTCGGCGACGTAAATGGCGGGAAACAAGCGAGGTTCTGCAACGCCAGATGGCCGCGCGGGCCCTGCCCGGCGCGGCTGCGTCACCCGAGCGCGCTTCCGATGCGCCCGCGAATCGCTTCCTTTTCGAACCCTACGTCAACTTCGCACTTCGGGCTGGCCCGGAAGGGTGACCTGGATGCGGCAGCCGCGAGGGGATTCGGCCACTCCGATGTGTCCGCCGTGCAGATCGACCGCCCAGCGCGCGATGGCGAGCCCGAGTCCGGTGCCGCCGTCGCTGCCGGGTCCCTGCGGCGGGGTGTTGGCATGGCTGCCGCGGTTGAAGCGCTCGAAGACCCGGTGCCACTCCGACTCCGGGATGCCGGGGCCCTCGTCGAGGACCTCCAGGTCCAGGGACTCGGGGTAGAGGCCGCGCCGGGCGCGCACGGTGACGCGGCCGTGCGGCGGGCTGTGCTTGACCGCGTTGTCGATGAGGTTGGCCACGACCTGGTGCAGCCGCTCGGCGTCCGCGTGCGCGGTCAGCTCGGGCGGCGTGACGTCCAGGTGCAGATGCACGTCCGTACGCGTATGGCTGCCGGAGCCCGACGCGATGCCCGCGCGGGCCGAGGCCACCATGTTGGCCTCCTTCAGGACGCCCGACAGATAGGGCCACACCTCGAAGCGGCGGGCCCGCAGCGGTACGACGCCGTTGTCCAGGCGGGAGAGGTCAAGCAGTGTCTCCACGAGCCGCCCCAGGCGCTCCGTCTGCTTCAGGGCCGTACGCATGGTCTCCGGGTCGGCGGCGGAGACTCCGTCGACGACGTTCTCCAGGACGGCGCGCAGGCCCGCGATGGGGGTGCGCAGCTCGTGCGAGACGTTGGCGACCAGTTCCTTGCGCTGCTGGTCCTGGGCCTCCAGATCGTCCGCCATGCGGTTGATCGTGGTGGCCACGTCGCCCAGCTCGTCCCGGCGGTCGGCGCCGCGCACACGGCGCGTGTAGTCGCCGTGCGAGACGGCGCGCGCCACGGAGTTCATCTCGTCCAGGGGCGCCGTGAGGCTGTGGGCCACGAACTGCGTGATCAGCAGCGTGGCGATCACCGAGAAGACGGTGATGAAGCGCAGCTCCGTCTCCGTCTTCATCGCCACCATCAGCAGACCTGTGGTGATGAAGACCGAGACGACCACGAGGGTGCCGAGCTTGGTCTTGATGGAGAACGGCCGCAGGCCGCCAAAGGGTCCACTCA
Organism: Streptomyces sp. NPDC055239; assembly: GCF_053606205.1. Taxonomy (NCBI): domain Bacteria; kingdom Bacillati; phylum Actinomycetota; class Actinomycetes; order Kitasatosporales; family Streptomycetaceae; genus Streptomyces; species Streptomyces sp. NPDC055239. The sequence goes on along the minus strand of NZ_JBSGRD010000005.1, from coordinate 157,500 downwards.
TCGAATGGCCCGCCTCACGGGGTCGGGGTCTCCAGGGCGTATCCCACGCCGTGCACCGTACGGATCCGCTCGGCGCCGATCTTCCGGCGCAGTGCCTTGATGTGGCTGTCGACGGTACGGGTGCCCGACGCGTCCGCCCAGTCCCACACCTCGGCGAGCAGCTGCTCGCGCGAGAGCACCGCACGCGGCGTATTGGCCAGGCAGACGAGCAGGTCGAACTCCGTCGGCGTCAGATGTACGTCCTCGCTGCGGACCCTGACCCGCCGCTGGGCGTGGTCGATCTCCAGCTCGCCGAGCCGCAGGATCCCGCTGCGCGGCGTGGTCGCGGCGAGCGCCGCCCGCTCGACCCTGCGCAGCAGCACGTGCACGCGGGCCGCCAGCTCCCGCATGGAGAACGGCTTGGTCATGTAGTCGTCGGCGCCGACGCCGAGCCCGACCAGCATGTCCGTCTCGTCGTCGCGCGCCGTCAGCATGAGGACCGGAACCGGCCGCTGGGCCTGTACCCGCCGGCACACTTCGAGCCCGTCGAAGCCCGGCAGCATGATGTCCAGGATCAGCAGATCGGGCTGCCAAGCCTGTGCGGTGTCGACCGCCGAAGGACCGTCCACCGCCGTTTGCACAACGAAACCCTCGGCGCGTAGCCGGGCAGCGATGGCGTCGACGATCGTCGGGTCGTCCTCGACCACCAGAACCCGGCGCTGGGCGCCTGGCATCGCCGCCGTCGCACCGTTGTGGGAGGTGTGTGTCTGCTCCATCGCCCGCCCCTGACACTGATCGCTTGTGTTCGGTCAGCAGAGTACGGGTCGCGAAGGCACCTCGGCTACGCAGCCCTTACGCCGAGATGAACCACGTCGGGTACGCCTCGGGCAACGGGGATCTCTTCCGTCCGTACCGCCTGGAACCCGGCATTCCGTAGAGCGTCGTCGAAAGCGGACGAGGGCTGGGCGGACCACACGGCGAGCACTCCGCCGGGGTTGAGGCGAGCCTGACAGGCCGCCAGACCGGCGGGAGAGTAGAGGGAGTTGTTGTCCTCCGTGACCGTCCAGCCCGGTCCGTTGTCGATGTCCAGACAGAGGGCGTCGTACGTTTTCCGGGTGCTGTCGCAGGAGTCGGCACCGGACAGATGGCCCACGAGGTCTGTGTGCAGGATCTCCGTACGCGGATCGGCGAGCGCGGCGCCGGAGAGCTCGGCCAGCGGGGCATCCGCTCCCGAGCGGTGCCAGTCGATGACGGCCCGCTCGCGCTCCACCACGGTGATACGGCCCCAGCGCCGGTCGGCCGCGGCGTGGGCGAGGGAGAAGCCGACACCGAGGCCGCCGATCAGGAGGCGGGGCTCCGGGCGGCCGTCGAGGGCGTCGTGCGCCACGTCGACGAGCAGCCGCTCCGAGCGGCCGTCCGAGGTGTCCATGAGGAAACAGCCGTTGGCGATGATCTGCAGAAGCGCACCGTGACGCCGCAGCACGACTTCGCCGTACGGCCCCTCGCGCCGGTCGATGACGACGGGGGCGGTGGTGTCGGTGAGCATGCCCGCCAGCGTATGAGTGCGGGCCCGGCTTCGTGGGGAGACTCGGAACGCGGCGCGGCCCGATGCGGACGCATCTGTGACCTGTGAGGTTGATGTGATTCGCGCTACACGTGGCCCGGATCATAGACAGCGCCCGGAAAAGCGGCCAAGGGTGGAACGGAACAAAAGGAGCGCCTCACCGTGAACCGCAGTGTGCCGGCTGCCCCCGCGGCACCCGAGGAGACCGCCCCGCCCGGCCTTGACGGCATCCCGTGCCAGCGGGAGCGCGGGCCCGTGGCGGTCGAGACGGCTGCCCCTGGGCCTCGGGCGGCGAACGACGCTGTCCCTCCGGGCCGTCTGAGACACCTGGGCCTGAGACGCCCGAGCCAGACCCGCCTGAGACGCCTGAGCCAGAGCCGCCTGCGCCCCTGGCGCCTGCTTCCGACCCCCACGGGCACGCCCTTCACGTTCGGCTACGCCGCGATCCTCGCCGCGACGTCACTCCTGACGCAGCACGCGGACCCGTCCCTCATCTCGACCCTGCACCGGCACTCCAGCACGGACGTCGCGCACCTGACGCAGGAGCCGTTCCTCGTCCTGGTGGCCAGCGCGCTGTGGATCGCGGGCGGCATCACGTCGCCGTACGCGATCGGCTTCCTGCTGGTCCTCACGGCCCTGGAGCGCCGCATCGGCGCGCTGCGCACGGCGGGCGTCTTCCTGCTCGGCCACATGGTGGCCACGCTCGCGACCGAGGTCCCGGTCGGTCTCTCGGTCCTCGCGGGCCATCTGCCCGACAGTTCCCTGCACCGGCTCGACTACGGCATCAGCTTCGGCGTCGCGGCGAGCGTCGGCGCGCTGGCGGGCCTTTTCAGGCCGTGGCTGCGGTGGCTCGTGCTCGCCGTGTTCGGCGGCATGCTGCTCGACGACCTGATCGCGTTCACGGACCCGATGACGAACTGGGGCCACCTGCTCGCGCTCTCGCTCGGTGTCGCCACGTGGCCGCTGCTGCGGCGCCGTCCGCGCGCTTGAAGCTGACCGCTCACAGCTGACCGCCCACAGCCGACCGCTCACAACTGATCGCTCACAGCGAACACCCCCTGGGGAACATTCAAGGACTCACGAGCATTGAGTCCACATAGCTCAACTTGAATGCCGAAGGGGAGATCATGACTTCTGAGTCCAAGGCGTCCACACCACTTACGCTGCCCGTGCTGCCGCTCGACGACGAGGTTGTCCTGCCCGGCATGGTGGTTCCGTTCGACCTGTCCGACGCCGACGTACGCGCCGCCGTCGAGGCCGCCCAGGCGGCGGCCCGCTCCACTGGCAGCAGCAAGCCGCAGGTCCTTCTTGTTCCGCGCATCGACGGGACGTACGCCGCGACCGGCGTCCTCGGCACCGTCGAGCAGGTCGGGCGTCTCTCCGACGGCGACCCCGGCGCCCTCATCCGCGGCCGTTCCCGTGTGCGGATCGGCGCAGGGACGACCGGGCCGGGTGCCGCGCTCTGGGTGGAGGGGATCAAGGTCGAAGAGACCGTTCCCGATCCCCTGCCCGGCGCCGTCGCCGAGCTGGTCAAGGAGTACAAGGCCCTCGCCACCAGCTGGCTGAAGAAGCGGGGCGCCTGGCAGGTCGTCGACCGCGTCACGCAGATCGAGGACGTCTCCGCCCTCGCCGACAATTCCGGCTACTCACCTTTCCTCTCCACCCAGCAGAAGATCGAGCTCCTGGAGACCGACGACCCGGCCGCCCGCCTCAAGCTCGCCACCGAGCAGCTGCGCGAGCACCTCGCCGAGCAGGACGTCGCCGAGTCCATCGCCAAGGACGTACAGGAAGGCGTCGACAAGCAGCAGCGCGAGTTCCTGCTGCGGCGCCAGCTCGACGCCGTGCGCAAGGAACTGCGCGAGATCAACGGCGAGCAGGACGGCGAGGAGTCCGACGACTACCGCACGCGCGTCGAGGCAGCCGACCTCCCCGAGAACGTCCGCGAGGCCGCCCTCAAGGAAGTCGACAAGCTGGAGCGCTCAAGCGACCAGTCGCCCGAGGGCTCCTGGATCAGGACCTGGCTCGACACCGTCCTCGAACTCCCCTGGAACGAACGGACCGAGGACGAGTACGACATCAAGGGCGCCCAGAACGTCCTCGACGCCGAGCACGCGGGCCTCGAGGACGTGAAGGAGCGCATCACCGAGTACCTCGCGGTGCGCAAGCGGCGTGCCGACCGCGGACTCGGGGTCGTGGGCGGCCGTCGTGGCGGCGCCGTGCTCGCCCTCGTCGGTCCGCCCGGCGTCGGCAAGACCTCGCTCGGTGAATCCGTCGCGCACGCCATGGGCCGCAAGTTCGTGCGGGTCGCCCTCGGCGGCGTACGCGACGAGGCGGAGATCCGCGGACACCGTCGTACGTACGTCGGCGCGCTGCCCGGACGCATCGTGCGGGCCATCAAGGAGGCCGGGTCCATGAACCCGGTCGTGCTCCTCGACGAGATCGACAAGGTGGGCTCCGACTTCCGCGGCGACCCGGCGGCGGCCCTGCTCGAAGTCCTCGACCCGGCGCAGAACCACACCTTCCGCGACCACTACCTGGAGGTCGAGCTCGACCTGAGCGACGTGGTGTTCCTGGCCACGGCGAACGTCATCGAGGCCATCCCCGAGGCGCTGCTCGACCGTATGGAGCTGGTGCGCCTCGACGGGTACACCGAGGACGAGAAGGTCGTCATCGCCCGCGACCACCTGCTCCCGCGCCAGTTGGAGCGGGCGGGCCTGAAGACGGACGAGGTGACCCTGGACGAGAGCGCGCTGCGCAAGCTCGCGGGGGAGTACACCCGGGAAGCGGGCGTAAGGAACCTGGAGCGGTCCGTGGCGCGGCTGCTCCGCAAGGTCGCGGCCAAGCACGAACTGGGCGAGCAGGAGTTGCCGTTCACCGTCGGCGAGGACAACCTGCGCGGTCTCATCGGGCGCCCGCACCACGTGCCCGAGTCGGCGCAGGACCCGGCCGAGCGGCGCACGGCGGTGCCGGGCGTGGCGACCGGGCTCGCGGTCACCGGCGCGGGAGGTGACGTCCTCTTCGTGGAGGCGTCGCTCGCCGATCCGGAGACCGGCGCCGCGGGACTGACCCTGACCGGTCAGCTCGGCGACGTGATGAAGGAGTCCGCGCAGATCGCGCTCTCCTTCCTGCGCTCGCGCGGCGCCGAACTGGAGCTGCCCGTCGCCGACCTGAAGGAACGCGGCGTGCACATCCACTTCCCGGCGGGCGCGGTCCCCAAGGACGGGCCGAGCGCGGGCGTCACCATGACGACCGCACTCGCGTCGCTGCTCAGCGGCCGTCTCGTCCGTACGGATGTGGCCATGACCGGTGAGGTCTCGCTGACCGGGCGCGTCCTGCCGATCGGCGGCGTCAAGCAGAAGCTGCTCGCCGCGCACCGCGCCGGGATCACCACGGTGATCATCCCGAAGCGGAACGAGGCCGACCTGGACGACGTACCGGCCGAGATCCTGCAGAAGCTGGACGTGCACCCGGTGACGGATGTCCGCCAGGTGCTCGACCTGGCCCTGACCGAGGCCGAGGTGAGGGTTCCGGCCGCTGCGTGACGGAGGTGGCCGGTGAGTGAGGGCCCGGGACCCTGTAAGGGGTTCCGGGCCCTCCCACGCACAGGGGGGCTCAGCCGTTGGCGAGTGCCTGCACCCGGTCCAGGGCGCCGTTGAACTTGTTGTGGTCGCCGACCGTCGGGCCCGTGGAGGTGTACTGCCACATCGTCTGGAAGCCCCACCCGGCGGGCAGCTCGCCCGGAGAAGTGTTGTAACGGGCGATCCAGAGCGGGTTGTTGGCTGCGAAGCCTCCGTAGTTGCCGGTGCAGTCCTTCCACCAGCTGGTGGCCGTGTAGATCACGGCGTCACGTCCGGTGCGCGCCTTGTACTGGTTCAGGAAGTCACGGATCCAGGTGACCATCGCGGACTGGGACTTGCCGAAGCAGGCCGCCCCGTACGGGTTCCACTCGATGTCGAGCGCGCCAGGCAGCGTCTTGCCGTCCCGCGACCAGCCGCCGCCGTTGTCCACGAAGTAGTTGGCCTGGGTGGCGCCGCTCGTCGTGTCGGGCGTCGCGAAGTGGTAGGAGCCGCGGATCATGCCCGCGTTGTACGAACCGTTGTACTGCTGGGCGAAGTAGGGGTTCTTGTAGTACGTGCCTTCGGTGGCCTTCACATAGGACCACTTCACGCCGCTGTTCCAGAGCGTCGCCCAGGCGACGTTGCCCTGGTGGCTGCTGACGTCGACGCCTTCGGTCTGTGCGGCGTCGCGACCGGGCGGGAGACTGCCCTGCCCGTCGTGCTCGATGACGCCCTGGCCCATGCGGGCCGTGCCGCGGGCCGGTACGTCGTCACCGCCGGCGGCCTGTGCGGCGCCCGGCAGGGTGAGGAGGAGGGAGAGGGCGGAGAGGACTGAGAGCAGGATTCCGGCCGCTGACCAACGAGAGCGGCGGGGCGTTCCGGGTCTGTGCACGGGCATGTGCGTGCCTCCGTTAGGCCTCGATTGAGCTCGATGGAGCTCGTGGGGGGACCTGTCGACAGGTTCGTGGTGTGAACATGTCACGTACGACGCTACGCACGTAGACCCGTGGCTGGGAAGGGGTTCTTGTGCCTGCCGTTGGTCTACTCCTGCGGCGGCGTCCTCGGCGTGGTTCCACAGGGCGTTACGAAATACTGGTCGAGCTGCGGCGATGGAAAATTCTCATGATCCGGAAAGAAAGCGTGCCATGGGTGCTGAAGTGCACGAGGGCGAGAACGACGGACGAGTCGACGTGAACGATGGTGGGGCCGGCATGGGCAGGCAGGGCGTGGAGAGGCTGGTCGACCGCGAGTTCCTCTCCCTGGAGCGGGAACTGACCCTGCTCCTGCGCCGGGCACGTGCCTCGTCCGGCGAGATGGCGCGCCAGGTCCACCCCGACCTGGAACCCGCCGCGTACGGACTCCTGGTCTGCCTCGACGACTCGGGCCCGCAGCGGGCCACGCACCTCGCCGCGTACATCGGCGTCGGCAAGGCGACGATGAGCCGGCAGCTGCGGGCCCTGGAGGAACTGGGCCTCGTCGCCCGCGAGCCCGACCCCGCCGACGGCCGGGCCTGGCTCGTCCACCTCACCGAGGAGGGCGGGACGCGGTTCCGCGAGGTCCGGGCGGGGCGCAGGGAGCGGTACGTGCGGCAGCTCTCCGGGTGGGACCGGGCGGAGGTGGCGGAGCTTGCGCGCTTGTTGCGTCAGCTGAACGAGTCCGCGGAGTCCTGAGCGCCCGAAAGGGCGCGAGGCTCTGACATGTGCGGCTTCGCCGCGTGGGCGCGACCAGTCACGAAGTACCCGCGGACGAGACCCGGGCTCTCGCCGGGGCGGACCCCGGGTCACCACTCCGCGTAAACGACCGCCGCGTCGTCATGCCGCTTGCCTCGGGGGAACGCCGCGCGATCGGCGTCCGCGCGCTCCAACTCCCGCACCCGGTCCACCAGGCGCTGCGGCCCGTCCTTCTGCAGCAGCTCGAAGCATTCCGTCCAGTCGCCCGCGCGGAACGTCTCGACCCAGCGGCCGACCCCGTCCGTCAGGGCCGCCACCGCGGACACCTCCGCGCGGGGCGACGTGCCGGTGATCGCGCGTGCCGCCGCCGACGGGTCCGCCGCCGCCGTGAAGAAACCGCCCTCCGCGTTCCGCAGGGCCTCGACCGCGGCGCCGTACGCGCGGCCCGCGACCTCGCGTTCGGCGGAGCCGCGGGGCAGCGCGCGGACGGCGTCGCGCATCTCGCGGACCCTCGGCGGCAGTACCGAGAGGCGCTCGTCGAGCACCGGCGTGACCGAGCCGTCCGGGCCCGCGAGCAGGAGCGCGGAGTCGGACAGGACGAGGTGCTCGACCCGTTCGTCGTCCCAACGCACCAGAACCACGGTCGCCTGAGGTGTACGTGAGTGAGAAAGGTCACAGGTTTGACAATGGGCGTCCGCGGTGCGCACGATCGCCGCCGCGAGGACCTCAGTGAGCGTCATATCCCGTCGCGAAACGGACAGTTCCCCCAGTGCGCCTCCGAGTCGCGCCGTGAACCAAGGGACGGAATGCAGACAGCCGTCATCTCCGGCAGGCGGAGTCACTCCGTCGAGAAGGACGAGCGATCCACCCTGTCCGGATGCGGGAAGCATGACCGCGGCATAGTCCTCGTTGGGGCGTGCGGGGTCTCCGGGCTCGGTGGCGAGTTCGATACGCATTCCGTCAGTCTGCACGAGGCCTTCACAAGGTCACCCGGCGGTCGAAGACAGGCGGGGATCGGCCCGGACCAGCAGGTCAGACGCCGGATTTCGGTCGGAATAATCACTTCCGTCGGCGTGTGGCGGCGCATCCTGCCAAAGCCTGCGGTCGGCGTCCAACCGGCCCGCCGTGGCCGGTACTTTCGGTCCACGTCGGGACTTGCTCGCCAACTCCCCGCCGATGTTCACTCCTTCGGGTGGCCAGGCATGTGATGCACGACTGCCACCCATCGGCACTGGAAGGGTCTGGAGCCGTACCGGGGGGCGCGTGTGTTGACGGATCGTCACCCGGGCTCATGGGCAGACGAAGAACAAGAATGCGAGCACCGGTGCAGAAGATGCGGCCTGGGCGCAAGGGCAAGCAGACGGCTCCTGAAGGGGCCACGCCGGGCGCGACCACCCCTACGGAGCGTTCGCCCGAGCATGCGGCGGGAGAGAGCGACGCGGCTGAGAACGCGGCGGCAGGGCACGTAGCCGGACAGGACTCCGCGGAGACGGAGAAGCCTGTCGCGCAGCCCGTCGGTGCAGGCCCCGAGCCCGTCGGCGCAGGCCGCCCCGAGCCCGTCGACGCAGACCCCGCGAAGGCTTCCAAGCCACTGCCGCAGTCCGTGCAGCAGCCCGCGAAGCCCGTACAGCCGGTGAAGTCCGTCAACTCCAAGCCCACCAAGCGCGTACGCAATCGGCTGATCGTCGCCGTCGCCGTCGTGGCCGCCGCGATCGCCGGCGCCGGAGCGCCCGCCATCGTCGCCGCCTCCGGACAACTGAGCGACGCGCAGAACCTGGTGACCCTCGCCGAGCGCACCCAGGACGCCGTGTCCCTCGGTCACTCGCTGGCCGACGAGCGCGACGAGGTCACCTCGTTCATCGCGTCGGGCCGCCCGCAGGGCAAGGGGCTCTCCGAGAGCCGCAGCGCCCGTGTCGACCGTCAGGTCGCCGAGCTGCGGACGATCGGCGGCTCACTGTCCCTGCGCAGCGAACTCGACAACATCGGCGCCGTCCGCAGAGCGGCGCTCACGGGCAAGAGCACTGCTCTGGAAGCCCACACGGCGTACTCGAAGGCCATCACCGAACTGCATGGCGTCACCCGCGAACTCGCTGAGAAGACCCCACCCCGCGCGGGCTCCGGCGCCTACGCGCTCGCCGACCTCGACCACGCCGTCGAGCAGGCGGCAAGCGCCCGCGGCCTGCTCCTCGCCACCCTCGCCGTCCCGCGCTCCACGGAGACGAACACCGCCGTCGACCCCGTCACCGGCCTGCCCACCACGGTGGTCGACGACGCGACCTCCGCCTACAACAAGCGCCGCGACGGCCTCAGCGCCGCCGCCCAGCAGGCCCACGTGCGCGAACAGGCGGCCATCGCCGACTTCCGGGACGCGGCCACGGACGGTGCCCGCGGCACGTACGACTCGACGGTCACGGGCAGCGAGGTGACGACGGCGGAGCAGTACCTCTCCCGCCTCACCGACCAGCCCACGCTCTCCACCGCCGAGCAGGGCTACGACCGCAAGAAGCTGGACACCGCGCTCTCCGCCCGCATCGAGATGATGCGCGGCGCCGAGTCCGCGCTCACGGTGCAGCGGACCAAGGACCTCGCCAAGCTGCGCGACGACGACGTGACGGCACTGGAGATCCGCGTCGCGCTCATCGGCGTCACGCTGCTCGTGGCGGTCGGCGTCTCCATGGGCATGGCCCGCAGCCTGACCCGCCCCCTCGCCGTCCTGCGCATCGGCTCGGCCCGCCTCGCCACCGAGCCCGCGCCCCAGGAGCCGATCCGCTTCACGGGCCGCGACGACGAGTTCGCCCAGGTCGTACGGTCCGTCAACGCGCTGCACGAGCACGCGGCGGCCCTCACCGAGCGCCTGACCACGCTCGAAGCGGACCGCAAGCACCTCATCGGCCAGCGCACGTCCATGGCCGACGAGCGCGAGAAGCTGCGCGCCGAACTGGCCGAGGCCGCCGCCCACTTGGAGCGGGTGCGGCAGTCCATCCACGGCACGTTCGTCAACCTGGCCCTGCGCACCCTGGGCCTGGTCGAGCGGCAGCTCGCGGTCATCGAGAACCTCGAGGACCGCGAGCAGGACCCCGAACGCCTCGCCACGCTCTTCAAGCTCGACCACTTCGCCACGGTCATGCGCCGCCACAGCGAGAACCTCCTGGTCCTCGCCGGGGCCGAGCACGGCCACCAGCACCCGGGCCCGGTCCCGCTCGTCGACGTCGTACGCGCCGCCGTCAGTGAGATCGAGCGGTACGAGCGGGTGCGTATCGCCACGCTGCCGCCGCACGCGCACGTCGCCGGCTTCGCCGCGGACGACATCAGCCACCTGGTCGCCGAGCTCCTGGAGAACGCGACCTCGTTCTCGCCGCCGGACGCCTCCGTCGAGGTCTCCGGCTGGCTCCTGGAGAGCGGCGAGGTCATGCTCTCCGTGCAGGACGAGGGCATAGGGGTCACGCCGGACCGCATGGACGAGCTCAACACCCGCCTGGCTCAGTTCCGTCCGGACGACGCGTACGACCAGGAGAGCGGGGACGGGCTCGGGCTCGGCCTCTATGTCGTGGCCCGGCTCGCCGCGCGGCACGGTGCGCGCGTCCGGCTGCGCGAGCAGAAGCAGGGTGGCATCGCGGCCGTCGTGGTCCTGCCGAAGTCGATCCTCGCCGCGGCACCCGCGGTGGGTACGCCTCCGGTGGGTGTTCCGGTCGCCGGGGCTGCGCCCGCGCTGCATCTGCCCGGCTCCGAGGCCGAGGCGAACTCCAATGTGCTGCCGGGGCGTACGGCGGGGGCTGTGGCGACCGCCCCCGACGCGGATCCGCTGATCGCGGCGGCGGAGCAGGCGGTGCGTGAAGCGGAGCCCGAGGTTGAGCCCGAGCCCGAGGTCCAGGTTGAGCCCGAGCCCGAGGCTTCGCCCGAGACGACCATGGAGCTCGTCCTTCCGCCGGTCCCGGAGGCCCCCGAGGACGACGCTCCCGCCCCCAAGTGGGAGCGCGTCACCGACAAGGGGCTCCCCAAGCGCACGCCCAAGATCACCGCACCCGAGCCCACCGTGCCCAAGGCGCGCAGCGGCTCCGTGGACGCCGAAGCGCTGCGCAAGCGCCTGGGGGGCTTCCACCAGGGAGCGATAAGCGGCCGTCGCGACGTAGAGGCCGAACTGAACGACCGCAACGACGAGACCAACGAGACCAACGAGTCCAACACCACCAACGAGACCAAAGAGAGCAAAGGGACCGAAGAAACCATGGGGGACACAGTCGAGGAGGCAAGTAGTTGACTGCGCCCATGCGCTCACCCGGTTCATCCACCGGAAGCAGTACTTCCACCGGCGGTGCGAGAACCGCCGGGTTCGGCCTGAGCAGCGAAGCACGCAACCTGCACTGGCTGCTCACCAACCTCGTCGAGGACGTGCCGGGGCTGCTCTCGGTAGCCGTGGTCTCCTCCGACGGACTGCTCCTGCTCTCCTCCGACCCCGCACGCAACAACGAGCAGGCGGTCGACAACAGTTCGGGCCCCAAAGGCTCCAGCGCGGACCTCGCCACCATCGTGTCCGGTGTCGGTTCCCTCTGCATCGGCGCCTCCAAGCTGATGGACTCGGGGCCGGTCAAGCAGACGGTCGTCGCCATGGAGGAGGGCAGCCTCTTCGTGATGTCGATCAGCGACGGTTCGCTGCTCGGTGTGCACGCCACCCCGGACTGCGACATGAGCGTCGTCGCGTACCACATGGCCCTCTTCGTGGGCCGCGCCGGGCATGTCCTCACCCCCGAACTCCGCAGTGAACTGCGCCAGTCGATGGAGAGCGTCCGATGAGCAGTAAGCCCGGCAAGCTCCCCCAGCGGGGCGGCGATCGCAAACCCGCCCGAGTACGCCCGTACTCGCTCACCGGCGGGCGCACCCGATTCGGTCACGTCCTGCTCGTCGAGACGTTCGTGGCCGCGCTCGAGGCTCCCGAGGAGCGCCGCGAACTGCCGCAGGGCGACGCCATCGCCCGCGTCATGCCGGAGATGCGGGCCATCGTCGAGATCTGCCGCCGTATGCGTACGGTCGCGGAGATCGCCGCGCTTTTGAAGATGCCGCTCGGCGTGGTCCGCGTGCTGCTCAGCGACCTCGCAGACCAGGGAAAGATCCGCGTGTACGGGACGGGCCACGGCCCGGGACAGCCGGACCGCGCGCTGCTGGAAAGGGTGCTGAGTGGACTCCGCCGTCTCTGACCTCCGCCACCCGGGCCCCGACCCGGACGAGAACCTGCAAGCCTGGCAGACGGACCGCACCCGGGCCCCGATCGCGACGAAGATCGTGGTGGCGGGCGGTTTCGGCGTCGGCAAGACGACCCTGGTCACCTCGGTCTCCGAGATCACGCCCCTCCAGACGGAGGCGATGATGACGCAGGCGAGCGAGGGTACGGACGACCTCACGTCGACCCCGGACAAGACCACGACCACGGTCGCCATGGACTTCGGCCGGATCACGCTCGACGACGACCTCGTGCTCTACCTCTTCGGTACGCCGGGGCAGCAGCGCTTCTGGTTCATGTGGGACGACCTGGTGCGCGGCGCGATCGGCGCCGTCGTCCTCGCCGACACCCGCAGGCTCGCCGACTGCTTCCCCGCGCTCGACTACTTCGAGAGCTGTGGTCTGCCGTACATCGTGGCCGTCAACCACTTCGACGGCACCGAGGAGTTCGAGCCCGCGGACGTCCGCGACGCACTGACGGTCCCCGCGCACATACCGGTGCTGATCATGGACGCGAGGCAGCGGATCTCGGCGATCGAGGCTCTGCTCTCGCTGGTCGGCCACGCCCTCGAAACAACCCCCGAATAGCTCTTTCTGGTTTTACCAGTACGTAGGAGAAGTAGCCGCATGCGGAAGATACTCGTCGTCGGAGCTGGTCAGGCCGGGCTCCAGATCGCTCTCGGACTCCAGTCACAGGGGTACGAGGTCACCCTGATGTCCAACCGCACGGCGGACGAGGTCAGGTCCGGCCGTGTCATGTCCACGCAGTGCATGTTCCACACCGCGCTGCAGCACGAGCGCGACCTCCAGCTGAACTTCTGGGAGTCGCAGGCCCCGAAGATCGAGGGCGCAGGCGTCTCGGTGGCAGGGCCCGACTCCTCCCGCGTGATCGACTGGGTCGGCAAGCTGGACGGGTTCGCCCAGTCCGTCGACCAGCGCGTGAAGATGGCGGGCTGGATGGAGACGTTCGCGCAGCGGGGCGGCCAGCTGGTCATCCACGGTGCGGCGGTCTCGGACCTCGACTACTTCTCGCGCACGTACGACCTGGTGCTCGTCGCCGCGGGCAAGGGCGAGCTCGTCTCGATGTTCGAGCGGGACGCCTCGCGCTCTCCTTACGACACGCCGCAGCGCGCCCTCGCCGTCTCCTACGTCCACGGGATGGGCGTGCGGCCCGAGCACCCCGAGTTCGATGCGGTGCGGTGCAACCTGGTGCCGGGCGTGGGCGAGCTCTTCGTCATGCCGACGCTGACGACGTCCGGGCGCGCGGACATCCTCTTCTGGGAGGGCCTGCCCGGCGGCCCCCTCGACGTCTTCCAGGGGGTCAAGGACCCCTCCGAGCACCTGGCGCTGACGCTGGAGCTCATGGAGAAGTTCACGCCGTGGGAGTACGCGCGGGCGACCAAGGTCGAACTGACGGATGCGGGCGGCACGCTGTCCGGCCGCTATGCGCCGACGGTCCGCAAGCCGATCGGGCGGCTGCCGAGCGGCGGTCTCGTCCTCGGCGTCGCGGACGTGGTGGTCGCCAACGACCCGATCACGGGTCAGGGCTCCAACTCGGCGTCGAAGTGCGCGGCGTCGTACCTCTCCTCCATCGTCTCGCACGGCGACAAGCCGTTCGACGAGGAGTGGATGCAGTCCACGTTCGACGGCTACTGGGAGACGGCCCAGCACACCACGAAGTGGACGAACGCGATGCTGTCGCCGCCGCCGGAGCACATCCTGAACCTGATCGGCGCGGCGGGCCAACTGCAGCCGGTGGCGGATCGTTTCGCGAACGGCTTCAACGACCCGACGGACTTCGAGAACTTCTTCTACGACCCGAAGAAGACGGGCGCGTACCTGAGCTCGCTCTCCGGGGCCTGACGGTCGCCCGACCTGCGGCTCCTGCTCCCCGTTCTGGGGCCCGGGGCTTGCCTCGAAGCTGGCCGTGCGGCGTCGGCTCCGGATCACCACGAAGGGGCAGCACCCTGTGCGGGGGTGCTGCCCCTTCGGGCATTCTCTGCGGAGACTGTCAAGCTAAGCCGCTGAGCAGGCAAAACGGCGTTTGCTGGCGTTGGTTGCCGTTGAACCCGCCTGAAGCTGTTGTGCCCTCAGGGGGCGGAGCGGCTCCCGACTGCCAATGGCTGGCAGCTACTTACGCAGGACGACCTTCACTGCACCGAGGGCGTAGATGCTGACTGCGGCGACGGGGCGAAGCCACTGCGGCTCCTCGGGTGCCGCAAGGCTGGTCACGAGCGCGACGCCACCAGTCGCGTAGATGCGCGTCGGACTTAGGGCCACCGGCCCGGTAGGCGGATTGGGCTGTGCAATGCTCATTGGTACCTCCTCTGGGAGTGCGGTCGGCTTCTTTTGGTAGGGAGCGCCGACCGCTGTAGGGGATCAGCGGGGTGCCGCCTCAAGTCGGCACCCCGCTGGATCTCGCCCGTTCGGGCGACGTTCATCACCGTACGCGACCGTCGTCTTGCGTCTCGACGTTCGCGATTTCCGAAGGAAATGTCATACACGCAAGCCCGTGACCTGCGGTTACCCGGCCGGGCGGCCGGGTGGGTGGGTGGGCTTTGTGGCGCAGCGAGGGGGCCTGCACCGATCACGCTCCGTGTATAGGCGTAGGTGGATGCGCTTGGCAGTGCGAGTTAAATACCGTCACCGTGTGTTACGCCTTCGACCGTCACACTGCAAAGGTAAAGATTCAGCAAGGCGGGGCGGTCGAACGTACAGGCGGAGCCGCAGCTCGTCCGTTCGCGCTGGACTGGTTGGCTGACGGTCGCGAGCCGTTGGGAGGGCAAGTGCCCTGTCGTACCTGCCCCGTAGTCTCCACGCATGGGAAAAGGGGCCATCTCGCGCGAAGACATCCTGAAGACCATGCAGGAGTACGACGATCTGGGAGCCGAGAGGTTCCTGGAGCTGTACGAGTTCAAGCCAGCCCGGAAGTTCCTCATCCTGCACGAGGGCAGGGAGTACGACTCCAAGGCCGTGGCAGGAGTAGCGCACAAGCACTCCCAGGGCAGGGCGCTCACCTGGCGGGAACTGAGCGGCGGCGTGGGCCATGCCGTCGACTGGCTGAAGCGTGAGGGTTTCCGGATCGGGGTGTCACGTAGTCCCAAGTGGACCCGTGACGAGCTGGTGCTGGCCTGCGATGTCGTTGCCCGGAACGGCTGGCAGGGCCTCTCAGCCTCAGACCCGCGAGTGGCAGAGCTGTCCGACCTTCTGCAGTTGCTCTCCGCCTACCCGCCGGAGCAGCGCGCGGCCGAGTACGGCAATCGCAACGGCGCGGCATACAAGACGCTCAACATCGCCAGCTTCCACCCTGACTACAAGGGCCAGCCTACGAACGGCGGGCAACTGGACCGCGAGGTGCTGCAGGACTTCCTGGACCGCCCGGCAGACATGGCGCGGGCAGCTGAGCTACTGCGTGAAGGACTGCGCTCTGGTGACCTTCAGCCTGTACCGCTGCCTGAGGACGAGGAGTTGGACGATGACGTCAGCGCGCCTGAGGGGCGTGTGCTGTATCGCCGTCACCGCACACGCGAGCGCAACAAGGCTCTTCGCAAGAGGAAGATCGCCTCAGTCCTCAAGCAGGGCGGCACTCTGTCGTGCGAAGCGTGCGGCTTCGACTTCGCCAAGGTGTACGGCGAGCGGGGCGAGGGCTACATCGAGTGTCATCACGTGGTGCCGCTCCACGTGGCCGGTGAGGGCACCACGAGACTGGCCGATCTCGCGCTGATCTGCTCGAACTGCCATCGCATGATTCACCGCAGTGCGCCGTGGCCCACGCCGGCCGAGCTGCGCGTGCTGGTCCAAGAGCAGACGAGCAAGAGCGGAGCAGGGCTGCTGCCTGTGCCCCGCCCGGTGACAGAACCGGCTGGAGCGTGATGTTCGGGGCGAGCCACGAGGTGGCGAGGGGCGTTAGGGGGCGGCGTGCAGTCGAACGGTGAGTTGGGCGTGGGCCTTAGCCCTACGGAGACAGCGGCCCTCCTGCTGGGCAAGATTCGTCAAGGCAACGGCTATGCCCGCGACAGGAAACAGCGGTTTCGCCGAAGCGCCTCGGTGATCAGAATGGTGACGATGGCACTGTCCGCTGCGTCCACCATCATCCTGGGTCTGCAGAACCTCAACACGTGGGCTGGCCTTGCCTTTGCCTTGGTGGCCCTAGGGACGTTGCTGGGAGCCGTCGAGCCGTTCTTCAACTGGCGCTCCCGGTGGGTGCTGATGGAGGAAACGCAGTACCGGTTCCAGCGTCTCGCCGATGACCTGGAATACCTCGTGGCATCGACGGCCGCAGGGGATCTGACGCATGACAATATTGAGGCTATTTTTAATAGATACCAGATGATTTGGGATGATCTGAGTCGAACTTGGCTAGAGCATCGCCGGGAACCGGCGTCGCCTCCTAGTACCTAGCTCCTGCTCCGATACTCGCCGCGGGCTGGATCGATTGGAGGGCCTCTTATGCCGATGACCAGCGAAGGAGTGGTCGATACTGGTCGTTGTTGGTCGGCCTGAGGCACCCTCGGGCGGCCCACAGGCGGCCCGGCAAAGGTTGGTTAGCTCCGGCCGTGCGTCTTGCGCTCCAGCTCGTTCAGTCGGCCGAGAGCCGACTGAACGTCGATTTGCGCTATGCGCGCCAGCTCAGCCGTCTTCTGCATCTGTTCGAGGTCACGGGCATCCCGCAGAGTTGTTGCCCGTTGCTGGCGTACCTCTTCAACCCCGCCGAGGAATCTCGACTACCTGGGCGGGCGGCTCGGCAACTTAGTCGCGGCCCTTCCGGCGCTTCTTCGAACTGTGCAGGAGCTAGAGAACCGTGCGGGACGCCGGGGTGAGGATCGCCACGACTGCTGGGTCCGTCAGCTACGTGCGAAAGCTCATCGTCGAATTCTTGAGGCTAGGCTCGGCGACATGGCTGACTTCATGCAGGTGTCGACGGCGACCGAGACCCGTGATCAGGCAGTGGCTCTGGCTCGGTCGGTGGTGGCGGATCGGCTTGCCGCCGGGGCGCAGATCGTGGGGCCGGTGGTCTCCGTCTTCTGGCACGCGGGGGAGTTCGGTACCGGGGAGGAGTGGCAGCTTCTGTTGAAGACGCACGCCGACCGGTACGCCGAGTTGGAAGCTCACCTGCTGGAGCACCACCCGTGGAAGAACCCTGAGGTATCGGCCGTTCCGATCGTTGCCGGGGCGGATGCCTATCTGCGATGGGTGGCCACTACTACCGGCCCGCTCCCTTCCGAGTAGCGTCTCAGGCCCTCGCCTTCTCCAGCACATCGGCGACCTCGGGAAGTGTTCGGTGGTCGCCGAGACGCCGCAGGACCGGAGTGAGGCGCTGCCGTGGGCGGACCGACGCCACCCCGGCGGACAGGTCCAGGGCTCGGCTGGTGGCCTTGGCGGACTGTTCCACCTCGCCTGCGGTGAGGTACGAGTCGGCCAGCCACGACAGGTACAGGCTCTTGTCCCGCGCATGCGTGTCGTCGTACTTCGCGAGTGCCGCTTCCAGCGTGGGGACAGCGCGCAGCGGGCGCCGTAGTTCCGTCCAGCATCGGCCGCTCATGATCTGCAGCTCGTTCTGGTCGACCCACGCGACCCAGTCTGGTTGGGGAGATCCATCGATCTCGTCCAGTGCTGATTCTGCCGCGACGAGGGCACGTTCGGTCTCAGCCGGGAGCCCTGCCAACGCGTAGGCCCATGAGCGGCGCTCGTGCAGCAGCGCGCGGACTCCGGGGGCGGCGCCGGGTCCGGCCGTGTCGCATGCGCGGGCGGCTATTTGGATTCCGGCTGCTCGGTCTCCGTTCACCGCCTGGTAGGCGAGGAAGGCGAGCGCGTTGCCCGCAAGGGCGGTGTCCTTTGCGTCGACCGCCGCTGTGTGGCTGTCCTCGTACAGGCTGGTGGCGTCGTGGTGCTTGCCCCCGTCGAATGCGGCCCAACCGGCTTGCTGTGCCTGCTCGGCGAGCACGGAGAGCAATGATCTGCCGGTCTCCTCGTTGTAGGTGCAGTCACGGAGCAGGGCCTTCGTGGCCTGGTACTCGCCGAGATAGACGCGGTAAGTGTCCCCACCGCCCAGTACGTCGTCGAGGCGGCGCAGACGTGCCGTGCGCTCGCGTAGCTGCTGGGGGAATTCCTTACTCACTCGGCGTCCGGTGACCGGTCGAGTGAGGTCGGGCATGCCAACTGCCAACCCCGTGAATGTCGATGCCTTGATGAACTCCCTACGCCGCACTTCGTCTCCGTCTCTGTGGGTGGCGGTGGCATGTACAGGCAGGGGCAGTTCACGGCTTGGGGCGCCCGGGGTCTCCCACTTCCGTGGAGCGAGGCCCAGAGCCGCTCCGGGAATGCGCAGGGCATCGGCGATCTGCGCGATCTTCTCGAACGTCGTGACACTGCCAAGACCGCGCGCCAAGGCTCCAACGCGCTCCGGCTTGATGTCGCATTCGGCTGCGATCTTCGAGTAGCTGATTCCTGCCTCGCTCCGCGCGAGGCGGAACACCTCGCCGAAGTCGTGGGCTGCGATCGCAGAGCTCATCCCCGCGTGATCCAGGAGTTCGCGCGGTAGCGCGGTCATGGGTTCGTAACCGGTCATGAGATGCCCCGTCGCGCCTATTGGTGACAGCGTGTCGCATCGGCCGAACAATCAGCCTACCCATCATGGGGATACCCACGGGCGGGAAGGCAACAGCCTCATCCTGCAGGACGGTTGGAGCGATCAGACCCCCGCGACCGAGCGACCGGTCCGGGGGCATGGCCTACCTGAGAGCGCAGGTCGACATGCCGGACTGTATCGCCCAGATCTTCGAGCCCCTGTTGCGGCTCCTGGTGCCTCGGCCGGGGCACCACCGGCCTCGCCGGCCTCGCCTGATTCATGGGGTGGAGGTGACGGTATGACCTCTCACATGCAGAGGGCGCGGCTGTTGCCGTGGTCGACGGTGGACGGTAACCCCTGCTATCTGGTGGGGAGTGCCACCGGTCGCCTGTCCAAGGTGGCTGACAACATCGAGAGCGTCCAACTCGGTATGGCGGGCGTCCTTCTGAGGCACGCGGGCGACATGCTCGCCAACCCCAGGGTCACGCCTGAGGAAGTCCGATTCGTGGCCGCCCGGCTGACGGAATCGCTGCGAGAGGTTCGGCGGATCGCGGAGAGCCGGGGAGATCGCTTGTCCGAAGTCGACTATGCCGATGCGGACGACGGTGACGACGGCGGTCCGCAGCTTGCGGCGGAGGCGTTCGGGTGAGCGCGGGCAGCTCACACCGGGGCCGATTCCTGCCGGTCGAGTGGACGCTGACGGCCATGCCCACCCTGCGCGTGCGCCACGTCGGCAAGTGCTTGACGTGCGGTGAGCACTCGACGGACACGGCCGATCCGGATGAGGCACAGCTGTGGTGCCTCAGGCACGCGGGCATGACCCGGCATCCCGGCTATGAGATGTCGGCGTTCCAGTTCTTCTCCGCCAGGATCACTGATCCTGTGGTGGGTGAGAGCAGCCTGCCGGCATAGAGCGGGGGGTGGGGACGCAACCGGCACCTACGCCGGGGGCGCCCCCGCTCGGCTGTAGCCCGCGTCCCCGCCCTTCATCGCCCCGCGAGGCAGCTTCGGTGGGGTGTAGCCCTTCATGGAGTCCGCCGAGGGGTCCGGACGTACCGCCCCCAGCAGGGGGTTCGCCGCGATGGGGGAGACCTTTACCCGTGAACCGGGCCGGGGGGCCTGGATCACCATGCCGTCGCCCAGGTAGATCGCCACGTGCGTGGCCTTGGGGAAGTAGACGATCAGGTCTCCCGGCCGCAGCTTGCGGAGAGAGACTCGCCGAAGTTGCGCCCACTGCTCCTGCGACGTACGCGGGATCGTCTTTCCGGCCTTCGCCCATGCCTGCGACGTGAGCCCCGAGCAGTCGAAGGACTTGGGGCCCTCCGCGCCCCACTTGTACGGCTTGCCGATCTGCCGCACCGCGTAGTCAAGCGCCGAATCCCCTCGCTTGGACGGCGGTCGGGACGGGGCGGAGCCCGCAGCTCCCGGAGAGCCCGCAGATTCCGGAGTGCCGCTCAGTGAGCCCGAATCCAGGAACTTGCGCTGCGCGTCCGCCATCCCCTCCTCCTCCGCCCGCGCCAGGTCCGCCAACTGCTCCGTGCTCAGCGAGGCGAGCAGTTCCTCGACCTCCTTCAGCTGCCCCTTGACCGTGTTCCGCTCCTCCTTCTGCTGGGCGGCGAGGGCGACTTGGGAGGCCAAGGCGCTCTTGGCCGTGGCCGCGAGCGTGGATGCTTTCTTCTCGCCGCCGACGAGGCGCCGCACCGTCGCCGCCCGCTCCGCCGCCACCCGGCCGATCACATGCCCCTGGTCGAGGGCCTGCTGCGGGTCGCGGGCCAGGAGGAGGCGTACGTAGGGGGAGATTTCCGTGGTGCCTTGGTACTGCTGCCGTGCGAAGCGGCCCGCCGCGCCCTTGCCGGCGTGCACCGAAGTGCGGGCGCGGGCCAGGCTGCCGTTCAGGCGGGTGACCTCGGCGCGCTGCTCCTTGAGCTTCTCCGCCGTCGCGTTGTACGTCTCCGTCGACTCCTCGGCCTTCCGGTAAAGCCCCTGAAGGTCTGTCAGGAGTTCGGAGACCGGGCGCGCCGTGGCGGCGTCGGGTTCCGGGACCGCGTATGCCGGAGACGCCGTCGCCAGCAACGCCCCGACCGCAGTTCCCGTACCGACCCACCGCAGCAGCCTGCCTGACATGCCATCACCTCCGGCGCGCGGCGGTAGGTCCGCCCCGCACCGCGAGCATCGGCCGCCCCGGCGCGGCCCGCCTCCGGAAGGTGCGCGGGCGGCGCAATGCGGTCACTCGTCCAGGGCCCCACGGCGCGCCGCCCTTGCCCCGGAGGGACTTATGCCGCCCCGCCCGGCTTCGACCACGGCCACTTCAGCCCTGACCCGGCCTTGTCGCCCTCGGGGTCGTACTCGTACTTCCAGCCCTGGTGCAGCCCGAGCCGCCTGCCCGGCGCCTTGGCCACCCGGCGGTACACCAGCACCGTCGCAGGGCCGCCCGCCTCGTCCGGCACCGGGACCCGGTACACCTTCGGGGGATGCCCTGTCGGGCCGAGCAGGATGGGCAGTACGCGGCCGTCCAGGGGGCCACCCACGAAAGGGGTGTCTTCGCTCTTCACCTGATCAGTGTCACAGGACCAGCGTCACAGCAGGTGCGCCGCGTCGCTCACCACCGGAAGGACCCGCCGGGCGAGCGAGCCCGCGGGGCCGTCCGCCGTCTCCATGGCCAGTGCGCCCCGTACCGCCTCCGCGGTCTGCGGGTCGCGGCCCGCGGAGGCCACCAGGACCGCCATGAACTGCTCGACGAGCCAGTCCCGCAGTTCGTCGAGCGACGGCTGCTTCTCCTCGTCGAGCCAGATCAGGGACGCCGCCTCGACGGAGGTGATCCACATCCGCACGGTCATCTTCAGGCGCGGGCCCGTGGCGCCCACGACCTCCAGGTGGCGCAGGATGTGATCGGCGGCCGTCCTGCGCACCTCGTCCACGATGGCGGTCGTCCGCGAGGTCTCCACGACGCTGCCGCCCTGGAGGAGCGCGCTGAAGCCCGCGTCGTGCTGGTCGACGAAGGCGAGGTAGCGGTCGAGGGCGTTCGCGAGGCGCTGCGTGAGCGGGCCCTCCGGCGGCTCGTCGAAGCACTGCTCCAGCTCGTCGGCGGCGGAGCGCAGCGCGGCCTCGTACAACTGCTGCTTGCCGCCCGGGAAGTAGCGGTAGACGAGCGGCCGGGAGACTCCGGCCGCCTCCGCGACGTCGTCGAGGGAGACCTCGTCGGGTGCGCGCACCGCGAAGAGGGACAGGGCGGCCTCCTTGAGCTGCCGCTGCCGCTCTTCGACACTGAGGCGCCGGTACGCGCGGGTGGGAGCAGGCGAGGTCATGCCTCGCAGCGTATCCGCCCTGTCGAACAAACGCGCCGGAACCCTGCGTACCCCCTTCACCGCGACAGCTGTGGCGGGGACCACAGCGACGACAGCTACGCGAGCAGCCCCGAGCTCTTCCACAGCCGCCGCCCGGCGCCCCGCAGCACCCCGATGTCGTCCAGGAAGTCCGTCAGGCGCTTGGCTCCGGTCTGCATGATCTCGCGGCGGTGCGCACTCGCCTTGACCTGCGCCATGGCCTCCCGCCTGTCCAGGCCCACGTTCGTGTAGACCTCGGGGTTGATGAAGGCGATGGAGAAGACGCGCGCGAACTCGCCGGAGGTGAGGCGCGTGAACTCCTGGGACCAGCGCGGCGCCGTCACCATCTGGCGCCGTAGCTCCTCACGGGCGTACCGGACGTGGCGCGCCTCCTCCACGACGTGGATCCGCGTGACCCCGCGCACGAGGGTCTGGACGCGCTCGTCCGGAAACGTGAGGCGCTGCATCCAGTCGAGGATCTCCTCGCCGAGCAGCGTCGCCGTGAACGAACCGGGTGTCGTCGAGATGGTCTTGAAGAGGCGGCCGAGGTTCCGGTGCACGGTGCTGACCGGGTAGTACGGGGTGTCCCCGCGGGTGATCAGGCGCGCGAACATCTTCGAGTGTCGGCACTCGTCCTCGATCTCCGTCAGCGCGTAGCGCACGTGGGAGCTGGTGGCGGGCTTGTCGTAGATGTGGCGTACGAGCAGCTGCATCAGGATCAGTTCGAACCAGATGCCGAGCGAGGCGAGCGCGGCGGCCTCGTGCTGGGAGAGCGCGATGCGCTGCTCCTCGCTCATCCGCTGCCACATCGGCGTGCCGTACAGGGAGAGCAGCTCCGGGGGCCAGAACCACTTGCCCTCCTCGAACGGCGCCTCCCAGTCAAGTTCCTTGTCGGGGTCGAAGGAGTGCTTGGCGGAGGAATCGAGCAGCCGCTCGGCCACCTGCTCCCGGTCCTTGAGCAGTCCCAGCGCGTCCCGCAGCCCTTCGATCGCCGCGTCCTCCGTGATGGTCGTCATGGCTCTGCCCCTGCCTCGTCGTCAGAGTTACCGGCGGTCACGAATTATGAGACTGCCTGTCAGCAAGGCCGTCAATCCCTTGCGCACGACTTGTTGACCTCGCGTCTACGAACGTGTGAGCCTGCCAATTACCAAGCAGTACAAGGCAGTCGAAAGCAGTACCACGGCAACACCAGGCGATTACGGAGAAGACCGAGGCCAATTCTTAGGAGCCGTCAGTGTCGACGCACGAGCTGTACACGCACGCCCCGGACGAGAACATCTGGCAGATACCGGCGAGCGGCGCGGCCCGCTTCAGCTGGGAGTACGACGAGGGCCGCGCCCGGCTGCTCGCCCTCTACCAGAAGGGCAAGGACAAGCAGTGGGACGGTGCCAAGCGCATCGCCTGGGATCTGGAGGTCGACCCGTACGACCCCCTGGGCACCCCCGACGAGTCCATGTCGCTCTACGGAACCCGCCACTGGGACAAGATGACCGACCGCGACAAGGGCGAGCTGCGCAAGCACTACGCCTCCTGGCAGTTCAGCCAGTTCCTGCACGGCGAGCAGGGCGCGATGGTGTGCGCGGCCCGCATCGTGGAGTCCGTCCCCGACCTGGACGCCAAGTTCTACTCGGCGACCCAGACCATGGACGAGGCACGGCACGCAGAGGTCTACGGCCGCTTCCTGCACGACAAGATCGGCATGCTCTATCCGATCAACGACAACCTTCAGTCGCTGCTCGGCGACACCCTGCGCGACTCCCGCTGGGACATGCCCTACCTCGGCATGCAGGTCCTCATCGAGGGCCTCGCGCTCGCCGCCTTCGGCATGATCCGCGACACGACGGACAAGCCGCTGCCGAAACAGATCCTCGCGTACGTCATGCAGGACGAGGCCCGTCACGTGGCCTTCGGCCGCATGGCCCTGCGCGACTACTACAAGCAGCTCTCCGACGCTGAACTGCGCGAGCGTGAGGAATTCGTCATCGAGGGCTGCTACTTGATGCGCGACCGCCTGCGCGGCGTCGAGGTCCTGGAGAACTTCGGCATCCCCAAGGCGGAGGCCGAGGAGTGCAGCGAGAACTCCGAATTCCTCGCCCTCTTCCGGCAGTTGCTCTTCAGCCGCATCGTGCCGTGCGTCAAGGACATCGGCCTGTGGGGCAAGCGGCTCCAGGAGGCGTACGTCGACATGGGTGTCTTCGACATGGGCAACGCCAACCTCGACCAGCTGATGGCCCAGGACGAGGAGATCGCCGAGAAACTGGACGCGGAGCGGTTCGCGGCGGAGGAGGGGGAGCGGGTGGCGGAGGTCGAGAACATGATCGCCTCGGGCGGCGCTCCGAACCCCTGACACCGGGTGACGGGGGGTCCCGCTCTACGACCCCCCGAGCACCGCCTCCATCACCGCCTTCGCCACCGGCGCCGCGCTCCCGCCGCCGCTGATGTCGCCCCGGTCCGCCGCCGCGTCCTCGACCACCACCGCCACCGCCACCGACGGCTGTCCTTCGCCGGATTTCTGGGCCCAGGAGATGAACCAGGCGTACGGCGTGCCGGAGTTGTCGATGCCGTGCTGTGCCGTGCCCGTCTTGCCGCCGACCGTCGCGCCGGGGATCGCCGCGTTGCCGCCCGTTCCTTCCTCCACCACGTCCGTCATCAGCTCCCGCAGCTGCATCGCCGTGGCCGGGTTCATCGCCTGGTGGAGGGATTCGGCGCCGGTGCTCTCCACCACGTCGCCGTCGTCGGTCGTGGTCTCGTCCACCAGGTGCGGGGACTCGACCTGGCCGCCGTTGGCCACCGCCGCCGACACCATCGCCATCTGCAGCGGCGTCGCCCTCGTGTCGTACTGGCCGATCGAGGAGAGCGCGAGCTGCGCGTCGTCCATCGACGTGTCGAAGTTGCTCGCCGCCACCGACGAGGGGATCTTCAGGCCGGTGTCGTTGAAGCCGAAGTTCCGTGCCGTGCCCAGCATGTCGCTCAGGCCGGTGTCCGCGCCCAGCTTGGCGAAGACCGTGTTGCAGGACCACTCGAAGGCGTAGCGCAGGGGTGCGTTCGTGCAGCCGTCGACCTCGTTCGTCAGCTGCGTGCTCGTGCCGGGCAGCGTGTAGGGGTTGGGGGACTTGGTGGCGGCGTCCAGGTCCGTGACCGTGCCCGCGTCGAGCGCCGCCGCGGCCGTCACCACCTTGAACGTGGAGCCCGGCGGGTACGTCTGGCGGATCGCCCGGTTCAGCATCGGCTTGCTCGAGCTGCCGTTCAGCGAGGCCCAGGACTCCGCCACCGACCCACTGGTGCCGGAGAGCCGCCCGGGATCGTACGAAGGGGTGCTGACCAGGGCGAGGATCTTCCCCGTCGACGGCTCGATCGCGGCCACCGCCCCCTTCTTGCCGCCGAGCCCGGCGTACGCGGCCTGCTGCGCCGCCGCCTTGATCGTGGTCCGCACCTGGCCGCCCGGGTTCTGGGTACGGCTGATGTCGTTCCACAGCGGGAGCGGCGCCAGCATCGGATCGGTGCCGGAGAGGATGTCGTCCTCGGCGTTCTCCAGGAGGGTGGTGCCGTAGACCTGCGAGGCGTAACCGGTCACCGGTGCGTACAACGGGCCGTTCGTGTACGTCCGTTCGTAGCGGAGCTGCTCCCCGGTGTCCTTGGACCCGGTGACCGGGCGGCCGTCGACCATGATGTCGCCGCGCGGCTGACCGAAGCGGGTGATGGCCTGGCGGCGGTTGGCGGGGTTGTCGTCGAAACGCCCGGCCTGGACGACCTGGACGCGGGTCGCGTTCACGAGCAGGGCGATCAGGAGCAGCGCGCAGAACGCGGCGGCATGGCGGATGTACCGGGTCACGCGTCCTCCTTCCGGGGCTTCAGGGGCCCTGCATTCAAGGGCCCCGTGAGCTGGCCGCGCGCCGAATCGCTGATCCGGATGAGCAGCGCCACGATGATCCAGTTGGTGACGACCGACGAACCGCCCTGCGCCAGGAAGGGCATCGCCATACCGGTCAGCGGAATGAGCCCGCTCACTCCGCCCGCGATCACGAACACCTGGAGCGCGACGATCGAGGCGAGCCCCACCGCGAGCAGCCGTCCGAAGGAGTCCCGCAGGGCGAGCCCGGCCCGGTAGCCGCGCTCCACCAGGAGCGCGTAGAGGAGGAAGATCGCCGCGAGACCCGCGAGGCCGAGCTCCTCGCCCGCCGTCGCCAGGATGAAGTCGGACTTGGCGGCGAAACCGATGAGGATGGAGTGCCCGGCCCCGAGCCCGGTCCCGAGCATCCCGCCTGCCGCGAACGCGAAGAGGGACTGAGCCAGTTGGTTGGGGCCCTCGCCCGCGTCGATGGAGGCGAAGGGATGCAGCCAGTCCTCGACACGGCTGTGTACGTGGGGTTCGAGCGAGCCCACCGCGAACGCGCCGACCCCGGCGAGCACCAGGCCGACCGCGATCCACCCGGTGCGCCCCGTGGCGACGTACAGCATGACCACGAAGAGCCCGAAGAAGAGCAGTGAGGTGCCGAGGTCCCGTTCGAGGACGAGGACCCCGACGCTGAGCAGCCAGATGGCGACGATGGGCCCGAGCACGCGCCCGGTCGGCAGCTGGAGCTTCGTCAGTCTCCAGACCGTACGGCCGGTGTAGGCCAGCGCGTTGCGGTTGGCGGCCAGGTAGCTGGCGAAGAAGATCGCGAGCAGGATCTTCGCGAACTCGCCCGGCTGGATGGAGAATCCGCCGACCCTGATCCAGATCCGGGCGCCGTTCACGGCAGGGAAGAAGATCGGCACGATCATCAGGACGAGGGCGGCGACGACGCAGATGTACGCGTACCGCTGGAGGACCCTGTGGTCGCGCAGGATGAGCACGACGCCGATGAAGAGCGCCACGCCGACAGTGGACCAGACGAGTTGCGTGAGCGCCGCCTCGTCGCCGGGGGTCTCCAGGTCGAGCCGGTAGATCAGGACGAGGCCCAGGCCGTTGAGGAGCACGGCGATCGGCAGGAGCAGCGGATCGGCGTACGGGGCGCGGAAGCGGACCGCGAGATGCGCCAGGAGCGCGAGCACGCCGAGCCCGGCGCCGTAACCGGCGGCGCCGGGCGGGACGGTGCCGTTCTTGGCGAGGCCGACGTCGCAGTAGCCGTAGACCGAGAGCAGGACGGCCATGACGGTCAGGGCGACTTCGGTGCCACGGCGCCGGGGTACGCGGACAGCGGGTACGGACGGGGGCGCCGCTGCTGTTCCGGTCATGCCCGGAACGTAGCAAGCGATAGGCCCGGATGTCCGTTTATGTCACCGTGTGCTGGGGGTGCGTCAGCACCAGCGCGGCGCGGGCCCGATGTTGGAGATGTAGTGCGCGGCGCCCCATGCCCAGGTGCCGTTGGTGAGCAGGTACCAGCGGTTGTTGTTGCTCACGTAGTCGCCGGTCGTCTTGCAGTAGATGGAGACGACCCTGCCGTACGGCACGCTGCGGACCACGCGGCTGCCCCGGGTGGGGGCGGTGCGAAGGAGCAGCCCGCTCTTGGCGGTGACGCGGCCCTTGTAGATGCGCGGGTTGGCGTTGGCGCTGGCGTTGGCGCTGGCGCTGGCGTTGTCGGCCGCGGTGGCGGCGGGGGCGGTGAGGGTCAGGGCGGCGAGCGCGCTGCCGGCGACGAGTATGCCGAGCCGGGTGCCGGTCGCGGTGGGCCGAAGGGACATCGGGGTCTCCTCTGGGAGGCGGATGCGATGCGACGTCGATGCCCTGAGGCCTTGAAGGTCGTGAAACTCGGGGCATAGGCCGCAATTCACATTAAAATCGGCACGCTGTGCGCGCAAAAGGTCACACGGCGTCAGGCGCCCCTGAACGTGCCCTCAAGCCGCCCCGTCGGCGTCTCCGGCATCGCTCTGAGCCGACTCGTCGTACGGCAGCGTCAGCGTCGCGACCGCCCCGCCGTCCGCCGCGTTCTCGAACGTGAGCCGCCCGCCGAGGACCGCCGTCTGGCCGAGCGCGATCGTCAGACCGAGCCCGTGCCCCCGGGACGTGCCCTCCGTACGGAACCGCTGCGGCCCGTGTTCCACCAGGTAGTCCGGGTATCCGTCGCCGTGGTCGCGCACCGAGACCACCGGCCCGTCGACGGTGAGGACGACGGGCCGCCGCCCGTGCTTGTCCGCGTTGGCGATGAGATTCCCGAGCACCCGCTCAAGGCGCCGCCGGTCGGTCACCACACAGACGTCGCGTACGACGACCAGTTCGGCACCGACTCCCGAACCCCGCGCCGCGCGCTCGGCCAGTGGGGCGAGACGGTGGTCGTCCAGGTCGACGCGCTCGCTCTTCGCGTCGAGCCGGGAGATCTCCAGAAGGTCCTCGGTGAGGGTGCGAAGGGCGGCGACCCGGTCGCGCACCAGCTCCGTGGGACGCCCCGGCGGCAACAGCTCGGCCGCCGCGTGCAGACCGGTCAGCGGCGTACGCAGCTCGTGCGCCACGTCCGCGGTGAACCGCTGCTCGCTCTGGAGCTTGCCCTGCAACGAGGACGCCATCGTGTCGAGGGCGCCGGAGACCGCCGCCACCTCGTCCTGGCGGCGGTCGGGCTCGCGGGTGCGCGGGTCGTTCACGCGGGCGTCGAGGTCGCCCGTGCTGATCCGGCGCGCCACCCTCGCCGTCTGGTGCAGGCGCCGCGTCACACGCGTCACCGCGAACGCCCCGACCAGGAGCGTCGCCCCGATCGCGAGCGCCGACGAGCCGAGGATGGCCCGGTCGAGTCCGTCGATGGTGCGGGCGCCCTGGGAGTAGTCGACCTGGACGGCGATGGCGCGCCGGTCCGTGGTGGGCCCGGCGGCCCACATCGTCGGCCGGGACTCCTGGGTGTCGACCATCGTCCCGCGCTCCCCGCCCACCGCGAGATGCCGCAGCCGTACGGGAAGGCCCGCCGGGTCGACCCCCGCGTCGGGGCCGAGGTCGTCGCCCGCCTCGTACGCCTCGGTGGCGTCGTCGAGCCGGGTGAGGGCGTGGTTACGGGCCTGGCCCACGGTCTGGTTGGTCACCGAGACATGGACGAGCGCGCCGAGCAGCGCGGCGAGCGCGCAGCACATGACGGTGATGAAGACCGCGGCCTTCCAGGTCAGCGTCGCCGTCCAGGCGGGGGGCCGGAGCCCGCGCGGCAGCCGGTGGCTCATCGGCTCTCGCTCGGGGAGGGGGCGGGACGGACGCTGCCCGCGGGCTCGGGCTTGCGGGACGGCTTGCCCGACGGAGCGTCCGGGGAACGCACGATCTCGTCGGTCGTCGGCAGCATGGTCTTCTGGTGGGAGTCCCAGGACCAGACCGTGCGGTACTCGTATCCCTGCATGCCGGACACGGCGCGGACTATCACCTCGTGCCCGGCCAGCTCGACGCCGAGCACCGCGTCCCCCATCTCCATGATCTGCGTGAGTTGCCCCTTCTCCAGGGCGTAGGCGCGGATGTCGAGGTTCTCGGCGTGCCCCTTCGCCAGCCGGATGCCGACGATCAGGTCGTCCTTGCCGTCGCCGGTGAGATCGCGGTAGTAGGAGTTGAGCACCGGGCACTCGTCGTCGCCGGTGTGGCCGCTGTCGCACGCGTCCAGCTGCCGGGCGGTCTCCTTGTAGACCGCGTCCGAACGGCTGTACATCCCCGGATTCTTGGCGAAATCGGCCTTGGCGACGGTGACCGGATCCACCTTGCGCAGGTGCCCGCCCGGTACGTCCACGCCCTTGACCGGCACGCTCTCCATCGTGCCGTAGTCCTCGGCGGGCGCTGATGGAGGCGGCAGCTTCGGCCACAGGCGCGTGGGCGCCTCCGCGGTGGGCGTCGATCCCGCGCTGCGCAGCTCACCCGGGTCGCCGCAGCCACCGGCCAGCAGGACCCCGGACACGACGAGGCCCGCGGCGAGCGCTGTACGGCTGCGGTGCACTGCACTCCTGCCTGCCGGCGGAGCGCCCCAGGGGCTGCTCGGCTACGGCGCGAGGTCGGCGTAGAGAATGATGTTGTCGGTGCGGTGGCCGTCCTTGATCGGGCCACCGCAGGTCAGCAGGCGCAGCTCGGGTCGATCGGCCGCCCCGTACACCTTATGGGTGGGAAAGTTCTTTTTGTCCACCTGTTCGATCTCGCGCACCTTGAACGTCGCGGTACTCCCGTCCGCCCTCGGCACCTCGATCTTGTCCCCCATTCTCACCTTTGCCACGTTCTTCATCAGCGCGGGCCCCTCAGCGGTGTCGTAGTGCGCGACCAGGACCGCCGTCCCCTTCTCGCCCGGGGTGACGCCGCCGGTCCACCAGCCCGGCTCGTTCGCCTTGTCCGCGGGCGGCACGTCGAGCGCGCCGTCCGCGCCCAGACCGAGGTCGAGCATCGACGTGGCGTCGACACCGGCAGCGGGTATCCGCAGGCCTGTGGGCCGGGACTTCTCCAGCGGGGCGTGGGGGTCGGCGGCGGGCGCGGCGGCGGCGTTGTCGACCTTGACGTCGGGCGCGGGGTCGCCGGAACCCTGGCCGCAGGCGATCAGGCCGACGCCGAGGGCGGCGGTCAGAGCGGCGGCGGCTGCGATGCGGGTGGGGTGGCGGCGCTTGGTGGGGGTGCTCACGGGGGCTCCTGAGTGTGGCCCTTGCGGTGCCGTGCTGCGGGGGAGGACGGGGTGGGGGAAAGGGGGGGGAGAGGGGGGCTCAGGCGTCTGTGCGGCCGCGGCGCAGCATCGAGTACCCGAGACCGGCCGCACCGGCCGCCGCCATGGCGCCACCGGCGGCGATGAACACGGGGTCGCCGCCGTTGAACCCTTCAGTGCCCGCCTTGACGCTTCCCTTGGGCGCGACCTGGGTGACGGGCGCGACGGGCGCGAGGTTCTTCGTGCCCTGCGTGCCCTGCGTGTCCCGCGTGTCCCGCGTGCCGTTCGTGGCTTCGCCGTGCACCGGTGAGTCCGGGGCGGCGGCCACGGCGGAGACGGCCGGCATGAGGAGCGCGCTTGCGGCGACGGCGGTCAGGGCGGCGGTGCGGAGTGTGGCGGTGCGCAGGATGGCGCGGCGGCGACGGATGCTCACGGGCGGTCCTAACGGCTGACGGTCAGCAGCTGACGGCCAGTGGTCGGCGCGTCGGCGGCTGGTCGCCACGGGGGAGCGGCGAAAGGGGCACCTCTGAAGCTAGATGTGCGTCATTGCGGCGATTCGTCGACTATGTAACAGCGGGCCATAACTGTGGAGGCGGTGCCGTTACGGATGGCTCAACTTCCGTCCGCGCTTCCGTCCGCACCGCACAGCTTCTTGCCCCAGGCATGTCCTTGCTGCTCCCATGGGCGGTGGGGTGATGGTGCATGAGCGGATTGCGCGTCATACCGGCCTGGCGGCACGGGCAGGAGCGGCTGTACGTCTGCCTCGCGGACGGCAGGAGCCTCGCGTGGTACGAGAGGCAGTCGTCCCGCGTGAATCTGCTGAGCGAGGAGCACAGGGATGCGGTCCTGCGGGTCCTCGCCCCCTTCCTTACCGGTGGCTACTCCGTCGGCCCGCCGCCCGTCCCCACCCCCGCAGAGCTGGCCCGCCTCGCCCTCCACCCGGACGACGACCTGGCCCCGAACCGCCCCGGCGAGGCCGTCCTGATCGCCCTGGACCGTGACCCGGCCCCCGCCCGCCGATTACGCGCCGATCCGAGGCAGCGGGCGCTCGTCGCCGAGCAGGCCATCGGTGATGTGCTCGACGGCCTCGAAGGCGCGGGCTGGCACACGCTGCACTCGGTGCCGCTGCCGGGCGGCGCCCGTATCCACCACCTCCTGATCGGCCCGGGCGGTCTGTTCAGCGTGCACACGCTCGCCGCCCGCAAGCAGCGGGTCCGCGTCGCCGATCCGATGGTGACGGTCGGCCGCGCGGACCCGCGTCCACTCGTGAGGGAGATCCGCGCCGACGCGGACCGGGCGTCCTTCGCGCTGACGGCCGAGATCCGTCCGGTCCTCGCACTCTCCGGGTCGACGGACCTCGACGTCACAGGGCCGCCGCGTGACGTGCGGATCGTGCGCGACGTGGAGGTGGCGGCCATCGCGAGCGTCGGCGGCGTACTGAAACCGGCCGATGTCGAGGCGCTGCACGCGATGGCGCGCGACCGGCGTACGTGGCTGAGGGTCTAGTCCTTCCCCGTGTTCGCCTCCGGGGCGTCAGAGGTTGTCGCCCCAGCCGCCCTGGATCATGGTCTGGAACGCCCAGGCCCCGCCCCGCTTCAGCAGGATGTCGGCGTACCGCAGCTGCTGCGTCTCGCCGTTCGCGGTCATCACCGAGTCGGTGAAGACCACGGCCATGGCGGGGGAGAGGAAGACGGGCGTGCGCGTGGACTCGAAGGTGATGTCCGCGCTCCCGTCGCCCATCACGTGCGTCATGGTCGCGACGAACTGCTCGCGGTCCCACTGCGCGGAGCGCCCGTCGCCCATGGAGTCGTCGCTGACCAGGTTGAGCGGGAAGACGGCCAGGTCGGCCATGCGCTCCACATCGCGCTTCGCGCTGTGTGCGTCGTACTCGGCGAACCAGGCGGCCAGGCTCGCGCGGTCCTCGTCGGTCGGGACGTATCCGGTCTCGGGCAGAACGGTCATGCACACTCCTGATCAAGTTTGACTACTTCGCTACGCGAGGAAAGGTATGCCCGATCCCCTTACTAGTCAAACTTGATTACGGAAGCGAACGACCACGGCGGTCGCGTGCCGGGTCGTGTTCTGCCGCACCTCCACCGTCACGGGCGGCTCCGTCGGCAGGGCGGCATAGGTGACCTCGCCGATCCCGATGGCGATCGCGGTCCCTTCGCCCTTCGCCTCGGGCAGCGCGGCGACGGCCGCCGTCCGTAGCGCGGGGGTGAGCGGGGACGACACCACGGGAGTGCCGTCCCCGGGCAGGACGAGCACGAGCGCCTGCGGGCGCCCCCTGCTCCCGGTGAACCCGACCACGACAGCGTCCCGGGTGTCGCTGTGCCGCAGCTTCAGCCACGCGCGCGCCGCACCCCGGTAGGCCCCGTCGAGCCGCTTGACCACAAGACCTTCGATGCCGGTGGCGGGCAGGGTCTCGTACCAGGTCAGGGCCGTTTCGCGGTCGGTCGTCATCGGTACGGCCTGCAGCGGTGGGCCGAGTGGTTCGAGGATGCGTACGAGGCGGGCGCGCCGTTCCTCGTAGGGCAGGGCGCGGCAGTCCTCGCCCTGCTCGGCGAGCAGATCGAAGGCGGCGTACGAAGCGGGGAGCGTGCGCGCGAGGCGTGTGGCGTGCGAGCGGGTGGCGGCGGCACGTTGCTGGACGGCGCCGAAGTCGATGCGGCCGTCGGCCCAGACGACCACCTCGCCGTCGAGCACGGTCCCGGCGGGCAGCTGCTTCGCGGCCTCGGCGAGATCGGGGAACGCGGTGGTGACGAGACGGCCCGAGCGGGCCTGTAGCCGCACGCGGTGGCCGTCGGCGAAGACGACCAGGCGGTGGCCGTCGAATTTGGGCTCGTAGGCCCAGCCGCCGCCCTGCGGCAGCGCGGTGACGGAGTCTGCGAGGGCGACCCGGAGGGGCGGGGTGATCATGAAACGGCCGTGCGGGGGAGGGGCCTGGCCCGGTCCGGGTCGGTGAGCGGGCCCAGGAGATCCCCGTACTCCTTGAGGCGGGGAGCGATGTCGCCGGCCAGGAAGACGAGGTCCGCCGGGGTGCCGCACGCCTCGACCTCCTCCCAGGTCACGGGGGTCGAGACGGTGGGTTCCTGGCGGGCGCGGAGGGTGTAGGGAGTGGCGGTCGTCTTCGCGGCGGCGTTCTGGCTGAAGTCGACGAAGACCTTGCCGGGGCGCAGGCTGCGCGTCATGCGGTGGACGACGAGGTCGGGCAGCTCGGCCTCGGCCTCCTTGGCGAGGCCTTTCGCGTACGCGGTGACCTGCTCGGAGGGCGTCGGCTCCAGGGGGCAGAGCAGATGCAGGCCCTTGGAACCCGAGGTCTTTGCGTAGACGTGCAGGCCGTCGGCCTGGAGGCGCTCGCGCAGCCAGAGGCCCGCACGGCAGCACTCGACGATGGTGGCTGGGGCGCCGGGGTCCAGGTCCAGGACGAGCCGGTCGGCCATAGCGGGGGCGTCGGCCTGCCACTGGGGTGTGTGGAACTCGGTCACGAGGTTGGCGGCCCACATCAGGCCGGCGAGATCGTTCACGACGACTTGCCGGGCGTTTCCGTCCGAGCGTGAGCGCGGTACTTCGGCGGTGTGCACCCAGGTGGGGGTGCCGGGCGGCACGTTCTTGGCGAAGAAGTGCTGGCCGTCCGGCCCGTCGGGGAAGCGCAGGAAGGAGAGGGGCCGATTGCGGAGATGGGTGAGAAGGGGTCCGGCCGTACTGGCGTAGTAGTGCAGCATCTCGCCCTTGGTGAAGCCGGACGCGGTGTACAGAACCTTGTCGAGGTTGCTGAGGGCCAGCCGCCGCCCCTCCACGTCGGTGATCGGCGTCATACGATGAGAATCCCACGAATGGTGACGAACCACCCGAATATCGACGCTCGGCTGCTGCTGAGAGGTGCCTGACGTGCGATCCATATGGAACGGTGCGATCTCCTTCGGCTTGGTCAGCATCCCGATCAAGCTCGTGAACGCCACCGAGAACCACTCGGTCTCCTTCCGGCAGATCCATACGGAGGACGGGGGCCGGATCCGCTATCGCAAGGTGTGCGAGCTGGAGGAGCGGGAGGTGACGTCCGCCGAGATCGGCAAGGGGTACGAGGACGTGGACGGCTCGATCATCCCGATCACGGACGAGGACCTGGCGGCCCTGCCGATTCCGACGGCCAAGACGATCGAGATCGTCGCCTTCGTGCCGGCGGACCGGATCGATCCGATGCAGATGGACACGGCGTACTACTTGTCGGCCAACGGGGTGCCCGCGACAAAGCCGTACACGCTGCTGCGGGAGGCGCTGAAGCGGAGCGAGAAGGTGGCGGTGGCCAAGTTCGCGCTGCGGGGGCGGGAGCGTCTTGGAATGCTGCGGGTGGTGGACGACGTGATCGCGATGCACGGGCTGCTGTGGCCGGACGAGATCCGTACGTCGGACGGGGTGGCCCCGGATTCCCGGGTCAAGGTGCGGGACGCGGAGCTGGACCTCGCGGACGCCCTGATGAACACGCTGGGGGAGGTCGAACTGTCCTCCCTCCACGACGACTACCGCACGGCGGTGGAGGAACTCATCACCGCCAAGACCGACGGCACGAGCCCGGCGGAGCCGACCGGGGAGGCCGAAGGGGACGGTGGGGGCAAGGTGATCGACTTGATGGCCGCGCTGGAGAACAGCGTGCGCGCGGCGAAGAAGACGGGGGAGAGGGAGGCGAAGGTGACGCCGCTGAAGCGGACTGCGGCGGCGCCGAAGGATGTGGGGGGCAAGAAGTCGACGGCGAAGAAGTCCTCGGCATCGAAGAAGGCGGAGCCGAAGAAGTCGACGTCGACGGCGACGGCGAAGAAGACGCCGGCGAAGAAGTCCCCGGCGAAGAAGACCCCCGCGAAGAAGCGGGCGTCCTCGGCGTAGGCCGACTCTCGGCCATGTTGCCCCGCACCCATCCACCCACGCTCCCCGCCCACTCCGCCCACCCACGCTGATGACACGCGGCAATCGGGTGGGTGGGAGAGGCCCGTTCGGTACCTGAAATACCCCCGCGTGGAGCCCCCGGGCTCGCCCCCGCGCCCGTACCCGGCGAACCTTGAGAAATGACTCAGGACAAGAAGAACAGCGACAAGGCCGAGGACAACAACTACCGCCCCGTGGTCTTCCGGGACCGCTCCGCGGGCTACGCCTTCCTCACCCGCTCCACAGCGGAGAGCGACCAGACCATCGAGTGGGACGACGGCGAGACGTACCCCCTGGTGGAGGTGGAAATCTCCTCCGAGAGTCACCCCTTCTACACCGGCAGGGCCCGAGTGGTGGACTCCGAGGGCCAGGTGGCCAAGTTCGAACGCCGCTACGGCGATCAGGACCCCCCGGCCACACCGGAGTGACGAGCAGCCCCCCCGCCCGGCCCGCGCCACGCCGCAGAACCCGCAGGAGTGGCAGGAGGACCACGGCGGCCCGACGATGTCCGTACAACGTTGATCACGAACGACGAACGAGCTTGATCACGAGAAGGCGGCGGGCATGACCGACGGCACGATCGATCTCCAGGCGCTGGCGGCAGAGGCGTACATCTACGGCTGCCCGATGGTGCTCAACCTCGACGAAGTCGACCGCTTCTCCCGCAAGGGCATGGGCTCGGTGGCCCCCGCGCCGTTCAACGAGTTCAGCCACGGCACCAGGCTCGCGGGCCCCGACGACCCCGACCCCTCCCCGGACGCCAACCACGACACCGTCTACTCGATCGCTCAGCTTGACCTGTCCGGCGGCGCCCTGCTCCTGACCGTCCCGGACACCGGCGATCGCTACTACGTCCTGCAGTTCGTGGACGCGTGGACCAACAACTTCGCGTACGTGGGCCGCCGCGCCACCGGCACCGGCGCGGCCAGCTACCTCCTCACGCCGCCCGGCTGGGACGAGGAGGTCCCGCTGGGCGCCACCCGCATCGCCGCGCCGACCGAGGTGGCGACGGTCATCGGGCGGTGGGCCTGCACGGGGCAGGACGACGTGGCGGCGGTGCAAGCCCTCCAGGAGGACACACTCCTGGAGCCGTACTGGACGGCCTCCGGCGAGGCACGCGGCCTGCCGACCCACACGTACATCCCCGACGACGAACCGGAACTGCTCTTCTACGAGAAGCTGCGGATCCGGATGGCGGCCTTCCCGCCCGCGCAGGCGGACCTGACGTACCAGCAACGGTTCGCCCGACTGGGCCTGTTGGACGCACAGAGCCCCTACACGCAGCCTGCCCCGGACCTCGCCGAAGCGCTGCGCGCGGGGTTCGCCGCGGGCAAAGAGAAGATCGAGCAGACTTCCACCACCCACGCGGACAGCGCCGAGCAGAACGGCTGGAAGCTCAGCTACCACGCCTTCGACTACAACGCCGACCACTTTGAGGTGGGCACACTGAAGAACCCCCAATGGATCTGCGCCGACAGGGAGTTGGGCCGCATGCTGCGCGCCACGACGGCCCACGCCGCGCTCTGGGGCAAGCACGGCTACGAAGCGGCGTACGCGATGGCGTGGGAGGACGGCGACGGCAGCCCCCTGGAGGGCGAGCAGTCCTACACCCTGCGCTTCGAGAAGCCGCCGCCCGTGGACGCGTTCTGGTCGGTCACGGTCTACGACCTGCCGGACCGGCACCTGGTAGCGAACCCCGCCGACCGCTACTCCGTCGGCGACCGCACCCCGGGCCTGAGCTACGACGACGACGGCTCCCTCACCCTCCGCCTCCAGCCGCAACGCCCCACCGACGACAAGACGGCCGCGAACTGGCTGCCCACCCCCGCCGGACGCTTCCGCCCGGTCCTGCGGATGTACACACCGCGCGCCGCGATCTTCGACGGAACGTACGAACTGCCGCCGATCCGCCGGAGCTAGGGCCTTCCGGTACGGGCCCAGGCCGCTCCCCATTGGGCGAGGTTGCGCCGCTCGAGCCTGCGGTGCGCGCAGACATAGGCGGCGGTGCCGATGAGGGGGACGGCGATGGCTGTCAGGACGACGTAGCCCTTGGTGTGGTCGCGGACCTCGTCCTTGGTCAGGGGCGGGTCGGTGAGTTCTCCTTCGTCGCTGACCCATACGGGGACGGTGTTCCCGGCGGGCAGGGCGGGTTCGACGTCCGCTTCCGCGGTGCGGATGTGTCCGTGGCGGTCGGTGAAGCGGACGGTGGCCGGGTACCGGGCCTTCTGCACCTCTGCCGACCAGGGCTTGGGGTGCCGGGGCGCGTCATGGACGAGGACGGCGTCGGTGCGGTGCCGGGTTTCGGCCTGCTGCCGGGCGGTCTGTTCGGTGTGCCGGCGGGCCGCGTCGCCGACCAGGACGACGGCGGCCGGGGTGGCGATCAGGACGGCGAGGAACAGACCGACGGCGATCCACGCCTGCACGAGGTCGGTAGGGCGGCGCATTGGATTGCGACGCCAGCGCCACGACAGGGTGTGCGGTTTGCGCGGGGGCGGCTGTGCCGGGGGTACGGGGCCGGCCACGGGATCTCTCCTTGAGCGCGTGAGCGCGGGTGATGGGGCGGGGCCTGGTGGCCTAGTAGGTGTACGCGGTGCCTCCGGTGGCGGAGGGATGGGCGCGCGCCGCCCGGAGAAGCTTCGCGGCGCCACGCACCGCGGCGGTATGCGGGGCGGGCACCAACTGGACGGGAGCGTGCAGTTGCCCGGTGAGGCCGTAGCTCAGGTCGGGGAGCAGCGCGCCCCCACCGGCGAGCAGCGCGCCTCGCCGGAGGGCTTCGAGGGTCCGGGACGTGCGGTCCTGTTCGAGCATCGCGGTCACCATCGCGACGACACAGTCGATGATCGGGGCGGGCGGGGACGAGGTCACGTCGTCCACGTCGCTCGTTCCCAGGGTGGTGTGGCGGGCGTCGATCACCGCGCCGTCGGCGAGGAGCGCGACCTCGGTGAGGTGCGCGCCGATGTCCACGACGAGCAGGGGACGGGTCAGATCGGCGTCCGCGGCGGCGGCCACGGCTCGTGCGGTGGGGATGGTCAGGACGGTGCGCGGACGCAGGACCTCGACGGCGACGCGGGCTTCGGCACGGTAGGCGACGCCGCCCAGTACGGGTGCCGTCAGGATGAGCAGAGGTCGGCCGAAGCGGGGCAGGCGGTGGCCGAGCAGCCGGTCGAGCATGCGGGCGGTCCCGGGGGTGTCGACGATGGCACCGCGCCGGATGGGGTACACGGCACCGCCGCCGTGGAAGGTCACCGTGGGAACGTCGAGGATCATCCGGCGTCCGGACGTCCAGGCACGGGTCCGCGTGCTGCCCAGGTCGAGGGCGATGCCGGTCATCGGTCGGCCCCTCGGACCTGCTGGCAGCGGGCGCAGAAGCAGGCCTGCGGCACGATCATCAGGCGCTCGCGGGCGATGGGCCGCCGGCACAGGTGGCAGGCGCCGTAGTCGCCGCTGTCCATGCGCCCCAACGCGGCCTCGACGTCGGCGAGGACCATGCGGGCGGAGGCGGCGAGCTTGACGCGGACCTCGGTCCTCGCGGCGCTGTG
The DNA here is from genome assembly GCF_053606205.1 of Streptomyces sp. NPDC055239. Lineage (NCBI taxonomy): Bacteria > Bacillati > Actinomycetota > Actinomycetes > Kitasatosporales > Streptomycetaceae > Streptomyces > Streptomyces sp. NPDC055239. Next base: position 118,611 of record NZ_JBSGRD010000005.1, on the reverse strand, counting down.
CCGGTCGAGGCGCGTGTCCGCGCGGGTCATCGCGGACGCGGAGAGCTGCTGCAGTTGTTCCCGGCGGAACAGGAACTGCTCGTGCAGGTTCTCGCGGAGCGCGGCGAGGTCGTCGGCCGACAGGTCGATGAGCTGATGGTTCATCACTTCACCCCTCGGGCGCGGCGTGCGCCGGTCAGCCGACCTTGCGCTGGCAGGGAACACAGAACTGCGTGTACGGCAGGATCTCCAGGCGCTCGACGGGGATGGGCTTGGAGCAGCCCGGGCAGGTTCCGTAGCTGCCGTCCTTGACGCGGCCGAGCGCGTCCTCGATCTCGATGAGCACCCGCTCGATGGTGTCCTTCTGCGCCGCCATCACCTGCGCCTCATCGGCCTCCTCCACCGCCCGCGCCTCCTGCCTGGCATCGCCGATGGCCTGGAGCTGCGTGAGCCGGGAGGCACGTTCGTGTTCCAGCAGTCGGCGGGCCTCGCGCGGGGTCACACGCTCGGGGCGGGCCTCGACCGGGGGAGTGCGGGTGTCGAGCGACATGGCGGACCCTTCCTTCAACAGGCCTTCAACAGGCCTTCAACGGACCAACAGGCCTTCAACGGATTTCCAACAGGCTTTCGCCCCCACCATCACCGGTACGCCGCGCGAAACCCATCGGGCGCGATACCCATCTCTGACGTCCCCGGGACCCCATTGCGGCGTGGGCGGCCCGAAGTCGGAAAATGGGCATTGGGCCCCATCGACGGACGGAAGGGAAACGGGCAGTCTTGACGGCAAACCGGTCAAGATCACGCGCGTACGAGAACAAGCGAGCGCACGCGCGTACGAGAGCACGCACGCAAGCACGCACGAGAAAGGCGCCACCCGTTGTCCCTGTTCTGGCGGATCTTCGCGCTCAACGCGGTAGTGCTGGGAAGCGCCACCGCGCTGCTGCTGTGGGCGCCGGTGACGGTGTCCGTCCCGGTGGTGCTCACCGAGGCGGTCATCCTCGTGGTCGGCATGGCCGTCATGCTGGTCGCCAACGCGGCCCTGCTCCGGATCGGCCTCGCCCCGCTGGAACGGCTCACCCGCCTGATGACCACCGTCGACCTGCTGCGCCCAGGACACCGCCTGCCGGAAAAGGGCCGCGGCGAGACCGCCGAGCTCATCCGCACCTTCAACGCCATGCTGGAGCGGCTCGAGCAGGAACGGGCCGCCAGCAGCGCCCGCGTCCTCCTCGCGCAGGAATCCGAGCGGCGCCGCATCGCCCAGGAACTCCACGACGAGGTCGGCCAGACCATGACCGCGGTCCTGCTCGCCCTGAAGAGGGCGTCGGACGAGGCGGACGAACCCCTGCGCGGCGAGCTCCAGCAGGCGCAGGAGATCACCCGGGGGAGCCTGGACGAAGTACGCCGCCTGGTGCGCAGGCTGCGCCCCGGCGTACTGGACGACCTCGGTCTGATCAGCGCCCTGACGTCGCTGACCACCGAGTTCGCCACGCATGCCGGACTGCGGGTGGTGCGCCGTTACGACCCGGACCTGCCGCCACTCGACGAGCAGGCGGAACTCGTCCTGTACCGGGTGGCCCAGGAGGCACTGACCAACGCGGCCCGCCACGCCGATGCCGGCAAGGTCGAGCTCAGCCTCTGCCGCACCGACGGCGCGGTCGCGCTGACCGTCGTGGACGACGGCCGCGGGACCGGGGTCGCGCACGAGGGCGCGGGAATCCGCGGGATGCGGGAACGGGCCCTGTTCATCGGGGCGACGCTGGACGTCACGTCGGAGGCGCGGACCGGTACGCGGGTCCGGCTGACGGTCCCGCTCCCGGCCCCCGCCCCTGACCGCATCGCCCCCACCCTCACGCCCGGGAAGCACTGATGAGTACAGCCGCCGACACGTCGAAGTCGAAGCCGCAGTCGAACAAGACCCGCATCCTCCTCGCCGACGACCACGCGCTGGTACGTCGCGGAGTACGGCTGATCCTCGACGGCGAGCGGGACCTCGAGGTCGTCGCCGAGGCGGGCGACGGCGCGGAGGCCGTCGCCCTGGCCCGCACGCACGAGGTCGACCTGGCCGTCCTGGACATCGCGATGCCCCGGATGACCGGCCTGCAGGCCGCACGCGAACTCGCCGCCCTGAAGCCGGGCGTACGCGTCCTGATGCTGACGATGCACGACAACGAGCAGTACTTCTTCCAGGCGCTGAAGGCGGGCGCCAGCGGATACGTACTGAAGTCGGTGGCCGACCGGGACCTGGTGGCCGCCTGCCGAGCGGCGATGCGGGACGAGCCGTTCCTGTACCCGGGAGCGGTCACGGCCCTCATCCGCAACTACCTCGACCGCGTCCACCACGGCGAGGAGCCGCCCGACCAGGTCCTCACGGCGCGCGAGGAGGAGGTGCTCAAGCTCGTGGCGGAGGGCCACTCCTCCAAGGAGATCGCCGAGATGCTCTTCATCAGCATCAAGACGGTCCACAGGCACCGCGCGAACCTGCTGCACAAACTGGGCCTGCGCAACCGCCTGGAGCTCACGCGCTACGCGATCCGAGCGGGCCTCATCGAACCCTGAGGACCCGGACGGGGGTCGGATCCCGCCCGGATCCCGCCGATCAGACGCCGTGGTCGATCAGCCGTTGTAGCCGATCAGCCGTTGTAGGGCGCCGCCACGTCAAGCACCCAGGTCACGCCGAAGCGGTCGGTGAGCATGCCGTACAAGGGCGCCCACTGCGACGCCGCCAGGGGCTGCACCACGGTCGATCCCTCGCCCGCCGCCAGCTTCTGCCACAGGGCACTGATCTCGTCCGTGTCGTCACCGCGCACGGAGACGAAGAACGGGTTGCTGCCCTGGTCCCAGGGGAGTTGGGACGGCACGTCGTAGGCCATGACATGGAAGCCGTTGTCGCCCACGACCTCGCCCCACACCACCCAGTCAGCCTCATCCTCGTTCTGCGTGTTGCCCATGTCCTTGTACGTGACGGCGGTGACGCGCCCGCCGAAGACGGACTGGTAGTAGTCCAGCGCCGCCCGTGCGTCGCCCCGGAAGTTCAGGTGGGTGGTGGTCGTGACGGACATGGCCTACTCCTTGTGTGCGGTCTGGCAGATCGGGATCTTGATCTGAAACGCACCATTCCAGGGGTAGCGGACAGGTTGTGTCCTGTACTTCAGGCAGAGTGGTACGTATGCAGAAGACGTCCTCACGGCTGCTCGCGCTGCTCTCCCTGCTCCAGGCGCATCGCGACTGGTCGGGTGACGACCTGGCCGAGCGGCTCGACATCACCCCGCGCACGGTGCGCCGAGACGTCGACCGCCTACGGGAACTGGGCTACCCGATCCGAGCCTTCAAGGGCCCCTTCGGTGGCTACCGCCTGGACGCAGGATCGCAACTGCCCCCGCTCCTGTTCGACGACGGCCAAGCCGTCGCCCTGGCTCTCGCGCTGCAGTCCGTGGCCACCAACAGCGCGATCGGCGAAGATGCCGTACGGGCCCTGTCCACGGTTCGCCAGGTCATGCCGCCCCGTCTGCGCCAGCGCATAGAAATGCTGCAGGTGACGGCCGTCCACCCACCCGAGCCCGGCAACGCACCTCCGATGGGCACACAGCTCCTCATGGAACTGAGCCGAGTCATCCACGCGCACGAGGAACTGCGCTTCGACTACGGCCACTTGGAAGACGCGCCCCCCACTCCCGCCGAGCACCCCCGCAGGACGCAACCCCACCACCTCATCACCTGGCACGGCCACTGGTACCTGATCGCCTGGGACCTGGACCGTGACGACTGGCGCACCTTCCGCACCGACCGCATACGCCCCCGCACCCCCACGGGCCCGCGCTTCACCCCACGGGACCTCCCCGGCGACGACGTGGCCGCGTTCGTCACCGGCCGATTCCGAGGAACCGACGGCGCCACTGCCGACTGGCCCTGCCGGGGCGAAGTCCTCCTCAACCTCCCGGCGCGGGCCGTGGCCCCCTTCGTGCAGGACGGAATCGTCGAGGAACTCGCCCCCGACCGCTGCCGCCTCACGCTCGGCTCCTGGTCGTGGACCGGCCTCGCCGCAACCATCGGCCGCTTCGACACCGACATCCAAGTCATCGGCCCACCCCAACTGACCAGCGCGTTCGCCGAACTGGCCGAGCGCTACGCCAAGGCTGCGGGCGCGCCACCCCCGACTCGCTAGCCGCCCTCAACTCGGGGCGATATCAGCGATCGTGGAGACCGGAGTGCTGAGGACGCCGTCGAACGCGTCGAGGACAGGGGTGTGCACGTAGACGCTCTGCAGCCGGATGCGGTCGGGGGTGCTGACGTTCTCCGTTCGTGCCCGGCGGAGGTCGGCCATGCCGAGTCCGAGACCGGTGTCGGCGAAGGCCGCTTCGATGCTTCCTGGCTCGGGCGGCCCCAGCGGGGTGTCGGCGACGGTGAATCCGAAAGCAGCCTTCTCGTCGCGGTGCATCTCGGCCGTGTGCCCCGTGGTGCTCGTCAGCCCGAGGGCGAAGTACGCGTCGCCGAGGGCGTTGTGCAGGTGCTGTCCCATCGGGAGCCCCGTGAGGTGACCGTCGAAGGCGATCGGTGTCTTCTGGATGTGGGCGTTGTGGGCCGCGAGCACGACGCGAGCACCGGGTTCGAGGCGGTTCAGGTGCCACAGGAGCGATTCGGCCATGTAGAGGTCGCGGGCCGAGGTGTCGGCGGTGAGGCCGTCCCCGGCGAAGAGGCCTGCCATGGCGCGGAAGGTGTAGTCGCCGTGGCAGGCGCCTTCGACGCGTCGCAGGGCGATGTCGTAGCCGCGCCGGTCTCCGCGGGAGAGGTACAGCGGTTTCAGGGAGCGGAACCGGATGAGCAGGCGTGCCAGGAGTGCGCTGAGGGTGTCCTGTTCGGCGGTGGCCAGGCGGGCCCACGCGGGCGCGGCCACGGCTGCGGAGTCACCGGCGAAGGATTCGGCGATCGTCATCGCGGCCTGGACCGTCGGCAGCGTTTCCGGGTCGACCTGGCGGAGGTAGTCGGCGACCGGGGCCAGGGCGGGGAGCAACGACCCGCCCGCCGCCGGGATGTCGATCCCCGCGAAGCCGACCTGCGGTGTGGCGGTGCGGTTGTGTCCGCGCAGGAAGCGCAGTGGTTCCTGGAGTCCGATGGGGACAGTTCCCGCGAGGTGGGCGGAGAGGTCGTCGTCGGTTCCCTGGCCCTGCGCCCAGGCCTCGAGCGGGAAGCCTTCACTGAAGCCGTACTCGAAGGCCAGGACGGTGAACCCGCAGCGTTCGACCAGGAACCGCAGGATGCGCTGGCGCATCTGGACGAACTCGGCGATGAAGTGGGAGTGCTCCCCGATGGCGACCACACGGACACCGTCGAGGATGTCGCGCAGCGGCTCCAGGTCGTCCAGGGGCGCCGCCGGGTCGAGGTGACCGAGCGGGACGGCATGGCCGCGGAGCCAGTCGGCGAACGGCGTGTGGTCGGTTGCAGCAGGCATGCTGGTGGCTCTTCCGCGAGGGGGAACTGGGGAGGGTGGGGGATTCCTCAACAAGATCAAGTACGGGTCATCAGTGGGTCATCAGTGGGGCATCAGCGGTCGTCCGTGGGTCGTCCGTGGCCGGTCGGTGGCCCGGTCCCTCGTTCTCGCGCGGGTCTCCGAACCAGGCGGTGAGCGCTTCTCGCAGCGTGGGCGCGAGGGCGTCGGAGGGTTCGTCGACAGGGGCGGCCCAGGCGATGTGGGCGTCCGGACGGATCAGGAGTGCGTCGGCCGGCCTGTCGTCGGTGTCGGCGCTGTGTACGTCGACACAGTGTGACCAGCCCGCGGCGATCTCGCGGAGCTCCGGGCGGTCCGCGAGGTCGAGGAACACGGGGCGTGCGGGACGCATGAGCTCCGCGACACTGGTCGTGACCTGGCCGGTGCGCAGGGCGAGGTCGGGTGCGAAGGCACCGGTCAAGGCGTGCTCGTCGCCGTACGGCATCGGGTGGCGGATGTCGGTGCCTGCGACCATGGCTCCCATACGGCGCAGGGGCGCTTCGTCGCCGAGCAGCTCTTGGAAGACCTCGCGGAGCGCTTGCGCGGCCGGGTCGTGTCCGCGTCGCAACGCCACCTGGGCGCGGGTGTGCAGCAGCGTCCGAGTCCCGGCGGCGTGACGTTCGTCGTGGTAGGTCTCAAGGAGGCCGGGCGGCGCCCAGCCGTGGATGTGGGCGGCCAGCTTCCAGGCGAGGTTGACCGTGTCGAGCATGCCCGCGTTGAGCGCGACCCCCGTGGCGGGAAACTGGTGGGCCGCATCGCCCGCCAGCAGGACGCGTCCGTCGCGGTAACGCTCGGCCTGCCGGGCCTGGAACTGGTAACGCGACAGCCGAAGCGGTTTCCCCAGAGGCAGGTCCGCACCGAGGACACGGCGGATGCTGTCCTGGAGCTCGGCCAGGGTCATCGGCGCGTCATCGTCGTACTCGGTCTCCTCGTTCTCGACGGTCGAGATCAGCAACACCTCGGACGTGAGCCAGCCGAACCCGAAGACACCACGGTCGGTCCGCGTGAACCCCGCACGGATCCTGCCGAGGCCGAGGTCGAGACCGGACACGTCGAGACCGGACACGTCGAGATCGTCGTTGTCGCATCGCGTCACCCCCTCGGCCAAGGTGACCTGGCTGAGCCGGTTGACCTCGGGATAGGTGGTCCCCGGAAACGGGATGCCCGCCATGTCGCGCACACGGCTGCGCGCACCGTCGCAGCCGACCAGGTAGCGGGCGGTCACCCGGTACGGTCCGTCCGCGCCGCGTACGTGCGCGGACACGCCCTCGTGGTCCTGGCTCACCCCGATGACCTCGTGACCGCGGCGGACCTCGGCGCCGAGGTCTTCGGCGCGTTCTTCGAGCAGGCGCTCCAGGCGGGGCTGCGGCAGTTGGACCGAGTGCAGCGGCGGATCCGCCAGGTGCGTGAAGTCCAGGTGCACGTCACCGAACGGGAACCGGGGAGCCGGGTGAGGGTCGGTGCTGACCGACTGGAGGTCCGCCAACACGCCCCGATAGCGCAGGAGTTCCAGGATCTGCCCGCCCAGGCCGTTCGCCCGCGGCGTCTCGCGAAGCTGCGATTGTCGCTCAATGACCAGGGGGTGTACGCCGCAGGTGCGCAGTTCTGCGGCCAGCATCAGGCCCGTAGGACCCGCCCCCACAATGATCACGTCAGCATCCATGCGCCCCACCCTCCATAAGGAACGGCACGTGCCGTGCCGTCGCCACGGCAGGAGCGTGCCGGGATCAAGGGCTCCTGTCAAGCACGGCACGTGCCGTGCCGTACCGCTACTGTGGAGGCATGACCAATGTCCGCCGTCGTGGCTCCGACCTGACCGAAGCCATCATGCGCACCACGATGGAGCTGGGACAGGAGATCGGCTACGCCAAGCTCAGCATCGAGGCGGTCGCCGCCCGTGCCGGCGCGGGGAAGCACACCATCTACCGCCGATGGCCCTCGAAGGGGGCCCTGCTGCTCGACTCCCTGATGTCGCTCAATGGGCCGACCCTGGACTATCCCGACACGGGCGACGTCATGGCCGACCTGCGCCAGCAGATCTACGCGGCTGTCGACCTCCTGGCCCGGGGACCGTTCAGCCCCCTCTTCCAGGCTCTGATCGGCGAGGCCCAGCACGACCCCAAGGTCGCGGCCGCGCTCAACGAGCGCTTCATCGCCCCGCAGGCGGCCAAGACCGTCGCACGCCTGAAGTCGGCCCAGGAGCAGGGCCAGCTGTCGCCCGCATTCGACCTGAACCTGGCGATGGCGATCCTGTCCGGCCCGCTGTACTTCCAGTTCCTGATCACACAGGAACCACTGAGCCATGAGTACGTCGACGGGATGCTCGAAGCCCTCTTCGCGGGGATGGGGCCACGCCCGTGAAAGGCGGCGCTTCGTAGCGGCCCTTCACTGCGGAGGGCCGCACACGTCCGCACATACGCGAAGACCCCGTTCTCAGCGTTTCCGCTGATGACGGGGTCCTCGGACACCTCATACAAGGTGCCCCCGGCAGGATTCGAACCTGCGCACCCGGCTCCGGAGGCCGATGCTCTATCCCCTGAGCTACGGGGGCGTGTCGGCGCTGCTTTCGCGGCGACGTGTTGAACCCTACCAGCTCCGAACGGCTCTCCAGGAACAGGTATTTCCGCACCTCGGTGACTGTCGCCCGACCCGGTCCTGACCCACGTCTGATCCATCGCCCGCTTCCCCGCAAGGTGCGGAAGTAGGGAAAACCCGGACGCGGCGGCGGGCGCGGACCTACTCTCGAGTTGTGTCAGGCGTGTCCGGCCGCGTGCTTGTTGTGGACGACAACAAGGTCATCCGGCAACTGATCAGGGTCAACCTCGAGCTGGAGGGCTTCGAGGTCGTGACCGCGGCTGATGGTGCCGAGTGCCTGGACGTGGTGAACCAGGTCAGACCCGATGTCGTCACCCTCGACGTCGTGATGCCCCGCCTCGACGGGCTGCGTACCGCCGCCCGGCTGCGCTCCGATCCGCGGACCCGGAACCTGCCCATCGTCATTGTCAGTGCCTGCACTCAGTACGAGGTCGAGAGCGGGCTCGAAGTAGGCGTGGACGCGTTTCTCGCCAAACCCTTCGAACCTTCCGAACTGCTCGGGATAGTACGGCAGTTGATGGAAAACGGGGGTGGTGGTGGCGGGGGCGGGCGTGGCGCCCTCGGCAATGAGCGCGGGGCCGCCGGAGAAGCTGAGCGCGCCGGTCGACCCGGAGGTTGATCCGGCGGTCGATCCGGAGCTCGATCCCGCCGTTGCCGCAGCAGTCGGCAGCCACCGGTCCGGTTGCCCCCGTTCCCTCGCCCCATGACCGCGTGCCCCCCTCCCCGTCCACATCCCGGACCATCCGGGAAACCAGGTCGCGTGCCCACCCCCCTCCTCCCATACGCTTGACCCGTGACCCCCGTCGAGCTCTCCCGCACCGTGCTGCGCGCCATGCGCCGTGCCGTCGATGACGGCGAGCTCAGTGCCCTCGGTGACGTGAGTGACGTGGACATGGCCCGGCGGGTTGTCGTCGAGCGGCCCAGGCCCGGTGGGTCCGGGGACTACGCCACCAACATCGCCATGCAGATCGCCCGTACCGCAGGGCGGACGCCCCTCCAGGTCGCCGAAGTGCTGTCCCCGCGGCTCGCCCAGGAGCCCGGCATCGCCGCCATCGACATCACCGGGCCCGGCTTCCTCAACATCACTCTCGACCGGGGCAGTGACCGGGGCAGTGACCAGGGGAGCGACGGGAGCAGCCACAGCCCCTCCGCCGCCCTCGTCCGTGACGTCCTCACCCGCGGCGACCGCTACGGTCACGCCCACCCAGGCACCGGCGATACCGAAGTCGCCCACCTCCACATCCCCCGCGAAGTCCGCGCCGCCGTCCTCGCCGACTCCCTGCGCCGCATCCTCATCTCCCAGGGCGCCCTCGCACAGAACGTACGCATCACGTGCGACGAGGCCCCCGACCCCGGTTGGGAAACCCTCGGCGTCCAGGTGGACGGACACGGGCGGCCTCCCGCCTCCGTCAACACCCTCCGCCCCGTCCCCGCCCCGGCCGATCCAACGCCCCTCGGCCGCGACGCCGCCCGCTGGGCCCTCCTGTACCCGGCCGCCCACGACCGGCCCCGCATCGGCGACGAGCTCAGCGAAGAGCACCTGCTCCAGCGCGCGAGCAACCCCCTCTTCCGCGTGCGGTACGCCCACTCCCGCACCCGCGCCCTCACCCGCAACGCCGCCGCCCTCGGCTTCGCCGGCGCCCCCGGGGACGTAGGAGAGATAGCGACGCGAGACCTGCTGGACGGAATCGCCGCGTACCCGCGACAGCTCTCCGCCGCCGCCCACCACCGCGCCCCCGACCGCCTGGCCCGGCATCTCGTCGTCACCGCCGATGCCTTCCTCGCCTTCCAGCCCACCGTCCTTCCGCAAGGTGACGAGAAACCCTTGGCCGCCCACCGCGCCCGGCTCGCGCTCGCCGAAGCCGCCGGGACGGTGCTCGCAGGCGGCCTGTCCCTGCTCGGCATCAGTGCCCCCGAGTACTTGTGACACGTGAAGACAGACGTGAATGAAGTGAGAGAGACGAACGCGACATGAGCCGCTCCGCACACCCCGCCGGGCCCCGCCACGCCGACGTACTGCCCGAAGGGCACTACACCGCCCCGGCCGCCGATCTGAACTCCCTCGATCCCAAGGTCTGGTCGCAGACCGTCGATCGTTCCGCGGACGGTGTCGTCACCGTCGGCGGGATCGAGGTGACCCGGCTCGCCGAGGAGTTCGGCACCCCCGCCTACTTCCTCGACGAGGACGACTTCCGCGCCCGCTGCCACGCCTGGCGCGGCGCCTTCGGCTCCGACGCCGACGTGTTCTACGCGGGCAAGGCCTTCCTCTCGCGCGCCGTCGTCCGGTGGCTGCACGAGGAAGGGCTCAACCTCGACGTGTGCAGCGGTGGCGAGCTCGCCACCGCTCTCGACGCCGGGATGCCCGCCGACCGCATCGCCTTCCACGGCAACAACAAGACCGAGGACGAGATCGAGCGGGCGATCGGAGCCGGCGTCGGGCGCATCGTGCTCGACTCCTTCCAGGAGATCGTGCGCGTGGCGCACATCGCCGATCGGCTCGGTGTCCGTCAGCGTGTGCAGATCCGCGTGACCGTCGGCGTCGAGGCCCACACCCACGAGTTCATCGCCACCGCCCACGAGGACCAGAAGTTCGGCATCGCCCTCGCCGGGGGACAGGCCGCCGAGGCCGTACGCCGGGCCCTGAAGCTGGACGGGCTCGAGCTGACCGGGGTGCACTCGCACATCGGGTCGCAGATCTTCGACATGGCCGGATTCGAGGTCTCGGCGCGGCGCGTGGTGCAGCTGCTCGCCGAAATCCGTGACGAGCACGGCGTCGAGCTTCCCGAGATCGACCTCGGCGGCGGGCTCGGCATCGCCTACACCTCCGACGACGACCCCCGCGAGCCGCACGAGATCGCCAAGGCGCTCGGCGAGATCGTGACGCGCGAGTGCGAGGCCGCCAATCTGCGCACTCCGCGGATCTCCGTCGAGCCGGGGCGCGCCATCGTCGGGCCCACCGCCTTCACCCTCTACGAGGTCGGCACCGTCAAGCCGCTCGAAGGACTGCGTACGTACGTCTCTGTCGACGGCGGCATGTCCGACAACATCCGTACGGCTCTCTACGACGCCGAGTACAGCGTCGCGCTCGTCTCGCGGACGTCCGACGCCGAGCCCATGCTCGTCCGTGTCGTCGGCAAGCACTGCGAGAGCGGGGACATCGTGGTGAAGGACGCGTTCCTTCCGGCCGACCTCGCTCCCGGAGACCTGGTCGCCGTGCCCGCGACCGGCGCGTACTGCCGTTCCATGGCGAGCAACTACAACCACGCCCTTCGTCCGCCGGTCGTCGCCGTGCGGGACGGTGGGGCGCGGGTCATCGTCCGGCGCGAGACGGAGGAGGATCTCCTGCGTCTCGATGTCGGCTGAGGAAAAATCGGCCGAGAACCAGCGCATGGCAGAGTATCGGCCAGTGAAATGTATGTCTCACGATCCGGACCGTGGAGGGAAACCGCGATCCGGTGGGTGAGACTGGTCCCACCGTAGATGTATGAGAAGTGAGGTCGGATGATGCGTACGCGTCCGCTGAAGGTGGCGCTGCTGGGCTGTGGGGTTGTCGGCTCAGAGGTGGCGCGCATCATGACGACGCACGCCGACGACCTCACGGCCCGGATCGGTGCCCCGGTGGAGCTCGCCGGTGTCGCCGTCCGCCGTCCGTCGAAGGTGCGCGAGGGAATCGATCCCTCCCTCGTCACCACCGACGCGACCGCGCTGGTCAAACGCGGTGACATTGATGTCGTCGTCGAGGTCATCGGGGGGATCGAGCCCGCCAAGAGCCTCATCACCACCGCCTTCGAGCACGGCGCGTCCGTCGTCTCCGCGAACAAGGCGCTCATCGCCCAGGACGGCGCCGCGCTGCACGCCGCCGCCGAGGAGCACGGCCGCGACCTCTATTACGAGGCTGCCGTCGCCGGTGCCATTCCGCTGATCCGGCCGCTGCGCGAGTCCCTCGTCGGCGACAAGGTCAACCGGGTTCTGGGGATCGTCAACGGCACCACCAACTACATCCTCGACGCCATGGACACGACGGGTGCCGGGTATCAGGAAGCGCTCGACGAGGCCACCGCCCTCGGGTATGCCGAGGCCGACCCGACCGCCGACGTCGAAGGCTTCGACGCCGCCGCCAAGGCCGCGATCCTCGCCGGTATCGCCTTCCACACGCGTGTGCGTCTCGACGACGTGTACCGCGAGGGCATGACCGAGGTGACCGGCGCCGACTTCGCGTCCGCGAAGCGCATGGGCTGCACCATCAAGCTGCTCGCCATCTGTGAGCGTGCCGCCGACGGCGGGTCCGTCACCGCGCGCGTGCACCCCGCGATGATTCCGCTCAGCCATCCGCTGGCCTCCGTGCGCGAGGCGTACAACGCCGTGTTCGTCGAGGCCGAGGCCGCAGGACAGCTCATGTTCTACGGGCCCGGCGCGGGCGGCGCTCCCACCGCGTCGGCCGTTCTCGGTGACCTCGTCGCCGTCTGCCGCAACAAGCTCGGCGCAACCACCGGGCCCGGCGAATCCGCGTACACCCAGCTGCCCGTGAACTCCATGGGCGCGGTCGTCACGCGGTACCACATCAGCCTCGACGTAGCCGACAAGCCGGGTGTCCTCGCCCAGGTCGCGACGGTCTTCGCCGAGCACGGCGTATCGATCGATACGGTCCGTCAGACGGGCAAGGACGGCGAGGCATCGCTCGTCGTCGTCACCCACCGCGCGCCCGACGCCGCCCTCACCGGCACCGTCGAGGCGCTGCGGAATCTCGACACCGTGCGTGGTGTCGCCAGCATCATGCGGGTTGAAGGGGAGTAGTCAGTAATGACCCACCAATGGCGCGGAATCATCGAGGAGTACCGGGACCGTCTTCCCGTCTCCGACACGACGCCGGTCGTGACGCTCCGCGAGGGCGGCACGCCGCTCGTCCCCGCCCAGGTGCTCTCCGAGCGCACGGGCTGCGAGGTGCATCTCAAGGTCGAGGGCGCCAACCCGACCGGGTCCTTCAAGGACCGCGGCATGACGATGGCGATCACGAAGGCCAAGGAGGAGGGCGCCAAGGCCGTCATCTGCGCCTCCACCGGCAACACCTCGGCCTCCGCCGCCGCCTACGCCGTACGCGCGGGAATGGTCTGTGCCGTCCTCGTGCCGCAGGGCAAGATCGCGCTCGGCAAGATGGGCCAGGCGCTCGTCTACGGCTCGAAGATCCTCCAGGTCGACGGCAACTTCGACGACTGCCTGAACCTCGCCCGCGCCCTCTCCGAGAACTACCCGGTCGCGCTGGTCAATTCGGTCAACCCGTTCCGCATCGAGGGCCAGAAGACGGGCGCGTTCGAGATCGTGGACGCGCTCGGCGACGCCCCCGACATCCACGTCCTGCCGGTGGGCAACGCGGGCAACATCACGGCCTACTGGAAGGGCTACAAGGAGTACGCCGCCGACTCGATCTCGACGCGCACTCCTCGTATGTGGGGCTTCCAGGCTTCCGGTTCCGCGCCCATCGTGCGCGGCGAGATCGTCAAGGACCCCTCCACCATCGCCACCGCGATTCGCATCGGCAACCCCGCTTCGTGGCAGTACGCCCTCGACGCGCGGGACGAGTCGGACGGCTTCATCGACGAGGTGACGGACCGTGAGATCCTGCGCGCCTACAAGCTGTTGGCGTCCCAGGAGGGTGTCTTCGTCGAGCCGGCGTCGGCCGCTTCCGTCGCCGGTCTGCTGAAGGCGGCCGAGCAGGGCAAGGTCGACAAGGGGCAGCGCATCGTCTGCACCGTCACCGGAAACGGCCTCAAGGACCCGGACTGGGCCGTCGCGGGCGCTCCGCAGCCGGTCACGGTACCGGTCGACTCGGCTGCCGCGGCCGAGCGCCTAGGTCTTGCGTAACCTGAGTAACCTCAGCTGAACGGCGGGCATATCCGCCTGGAAATCCCGCAACTCCCGCATAGGGGGTGCACAGGGGGCTTACGACACGCATCGTGCGCCTCCTGTGCGCCCTATGTCGCCACAGAACCTTCCTTCGATAGGCTGTACCGAACCCGCCCCGCCGCATATGCCGCGGTGCTGCCGCAGAGCGGCCTTCGGGTAGTGCCTCATCACGTGGCAAGTCCTCAAAAGATCGCAGCTCAAGGAGAGTCATCGAGCGATGGCCGGTCCCGCGTTCCGCGCCGCCGCCGTCCGGGTGCGCGTCCCCGCCACCAGCGCCAACCTCGGCCCGGGCTTCGACGCCCTGGGCCTGTCGCTGGGTCTGTACGACGACGTCGTCGTGCGGGTGGCCGACACCGGACTGAACATCGACATCGCAGGCGAGGGCAGCGAGACGCTCCCACGCGACGAGTCGCACCTGCTTGTACGTTCCCTGCGCACCGCCTTCGACCTGCTCGGCGGACAGCCGCGCGGGCTCGAGATCGTCTGCGCCAACCGCATTCCGCACGGCCGGGGCCTCGGCTCCTCGTCGGCCGCCATCTGCGCGGGCATCGTCGCCGCGCGCGCCGTGACGATAGGCGGCGACGTCCGGCTCGACGACAACGCCCTGCTCGAACTCGCCACCGAGATCGAGGGCCACCCCGACAACGTCGCCGCCTGTCTGCTCGGCGGTTTCACGCTCTCCTGGATGGACGGGGGAGCGGCGCGGGCGATCAGGATGGAACCCGCCGATTCCATCGTTCCGGTGGTTTTCGTACCCGGAAAGCCCGTCCTCACCGAAACGGCGCGCGGACTGCTCCCACGCACCGTCCCGCACGTCGACGCGGCCGCCAACGCGGGCCGCGCCGCACTGCTCGTCGAGGCCCTGACCAGGCGCCCCGAGCTGCTGCTTCCCGCAACCGAGGACCGGCTCCACCAGGAGTACCGCGCGCCCGCCATGCCGGAGAGCGCCGCTCTGGTGGAACGCCTGCGCGCGGACGGCGTCCCGGCGACGATTTCCGGCGCGGGGCCCACGGTCCTCGCGCTGGTCGACGAGAGTGCGGCGGACAAGGTCGCACGCCTCGCGGGCGAGGGCTGGGCGGCCAACCGTCTGACGCTCGACGCGACCGGTGCGAGCGTGCTGCCGCTTGCGCCTTGACACCCGTTAGCCGGATTAGGAGAGGGGGAATGTTTGTTGGACCCGGTAGTGTTAACCTCAAGTCTGCACCCGACCCCACCATGGCGAGGTGCTTCGTGTCCCCGTCCGGGACATCCATCCTTCCGGGAGCCTCCCAAACTGCTCTGTGCCTCGCACTGAGCGGTGCCGAGCACGCTCCGGAACCGGCGTGACCGAGTCGAGTGACACCGCACATGAGTGGCACCTCACCGGGACTCGCCATCACCAGTGAATTCTTCCGCCGCGCGTTGGCGGACCACCGCCCCGGCACGGTCCACACACCAGAGGACCTCCGGACAGCACAACCGGTCGCCGAGCCAGACAGGCCGACGTCCGCTCCAGGGAAGGACCCTTCGTGAGCGACACCACCGATCTGATGGGCGTGACTGCCGACACGCCCGCGACGGACGCCTCTGCGGCGCCTGCCACCGGTGCTTCGGCCGGGTCCCGGCGGCGCCGCGGCACCGGCCTCGATGGCATGGTGCTGGCGGAACTGCAGCAGGTCGCATCCGGCCTCGGTATCAAGGGCACTGCGCGCATGCGCAAGAGCCAGCTGATCGAGGTCATCAAGGAAGCCCAGGCCGGCGGGGGATCCCCCGCGAAGAGCGCCGCGTCCGCTTCGTCCGCCGAAGCCGAGACGAAGCCCAAGCGCCGCGCCACCTCGAAGGCCCGGACGGGCGAGGACACCGCAGCGAGCACGGAGAAGGCCGCCAAGGCGAGCAAGGCCGACAAGGCCGAGCCGGCCGCGGGCGCCAAGGCCGAAGAGGCCGCCCAGCAGCAGATCGACATCCCGGGCCAGCCCGCGGGTGCCGACAAGGGCGAGCGTCGCGGCCGTCGCCGTGCCACCGCCGACGCGGGCAGCCCCGAGACGGTCACCGCCGAGGCGAAGAGCGAGCCGAAGAACGACGCCAAGAACGACAAGAACGACGCCAGGACGGACGCGTCGTCCGAGGCCAAGGGCGATGGCTCCGGCGACAACAACGCCGACGGCCGCCGCGACCGCCAGGGCCGTGACCGCCAGGGCCGTGGCCGCGACCGCGACCGCCGTGGCAACAAGGACGAGCAGCAGCAGGGGCAGGGCGGCAACCGCCAGCAGGGTGGCGGCCGTCAGGACCGGCAGGACCGCGGTGACCGCCAGGACCGTGGCGACCGTCAGCAGCGGGACCAGCGGGACCAGCGGGACAACGGGCCGCAGGACGACTTCGACGACGAGGGTGGCCGCCGCGGCCGCCGTGGCCGTTACCGCGACCGCCGTGGCCGTCGTGGCCGCGACGAGTTCGGTGGCGCCGCCAACGAGCCGCAGGTCGCCGACGACGACGTACTGATCCCCGTCGCGGGCATCCTGGACATCCTCGACAACTACGCGTTCATCCGTACGTCGGGATACCTCCCGGGCCCGAACGACGTGTACGTGTCGCTCGCCCAGGTCCGCAAGAACGGTCTGCGCAAGGGTGACCACGTCACCGGCGCCGTCCGTCAGCCCAAGGACGGCGAGCGCCGCGAGAAGTTCAACGCGCTCGTGCGCCTCGACTCGGCGAACGGCATGGCGGCCGAATCCGGGCGCGGGCGACCGGAGTTCAACAAGCTGACGCCCCTTTACCCGCAGGACCGGCTCCGTCTGGAGACCGACCCGGGGGTGCTCACCACCCGCATCATCGACCTCGTCGCGCCGATCGGTAAGGGCCAGCGAGGCCTGATCGTGGCCCCGCCGAAGACCGGCAAGACCATGATCCTTCAGGCGGTCGCCAACGCGATCACCGTCAACAGCCCCGAGTGCCACCTGATGGTCGTCCTGGTCGACGAGCGTCCGGAAGAGGTCACCGACATGCAGCGGTCGGTGAAGGGCGAGGTCATCTCCTCGACCTTCGACCGTCCGGCCGAGGACCACACCACGGTCGCCGAGCTGGCCATCGAGCGCGCCAAGCGTCTCGTCGAGCTGGGCCACGACGTGGTCGTGCTCCTCGACTCGATCACGCGCCTGGGCCGTGCGTACAACCTGGCGGCCCCGGCCTCCGGCCGCATCCTGTCCGGTGGTGTCGACTCGACCGCGCTCTACCCGCCGAAGCGCTTCTTCGGTGCGGCGCGCAACATCGAGGACGGCGGCTCGCTGACCATCCTCGCCACCGCGCTCGTCGACACCGGTTCGCGCATGGACGAGGTGATCTTCGAGGAGTTCAAGGGCACCGGCAACATGGAGCTCAAGCTCGACCGGAAGCTCTCCGACAAGCGCATCTTCCCGGCGGTGGACGTCGACGCGTCCTCCACCCGTAAGGAAGAGATCCTCCTCAACGCGGAGGAGCTCGCGATCGTCTGGAAGCTGCGCAGGGTGCTGCACGCGCTCGACTCGCAGCAGGCCATCGAGCTGCTTCTCGACAAGATGAAGCAGACGAAGTCGAACGCCGAGTTCCTCATGCAGATCGCGAAGACCACGCCGACGCCGGGCAACGGCAACGACTAGTCCTCGCGGACAGGCACGTACGCGGAAGGCCGCTCCCGTCACACGACGGGGGCGGCCTTCCGCGTTGTCCGGAGCGCGGGGCGCGGGGCGGAGTGTGAAAGGGGCGCTGAATGACGTTGGCCACACCTCTAAGAGATTCTTATGGTCACGGGCAGTAGCCCCATTGCGGAGAAAATCGCAGGTGAGAAGCTGGAAGAGCGGGACGGGGAGTGCACGATGCGTCACGGGCGCGCGCCGGGGCACCCACAAGTGGCTGTGCAACCCTTCATTCGGTTTCCACGTCTGACTAGTAACGACAGACCGCGACTGTTCGCGACTGACCCTGAAAGCAGGGGGTAACCGACCCGACGAGGACAGAGGAGCGCATGAGCGACGAGAGCACATCCGGGGATACGGCACCGAAGCGGCACCGAGGCGGTGGCGGTCGGCGCCGCAAGCCGCGCGAGAAGCGCCGCAAGGTCCTCGTCGTCACCGCGTGGACCGCGGCATCGGTGGTCGTCCTCGGTGGAGCGGGCCTCGGCTTCGTGTACTTCAAGCTCAACGGCAACATCAAGGGCGTCGACATCAACGCGGCGCTCGGCACGGACCGCCCCAAGAACGTCGACAACGGCTCGCAGGACATCCTCGTCCTCGGTTCCGACTCCCGCTCGGGCGACAACGCCAAGTACGGCAAGGACGAGGGCGCAGCCCGCTCGGACACGGCGATGATCGTGCACGTGAACAAGGGCCACAAGACGGCGAGCGTCGTCTCGATACCCCGCGACACGCTCATATCCCGCCCCGAGTGCAAGACGGACGACGACCGGACGGATCCGGGCGGCGAGCGCCAGATGTTCAACACGGCGTACGAGGTCGGCGGCCCCGCCTGCGCCGTCAAGACCGTGGAGAAGATGTCCGGCATCCGGATGGACCACTACGTAGAGGTCGACTTCACGGGCTTCAAGAAGCTCATCAACACCCTCGGCGGCGTCGGGATCACCACCAAGAAGGCCATCCACGACAAGGACAGCCATCTTGACCTCGACGCGGGCACGCACCAGCTCACCGGCGAGCAGGCCCTCGGTCTCGTCCGCACCCGGCACGGCGTCGGCGACGGCAGCGACCTCGGCCGCATCCAGCTGCAGCAGGCCTTCATCAAGGCCCTGATCAAGCAGGTCGAGGACGTCGGCGTCTTCAGCAACCCGAAGAAGCTGTACGACCTCGCGAACGACGCGACCAGCGCCATCACCACCGACTCCGACCTGAACGACGTCAAGAGCCTCGCGAGCTTCGCGAGCGGGCTCAAGGGCATCGGCGGGGGCGACATGAAGATGGTCACCCTGCCCATCGAGTACGACCCGAACGACCCCAACCGCGTCCTGCCCCTGGAGAAGGCCGACCAGCAGGTCTGGGCGGCGCTCAAGGCCGACAAGGCGATCCCCAAGTCCGCCACCGAGCAGTCCGCGGGCGACAAGGGCGACGCGAGCGACGTCGTGAAGTAGCGGCAAGCGGGCACAGACAGTGACGTCGGCGGCCCGCCGGGAATAGAACGGAACCCACCCCGGTTTGGGCAGATGCGGCCGGTCCTGGCAGACTGGTACGTCGGTCCCGGTTCACGTACGAGCAATCCGCGCGTACGACCCGGAGCCCTCCCGAAACTAGGAGACACCTTGAAGCGCGAGATCCACCCCGAGTACTTCGAGACCCAGGTCAGCTGCACCTGTGGCGCCGAATTCACCACCCACAGCACGATCTCCAGCGGCACCGTCCGTGCCGAGGTCTGCTCCGAGTGCCACCCGTTCTACACGGGCAAGCAGAAGATCCTCGACACCGGTGGCCGCGTGGCCCGCTTCGAGGCCCGCTTCGGCAAGGCTGCCGCCGCCAACAAGTAGCGAGCCACTGCGCCGGTCTTCGGCCGCCCTCGGGAGGGGGCGGTTGGGACCGGCGCTTTGCCGTCTGACGCAGCAGCCATTTTTCGCGTAGAACTTTCGCGTAGGAACGCAGAAAACCAGGAGACCCCGATGTTCGAGGCGGTCGAGGAACTGATCGGCGAGCACGCCGATCTGGAAACGAAGCTCGCGGACCCCTCGGTCCACGCGGACCAGGCCAACGCGCGCAAGCTCAACAAGCGCTACGCCGAGCTGACCCCGATCGTCTCGACGTACCGTGCCTGGAAGCAGACCGGCGAGGACATCGCGACGGCCCGTGAACTGGCCGCGGAGGACCCTGAGTTCGCCGCCGAGGTCAAGGACATGGAGAAGCAGCGCGAGGAGCTCACCGAGAAGCTGCGGCTCCTCCTGGTGCCCCGTGACCCCAGCGACGACAAGGACGTCATCCTCGAGGTCAAGGCGGGCGCGGGCGGCGACGAGTCGGCGCTCTTCGCGGGCGACCTCCTGCGCATGTACCTGCGGTACGCGGAGCGCGTCGGCTGGAAGACCGAGATCATCGACGCCACCGAGTCCGAGCTGGGCGGCTACAAGGACGTCCAGGTCGCCGTGAAGACCAAGGGCGGCAACGGCGCGACAGAGCCGGGACAGGGCGTCTGGGCGCGGATGAAGTACGAGGGCGGCGTGCACCGCGTGCAGCGCGTGCCCTCGACGGAGTCGCAGGGCCGGATCCACACCTCGGCGGCCGGTGTCCTGGTGACGCCCGAGGCCGAGGAGGTCGACGTCGAGATCCTCGCCAACGACCTGCGCATCGACGTCTACCGCTCCTCGGGCCCCGGCGGCCAGTCGGTCAACACCACCGACTCCGCGGTGCGCATCACGCACCTGCCCACCGGAGTCGTGGCCTCCTGCCAGAACGAGAAGAGCCAGCTGCAGAACAAGGAGCAGGCGATGCGTATCCTGCGCTCCAGGCTCCTCGCCGCGGCTCAGGAGGAAGCGGAGAAGGAGGCGGCGGACGCCCGTCGCAGCCAGGTCCGCACCGTCGACCGCTCCGAGAAGATCCGCACGTACAACTTCCCGGAAAACCGGATCTCGGACCACCGCGTCGGCTTCAAGGCGTACAACTTGGACCAGGTGCTCGACGGAGACCTCGACGCGGTCATCCAGGCCTGCGTCGACGCGGACTCCGCAGCCAAGCTCGCGGCAGCCTGAGCCCCGACCGCACCCGCCCATCGCTCAGCTCAGCCCCGGAGGACCAGCGTGAACCTGCTGCTCGCGGAAGTGGCCCAGGCCACCCAGCGGCTGGCCGACGCCGGCGTGCCCTCGCCGCGCAACGACGCGGAGGAGCTCGCCGCCTTCGTGCACGGCGTGAAGCGGGGCGAGCTGCACTCCGTCAAGGACACGGACTTCGACGCCCGCTACTGGGAGACGATCGCGCGCCGTGAGGCCCGCGAGCCGCTCCAGCACATCACCGCGCGCGCCTTCTTCCGCTACCTCGAACTGCAGGTCGGCCCCGGTGTCTTCGTGCCGCGCCCGGAGACCGAGTCGGTCGTCGGGTGGGCCATAGACGCCGTGCGCGCGATGGACGTCGTCGAGCCGCTCATCGTCGATCTCTGTACGGGTTCCGGGGCCATCGCGCTCGCCATGGCGCAGGAGGTGCCGCGCTCGCGGGTGTACGCCGTGGAGCTCTCCGAGGACGCCCTGAAGTGGACGCGCAAGAACGTCGAGGGATCCAGGGTCAAGCTCTCCCAGGGCGACGCGCGTGACGCCCTTCCTGAGCTCGACGGCCAGGTCGACCTCGTCGTCTCGAACCCGCCGTACATCCCGCTCACCGAGTGGGAGTACGTGGCTCCAGAGGCCCGCGACTACGACCCGCAGCTGTCGCTCTTCTCCGGCGAGGACGGCCTCGACCTGATCCGCGGCATCGAGCGCACCGCACACCGCCTCCTGCGGCCCGGAGGTGTCGTCGTCATCGAGCACGCCGACACCCAGGGCGGCCAGGTGCCGTGGATCTTCACCGAGGAGCGGGGCTGGGCCGACGCGGCCGATCACCCCGACCTCAACAACCGGCCGAGGTTCGCGACCGCCCGCAAGGCGATGCCGTGAGCACTCCCACTTCAAGCCAGCAGTTCGTGTACGAGGAGGCCCGCTAGATGGCACGGCGATACGACACCAATGACGCGACCGACCGTACGACCGGTCTGCGCGAGGCCGCGTCGGCCGTCCGCCGTGGCGAGCTGGTCGTCCTGCCCACCGACACCGTCTACGGCATCGGTGCCGACGCCTTCATCCCGGAGGCGTGCGCCGACCTGCTCGACGCCAAGGGCCGTGGCCGCAACATGCCCACGCCCGTCCTCATCGGCTCCCCGAACACCCTGCACGGCCTGGTCACCGACTTCTCCGAGTCGGCCTGGGAGCTCGTCGACGCCTTCTGGCCCGGCGCGCTGACCCTGGTGGCCAAGCAGCAGCCGTCGCTCCAGTGGGACCTCGGGGACACCCGTGGGACCGTCGCGATCCGGATGCCGCTGCACCCCGTCGCCATCGAACTGCTCACCGAGGTCGGCCCCATGGCTGTCTCATCGGCGAACCTCACCGGGCACCCCTCCCCGGAGGACTGTGACGCCGCTCAGGAGATGCTCGGCGACTCCGTCTCCGTGTACCTGGACGGCGGCAAGACGCCGGGCATCGTCCCGTCGTCGATCGTGGACGTCACCGGAAAGGTGCCGGTACTGCTGCGCGCGGGTGCGCTGACCGCGGAGGAGCTCCGCAAGGTGGTACCCGACCTCGAGGTGGCGAATTGACAGCCCCTGAGACGGGGCGTGGCATAGCGGCTTATCCCGATTCGTTCCGCATCCTCCACGTCAGCACCGGCAACGTGTGCCGCTCGCCGATCACCGAGCGGCTGACCAGGCATGCCCTGGCCGACCGCCTGGGTGATCCCTTCACCGGCGGCCTGATCGTGGAGAGCGCGGGCACGTGGGGGCACGAGGGCGCCCCCATGGAGACCAACGCCGAGGCGGTGCTCGCGGACTTCGGCGCGGACGCGTCCGGCTTCAAAGGGCGCGAGCTGCTCGACGAGCACGTCATCCGCGCGGACCTCGTCCTGACGGCGACCCGGGACCACCGGGCGCAGGTCATCTCGATGGGCCACTCGGCGGGTCTTCGCACCTTCACGCTGAAGGAGTTCACGCGCCTTGTGCGGGCCATAGACCCGGCGACCCTGCCCGACGTCGACGGAGGTGTCGTGGAGCGGGCCAGGGCGCTGGTACGGGCCGCCGCGGCGCTGCGTGGCTGGCTCCTGGCGCCCACGGCGGAGGCGGACGAGGTGTACGACCCCTACGGGGCGCCGCTGCCCTTCTTCCGCTCCGTGGGCGACGAGATCAACGAGGCGCTCGATCCTGTGGTGACGGCGCTGACGGGCGTGCGCGCCAAGGCGTAAACCTTTCTCTGCGCGGCGGGCGGACACGGCGGGCGGATACGGCGGGGATCATCCGTCCGCGACACCGCGCGGGCACCGTGTGGCGGGCCTACATTGAAGGGACCCTCATGAGAGGGACCCTCACTCCTCGCGAGGCCCGGAGCCCAAGATGCCGGTCAGCACCGCACCCACCGCCGTATCGACGGCGCCCGCTGACTTCGACGCGCTCCGCCGCGCGGATCCCCAGATGGCGGAGATCCTCCTCGCCGAACAGGACCGCCAGGGGTCCTGCCTCCAGCTCATCGCCGCCGAGAACTTCACCTCGCCCGCGGTGCTCGCCGCCCTCGGCTCCCCGCTGGCCAACAAGTACGCCGAGGGGTATCCGGGCGCCCGCCACCACGGCGGCTGCGAGCTGGTGGACGTCGCCGAGCGCATCGCCGTCGACCGCGCCAAGGCCCTCTTCGGCGCCGAGCACGCCAACGTGCAGCCGCACTCCGGCTCCTCCGCGGTCCTCGCCGCGTACGCCGCCCTGCTGCGCCCGGGCGACACCGTCCTGGCCATGGGCCTGCCGTACGGCGGCCACCTCACGCACGGCTCGCCCGCGAACTTCTCGGGGCGCTGGTTCGACTTCGTGGGCTACGGCGTCGACCCGGACAGCGGCCTCATCGACTACGACGAGGTGCGGGCCCTGGCGCGCTCGCACCAGCCGAAGGCGATCGTCTGCGGCTCCATCGCCTACCCCCGGCACATCGACTACGCGGCCTTCCGCGACATCGCCGACGACGTGGGCGCTTACCTCATCGCCGACGCGGCCCACCCGCTCGGCCTCATCGCCGGGGGAGCGGCCCCCAGCCCCGTGCCGTACGCCGACGTCGTGTGCGCTACGACCCACAAGGTCCTTCGCGGCCCACGCGGCGGCCTGATCCTGTGCGGGGACGGGCTCGCGTCACGTATCGACCGGGCCGTGTTCCCCTTCACACAGGGCGGCGCGCAGATGCACACGATCGCCGCGAAGGCCGTCGCGTTCGGCGAGGCGGAGACCCCGGCCTTCACCGCGTACGCCCATCAGGTCGTCGCCAACGCCCGCATTCTGGCTGAATCCCTCGCTGCGGCGGGCTGCGCGATCACTACGGGCGGCACCGACACCCACCTGATCCTCGCCGACCCCGCGCCCCTGGGCGTCGACGCGCACACCGCCCGAGGCAGACTCGCCGCCCGCGGCCTTGTCCTCGACACCTGCGCCCTGCCCCGCGCCGACGGGCGCGGACTGCGGCTCGGGACGGCCGCCGTCAGCACGCAGGGCATGAAGGACGCGGAGATGGTGCGGATCGCGAGGCTGGTCGCCGACGCGGTGCGAGATGAATCCAAGGACGTGAAGGACTCGAAAGTACGAGAGGAAGTGCGTGAACTGGTGGGCAGATTTCCGCCGTATCCGGCCTAGGTCGGGGTAGGCGCGTCAAGGAAGCGCACGTACTCGTGCAACCATCGTCGCTACCCGGAAGTCCCCCACCATAAGCACGCAGAGCTATGGTGTGGGGCTGAGATGGCCAGCGATACCTGTGGGGAAGCCCGTGCGTGAATACCTGCTGACGCTCTGCATCACGGCCGCGGTGACTTACTTGCTGACCGGCCCGGTGCGGAAGTTCGCGATCGTGGCCGGCGCGATGCCGGAGATCCGCGCCCGCGACGTGCACCGGGAGCCCACGCCCCGGCTCGGCGGTATCGCGATGTTCTTCGGGTTGTGCGCCGGTCTGCTCGTCGCCGATCACCTGCCGAACCTGAGTGACGTCTTCGAGCGGTCGAACGAGCCGCGCGCACTGCTCTCCGGTGCCGCGCTGATCTGGATCATCGGTGTCCTCGACGACAAGTTCGAGATCGACGCCCTGATCAAGCTGGGCGGCCAGATGATCGCCGCGGGCGTCATGGTCCTCCAGGGCCTGACGATCCTGTGGATCCCGGTCCCCGGCTACGGCATGGTCCTCCTGGACCAGGGGCAGGGCACGCTCCTGACGGTCGCGCTCGTCGTCATCACCATCAACGCGGTGAACTTCGTGGACGGCCTCGACGGCCTGGCCGCGGGCATGGTGTGCATCGCGGCCACGGCGTTCTTCCTGTACGCCTACCGGATCTGGTACGGCTACGGCATCGAGGCCGCTGCCCCCGCGACGCTCTTCGCCGCGATCCTGATGGGCATGTGCATGGGCTTCCTGCCGCACAACATCCATCCCGCCCGGATCTTCATGGGGGACTCGGGCTCGATGCTGATCGGCCTGGTCCTCGCGGCGGGCGCGATCTCCGCCACAGGACAGATCGACGGCGACGCCCTGAGCCTGAACTTCGGAGGCGCCCGCGATGCCACGCACGCGATGCTCCCGGTCTTCATCCCGCTCCTGATGCCGCTGACGATCATCGCGATCCCGTTCGCCGACCTGGTCCTCGCGATCGTCCGGCGTACGTGGAACGGCAAGTCGCCCTTCGCGGCCGACCGCGGCCACCTCCACCACCGCCTCCTGGAGATCGGCCACTCCCACAGCCGTGCGGTGCTGATCATGTACTTCTGGTCGGCGCTCATCGGCTTCGGCACGGTGGCCTACTCGGTCCACTCGGCCAGCATGTGGATCCTGTTCGTGATCGTTGCCCTGAGCGCGGTGGGACTCGTGCTGCTCATGCTGCCGCGGTTCACCCCGCACATCCCGCGCTGGGCCGAGGCCTTCGTGCCGCCGCGCTACCGGCGGCGCAAGGGAGCGGCGGCGGACGTCTCCGCGACCGACGAGGCGGATGCGACGGACGAGGCCGACGCGGAGGCGGACGACCGTCCTCCGGTCGGGTCAGGCGTCAACGGAGCGACGGCCGTTGGCACCCGCTCGCGCTTCGAAGATAGGCGCAAGGCCGGTTCGTCGAGTTGACCGCCGGCGCCAAACTTGCCCAATACCAGACAAGTTGCCGCGCTGCGTGCACAGACGCGCGGATTAACTCTCATGTGTGACAGCCAGCACACCTACGAGGTAAAGACCTCATCAAATAGTTTGTGATACCGTTCACGAAACCAGGGGACAGAGCCGAAGGACCGTAGTGCGACGGTCTATTGGCCCGAGGTACACCCTCGACCCCGGACTACGCTCGTCCATGACGACACCCTGCCCCCATCAGTAAGCGGAGCGCCGCCATGCCGTCTCAAGACACCCGAACTCTCCTGCAGTCCGTCGTACCCACCGCTGCCGCCGGCGTGATCGTTGCTGCCGTCAGTGCTGTGGTCGCGGGCGGCAAAGGGGCGCTCGGTGCGGTCATCGGCACGTTGGTGGTCATCGCCTTCATGGGGCTCGGAATGTTCGTACTTCAACGCACGGCGAAATCGCTTCCGCAGTTGTTCCAGGCGATGGGGCTGATGCTCTATGTCGCCCAACTTCTACTGCTTCTTGTCTTCGTGGCCCTCTTCAAGGACACCACGTTGTTCAACCCCAAGGCGTTCGCCGTGGGGCTTGTGGTCGCGACCGTCGTGTGGATGGCGTCGCAGGCCCGCGCGTTCATGAAGGCCAAGATTCTTTACGTCGAACCTGACTCCGAGCAGAAGGACAAGCCGGAGAAGTCGGGGTCCTCGACGTGAAGGGTAGGGCCGGGATAAATGCGAGATCGGGATGCTGCTATCGTCCGGTGCCAACTGCGGCACTGCCGGCGCGGGCATCTGAGCTGACGCCTGCACGATCGCGAGGCTCGATGCCTGAACGCCGCGCCCACATCCGAAACACCAGTCTGGTGCCGAACCGCGGCTGCGCGCCGCGCCGACACGACAACGAGGTTGCCGTACCTATGCGTCACGCCGAAGGAGCCCGCGGTGAGTGCTGACCAAACTGAGCTCGCCTTTGACTGGAGCTGTCGGATCATGTCCGACAACGGCTGTGGCTTCCCGGCTCCTGGCCTGCACTCGTTCCTCTTCAAGCCGATTGCCACCGTCGGCGGGTTCGAGTTCAACAAGGTCATGCTGCTCGCCCTGCTGACGACCCTCGTCGTGGTCAGCTTCTTCTTTATGGCGTTCGGCAAGGCCAAGGTCGTCCCGGGCAAGCTGCAGATGATCGGTGAGGCCGGCTACGACTTCGTACGCCGCGGCATCGTCTACGAGACGATGGGCAAGAAGGAGGGCGAGAAGTACGTCCCCCTGATGGTCTCGATGTTCTTCTTCATCTGGATCATGAACATCTGGTCCGTGATCCCGCTGACCCAGTTCCCGGTCTCATCGGTCATCGCGTACCCGATCGTGCTCGCGGCTGTCGTCTACTTCATCTGGGTGCCTCTCACCTTTAAGCGCCACGGATTCGTCGGCGGCTGGAAGAACATCACCGGCTACGACAACTCGCTCGGCCCGATCAAGTGGCTCGTGTCGTTCATCGAGTTCTTCTCGAACCTGCTCGTGCGTCCTTTCACGCACGCCGTGCGACTCTTCGCCAACATGTTCGCCGGTCACCTGATGCTGGTGATGTTCACCGTCGCCTCCTGGTACCTGCTGAACAGCTTCATGATCCCGGCGGCCGGCGTCTCGTTCGTGATGACCATCGTCATGATCCTCTTCGAACTTTTCGTGCAGGCGGTCCAGGCGTACGTCTTCGTGCTCCTCTCCGCCACTTACATTCAGGGCGCTCTCGCCGAGCACCACTGAGCAAGCCCCGGCTTCAAGCCCCCCAGATCGCCCGGTGGCCAACCCCCACCGGTCCATGAAAGAGAAGGAAGTAACGGCATGTCCGCGACCCTCGAACTCGCCGCAGGCGTCTCCGGCTCCCTCGGTTCCATCGGCTACGGTCTCGCCGCGATTGGCCCCGGCATCGGCGTCGGCATCGTGTTCGGTAACGGCACCCAGGCTCTTGCCCGTCAGCCCGAGGCTGCCGGTCTGATCCGTGCCAACCAGATCCTTGGCTTCGCCTTCTGTGAGGCGCTTGCCCTCATCGGCATCGTTATGCCGTTCGTGTTCGGTAAGTAATCACTGCTTACTGACACTTTTCGACGAAAGGCACTGATGTGATCGCCAACCTGGTTCAGCTGGCGGCCGAGGAGGAGCAGAACCCGCTCGTCCCGCCGGGTCCTGAGCTGCTCGTCGGCGCCATCGCCTTCGCCATCGTCTTCTTCGTCTTCTGGAAGAAGCTCCTCCCGAACATCAACAAGGTTCTGGAAGAGCGCCGTGAGGCGATCGAAGGCGGTATCGAGAAGGCTGAGGCCGCTCAGACCGAGGCCCAGAGCGTGCTCGAGCAGTACAAGGCTCAGCTCGCCGAGGCCCGGCACGAGGCCGCGCGTCTGCGCCAGGAGGCGCAGGAGCAGGGCGCCCAGCTCATCGCTGAGATGCGAGCCGAAGGCCAGCGGCAGCGCGAGGAGATCGTCGCCGCAGGTCACACGCAGCTCGCTGCCGACCGCAAGGCCGCCGCGCAGTCGCTGCGTCAGGACGTGGGCCAGCTGGCCACCGACCTGGCCGGCAAGCTCGTCGGTGAGTCCCTCGAGGACTCCGCACGGCAGAGTCGCACCATCGACCGTTTCCTCGATGACCTCGAGGAGAAGGCCGAGGCTGCTCGATGACAGCCCACGGAGCCAGCCGCGAGGCCGTGGCCGCCGCGCGCGAGCGTCTTGACGCGCTGACCGACAACACGTCGGTCGACGCCAAGAAGCTCGCGGACGAGCTGGCCGCTGTCACCGCGCTGTTCAACCGCGAGGTCTCACTGCGCCGGGTCCTCACCGACCCGTCGCAGGCCGGTGAGGCCAAGGCCGAGCTCGCCGGGCGGCTGCTCGGCGGGCAGGTGGGCGGCGAGACCGCCGACCTGGTGGCCGGCCTGGTCCGCTCGCGCTGGTCGCAGTCGCGTGACCTGGTGGACGCCCTCGAGGAGCTCACCAACCTCGCCGAGCTGACCGGTGCGCAGAAGTCCGGCGCGCTGGACGACGTCGAGGACGAGCTGTTCCGGTTCGGCCGGATCGTCTCCTCGAACACCGGCCTGCGTTCCGCGCTGACCGACCGCGCCGCCACGGGCGCCGCCAAGAGCGAGCTGCTGCGCAGCCTGCTCGGCGGCCGTGCCAACGCGGTGACGGAGCGGCTGGTCGAGCGACTTGTGACCGCGCCCCGTGGACGTAGCCTGGAAGCGGGACTCGAGTCCCTTTCCAAGCTTGCCGCGGACCGCCGGAACCGCATGGTCGCCGTCGTCACTTCGGCTGTTCCGCTTTCGGACCAGCAGAAGCAGCGCCTCGGTGCAGCCCTCGCGAAGGTCTACGGCCGCCAGATGCACCTGAACCTCGACGTGGACCCCGAGGTCCTCGGCGGGATCACGGTGCAGGTCGGCGACGAGATCATCAACGGCAGCATCGCGGACCGACTCGAGGACGCGCACCGCCGCATGGCGAGCTAGTAGTACTCAAAACGTTGTCATTACGGCCCTAGTTGGGCCGTGCAGAGGATTCACCTCTTACTTGGGGGGAGTCCCCAGACCCCCAAAGTGAAACTTCGGGCCCAACAAGGAGAGCAGGGAACCCAGATGGCGGAGCTCACGATCCGGCCGGAGGAGATCCGGGACGCACTGGAGAACTTTGTCCAGGCGTACAAGCCGGACGCGGCCTCGCGCGAGGAGGTCGGTTCGGTCACCGTCGCCGGTGACGGTATCGCGAAGGTCGAGGGCCTCCCCTCGGCCATGGCCAACGAGCTGCTGAAGTTCGAGGACGGCACCCTCGGTCTCGCCCTCAACCTTGAGGAGCGCGAGATCGGCGCCGTCGTACTCGGCGAGTTCAGCGGCATCGAGGAGGGCCAGCCGGTCACCCGTACCGGCGAGGTCCTGTCCGTCGCGGTGGGCGAGGGCTACCTCGGCCGCGTCGTCGACCCGCTCGGCGCCCCGATCGACGGTCTCGGCGAGATCGAGACGTCAGGACGCCGCGCCCTCGAGCTGCAGGCCCCCACGGTCATGGACCGCAAGTCGGTCCACGAGCCGATGGAGACCGGCTACAAGGCCGTCGACGCGATGACCCCGATCGGCCGTGGCCAGCGTCAGCTGATCATCGGCGACCGCCAGACGGGCAAGACCGCCCTGGCCGTCGACACGATCATCAACCAGCGCGACAACTGGCGCTCGGGCGACGTGAACAAGCAGGTGCGCTGCATCTACGTCGCCGTCGGTCAGAAGGGCTCCACCATCGCCTCCGTGCGCGGTGCCCTCGAAGAGGCCGGCGCGCTCGAGTACACGACCATCGTCGCCGCCCCGGCGTCCGACCCGGCGGGCTTCAAGTACCTGGCGCCCTACACCGGTTCGGCCATCGGCCAGCAGTGGATGTACGAGGGCAAGCACGTCCTCATCATCTTCGACGACCTCTCGAAGCAGGCCGACGCCTACCGCGCCGTGTCCCTGCTGCTCCGCCGCCCGCCGGGGCGCGAGGCCTACCCGGGTGACGTCTTCTACCTGCACTCGCGTCTGCTCGAGCGCTGCGCGAAGCTCTCGGACGAGATGGGCAAGGGCTCGATGACGGGTCTCCCGATCGTCGAGACGAAGGCGAACGACGTGTCGGCGTTCATTCCGACCAACGTCATCTCCATCACCGACGGCCAGTGCTTCCTCGAGTCCGACCTGTTCAACGCCGGTCAGCGTCCGGCCCTGAACGTCGGTATCTCGGTCTCCCGTGTCGGTGGCTCCGCCCAGCACAGGGCGATCCGCCAGGTGTCCGGCCGTCTCCGCGTGGACCTCGCCCAGTTCCGTGAGCTGGAGGCGTTCGCCGCCTTCGGTTCCGACCTGGACGCCGCGTCGAAGGCCTCCCTCGAGCGCGGTACGCGGATGGTCGAGCTGCTCAAGCAGGCTCAGTACCAGCCGATGGCCACCGAGGACCAGGTCATCTCCATCTGGGCCGGCACCACGGGCCGCATGGACGAGGTACCGGTCGCCGACATCCGGCGCTTCGAGCGCGAGCTGCTCGACTACCTGCACCGCAAGGAGCAGGGCCTGATGACCTCCATCAAGGAGGGCGGCAAGATGTCCGACGACACGATCACGGCCATCACCGACGCCGTCGCCGAGTTCAAGAAGCAGTTCGAGACCTCGGACGGCAAGCTGCTCGGCGAGGACGCTCCGGCTGCCGTCGACGCGTCCAAGTGACGACGGAAGGGACCTGACTCATGGGAGCCCAGCTCCGGGTCTACAAGCGTCGCATCAAATCCGTCACCGCGACCAAGAAGATCACCAAGGCGATGGAGATGATCGCCGCCTCGCGTGTCGTCAAGGCACAGCGCAAGGTGACCGCCTCCACGCCGTACGCGACCGAGCTGACCCGCGCGGTCACCGCGGTGGCCACGGGTGCCAATGACAAGCACCCGCTGACCACCGAGGCCGAGGCTCCGACCCGGGCCGCTGTCCTGCTCCTCTCGAGCGACCGCGGTCTGGCCGGCGCCTTCAACTCCAACGCCATCAAGGCCGCGGAGAAGCTCACCAAGAAGTTGCAGGACGAGGGCAAGGAGGTCGACACGTACATCGTCGGCCGCCGTGGCATCGCGCACTACAACTTCCGTGAGCGGAAGATCGCCGGGCAGTGGACGGGCTTCACCGATGCCCCTTCCTACGCGGACGCCAAGACGATCGCCGCGCCCCTGATCGAGGCCATCGAGAAGGACTCGGCCGAGGGCGGCGTGGATGAACTCCACCTCGTCTACACCGAGTTCATCTCGATGATGACGCAGGAAGCGGCCGGTTCCCGGCTGCTCCCGCTCAGCCTCGAGCAGGTCGCTCAGGAGGCGGGCACGACGGACGAGGCCCGCCCGCTGTACGACTTCGAGCCGTCGGCGGAGGACGTCCTCGACGCCCTTCTGCCGCGCTACGTCGAGAGCCGTATCTACAACGCGCTGCTCCAGTCGGCTGCTTCCAAGCACGCCGCCACGCGCCGCGCGATGAAGTCGGCGACCGACAACGCGGGTGACCTGATCAACGCTCTCACCCGTTCTGCCAACGCGGCCCGCCAGGCCGAAATCACCCAGGAAATCAGCGAGATCGTCGGTGGCTCCAGTGCCCTGGCCGACGCTTCTGCGGGGAGTGACAAGTAATGACGACCACTGTTGATACGGCCGTTGCCACGGGCCGCGTCGCCCGGGTGATCGGCCCGGTCGTCGACGTGGAGTTCCCCGTCGACGCGATGCCGGACATCTACAACGCGCTGCACGTCGAGGTGGCCGACCCGGCCAAGGACGGCGAGAAGAAGACGCTGACGCTCGAGGTCGCCCAGCACCTCGGTGACGGCATCATCCGCGCCATCTCGATGCAGCCCACCGACGGCCTGGTCCGCCAGGCCGCGGTGACCAACACGGGCGAGGGCATCACCGTCCCCGTCGGTGACATCACCAAGGGCAAGGTGTTCAACACCCTCGGTGCGATCCTGAACGAGCCGGAGGCGGAGGCTCAGGTCACCGAGCGCTGGCCGATCCACCGCAAGGCCCCGGCCTTCGACCAGCTCGAGTCCAAGACCGAGATGTTCGAGACCGGCCTGAAGGTCGTCGACCTTCTCACCCCGTACGTCAAGGGTGGAAAGATCGGTCTGTTCGGTGGAGCGGGCGTCGGCAAGACCGTCCTCATCCAGGAAATGATCATGCGTGTGGCCAAGCTGCACGAGGGCGTTTCCGTGTTCGCCGGTGTCGGCGAGCGCACCCGTGAGGGCAACGACCTCATCGACGAGATGCAGGAGTCGGGCGTTCTGGACAAGACCGCCCTGGTCTTCGGCCAGATGGACGAGCCGCCGGGCACGCGTCTGCGCGTCGCCCTTGCCGGTCTGACCATGGCGGAGTACTTCCGCGATGTGCAGAAGCAGGACGTGCTGTTCTTCATCGACAACATCTTCCGCTTCACGCAGGCCGGTTCCGAGGTCTCGACCCTGCTCGGCCGTATGCCCTCCGCGGTGGGCTACCAGCCGAACCTGGCCGACGA
The DNA here is from genome assembly GCF_053606205.1 of Streptomyces sp. NPDC055239. Classification (NCBI taxonomy): domain Bacteria; kingdom Bacillati; phylum Actinomycetota; class Actinomycetes; order Kitasatosporales; family Streptomycetaceae; genus Streptomyces; species Streptomyces sp. NPDC055239. Next base: position 85,849 of record NZ_JBSGRD010000005.1, on the reverse strand, counting down.
GATGGGCCTCCTCCAGGAGCGCATCACCTCGACGCGTGGTCACTCGATCACCTCGATGCAGGCGATCTACGTCCCCGCGGACGACCTCACCGACCCGGCCCCGGCCACGACCTTCGCGCACCTCGACGCGACGACCGTGCTGTCGCGTCCGATCTCGGAGAAGGGCATCTACCCGGCGGTCGACCCGCTGGACTCGACGTCCCGCATCCTGGACCCGCGCTACATCGCGCAGGACCACTACGACACCGCCATGCGTGTCAAGGGCACCCTGCAGAAGTACAAGGACCTCCAGGACATCATCGCGATCCTCGGCATCGACGAGCTCAGCGAAGAGGACAAGCTGGTCGTTCAGCGCGCCCGTCGCGTCGAGCGCTTCCTGTCGCAGAACACCCACGCCGCCAAGCAGTTCACCGGTCTTGACGGTTCGGACGTGCCGCTGGACGAGTCGATCACCGCGTTCAACGCGATCATCGACGGCGACTACGACCACTTCCCCGAGCAGGCGTTCTTCATGTGCGGTGGCATCGAGGACCTGAAGGCGAACGCCAAGGAACTCGGCGTCTCCTGAGTCTGTGACTCCCGGGAGGGGTGGGCGCGTCCCGCCCCTCCCGATACGCCCACTAGAATTTGACCCAACACCCGGCGAAGCCGCCGGGTGGTGACCCGAGGAGCCACCCTTGGCTGCTGAGCTGCATGTCGAGCTGGTCGCCGCGGACCGTAGCGTCTGGTCCGGCGAGGCCACCCTGGTCGTCGCGCGCACCACGTCCGGCGACATCGGCGTCATGCCCGGTCACCAGCCGCTGCTCGGTGTGCTGGAATCGGGCCCGGTGACCATTCGTACGAGTGACGGCGACACTGTCGTCGCTGCCGTCCACGGAGGATTTGTCTCCTTCGCGGACAACAAGCTGTCACTGCTTGCTGAGATCGTCGAGCTGTCGGACGAGATCGATGTACAGCGTGCGGAGCGGGCGCTCGAGCGCGCGAAGTCGGAGGCAGACGCCTCCGCCGAGCGTCGTGCGGACGTCCGACTGCGGGCGGTTTCGTCGCGCTGAAACCTGCGCGACGGCGTTGACGTGACTCAGCCGCGGCCAGGTCCGGAGCAATCCGGACCGGGTCGCGGCTGAGGCAATGCGGGTGCAATTCTGTTGGTCCGTTTCGAAGAGGCGAGGAGGTCGGTGCCGATGATCCTCACTCTGCTCGTGTGCGGACTCGTGTTGGTCGGTCTGGTGTTGGTGGGGCTCTTCGTCTTCGGACTGCGGCGCCGGCTCATCCAGCGTTCCGGCGGCACCTTCGACTGCAGCCTGCGCTGGGAGGCCCCCGAGAAGGGCGACACCTCCGGCAAAGGCTGGGGGTACGGCGTCGCCCGCTACAACGGCGACCGGATCGAGTGGTACCGCGTCTTCTCCTACGCCCCCCGGCCGCGCCGGGTCCTCGAGCGCTCGGCCATCGAGGTCGTCGACCGGCGCGCTCCGGACGGCGAGGAGGAGCTCGCGCTGCTCTCGGACGCGATCGTGCTCGGCTGTCTGCACCGGGGCGTCCGCCTTGAGCTTGCGATGGGCGAGGACGCGCTGACGGGTTTCCTGGCATGGCTGGAGGCGGCGCCTCCCGGGCAACGGGTGAACGTGGCCTGAGCCCGTAAGGACAGCGAGAAGCCGGGAAGACAAGGGGCGAACTTGTCTTCCCGGCTTCGTCTATGCGGGGACGGCCGCTACTTCAGACCGTCATTGATGGCAGACACCAACTCACCGTTCGCGGTGTCTCCGCTGAACTCCCAGAAGAACGCGCCTCCCAGGCCCTGCTGCTTCGACCAGGCCATCTTGCTCTTGACCGTCGCCGGGGTGTCGTAAGACCACCAGTTGGTGCCGCAGTGTGCGTAAGCGGTACCCGCGATGGTGCCGTTGGACGGGCAGCTGTTCTTCAGGACCTTGTAGTCCTCGATGCCCGCTTCGTACGTGCCGGGCGCCGCGCCAGTGGCCGTGCCGCCCGGCTCCTTCTGGGTCACGCCCGTCCAGCCGCGGCCGTAGAAGCCGATGCCGAGCAGGAGCTTCGCGGCCGGGACGCCCTTCGCCTTCAGCTTCGTGATCGCGTCGGCGGTGTTGAAGCCCTCCTGCGGGATGCCGGAGTAGGAGTTGAGCGGGGAGTGCGGGGCCGTCGGGCCCTTGGCGGCCCAGGCGCCGAAGAAGTCGTACGTCATGACGTTGAACCAGTCCGCGTACTGTGACGCGCCGCCGTAGTCGGCCGCGTCGATCTTGCCGCCGTTCGAGCCGTCAGCGGTGATGGCGGCCGTGACCAGGTTGTCCTTGCCGAACTCGGTGCGGAAGGCCTGCATCATGGTCTTCATCGCGGCCGGGCCGCTGGTGTCGCAGGTCAGGCCACAGGCGTTGGGGTACTCCCAGTCCAGGTCGATGCCGTCGAAGACGTCGGCCCAGCGCGGGTCCTCCACCAGGTCGTGGCAGGACTTGGCGAATGCGGCCGGGTTCTTCATCGCGTCGGTGAAGCCGCCGGACCACGTCCAGCCGCCGAAGGACCAGAGGACCTTGAGGTTCGGGTGCTTCGCCTTGAGCTTGCGCAGCTGGTTGAAGTTGCCGCGCAGGGGCTGGTCCCAGGTGTCGGCGACGCCGTCGACGGACTGGTCGGCGGTGTAGGCCTTGTCGTAGTCGGCGTAGGAGTCACCGATGGTGCACTTGCCGCCCTGGACGTTGCCGAAGGCGTAGTTGATGTGGGTGATCTTCGAGGCGGAGGCCGACGTGTCGATGTTCTTCACGTGGTAGTTGCGGCCGTAGACGCCCCACTGGGCGAAGTAGCCGAGCTTTACCTTGTCACCGGGGCCGGGACCCGGGTCGCCGCCGCCCGTCGTGTGGACCTTGACGGCGCCGGAGGCAGGGCCCGTCTGGTCCGCGGTGTCGCGGGCCTGGACCGTGTACGAGTAGTCGGTGCCGGCGGTGAGGCCGCTGTCGGCGTACGAGGTGCCGGTGACGGTGGCGACCTTGGAGCCGTCGCGCAGGACGTCGTAGTTCTTGACGCCCTTGTCGTCGGTGGCCGCCTTCCAGGCGAGCTTCACCGAGGTGTTGGTGATGTCGGACGCGGTGGGGGTGCCGGGTGCCGACGGGGGGTTGTCGCCGGGGACGCTGCCGCCGTCACAACTGCCGCCGTTGAGCGTGCAGTTGGAGGGCGATCCGGGGCCCGAGCCGTTGAACCCGAAGGAGACCGAGGCACCGGGGGCGAGCGTCCCGTTCCAGCCGAGGTTCTTGGCGGTCCAGCGGTTGCCGGAGTTGGTGACGGTGGCGTCCCAGGCGGAGGTCACCTTCGTGCCGGTGGGGAAGTCCCACTCGACGTTCCAGGAGCTGATGGAGGTCGTACCGGTGTTCTTGACGGTCCACTTGCCTTCGAAGCCGCTGCCCCAGTCCTGGGTCTTGGCATACGTGGCGGTGGCCGCGGGGGCGGCTTCCGGCGCGGCTTCGGCGGGACCGCCGAGTGCGACGAGGGTGGCGAGTGGGAGCAGCAGGGTGGTGAGGCCTGCCACGGCTCTGTGTCTGAAGCGCAAGGTGCGCAAGGTGTGCTCCTCGGGTGAGATCCGGGGGGTCATAGGGGTGGATCCCTGCGCCGCCCGTGAGCACGTGGAACACGTGGGGGAGTGCTCACCGCAGTGCGGTGAGAATAGAAAGGTCTGGACCAGCGGTCAAGAGGTCTGAACCATTGGCCGGATCGCGCCGGTCGGGCGCACCGGATCCGGTCTCACACGCCCAACTCCTGAGCGAGCACCGCCGCTTGGACCCTGCTGCGCAGCTCCAGCTTCCCGAGGAGTCGGCTGACGTGGGTCTTCACCGTCGCCTCCGCCATGCTCAGACGGCTCGCGATCTCGGCGTTCGACAGTCCCTCACCGAGGCAGGCGAGCACCTCGCGCTCGCGGCGGGTGAGGGTGTCGAGGATGGCGGGATCGGGTCCGTTCTCGCGGCGCGGCGGCTTCATGGTCCTCGGGGCCGCGAACTCTGCGATCAGGCGCCGTGTGACGGCGGGGGCGATAAGCCCCTCGCCGCGGCCGACCGCACGGACCGCCTCGAGCAGGTCCTTGGCCTCGGTGTTCTTCAGGAGGAACCCGGAGGCACCCGCGCGCAGCGCCCCGAACACGTACTCGTCGAGGTCGAAGGTGGTCAGGACGAGCACGTCCGAGAGGCCGTCGGCGACGACCTGCCGGGTCGCGGACACCCCGTCCAGACGCGGCATCTGGATGTCCATGAGCACCAGATCGGGCCGCAGTTCACGGGCGAGCGCCACCGCCTCCTCGCCGTCCGAGGCCTCGCCGATCACCTCGATGTCCGGTGCGCTGCGCAGGATCAGGACGAGCCCCGCCCGTACGGCGGACTGGTCCTCGGCGACGAGCACGCGGATCATTCGGTCACTCCTTCGTCAATGGGGTCGAGGTCTGAGGGGTCGACGGGCAGGGTCGCGTGCACGCTCCAGACCTTCCCGTCGGCGTGTACGTCGCTGCTCTCGGGCCCGGACTCGAACGTGCCGCCCAGGAGTTCGGTGCGCTCCCGCATGCCGACGAGGCCCGCTCCGGAGCCCGGTGCGCGGGGGCCGGAGGGGGAGCCGTAAGGGCTGGTCACGTGCATTTCGAGGGCGTGCCGCCGTTGGCTGAGCGTCACCGTCACCAGGCCGGGCGACGCGTGCTTGAGTGCGTTGGTCAGGGACTCCTGGATGATGCGGTACGCGGCGAGCTCGACCGGGGCGGGGAGCTTGGAGCCGGCCGGGGTGCGGGTGTCGTCGAGCGTGACGTCCAGACCATTGGTACGGGCGTTGGCGATCAGGGCGCCGAGGCCGTCCAGAGTGGGTGAGGCCGTCGGCTCCCGGTCGTCGCTGGAGTCGCGCAGGATCCCGATGAGGCGCCGCATCTCGGACAGGCCCTCGACGCTGTTCTCGCGGATGACGGAGAGAGCGTCCTGGGTGGTCTTCGGATCGTTGAGGGAGAGCGCGGCCGTGGAGTGGATGGCGATCGCCGAGAGGTGGTTGGCGACCATGTCGTGCAGTTCCCTGGCCATCCGGGCGCGTTCGGCGGTGATGGCCTGTACGCGGTCCATCTCGGCGAGCAGCGCGGTCTGTTCGGCCCGCAGGCGTGCGGCCACGGCGGCCTCGCGGTGGGTGCGCACGAGAACGCCGGTGGTCGCTGGGGCGAAGGAGATCAGGCCGGTGAGGACGCCGATGAGGATCGCCTCAGGCTCCCTCCACCAGGCAAGGAACCCGACCGTCACGGCCACAGTGAGCAGCCCTGTGGTGACCGGGATGCGCCGGGCGGCGGCCGGAGTTCCGTACACCACGGCCGCGTACGTGATGTCCGTGAACATCACGATCGACGCCAGATTGCCGTCCGTGAACTGATCGGCGACCAGGGCGAGCGTGCCGACGATCAGGGCGGTCTGCGGCCTGCTCCTGCGCAGCAGTTCGAGTCCCGCGAGGACGAAAAGCGGGATGAGCGCCCAGGTGCCGCCGAGCAGCCGGTCGGTCTGGGAGTGCAGCCCGAGCCCCCACAGCGCGAGCCCGGCGAGCACGCTGCCGACGGAGATCTGTACGTCGACGCGGTGCGGACGGGGGAGGGACAGGGCCATGCGTCCATCCAACACGGCGCGCCGGGGCGATGCCTGGTCCTGGGGGAGGAACCGTGCCCTACATCGAAGGATGCAGTGTCACTTCGTCACTGGCGACGATGATTCGCGGCCGGTCCGACGGGAGCCTGGAAAGGTGACCGAGAGGAGTGAACCGTGATCGTCACACTGATCATCATCTGCGAGGTCGGCTTCTGGGTGCTGCTGGCGGGCGGCCTCGCCCTGCGCTACGCGGCGAAGATGCCGCGCGCCGGTGTCGCGGTGCTGCTGTGCGAGCCGATCCTGGAGGTCGTCCTCTTCGTCGTCACCGCGATCGACCTGAAGAACGGCGCGGAGCCCGACTGGAAGCACGGCATGGCCGCCGTCTACATCGGCTACTCCGTCGCGCTCGGTCACTACACGATCAAGTGGGTGGACGTCCGCGTCGCCCACCGCTTCGCGGGCGGCCCGCCGCCGTCCACCCCCAAGTACGGCACGGCCCGCGCCGTCCACGAGTGGAAGATCGCCGCCCGCTGGATCCTGGCCGCCCTGATCGCCATGGGGCTGCTGCAAGGGGCGGTCTGGTACGTCGGGGGCGACGGGGACGTCAGCTCGCTGCGGATGTGGCAGCAGGGAATGCTGAAGCTGATCGGCCTCAACGTGATCATCGCGGGGTGGTACACGGTGTTCCCGAAGAAGGCGCCTGCCGAGAGGATCGAGGTGAGCGCCTAGCGCTCGCCGCCGGGCACCCAGAGCACATCGCCGACCGACTTGTTCGCCGTCCGGGCCAGGATGAACAGCAGGTCGGAGAGCCGGTTGAGGTAGGTGGCCGTCAAGGGGTTCATACTGCCACTTTCTTTACTGGCCCCATGCACCTCGAAAGCGGCCCACGTGGACCGCTCGGCCCGCCGCACGACGGTGCACGCCTGGTGCAGCAGCGCCGCACCCGGCGTACCGCCCGGCAGGATGAAGCTGCGCAGCTTCTCCAACTCGTCGAGGAAGCGGTCGCAGTCCCCCTCCAGCTTGTCGATGTAGGACTGCTCGACACGCAGCGGCGGGTACTTGGGGTCCTCCACGACCGGCGTCGACAGGTCGGCGCCCACGTCGAAGAGGTCGTTCTGGACCCGGACCAGGACCTTCACGACCTCTTCGTCGAGCTGACCGAGGGCGATCGCCGTGCCGATGGCCGCGTTGGCCTCGTTGGCGTCGGCGTACGCCGAGATCCGCAGATCGGTCTTGGCGGTCCGGCTCATGTCGCCGAGGGCCGTCGTGCCCTGGTCGCCGGTCCTGGTGTAGATGCGCGTCAGATTGACCATGAGGCCAGCCTAGTTACGCGCCCGCCTTCCGGAAGACACGTGTGCCCACCGTCACGGACCCGAGCGTGAGAGCGGCGGCCATCAGGACGCCGTACAGCATCGCCGTACTCGCGTACTGGCCCACGTAGGCGGCCCGCACCGCGTCCACGAGGTAGCGGAACGGCATGAAGTGCGAGAGCACGTCGAGCCAGCCCGGCGCGAGCGCCATCGGCAGCATCAGGCCGGAGAGCAGCATCGAGGGCATGCTGACCGCGTTGATGACGGGGCCGAACTCGTGCGCCTTGGAGACGAGCAGGGCGAGCGCGTACGAGAGGGACGCGAGGACGACCGTCAGGACGCCCACGAACGTGAAGCCGATGAGGATGCCGGCGAGGGGCGCCCGCAGCCCCATCACCACGGCCGCGAGCACGAGAAGCACCGACTGGAAGACGAAGAGCACGGCATCGCGGAGCACCCGCCCCAGAAGCAGCGCGAGCCGGCTGACCGGCGTCACCCGCATCCGCTCCACCACGCCGAACTGCTTCTCGATGATGATCGCGAATCCGCTGTACGAGGCTCCGAACAGGCCGAGTTGGAGCAGCAGGCCCGGCACGAGCACCTGCCAGGAGTCGCCGCGCGAGCCCAGTGGCAGGTCGGTCAGGAGCGGGCCGAAGAAGAGCAGATAGAGCAGCGGCATCAGGACGCCGAAGAGGATCTGGAACTTGGAGCGCAGGGTCTGGCGGGCGTACCGGCCGAAGATCAGCGCGGTGTCGGAGAGAAACGCAGACATGGGTGAGGTCCTGGGGATTCGAGGGCTTAGACGGCGACCGGCGCCGTGTCCTTGGGGGTGAGGTCGCGCCCGGTGACGGCCAGGAACGCGTCCTGGAGCGAGGCGTCGATGGAGCCGCCGTGCCGGAGCTTGAGCGCGCCGGGCGTGCCCTCGGCGACCACGACGCCCTTGTCGATGACGACGAGGCGGTCGCAGAGTGCGTCGGCCTCGTCCAGGTAGTGCGTGGTCAGGACGACGGTGGTGCCGTGGTCGTCGCGCAGCCGCCGCACGAGTGCCCACAGGTCGGCCCTGCTGCCCGGGTCGAGCCCCGTGGTCGGTTCGTCGAGGAAGAGCACATCGGGCCGGTGCATCAGGCCCATGGCGATGTCGAGCCGCCGCCTCTGGCCGCCGGAGAGGGTCGCGCACGTGCGGTCGAGGAGGTCGGTGAGGTCCAGGTCGGCGGCCAACTCCTCGGCGCGAGCGGTGGCCTGGGGCTTCGTCAGGCGGTAGAGGCGGCCCTGGGTGACCAGTTCCTCGCGCACGGAGATGTTGAGATCGACGCCGCCGGACTGGGCCACGTAACCGATCTTGCGCCGTACGGCGGCCGGGTCGCGGGCCAGGTCGATGCCCGCGACGGTGGCCGCGCCTCCGGTGGGCGCCAGGAGCGTGGTGAGCATGCGCAGCGTCGTCGTCTTGCCCGCGCCGTTGGGGCCGAGGAAGCCGAGGATCTCGCCGGGCGTGACGGTCAGGTCGATGCCGCGCACGGCCTCGACGGCGCCGCGCTTGGTCCGGAAGGTCCGGGTGAGCCCGGCCGTGCTGATGATTGCCATGGCGACCACAAAAACAGAGTCTCTTAAATTTTGCAATGACTCCAAGTTTTCTAGTCACTCCAAGTTTTCAGTCTCCCTAGCCAGTGGCCGTAGGGTGGACCCATGGCTGAAGGACTCAGGGAGCGCAAGAAGCGGCAGACCAAGCAGCGGATCTCGGACATCGCGACGGGACTCTTCCTGGAGCACGGCTTCGTCACGGTGACCGTCGCGGAGGTCGCGGAAGCCGCCGACGTCTCCGTGAACACGGTCTACAACTACTTCCCGGTCAAGGAGGACCTCTTCCTCGACCGGGGCGAGGCCGTCGTCGACCGGCTCTCCGGATACGTGCGCGGCCGTCGCGCGGGGGAGTCCGCCGCCGCCGCGGTCCTGCGCGAGCTGCGCTCGGACGTGGAGGGCGTGTCGCCGCACGTCGGGCTCTTTCCTGGCTGGGCCGACTTCATGAAGGTCATCACCGAGGCCCACGCCCTGCGCTCCCGGCTCTGGGAGATCCAGCAGCAGGCGCACGGCCACCTCACGAAGACCCTCGCCGAGGAGACGAAGGCCGCCGAGGGCGACCCCGCGCCCGGTCTGATCGCGGGTCAGCTCTCCTGGATCCACAGCACGCTCATGGCCTGGATCGGCGATGAGATGGTCAAGTGCCGCAAACCCGCCGAAGTGTCACGTGACGCCCTCGTCCTGCTCGACGAGATGGAGGACCTGCTCGGCGAAAAGGTCCTCAACTACGCGGTGCGCGACGCCGAATGACGCGTACCAGTGTGATGTCCGTCATTTGAGACGTGACGCGCATCTCTTCGCCGACACAGTCGCGCTCACGGCGACTAATGTCCGCCGGAAGGAAAAACCTAAACAGCGTGTAAGCCAGGCGTGATAAGCGGTAGGGGAGTCGGAAAAGTGGCACGGAAGCTCGCCGTCATCGGAGCCGGACTCATGGGGTCCGGCATCGCTCAGGTCTCCGCCCAGGCGGGCTGGGACGTCGTTCTGCGCGACGTCACCGATGAGGCTCTGACCCGTGGCACCGACGGGATCAAGGCGTCGTACGACAAGTTCGTGAGCAAGGGCAAGCTCGCCGCCGATGACGCCGAAGCGGCGCTCGGGCGCATCACGACGAGCACCGACATGGACGCCGTCGCCGACGCGGACATCGTCGTCGAGGCCGTCTTCGAGAAGCTCGAGGTCAAGCACGAGATCTTCCGTACGCTCGACAGGATCGTGCGGGAGGACGCCGTGCTCGCGTCGAACACCTCCGCCATCCCGATCACGAAGATCGCGGCCGTGACGGAGCGTCCGGAGCGGGTCGTGGGCGCGCACTTCTTCTCGCCTGTGCCGATGATGCAGCTGTGCGAACTGGTGCGCGGCTACAAGACGAGCGACGAGACCCTCGAGCGCACGCGTGAGTTCGCCGAGTCCGTCGGCAAGACCTGCATCGTCGTGAACCGCGACGTCGCGGGCTTCGTGACGACCCGTCTGATCTCGGCGCTCGTCGTCGAGGCCGCGAAGCTCTACGAGTCGGGCGTCGCCACCGCCGAGGACATCGACATCGCCTGCAAGCTCGGCTTCGGGCACGCCATGGGACCGCTCGCGACCGCCGACCTGACGGGCGTCGACATCCTGCTGCACGCCACGAGCAACATCTACACGGAGTCGCAGGACGAGAAGTTCGCACCGCCCGAGCTGATGCGCCGGATGGTTGACGCCGGTGACATCGGCCGCAAGAGCGGGCAGGGCTTCTACAAGCACTGACGACTCCTTCTCCTCCGCGGGGTCACCCCTGGGAGTGAATTCGGTATCGGTTCGCTTACAGACGGCAACTTCCTTGCCCATGCGGCAGTCAGTTGCAGTGACATACGCAGACGACTTACGGAACAGACGTCACACGGAACTCAGCACTCTCGGGGAGCGCATATGCACATCAGGGGCGACCAGGCCCAGCTGGTCGTCGGGGGACGCCTCGACGTACGCAGCGCGGCGGACGCCCGAACGGTCCTGCACTCGGCCGTCGACGACGGAGCCGGTGACCTGGTGCTCGACCTGTCCGAACTCGACTCGTGGGACGCCACGGGACTCGGCGTCATCATGGGCGCCCACCGACGCGCGGGACGGTGCGGGCGCCGGCTCGTGCTGCGCAGCGTGCCGCCCCAGATGCAGCGTCTGCTCGTGGCCACCAGGCTGCACCGGATCCTCGCCATCGAAGGTGGCATCGGGGTCGAATCACTGCCTCGCGTGTGATCGATGCGCGTGTCATCGATGAGTGATCAATAGCTGATCAAAAGGTCGTCTCTGTGGATCTGGGTGATCTGGGTGTGAAACGCACCTCGCGCACAATCCTCACGAGACTGTGACGTCTCGGACGGAGCGGTACCCCGCCCGTTCGGAGATACTGAGCAAAGGTCTAGGGTTCGGTCGCCCACCGTCATGACGAAGACAGACGCCCGAGCGGGGGCACCGGACCAGAAGCGACAGCGCAGTGTGCACAAGGCCGGAGGGGGCTGTGTACACGACGCATCTGGGGGGCTTTGACCATGGACCCGATGAACCGGGGACCGGAAGAGTACGGCCAGGACGACATCATCGACAACGATTCGGCGCGTCCCGCGCGATCACCGCGTGATCCTCTGACACCAGACTTCGGGCAGCCCGCGCCCACACTCGCCCGCACCGTTCAGCTCGTGTCGGGCGACTTCCTGCTCACCGTGAACCCCGTCGACGGCAGCGAGATCGAGCCCTGCCCGCCGGGCGAACGGCCCGCGCGACCCGTCAAGCGCACCGACGCCGAGCGCGCCGAGCTGCGCCGTGCCGCGACGCCGCCCGTGCCGCCAGGACCCGTACTGCCCCGGACGCCGCTCCTGGAGCGGCAGGAGGAGCGCGAGCGGCTCGTGCGCCTGCTCGCACGCGGGCGCTCGGTGCGCCTCACCGGTCCCGCGGGCTCGGGGCGCACGGCGCTCCTGAGCGCCGTCGCCGATGACTGCGCCGACCTCGCACCGGACGGCGTCATCCGGCTCTCCGGGTATCACAAGACGCCGGGCGAGGTGCTCCAGGACCTCTTCAGCGTGGTCTACAACGCCCCGCTGCACCGCCCCGACCGCGCCCTGCTGCTCGAACTCGTCCACGAGGTCGGCGCTGTCGTCGTCCTCGACGACCTGGAGTTCGGCGCCGCCGCCCTGGAAGAGCTGCTCGACGCCACACCCGAGTGCGCCTTCCTGATCTCCGCGACCCCCGACGTCGCGGCGCCGTCACCCGACTCGCACCTCGAAGAGGTCTTCCTCGGCGGCCTCGGTCGCAGCGGCAGCCTCGAACTCCTCGAGCGCGCCGTCGGCCGCGTCCTGACGGACGACGAGGCGAGCTGGGCGGGCGACCTCTGGTTCGAGTCGGAGGGGCTTCCCCTGCGCTTCGTCCAGGCGGGCGCCCTGCTGCGCCAGCGCGACCAGCTGCGTGCCGACCCGAACGCCTTCGACGAGTACGGCTACTTCAACGACGCCCCGGTCGACGCGCCCTTCGCCGAGGACAACGAGGTTCCGCTGCCCTCGCTCGCCGACGGCGCGGCGCCCGCGGCGCTGCTCGCGTCCCGGCTGAGCCCGTCCGCGCGCACCACCCTGCGGTTCGCCGTCGCGCTCGGCGGCGAGCTGCCGCACCAGGCGCATCTGCCCGCCCTGGTGGGGGACACCCACGCGGACGCGGCCCTCGCCGAGCTGGTCTCCACCGCGCTCGTCACGGCGGTCGGCTCGCACTACCGGCTCGCCGCCGGTGTGCGTACGCAGCTGGAGGCGTCCGGGTACGCGGACGACACCGCCGAGCGCGCCCAGAGCGCCGCCCAGCACTACGCCTGGTGGGCAGGACACCCCTCGGTCGGCCCGGAGCGGGTCGTGGCCGAGGCGGACGCGGTGCTTGCGGCCCTTGGCGTCCTTGTGGCGGGGCAGGACAGCGCCGCCGTGCTGCTCGCCCGCACCATCGCTCCTGCCTTCGCGGGAGGGCTCGACTGGGGCGCCTGGGAGCGTGCCCTGCGCTCGGGCCAGGAGGCGGCACGGACCGCCGGTGAGGTCGCCGAAGAGGCGTACTTCCACCACGAGCTCGGCATCCTCGCGCTCTGCGGCGGCCAGCTCGACCGGGCCCGCGTCGAGCTCGAGGCCTCCGTAGGCCTGCGCGGCGCGCTCGCCGACAAGCGGGGCATGATCGCGGGCCGCAGGGCACTCGCCCTGGTCGCCGACCGCTCGGGCGGCGTGCTGTCCGCCGCGAGCCCGGCGGCGGGCGAAGAGATGCCCGACGCGCGCTATGAGGAGTCGGCATCACCCCCCGGCGGCGTACCGGCGGCGTTCGCGCTGCCCACACCGCCTCCGGAGCCGGAGACCCTGGTCACCCGCCAGGCCTCACCGGCCGCGGGAGCGGGCCCGGCACCGACCCGCCGTTCCATCGTCAACGGCACCCGGCGCAACCTCGTGGCAGCGGGCGCGGGAGCCCTCCTCGCGGCCGTGCTCGGCACCGTGGTGACCCTCGGCGCGACGTCCGACAAGAACAACGACAACCCGCCGGACAAGGTCAAGACGGAACAGTCGGCGAGCGAGGACCAGGACAACGGCGGCCTGACCGCCGACAAGCCGGCGAAGGACTCGACGAGCCGCCCGGACGACGCGGGCCCGGACAAGATCCCCGGCACAGCGGACGACGGGAAGCCGAGCGGCAGCGACACGCCGTCGGACAATCCGAGCGACAGCGGCAAGCCGTCCGACGACACCTCGGGCAAGCCGAGCGACAAGCCGACGACGAAGCCGCCCACGACCAAGCCGCCGACCACGAAGCCCCCGACGACGAAGCCGCCCACGACCAAGCCGCCCACGACGAAGCCGCCGACGACCCCGCCGCCGACGACGGATCCGCCGACCTCGGACCCCGCACCGGATCCGCCGACGTCGAACTCGGCGCCGTCCTCCGCGGACACGTCGAACTCGGCGAGCGGCCCCGCGAGCAGTTCTGCCACGAGCGGCAGCGCGTCCAGCACGGAGTCGACGATCTGACGCAGGTACGAAGGAGGGGGCCGGGTCCTGATGGACCCGGCCCCCTCCTGCGTACAGGGACTATCGGTACAAGAACGTATGAGTGCGAGAACGCCTAGAACAGCCGCAGTTTGTCGTCCTCGATGCCGCGCATCGCGTTGTAGTCCAGGACGGTGCAGCCGATGCCGCGGTCCGTGGCGAGCACGCGGGCCTGGGGCTTGATCTCCTGGGCGGCGAAGATGCCCTTGACGGGGGCCAGGTGCGGGTCGCGGTTCAACAAGTCGAGGTAGCGGGTGAGTTGCTCGACGCCGTCGATCTCGCCGCGGCGCTTGATCTCTACGGCGACGGTCTGCCCGTCGGCGTCGCGGCAGAGGATGTCCACCGGGCCGATCGCCGTCATGTACTCGCGCCGGATGAGTGAATAGCCCTCCCCGAGCGTCTCGATCCGGTCGGCGAGCAGCTCCTGAAGGTGTGCTTCCACGCCGTCCTTGATGAGGCCGGGATCGACGCCCAATTCGTGCGAGGAGTCGTGAAGGATCTCTTCCATCGTGATGATGAGTTTCTCGCCACCCTTGTTCACGACGGTCCAGACGCCCGCGTCGTCCCCGGTTCCCTCCTTCAAGGTGCAGGGCGGGGACATCCAGTTGAGAGGTTTGTAGGCCCGGTCGTCCGCGTGGATCGAGACACTGCCGTCCGCCTTTACAAGGATCAGGCGGGGGGCCGACGGGAGATGGGCGGTGAGCCTGCCCGCGTAATCCACGGAGCATCGGGCAATGACGAGACGCATGGGGCGCAACGCTACTCGACCCCAGGTGGTGCGCGCGATTCCTCCATCGATGGGCCTGTTCGATCCTGGCCGGTTATGTTCCCAATCTCCTGGTGCAGCGCGGGTCGGATGCTTAACGTATAAGCGGGAGGTCGCCGCGCGTGCACGCTGCGTGTACGAACTCCTTCCCTGTCCGTGAGCCCCCGCTCCCCGGGGGCGCGAGAGGAGAACCCATGTCGCTCGACGTCTCACCGGCGCTGTTGGAACAGGCCGAGCGAGGCGAGGTCGATGAAGCGGAATTCGTCGACTGCGTCCGGACCTCCCTGCCTTACGCATGGGAGATGATCAGCTCCCTGGTGGCCCAGCTGAAGGTTGACGGCGGCGAGTTCGCCGACAACCAGACGCCGCCACCCAACGAGCAGGCACGCGGCCAGCTCCTGCGGGCGCTCGCGAGTGACGCCATTCGCGGCGCTCTGCAGCGCCACTTCGGAGTGCGTCTCGCATTCCAGAACTGCCACCGTGTGGCGGTGTTCCCGCTGGATGCGTCTGTGGACGACAGGCTCGCCCGGTTCACCTCGATCCGGGGCCAGCTGCTCAACCAGTCGCCCACACTGCGGGACTGCTGACGCTCAGGGCTGCCGCTCCGTACGCGGGAGGTGTTCTAGTACCGGAGCGGCAGCTCCCAGCCCCAGCGGCTCAGCCGAGCTGGGGCAGCACTTCGGCGCCGAGCCTTCGGACGTTCTCTTCCGTCGTCGCCAGATCGCCGGAGCCCTCGACGAGGAGCGCGAAACGGGTGATCCCCGTGCGCTCCGACGTAGCCGCGATCCGGTCCGCGCACAGCTGTGGAGTGCCCACCGGATGCATCCCGCAGAGCAGTTCGGTGTACGCGAGCGGGTCCCGCATCGCCCGCGTACGGCCGTCGACCGTGACATGTGCGTCAAGACCCTGCTTGAGCCACCCCGGCATCGCCTTCTGCAGCGTCTCCGCCGCGTCCAGGCGCCGGTCCGCGATCTGCGCGACCCCGGCGGACACGTGCGGAGCGCGGTGGACCTGATCCGGCGTACGCCCCGCGGCGCGCGCGTGCCTGCGCCACAACGCCACCATTTCGGCCTTCTCCTCGTCGCCGACATGCATGCCGAGCAGCATCGGCAGACCGCGTTCCGCCGCGAGGCGCACGCTGGACGGCGAGGTGCAGGCGACGATCACCTCCGGGCCGCCCCCGCTCTCCCCGGCGTCGCCGACCGGTCCTGCCAGCGCCTCCTGCGGCCGTGGCACCACGGTGACCTCGCGGAAGGGGAAGCGGTCCGCGTCGCTCGCCACCCGGGGCTCGCTCAGCCACCGAAGGAGCAGGTCGAGCGAGTCCGGGAACCCCTTCTCGTACGCGTCGAGACCGGCCCCGAAGACCTCGAGGTCCACCCATGGCCCGCCGCGCCCCACGCCGAGCGAGAAGCGCCCGCCGGACGTCAGGTGCAGCAGCGCCGCCTGCTCGCCCAGGGCGACGGGATGAACGGTCGGCAGCACGCTCACCGCCGTGCCGACGCGGATGTGCCGTGTACGCCCGAGAAGCAGCGCGGCGAGAGTCACGGCGGACGGGCACGTGCCGTACGGCACGAAGTGGTGCTCGGCGAGCCAGACGGAGTCCAGGCCCGCCTCCTCGGCCACCTCGGCGGACCGCACCGCACGGTGCAGCGCCTCCCCCTGCCCCTGTCCCGGGAACTGGGCGGCCAGAACAAAACTACCTACACGCATTGCACTCCTGCCTCCTTGGCGCCGACGCAGGCACTCCCCCTACGGGCAACAACGCATGACACGTGCCAAAGGCACGGCCTGGCATGAA
Source organism: Streptomyces sp. NPDC055239 (assembly GCF_053606205.1). NCBI lineage: Bacteria > Bacillati > Actinomycetota > Actinomycetes > Kitasatosporales > Streptomycetaceae > Streptomyces > Streptomyces sp. NPDC055239. The sequence goes on along the minus strand of NZ_JBSGRD010000005.1, from coordinate 69,788 downwards.
GATTGACGGATTTTCTGCGAAATGCAGGGGGGATCTGTGGTGATTGGTGACAGGCGTTCGCTCCCGCGCATGCCGCGTAGGCTGGACGCACTCCTGGTCCCCGTACATCCCGTGAGGTGTCCCGTGTCCCCGCGTCGTAACCGCCCCAAGGGCGGCGGAGAAGACAGCCCGCGCACGGACGGGGAACCGGCGGGCCGCTACGGCGGCTTCCAGTCCACCGAGAGCTGGCAGGGCGAGCAGTGGAGCCTGCGCCATGTCGCGGGCGCGAGCTCGGTCGGCAAGACCTACCGCTGCCCAGGCTGCGACCAGGAGATCCCGTCCGGCGTCGCGCACGTGGTGGCCTGGCCCGAGCACTCGGGCGTGGAGATGCGCAGGCACTGGCACAAGGCCTGCTGGAACGCGAAGGACCGCCGCACCTCGCGGGTGCAGCGGTCCCGTAACGCGCCCAGGTATTGACGGTCGCTCCCGGCGGCTACACGTCGCGCTTCTCCAGAAGGGCGAAGGCGCCGACGATCGCGGCCACCGTCACGCCGACGAGCAGCAGCAGCTGCGAGGTGCCGGTGCCGCCCTCCCCGTCCATCTCGAAGATCTTGGCCAGTGAGTTGATGGCGTTGTAGTCCATCATCTTCTCGCCGAGGGGACGCGTGCCCGACGAGATCATCAGGAACACGGGCAGGATCGCGGGCACCAGGACCATGCCGAGCATCGCGGTGATCGCGCCCGCCGAGTGGCGCAGCATCGATCCTGCGGCGAGCGCGAGGACGCCCAGGAGCGAGACGTAGAGCCCGCCCTTGAGGACCGTGCCCGACCAGTCGAGGTCGCCCGCCTCGGGGCCGCTGTGCATCCCCGACGTCATCAGGCCCACCAGGAGGATGGAGCCCGCCGAGACGACGAAGGCGATCACGAAGAAGATCAGGATCTTGGCGGCGAACACGCGATAGCGCTGCGGCGACGCCGTGAACGTCGTACGGATCATGCCCGTGCCGTACTCGGACGACGTCACCAGGACGCCGAGCGTGATCAGGCAGATCTGGCCGAGCACGAGACCGAAGAACGCCGGGATCGTGAACGGCACGTCCTGGAAGTCCTGGTCCTGCGTGTTCACGGCCACGAGGAAGCCGATGCCGACGACAAGGAGGAAGAAGACGCCGAGGGTCCACATCGTCGAACGGACCGACTTGATCTTCGTCCACTCGGAGGCCAGGGCGTTGCCGAGGTGGGTCTTCTTGACCGGGATCGGCGAGGTGTAGGCGTTGTTCATCGCCTGCTGCCACGCGGAGGGCGGCGCGGGGGCGGCCGGCGGGGGAGCCATCGGGGCGCCGTGGGGCATCGGGGCGCCCTGGGGCATGGGGGCGCCGGCCTGTGCGTAGGCCTGCTGGGGCTGCGCCTGCGGCTGCGGAGTCGGAGGCGTGGTCATCGGGGGTCCTCGCTGTCGCGCTTGGTCATCTCAGGAGCAGGAGCGGCTGCGGGCGCCTGCGGGGCGACGGCCGCGTACGGGTTGGGGGTGCCCTGCGGTGCGGCAGGGACGCCAGGGGCCCCGGGAGCGCCCTGAGGAGCACCCTGGGGCGCTCCCTGCGGCATCGCGAAGGGCTGGCCGCCCTGCTGGGGCGGCGGCGGCGCGTACCACCCGGGCTGGCCCTGTCCGGCCACCGGCATCGGCTGCTGCGGCATCGCACCGGGCGGCATCTGCTGCACGGGCTGCTGCAGCCCCGCGCGCTGGTCGACCGTGGAGCGGTAGTCGACGGCGCCCTGCGTCATCCGCATGTACGCCTCTTCCAGCGAGGCCTGGTGCGGGGAGAGCTCCCACACGCGGACGTCCGCGCCGTGCGCGAGGTCGCTGATGCGGGGGAGCGGAAGGCCGGTCACGCGCAGCGCGCCGTCCTGCTCGGGCATGACCTGGCCACCGGCCTCGGTCAGCGCGGCCGAGAGCTTCTCGCGCTGCTTGGGGTCGGTGTCCGGCGTACGCACCCGGGCGAAGTCGGCGGAGTTGTGCGAGATGAAGTCCTTGACGCTCATGTCCGCGAGCAGCTGCCCGCGGCCGATCACGATCAGGTGCTCCGCCGTGAGCGCCATCTCGCTCATCAGGTGCGAGGAGACGAAGACCGTGCGCCCCTCGGCCGCGAGCGACTTCATCAGGTTCCGCACCCAGAGGATGCCCTCGGGGTCGAGGCCGTTGACCGGCTCGTCGAAGAGCAGCACCTGCGGGTCGCCGAGCAGCGCGGCGGCGATGCCCAAGCGCTGGCCCATGCCGAGCGAGAAGCCCTTGGAGCGCTTCTTCGCCACCTCCTGGAGGCCCACGACGCCGAGCACCTCGTCGACCCGGCGGGCCGGGATGCCGGAGAGCTGGGCGAGGCACAGGAGGTGGTTACGGGCGTGCCTGCCGCCGTGCACCGCCTTGGCGTCCAGCAGCGCGCCGACCTGGCGGGGGGCGTTGGGGAGCTTGCGGTAGGGGTAGCCGCCGATCGTCACCTGGCCCGTGGTGGGTTGGTCGAGCCCGAGGATCATGCGCATGGTCGTCGACTTGCCGGAGCCGTTCGGGCCCAGGAAGCCGGTGACCGTGCCGGGTCGCACCTGAAAGGAAAGGTTGTACACGGCTGTCTTGGCGCCGTAGCGCTTCGTCAGGCCGACTGCCTCGATCATTCTCCGCACCCATCGAATGGTTCAGGACGTCGGGGCACACGCCCCCGTAAGGGTTAGGAGGATAACGGGGAGCTGACGGTTCCAGCCAAGAGCGAGCAAACTCTCCGCCAGGGCGGCCCGCGGACGGACCCATCACCGCACTTCAGCGGAGCGTCACGCGTCCCGCTTCTTCAGCAGCACATACCCGCCGATCAGTGCGACCGCGACCCACACCACCATGATGGCAAGGCCGCCCCAGGGCCCGTACGGGACGTCGTCGTCGAGCGGGGTCTTCACCTGCATGATCCTGTTGCCCGCCTGGTCGGGCAGGAACCGGCCGATCTTCTTCGTCGCCGAGACGTTGCCCAGGATGCTGGAGATCAGGAAGAAGAACGGCATCAGGATGCCAAGCGACAGCATGGGGCTGCGCAGCATCGTGGCGACGCCCATCGAGAACATCGCGATCAGCGTCATGTAGAGCCCGCCGCCGATCACCGCACGCAGCACTCCCGGATCGCCGATCATGGCCTTGTGCTCGCCGAGCATCGCCTGCCCCAGGAAGAACGTGATGAAGCTCGTGACGAGCCCCACCACCAGGCAGAGCACGGTGGCGACCACGACCTTGCCGGTCATGAACGTCGCGCGCTGCGGGACCGCGGAGAGCGAGGTGCGGATCATGCCGGTGCTGTACTCGTTCGAGACGACGAGCACACCGAAGACGATCATCGCGAGCTGGCCGAGGCTCATTCCGGCGAAGCTGGTGTAGGTGGGGTCGAAGACCTGCCGGTCCTGGGCATTGAGGCTGTCGTAGTCGTTCTTCGCCAGAATACTGATCAACAGGCCGAGCCCGACCGTGACGACCAGGGCAAGACCCAGCGTCCACACGGTCGACGAGACCGAGCGGATCTTGGTCCACTCCGACTTCAGTACCTGCGTCGCGGCCATCGCTCAGGACCCCTTCTTCTGCTGCTGCCAGCTCCCGCCCCAGCCCTCGACCTGCTCGGGGGGAGGCGGGGCGGCACCAGGGGCCGCGCGGTCGGCGGAATCGGTGTGATCGGTGTGCGCGTGATACTCCACCGACTCCGCGGTGAGCTGCATGAAGGCCTCTTCGAGCGAGGCCTGCTGGGGGCTGAGCTCATGGAGCACGAGCTGATGGCGTGCGGCGAGCTCGCCGAGGTCCTCCGAGGCGGTGCCGTCGACTTCGAGGGTGCCGTTGCCCGCCTCGACGGCGGTGATGCCCTCTTGGTGCAGCACGTCCAGGAGGCGCTCGCGCTGCGGGGAGCGCAGCCGGACGTAGCTGCGTGAGTTCTGCCGGATGAAGTCAGCCATGGAGGTGTCGGCGAGGAGCCGGCCCTGCCCGATGACGACGAGGTGCTCGGCGGTCAGCGCCATCTCGCTCATCAGGTGGGAGGAGACGAAGACCGTACGGCCCTGTGAGGCGAGGGACTTCATCAGGTTCCGGATCCAGTGGATGCCCTCGGGGTCGAGTCCGTTGACCGGCTCGTCGAACATCAGGATCTCGGGGTCGCCGAGCAGCGCGCCCGCGATGCCGAGCCGCTGGCCCATGCCGAGCGAGAAGCCCTTGGCCTTCTTCTTGGCGACCTGCGTCAGGCCGACGGTGTCGAGGACCTCGTGGACGCGGGTGCGCGGGATGCCGTTGCTCTGCGCGAGGCAGAGGAGGTGGTTGAAGGCGCTGCGCCCGCCGTGCATGGCCTTCGCGTCGAGCAGGGCGCCGATGTACTTCAGCGGGTCCTTCAGCTGGGCGTACCGCTTGCCGTCGATCCGCGCGGCACCCGCCGTGGGGTTGTCGAGCCCGAGCATCATCCGCATGGTCGTGGACTTGCCCGCGCCGTTCGGCCCGAGGAAGCCGGTGACTACACCAGGATGCACGGTGAAGGTGAGGTCGTTGACGGCCATTTTCTCGCCGTACCGCTTGGTCAGCCCCTCGAGCTCGATCATGCGGCCACGCTAAAACGGGACAGAGCCCCCTGCCACTTGGACAGGGGGCTCTGCGAGCGCCCCTTTAGGGGCGCGGGGAACTGCGCGCTCAGCCACAACGAGCCAGCAGGTCTCCCAGGCGCTTCAGCGAGTCTGCTGAGCAGGCACCCCGCGAGAGACGGGCTCCTCGTCGGCGGGCGTACCCGCGGCGGCGACGGCCGCACCCGTAAGGGTGGCCAGCATCTCCCGCACATTGGTGAGCTGCGCGTTGATGCTGTCGCGACGGTTCGTCAGAGCGGCGAGCTCCCGCTCGGACTCCGAACGGATCCGGTCCGCCTTGGCGTTCGCGTCGGCGACGATGTCCTCGGCCTGACGCTGAGCCGTCTCCACCGTCTGACGGGCGCGACGCTCGGCGTCCGTACGCAGCTTCTCCGCCTCGAGGCGCAGCTGCTCCGCACGGTGCTCGATCTCCGCGAGACGCTTCTCGGCCTTGGCCTGACGCGAAGCCAGGTCACGCTCCGACTGCTCGCGGCGCTTGGCGAGGTTCGTCTCGAAGTCGGCCGCGGCCTGGGCGGCCTTGGCGCGGGTCTCCTCGAAGAGGGCGTCCGCCTCCTCGCGCTTCTGCTGCGCGTCCTTCTGAGCCTCGCTGCGCAGCGTGCCGGCCTCGCCCTTGGCCTTCTCGACGATCCGGACGCCTTCGTCCTCCGCCTTGGCCTTGCGCTCGGCCGCGAACGACTCGGCGTCGTTACGCACCTGCTGGGCCGCCGACTCGGCGAGCTCACGGTGCTGCTCGGCTGCGCGACGGGCCTCCTCGCGCAGGTCCTTCGCCTCCTCCTCGGCGAGGCGGAGGATCTTCTCGACGCGGGCACCGAGGCCCGCGTAGGACGGTTCGGCGTCGGCTACCTGCGCCTGAGCGTTCTGCGTCTCGAGGTGCAGCTCCTCAATGCGCTTTTCCAGAGCAGTGATACGCGCGAGAGCGCTGTCACGGTCGGAGACGAGCTTGGAGATACGTTCGTCCACCTGAGCGCGGTCGTACCCACGCCGCACAAGCTCGAAGCCGTAGGGGGAAGTGTCGCTCATGGGGTTCCTGTCGAATGAGACCGGTGAGGTGATAGGGGGAATCCTAGGGGTCAAAGCGGCGTGTCATCGAGCGGATGCCCGTTTGATCTGGAGAATGACACCCCTTTTGAGTGGCTAACCGCCAGAGGACTTGCCAGCGACAGTGCCGAAGGTCCTTTACAAGCACGGCGGATGTTCTTTGGCTACCCCTCAGACGGCTTGCCACTCGATCGAGTTGACCCCGCCGCGGCACCGGCCTTGACGCCACCGTCCTTCGCCCCGGCGATCGGTGGGGCCTCAAAAGACTCCAACGCCTCCAACACGTCCTGGACACGGGAAATCTCGGCGTTGATGTCCTCGCGGCGCCGGACGAGAACCTCCAGCTCGCGTTTGCCCTCGTCAACCGTCCGCTCGGCCTCGGCCTCCGCCTCCGCCTTCACGCGCTCGGCGTCGCGCACCAGCTCGGCGACCTTCGTCTCGGCCTCCTTGAGCAGCGACTCGGCCCGCTTCACGGCGGAGATCCGCACCTTGCCGGCCTCGGAACTCGCGTCCGACACCATCTCCTTGGCCGTCGCCTCGGCCTCGGCGCGCTGCTCCTCCGCAGCCTTCACCAAGGCGTCACATCGCTCACCCGCGGACTTCATCGCCTCGGCGGACTCGCGGCGCGCACGCTCGTGCAGCTCCTCGATCTCGGCGGTGAGGCGGTCGCGCTGCTCCTCGGAGCGCTCCCTTATGGCCGTCGCGTCCCTGCGGGCGCCGACGAGCAGTTCGTCCGCGTCCGTACGGGCCTTCTCCACCAGGGAGTTGCCCTCGACCGTCGACTCGGAGACGAGACGGTCGGCCTCCGTACGCGCCGCGCCGACCATCGTGTCGGCCTGCGCCTCCGCTTCCGTGGTGGCCTTGAGCGCCTTCTCCTGGGCGTCGTTGGTGAGGTTCTCGGCCTCGGACACCGCTTCCGTGATGAGCGTGTCGACCTGCTCGGCCGCCTCGGAACGGCTCTTGTTGGCGGCTCTGCGTGCCTCGTCCTGGGTCCGCTCGGCCTCCTCCCGCGCCTGCGAGGTGAGCCGCTCGGCCTCGGCGGCGGCCGCCGCCTTGACGCGCTCGGCGTCGGACCGGATGCGCTCGGCGTGCTGCTGGGCGGAGCCGACCGTCTCGGCTGCGTCCGCGCGAAGCCGCTCGGCGTCGCCCGTCGCGTCCGAGATGAGCTTCTCGGCCTTGGCCACCGACTCCGCGCGCACCCGCTCGGCCTCGGTGGTCGTCTCGGTCTTGAGCCGGTCGGCCTCGGCGACCGTCTCGTTCTGCAGCCGCTCCGCCTCGCTGCGCGCCTCGCCGATCAGCTGGTCGGCCTGGCTCGCCGCGTCGCTGCGGATGCGGTTGGCGTCCTCGCGGGCGTCGGCACGCGTGCGGGAAGCGTCCTGCTCGGACGACGCGATCGCGTCCGACGCCTCCGTACGCGAGCGCTGGGCGTACTCGGAAGCGTCCGAGCGCAGCCGCTCGGCCTCCGCGATCGCCTCCGAAACGGTGCGCTCGGCGAGCGACTTGGCGGCCTCGGACTCTTCGTTCGCCTCGCGCCGGGTGCGGCCCGCGTCCTCGGCGGCGCGCTCCCGCTCGGCGTAGGCGTCGGCGCGGACGCGGTCCGCCTCCTCCTGCGCCTCGGTCTTCGTACGCTCCGCCGCGTGCTCGGCGGCGCTGCGCAGGCCCGCGATCTCCTCCTGCGCCGACTCCTGCATGCCCGCCACGGAGTCCCGTACGGACGTGGCGGTCTGCTCGGCGCTCGAGACCATCTCGGTCGCCCTGCGATCGGCCTCCTCGACGAGGCGGGCGGCCTCTGCCTGGGCCTCTTCGACGCGCTTGCGGGCGGTGGCGAGGAGCTCCTCGCTCTGCTCGCGGGCCCGCTCGCGCTCCTGGTCGGCCTCGCCGCGCGCGGAGCTGAGGGTCTCCTCGGCCTCCCTGCGGCGCCTCGAGGCCTCCTCCTGGGCGGCGGAAAGGGCCTCGGCGGCCTCCGTGCCCACGCGCTCGGCCGCGGCTGCGGCCTCGGAGCGCAGCCGGTCGGCCGACTCCTGCGCCTCGGTCTTGAGGCGCTCGGCCTCGGTGGCGGCGTCCGTACGCAGTCGCACGGCGACGTTCTCGCCCTCGGCGCGCGCCTGCGACGCGTCGGCCGCGGCCTCCGTGCGCAGCCGCTCGGCCTCGGTCTCGGCCTGCGACTGAAGGGTGCGGATCCGCTCGGCGGACTCCGTACGGAGGCGGTCCGTCTCGTCCGACGCCTCCTTGCGGATGCGCTCGGCCTCGGCGCGGGCCTCGGTCAGCGCCTGCTCGGCGGAGGCGAGACGCTCCTCGGCCTCCGTGTGCAGACGGGTCAGCTCGTCGGCCGCCTCGGCCTGACGTGCCGCTATGGCCCGCTCGGTCTCCTCGTGCAGGGCCCGCGCGGCGTCCTGCGCATCGGACTTCGTGGTCTCGGCCTGCTCGGCGGCCTCCTCGCGGTGCCGCTCGGCCTCCGCGCGGGTGCGCTCCAGGGTCTCCTCGGCCTGCTTGCGCAGGGTCGTGGCGCGCTCGATGGCTTCGGAACGGACCCGGTCGCTCTCGGCGGTCGCCGCCGTCTTCAGCTCTTCGCCGTCGACCTTCGCCTTGGCGAGCAGCTCCTCGGCGGACTTGGCCGCCTCCTCGATCTGCTGGACGGCCTCGCGCCTGGCCTCGCTGCGGATCCGCTCGCCCTCGGTGACCGCGTCGGCCCGCAGCTGCTCGGCCTCGCCGCGCAGGCGGCGCGCCTCCTCCTGCAGCTCGACCGTCTTGGCGCGGTACTCCTTGGTGTCGTCCTTCGCCGTGCCCTTGAGCTCCTCGGCGATGTCGTGCGCCTCGGCGCGCAGCCGGTCCGCCTCGGTCTCCGCCTCGGTGCGGATCCGCTCGGCCTCTTCGGTGGCGCTCTTCGTCGTCTCCTTGGCGTCCTTGGACGCCTTGTCGAGTACGTCCTCGGCGGTGCGGGCGGCCTTGGCGAGCTGGCCGGCCGTCTCCTCGGCGGTGATCGTGCGCGCCTTCTCGGAGGCGTCCTTGATCAGCTGCTCGGCCTCGGTCTTGGCATCGGTGACGAGCTGCTCGGCCTCGGCCTTGGTGACCTCGGCTTCCTTCGTCGCCTCGCCGACCAGGCGCGCGACCTGCTCCTTGGCCGTACGCGTGCGCTGTTCGTTGGCGCCCTCGGCGGCCGACAGCTGTTTGGACGCGGTGTCCTTCGCCTCGGCGACGACCTTGTCGGCCTCGGCGCGCGCCTCGCGCAGCGCCGTCTCGGCCTCCGCCATGCGCTGCTCGGCGGCCCGGCTCGCCTCGCTCGTCTGGCGGCGCGACTGCTCGGACTCGGTGGCCGTGGTGGAGCGCAGCTGCTCCGCGTGATCGGTGGCCTCCTGCGCCTGCGTGGAAGCGGCGTTCAGAAGGCGCTCGGCGTCCGAACGGGCCCGGCGCAGGGTCGCCTCGGCCTCGGCGCGGGCCGACTCGGCGTCGCTCGCCAGGCGCTGGCGGGCCTCTTCGGCCACGCGCTCGGCCTCGGCGCGGGCGGCGGCGAGGGCCTGGTCGGCCTCGGCGCGCGACTCGTCGAGCAGGCGGCGCGCCTGCTGTTCCGTACGCGCACGGAGCTGCTCGGCCCACGCCACGTTCTCGTTGACGTGCGACTCGACGGTCTGGCGGCGCTCGGAGAGCTCCTGATCGAGCTGCTGACGGCGTGACACCGCCTCGGAGTGCAGCTCGGACTGGAGCCTGGACTGCTGCTCGGCGTGCTCCTGGAGGATGCGCTGGGTCTGCGCACGGGCGTCGCGCAGCTCCCGCTCGGCGTCCTGGCGCAGCTGGTCGGCCTGAACCTGGGCATTACGGAGCATCTGCTCGGCCTGATAGCCGATGTCCGCGCCGTCGTAGGCAGGGCGGGACGCGAGGTTGCGGCGCGCCTCGTGAAGCTTGGCGCGCAACACCTCGACCTGGTAGCCGAGGTCTTCGGCGTGCTGAACAGCCTTCTCTCGCTCGGTCTTCAGCCGGTCCATCTCGGCCTCGAACCGCGAAAGATGGTCCGTCTCAGCCCGCGAGCTCTCTTGGCGTTCGTAGCCCCGCACTGCGCGGTCCCATCCTTCCCCAAGCTCTCAACTTCGATCGAGCAGGGGAGACCCCACTCTGGTCGCCGTCCATCCGCCGAACGGGGCCCACGGGGAATGGTGTCAGATCATCAGCGGAGCATGGGCTGGTGCCCTGACGCTCGTCCCCCGAAACCCGGACCCCGGCAAACGGTCGCCCAGCGTACGGACGACCGGCCGCCCAGACTTCGGACGGCCGACCACAACCTTACCGGCCCAAGTATGCGGAGGTCAGTGCTCCGGTGACTCCTGAGCTGCCGAGGTGACCAGTTCGGTCAGTACACCGTGACAGTCCTTGGGGTGCAGGAAGGTGATACGGGATCCCATGGACCCGATCCTGGGCTCCTCATAAAGGACGCGTACGCCCTTTTCCTTTACGGCGGCGGCGTCGGCGTCCACGTCCGCGGTGCCGAAGGCGATGTGGTGCACGCCCTCGCCGTTCTTCTTGAGCCACTTGCCCACGGCGGAGTCGTCGCGAGTGGGTTCGAGGAGCTGCAGGTAGGAGGCGCCGCCGTCACCCGTGTCGTTGATCTTGAGCATGGCCTCGCGCACGCCCTGCTCCTCATTGACTTCGGTGTGGAACACCGTGAAGCCGTACGTCTGCCGGTAGAACTCGACGGTCTTGTCGAGGTCGAAACAGGCGATCCCGATGTGATCGATTCGCGTCAGCATGGTCTAAGTGCAGCCCTTCCGGCGGTGATTACGCAACGTGCGCGCGATCACACCGAGCGCCCGGTGACGCGCGGCGTACCGCTCAGTACATTCAAGTAAACCCTCATTAACTCCTCCTCCCAAGGGGCCGTGGCACATGTCTGGAACGACCGGTACCACCTCAGTGATCGTCGCGGGCGCTCGAACGCCCATGGGCCGCCTGCTCGGCTCCCTGAAGTCCTTCTCCGGCGCGGACCTGGGCGGGTTCGCGATCAAGGCCGCGCTCGACCGGGCCGGCATCGGCGGCGACCAGGTGCAGTACGTGATCATGGGGCAGGTCCTCACGGCCGGGGCAGGGCAGATCCCGGCACGTCAGGCCGCCGTCAAGGCGGGCATCCCCATGAACGTCCCCGCGCTCACCGTCAACAAGGTGTGTCTCTCCGGGCTCGACGCGATCGCGCTCGCCGACCAGCTGATCCGCGCGGGCGAGTTCGACATCGTCGTCGCGGGCGGCCAGGAGTCGATGACGAACGCGCCGCACCTCCTCCCGAAGTCGCGCGAGGGCTTCAAGTACGGCGCCATCGAGATGCTCGACTCCATGGCGTACGACGGCCTGACCGACTCCATCGAGAACATCGCCATGGGCGAGTCCACGGAGAAGCACAACACCCGCCTGGGCATCGCACGCCCCGAGCAGGACGAGATCGCCGCCGCCTCCCACCAGCGGGCCGCCGCCGCACAGAAGAACGGCACCTTCGAGGCCGAGATCACCCCGGTCGAGATCCCGCAGCGCAAGGGCGACCCGGTCCTGTTCTCCAAGGACGAGGGCATCCGCGCCGAGACGACCACGGAGTCCCTCGCCAAGCTGCGCCCGGCCTTCACCAAGGACGGCACGATCACGGCGGGCACCTCCTCGCAGATCTCCGACGGCGCCGCGGCGGTCGTGGTGATGTCCAAGGCCAAGGCCGAGGAGCTCGGCCTGACGTGGCTCGCGGAGATCGGGGCACACGGCAACGTGGCGGGCCCGGACAACTCGCTCCAGTCGCAGCCGTCGAACGCGATCCAGCACGCCCTGAAGAAGGAGGGCCTCGGCGTCGCGGACCTCGACCTGATCGAGATCAACGAGGCCTTCGCCGCGGTCGCGGTGCAGTCAATGAAGGACCTCGGGGTCTCCTCGGAAAAGGTGAACGTCAACGGCGGCGCCATCGCCCTCGGTCATCCGATCGGGATGTCCGGCGCACGCGTCGTACTGCACCTCGCCCTCGAGCTGAAGCGGCGGGGCGGCGGCGTGGGCGCGGCGGCGCTGTGCGGTGGCGGCGGGCAGGGTGACGCGCTGATCGTGAAGGTGGCGAAGGCCTGACGCGTACGCGCGGGTAAGCCTTCTCCACCTCTGCGTACGTCTACCTCTACGTACGTCTACGTCTCGGAACGGAGCTGTCTGACATGCAGGACGTCCCCTCCCTGGTGGCACAGGCCCGCGAGGGCAGGCCACGGGCCGTGGCCCGGCTGATCTCACTGGTCGAGGGGGCGTCACCGCAGCTCCGCGAGGTCATGGCGGCGCTTGCTCCGCTGGCGGGCCATGCGTACGTGGTGGGCCTCACGGGATCTCCCGGTGTCGGCAAGTCGACTTCGACGTCGGCGCTCGTGTCCGCGTACCGCAGGGCGGGCAAGCGGGTCGGCGTCCTGGCCGTCGACCCCTCGTCCCCCTTCTCCGGCGGCGCGCTGCTCGGCGACCGGGTCCGGATGTCGGAGCACGCGTCCGACCCCGGGGTCTACATCCGCTCCATGGCTACGCGGGGCCACCTCGGCGGCCTCGCGTGGTCGGCTCCGCAGGCGATCCGGGTCCTGGACGCGGCGGGCTGCGACGTCGTCCTCGTGGAGACGGTCGGCGTGGGCCAGTCCGAGGTGGAGATCGCCTCGCAGGCGGACACGTCGGTGGTGCTGCTCGCGCCCGGCATGGGCGACGGGATCCAGGCGGCGAAGGCCGGGATCCTGGAGATCGGCGATGTGTACGTCGTCAACAAGGCGGACCGGGACGGCGCGGACGCGACCGCGCGCGAGCTGAACCACATGCTGGGACTCGGGGAGTCCCGCGCGGCCGGTGACTGGCGCCCGCCCATCGTGAAGACGGTGGCCGCGCGGGGCGAGGGGATCGACGAGGTCGTCGAGGCCCTGGAGAAGCACCGGGCGTGGATGGAGGAGCGGGGCGTACTCGCCGAGCGCCGCGCCTCGCGTGCGGCCCGCGAGGTGGAGACCATCGCGGTGACCGCCCTGCGTGAACGGATCGCGGACCTCCACGGGGACGCGCGGCTGTCCGCCCTCGCGGAACGGATCGTGGCGGGGGAGCTCGACCCGTACTCGGCGTCGGACGAACTGATCGAGAGCTTGACGACGAGCTGAGGGGGCGGGGCCGAATCGGTCACCCGGGGTGCGAGCGGGGCGCCTGCTGGCCTCGTAGGCCTCCTGACCCGATGGGCCCTGCTGGGGCGCCGACGAACAAGCCGCCGCTTCGCGGCGATTTTCTCCCGCCCACCCACCCGAGCACCCCGGGTAATCGGGTGGGCGGGCGGGAAAATATCCGTCGCGAAGCGGCGGTTCTGTGTGCACCAGCAACGCGAGCAGGCCCCGCAAGGAGATCCCTGCGGGGCCCGCTCACCGGGGGACGGGGCTATTAGTCGTCGGAGTCGGAACCGTTGTCGTCCGAGTCGTCGTGGCTGTCGGAGCGGTCAGCCGTGACCTTGCCCGACTGCAGGTCGACCTTCCAGTCGGACTCCGCACCCTTGGCGTCGGAGGTCTCCGCCTCCCAGGCACCAGCCGTACCGTCGTCGTCCAGGTCCACAGAGGTCACCGTGCCCTTGGCGGCCGCAGCCTTCGCCGCGTCCTCCGCCGAGGTGGACGCACCCTTCAGGGAGGCGGCCACGCGGCCAGCGTCGCCGTCGTCGTCCTGCTCGGTGTGCGAGCCGAGCACCTTGCCCGTACCGGGGTCGACCTGCACGCTGTGCCAGGTGCTGCCCTTGCCGAGCACGTCGACGTCCCAGACCAGGCCGCCGTTGTCCTCGTCGTCAAGCTCGGCGGAGACCGCCGTACCGGACTGGTTCGCGAGCGCCGCCTTGATCGCGTCGGCCGCCGTCACCTTGGCGGACTTCACCTCGACGGTGTTCTCCTTGGCGTCGTCACGGTCGTCGTCGTACCGATCGTCGTCACGGTCGTTGTCCTTCAGCTGAACACTGGACTTCTTGGCGGCGGCACCCGACGACTCGTCGTCGCCAGTGGTGGCGAGCGCTGTCGCGGTGCCGCCCCCGACGAGGGCCAGTGCTGCGACGGTGGCGATGACGATGTTGCGCTTCATGAGGGGTTCCTCCCGAGTCGGTGGCTGTGTCGATCGCTGTGCGGCCCGGGGGCCGCTGCCGTTCGCTTTCGACAAGAACCAATCTGGCTGAACGACCCTGAAGCCAGCCTGAAGCCGCCTGAAGAACTCTTCAGGTTCGTTCTGCGACCCTGAACGCATGCGCCTGTTGATCGTGGAAGACGAGAAGCGTCTCGCGTTGTCCCTGGCCAAGGGCCTGACCGCCGAGGGCTACGCCGTGGACGTCGTGCACGACGGCCTCGACGGACTGCACCGGGCCAGCGAGGGAACGTACGACCTGGTCATCCTCGACATCATGCTGCCCGGCATGAACGGCTACCGCGTCTGCTCCACCCTCCGCGCCGCGGGTCACGACGTGCCGATCCTGATGCTGACCGCCAAGGACGGGGAGTACGACGAGGCCGAAGGGCTCGACACGGGCGCCGACGACTACCTCACCAAGCCCTTCTCGTACGTCGTGCTCGTGGCCCGCGTGAAGGCGCTCCTGCGCCGCCGCGGCAACGGCGGCCCCTCACCCGTCCACACCCTCGGCGACCTCAAGGTCGACACCGCCGCGCGCCGCGTCTTCCGAGGCGATGGCGGGGAGGACGGCCAGGACAGGGAAGTGACCCTGACCGCCAAGGAGTTCGCGGTGCTCGAGCAGCTCGTCCTGCGGGCGGGCGAGGTGGTTTCCAAGGGCGACATCCTCGAACACGTCTGGGACTTCGCCTACGAGGGCGACCCCAACATCGTCGAGGTGTACATCAGCGCCCTGCGCCGCAAGCTCGGAGCGCCGCTCATCAAGACCGTGCGCGGCGCCGGTTACCGCCTGGAGGTCCCGCGATGAGGCGCTTCTTCAGTTCTGTACGGGCCCGGGCCGCCACCGCGGCCACCCTCGTCGTCGCCATCGCGCTGGTCGCCGCCGGAGCCGCCGTGCTGCTCTCGCTGCGCGCCAATCTGACCGACCAGGCGAGCGGCCAGGCGGAGTCCGGCGCCCGCGGGGTGGCATCGCAGCTCGCCGGGAACGCTTCGTACGGCGAACTGGAACTCGACGACGAGGACCAGCCGGTCCAGGTCGTCGACAGCCACGGACGGCTCGTCGCCGCCAGCGAGGACCTGGAGCGCATCAGCGGCACGGGTGTCGACGCCGTCAAGCCCCAGCCGGCGTCCACGCCCCCCAAGGGTGACGACGATGACCACGAGAGCGAGAGCGAGGCGCTCGAACCCGGGGAGATCTCCGACGACGCGGCGCACGTCACCACCGGCTCCGCCACCGTCGACGGCGAGACGGCGGACTACCGCTTCGCCAAGGTCGAGGTGAACACCGAGAGCAAAGGTGACCTCACCGTCTACGCGGGCGCCTCGCTCGCCGCCCAGCAGAGCGCGGTGTCCACGGCGTTGACGTCCATGCTCATCGGCTTCCCGCTGCTGCTCGCCGTCATCGCCGGGGTGACCTGGCTCGTGACGCGCCGCGCCCTGCGCCCGGTGGACGCGATCCGCGCCGAGATGGCGGCGATCACCGCGTCCGAGGACCTCGCGCGCCGCGTGCCCGAGCCGGACACGCACGACGAGATCGCCCGTCTGGCCACGACCACGAACGAGACGCTGGCCGCCCTGCAGACCTCGGTGGAACGCCAGCGCCGCTTCGTGGCCGACGCCTCGCACGAACTGCGCAGCCCGATCGCCTCGCTGCGCACCCAGCTCGAAGTGGGCGCGGCCCACCCGGAGTTGCTGGACGTGGACGGTGCGGTCGAAGACACCGTACGACTTCAGGAGCTGGCCGCCGACCTGCTTCTCCTCGCCCGTCTGGACGCGGGTGAGAAGCCGGGCGGGGGACAGGTGGACCTGGCGGCGCTTGCTCGTGAGGAGCTTTCGCAGCGGACGCGGGACCGAGCCGACATCCGCATGGATCTGGCGAACGTCGCGGTCACCGGCTCCCGCAGCCAGCTGTCACGCGTGCTCGGCAACCTCGTGAACAACGCGCAGCGCCACGCCCGCTCGCATGTCACGGTGAGCACCCGCGTGGATGGCACGTGGGCGGTCCTTGAGGTGTCCGATGACGGGGACGGCGTGGCGGAGAGCGAGCGCGACCGGATCTTCGAGCGCTTCGTCCGCCTCGACGACGCCCGCACCCGGGATGACGGCGGGGCGGGTCTGGGCCTCGCCATCGCGCGCGATGTCGCCGCGCGCCACGGCGGGACCCTCACGGTCAGGGAGGCTCCCGGTGGGGGAGCGCTCTTCGAGCTCAGGGTCCCGGCCGCCGCCGATTCCCGGTGAGGGTGAGGGTCAGGGCTTGCCCCGCTGGGCGCGGAGGTGTTCCGCGATCGGGGTCAGGGCCTTGTGGAGTTCGCTGAGCGCCTCGGGTGAGATCAGGTCGACGAAGTGCTGGCGGACCGAGGCCACGTGGTGCGGGGCGACCCGCTGCATGGTCTCCATGCCCTCGTCCGTGAGGACGGTGTAGAGCCCGCGCCGGTCGGACTCGCAGTTCTCCCTGCGGACCAGACCCGCGTTCTCCATTCGGGTGATCTGATGGGAGAGCCGACTCTTGGACTGCAGCGTGGCGGCCGCGAGATCGCTCATACGCATCCGCTTCTCGTCCGTTTCGGAGAGATGCACGAGGATGTCGTAGTCGTTCATGGTCAGGTTGAACGGCTGGAGGTCCTTCTCGAGCTGATAAGTCAGCATCCTGTTGACCTCCACGTGGGTGCGCCAGGCGCACTGTTCCTCGTTGGTCAGCCACTGCGGGGCCGTCTCGGTCTCCATGGAATCGATTCTACCTAAGAAGTTGAAAGGTGAACGAATGTCGGTGTGTGACACGCGCCTCGCGCCCCCCAGATGACAGAGGGGCACAGACGTTCGCCGTCACACTCCGCAGACTACCGCTCACAGGCCGAAGCGACGCTGGAGGTCCCCCAGTTGTCCGGGAAGGCGCGGTTGTCCTGGCTGCTGCCCGTGTTGACCGGGTTGGCTGCGTTGCCCCGGTGCCCCCTGACCACCCGGCACGCCCGCCTGCTGCGGCACCGCACCCGTCGCCTGCTCGGTCATGAGTGCCTCCGAGGACTGCAGAAGCACCGTGCCCGCACCCACGAACTCGAACTGGTGCTCCTCCCCGGATGTCCCGCCGATCCCGCTCAGGGCCCGCACGCCGCCGATGACTCCGGTCAGGTATCCGTGGTCGTAGTGATGGCAGGGCGAGGGGCAGTCGGCCCAGCCCACAAGGGCCTGTGGATCGACCCGGATCGGCGGCTCCATGAACACCACCGGGCCGTTCGAAGCGGCAACGAACTTGCCGGTCCCGATCAGGGTCAGGAAGCCCGGAACGATGGACTGCTTGAGCGCGAGAGTTGGCTGAAAAGCGAGGAGGTTGCCGGAGCGAATGGTCAGGTTGCCGTCTTCGAGGTCGTACGAATTCACGTCGAAGGCCCGGTCGGCGAGGAGCATCTTGCCCTGGCCGTCGGCCACGACCCAGTCGCTCGCGTGCAGGGGCGAATGGAAACTCGTGCGCACCAGGCGGTCCAGACGGCCGTGTCCGATGCCGTTGAACTCGATCGACCCGTAGTAGGCGATCATCTTCCCCTTCTGCAGGAACCACTGGCTCCCCTTGAGCTCCACGCAGAAGGTGTACGCGTTCACGCTGTCGTCGCTCGGCAGCGACATCGGGTCGAGGGGTGCGGGCGCTCCCGCGGGCATTGAGGGGTTCACAGCTTCTCCTCCGACGCCTGGACATACACCGCACCGCTCCCTGACAGCTCGAGCTGGAAGGCCTCGCCCGAGCCGCGCCCCACCATGTCGCGCCAGCCGAGCGCCGTGGAGAGCTTGTTGCGCACGTCGCCGTGGTGCGCCACATACGCCTGCGGGTCGACATGGACCGGGCGCTGCGGGGTGATGGGCACCTCGATGACTCCGCCGTGCGCCATGACCGCGACCGAGCCCTGTCCCTTGAGGGTGGTCGTGAAGAGGCCCTGTCCGGTGACCTGGCCGCGCACCATGCCCATGACGCCGCCCTGCGAGCCCATGAACATCGTGCCCTGCTGGAGCGTCCCGTCGAAGGCGAGCAGCCGGTCCGCTTCCACGTAGAGGGTGTCGCCGGAGAGGCTGATGACCTGGATGTGGTGGCCGCCGTGCCCGAAGAGGACGGTGCCGCTGCCCTCGACGGTCATCAGGGGCGTCGCCTCATTGGCGAGCCTGCGCCCGAGCATCGAACCGATGCCGCCCTGCCCGCCCTGGATGTTGGGGGTGAACGCGACCTCTCCCTTGTAGGCGAGCATGGCGCCGCGCTGGCTGTACAGCCGCTGGCCCGGCAGGACGGTCGCTTCGACCATCTTCGAGTTGATCTCTCGGAAGGGCATGTCAGACGTCCCCCGCGATCGTGGTCCGCTCGCTGGGCTGGACGTAGACGAGGCCTTCGCCCTCGAAGCGGATCTGGAAGGCTTCGCCGCCGCCCTCGCCGAGCAACGTACGGAAAGTGACGCCCGACTGGAGGTTCTGGCGGAGGTCCCCTTGGTGCGCCACATACGCCCCGGGGTCCACCGTCAGCGGATACTGGCGACTGACCCGAAGCACGACCGCCGGTCCGTCGGACATGATCGCCGCCTGGCCCGAGCCCTCGACGGTCGTGGTGAACAGGCCGTTGCCCTGTGAGGCGCCTCGTACGCCGGTGAAGTGGGTGCCGGTGCGCAGGGCCGCGTCCGTGCACAGGAGATTGCCTGCCTCGACGAAGAGCTTCTCGCCGCGCAGCTCCACGAGGTTGATCTCGGTGGCGCGGTCGGCGAACCAGCACGTGCCGTGCCCCTTCACCTCCATCACCGTCATCTGCTCGCCGGTGAGGCGCCGGGTCACCATGCCCCGGATGCCCTCGCCGCCGCCGGTCATCTTTTTGAAGGCCATCTGGCCGTCGTACGCGACCATCGAGCCGTTCTTCGCTTTGACGGCGTCGCCGGACATGTCCACGGCGAGCACCCTGCTGCCTTGCAGTCGGAACGTTGCCACGTATCGACGGTAGCCGTCGGATATGGGGTCGGAACAGGGCAACGGCCCCTGAGCGAACCCCGAGAATGCCCCGATGTCACAATGGGGGTCGCTTGTGCGCGCATTCACAAGATCGCTAGATCGCTAGATCGATGCCGCCGAGCGGCCCCGCCCCTCGCCCCCGCCTCCCTCCGAAGGTGATCCGTGGACATCAAGACCGCTTCCGCACTCCGCCGCCTCCGCCTGGTCTCGGCCCCCGAGGCCATCTCCTTCCTGCTCCTGATCGTCTGCTCGGTGCTCAAGCGGACCACGGAATTCAACGCCGTACCGGTGATGGGCATGGTCCACGGCGTGCTCTTCGTCCTGTACGTGCTCTTCTGGCTCGACGCCTGGAACCGTACGAAGTGGGACCTGAAGACGGCCGCCCTCTACTTCGTCCTCTCCGTCCTGCCGACCGGCGGTTTCTTCGCCGAGCGGAAGCTGAAGGGTGAGGCCGAGGCCGCCGTGATCGCGTCGCGCGCCCGCCGCGAAGGAGTCGTGGGCGCATGATCGTCGCCTTTTCCGTGACTCCGCTCGGCGTCGGCGAGGACGTGGGGGAGTACGTCGCCGACGCGGTCCGCGTCGTCCGCGAGTCGGGCCTGCCCAACCGGACCGACGCGATGTTCACCTCCGTCGAGGGCGAGTGGGACGAGGTGATGGACGTCGTCAAGCGTGCCGTCGCCGCGGTCGAGGCGCGGGCGCCGCGTGTATCCGTGGTCATGAAGGCGGACATCCGTCCCGGGGTGAGCGACGGACTGACCTCGAAGGTCGAGACGGTGGAACGGCACCTCTCCGAGTAGCCGCCCCGTACAGCGAAGAGCCCCCGCCGAGTTCGTCCGGCGGGGGCTTTCTTCTTGCCGTCGCCCTCAGCAGCCGCACCCCCACCCCGCAACCGCAGCCAAACCGTTCACCCTAAAACCGCTCGCACGGACGCACCTGGTTCGACACGCCGAAGAAACTCCCCTTTTGTGAGGTTATCGGCTTGTTCATATCTGAACCTGCCAGACCCAGATCACCCACGACCTGGAGGGCGCTGTGCGGCCGGAGGGCTACGACTACGACACCCACAGCACACTCGCCGGACCGCTCACCGAGCCGGACGGCGACAGTGGCGAAGGCGGCGGCAGCGGCGAAGGCGGCCGCTATCGGGTGCAGTACACCGCACTGCTCTCCAGCGAGCCCCACCGAATACGGGCCGTCATCCTGATGACGCTCGCGCCCGTCCTCACCGGCCTCCTGCTCGTCTATCTCGTCTGGCCGACCCACTGGACGGAACGCGAGGGCGCCGACCGCTGGCTCATCGGTCTCGACATCACGATGCTCGTGGCCATCGGTCTGATCGAGCTCTTCATGCTCGTCAACGTCATCTCGATCGCCCACGCGACGATGGTGGCGAGGGACCCGATCCCGGTCACCCCCGAACCCGGCACCCGCGTCGCGTTCCTCACGACGTACGTCCCGGGCAAGGAACCCCTCAGCATGGTCCGCGCCACCCTCGAAGGCGCCAAGCGGATAGAGCACACGGGCCCCCTCGACGTCTGGCTCCTGGACGAGGGCGACGACGGCGATGCCAAGGCGCTCTGCGCCGAACTCGGCGTACGCCACTTCACCCGCAACGGCGTCCCCGAGTGGAACCGCGAGAAGGGCGTCCACAAGGCCCGCACCAAGCACGGCAACTACAACGCCTGGCTCGCGATGCACGGCGACGACTACGACTTCTTCGCCTCCGTGGACACCGACCACGTCCCGCTGCCCAACTTCCTGGAACGGATGATGGGTTACTTCCGGGACGAGGACGTGGCGTTCGTCGTCGGGCCGCAGGTGTACGGGAACTACGACAGCCCCGTCACCAAGGCCGCCGAGTCCCAGCAGTTCCTCTTCCACGCCCTGATCCAGCGCGCCGGCAACCGCTACCGCGCGCCCATGTTCGTCGGCACCAACAACGTCGTACGCATCTCGGCGCTCCGCCAGGTCGGCGGCCTGTACGACTCCATCACCGAGGACATGGCGACCGGCTTCGAGCTGCACCGCCACAAGAACCCCGCCACCAGGCGCCACTGGCGGTCGGTCTACACCCCGGACGTCCTCGCCGTCGGTGAGGGCCCCGCCTCCTGGACGGACTTCTTCACCCAGCAGATGCGCTGGTCGCGAGGGACGTACGAGACGCTCTTCAAGCAGTACTGGAAGGCACCGTTCACGATGCCTCCAGGGCGTCTCTTCTCGTACACGATGATGCTCGTCTACTACCCCATGACGGCCGTCAACTGGCTGCTCGGCGTGCTCAGCTGCGTCCTGTTCCTCTGGTTCGGCGCGTCCGGCACGCAGGTCGCCGCATCGGTCTGGCTGATGCTCTACAGCGACGCGGCAGCGCTCCAGATCGGCCTCTACCTCTGGAACCGCCGCCACAACGTGTCCCCGCACGAACCGGAGGGCTCCGGAGGCCTCGCGGGCATGGCGATGTCCGCGCTCTCCGCCCCCATCTACGCCAAGTCGCTCGGCGCCGCCGTCCTGCGCCGCCCCAGCCGCTTCGTGGTCACCCCCAAGGGCGGCGACGCGAGCCCCGACCGGGTGCTCACCTTCCGGATCCACCTCTTCTGGGCGGCGGTGCTCGCCAGTTCACTCGTCGCCTCGTTCGTGCTCGGCCACACCCATGTGGCGATGCGCACCTGGGCCGTCCTCGCGATGGTCATCTCGCTCGCCCCGATAGCGATCTGGAGCTTCTCGCTGCTCAGGGAGCGCAGGGCGCGCGGCGAGGCCCGCAGGCAGGCGCGGCAGCGCGGCAGGCAGGACGCGGAAGGCCTGGGAGCCCCGGGCGCGGAGGGCGAGCCGGAGCCGGCGTTCGCCACCGGTACCACGACTGGAGGGAACTGACCCATGGCCTACCGGCCCTCTCAGCGCACCAGGAAGACGCTCCTCGGCGTCGGCGCGGGCACGCTGCTCGTAGGACTCAACGCCCCGGCCGCGCTCTCCTTCGCCGAGGAGAAGTACCACGCTTACGAGATCGCCCAGCCCGGCTACAAGGCGAAGTACGGCTCCTGGAAACAGATCGGCATCCCCGAGGAGTTCCGCACCAACGCCATCCACGCCGCGCTCCTGCACACCGGCAAGGTCCTGATCGTCGCGGGCTCCGGGAACGAGCAGAAGAAGTTCGACGCCGGGTCCTTCGACACGATCCTCTGGGACCCGAAGACGGACACCTTCAAGAAGGTGGCGACCCCGGAGGACTTCTTCTGCTCGGGGCACGCCCAACTCCCCGACGGCCGCCTCCTGGTCGCGGGCGGCACGGCGCGCTACGAACTCCTCGACGGCGAGCTCACCCATGCCGGCGGCGGGATGCGCGTCAAGAACGAGAACCCCGACAAGAGCCTCGTCCTTAAGAAGGGCACCCGTTTCCGCTCGCCGTCGGGCGTCGAGTACGTGAGCAAGTTCGACGTCAAGGTCCCCAGAGCCAAGCGGGACTACGAGATCACGTACTCCAAGTCCGGTGCGATGAACCCCTGGAAGACGAAGGTCAAGGCGAGCGAGGCACGTGTCTTCGTGGAAGGCGCCAAGGAGGGCGAGGAGTTCATCACCGAGAAGGCCGCGCAGTACGAGATCGAGGGTCTCAAGGGCAAGGACGCGGACAACGCGTACGGGATCGCCGAGAAGATCACCATGGACAAGCAGGACTTCCAGGGGATCAAGGCGGCGTACGAGTTCGACCCGACGGCGGAGAAGTACATCCCCGTGGACCCGATGAAGAAGGCCCGCTGGTATCCGACGCTCGTCGGTCTCGACGACGGCAAGGTGCTCGCGGTCTCCGGACTCGACGACGTCGGCATGATCGACCCGGGCGACAACGAGATCTACGACCCGAAGACGAAGAAGTGGACCGACGGCCCCAAGCGCTACTTCCCGACCTACCCGGCGCTCTTCCTCACCAAGGGCGGCAAGCTCTTCTACCCGGCGTCGAACGCGGGTTACGGGCCCGCCGACAAGGGCCGTGAACCCGGCCTCTGGGACCTGAAGACCAACAAGTTCGACAAGATCCCCGGCCTCGTCGACCTCGACCAGACCGAGACGTCCGCCTCCCTCCTGCTGCCCCCGGCGCAGGACCAGAAGGTGATGATCATGGGCGGCGGAGGCGTCGGCGAGTCGGACAAGGCGACCAAGCGCACGGCCGTCGTGGACCTCAAGCAGGACAGCCCCGCCTTCAAGACAGGGCCCGAACTCCCGCAGGGCACCCGCTACCTGAACAGCGTGATCCTGCCGGACGACTCGGTGTTCACGTCCAACGGCTCAGGGGACTACCGCGGGCGCGGCGGGAGCAACATCCACAAGGCGCAGTTCTACGACCCCAAGAGCAACAGCTTCCGCGCTGCGGCGTCTCCCGAGGTGGGCCGCAACTACCACTCCGAGGCGCTGCTCCTGCCCGACGGACGCGTCGTCACCTTCGGCTCGGACCCGCTCTTCGACAACCAGGAGAACACCAAGCTCGGCCACTTCGAGCAGCGCATGGAGGTCTTCACGCCGCCCACGCTGCACAAGGCGGGCGAGAACCGTCCGGTCCTCGGTGAAGGACCGGAGCAGCTGGCTGCGGACGGCCGCGCGACCTTCCGTACGAAGAGCCCCGGGAAGATCGCGTCGGCCCGTCTGATGCGTCCCAGCGCCGTGACGCACACGACGGACGTCGAGCAGCGGTCGATCGCGCTCGGCCTCACCAAGGGCAAGGGCTCGGTGACGGTGGACGTGCCCAGGGGCGACACCGCCCTCGTGCCGCCGGGCTGGTACATGCTGTTCGTGACGGACCAGGACGGCGCGTCGTCAGAGGCGAAGTGGATCCACGTGAAGTAGCCCCGGTGGTGGGGAGCGGTGGGCGGGCGGTCAGGTGGCCTTGGCGTTGCGCGCGAGTCCGAGCGCGTAGTCGGGCCACCACTGGCCCGCCGCAGGGCCGCCCCTGCACGGTCCGTCCGAGTCGCCGGGCCGCTTGATCCACAGGACCGCGTCGAGCAGCGCCTCACCGGTCTTGTCCGTGGGCGGGGTGCCAAGACCGCGCCCCGGCGGATTGCACCAGGCGTCCTGACGGTCACCGGCGAGCGGGCCCTTGCCGTTGCGGCTCGTGTCCATCACGAAGTGCTTGCCGCCGACGACCCCCGAGAGGCCGCGGCCGTACGCCTTGATGGTGTCGTCGTCCTGGAAGTTCGACACGTTCAGCGAGAAGCCGTCCGCCTGCGCGATCCCGGCCTCCTGAAGCGGTTCGGCGAGCTTGCCCGCCTGGGTGATCCAGCCCGGGTTGCCCGCGTCCAGATAGACCTTCACCTGGGGCTGGCGCTTGAGCCGCTGGATGGCGTCGGAGAGCAGTTGGTAGCGCTCGGCGTGGTACTCGGCGGGGGTGCAGCCGTCCGCGATGTGCGGGACCGCGTCCGGCTCCAGGACGACGACGGCCGACTTGTCGCCGATGGTGCCCGCGAACTTGTCGATCCACTGCCGGTAGAAGTCCGCGCTGTGCGCGCCGCCCGCCGAGTGCTGGCCGCAGTCGCGGTGCGGGATGTTGTACGCGACGAGCACGGCGGTGCGGTCGGCCCGCGAGGCGCCGTCGACGGCCGCCTTGATGTCCGGGGCCGGGTCGTCGCCCGCGGGCCACACGGCCATGGGCTGCTCGGAGATCCTCTTCAGCGCGTCGGCGTCCTGGGTGCGGCCCTCCTGCTCCCACTGCCTGACCTGCCGGGCGGCGGCGCTCTGGGGGTCGACCCAGAAGGCGTTCTGCGGGGCCTTCTTGGCGGCGTCCGTGGAGGGACCTGCCTCGGCGGCCGTCCTCTCCTCGCCCTGCGCGCCGGAGTCGGATGAGCACCCTGCCGTGAGCCCGAGGGCCGTCAGGGCCGTGAGCGCGGTGAACGTACGGAGCAGCCGGTGCATCAGGACCCCTTGCGCGACGGTGAGGGGCAATCGTTACATAACGCTCTAATCGCCCTCGGTTGCGACACCGGACCGGGCTCCGTCAGATACCGCCGTCGCCGCCACTCCCGCCGCCACCTTCGCCGCCGCTCTCGCCCCCGCCCCCGCTCGCCAGCGCGATGCCCAGCGGTGTCCGCTCGTAGAGCACCTGATGCCCGTACCGCCGCGAGACGAGGAGCCCCGCGCCGCGCAGCGCGCTCAGATGCGCCGAGACGGACGACGGGGCGAGCCCCAGGCGGTGCGCGAGCGCCGAAGTGGTGGCCGGGTCGGTGAGCGCGGCGAGGACGGACGCCCTGCCCCGGCCGAGGAGCCGTACGAGCGCCTCGGAGGTGCGTTCGCTCGGCTCGGTCCAGAGCCCGGCGATGCCACGGGCGGGATAGGCCAGCGTCGGCTGCCACGGCGGCTCGTGGCCGCCCACCACGTCGGGCCAGGCGAAGACGCTGGGCATCAGGACGAGGCCCTGCCCCGCCAGATGCCGCACGTGGTCGGCCGACCGCTCGACGGTCAGCGTCTCCGCGTCCCAGGTGAACCTCGGGTCGATCTCGGCGACAAGGGCGCCGAGGCCGATCTCCGCGAGCCGCCGCGAATGGAAGGCGATGTCCGCCTCCAGGAGCGCCCGGAGCCGCGGCCAGTCCGGTTCGACGAGGGTGTGCCAGGCGGCTTCCATGGCATCGGCGAGAACCCGTACCGCACGCGCGGGATCGGCGAGCAGCGCGCGCCCCAGCGGCGACTCGGCCGCCCCCGCCGTGCAGGCGAGCCCCCGCGCCAGCTCGTCCCGCGCGACCTCGGGGGTGGCCGCGCGCACGGCCGCGATCTCCTCGTCGAAGGTGGCGGCGGGGCCGATGGGGGGAGGGCCGATGAAGTCCGGGCTGTAGCCCCGCTGCGGCATGAGCAGCCACAGCGGCCTGAGGTCGAGCCCGGCACTCGCCCCGCGGATCCGCCGCAGCCACTGCGGGTGGTAGCCGTGCCGGTCGGGCCGCTTGAGGGTGCGCACGGCTTCCTGCGTCTCCCACAGAGGTGAGATGGCGAACCGGCACCGCAGGAGATCGTCCGGCCCGAAGTGCAACCGGTTCGGCACGGTCCCGACCCCCTTGCGATTCCCCTTGATCCCCATGATTCGTCTGTCGCCGAAACTCTAGGGCGAGAGGCACGCGCGCGTGCAGGGTGCGGGCATGCCCGAAGAGAACCCGACAACTCCCGAACCCACCGGAACCGCCGAACCCACCGGAACCTCCGAACCCACCGGCTACCTCCGCCTCTTCGCGATCCGCGAGTTCCGCGCCGTCTTCCTCGCGCACGCCTTCTCGCTGCTCGGCGTCGTCGTCAGCGAGGTCGCGCTCACCGTGCTCGTCTACGGGCTCACCGGTTCGCCGCTGCTCAGCGCGCTCACCTTCGCGCTCGGGATGCTGCCCTACCTCGTGGGCGGCACCCTCCTGTCGGGGATCGCCGACCGGTATCCGCCGCGCCGGGTGCTCGTGCTCTGCGACGTGGTGTGCGGCGGGTGCGCCGCCCTCATGGCCCTGCCCGCCACACCCGTCTTCGGACTGCTCGCACTGCGGTGTGTCATCGCCGTCGTGTCGCCCGTGTTCAACGGGACGCGGATGGCGACCCTCACCGACATCCTCGGGGACGGTGACCTGTTCGTCCTCGGGCGCTCCCTGCTCCGGATCGTCTCGCAGAGCTCCGTACTCGTCGGGTTCGGGCTCGGCGGCGTCCTGCTCACCGTCGTCGCGCCGCGCGGCGCGCTCCTCATCACCGTCTGTACGTTCGCCGTGTCCGCGCTGCTCCTGCGGTGCGGGACCAAGCGCAGGCCCGCGCGCGGGGGCGGCGGCACCGCCCTTGTGCGGTACTCGCTCAGCGGCACCGGGCAGGTGCTCGGCGACCGGCGGATCCGGGCGCTGCTCCTGCTCCTGTGGGCGCCGCCCATGTTCATGGTCGCCCCGGAGGCGCTCGCCGCCCCCTACGCGGACCAGATCGGCGTCGGAGTCGCGGGCGTCGGACTCCTGATGTGCGCGCTGCCGGTCGGCACGATCGCGGCGGAGCTGTACGCGGGCTCCGCGCTCTCGGCGACCACCCGGGCCCGCATCGCCCTGCCGCTCGCCTCGGTCACCCTGCTCCCGCTCACCGTGTACGCCGTCACGCCGGGGCTCCTGTGGGCGATGCTGGCCCTCGCGCTCGCCGGGGCCGGATCCGCGTACACCCTTGGCGTCGACCGGTGGTTCGTCGACGCCGTGCCCCAGGAACTGCGCGGGCGGGCCATGACCGTACATACGGCGGGGCTCATGACGATCCAGGGCGTCGGGATGGCGCTCGCCGGGCTCGCGGCGGAGTTCTTCGCGGTGAGCACCGTCGTCACGGCGTCGGGCGTACTCGGCACGGTCTGCTGCCTCGCCCTGGCCGCCGAGGCCCGTGCCGCGCGCCGTACGCGTACGACCGTCACTGAATCCCGCGACCCACAGGAACAGGCGACCGAATTTCGAGACGGGGCTGACCAGCATGTGACCGGCGGGTAAGGTCTTTGGCGTGCCGAAGCCGCTCAGTCTTCCCTTCGATCCCATCGCCCGCGCCGACGAACTCTGGAAGCAGCGCTGGGGTTCCGTACCGGCGATGGGCGCGATCACCTCGATCATGCGTGCGCAGCAGATCCTGCTCGCCGAGGTCGACGCGGTCGTCAAGCCGTACGGACTGACCTTCGCGCGGTACGAGGCGCTGGTCCTGCTCACGTTCTCGCAGGCCGGCGAGTTGCCGATGTCCAAGATCGGCGAGCGTCTGATGGTCCACCCCACGTCCGTCACCAACACCGTCGACCGCCTGGTCAAGTCCGGCCTCGTCGACAAGCGCCCCAACCCGAACGACGGGCGCGGCACCCTCGCCTCCATCACGGAGAAGGGCCGCGAGGTCGTCGAGGAGGCCACGCGCGAGCTGATGGCCATGGACTTCGGGCTCGGGGTGTACGACGCCGAGGAGTGTGCGGAGATCTTCGCGATGCTGCGGCCGCTGCGGGTGTCGGCGGAGGACTTCGAGGAGCAGTAGAGGGGCAGCGGAGGGGCAGTAGAAGCTGCCGTTCCGGTCGTGTGGGGGTCGCCCGAAGATCGCGCAAAACGGGCCGATACGCTCGTGGGCATGAAGCGATCCGTGCTGACCCGTTACCGGGTGATGGCCTACGTCACCGCCGTCATGCTGCTCGTGCTGTGCACCTGCATGATTTTCAAGTACGGCTTCGACAAGGGTGAGGGCCTGACGCTGGTCGTCTCCCAGGTCCACGGTCTCCTCTACATCATCTACCTGATCTTCGCCTTCGACCTGGGCTCCAAGGCGAAGTGGCCCTTCGGGAAGCTGCTCTGGGTGCTCATCTCCGGCACCATCCCGACCGCCGCGTTCTTCGTCGAGCGCAAGGTCGTGCGCGAGGTCGAGCCGCTGATCGTCGACGGCTCCCCGGCCACCGCCAAGGCGTAACCGCACCGCCACGGACAGGTCCGTGGCCCCGCTGCGGAGCAGCTAATGTCGCAGCGCCTCGACATTTACTAGGACGTCCTAGTAAATTCAAAGGTATGGACGCTGACGCCATCGAGGAGGGCCGCCGTCGCTGGCAGGCCCGGTACGACACCGCGAAGAAGCGCGACGCGGATTTCACCACGCTCTCCGGCGACCCGGTCGAGCCGGTCTACGGGCCACGGCCCGGGGACGCCTATGAGGGATTCGAACGGATCGGATGGCCCGGCGAATACCCCTTCACCCGTGGCCTGCACCCCACCGGCTATCGCGGCCGGACCTGGACCATCCGCCAGTTCGCGGGCTTCGGCAACGCCGAGCAGACGAACGAGCGCTACAAGATGATCCTGGCCGCCGGCGGCGGCGGACTCTCCGTCGCCTTCGACATGCCGACCCTGATGGGCCGCGACTCCGACGAGCCGCAGTCCCTCGGCGAGGTCGGGCACTGCGGGGTCGCCATCGACTCGGCCGCCGACATGGAGGTCCTGTTCCAGGACATCCCGCTCGGTGACGTCACGACGTCGATGACGATCTCCGGACCCGCCGTCCCCGTCTTCTGCATGTATCTGGTCGCCGCCGAGCGCCAGGGCGTCGACCCGGGCGTCCTGAACGGCACGCTCCAGACGGACATCTTCAAGGAGTACATCGCGCAGAAGGAGTGGCTCTTCCAGCCCGAGCCGCATCTGCGCCTGATCGGCGACCTGATGGAGCACTGCGCGCGCGACATCCCCGCGTACAAGCCCCTTTCGGTCTCCGGCTACCACATCCGCGAGGCCGGGGCGACGGCCGCGCAGGAGCTCGCGTACACCCTCGCGGACGGCTTCGGGTACGTCGAGCTCGGGCTGAGCCGCGGCATGGACGTGGACGTCTTCGCCCCCGGTCTCAGCTTCTTCTTCGACGCGCACCTGGACTTCTTCGAGGAGATCGCCAAGTTCCGTGCCGCGCGCCGGATCTGGGCCCGCTGGATGCGGGACGTGTACGGCGCGAAGACCGACAAGGCCCAGTGGCTGCGCTTCCACACGCAGACCGCGGGGGTCTCGCTGACGGCCCAGCAGCCCTACAACAACGTCGTACGCACCGCTGTGGAGGCCCTCTCCGCGGTCCTCGGCGGTACGAACTCCCTGCACACGAACGCCCTCGACGAGACCCTCGCCCTTCCGAGCGAGCAGGCCGCCGAGATCGCGCTGCGCACGCAGCAGGTGCTCATGGAGGAGACGGGCGTCGCCAACGTGGCGGACCCGCTCGGCGGTTCCTGGTACGTCGAGCAGCTCACCGACCGCATCGAGGCCGACGCCGAGAAGATCTTCGAGCAGATCAAGGAGCGGGGGCGCAGGGCGCACCCGAACGGGGAGCACCCCATCGGGCCCATCACCTCCGGCATCCTGCGCGGCATCGAGGACGGCTGGTTCACCGGCGAGATCGCCGAGTCGGCGTTCCAGTACCAGCAGTCCCTGGAGAAGGGCGACAAGCGTGTCGTGGGCGTCAACGTCCACCACGGTTCCGTCACCGGGGACCTGGAGATCCTGCGGGTCTCTCACGAGGTGGAGCGGGAGCAGGTCAAGGTCCTTGGCTCGCGCAAGGCGGCACGGGACGACGCTCGGGTGCGGGCCTCGCTCGCAGCGATGCTTGCCGCTGCCCGCGACGGGTCGAACATGATCGCCCCCATGCTGGAGGCCGTTCGCGCGGAGGCGACGCTGGGGGAGATCTGCAACGCCCTGCGGGACGAGTGGGGGATCTACACCGAGCCGCCGGGGTTCTAGTTCGGGTTCTTTGGGTGCGTGGGATCTGCGGGGCCGTTTTGGCTGGTCGCGCAGTTCCCCGCGCCCCTTCGGGGGCTCCCCTGGGCGCCCCTTGAAGCCCGGCTGAAAATTGTGGGTGTCAGATGCACGGGGCTGGGTAGGCGCCGCCCGTCCAAGCGTCCTGCCCCCTGGAGTCACCTGTGCCGCCCGTGAGCCTGTCCGGACCCTCCCGCACCGCCGCCATCGCCATCGGGGCCGCATCGGCCACGCTTCTCGGCGCGCTGATGCTTGCAGGCTCCGGAGAGGTGAGCGCGAGCCCGCCGCCCGAGCCGAAGGTCCAGGACACCTTCGACTCGCTCGGCCCCGCCGTGCACGCGGCGAAGCTCAAGAACGGCCGGACGGCCCACTACTCCGACACGGGGAACAAGAAGGGCAAGCCCGTCCTCTACATAGGCGGCACCGGCACGAGCGCGCGTGCCGCGCACATGACGGACTTCTTCCGTACGACCCGCGAGGACCTGGGCCTGCGCCTCATCTCCGTCGAGCGCAACGGCTTCGGTGACACGGAGTACGACGAGAAGCTCGGCAAGGCGGACTTCGCCTCCGACACCCTCGAAGTGCTCGACAAGCTCGGCGTGGACGACGTGAGCGTCATCGCGATCTCGGGCGGCGGTCCCTACGCGGCGGAGCTCGCGGGGCGCGCCCCCGACCGCGTATCGGCCCTGCACCTCGCCGCCGCCCTGCCGCCCTACGGCACGAAGCCCGAGTACTGCTCGATGTCCGACGACGAGCTCGCCGACACCGTGAAGGACTCCATCAAGGACCCGCGCAAGTGGTGGGCCTTCCCGGACGACAGTCCCGTCAAGTCGATACCGGGCTTCGCCGACACGGCGTACGAGGAAGGCGCGCGCACCTACAACCAGCGCGGCCAGCAGGCCGACCCCGCGCCGCAGGTGCACGAGCAGAAGCTGTACTGCGGTCGGCCGGGCCCGGACCTGAAGAAGCTCGACGCCCCCGTGTACCTCTACGGCGGCGAGAAGGACACCACGGTGCCGCCGGCCACCCTCAAGACCTGGCAGGACGCGCTGCCGGGCAAGGCGAAGGTGCGTTCGTACGCGGACTCCGGGCACGACGTGCAGTACCGCCACTGGGACCAGATCCTGGTCGACCTGGCAGGACACGGCGACCGTACGGTCATCTGCCGCGGCAAGCACACGCGCGTCCTGCCCGCGAGGGAAGCGGACAGCCTTGTTGCGAAGGGGCGCGCTGATCTCGGCAGTTGCGCCTGGAAGAACTAGCGGTCACTGATGTCCTCAATCGCCGGACGGGCTTAATTCTCGCCGAGCGTCAGCTCGAACAGCGCGCCCCCGCCCGGCGCCCTCCGCGCCGAGAGTTCCGCCCCGTGCGCGTGGGCGATCTGGCGGGCCATCGCGAGGCCGAGGCCCGAGCCCGGCAGGGCTCGGGCCTTCTCCGCGCGGTAGAAGCGGTCGAAGACATACGGCAGGTCCTCCTCCGCGATACCGGGGCCGTGGTCGCGGACCGTCAGGGCGGTGGGCGTGAGGGAGACCTCCACGGGGGTGCCCGGCGGGCTGAACTTGGCCGCGTTGTCCAAGAGGTTGGTGACGAGGCGGGAGAGGCGCGCGGGGACGCCGGGGATGCTCGTGCCTTCGGTGTCCGGCGTCATGTAAAGCGTGAAGGGCACCTGCGGCCAGTGGCCGCGCGCCGCGTCCACGACATGGGCGACCAGGGGAGCGAGCCGCACTTCCTCCAGGAGCGGCTGCGGCTCCTCGTCGCGGGCCAGCTCGATCAAGTCGTTGACCATGCCGGTCACTTCGCGGAGCTGACGGGCGAGCGCGCCGGACGCGCGCTCGCGCTGAGCGTCCGTCAGCCGGTCCGCGCGGGCGAGGAGTTCGGCGTTCGTACGCAGTGCGGTCAGCGGCGTACGCAGTTCGTGCGAGGCGTCGGCGACCAGGCGCCGCTGTGCGGTGACCGACTTCTCCAACTCGGCCAGCATCGCGTTGAACGAGGCGGCCAGGCGCGTCACCTCGTCCTCGCGGCCCGCGGGGCCCGGCGGCAGCTCGATGCGGTGGCGGGCGTCCCGGGTCGCCGTGATGCGTTCCGCCGTGGCGGTGAGGCGGGCGACCGGGGCGAGGCCGGTGCGTGAGACCCAGTAGCCGCCGAGCCCCGACAGGAGCACTCCGGCGCCGCCCACCGCGGCGAGCAGCCCCGCGGCCTGCCGTACCCCGCGCTCCGCGATGTCGGCGCGCAGGGCGACCTGCACGGCGTCCCCCTTGCCGTAGGTGGTGGTGTACATCCGGGTCGGCTTCCCGTGCAGCGTCAGGCTCGTGTAGTACGGCGCCGTGTCGCCGCTCGCGACCTTCCGGGTGGACTCGGCGACCGGGAGCAGATACGGCTTCGACGGGTCGTTCGCGGGGTCGGCGGGGACGATCTGCGAGCAGGCGGGGGCGCCGAGGAAGCGGCACTCGCCCGTGACGACGCCCGGCTCGTTGTCGAAGTTGCGCTGCTGGGCGATGAGGCCCGCCGACTGGGCGAGGTTCTGGTCGAGCTGCTGGTAGAGCTTGTAGCGGATGACGAGGAACGCGGCCACGCACACCCCGACCGCGACGAGTGCGACGGCCGCCGCCGCGGCGAGCGCGAGCCGGGTGCGCAGCGGACGCCTGCGCCGCCACTGGGCGCCGAGCCTGCGCCGGGCGCTCACGGGCTGCCGAGCCGGTAGCCGACGCCGTGCACGGTGTGCACCAGGCGTGGTTCGCCGCCCGACTCCAGTTTGCGGCGCAGGTAACCGACGTACACGGCCAGGGAGTTGGAGTCGGGCCCGAAGTCGCGCCCCCAGACCGACTCCTGGATGAGCTCGCGCGGAAGCACCCGGCCCGCGTTGCGCAGGAGCAGTTCGAGCAGGGCGAACTCGGTGCGGCTGAACTCGACGGCGCGGTGGCCGCGGCGGCCGGTGCGGGTCGCGGGGTCGAGGACGAGATCGGCGTACGTGAGGTCGTCGCCGTCGGCGGGGGAGTGCGGCTCCGGGGCGGCGCGGCGCAGGAGGGCGCGGACGCGGGCGACGAGTTCGTCGAGGGCGAAGGGCTTCACCAGATAGTCGTCGGCGCCCGCGTCGAGGCCGTCGACGCGTTCGCTGACGGAGCCTAGGGCGGTGAGTACGAGGACCGGTGTGCGGTCGCCGAGTGCGCGCATCTGGCGGCAGACGGCGAGGCCGTCCATGACGGGCATCAGCACGTCCAGGACGAGGAGGTCGGGTTCCCAGCGAGCCACTGCCGAGAGCGCGCGCTGCCCGTCCGGGGCGCCGCGGACCACGTGTCCCTCGATCGTGAGGGCGTCCTCGACCGCCGCGCGTACCTCGGGATCGTCGTCGACGACCAGGACCTTGGCCGGCGAGGGGCCGGTGCCGGTCAGGGGTGGGCCCGGCCTGCTCGTGAAGCTCATGGGCCAAAGGTGCCAAACGCTGCTCTTAAAACCCTCTTAGACCTGCTCGTAATGCTCCATTGCCATGCGAACACCCGATATGCGATCTCCCGAGACAGGGGCCGCTGCCCCTCTCTCCGTCGTCATCGGCGCGGGCGGCACCGGTGGACACATCTATCCCGGGCTCGCCCTCGCCGACGCCCTGCGGCGTGCCGTGCCGGACGCGGTCGTCTCCTTCGTCGGTACGCGGCGGGGGCTCGAGACCCGGCTGATACCGGACGCCGGGTACCGGCTCCACACCGTCGACATGATCCCGTTCGACCCGTCGCTCGGCGCCAAGCGGTTCCTCCTGCCCGCCGCCCTGGTGAAGTCGGGTGCCCAGTGCCGGGCGATCCTGCGGGAGCAGGGCGCGCAGGTCGCCGTCGGGATGGGCGGCTACCCCAGCGCCCCCGTCATCGTCGGCGCGAGGATGGCCGGTCTTCCGAGCCTCATCCACGAGTCCAACGCCGTCCCCGGCCGGGCCAACCGTTTCGCGGCCCGCCTCACCCCGAACATCGCGGTGGCCTTCGACCGCAGCCGAGAACACCTGCCGGGCGGGGAGCGGGCTCACACCACCGGGATGCCCATCGCGGCGCCGCTCGCCGCGCTCGACCGGGGCGCGCTGCGGGCCGAGGCCCGCCGGGAGTTCGGGGTGCCTGAGGGGGCCCGGATGCTGCTCTTCAACGGCGGCAGCCTCGGCGCGGCCCGCCTTACCGAGGCGGCCGTGGGGCTCGCGGCGCGCTGGCGGCACCGCGGGGACGTACAGCTGCTCATCAAGACGGGGCCCGCGGCGCTCGACGAGACGCGGCGGCGCCTTGCGGAGGCGGGCGTGGAGGCGACCGCCCGCGCCGTCCCCTACCTGGACCGGATGGACCTCGCGTACGCCGCCGCCGACCTGGTGGTCTGCCGTGCGGGCTCGGCGACCGTGGCCGAACTCGCCGCCACCGGGGTCCCCGCCGTCCTCGTCCCCTACCCGCACGCGCCGGGCGACCACCAGACCCACAACGCGCGCGTCCTGTCCGACGCGGGCGCGGGACTGCTGCTTCCCGACGGCGAGACGACGGCTTCGCGGCTCGCGGAGCTCGTCGGGCCACTGCTCGCCGATCCGGCGCGGCTCGCCGCGATGAGCGGGGCGGCGGAGCCGGGCCCGCATGCGCGGGCGGCGGACCTGCTCGCCGAACGAGTCATCCAACTGACGGACCACACAACCCGCTTCTCGCACTTGGAGTACGCATGAGCAGCAACGGCACTTCCTTCGGCTGGGCGGGGCGCACCGTCCTCGTCACCGGGGCCGAGGGCTTCATCGGCTCGACGCTCGTCGATCTGCTCCTGGAGCAGGGGGCGAAGGTCCGCGCCTTCGCGCACTACAAGCCGTACGCGGAGAAGGGCCATCTCGCCCATCTGATGGGGGACCCGCGGGTCGAGATGCTCGCGGGCGATGTCCGGGACGCGGGGCGCGTGATGGACGCGGTGGAGGGCTGCGACACGGTCTTCCATCTGGCGGCGCTGATCGGGATCCCGTACTCGTACGACTCCCCGGGGGCGTACGTCCAGACGAATGTCGTCGGCACGGAGAACGTCGCGGAGGCGTGTCGGCGGCACTCGGTGCGGCGGCTCGTCCACACGTCCACGAGCGAGGTGTACGGGACGGCGCTGACCGCCCCGATCTCGGAGGACCACCCGCTTCAGCCGCAGTCCCCGTACTCCGCCTCGAAGATCGGCGCCGACATGATGGCGCTCTCGCACTGGCACGCGTTCGAGCTGCCGGTGACGGTCGTACGTCCCTTCAACACGTACGGGCCCCGGCAGTCGGCCCGCGCGGTGATCCCCACGATCCTGGCCCAACTGCACTCCGGCGCCCGTGAGATCAAGCTGGGCTCGCTCACCCCGACGCGGGACTTCACGTACGTGACGGACACCGCGCGGGGCTTCATGGCCCTTGCGGCGTGTGACGCGGCCGTCGGCCATGCGGTGAATCTCGGGGTGGGGGAGGAGATTTCGATCGGGGATCTTGCGGAGGCGCTGATCGCGGCGTCCGGCCGCGAGGCGAGGGTGGTCGTCGACCCGTCCCGGCTCCGCCCTTCGGGCAGCGAGGTCCAGCGGCTGCTCTCGGACAACTCCCGAGCCCGGGAGCTGTCGGGGTGGACTCCGTCGGTCTCCTTGCCGGAGGGCTTGAAGCGAACGTCGGTATGGGTCGCCGAAAACCTCCGCCTCTTCGCGGCGGACCGCTACCAGGTCTGACCTCCACCACCTGCGGTCCGGTGGAGCGGGCCCTGTCCCGCCGCTCCGCGCCGGATGTCTCCCGCCCACCCGCCCGATTGCCCCGGGTAATCGGGCGGGTGGGCGGGGAACCTCCGCCGCGGAGCGGTGGGGTAGGGGTGGTGGAAACGCAGCCGCAGGCGTGGCGTTAAGGCTGGGCCGCCGCCGCGGCCAATCCGCCCAGCAAGAGCAACGTAAAGCGGCGGGCCCAGTCCTCGTCGACCGGTTCCGCGCTGACCAGCGCACGGTGCACCACCGCGCCCGCGATCACGTCGAAGATGAGGTCGGCGGTTCGCCCGGCCGCGTCGGGGTCGGGCTCGGCGGGCAGCTCGCCCCGTTCCTGGGCCCGCTTGCGCCCCGCGAGGACAAGCCGCTTCTGGCGGTCGACGATCGACGTACGGATCCGCTCCCGCAGCGGTTCGTCCGACGTCGACTCGGCCACCACCGCCATCAGCGCGGTCTTCGTCTCGGGGCGGCCGAGCAGCGCGGCGAATTGGAGCACCACTCCCTCGATGTCCGCCGCCAGGCTGCCGCTGTCCGGCAGCTCCAGCTCGTCGAACAGCTCCGCCACCGCGTCCACGACCAGCTCGCTCTTGCCCGCCCAGCGCCGGTAGAGCGTCGTCTTGGCGACACCCGCGCGCGTGGCGACGTCGCCGAGGGTCAGCTTGGACCAGCCCAGTTCGACCAGGGCCTGGCGGGTCGACTCCAGGATCGCGGTGTCCGCCGCGGCGTTGCGGGGGCGGCCGCCGGTGCGGACGGGAGGGGGGATGCGGCTCTGCATCCCGTGACCATACCGGCCAGTACGGAACAGGCCGGAGCAGTGACGATCTGCGGCGATCGGCGGCGAGTGAGGCAGATCACCGAATCTCGCGCGGGCCCGCCGTCCACGTGACAGCCCCCGACAGTTACGCTACGACTCGTAGCGAAAGAGATGTGGGCGGGACGAACGGCAATTCCTCGCCGCCCACCCTCTTTCGCGGCGAGCGAAGAGCGAAGAGTGGCAACCACAGCGACAACCACAGCGACAAGCAGAGCGGCACAGGGTGGGGACCCCGCGCCGACAACCATCGGTCCTCCTCGGGACCTTGGCGCCACGACCGCCCGCGGCCCCGCAATCCGGCGAGGGGCTTCGGACGGGCGCGGTTCCCGTACGGCTTGGGGGAGGATGTACTCATGCAGCCACGGAACATGTCCATGAGCGGAGTCGTCGACCTCGCCGCCGTGAAGGCGGCCCAAGAGGCCAAGGCGAAGGCGGAGCAGGCGCGCGCCGAAGCGGCCAGGCAGGGCGGGGGCGCCGTGTCCGGCGTCTCCCCGTCGAGCCTCGTCATCGACGTCGACGAGGCGGGCTTCGAGCGCGACGTCCTCCAGCGTTCCAGCGAAGTGCCCGTCGTCATCGACTTCTGGGCCGAGTGGTGCGAGCCGTGCAAGCAGCTGAGCCCGCTGCTCGAAGGCCTCGCGCGGGAGTACAACGGCCGCTTCGTCCTCGCCAAGATCGACGTAGACGCCAACCAGATGCTGATGCAGCAGTTCGGGGTCCAGGGGATCCCGGCCGTCTTCGCGGTGGTGGCCGGACAGGCCCTGCCGCTCTTCCAGGGCGCGGCCCCGGTGGAGCAGATCCGCCAGACCCTTGACCAGCTGATCCAGGTCGGCGAGGAGCGCTTCGGTCTGACCGGCCTCGTCGTCGACCCCGACGCGGAGGGCGCA
Source organism: Streptomyces sp. NPDC055239 (assembly GCF_053606205.1). Classification (NCBI taxonomy): domain Bacteria; kingdom Bacillati; phylum Actinomycetota; class Actinomycetes; order Kitasatosporales; family Streptomycetaceae; genus Streptomyces; species Streptomyces sp. NPDC055239. The sequence continues at coordinate 32,460 of NZ_JBSGRD010000005.1, read as the reverse complement.
GAGGGCGGGGAGCAGCGGGAAGCTCCCGTCGCGGAGGTCCCGGCCGGTCCTTATGACGCCCTGCTCGAAGCCGCCGTCCAGGCGCTCGACGCGGGTGACTTGGGCGGTGCCGTACAGGCGTACCGCAATGTGCTGAACGACGACCCGGGCAACACGGAGGCCAAGCTCGGTCTCGCCCAGGCCGAACTGCTGCAGCGCGTCGAGGGTCTGGACGCCCAGCAGGTCCGCAAGGACGCCGCCGACCGTCCCGCGGACGTGGCCGCGCAGATCGCCGCCGCCGACCTGGATCTGGTGGGCGGTCATGTGGAGGACGCGTTCGGTCGGCTCATCGAGGCGGTCCGGCGTACGGCGGGCGACGACCGGGACGCGGCGCGCGTGCGACTGCTCGAACTCCTCGAAGTGGTCGGCTCGGACGACCCGCGGGTGAGCGCGGCGCGCACACAGCTCGCACGGGTGCTCTTCTGATCCGGTCCCTGTGATCCGGTCCGTCGGACCCGTTCGCTGACCAGTCCCTAAACGCTGGGGCTTGTGATGCCCGAGTGAAAATCTGCCGTCAAGGCGTCACAGTGGCCGCGCTTTACCAAAACTTGGTAAACGCGGCCACTGTTACTTGGAGTAAGACCAGGCCAGCCATCTGTCCGGTTGTGCCCTTCAACATCCCGATCTGTTCCTGCCCATGGATGCACCGTCTGTGGCCGACCGATACCGCGCGGTCGTGCTTCGGTTATCGGGCCGTTACTAGCGAGTAACGAACCCCCTTGTGCGGGGGCCGAGAATGCACCACGATCGGCGACGCTCGGTCCTTTGACCCGCAGCCCGAAAGCCAACCGGGAGCGGGGTTTCTGGGTCCCCACCGAGCAGGCCGGAGGCACCCCGTCGCCGGTCTTGGACAGGGGGGTCTCTGCCATCCGGCAGGGCCTGTCCGGCAGGTTGTGCGTGTCGCGTGCGACCAGTGGTTGTCGCTCGGGGGTGATCGCCGGTGCTGAGTGGCGCAGTTGCGCCTCCCATGCGGGCGCTCTCCTTCCCGAGGACGTAGCGCTTCTCCCATCCCTGCCCGGCTGAGCCGCCCGAACGGGATCAGTCAGGGCCGGAGATGTACGTCCGAGAAGGAGGAAAGTCATGGAGTCCGTGGCTCGTGGCGGAACCAGATGGAAGCGGTTCGCCGTAGTCATGGTGCCGAGCGTCGCGGCGACTGCCGCGATAGGCGTGGCCCTCTCGCAGGGTGCACTCGCGGCATCGTTCAGTGTGTCCGGTCAGCAGTTCAAGGTGACTGCCAAGGAGCTCAACGGTACGGGATTCGTCCAGTACGGGGCGCTTGACAGCGGTAAGTCGGGTAACCACCCGGTCGCCGTCGTCGGCCTCGAATCGGCCAAGATCACCAACCTGTGCCAGTCCGTCGTCGTTCCGGTCCCCGTCTTCGGCGATGTGTCGATGACTCTCAAGGCCGGTGGCAACGGCGGCCCGAAGGTTCTGGCGAAGAAGCTTTACATCGACGCCGATGACCTGAAGGCCGACGCGACGTTCACCAACGTGGACATCGGCGTATCGGTCGACCAGACCACCAAGGGCCCTGGCCCGTCGAAGGGCGACAAGTACGCCCCCGACTCGTTCGCGCAGCAGGCTGACAAGGTGAAGTTCACCGACGTCAAGCAGCGTGCGTGGGCGACCACCGCAGGCACCTTCAAGCTCTCTGGTCTGGCTATGTCGGTCAAGAAGGGCAAGCACGAGTGCTACTGAGGCAACTGATGCCTTAGCAGCGGTACTTGTTGCGCAGCACGGCTGGGCGCGGGGGCGCGACGAATCTTGACCTCAAACCGTCCCCGTGCCCGAATCCGCAGCACACACAGAACCAACGCCGTTCCCCGAGGAGCTGTACGACATGAGCGCCGAAGCGCAAGTGGGACTGGGCGACAAGCTCGGTCGGATGCGCCAATCGTTCCGAGGGTGGCGCGGTCAGCGCCCGTTCTGGGGTGGCCTGCTGACGTTGCTCGGCGGCATCCCGATCATGTACTTCCCGTACGCGAACCTCACGCTCGGCACGATGACGATCCGGATGGCGACGACCGCCGGTGCCGGCTCGTTGATCATCGGCGTCCTGCTTGTCGTGCTCGGCCTGACCATGTGGTTCCAGCCGCATTCCCGGATCTTCGCGGGTGTCGCGGCGATTCTGCTCGCCCTGGTCTCTCTGGTGGTCTCCAACTTCGGTGGCTTCGTCATCGGCTTCCTGCTCGCTCTGCTCGGCGGTGCCCTCGGCATCTCCTGGGCCGCGGCCAAGCCGGTGAAGGCGTCCGCGAAGGGCAGTGCCGACGGGGAAGCCGACCGCTCCGACGACGGGGCGCCGGAGCCCGCGGCCGCGGGGGCCGCGAACGGGGTGAGCGGCACTACGGACGATCTGTCAGGAACGAGCCCGGACAACGGGACGAACGGGAGGCACCGTGCCGGCTGACGAGGTGCACCATGCGGACTCCGCGGGGGAGTCCCGCGCGAGATCCGGGCCGCGCCACGCGGCACCCAGAAAGCCGCTCCTCACTCGCCTGCACGTTCCCGCGGGCAAAGCGATAGCCATCGCGGCCATGCCGACCGCCGTCCTCATGGGCATGGGTCTAACCCCCCAGCTCGCGCAGGCCAAGCCGCTGCCGAAGAACCCCTTCCAGGACGGCCCGTGTGTCACGGCGCCGGACGACGCATCCGAGGCCACCAAGGACGCAGAGAAGGAAGCCGACAAGGCTGCCGAGGAGAAGGCGAAGAAGGAGAAGGCCGAGCAGGCGGAGAAGGACGCCGCCGAGAAGGCCGACAAGAAGGGCAAGGACGACTCCGGCAAGGCCACCGCCGAGCCGACGCCCAAGCCCTCCGCCGGTGACAAGGCGGGTTCGGACGGCGACAAGGCCGAGCCGACTCCGTCGTCGTCCGCTTCGGACGACAAGGCAGGCGACAAGGCCGACGAGCCCGCACCGGAGCCCTCCGAGACCAAGAACCCGTTGGACCCGCTGGGTGTCGGTGACGCGCTCAAGGACATCTTCACGCCCGACGAGAAGAAGTCCGAGAGCCCCACGCCGACCCCCTCCGCCTCGGAGGAGAGCAAGTCTTCGGGGTCCTCCAAGTCCTCCGACGACACGGTCAAGGACACGGTCGACGACGTCACCAAGCCCGTCGACGACACCCTCGACGGGGTCAAGGACGGCGTCAAGGACGGTGCCGACAAGGCCGAGGACTCGGTCGACAAGGCCAAGGAAGAGGCCAAGGAGAAGGCTGAGAAGGCTGCTGAAGAGGCTGCCGACAAGGCCAAGGCCGAGGAGTCCGCGGATCCGATGGCACCGGACGAGAACGGCAAGAAGCCGTTCCCGTGCGTGGTCGAGAAGAAGGTCGACGGAGACTCCGAGAAGACGCCGTCGCCTATCCCGAACCAGCCGTGGAACCTGGAGGCCAGCTCCCTGACGCTCAAGGGCGCCGACTACCAGGGCGTCGTGAACCTGACGATGCCCAACGGTCAGACCAAGCAGTCCTTGAAGTACGTCATCGACAGCACGGACATCGGTGATCTGCACCAGATCGTCGACGGCCCGAGCGGCAAGAAGTACCACGTCGAGGCCGCCAAGGGTTCCACGTCCACGATCACGGGCGGGAAGACGACGATGTACACCGAGAGCATCTCGGGCAAGCTCTTCGGACTCATCCCGATCACGTTCGACCCGGAGCACCCGCCGCCTCTGAACATCCCGCTGATCTACTTCACTGACGTGAAGGTGAAGCAGGCCGGTCAGTTCGGCGGCAACCTGCACATCCCCGGTCTGCACCAGTCGATCACCGACTGATTCTCAAGGCCTCACCGGGAGCCGCAAGAAGCGCTGAGGGCGCCCCCTGAACCAGGGGGCGCCCTCAGTGTCGTATCCGGGGTGTCAGGGCGTGTCAGCCGCCCAGGTGGTGCACACGGACCATGTTGGTGGTGCCGGGGACACCGGGAGGCGAACCGGCCGTCATGACCACGGTGTCGCCGTCGTTGAAGCGGTTCAGCTTGACCAGCTCGGCGTCGACGAGCTCGACCATCGCGTCGGTGTTGTCGACGTGCGGGACGACGTACGAGTCCACGCCCCAGCTCAGGGTGAGCTGGTTGCGGGTCGCCTGGTCGGTGGTGAAGGCCAGGATCGGCTGGGCCGCGCGGTAGCGGGACAGACGGCGGGCCGTGTCACCGGACTGCGTGAAGGCGATCAGGGCCTCGGCGCCCAGGAAGTCCGCGATCTCGCACGCGGCACGGGCCACCGAACCACCCTGCGTACGCGGCTTCTTGCCGGGCACGAGCGGCTGCAGACCCTTGGCGAGCAGCTCCTCCTCGGCCGCCTTGACGATCTTCGACATCGTCTTGACGGTCTCGATCGGGTAGGCGCCCACGGAGGACTCGGCGGACAGCATGACCGCGTCCGCGCCGTCCAGGATCGCGTTGGCGACGTCGGACGCCTCGGCGCGCGTGGGGCGCGAGTTGGTGATCATCGACTCCATCATCTGGGTCGCGACGATCACCGGCTTGGCGTTGCGGCGGCACATCTCCACGAGGCGCTTCTGCACCATCGGGACCTTCTCGAGCGGGTACTCGACGGCCAGGTCGCCACGGGCGACCATGACGGCGTCGAAGGCCGCGACGACGCCCTCCATGTTGGCGACGGCCTGCGGCTTCTCCACCTTGGCGATGACGGGGACCCGGCGGCCCTCCTCGTCCATCACCTTGTGGACGTCCTTGACGTCGCCTGCGTCGCGCACGAAGGACAGGGCGACCATGTCGCAGCCCATCTTCAGGGCGAAGCGCAGGTCCTCGATGTCCTTCTCGGAGAGCGCGGGCACGTTCACGGCCGCGCCGGGCAGGTTGATGCCCTTGTGGTCGGAGATGACACCGCCCTCGACGACGATCGTCTTGACGCGCGGCCCGTCCACCTCGACGACGCGCAGCTCGACGTTGCCGTCGTTGATCAGGACCTGGTCGCCCTTGGAGACGTCACCGGGCAGACCCTTGTAGGTGGTGCCGCAGATGGACTTGTCACCGGGGACGTCCTCGGTGGTGATGGTGAACTCGTCACCGCGCACCAGCTCGACGGGTCCCTCGGCGAAGGTCTCCAGACGGATCTTCGGACCCTGCAGGTCGGCGAGGACGCCGACGGCACGGCCGGTCTTGTCGGCAGCGGCACGGACGCGGTCGTACCGCCCCTGGTGCTCGGCGTGCGTGCCGTGGCTGAAGTTGAAGCGGGCCACATTCATACCGGCTTCGATCAGCGAGACGAGCTGCTCTTCGGAGTCGACGGCGGGGCCCAGCGTGCAGACGATTTTGGAACGGCGCATGGGGGCGATCCTATCGGTTTGTTTCGCTTCGGAATATTCCGTCTGGTGGAATCTACAAATGGGCGGAAGTGCGCTCAGGCGTTGCGGTTACGGCGGGTCGCCGGGCCCGGTTATGACGGGTCGCCGAGCGTCGCCACCAGCGCGTAGGTCTGCTGCGCGATCTCCAGCTCCTCGTCGGTGGGGACGACGGCGACCGCCACCCGCGCGTACTCCGGCGAGATCAGCCGCGCCTCGTCGGAACGTACAGCGTTGAGCGCTCCGTCGACCGCGAGCCCCAGCTCCTCGAGGCCCTCGACCGCAGCCTCCCGCACCGGCGCCGCGTTCTCGCCGACCCCCGCCGTGAACGCGATGGCGTCCACCCGGCCGAGCACCGCGTAGTAGGCGCCGATGTACTTCTTCAGACGGTGGATGTAGATGTCGAAGGCGAGCGCGGCGGCCTCGTCGCCCCCGTCGACCCGGCGCCTGATCTCCCGCATGTCGTTGTCGCCGCAGAGGCCGACCAGGCCGCTCTTCTTGTTGAGCAGGGTGTCGACCTCGTCGATCGACATCCCGCCGACGCGGGCCAGGTGGAAGACGACCGCCGGATCCACGTCACCGGAACGGGTACCCATCACGAGCCCCTCAAGCGGCGTGAGCCCCATCGATGTCTCCACGCAGCGCCCGCCCCGCACGGCACTGGCGGAAGCGCCGTTGCCCAGGTGCAGCACGATGACGTTGACGTCCTCGGGAGCCTTGCCCAGGAGCCAGGCGGTCTTCCGGGAGACGTACGCGTGGGACGTCCCGTGGAAGCCGTAGCGCCGCACGCGGTGCTCGTCGGCGGTGGCCACGTCGATCGCGTAGCGGGCCGCCGACTCCGGCATCGTCGTGTGGAACGCCGTGTCGAAGACCGCGACCTGGGGGAGGTCGGGGCGCAGGGCCTGGGCGGTGCGGATGCCGGTGATGTTGGCCGGGTTGTGCAGCGGCGCCACAGGCACGAGCCGCTGGATCTCCGCGAGCACCTCGTCCGTGATGACCGTCGGCTCGGTGAACTTCAGGCCGCCGTGCACGACGCGGTGGCCGATCGCGGCGAGGTCGGGGGAGTCGAGGCCGAGCCCGTCGGCGCTCAGCTCGTCGGCGACCGCCCGCAGGGCCGCCTCGTGGTCGGCGATGGGCTCCTCGCGCTCACGCTCCTCGCCGCCGCCACCGGTCAGCGGGGTGTGCTTGAGCCGCGAGGTCGCCTCGCCGATGCGCTCGACCAGGCCGACCGCGAGACGAGTGCCGTCCCGCATGTCGAGCAGCTGGTACTTCACCGACGAGGAGCCGGAGTTGAGGACGAGGACGCGGGTGGCGCTCACGGGAGGAATGCTTTCTGTAGACGTCATACGGAGGGGGCGGCGGCGTGGCCCGGGACCTGGCCCTGCCCCTGGGCCTGGATCGCGGTGATGACGACGGTGTTGACGATGTCCTGGACTAGGGCACCGCGCGACAGGTCGTTGACCGGCTTGCGCAGGCCTTGGAGCACCGGGCCGACGGCGATCGCGCCGGCCGAGCGCTGCACGGCCTTGTACGTGTTGTTGCCGGTGTTCAGGTCCGGGAAGATCAGCACGCTGGCCTGCCCCGCGACCTCCGATTCCGGCAGCTTCGTCGCCGCGACCGAGGGCTCCACGGCGGCGTCGTACTGGATCGGCCCCTCGATCTTCAGGTCACCGCGGCTCTGCCGCACCAGCTCGGTCGCCTCGCGCACCTTGTCGACGTCGGCGCCCGACCCCGACGTGCCCGTCGAGTACGAGAGCATCGCGATCCGCGGCTCCACGCCGAACTGCTCGGCGGTGGCCGCCGCCTGCACGGCGATGTCGGCGAGCTGCTCGGCGTTCGGGTCCGGGTTCACCGCGCAGTCGCCGTAGACGAGCACCTTGTCGGCGAGGCACATGAAGAAGACGGAGCTGACGATCGACGCGTCGGGCTTCGTCTTGATGATTTCGAAGGCGGGCCGGATGGTGGCGGCCGTGGAGTGGACGGACCCCGACACCATGCCGTCGGCGAAGCCTCCCTGGACCATCAGCGTGCCGAAGTAGTTCACGTCGGCGACGACGTCGTACGCCAGCTCCACGGTGACGCCCTTGTGGGCGCGCAGCTCGGCGTACTCGGTGGCGAACGCGTCCCGCAGCTCGGAGGTCTGCGGGTCGATGAGCTGCGAGTCGGCGAGGTCGACGCCGAGGTCGGCCGCCTTCTTACGGATCTGCTCGACGGGACCGAGGAGCGTCAGATCGCAGACACCGCGGCGAAGGAGCACGTCGGCGGCGCGCAGGACGCGCTCCTCGGTGCCTTCGGGCAGGACGACGCGGCGCTTGTAGGAGCGGGCCTGCTCCAGGAGCTTGTGCTCGAACATCATCGGCGTGACGCGGTCACTGCTGGGGGCCTGTACGCGGCTGCGCAGGCCCGCGGTGTCGACGTACCGCTCGAAGAGCCCGAGGGCCGTCTCCGCCTTACGAGGCGTGGCGGCGTTCAACTTCCCCTCCAGGGCGAAGAGTTCGCCGGCGGTGGGGAAGGAGCCGCCGCTCACGGCGATGACGGGGGTGCCGGGCGCGAGCCGGTCGGCGAGCTTCAGGATCGCCTCGCCGGGCTGTTCGTTGAGGGTGAGCAGGACGCCCGCGATGGGCGGCGTACCGGCGCTGTGCGCGGCGAGCGAGCCCACGACGAGGTCGGCGCGGTCGCCGGGGGTGACCACGAGGCAGCCCGGGGTCAGGGCGTTCAGGAAGTTCGGCAGCATCGCGCCGCCGAAGACGAAGTCGAGCGCGTCACGCGCCAGGCCCGCGTCGTCGCCGAGCACGACGCGGCCGCCGAGCGCGTGGGTGATCTGGGCGACCGTGGGGGCGGCGAGGGCGGGCTCGTCCGGCAGGACGTAGCTGGGCACGGGGAGGCCGGTGAGGCTGTCGTGGATCTCGTCGCGGTCGGCGGGCGCCACCCGGTTGGTGACCATCGCCAGGACGTCGCAGCCCAGGCTCTCGTAGGCGCGGTACGCGTTGCGCGTCTCGGCGCGTACCGATTCGGCGGTCTGGTTCTTGCCGCCGACGACGGCTATCACCGAGGCGCCGAACTCGTTGGCGAGGCGGGCGTTGAGGGACAGTTCGTCGGGGAGCTGGGTGTCGGCGAAGTCGGTCCCGAGCACGAGGACGACTTCATAATCCCTGGCCACCCGGTGAAAACGGTCGACGAGCTGGGAGACGAGCTCGTCGGTGCCCTGCTCGGCCTGGATCGCGGAGGCCTCGTGATAGTCCATCCCGTACCCCGACGCGGCGTCCTGCGCGAGCCGGTAGCGGGCGCGCAGGAGGTCGAAGAGGCGGTCGGGCCCGTCGTGGACGAGCGGCCGGAACACCCCCACCCGGTCGACCTGACGCGTCAGGAGCTCCATGACTCCCAGCTCGATGACCTGGCGGCCGTCGCCCCGGTCGATCCCGGTCACGTACACGCTGCGCGTCACGCGTGCTCTCCCCTTCTTCGCTGGCCTTCATCGCTGGCTCAGGGCTGCAGGGCCTCAAGCCCGGACAAATGACCCGATATGGTTGTCGTGCCCTCTTGACAATACCTCTGCGGCTGGCTAGGTCGCCCGCCGGACAAAGGCCCCTGTTTAGCGGGCCCAAAGGCCTCCTCCCCAGGATCGGGCGGAGCAGCCGTGAGAGGGGAAGGGTTCTGTGACGGAGGAGGGGAAGACGGCAGAGACGGAAGAGGCAGAAGGCGGCGTTCGACGGGTGAGCGGCGGCCGGTTCCCGGCCATGGAACAATCAGACCGGCTCACACGCATCAACAGCGAGCAGGAGACACAGCACGATGCGCATCGGAATTCTCACCGCAGGCGGCGACTGCCCCGGCCTCAACGCTGTGATCCGGTCGGTCGTGCACCGAGCCGTCACGCATTACGGCGACGAGGTCATCGGCTTCGAGGACGGTTACGCGGGCCTGCTCGACGGCCGCTACCGCTCCCTGGGTCTCAACGAGGTCAGCGGCATCCTGGCCCGTGGCGGAACGATTCTGGGCTCCTCTCGCCTGGAGCGCGACCGCTTCCGCGCGGCCTGCGAGGACGCGCCCGCGCTCGCCAAGGAGATCGGCTTCGACGCCCTGATCCCCATCGGCGGCGAGGGCACGCTCACCGCCGCGAAGATGCTGTCGGACGCGGGCCTGCCGGTGGTGGGCGTCCCGAAGACGATCGACAACGACATCTCCTCCACGGACCGCACGTTCGGCTTCGACACGGCGGTGGGCGTGGCCACGGAGGCGATGGACCGCCTCAAGACGACGGCCGAGTCCCACCAGCGCGTCATGGTCGTCGAGGTCATGGGCCGCCACGCGGGCTGGATCGCCCTCGAGTCGGGCATGGCGGGCGGCGCCCACGGAATCTGCCTCCCCGAGCGCCCCTTCGACCCCGCTGACCTGGTCAAACTGGTCGAGGAGCGGTTCTCGCGCGGCAAGAAGTTCGCGGTGATCTGCGTGGCCGAGGGAGCGCACCCGCAGGAAGGCACCATGAACTACGGCGTGGGCGCGATCGACCAGTTCGGCCACGAGCGCTTCCAGGGCATCGGTACGGCACTCGCGTACGAACTGGAGACCCGCCTCGGCAAGGAGGCCAAGCCGGTCATCCTGGGCCACGTCCAGCGCGGCGGCACCCCGACCGCGTACGACCGCGTCCTCGCCACGCGCTTCGGCTGGCACGCGGTGGAGGCGGTGCACCGCGACGACTACGGCCGGATGACGGCGCTGCGGGGCACGGACATCACGATGGTGCCGCTCGCGGAGGCGGTCACCGAGCTGAAGACGGTCCCGAAGGACCGGATGGACGAGGCGGAGTCGGTCTTCTAGGGGCTCCTTAATCGGGCGGCCGGGGCGGTCTCAGCCCTTGGCCGCGCCCCGGACCAGAGCCCAAAAATGCTCGAGGATCTTGTCGAGGAAATCCCGCCCGGCACTCCCCGACGCATCGGCCCCGGCCCCGCCGCCCCAACTGAGCGTCCGCACCATCCGCGACTGGTAGTCGGCGTGCAGTTGCTGCAACACGTCCTCCAGATGCCGCTTCCGTACGGGCACCATCTTGCTGACGGGCCGCACATACCCCTGCCAGCGCGATGTCACGGCGCTGCGCAACAGCTCGGCGAGCTCGTCGGCGCGCCCGGTGACAGCGATGAAGTCGGAGAGAGGCAGCTGCAGCACCTCGGCGAGGGCGGCGGACTGCCGCTCGTTGCCGCGCCAGGTGTTGGTCTCCTCCATGTGCAGATAGACCTGGATCTCGACCCCGGAGCCCCGAGCCACGTCTTCGGGCGCGAGCCCGCGCGCGAGCCGGTGCTCGCGCAGTGTCGTGGCGGCGCCCATGAGTTCACCGGGGGAGCACCACAAGGTCCCCGCGAGGGCGGTGAGCTCGGTGGAGGTGGGTGAGGCGAGCCCACGTTCCCAGGCGGAGATGGTCTCGGGGGTGATGTAGGCGAGCCCGTAGCTCGCCCGCATCCCGTAGGCGACATGCCCGTGCGCCATCCCGAGGGCCTCACGGAGGCGACGGGCGGCGGGGAAGTTGAACGGGGGTGTGGGCTGGTGAGGCGGTTGGCTCGGTTGCACGGGCACACGGTATGGGCGCGGGGGCCTTGCGACTACGGTGCGTTCCTACGAGGTTGCGGATTGGTGCGAAGCTACGGGGCCGGGTGCGTCCGACCGTGTGTCCAGTGCATGCCTGTGCCGACCGCCTGCCTGTTGTGTCGACCGCCTACCGGTTGATGGACTGAATCTCCTGGACCACCACGTCCTGATCCGCGCCGAACTCTCCTTCGGGGAGCTCCTGTGGTTCGTTCACTCCGGTGCCGGTCCAGTGGATCTTCCACGTGACCGTCGCCTTGAGCGGGTACGAGCCGTCGCCGGAGGAGCGGAGGTACTTCACGCCGCAGGGCGGGTCCTGCTCGGACTTGCCCTTGGCGTACGGTTCGCCGATCTTGCCGTTCTCGATCGGGCAGACCCCGGAGGCGGGGTAGGTCTCGGCGTCCTTCGTTCCCGGGTCGATCTTGAGGGAGACCGGCTCGGCGGTAGTCGTCGCCTCGATGCCGATGTCGGGGACGGAGGCCGTCACCGACACCGGCTTGAACTCCGCCTTGTCCAGCCACGCCCAGGTCGGCAGGTTGACCTTCGTCTCGCCCTCAGGGGCGAGGGCCACCTTGGTGCCGGGTACGCGGACTTCGGCGTACGCGAGCTTCGCGAGCATCTCGGGAGTTATCGCTTCGGGGATGTCGGCCGGGGGCGGGTCACCTTTGTCGACCCAGAAGGTGCGCTTGTTGCAGGCGTCCCAGCCGGGCGGGTAGGTGTCGTTGGAGAAGGACGTCCACCAGTAGCCCTTGCCCGCCTTGTCCAGATTGAAGTCCTTGTAGGGCTCACCGTCCACGTACCGCTTGCGCTGCTCCAGATCCCACTCAGGGCCGGTCGACTCGGCCTGCCAGATCGGCTCGACGTACTTCTTGAACTGGGCGGGGGAGTACTTCGGGGCGTACCAGCAGGCGGGCGGGGTCCAGTTCGTGGCGGGGGCCACGGGGCCGGCCTTGGCTCCGGTGCCGTTCTTGGAGCGGTCGTAGACGATGCCGGATGCGGTGGATGAGACCGTACCGTCGTCCTTGGCGTCGCCGGAGGCATGGCTGTCGGATCCCGGATCCTGGGCTCCGCCACCGATCCCGTTGTCAGCCGCCGCCGGGGCGGCCGTAAGAACCACGCAGCCGAGGGCGGCGACGGTCAGGGCTTTCAAACGGAGTCTTACGGCTGGCATTTGGCGCTCCCCCGAGTCGAATTCAATTCCGTGGTGACCCAGACGCCCGCTTCGTTCCTCTGCAGCTTGGTGGCATAGAGGACATAGCTGTTCTTCGTAGCGGGAGTCTTGTCGACCTTGTCCTTCTTGAGGTACTTGTCGTAGGCCTTGCTCTGGTCCTCGCAGTACACGAGGGACGCGGTGCTGCCGTCACCCGAGATCTCCGGGTTGTAGTAGCGGTAGGCGCCGGTGGTGCGCGCCTTCGCATCGACGTAAGCCTTGATGAACTTCTGCGTCTGAGCGGCAGCTTCCCCTTCGTAATAGAAGCGGTACGCCTTGTTCATCGGGTCCTGCTCGGCAATGGCCATGTCGACCGCCTGGATGGACTGCTCACCGTCGGCCAGGATCGCGTCATCGGCCTTCTTGCCCGTCTTCGGCCAGTCGAAGGTGTACTTCAAGTCGGAAGGCAGGTCGATCTTAGGGCGCTCGGCGCCCTCTTGGGCCGACGCACTTGGCGAAGGCGACTTCTCCGCGCCCCCCTTGTCGGCCCCGGCGATCTTGTCGCTGTCCTTGGACCCGTCGTCACTGCTGCCGCAGGAGGAGAGCAGCAGAGCCGCGGATACGGCGAGCGCGGACGTCGCTAGGCGGAGAGGGCGGTTCACTGTCGGCTCCTGGTGAGGGTGAGAGTTAGCGCGAGTTAAGTACGCTAGTGGGCGCTGATCGGTGGCACCAGAGAGATATCTGGCGATCATTGGGGCGTCAGGTGCCTATCCCGGTGAATCCGGGCAACGATTCACTCCCAGGGTTCGCGCAGCGGTTTGCGCTTCCACCACGTGCCGAGGTCCGCCTCGGGCAGCCGCTCCGGCGGGTGCACCCAGGGGCACAGCGACCCCTCCGAGTCCGGGGCCGTCGCCGCGTCGAAGCGGGCGTCGAGGGTCGCCAGGAGCCGCCCCAGGGGGCCTTCACGTGCCTCCGGCGGGAGTGCGGTCATCACCTGGTCCAGGGAATCCCGGGATTCGAGGTCGTTGCCGTACTCGATGATGAAGTAGAGGACCCCGCTTGGGTCCCGGTCGGGTTCCAGGCGCCGTACGAGCCGTTCCCAGGAGGCGACGCGGTGGGCCACCGAGTACACCGGGGCCGTGATCGTCGGACGCAGGTGCGGGGCCACACGCGATCGTTCGAGCTCCAGGCGTTCCGCGTCCGACCGGGCCATGGCAACCCGCAGCGGTTCCGAAAGCTCCGACCACACCGCCTCGCTCAGTGGTGCGTCCCAGAACACCTCGGGGGAAGGGAAGTACAAGTGGTGGCCCTTCTGGAAGCGAAGTGAGGAGTGCGCATGGGGACTGTACGGAAAGCCATGGACCTTGAGGCCTATATGGAGCTGGCACGCAATGGGCCCTGTTTTGTCTGCGCGTTCCTTGCCGGGGACCCCGGCTACCCGCATCACACCATCCACGAGGACGAGGATCACATCGCATTTCTCGATCGGTGGCCCACCCTCCCGGGGAAGGTCCTCGTCGCCCCGAAGGCTCATGTCGAGCACGCCGTAAGGGAGTTGGACGAAGCCGCCTATGTGCGGCTCATGCTCTTCCTGCGGCAAGTCACCCTTGCCGTCGAGCACGTCTTCGACTCCGAGCGGACCTACCTCTACTCCCTGGGGAGCCAGGAAGGGAACAGTCATCTGCATTGGCACATCGCCGCTCTGCCGCCCGGGGTTCCGTACTCCGAGCAGCAGTTCCACGTCCTGATGAGCGAGAACGGTGTTCTGGACGTGCCGTCGGACGAAGCAGCCGACGTCGCCGCGCGGATCCGGGACGCAGTACTTACTGCTCCGTGGGCGTGAACTTCCCTTCCACCTTGCCGATTTCGGACCACTGGTGGCCTTTGCGGCGGTCGAATCACAGCTGAGGCGTCGGGTATGGCGTCCTGTATTTTCTCCGCGACGGCAGCGACCCCGCCGCCCCCACAATCCGCTCAAGGGTCGTCGCCGCATCCGCAGGTCGGTCAGCGGGGTCCTTCGCGAGCAGGTCCGGGACCAGGCGCTCCAGCGGCGCCGTGGCCTCGGGCCGTGCCCGCGACGGCCGCAGTGCCGGTGAACGGCGGGTGGCCGACGAGGAGTTCGTAGAGCACGCAGCCGAGCGCGTACAGGTCGGTGCGGCGTCGCCCGCCTCCTGGCGGAACCTCTCCGGCGCTGGATACGGCACGCTGCCGAACGGCAGCTGCCCCGTCTGCGTGAGGCGCGATTCGCCGGCGGGTCCGGCGGCCGGAGGGGCGAAGGTCACCCCTTCACCGCGCCTCCCAACGCGAAGCCGCCACCCAGGCGGCGCGAGATCAGGACGTACAGGAGGATCACCGGCGTCGAGTAGATGATCGAGAACGCCGCCAACTGCCCGTAGACGACCGTGCCCTTGTTGCCGAAGAAGTCATTGATGCTCACCGACGCGGGCATCTGCTCCGGCGAGAGCAGGAGCATGAACGGGACGAAGAAGTTGCCCCACATCATCACGAAGGAGAAGACCGTCACCACCGCGACCCCCGGGCCCATCAGGGGGAGCACGATCCGCAGCAGGGACTGGAACGACGACGCGCCGTCCGTCCACGCCGCCTCCTCCAACTCCTTGGGGACCCCGTCCATGAAGTTCTTCATCAGCCAGATGGCGAAGGGGAGCTGGGACGCGGCGAAGAAGAAGATGGTGCCCTGCATCGTGTCGATCAGGTCGACCTGGACGAACAGCGCGTACACCGGGACCATGATCGCGGTGATCGGCAGGCTCGTCGCGAAGAGGATCGTCAGCATGAAGGGGCGGTTCAGGCGGGACTTGAAGCGGGAGAGCGGGTACGCGGCGAGTGCCGCGCAGACCACCGTCAGGAGGGTGCCGCCGCCGCACAGAAGCAGGCTGTTGAGGAGGGGCGTGAAGGTGATCTCCGGGGTGAGGACCGCGTCGTAGTTGTCCAGGGTGATGCCGTCGGGGACCTTCACCTTGAGGTCGGCCTTGGTGTCGAGCGACGACAGGATCACCCAGGCAAGGGGGAGCACGAACGCGGCCGCGACCACGAGCAGCCCCGCGTCCGCCGCGAGACGGCGGCCGGTGCGGCGCGACGTGAGGCTTCGAGCAGAACTGAGGCCCCGAGCAGGTGACTTGACGGTGTTGGCGGACACTCAGACCTCCGTGCGGAGCAGGCGCATATAGACGAGGGAGAAGAGTGAGCCGACGACCAGGAGCAGAAGCGCCACCGCAGTGCCGTACCCGATCATGCTCTTCTGGAAGGCCTGTTCGTACATGAACAGGGGGAGGGTCTGGCTGCGGTTTCCCGGGCCGCCTCGCGTCATCACCCAGATCAGGCCGAAGACGGAGAGGGTCTGGAGGGTGTTCAGCATCAGGTTCGTGCCGATGGAGCGGCGGATCATCGGGAGCGTGATGTGCCACATGCGGCGCCAGCCGCCCGCGCCGTCCACCTCGGCCGCCTCGGTGATCTCCTTGGGGATCTCGTTCAGGGCCGCCGAGTAGACCAGCATCGAGAACGCCGTCCCCCGCCACACGTTGGCGAACGACACCGCCAGGATCGGCAGCGTGTACATCCAGTTCTGGGAGGGGAGGTGGAGGAAGTCCAGGACCGCGTTCAAGGTGCCCTCGCGGCGGAAGAACGCGTACAGGAGGAAGGCCGCCACCACTTCGGGCAGCACCCACGCCGTGATCACGATCGCCCCGGTGAGCGTGCGGACCGGCTTCGACGCCCGCTGCATCAGGGACGCGAGCGCGAGGCCGATGGTGTTCTGCCCGATGAGCGACGAGACGACCGTGAAGACCAGGGTCAGCCAGACCGCGTTGAGGAACGCCTCGTCGCCGAACGCCTTACGGAAGTTGTCGAACCCGACGAAGCTCGACTCCGCCTGTCCTGTGAGCTGGAGGTCGGTGAAGGCGATGTAGGCGCAGTAGCCGATCGGTCCCGCCAGAAACAGGAGCAGGAGGATGACGGCGGGAGACACGGGCAGCGCGCGGGACAGTGCCCGGCCCGTCAGCTTGCCGCGTGACGGGGGCTGTGACGCGCGTGGGGCGCCCGGGCCCGGCGCGGTCTTCGCGATGTCGCCGGGCCCGGCGGGGGGTGCGGTGGTCACCTCGGGACACTCACTTCCCTTGCGTACGGATCACATCCCTTGCGTACGGATGCGTACAGGCGCGTACGGATGCGTACGGACAGGCGTCGGCTACTTCTTGACGACCTTGCCGTCCGCCGCCGCCTTGACCTCGTCGTCGTATCCGCTCGCCGCTTCGGCCACGGAACCGTCGCCCGTCGTGACCTTCTCCATGGCCTCCTGCACGGCGGTGGAGACCTTCGGGTACGCCGGGTACGCCGGGCGGTAGTTGGTCGAGGGCACCAGGTCGGTGAAGAACTTCAGACCGGGCTGCGCCTTGAGGTACGTGGGGTCGGCCGCGACGTCCTTGCGGACCGCGATGCCCGAGTTCGCCACGTACCACTTCTGGGCGTTGGCCTTGGTCTGCATCGTCTCGATGAACCTGAAGGCCAGGTCGGGGTTGGACGCCTTGGAGGGGATCGCCCAGGTCCAGCCGCCGGACATGCTCACCTTGCCGGGAGCCTCGCCGTTCTGGGTCGGCATGTGGGCCAGGCCCAGCTTCTTCGACCACTCGGGCCACTCGTGACCCGCGCCCTTGCCCCAGTCCTGCGGCAGCCAGGAGCCGTCGAGGTTGATGCCGAGCTTGTCCTCGGGGAGGAGCTCGCCGCGGACCCGGGTGGCGAAGTTCGGGTCGAGGGCGTCGGTGACGTCAGGGCCGAGCTTCTCCTTGTAGACCGTCTCGACGAACTTCAGGGAGTCCTTGAAACCCTGGCTGCCGGTGACCCACTTCTTGGACTTGGGGTCGTACATCGGGTTCTGCCCCGTGCCGTACAGGAGCATCTCCATGCCCTGCATGGTGGCCGCCTCGCCCGCGGGCTTGCCCGTGTAGACGTTCAGGGGCGTGACGCCGGGGACCTTCTTCTTGATGGTCCGGGCCGTCTCGAGGATGTCGTCCCACGACTTCGGCTGCCAGTTCGCGGGAAGACCGGCCTTCTTGAAGATGCCCTTGCTGAACCAGAGGCCGCGCGTGTCGGTGCCGTCCGGGACGCCGTACGTCTTGCCGTCCGCCGCCTTCGCCGCCGTCTTGGACGTGGCGATGAACTGGTCCCAGTCCTTCCACTTGTTCAGATAGGGATCGAGCGGCTTCAGGTAGCCGCTGGTGATGTCCGAGTTGATGAGGAAGGTGTCCTCGTAGACCAGGTCGGGCGCGGTCTTCGGGGAGCGCATCATCTGCTGCAGCTTGGTGTAGTACTCGGAGTCCGGCGCCTTGATCGGCACCAGCTTCACGTTCTTGCCGGGGTTCGCCTTCTCGAACTGCTTCTTGATGTCCGCCAGATAGGTGTCCATGACCTTGATCTGGTTGTCCGTGGACTGCTTGAAGGAGATCTTCACGGTGTCCGGATCGTCGCCGGAGCCCCCGCCGCACGCGGTGAGGGTGCCGGCGGCGACCAGGGCGGTGGCGAGGAGCAGCGGGGTGGTGGGACGCACGGGCACGACCTCCTACTGGCCGACGCGGCTGGGTTACCACGCAGGGCGCAACGCGGGGCTGCCCGGTGAACGTAAGGGCGGGCTCGGAGCAAGGTCAATGCCCGTGCGTCGTCCCTTGTCATCAACGTGACAACGTTGTTATTGGAGGCGGCGTCCGAGCGTTACCGGTGGGTCCGCGAGCTGCTAATCGGCTTATGCGGGCGGGAAGTTGAAGCGGCGGCAGGTTGAAGCGCCGGGAGGTTGAAGCGTCAGGTGGCCGACGTGAGCCAGCGGTACACGTACTCGGGGCGGCCCACGTGACCGTACTGCGGAGTGCGTGATGCGCGGCCCGTGGTGACCAGGTGCTCCAGGTACCGGCGCGCGGTGATGCGGGAGATGCCCACGGTCTCGGCGGCGACCGCGGCGGTGACGCCCTCGGGGGGCGCGTCGCGCAGGGTGCGGGTCACCCTCTCCAGGGTGGGGCCGCTGAGCCCTTTGGGCAGGGCGGCGGGGCTCGGCGCGCGCAGGGTGGCAAGGGCGCGGTCCACCTCGTCCTGCCCAGTGGCCTCGCCCGCCGCGGTGCGGAACTCGGCATAGCGGGTGAGGCGGTCGCGGAGGGTGGCGAAGGTGAAGGGCTTCAGTACGTACTGGACGACGCCGAGGGAGACTCCCTCGCGTACGACCGTGAGATCGCGGGCCGACGTGACGGCGATGACGTCCGCGTGGTGGCCCGCGGCCCGCAGGGTGCGGGCCAGCTGGAGGCCGTGGCCGTCGGGGAGGTGGAGGTCCAGGAGGAGCAGGTCCACCTCTGTGCGGTCCAGGGCGCGTTTCGCCTCGGCGGCGCTGTGTGCCTTGCCCACGGCGTGGAAGCCGGGGATGCGGTTCACGTAGAGGACGTGGGCGTCGGCCGCGACAGGGTCGTCCTCGACGACCAGAACCCGGATCGGCTCGGTCACTTGGTGCCTCCGTCTGCTGCGTCCGGTGTACTGGACGCCTCGTCATCGGCACCCGGCGTCGAGGGTTGTGCACCTGACGTCGAGGGGTGTGCGCCCGGCGTCGAGGTCGTGGGCTGTGCACCCGGTGTCGAGGTCGTGGGCTCTGCGCCCGGTGTCGAGGCCGAGGGTTGTGTACCCGGCGTCGACGTTTCCGCCCGTCTGTTCCGCTCTTCGGAACGCCTGCCCGCAACAGGAGCGGCCGAGTTCAGGCGGACCTCGAACTCGGCGCCCCCCTCCGGCGAATCCCGCACGGTCAGTGTCCCCTCATGCTTCGTCACCGTCTGGTGGACCAGGGCCAGGCCGAGGCCGCGCCCCGCCGTGGCCTTCGTCGACCAGCCGCGCTGGAAGACCGCCTCCGTATGGGCGGGGTCCACTCCGGAGCCCGTGTCCGACACCCGCAGCGTAAGACCCGCCTCGTCCGCGTGTGCCGTCACTGTCACACGGGCCGCGGGCGAGCCCTGGGCCGCGTCCACCGCGTTGTCGATCAGGTTGCCGAGGACCGTCACCAGGTCGCGCGCGGGCAGGTCGGCGGGCAGCATGCCGTCGTCGATGCTGCTTTCAGGGGAGACGACGAGCTCCACGCCGTGCTCGTTCGCCTGGGCCGCCTTGCCCAGGAGCAGGGCCGCGAGTACCGGCTCGCTCACCGCCGCGACCACCTGGTCCGTCAGCGTCTGGGCGAGCTCCAGCTCGGCCGTGGCGAAGTCGACCGCCTCGTCGGCGCGGCCAAGCTCGATGAGGGAGACCACCGTGTGGAGGCGGTTCGCCGCCTCGTGGGCCTGCGAGCGCAGGGCCCGGGTGAAGCCGCGCTCCGAGTCCAGCTCACCGGTGAGGGCCTGGAGCTCGGTGTGATCACGCAGGGTGACCACGGTTCCGCGGCGCTCACCGCTCGACACGGGGGACGTGTTGACCACGACCACTCGGTCCGCCGTCAGGTGCAGCTCGTCCACCCGGGGCTCGGCCGCGAGGAGCGCGCCCGTCAGCGGGGCGGGCAGGCCCAGCTCGGCGACGTTACGGCCGACGAGATCGCCCGAGACGCCGAGCAGCTCGCGCCCTCCGTCGTTGATGAGGGCGATGCGCCGCTGCCCGTCCAGCATCAGCAGCCCCTCGCGCACCGCGTGCAGAGCCGCCTCGTGGTAGTCGTGCATGCGGCTCAGCTCGCCGGCGTTCATGCCGTGGGTGTGGCGGCGCAGGCGGGCGTTGATGACGTACGTGCCGAGGCCGCCGAGCGCGAGCGCGCCCGCCGCGACGCCGAGCAGGGTGAGCAGCTGTTCCCGTGCCGTCTGGCTGATCACCTCGATGGTGATGCCCGCGCTGACCAGGCCGGTGATGCGGCCGCTGCCGTCGGGGGCCAGGATCGGGGTGACCACGCGCACGGAGGGGCCAAGGGTTCCCGTGTACGTCTCGGTGAAGGTCTTGCCCCGCAGGGCCTGTGCCCGGTGGCCGAGGAAGCGCTCGCCGATCTGGTCCTTGTCGGGGTGCGTCCAGCGGATGCCGTCCGGGTCCATGATCGTGACGAAGTCGACCCCGGTGTGCCGCAGCACGTCGGTCGCGTACGGCTGGAGGGTCTCCGTCGGATTTCGGCCACGTACGGCCTCACGTACCGAAGGGGAGTCCGCGACCGCCCGCGCCGCCGCCGTGGCCTGGCGGCGTGCGCCTTCCTCGGCCTGGTGCCGGTCGCTCAGGAACGTGAAGAGGGCGCACCCGGCCACCACGAAGGTGACGAGCACGATCTGCATCGCGAAGAGCTGACCGGCGAGGCTGCGGGGCCGGGGCGGGCGGGCGAGGGACATGGTGCCCAGTCTGCCTCGCTCTATAAGTGCGAACTAAATGAACGTAAGGGTGACCGCCCTCACAGGGCGAGAGATAGTCACCCGAGATTCGCCTGCCCAGGACGTGAGCCGCACGCACTGGCCGAAAACGCCGACGTAGTCGTTCAAGGAGGGCCCTCGTGGCCGACACCACCGACAGCCAGGTGGCACCTGCGCCCGCAGCCAAGCGGGACCGCACCCACTACCTGTACATCGCAGTCATCATCGCCGTCGTCTTCGGTATCGGTGTCGGACTGCTCTTCCCCGACTTCGCCAAGGAGCTCAAGCCGCTCGGCACCGGCTTCGTGAACCTGATCAAGATGATGATCTCGCCCATCATCTTCTGCACGATCGTCCTGGGCGTCGGCTCGGTCCGCAAGGCCGCCAAGGTCGGCAAGGTCGGCGGTCTCGCGCTCGGCTACTTCGTCGCGATGTCGGTCGTCGCGCTCGCCATCGGTCTGCTCGTCGGCAACATCCTGCACCCGGGCTCCGGCATGGACATCTCCGACTCCGAGAAGGGCGCGGGTCACGACGCGGCCGAAGAGGCGAACAAGGGTCTCGTCGACTTCGCGCTCGGCATCATCCCGAAGACGATCGTCTCCGCCTTCACCGAGGGCGAGGTACTGCAGACGCTGCTCGTCGCGCTGCTCGTGGGCTTCGCGCTGCAGGCCATGCGCGGCTCCGGAGAGCCGATCCTGCGGGGCATCGGGCACATCCAGCGCCTCGTCTTCCGCGTGCTCGGCATGATCATGTGGGCCGCCCCGGTCGGCGCGTTCGGCGCGATGGCGGCGGTGGTCGGCGAGACCGGCGTCGACGCCCTGAAGGCCCTTGCCACGATCATGATCGGGTTCTACGTCACCTGTGCGCTGTTCATCCTGATCGTGCTCGGCACGCTGCTGCGCCTGGTGACCGGCGTCAACCTCTTCAAGCTCCTGAAATACCTGGGCCGAGAGTTCCTGCTCATCCTGTCCACCTCCTCGTCCGAGTCCGCGCTCCCGCGGCTCATCGCGAAGATGGAGCACCTGGGTGTCAGCCGCCCGGTCGTCGGCATCACCGTCCCGACGGGCTACTCCTTCAACCTCGACGGCACGATGATCTACCTGACCATGTCGTCGCTCTTCATCGCCGAGGCGATGGACCAGCCGCTCGGCATCGGTGAGCAGGTCTCCCTGCTCCTGTTCATGATGATCGCGTCCAAGGGCGCGGCGGGTGTCTCCGGTTCCGGCATCGCGGTCCTCGCGAGTGGTCTGCAGTCGCACAAGCCGGGCCTGGTGGACGGCGTCGGCCTGATCATCGGCGTCGACCGCTTCATGAGCGAGGCCCGCGCCCTGACCAACTTCGCGGGCAACGCGGTGGCGACGCTCCTTATCGGTACGTGGACCAAGGAGGTCGACCGCCAGCGGGTGGACGAGGTCCTCGCGGGACGGCTGCCGTTCGACGAGAAGACGCTGCTCGACGACGACGCGTCCGAGTCCGGGTCCGACTCCGACTCCGGGTCCGGCAATGCGGACGCGGACGGGGCGGACGCGGTCCCGGCGCAGCCTGAGGGCAGCGAGAAGAAGTCCCTGACGGCTTCCTGATTTTCCTGGCGGCTCAGCGCCGCCGGTCACCGAATCGGTGGCCCGTGAGGCGGGCAGGTCCGCCGCGATCAGCAACGTGATCGCGGCGGACCTGCCCGCCTTTTCCGTTCGTACAACACCGCACGCATTAGAGTGAAACGGTGACCTCCATGCCGGAAAAACCGTCTCCACGGATCAGCGAAGGCGTCCGCGACGCAGCGGTGCAGCGCCTACAGGAGGCGTATGCGGAAGGGCACATCACCCATGAGGAGATGGACGAACGCCTCCACCAGGCGCTGACCGCCAAGGCGCACAGCGATCTGGAGTCGGCGCTGGCCTCGCTCCCGGCACAGGACGCGGGCACCACGTCCACGATCGCCGCCGCGGGCGGACGGATCCAGCGGCGCGGCGCCTGGCGGGTGTCCCGGCACCTCAAGGTCGAGTCCGCGTTCGGCAGGGTGAACCTGGACCTGTCCCGGGCGGTCCTCGAACACCCGGTGGTGGACATCGAGTTGCAGCTCGGCACCGGCAGGGCCAGGATCACGGTGCCTCGCGACGCGACCGTCGACGTCGAGGGTCTGAACACCGGATGGAAGGACCTCGACTACAAGCCCGGACGGCACTCCAGGCCCGGCGGGCCGACGATCCGGATCTCCGGGGCCATGGGCTTCGGCAAACTGAAGATCCGCCACGCACGCCGGGACGCGGGCACGGAGAGGTGACGTCGGGGCGCTCGGCGTCGGCACCCTCGTCGTGAAGCCGCTGCGACACGTCACCGGCGTACACGAGTTGGACACCGGGGAGAGTGCCGAGCTCGGCCCCCTGATGACCCGGGTCACCGCCGCCGTGCGCGCGGAGGCGGGCGACGAGTGCGAGCAGGTGTACGTCTGCCTCTGGTCACACGCCGGGCGGGTGCCCGGTCATATCCACTTCGTGGTGCAGCCCGCCCGTACGTCCGACATCGACCGCCACGGCGGTGTGTACGGGCCCGCCCTCCAGGCGGCGATGTTCGCCGAGGACGCCGAGCCGGACCCCGGTGCGGTGGAGGACTTCTGCGTACGGGTGCGGCGTGCGTTGAACGAGCATGCGCCGGATGGTGATTCCGCCATCTAGGTGGGCCCGTGTGCAAACTGTTGACTGTTATTCAAACCTGCCAGTAACTTCAGCGTTGTACCACTGAGAACCGCCGAAAGCCGCTGAAGCCTGCCCAAAATGCCCCCACAGCAAGGCTGTTGGTACCTGCGGCCTGCTCGCACCTCTCCGGGAATGACCCCCCACCGGATTCCTCGGATTCATCGGATTCAAAGGAGACTCCAGATGGCGATCCGCACCCGTGCCCTGCGTCTGGCGGCAGCCCTCGCCGCCGTCACCACCGCCACCGTCGGCCTGGCCTCCGCACCCGCCCAGGCCACCGGCGGCGACCCGCTCGACTACGTCGCCCTCGGCGACAGCTACAGCGCCGGATCCGGCGTCCTGCCCCTCGACCTGACCGCGCCGCTCCTCTGTGCACGCTCGACGGCCAACTACCCGCACGTCGTGGCCAAGCGCATCGGCGCCAAGCTCAAGGACGTGACCTGCGGCGGGGCCCAGACCAAGGACTTCGCCGGGTCGCAGTACCCCGGTGTCGCCCCGCAGCTCGACGCCGTCACCGCCGACACCGATCTCGTGACGCTGACCATCGGCGGCAACGACAACAGCACCTTCATCAGCGCGATCCTCGCCTGCGGCAGCGCCGGCGTGCTCTCCGGCGGCAAGGGCAGCCCCTGCAAGGACGCCAACGGGGACAAGTTCACCAAGCAGATCGACGCCAATACGTATCCGGCGCTGAAGACCGCCCTGCGAGCAATCAAGGCCAAGGCCCCGCACGCGCGCGTCGGCGTGCTCGGCTACCCGTGGATCGTCCCGGCCCAGGCCGACCCCACGTGCTTCGCCAAGATGCCGATCGCCACGGGTGACATCCCCTATCTGCGGGACCTCCAGACGCACTTGAACAAGGCCGTGCAGCGCGCCGCGTCCGAGACGGGTGCGACGTTCGTCGACATGGCCGCCGCATCGGAGGGTCACGACGCCTGCAAGCCGCAGGGCACCCGCTGGATCGAGCCCGTGCTGTTCGGCACGAACTTCGTCCCGGTCCACCCGAACGCCCTCGGCGAGTCCGGGATGGCCGACCAGGCCATCGGCGTGCTGAAGCTGGGCTGACAGGACCGACAGGACCGACAGGACTGACAGGACTGACAGGACTGACAGAGCTGATAGAGCTTTCCGCGGGTCCCAACTCCCTCCCCATGCTTACCTTTTCGTAAGTAGCTGACTAATTAGTCGGTACTTGTGGGGAGTTGGGCGCCCGTCAAGCATGGTCGTCATGACGAACCAGAGCCACAATCCTTCCGATACCCCTGTCACCGTCCTCGGCCTCGGCGCCATGGGGCAGGCCCTCGCCGGTGCCTTCCTCAAGGCCGGTCACCCCACCACCGTCTGGAACCGCACGCCCGGCAAGGGCGACGATCTGGTGGCCGCGGGCGCGACCCGCACCGCCACCGCCGCCGAGGCGGTCCGCGCCTCGGACGTGGTGATCGTCTGCCTCTACGACTACGACGTCTCGCGGACGGTGCTCGGCCCGATCGCCCCGGACCTGGCGGGGCGCGTCCTCGTCAACCTCACCTCGGACACCCCGGAGCGCTCGCGCGAGGCCGCCGCCTGGGCCGCCGGGCACGGGATCGCCTACCTGGACGGCGCCATCCTGGTGCCGGTGACGGTGATCGGCACCGCCGACGCGCTGCTCTTCCACAGTGGCCCGAAGTCCGTCTTCGACCGGCATGCGAGCACGCTCGAGGTGCTCGGCGGCAACACCGTGTACCTCGGTGAGGATCACGGACTCGCGGCCGTCTACGACAACGCCCTGCTCGACTTCTTCTGGACCAGCATGTCCGGTCTCGTGCACGCGTTCGCGCTGGCCGGGGCGGACGGCGTGAAGGGCGCGGACCTTGCCCCGTACCTGAGCGCCCTGCTCTCCATCTTCCCGGTGGCCGTCGAGTCGACGGCGGTCGAGGTCGACTCCGGCGAATACCCGGGCGACCAGGCCCCGCTCGTCACGGAGGCCGCCAACGTCGATCACGTCATCCATGCCTCCGCACACCGGGGTCTGGACGTGGAGGCCCTGAACGGCATCAAGGCGGTCCTGGACCGGGCCATCGCCAAGGGCCACGGCGCGGACGGCTGGACGGCCATCATCGAGGCCGTCCGCACACCCCAACCGGCGCACTAGCCTTGACGCCCACGTCAAGGATTACCGTCGTACGCATGCGCATCGGCGAACTTGCGGAGCGGGCCGGCACCACCACGCGGACCCTTCGGTACTACGAGTCACGGGGGCTGCTGCCCGCCCGTCGCAGTGGCAATGGATATCGCACCTACGACGAGGACGACGTACGCCTCCTCGATCAGATCAGGACCTTGCAGGACTTCGGGTTCGATCTGGAGGAGACGCGGCCGTTCGTGGAGTGTCTGCGTTCGGGGCATCCGGCGGGCGACTCCTGCCCCGCGTCACTCGACGTCTACCGCCGCAAGCTCAGTGAACTCGACTCGCTGATAGGGGAGTTGAGCGCGGTGCGCGAACAGGTGGGTGCGCAGCTCGTGCGCGCCGAGGCGGCGGTTCCGGGGGGTCCGGACCCGCAGTGCGGGCTGACGGGCCGACGGGCCGAGGGAGAGGGGACGTAAGCATGGCGATGGTCAAGGCGGACGGTGTGGCCGAGGTGACGGACGTGGACTTCGAGAGGGAGGTGCTCAAGGCGGAACAGCCGGTGCTCGTGGAGTTCGGTGCGGAGTGGTGCGGCCCGTGCCGACAGCTCGCGCCGGTGCTCAGCGAGATCTCGCGCGAGGAGGCGGACCGGCTGAGGATCGTGCAGGTGGACGTGGACCACAGTCCGCGGACCGCGATCGCGTACAACATCTTGTCCGTGCCGTCCCTGCTGGTGTTCCGGGGCGGTGAGCCGGTGAAGTCCATGGTGGGCGCACGGCCCAAGCGCAAGCTGCTCGCCGAGCTCGCTGAGGCCGGTGTGCTGTGACCTGAGCAGTCACACACAGGTGGAAAGAGAAATGCCCCGGACGAATTGACGTCCGGGGCATTTCTTCGCGTATATTAGATCCTTTCGCGACTCCCGACCCATTAGGGCAGGGCGGAATCGCGAGAATCTGTATACGAGCACTGTAACTGGCGAGGGGCTGAATTGTCAACCGAGGAATTGCGGGAAGAGCAGCAATTCGTCTCCGGGCTGTACGCGCGCCTCGACGCGCTGCGCGAGGAGGCGCAGGCCGCCGTGCAGGCGTCGTTGTCGCAGGTAGGCAACGGTCTGCAGGCCAGGCTTGAGCGTGACGTCCTGGTGGCCGAGCGGTCCGGACTGCTGGCCGCCTTCGACGCGGGCGAGAACGGGCTCTGCTTCGGCAGGCTCGAATTCCGCGACGGCCGTGATCACCACATCGGGCGCATCGGAATCCGTGCATCCGACATCGAACGCACCCCACTCGTGATCGATTGGCGTGCCGATGTCGCACGCCCCTTCTATCTCGCGACCGGCCATACGCCGATGGGCCTCCGCAGGCGCAGGCACATCACCATGAAGGACCGCGACGTCACGGCCCTGCACGACGAGATCCTCGATCTCGGCGACACCACCCGCACCGGGTACGAGGGCGCCGACGCCGACGAGGTGCTCCTCGCCGCGCTCGACTCGGCCCGCACCGGCCGCATGCACGACATCGTGCAGACCATCCAGGCCGAGCAGGACCGCATCATCCGCGCCCCGCACCAGGGCGTCCTCGTCGTCGAGGGCGGCCCCGGCACCGGCAAGACGGTCGTGGCGCTGCACCGCGCCGCGTTCCTCCTCTACGCCCACCGCCAGCTCCTCGCCAAGCGCGCGGTCCTGATCGTCGGCCCGAACCCCGCCTTCCTCGGCTACATCAGCGAGGTCCTGCCCGCGCTCGGCGAGACGGGCGTACTCCTCTCGACGGTCGGCGAGCTGTTCCCCGGCGTCAGCGCCACCGGCACCGACACCCCCGAGGCCGCAGAGGTGAAGGGCCGCGCCGAGATGGCGGACGTGCTCGCCGCCGCCCTGCGCGACCGGCAGCAGACCCCCGAGCCCGGCGCCCCGCTGATCATCGAGCACGACGACGGCGACCTCGTCCTGGACTGGACGATCGCGCACGAAGCGCGCGAGGCCGCCCGTGAGGCGGACGTCCCGCACAACCTCGGCCGACCGCACTTCGCCTTCCGCGTCATCGACATGCTCACCGAGCAGCTGGCCGAGCGGCTCGGCGCCGACCCGTACGGCGGCCCCAACTTCCTGGGCCCCGACGACATCGCCCAGCTCGGCAAGGCGATCGCCGCGAGCCCCGACGTGCACGCGGCCATCGAGGAGCTGTGGCCGCAGCTCACCCCGGAGCGCTTCCTCGCGGACTTCCTGGAAGAGCCGACGCCGCATCTGCCGGAGGAGGATGTCGAGCTCATCCGGCGTCCGCACGGCGGCGACTGGACCGCGTCCGACGTCCCGCTGCTCGACGAAGCCGCCGAGCTGCTCGGCAACGACGACAGCGCGGCGAAGGCGATGGCGGAGGCCGAGCGGGCCAAGCAGATCGCCTACGCGCAGGGCGTTCTCGACGTCTCGTACGCCTCACGGACGTACGAGTTCGAGGACAAGGACGACGAGGAGTCCGAGGTCCTGCTCGCGCACGACATCATCGACGCCGAGCGCATGGCCGAGCGCCAGGAGGAAGACGATCACCGCAGTGCCGCCGAGCGCGCGGCGGCGGACCGGACCTGGGCGTTCGGGCACATCATCGTGGACGAGGCGCAGGAGCTCTCCGCCATGGCCTGGCGCCTGCTCATGCGGCGCTGTCCGACCCGTTCGATGACGCTGGTCGGCGACCCCGCGCAGACGGCGGAGGCCGGCGGCTGCGGCACCTGGGAGGCGATCCTCTCCCCGTACGTCGAGGACCGCTGGGAGTACACCCGGCTCGGCGTCAACTACCGCACGCCGGTGGAGATCATGGACGTGGCCGCCGAGGTGCCCCGCGTCGAGCACCCCGACTTCCGGCCGCCGAGCTCGGTGCGGTCCACGGGCGTGCTCCCCTGGGCGCACCGATCCGACGACCTCGCCGCGGCCGTGGCCGACACGGTGGCGGCCGAGACACGGGACGACGGCCGCCTCGCGGTGATCGCCCCTCGCGAGCTGCATGCGGAGCTCGCCCCCAAGCTCCCCGGTGTGACGGCCGGGGAGGCCCCGGACCTGACGCGGGCGGTCGTACTGATCGACCCGCGTCAGGCGAAGGGCCTGGAGTTCGACACGGTCCTGGTCGTGGAGCCCGGCCGCTACGGGACGAGTGACCTGTACGTGGCCCTGACCCGGGCCACGCAACGGCTCGGCATCCTGCACACGCAGGAGCTCCCCATTGCCCTCAAGCAGGTCGAAGCCACACCGTGGCCAGCGGCGGCAGGGTGAGACGCAGGGACGCGGGGCGGCCGTGCGACGCCACTGGTTCGGTCTTGATCGGGTCCGGGTTGGTGACGTCGCCGCCGCCGTAGCGGGCCGCGTCCGTGTTCAGGACTTCGCGCCAGGCGGTGTACTCGCCGGGGACGCCGAGGCGGTACTCGTGCCGCACCACCGGTGAGAAGTGCGAGATGGCGAGGAGCGGTCCGTCGGTCGTGTCCTCGGCGGCGTACCGCAGGAACGCGAAGACGTTGTCCTCGGCGGCGTCGCCGTCGACCCAGGCGAAGCCGCCGGGGTCCGTGTCGCGCTGCCACAGCGACGGTTCACGGCGGTAGACGGTGTTGAGGTCGCGCACGAGATCGCGTACGCCTCTGTGGTCGGCCTCGGCCCCGTACGCGGGGTCGAGCAGCCACCAGTCCGGGCCGTGCCCTTCCGACCACTCGGCGCCCTGGGCGAACTCCTGCCCCATGAAGAGGAGTTGCTTGCCGGGGTGGGCCCACATGAAGCCCAGGTAGGCACGGTGGTTGGCGCGCTGCTGCCACCAGTCGCCGGGCATCTTCGACACCAGGGACTGCTTGCCGTGCACGACCTCGTCGTGAGAGATCGGCAGGACGTAGTTCTCGCTGTACGCGTACACCATCGAGAACGTCATCTCGTTGTGGTGGAACTTGCGGTGCACGGGCTCCTTCGACACGTAGTCGAGCGAGTCGTGCATCCACCCCATGTTCCACTTCAGGCCGAAGCCGAGCCCTCCGAAGCCGCCGGGGCCCTCGTGGTGCGTCGCGCGGGTCACGCCGTCCCAGGCCGTGGACTCCTCGGCGATCGTGACGACGCCGGGGGCGCGGCGGTAGACGGTGGCGTTCATCTCCTGGAGGAAGGCGACGGCGTCGAGGTTCTCGCGGCCACCGTGCACGTTCGGGGACCATTCGCCGTTCTCGCGCGAGTAGTCGAGGTAGAGCATCGAGGCGACGGCGTCGACGCGCAGCCCGTCGATGTGGTACTCCTCGCACCAGTAAGTAGCGTTCGCGACAAGGAAGTTGCGCACTTCCTTGCGGCCGTAGTCGAACTCCAGGGTGCCCCAGTCGGGGTGCGCGGCACGGCCCGGATCCTCGTGCTCGTACAGGGTGCGCCCGTCGAACTCCGCGAGCGCCCAGTCGTCGCGCGGGAAGTGCGCGGGCACCCAGTCCATCAGGACGCCGATGCCCGCTCTGTGCAGCGCGTCGACCAGGAACTTGAAGTCGTCGGGCGTGCCGAGACGGGCCGTCGGCGCGTAGAAGCCGGTGACCTGATAGCCCCAGGAGCCGCCGAAGGGGTGCTCGGCGACGGGCATCAGCTCGACGTGCGTGAACCCCAGGTCGGCGACGTAGGCGGGCAGTTGCTCGGCCAGCTGGCGGTACGTCAGGCCCGGTCGCCAGGAAGCCAGATGTACCTCGTACACGGAGAACGGCGCCTGGTGGACGGGCACCTCAGCTCTGCGCTCCAGCCAGTCCGCGTCATGCCACTCGTGGTGCGACTCGTGCACGATCGAGGAGTTCGCGGGCGGGGTCTCCGTGCGGCGGGCGAGCGGGTCGGCGCGCAGTGTCTTCGAGCCGTCGGGCCGGGTGATCTCGTACTTGTAGAGCTCGCCCTCGCCGACCGACGGCAGGAACAGCTCCCATACGCCGCTGCCGCCGAGCGAGCGCATCGGGAACCCGGTGCCGTCCCAGAAGTTGAAGTTCCCCACCACGCGCACGCCCTGGGCATTGGGCGCCCACACCGTGAAGCGCGTCCCCGTCGCCCCCTCGTGCACCATCGGGCGCGACCCGAGCGCCTTCCACAGCTGCTCGTGCCGTCCCTCGCCGATCAGATGCAGGTCGAACTCGCCGAGCGCGGGAAGGAAGCGGTACGCGTCGTGGACCTCCAGTTCGGCTTCCTCGTACGCGATGCGCAGCCGGTAGCCCTCGGGGATCTCCCGCAGCGGAAGGACCCCGGAGAAGAACCCGTCCCCGTCGTGCTTCAACTCGGCCCGCAGATCCTTGGCGACGACGGTGACGGAGCGCGCGTACGGACGCAGCGCGCGGAAGGCGATGCCGTCGCGGACGACGTGGGCGCCGAGCACTCCGTGCGGGTCGTGGTGCGTGCCCGCGAGGAGGCGGGCACGGTCGGCCTGGGGGACGGGAGACGCGGGGCTGCCGGTCTTCCGCTGCTTCGGCCGGGTCTGGCGGGGCGCCTCCGGCGTCCGTCCGGCGGGCTCCGGCTTTCGCCTGCCCTTCTTGCTGGCCTCGTCGGACGGTTTGCGCGGCTGCGGGCGGGGGGTCACAGGAGGCGTCTCCTCGGCGATGGTGGGTCAGTGGGTATCGGGCGCTTGGCCGTTGGTGGCGGGGCCGTTCGTGGCGAGCCGCTTGATCGCGGAGAGGGGTACAGGGAGCCAGTCGGGGCGGTGGCGGGCCTCGTAGAGGACTTCGTAGACCGCCTTGTCCGTCTCGTAGGCACGCAGCAGGACCGGGTCCGTACGCGGATCACGGCCGGAGACCTCCGCGTACCCCGTGCAGTACGCCGCCCGGCAGTCGCCCGCCCACTTGGGCGCCCACGGTTCGTGCGAGCGTGCCGCGTAGTCGAAGGAACGGAGCATGCCCGCCACGTCCCGCACCGGCGGCTGCGGCATCCTGCGCTCGGACAGCAGACGTGAGGGCTCGCCCTCGAAGTCGATGAGCGACCACTCCCCTGCGGGCGAGCGCAGGCACTGGCCCAGGTGCAGATCCCCGTGGATGCGCTGGGCCGTCCAGGTGGCCTCTCCGCGCCCCAGGTCGGCGAGCGCCTCGAAGGCCGTGTGCAGGGCGGGGGCGTACGGCTGCAGGGCGGGCACCGCCTTGGCCGCCGCGCCGAGGCGGTCGGCCATGCCCTCGGCGATCAGCTCCACCTGGGCGCGGCCAAGGGTGACGGTGGGCAGCGCGCGGGCGAGGGCCAGATGCACCTCGGCCGTCGCGCGGCCCAGCGCTCTCGCCTCGCCGCTGAAGTCCCGGTCGGCCGCGAGCTCCCGCAGGGCGAGCTCCCAGCCGTCCGTCGTGCCCTTCAAGTAGGGCTGGAGCACGCCGAGTACGTTCACCTCGTCCCCGACGTCGGCCAGGAACCAGGCGGCGGGAGCCGGTACCTGCGCACACCGCTCGCGGGCCAGCATCAGGGGCAGCTCCAGGTCCGGATTGACTCCGGGCACGATGCGGCGGAACAGCTTCAGGATGAACGTGTCCCCGTACACGAGCGAGGAGTTGGACTGCTCGGTGGCGAGAACCCGCGGCGCGAGGTCCTCGCCTATGTTCTTGCGCGGGTCGCGCTCGAAGCGCAGCTTGCCGACGCGCGCCTGCATCCGCAGCGCCTCCAACAGGAACCCGGACATACGGGCGTCGTGCAGCGCCTCATAAACCGTGAACCCGGCGAGCGGTCCCTGCGTCATATGCCCGATGAGCGCGGGGGCGAGCCGCGGCGGCAGTTCGCGCCGTACGCCGAGGAGGAGTTGGTAGCACTCGGCGAGCATCGGGGGCGCGCCGCCGACCTGCCCCGGTACGTGTGGCTGCCGGACCTGTATGAGCAGGTGCAGGAGACCCAACTCGGATGTGGGCGGCAGTAGTTCGGTCGCTGTGATCAGCGTGAAGTCGTTGATGGGGCGGCCTTTGCCCGCGAACCATCGCTGTCGTGGCAGCCACGCGCGCAGCAGCGGATCGAGCGAGGCGAGCAGCGCGTCCGCGGTGATACCCGGGCGGGTGACGGCTTCCGACATGGCGTCGCGTCCTTTCCGCGGTGCGGACAGGGGTGAGTGCGGGAGTGCCGGTCGTGCGGGAGAGTTCCCAGGGCGGGACGGTGGAAACCGCCCCGCGCAGGAGTAGCAGGGGTGGAGCCTACGCCGGTTCCTTGCGCAGCCGGAACCAGTAGAAGCCATGTCCGGCCAGGGTGAGCAGGTAGGGCAGTTCGCCGATGGCCGGGAAGCGCACTCCGCCGATCAGCTCGACCGGGTGGCGGCCGTTGAAGGTCTG
>NZ_JBSGRD010000004.1:302840-601853 GCF_053606205.1 Streptomyces sp. NPDC055239 | reverse complement strand
GTTGATAGGCCAGATCTGGAAGCCCGGCAACGGGTGGAGGTGACTGGTACTAATAGGCCGAGGGCTTGTCCTCAGTTGCTCGCGTCCACTGTGTTAGTTCTGAAACAACGAACAGTTGTGTCGGCTGAACAGTTACACCACTTAATTGAAGAGTGTGCTTGTTCGCTGCCCTGTTTGAGATCCCGCTTTGCGGCGGGATATTTCATAGGGTTTCGGTGGTCATAGCATGAGGGAAACGCCCGGTTACATTCCGAACCCGGAAGCTAAGCCTCATAGCGCCGATGGTACTGCAGGGGGGACCCTGTGGGAGAGTAGGACGCCGCCGAACAATCTTTGGAGGACCCTTGGGTCCCAGCGTCCACGCTGGGACCCAAGGGTCCTTTTTGTTTTGTCGAAGCGCGCCGGCTACCCGGCTGCGCAAGAATGACTGCGGTACCGAAGACTAGGAGTCACCGATGTCCACCAACTCTCCCGACGAGCGACCGGAGCGCGACCAGCGCAGCCGGGACGGTGGCGACCGGGGCGGAAACCGTGGCGGCGCACCGCGTCGCGACAACGACCGCAGTGGCGGTGGGCGTCCTCCGTTCCGCCGCGACGACCGCCCCACCTCCGGTGGCCCCCGCCGTGACGACCGCGACCGGGGTGCTCCGCGTCGCGACGACAACCGTGGCGGTGGTGAGCGCGGTGGCTTCCGCCGTGACGACAACCGTGGTGGTGGCGGCGACCGTGGCGGCTTCCGTCGCGATGACCGCTCGACTTCCGGCGGTCCGCGCCGTGACGACAACCGTGGTGGCGGTGACCGTCCCCAGTTCCGTCGCGACGACAACCGCAGTGGCGGTGGTGACCGTGGCGGGTTCCGTCGCGACGACAACCGTGACAACCGTGGCGGCGGCGGTGGCGGCTACCGCGGGCGCGACGACCGTGGTGGTGGCGGCGACCGTGGTGGGTTCCGCCGCGATGACCGCTCGACCTCTGGCGGTCCGCGCCGTGACGACAACCGTGGTGGCGGCGACCGCCCCCCGTTCCGCCGCGACGACCGTTCGACGTCCGGCGGTCCGCGCCGTGACGACAACCGTGGCGGCGGCGGCGACCGTGGCGGCTTCCGCCGCGATGACCGTTCGACTTCCGGTGCTCCGCGCCGTGACGACAACCGTGGTGGCGGTGACCGTCCCCAGTTCCGTCGCGACGACAACCGTGGTGGCAGCGGCGAGCGCGGTGGTTTCCGTCGCGATGACAACCGTGACAACCGTGGCGGCGGCGACCGTCCCGGGTTCCGTCGTGACGGGGATCGGCCGGGGTTCCGGCGCGATGACCGCCGCGATGACAACCGTGGCGGCGGCGACCGCGGTGGCTTCCGCCGTGATGACAACCGTGGCGGCGAGCGCGGTGGTGACAACCGTGGTGGCTTCCGTCGCGACGATCGCCGTGATGACCGTCGCGACGACCGGCCCCGTGGTGGCGACCGTCCCGGTTTCCAGCGCGATGACCGGCGTGACGACCGGCGTGATGACAACCGTGGCGGCGGTGACCGCGGCGGGTTCCGCCGTGATGACCGCCGTGATGACCGCGGCGGCGACCGCGGTGGGTTCCGGCGCGACGACAACCGTGGTGGCGGCGGCGACCGCGGAGGCTACCGCGGCGGGCGCGATGACCGTGGGCCGCGGCGTGACGACAGCCGTGGCGGGCGGCCCGGCGGGTTCCGCGGGCGCGATGACCGGCGTGACGACCGTGACCGCGAGCCCATCAAGCGGCTGCCGATCCCGGACGACGTCACGGGCCACGAGATCGACAAGGACGTACAGCAGGAGCTGCAGAGCCTTCCCAAGGGGCTCGCTGAGGAAGTCGCCAGGAACCTGGTGATGGTCGCCAACCTCATCGACGACGACCCCGAGCAGGCGTACGCCTACTCGCGGATCGCGCTGCGGCTCGCCTCGCGTGTCGCCGCCGTACGAGAGGCCGCTGGCTTCGCCGCGTACGCGACGCAGAACTACAACGAGGCGCTCGGCGAGTTCCGGGCCGCCCGTCGGATGACCGGCAGTGTCGAGCTCTGGCCCGTCATGGCGGACTGCGAGCGCGGTCTCGGCCGGCCCGAGAAGGCGCTGGACATGGCCGGTGCGCCCGAGGTGCAGAAGCTGGACAAGCCGGGGCAGGTCGAGATGCGTCTCGTCGCCGCCGGTGCGCGTCAGGACCTGGGCCAGACCGATGCCGCCATCGTCACCTTGCAGGGTCCCGAGCTGGCGTCCAACTCCGTCCAGCCGTGGACCGCGCGGCTGCGCTACGCGTACGCCGACGCGCTGCTCGCCGCCGGTCGTGAGGACGAGGCGCGCGAGTGGTTCGCGAAGGTCGTCGAGTCCGACAAGGACGGCAGCACCGACGCCTCGGACCGCCTTGCCGAGCTGGACGGTGTCGAGTTCGTCGACGCCCTCCAGAACGACGCGGAGGTACCGGTCGCGGAGGCGGCGCCCGCAGCGCCTGCCTCGCAGCCCGATGCCGTCTTCGTCGCCCCCGTCCAGGAAGACGAGGACGAGGGCGTGGAGGAGTACTACGACGAGGACGACTTCGAGCTGGACGATGACGGTGACAGTGACGCTGATGGTGACGAGGGCCGTAAGGTCTGAGCGCTGAGCTAGTCGTACGGCAACGGGCGGGACCCCAGAAGGGGTCCCGCCCGTTGCCGTACGTGCGGAGTGTTCAGAATCAGAAGAGGATTCAGAAGTCCAGGTCGCGCAGGACCAGGCCCGATGCCGGCTTGGGGCCGAAGGACGTGGACTTGCGGGGCATCGTGACCCCCTGGCGTGCCAGGTCGCGTACGACCTCTTCGCGGACCGGGTGCATCAGGACGGCCGTGCCGCCGTCGCGCTCCGCCTTCTCCACGGTCGCCGCTGTGTCGTGGATGTACGCGATGTGCTCCGGGGCGTCCGGGATCTGCCAGATGTGATCGAGGAGCGTGGAGTGCAGGACCGTCGCGTCCAGGGTGCGCCAGGCCTCGGGCGGGTCGGCCGGGATCGTACGGGCCAGGAGGTCCGGGGACGGGCGGTCGATGAGGTGGAAGCCGCCGTCACCCGCGAGGAGGAACGCGTTGCCTTCCGCTGCGGCCTCGGCAAGGGCTGCGAGGGCGTGCGGCAGGGGACCTTCGACGGTGCGTATGCGGAAGGAGTCCGTGAGGGCCGCGAGGGCGTCGGGGACCGGGAGCCGGTGCAGGTAGCGGTGGATGGAGCGGACCCGCAGGGGGTAGCGCGCGGTGTCCACCAGGAGGACAAGGCCGTAGTCCCAGGGGCTGGGTGACGGGTGCTCCGAGCGCAGCAGGAGGGTCGTCGCCCAGCGGTGGTGTCCGTCCGCGATCAGGGCCTGATGGCGGAGGAGATCTGACTGGATCTCGGCGAGATCGGCGGGCTCTGTGACCGCCCACAAGCGGTGACTGAAGCCGTCCTCCGTGGTCGTCGAGAGGAGAGGCTCGGTGTCCACGGTGCGCTCGACGACTGCTGTTGCGCCCGTGGTGTCGCCGTTCGAGCGGTAGGTCAGGAGCAGCGGTTCGAGGTTGGCGCTCGTCGCGCGCATCAGGCCCGCGCGGTCCTCCACGACGTGCTGCATGACGCCTTCGTGGGGCAGGACGATGCCGTCATCGGCCTCGGACAGGCGCAGGGCGCCGATGACGCCGCGCTGCAGGATGTCGGCGTCGCGCTGCTCGTAGATGTAGAGGCTGGGCTTCGCGTCGGGCGCCAGGATGCCCTGGGAGAGCCAGTCCTGGAGGGTCTGCGCCGCCTGTTCGTTGCGGGCCGCCGGTGTGGTGGCCTGCGGGAGGATAAGGCGGACGATGTTGTGCGGGTCGGCGGACTCCAGGTGGAGGAGGCCGTCGGGCCGTACGACCACGTCGTACGGAGGGGATGTCACGGCGGCGAGGCTGCCGACCTGCTCGGGGACGTAGCGCACGCCTCGGAACGGGATCAGGTCGAGGCCTTGGTCGTCGGTATGACCCGCTGTGTTCATTGCTGCATCGTATGTGTGTCAGTGGCATGAGCGATGATCGGGGGAGTGGGATCGATCGAGGAGCGATGCGTAATGAGCCAGACCGTCAGGACACGGCCCGCGGGCAGCCGAAATGTGCTGAGTGAGGCGTATGACACCGCGCTGCTCGACCTGGACGGGGTGGTGTACGCGGGTGGGCACGCGATCGCGCACGCCGTCGATTCCCTCGGGACGGCCCGCGCGGGCGGCATGCATCTCGCGTACGTCACGAACAACGCGCTGCGCACGCCGGACGCGGTGGCCGAGCATCTGACGGAGCTCGGCATTCCCACCGGGGCATCGGACGTCATCACGTCCGCGCAGGCGGCGGCGCGCCTGGTGAGCGAGCAGGTGCCCGCGGGCGCGCGGGTCCTTGTGATCGGCGGGGAGGGGCTGCGGGTCGCGCTGCGGGAGCGTGGGCTCGAGCCGGTCGAGTCGGCGGACGACGGCCCTGTGGCGGTCGTGCAGGGGTACGGCGGTCCCGACATGGCGTGGGGACGGTTCGCCGAGGCCTGTTTCGGGATCGCGCGTGGCCTTCCGTGGTTCGCGTCCAACACCGATCTGACGATTCCGAGTGCGCGGGGCATCGCGCCGGGCAACGGCGCGGCGGTCGAGGTCGTACGCATCGCGACGGGCGCGGAGCCGCAGGTGGCGGGCAAGCCGCTGCCTCCGATGCACCGCGAGACGATCCTGCGGACGGGCGCCGAGCGGCCGTTGGTCGTGGGGGACCGGCTCGACACGGACATCGAGGGCGCGTTCAACGGAGAGGTGGATTCGCTGCTCGTCCTGACCGGAGTCACGGACGGCGCCCAGCTCCTCGCCGCCCCGCCCGAGCACCGGCCCACGTACGTGGACGCGGATCTGCGCGGCATGCTGACCGGGCAGCCAGAAGTGACTCCGGCCGATGGCGGCTTCGGCTGCGGTGGGTGGACGGCGTCGGCGCGGGGGCACGAGCTGGTGCTCGACGGCGAGGGCGAGGCGCTTGACGGGTTGCGGGCGCTGTGTGCGGCGGCGTGGACGGAGGCGGGGGACGGGAAGTGCGCCCTTGACGGGGAGAAGGCGCTGGCGCGGCTGGGGGTGTAGCAGCGGGGGACAAGTCGTGTGGCTCGGCCGGCTGCCCCAGGGTGAAGCCCCGGCCGACGGGGGGCGGACGGGGCTTCGGCCAGGGGAGGCGTAGGAGCAAGGGAGGCCCAGGAGGGGGTCAGGCCGTCTCGTTGCGGTCGATCAGCTCGTCCGTGGTGGTGCCCTTGCGCCAGTAGCCGGAGAAGCAGATCCGCTTGCGGTCGAAGTCGCGGTCGCGGACCAAGTGGCGGCGGACCGTTTTGACGGTGGCCGACTCGCCCGCGACAAAGGCGTACGGAGTGCCCGAAGGCAGCTCCGCGGCCTCGATCGCCGACGGTGTCGCGCCTTCCTCGGTGAGCCAGGTGATCTCGGCGTCGGCCTTCGTCGGCAGCTCCTGCTTGTCCGCCAGGTCGTGGAGCTCGATCCAGACGCGGGTCGGCGTGCCGGGCGGGAGCGTCTCCAGGATGGCCGCGATCGCCGGGAGCGCCGATTCGTCGGCGGCCAGGAGGACCCAGTCGGTGTCCTGCGGCGGCCTGAACTCGTACGCGCCGTTCTCCTCCTCGACCGGGGCGAGCACGCCGATCCGGGAGCCGGGCAGGGCGCCGCGTGCCCAGCTGGTGGCCGGGCCGTCGAAGGGCGAGGGAGCGGGGCCGTGCACCGCGAAGTCGACGATCAACTCGTCGGGGTCGCGGCGCAGTTCACGCGTGGTGTAGGTACGCATGATGCCCCGGACGTCGGGATCGAGGGCGCACCAGTCGGCGTACCAACTGGCAGCGTTCTCGCCCGCCGTGTCCGGCATGACGGGGGCGTCCTGCCCCGGATGCGGCAGGAACACCTTGATGCGCTGGTCGCGGCCCGCCGACGCCATCTCCGCCAGACCGTCGCCGCCGAGGGCCACGCGGATCATGGCGGGGGTGACGAACTCGGTGCGCAGCACGTGGAGGTCGAAGAAGTGGTAGGGGGACGCAGTCATCAGGTGAGCCTCTTCGACTTCTCTATCGCGGTGGCGAGTTGTTCGAGCACGGGTGCGTAGCCGGCGTAGCTGTAGCGCTCCTCCATGGACCACGGCACGGTCTGGCCGGCCTTGACCGCGGGGAGGAGTGCCCAGGTGGGTTTCTTCGCGAGCTCCTTGGGCGGCATGGCGCTCGTACGGTTGTCGATCATGATGAGGTCGGCGTCGTACTTGTCGGCGTTCTCCCAGCTGAGGAACTCCCAGAAGCCCCACTCGTCGCTCTTCTTGCCCTCGACGAACTCGACGCCGAGGTCCTTGAAGTAGTTGAGGTCGCAGTAGGAGTCCGGTACGGCGACGTACATCTGGTCGGCGTCGCCGGTCATCGCGAGGACCTTCAGACCGCGGTTGGCCTTCGCCGCCTCGCGCAGTGTCCGTTCGGCCTTGTCGAAGCGGGCCTTCGCCGCCCGCACCTTCTCTGTCCCGAGGTCCCCGCCGAGCGACTTCGCGAGCTCGGTGTAGCGCTTCAGCGGGTCCAGGAGCGAGGTGCGGGCGCCCTTGATGCCGACGGTGGGCGCGAGCGACTCGATCTTCTTGGCGCCTTCCTCGGGGACGAACCAGAGGGCGGGCGGCGGGAACATGTTGCTGATCAGGAGGTCGGGCTCGAGGCCCGCGTACTTCTCGATGTTGAACTGGCCCCAGGACTCGCCAAGGCTCGTCAGTTCGCCGACATCGAGATCGCCCGCCTGGGGATTTGGCTTGCCGTCCACCGGCTTGGAGGGGCCGAAGATTCCGGTGCACGCGACGCCGTAGTCGTGCAGGGCGGCGGCCGTGCTGATGAAGGCGACGATGTTCTTCGGCGTGTGGTCGACCTCGGCGGTCTTGCCGCGGTCGTCCTTGAAGCTCCAGGCCGAGCTGTCGCCTGACGACTTTGCGTCGCCGTCGCCGGAGCCGCATGCTGTCAGGAGTCCGCCTGCGCCGAGGGCGACGCTCGCGCCCAGGAAGCCACGTCGGGTCAGAGCAGGAGGTATCGGACTGCGGACAGGCATGGGTGGTGCTTCTCTCGTCGAAGTCGAGTGCGAGGGTAGGCTAACCTAACCTGGTGTTGGTCGACAGTCCCCCCGAAGCCGGCGCGGAGACCGCCCCCGCGTCTCCCAACCGCCGCGCGATACGCACCGCCGGGCTCCTCGTCTCGGTCGGTGTGCTGCTGCTCGTCGTCGTGGCGAGCATCGCGGTCGGTGCCAAGCAGATGTCCCTCGACCAGGTCTGGCACGGCCTCTTCCAGGACACCGGGACATACGGTGATGTCGTCGTCCAGGAGCGGCTCTCTCGGACGCTGCTCGGAGTGCTCGTCGGTGTGGCACTCGGTCTCTCCGGTGCCGTCCTGCAGGCGCTGACGCGCAATCCGCTGGCCGACCCGGGCCTTCTCGGCATCAACCTCGGTGCGTCGGCCGCCGTCGTCACCGCCATCAGCTTCTTCGGCGTCACCTCGCTGAGCGGCTACGTGTGGTTCGCCTTCTTCGGAGCGGCAGTTGTCGGCGCCGCCGTCTATGCCCTCGGCGGGACCCGTAACGCCACTCCCGTACGGCTCGCGCTCGCCGGAACCGCGCTGAGCGCCGCGCTCTACGGCTATCTGCAGGCCGTGATGATCACGGACAACGCCGCGCTCAACAAGATGCGCTTCTGGACGGTTGGTTCCCTGGCCTCGGCCAAGAACGAGACCATCCTCCAGGTCCTGCCCTTCCTCGTGATCGGCATCGTGCTCGCCCTCGGCCTCGCCCGGCCGCTGAACGCCATGGCCATGGGCGACGACACCGCCCGCGCGCTCGGCGCCCACCTGAACCGCACCCGCGCCCTGTCCATGACCGCCGCGACGCTGCTCTGCGGGGCGGCGACCGCGGCCTGCGGCCCCATCATGTTCGTCGGCCTGATGGTGCCGCACGTCGTGCGCTCCTTCACCGGGCCCGACATGCGCTGGATCCTGCCGTACGCGGCGATCCTCTCGCCGGTGCTGCTGCTCGGCGCCGACGTCGTGGGGCGCGTCGTCGCGCGGCCTGCGGAGCTTCAGGTCGGCATCATCACCGCGTTGATCGGCGCTCCGGTCTTCATCTTTCTCGTACGACGGCGGAGGCTGGCTCAGCTGTGAAGGCGATACGCACCCGGGGCGGGCTCAGCCTCCGACTCGACGTCCGCACGGCCGTGGTCGTCGCCGTGCTCATCGTGGCCGCGCTCGCCGCGAGCGTCGTCCTCATCGGCACCGGCGACTTCTACATCCCCTTCGCCGACGTCATCCGCACCCTGCTCGGCAACGGAGACGCCGGGCAGGAGTTCATCATCAACGACCTGCGCCTTCCGCGGGTCCTCGTCGGCCTGCTCGTGGGCGCCGCGCTCGGGCTCGGCGGCGCGATCTTCCAGTCCATCTCGCGCAATCCGCTGGGCAGTCCGGACATCCTCGGCCTCGGCCAGGGCTCCACCGCGGGCGCGCTCATCATGATCGTCCTCTTTCAGGGCAGCGCGGTGCAGGTCGCGGGTGGCGCGCTCGTGGGCGGTCTGGTGACCGGATTCGCGATCTACGTGCTCGCCTGGAAACGGGGCGTGCACGGCTTCCGGTTCGTCCTGGTCGGCATCGGCGTCTCCGCCTTCGTCACCGCCATCAACGGCTATCTGCTCACCAAGGCGGACATCGTCGACGCCGCGCGCGCCGTCGTCTGGATGACCGGCTCCCTCAACGGCCGGGACTGGGACCAGGTCTGGCCCCTGCTCGTCCTCTGCGCGATTCTCGTGCCGCTCGTCATGACGTACGCCCGTCCGCTGCGGATGCTGGAGATGGGCGACGACGTCGGGTACGCGCTCGGCGTGCCCGTCGAGCGCACCCGCATCGTCCTGATGGCCTCGGCCGTGCTGCTCACCGCGGCCGCCACCGCCGCGGCGGGCCCCGTCAGCTTCGTCGCGCTCACCGCGCCGCAGCTGGCCAGGCGGCTCACCCGCTCGCCGGGGCCGAACCTGCTGCCCGCGATGTTCATGGGCGCCACCCTCCTCATCGTCGCGGACTGGGCCTCGCAGCGGGCCTTCGGCGCCGATCAGCTGCCCGTCGGCGTGGTCACGGGCGTACTCGGCGGCATCTACCTGCTGTGGCTCCTCGTCATCGAGCGCAAGGCGGGGCGGATATGAAGGCGCGCCTCGGCGTGAATACGCACAGCTCTACACACACCTCTACGCATACCTCTGAGAGCACCGACAGGCAGGAGCGTGCCGCAGTGAACCGGCTCATCGCGGACGGCGTGACCCTTGGCTACGACCAGCGCGTCATCGCGGAGAAGTTGTCCGTCGAGATCCCCGACAACTCCTTCACGGTGATCGTCGGCCCGAACGCCTGCGGCAAATCCACCCTGCTGCGCGCCCTGTCCCGGATGCTCAAGCCCTCGGCGGGCCGCGTTCTGCTCGACGGGAACGTCATCCAGTCGATGCCCGCGAAGAAGGTGGCACGGACGCTCGGCCTGCTCCCGCAGTCCTCCATCGCGCCCGACGGGATCACGGTGGGCGACCTGGTCGCGCGCGGGCGCTATCCGCACCAGGGGCTCCTGCGCCAGTGGTCGGCCGACGACGAGCGGATCGTGGGCGAGTCGATGGCGTCGACCGGTGTCGCCGAACTGGCCGATCGCTATGTCGACGAACTCTCCGGCGGTCAGCGCCAGCGCGTCTGGATCGCGATGGCCCTCGCACAGCAGACTCCGCTCCTTCTCCTGGACGAGCCGACGACGTTTCTCGACATCCAGCACCAGATCGACGTCCTCGACCTCTGCGCCGACCTGCACGAGGAACAGGGCCGCACGCTGGTCGCCGTCCTGCACGACCTCAACCACGCGGCGCGCTACGCCACCCACCTCATAGCCCTGCGCGAGGGCGAGGTCGTCGCCGAGGGCGCGCCGTCCGACATCGTCACGACGGAGCTCGTACGGGACACCTTCGGGATGGACTGCCAGATCATCGACGACCCGGAGACCGGGACGCCGCTGGTGGTGCCCGCCTCGCGCCGGGTGCGGAACAAGTCCGGCGCCGGAGCAGGGGCTAAAGCAGCGACCTGAGGCGGAGCATGTCGCGCAGGCCCGCCTCCAGCTTGACCCGGCCGGAGGCCCAGGCCTTCGCGAAGTTCAGGTCGCCGTTCACCATCGCCACCAGATCGTCGCCGGACATGGCGAGACGGATCTCGGCTTTCTCACGAGGGGCGCCGGCATGGGTGTCGAGCACCGTGATCCGGCCGTTCTCGAGGCGGCCCGTGAAGGTCACGTCAAGATCGGTGATGCGGCAGCTCAGCGAGCGGTCGAGCGCGGCAGCGCTGCGTGCGCCGCCGTCCGCGCCCGCCAGGTTGTCCGAGAGTTTGTCGAGCGCCGTGCGGCACTCTTCGATCGTCGCCATCGTGATC
This sequence comes from Streptomyces sp. NPDC055239, assembly GCF_053606205.1. Taxonomy (NCBI): domain Bacteria; kingdom Bacillati; phylum Actinomycetota; class Actinomycetes; order Kitasatosporales; family Streptomycetaceae; genus Streptomyces; species Streptomyces sp. NPDC055239. The sequence continues at coordinate 591,414 of NZ_JBSGRD010000004.1, read as the reverse complement.
GACGGTACCGCAGCGCTTCGGGGTAGCGTCGTGGCATGAGCGACTCGATGCCGGGCCCCGAGCCTGAGCCGGTGGAGCCCGGGGCGGCCGAAGCCGCGGCGGAGGCGGAGACGTACGGCCCCGTCGGACCCGCGCCCCTCGGGGTGGAGCGTGTCCCGACCGGTGACGCCGAGGTCGACGGCCTGCTGCGGCGTCTCGGCGACGCCGACCACCTCGCCACGGACGGCCACATCGAGGTGTACGAGGATGTACACCGGGGACTGCGAGACGCGCTGACCGCGCTCGACGCACGACCCGGGCCGCCGGCGCCCTCACCCATGGGGACGCCCGCGCCTTCGTCCCCGCACTCACCCTCGTACAACAGGAGCTGAACAGAACGTGGCAGGAGTGGCACGCCGCCGCCTCGACGCCGAACTGGTCCGACGCAAGCTGGCGCGCTCGCGCGAGCACGCGAGCCAGCTGATCGCCGCTGGTCGTGTGACCGTCGACAAGAACACCGCGACGAAGCCCGCGACGCAGGTGGAGACCGCAGCCGCCATCGTGGTCGCGACCGACGACAGCGATCCCGACTACGTCTCGCGCGGCGGCCACAAGCTGGCGGGCGCGTTCGCCGCGTTCGTGCCGCAGGGCCTGGTCGTCGAAGGGCGGCGCGCGCTCGACGCGGGCGCGTCCACCGGCGGCTTCACCGATGTGCTGCTGCGCGCCGGTGCCTCGGGCGTCGTCGCCGTGGACGTCGGGTACGGCCAGCTCGCCTGGTCGCTGCAGAGCGACGACAGGGTCACCGTCAAGGACCGTACGAACGTACGCGAGTTGACGCTGGACGCCATCGGCAGCGCCCCTGTCGACCTGGTCGTCGGCGATCTCTCGTTCATCCCGCTCGGCCTGGTCCTTCCCGCCCTCGTACGGTGTGCCGCCCCGGACGCCGACCTGGTCCTGATGGTCAAGCCGCAGTTCGAGGTGGGCAAGGAGCGCCTGGGCACCGGCGGTGTGGTGCGCAGCGTGGAACTGCGGGCCGACGCCGTACGCGGTGTGGCGCGCCAAGCGTGGGGGCTCGGGCTCGGTGTGCGTGGCGTGACCGCGAGCCCGCTGCCCGGACCTTCCGGAAATGTCGAGTACTTTCTGTGGCTGCGTGCCGGGGCGCCTGAACTCGACCCGGCGGACGTTGACCGTGCCGTGGCGGAGGGGCCCCGTTGACTCAGACCCGAGTGACCCAGACCCGAGCTCGTACTGTTTTCCTGCTCGCGCACACCGGACGGCCTGCCGCCATCCGCAGTGCCGAACTCGTCGTCCAGGGGCTGCTTCGCAGCGGCATCGGCGTACGGGTCCTTGAGGCGGAGGCGGCCGATCTGCCGCTGCCGCCCGAGGTCGGCACGGTGAAGGAGGCCACCCCCCAGTGTCTCGACGGCTGTGAACTGCTCGTCGTCCTCGGCGGTGACGGCACGCTGCTGCGCGGCGCCGAGTTCGCCCGGGCCTCCGGGGTGCCGATGCTCGGCGTGAACCTGGGACGCGTCGGCTTCCTCGCCGAGGCCGAGCGCGACGACCTCGACAAGGTCGTCGACCGGGTGGTGACGAAGGCGTACGAGGTCGAGGAGCGGATGACCATCGACGTCATCGTCCACAGCAACGGCGATGTCGTGCACCGCGACTGGGCGCTCAACGAAGCGGCCGTGCAGAAGATGTCCGCCGAGCGGATGCTCGAGGTCATCCTGGAGATCGACGGGCGTCCGGTCACCGGCTTCGGCTGCGACGGCATCGTGTGCGCGACGCCGACCGGATCCACCGCGTACGCCTTCTCCGCGGGCGGGCCCGTGGTGTGGCCTGAGGTGGAGGCGCTCCTGATGGTGCCGATCAGCGCCCACGCCCTGTTCGCCAAGCCCCTGGTGACCTCGCCGGACTCGGTGCTCGCCGTCGAGGTCCAGCCGCACACGCCGCACGGGGTGCTGTGGTGCGACGGGCGGCGGACCGTGGAGCTGCCGCCCGGGGCCCGGGTCGAGGTGCGCAGGGGCGGGGTGCCGGTACGGCTTGCGCGGCTGCACCACGCGTCGTTCACGGACCGGCTCGTGGCCAAGTTCGCCTTGCCGGTGTCGGGGTGGCGCGGGGCGCCGCACTAGCGCTCCGCTGGTTGGGCGGTTCGTGCGGGGTGCGTGGGTGCGGACACTGCGGGTCGCCGGTGGCTGGCCGTGCGGTTCCCCGCGCCCTCGCAGCGGAGCCGCATGTCTGTCACAGCCCCGCGCCCCTTACGGGGTCCGCGCCCTCTGCGGTTACGTTGCGCTGACCACGGATATCGCTCGCCTCCGCATCACCGACGCCACCGGCAGGCCCGTCGCCAGCAGCGTCAGCAGCAACGTGCTCGCCGCTATCCCCGTCGGCACGCCCCACGGCAGGTACGGCATCGACGAGCCGAAGGCAGGCTCGAGGATCGGTGCGAGCGTGCCCAGCGCGATCGCCGTGCCGAGCAGCAGCGCGGTGCCCGCGACGACCACGGCCTCCCAGGCCGCCATGGCCCGCAGTTGGGCGCGCTGGCTGCCGACCACGCGCAGCAGGGCTATGTCGCGGCGGCGCTCGAAGGAGATCATGGCGAGGGTGTTCGCCGCGGCGATGGCGGCGAAGCCCGCGTACAGACCCGTGCCCACGTAGTCGAGCCAGACCTCGCCCGTGCTGCCCGCCGACCCTGTGTGGTGCTGTGCCGTGGTGTGTATGCCGATCTTGGTCAGGCCGAACCCGACGACCAGGACGAGCGGCACGACCGCGGCGGAGAAACGGCGGGGTTGCGAGCGGACGTTGAGCATCGCCAGGCGCGCGCTGCCGCCGAACCGGCCCACCAGTGCGGAGACCAGCCAGGCCGCGGGCCCGATGATCCGCGGGCCGAGCAGTCCCGCGCCGACGCAGAAGAGGATCAGGACGAGGAACGCCCCCTCGCCCGCCTCGTCCGCGGGCTGCTTCGACAGCAGGACCGAGACCACGCACGCCCCCGCGACCGCGATCACGCCGAGCGGAGCCCGGAGTATGCCGAGCCCCCGCCGTCCGGTCGCCGCCTCGCTCAGGGCGCGGGCCGGCCGGAGCAGCGAGAACCGCAGCGCGGAGAGGAACGCGGCGAGCGTCGTCGTCACCACGGCCACGCCCAGGCACACCGGCAGGGCGACCCAGCCGAACCGGAAGTGTGCCTCGGCGGGGAGCAGGCCGTGCGCGACCATGCCCGCATGCCACCACCGGGCCACGAAGCCGCCGAGGACGAACCCTGCGAGCGCGGCCGGTATGGACGCGGAGAGGGCCTGGACGGCCACAGCGCGGCGGACCTGGCGGGGTCTGGCGCCGATGGAGCGCACCATGGCCAGCTCGCGGTGCTGCTGCGTGACGGCCGTGCCCATCGTCGACGCGACCACGAATATCGACATGTAGATCGATCCGATCAGCAGGACGACCGCCATGTCGCCGACGCCGTTCTCGGTGATCTGCTCGCGTGCTTGCGCGGAGAGCCCGTCCGTGCCCGTCGCGCCGAGCATCATCGTCGACGCGCTCACCACCGTCGCCGCGAAGAGCGCGGCCACTGCCGTGCCCACGAACGCCGGGCGGTGCGCCCGCAGCGCCGCCTGTGCCAGTCCCGTTCCCATATGGATCATGGTGGGGCGCTGAGACCCCTGTGCACCAGGAGGCTGTCAGGAAGATCGTCCGGGGGTAATCCCCACCCCTGGAATCCCCACCCCCTGCGGGTGACAGCGTCCGTTCGGTCCGCCTTTGCCACCTGCGCCTTCGTGGAAGGAAGGTGGAAGGGAGCCAGGGCCCGTCGCACACCGGGCCCATGACCTCGTAAGGTCGTGTCCGTGTTGGAGGAGATGCGGATACGGTCGCTCGGAGTCATCGACGACGCGGTGGTCGAGCTGTCGCCGGGGTTCACCGCGGTGACCGGCGAGACCGGTGCGGGCAAGACGATGGTGGTCACAAGCCTTGGCCTGCTGCTCGGCGGACGCGCGGATGCCGCTTTGGTGCGGATCGGCGCGAAGGCGGCGGTGGTGGAGGGGCGGATCACCATGCCCGCGGGCGCCTCGGCGGCCGTGCGGGCGGAGGAAGCGGGCGCCGAGCTCGACGACGGGGCGCTGCTGATCAGCCGTACCGTCTCGGCGGAGGGGAGATCCCGCGCGCATCTCGGCGGGCGTTCGGTCCCGGTGGGGCTGCTCGCGGAACTCGCCGACGACCTCGTGGCGGTGCACGGACAGACGGACCAGCAGGGGCTGCTCAAGCCGGGCCGCCAGCGCGGGGCGCTCGACCGGTACGCGGGAGACGCGGTCACCGTGCCCCTTGCCAAGTACACGGCGGCGTACCGCAGGCTGCGGGCCGTGACGACCGAGGTCGACGAGATCACCACGCGGGCGCGTGAACGGGCCCAGGAAGCAGACCTGCTGCGCTTCGGCCTCGAAGAGGTCGCGGGTGTCGAGCCGCGCGCGGGCGAGGACACCGAGCTGGCCGCCGAGGCCGAGCGGCTCGGCCACGCGGAGGCCCTCGCCTCCGCCGCCACGTCCGCCCACGCCGCGCTCGCGGGCATCCCCGAGGATCCGGAGGGTGTCGACGCCACGACGCTGGTGGCGGGCGCCCATCGGGCTCTTGAAGCGGTGCGTTCCCACGACCCCGCCCTGGCAGCTCTCGCCGAGAGGATCGGCGAGATCGGGATTCTGCTCGGCGATGTGGCGGGGGAGCTCGCGGGGTACGCCGACGACCTCGACGCCGATCCGCTGCGCCTCGCGGCGGTGGAGGAGCGGCGGGCCGCGCTCACCCAGCTGACCCGGAAGTACGGCTCCGACATCGATTCCGTGCTCGCCTGGGCCGAGGAGGGGGCCGCGCGGCTCACCGAACTCGAGGGCGACGACGACCGTCTGGACGAGCTGACCGCCGAGCGGGACGCGCTCCGGGGAGAACTCGCTGGGCTCGCGCAGGCGTTGACCGACGCACGCAAGGAGGCCGCGTCGCGGTTCGCGGCGGCCGTCACCGAAGAGCTGTCCTCGCTCGCGATGCCGCACGCGCGCGTGACGATCGACATCAGCAGTACGGAGGTGCCCGAGGGCGCGGACGGTGTGCCGGTCGACGGACGCCTCGTCGCGTACGGCCCGTCGGGCGTCGACGAGGTGGAACTCCTCCTCGCCCCGCATCCGGGTGCCCCGCCGCGGCCGATCGCCAAGGGCGCGTCCGGCGGTGAGCTGTCGCGCGTGATGCTGGCCGTCGAGGTCGTCTTCGCGGGCACGGATCCCGTTCCCACGTACCTCTTCGACGAGGTCGACGCGGGCGTCGGCGGCAAGGCCGCGGTCGAGATCGGCCGCAGGCTGGCCAGGCTCGCCAAGTCGGCGCAGGTCGTGGTCGTGACGCACCTGCCTCAGGTGGCGGCGTTCGCCGACCGGCAGCTCCTTGTCGAGAAGACGAACGACGGGTCGGTGACGCGGTCCGGCGTGCTGGTTCTCGAGGGCGAGGACCGGGTGCGGGAGCTGTCCCGGATGCTGGCGGGCCAGGAGGACTCGGAGACCGCGCGGGCGCATGCGGAGGAGTTGCTGGCGACGGCCCGGGGGGACGGGTAAGGCTCTGCCGCGGTTCGGGGGACAAGTAGGGCGCTGCCGTGGCTAAGGGGAGGGCAAGGCTCTGCCGTGCCCCGGCCCTAGGCTGGCCCGCATGATCGACCGCAAGCCCGCCCGGTGCCTCACCGCCCTCCTCGCCGCAGCCGCCGTCACCCGCGCGGCCACCACCGCGTTGCGCTCACGTGCCCCCGGCGGTCCCGACCGCTGGCAGCGGAAGAACTACGCGGGGCGGGCAGTGGAGTTGTACGCCGGTCCCGCCGCCGCTCTTGGTGCGGCGGCGGGAACGCTGGCCCTGCCCGCCAGGGCCCGAGGTGCCGCCGCCCTTGCCGTGATCGCCGCGGGTGCCTGCGGGGCGTACGACGACGTGGCGGGGGAGGGAGACCCGCGCCGGGGCTTCCGTGCCCACCTGGGTGCGCTGCGGGGCGGTGAAGTGACCAGTGGGGCCGTGAAGTTGTTCGGGATCTCCGCGGCGGGTCTCGCCGCCGGTGCGCTGCTCAAGGAGCGGCCGGTGGACAAGGTCCTCGCGGGCGTCGTGATCGCGGGCACCGCCCACTTCGTCAACCTCGTGGACGTACGCCCGGGGAAGGCCGCGGGTGCGGTGCTCGCCCTCGGGGCGCCGGGGCTGCTGCGCAAAGGCGCCGCCGGAGTTCTCTCCGCCGCCTCCGTGGGGGCCGCGGCAGCCGTGTTCCCGGAGGACTTCGGGGAGCAGGCCATGATCGGCGACGCGGGAGCGCACGCCCTGGGCGCGGCACTCGGTGCCGCCATCGTCGCGGGCAACGGCCGCGCGGGTCTTGCCGTCCATGCGGCGGGTCTGGTGACGGCAGCCGCGTACGGCGAGAAGGTCGGCGCGGTCGCGGGGGGACGGGCTCAGGCCGTTTCTGAAGGCTCTTGGTCCGCCGCCGAGTGACCGACCGCCGTTTCGAGAGCCGCGCCCTGAGCCGTCGCTTGCCCTACGGAGTGCGCAGGTAGCAGGCGAGAGGCGGGTTCAAGAGCCGTAGGGAGCGGCCTGTGGCCCAATCCCAGGGCGGGGCGTTCAATTCCCGCCCTATCCCGGGCGCCGAGCCACGCCGAGCCTCTGAAAGCCTTCCCTCCGGCATATCCCCGCTGCAAAGATGCTGAGGGCCGCAGGCCATCCGCGGCGCTGAAACCCCGTCGTCCTCACCCGTGTGGGTGATCCGGGTCAGGGAGTTGCCCGCCCCGACACGGAAGAGACCTTTCGGTGGTGCCGGAACGTCCGTACGGACTGGCATCCTTGGCGCAGCCCCCCGACGCCGACCCAGGAGCCCCGGCTACGTGAGCCACGTGAGCAGCCACTCACCGCACGGTCAGACCCCGCTGCACACCGTGCAAGTACTGGGCGGTGGCAGCGCGGGCAGCAGCGCCCACGTGAGGTCGCTCGCCGCGGGCCTCGCCGCCCGGGGCGTGCGGGTCACGGTCTGTGCCCCCGCCGAGGCGGCGAAGGCCTACGACCTGACGGGCACCGGCGCCCGGCACGTCCACGTGCCGCGCAGCAGCGATCCCTCGTCCGTCGCCTCGCTCCGCCTCGCCTGCGCCGACGCCGATCTCGTGCACGCGCACGGGCTGCACGCCGCGCTGCGTGCCGCCCTCGCGCTCACCGGCCGCCGTATCCCCCTCGTCGTCACCTGGCACACCCGCGCACAGGCGGAAGGGGCGCGCGCCCGCCTCCTGCACCTCCTGGAGCGGCGCGTCGCCAAAGCCGCCGCCGTGGTCCTCGGCACCTCGTCCGACCTCGTCGACCGCGCCCGCAGCAGGGGCGCGCGAGACGCCCGCCTCGCCCCCGTCACGCTCCCCACGCCCCGCGCGGCGGCCGATGCGGGCGAGGAGCCCGACGGGTCACGCCACAAGGCCCGCGCCGAGATCGGTGCCGTCGACCGGCCGTTGATCGTCACGGTCGGCACGCTCGAACAGCACCGGGGCTACGACCTCCTCCTCGAGGCCGCCCGCGCGTGGCGCCACCTCGACCCCCTGCCGCTCCTGGTCATCGCCGGTGAGGGGCCCGAGCGTGGCGCTCTGCAGCGTCGTATCGAGAACGAAGGTCTTCCGGTCCGGCTCGTCGGGCGGCGCGACGACGTCCCCGAGATGCTCGCCGCGGCCGACCTCGTGGTCCTGCCCAGCAGTTGGGAGTCCCGTTCCGTCCTCGCCCAGGAAGCCCTGCACGCGCGCGTGCCGCTCGTCGCGACCGCTGTCGGCGGCATCCCCGAACTCGTCGGCGACGCGGCCACCCTCGTCCCGTACGGAGACGCCGAGGCCCTGGCCACCGCCGTCGCGCGCCTCCTGGCCGACCCCGCGCTCAGGGAGAAGTTCAAGGACAAGGGCACGGCCCAGGCGGCGACATGGCCGACCGAGGACGAGACGGTCGCGCAAGTCCTGAGCGTCTACGACGAGTTGACGCAGCCGCTCACCATGTAGCGCTGCCTCCCATGCAGCCCTGAGGCCCCTACGCCACGTGCCTCCGCGCCCGCAGCGCCAGGCTCAGCGCGAGCACCGTCTGCGGGTCGTCCAGGTCGGTACCGAGGAGTTCACTGATTCTGGCGAGGCGGTTGTAGAGCGTCTGACGGTTCAGGTGCAGTTCGCGCGCCGTCTCCGCCTTGCGTCCCGCGTGGGCCAGATACGTCTGCAGGGTGGGAAGGAGCGGCGGCTTCGAGCGCCGGTCATGGATGCGAAGGGGGCCGATCGCACGGTCCACGAACGCCGCGAGCGCCGAGTCGTCGTAGTTGTGCAGGCGCCAAAGGAGCAGGTCGATGTCCAGGCGCCGCGCGTCGTACCAGGGGCGGTCGGAGAGGCCCTGCGCGGCCGTCGCCGTCTCCGCGGCGTGCCGCAGCCCCGCCGAAGCCGCCGCCCAGCCGCCCGCGACCCCCACCACCACGACCGGCGGCAGCGCCCCGGCCCGCTGCATCCCCGCCCGTTCGACCCCTGCCCGCAGCGCGGTGGCGACCCGGTCGGCCACCGCGGCGCGTTCGGATTCGGAACGCAGTCCGAGCAGCAGCGGGACGCGCCCCTCGACCGGCCGTACGCCGAGCAGCACAGGCACCCCCACCGCCGCGAGCTCCTCCGCCACCGCCCGCGCGAGCACGGCCCAGCCGCCGCCGGGCGGAAGGCCGTCCGCGAGTCTCATCACGACCGGGAGCAGCGGGCTCTCGCCGGGCTTGAAGCCGAGCACCCGCGCCTGGGCGGGCGCGTCGTCGGCCAGGATCCGCCCCTCCGCCAGATCGGTCAGGAAGTCGCCCCGGCCGCGCGCGGCGAGCTCCTCCTCCTGCCGGGCCTGCATCAGGACCACCGCGAGCGAGCCCGCGGCCCGCTCCGCCGCGATCCGGTGCACCGGAAGCAGTGCGGACTCCACGGCGAGCAGTACGAGCCTGGCGCGCACCGAGCCCGCCCCGGGCCCGCCGCCCGGCACGTCGACGAGCAGTGCGCCCGCGGGCGGCTCGTCCTTGTTGATGGTCCGCCCCCGAAGGCCCTCCCACACCTGGAGGGGATCGGCGCACTCGGTGCCCGCACCGGCGGCGTAGAGAAGCTGCCCGTCCGCCGTCTCCAGGAACACCGGGTTGCCGCTGAAGTCCGCGAGAACGTTCAGGACCTGGGGTACGCCGCCCCCGCCGAGCAGCGCCTGGGTGCAGCGCCGGTGGACCTCCTCGGCGCGCTGGAGCAGCGCGTAGTGGCCGTTGACGATCTCGGTGTGGACCTCCTCCGTGACCGTCACGAAGGGCACCTCGCGGTGCAGCTGCACCAGCGGAAGGCCCGCCGCGCGCGCCGTCTCCACTATCGCCGCGGGAAGCCGTGTGAAGCGCGGGCCCAGCTCGACGACCAGGGCCGCGATGCCGCGCTCGGCGAGCTTGCGCACGAAGACGCGCTGTTCGGCGGGGCGTGCGCCGAGGCCAAGGCCCGTGGTCAGGAGCAGCTCGCCGCCCTTGAGGAGCGAGGCGATGTTCGGCACCTCGCCCGCGTGTACCCACCGCACCGTGCGCTGCAGCCGTTCCGCGCCCGCGACCACTTCCGGGAGCCCGCCGCGAAGACCCGGAAGTTCCAGGGCCCGCTGCACGGTGATCCCGCCCTGAGTGCCCTGCGTGCCCTGACTTTCCATGGGGCGGACGCTACCTGCGCATACGCCCCGGGAACATCTCCGACCGGTTACAGGAGTGATCTGTTCCGCCCATATCCCGACAACCCGTCGCCCCGGACATGAAACCTGAACATGAAACCCGAACATGAAAACGGACGGCGACGGGCAACCCGTCGCCGTCCGATCCGATCCGATTGGATCCAGGGGGCCCGGCTAGCCGCCGTACGCCCCGCTGGCCGTCAACCTCAGTGCCGTGTCGATCAGCGGCACATGGCTGAACGCCTGCGGGAAGTTGCCGACCTGGCGCTGCAGGCGCGGGTCCCACTCCTCGGCGAGCAGCCCGAGGTCGTTGCGGAGCGCGAGCAGCTTCTCGAAGAGCTTGCGGGCCTCGTCGACCCGGCCGATCATCGCCAGGTCGTCCGCCATCCAGAACGAACAGGCGAGGAAGGCACCTTCGTCACCCTCGAGCCCGTCCACGCCCGCGTCGTCGCCGGTCGTCGGATAGCGCAGGATGAAGCCGTCCGGCGTCGAGAGCTCCCGCTGGATCGCCTCGATCGTGCCGATGACGCGCTTGTCGTCGGGCGGCAGGAAGCCCATCTGCGGGATGAGAAGGAGCGAGGCGTCCAGCTCCTTGGAGCCGTACGACTGCGTGAACGTGTTCCGCTCCTTGTCGTAGCCCTTCTCGCAGACGTCCCTGTGGATGTCGTCGCGCAGCTCGCGCCACTTCTCCAGGGGGCCGTCCGCGTCGCCGGACTCGATGAGCTTGATCGTGCGGTCGACGGCGACCCAGCACATCACCTTGGAGTGCACGAAGTGGCGGCGCGGTCCTCGCACCTCCCAGATGCCCTCGTCCGGCTGGTCCCAGTTCGACTCCAGGTAGCGGATCAGCTTGAGCTGGAGCAGTGAGGCGTAGTCGCTGCGGGCGAGGCCCGTCATGTGCGCCAGGTGCAGGGCCTCGGTGACCTCGCCGTACACATCGAGCTGGAGCTGGTGGGCCGCGCCGTTGCCGGCCCGGACCGGCGTCGAGCCCTCGTATCCGGGAAGCCAGTCGAGCTCCGCCTCGCCGAGTTCACGCTCGCCCGCGATGCCGTACATGATCTGCAGGTTCTCGGGATCGCCCGCCACCGCCCGCAGGAGCCACTCGCGCCAGGCGCGGGCCTCCTCGCGGTATCCGGTGCGCAGGAGCGAGGAGAGCGTGATGGCGGCGTCGCGCAGCCAGGTGTAGCGGTAGTCCCAGTTGCGGGAGCCGCCGATGTCCTCGGGCAGTGACGTCGTGGGCGCCGCGACGATGCCGCCCGTCGGGGCGTACGTCAGGGCCTTCAGCGTGATCAGCGAGCGGACCACGGACTCGCGGTACGGGCCGTGGTACGTGCAGTGATCGACCCACTCGCGCCAGAAGTCCTGCGTCGCCACGAGGGCGTTCTCGGGCTCGGGCAGCGCGGGCGGCTCCTTGTGCGAGGGCTGCCACGAGATGGTGAACGCGATCCGCTCACCGGGCGCGACCGTGAAGTCCGAGTACGTCGTCAGGTCCTTGCCGAAGGTCTCGGCCGACGTGTCGAGCCACACCGAGTCGGGCCCAGCGACAGCCACCGTGCGCCCGTCGACCTTGTGCACCCAGGGCACCACACGGCCGTAACTGAAGCGCATCCGCAGGGTGGAGCGCATCGGCACCCGGCCGCTGACGCCCTCGACGATCCGCACGAGCTGCGGGGCGTCCGTGTCGCGCGGCGGCATGAAATCGGTCACGCGGACCGTGCCGCGCGGGGTGTCCCACTCGGATTCCAAAATCAGTGAATCGCCGCGATATGTGCGCCGCGCGGCTGTCGGCGGTGGCGCGTCGGGGCTGTGAGCAGGCCCGAGACGCCAGAATCCGTGCTCATCCGTGCCGAGCAATCCGGCGAAGACGGCGTGTGAGTCGAAGCGGGGCAGGCACAGCCAGTCGACTGTGCCGTCCCGGCAGACCAGGGCAGCGGTCTGCATGTCTCCGATGAGTGCGTAATCCTCGATGCGCCCGGCCACGTGCATCTCCAGTCAAACGGCCACGTCGCCCTCTCGGGGCGCTCGCTCTACGGTCAAGGGTTCGCTGTAAAACGAACTGCGCGAGCCTCTTGTTCCGCGGAACGGGCGGGGGGTGGTTGCCGTTGATCGGTCCGGCTCGGCAGTGAGTGTCCGAGCAGGATACGACGCACACCGGTGATCTGCGCGCCGCTCCCGGCAACGAGGCTGCGCTGAACGGGTGAGCACCAGGTGAGGGAGTTGTGACGTGAGTGATCGAGCGTGGCCGGAAGCAGCCTCCCTTCGTCGCTGATACCCTGGTAGCCCGTGAGCCGGTGGTCATAGAACCCCCGAACCGCAGCGACGGCACCTCCTCCAGACTCTTTGGACGGACGCCGGTACGCACCCTCCAGACCGCGACCACGGGAGCCCCCTCTTGGCCATGCAGCCCAAAGCCACGACGACCAAGCACATCTTCGTCACCGGGGGTGTCGCCTCCTCCCTCGGTAAGGGACTGACGGCTTCCAGCCTCGGCGCGCTGCTCAAGGCCAGGGGCCTGAGGGTCACCATGCAGAAGCTGGACCCCTACCTCAACGTCGACCCCGGCACGATGAACCCCTTCCAGCACGGAGAGGTGTTCGTCACGAACGACGGCGCCGAGACCGACCTGGACATCGGCCACTACGAGCGCTTCCTGGACGTCGACCTCGACGGCACGGCCAACGTCACCACCGGCCAGGTCTACTCGCAGGTCATCGCCAAGGAGCGGCGCGGCGAGTACCTCGGCGACACCGTCCAGGTCATCCCGCACATCACGAACGAGATCAAGCACCGCATCCGCCGCATGGCCACCGACGACGTCGACGTGGTCATCACGGAGGTCGGCGGCACGGTCGGCGACATCGAGTCCCTGCCGTTCCTGGAGACCGTCCGTCAGGTCCGCCACGAGGTCGGCCGCGACAACGTCTTCGTCGTGCACATCTCGCTGCTTCCCTACATCGGCCCGTCCGGTGAGCTGAAGACCAAGCCGACCCAGCACTCGGTCGCGGCCCTGCGCAACATCGGTATCCAGCCGGACGCCATCGTGCTGCGCGCCGACCGCGACGTGCCGACCGCCATCAAGCGCAAGATCTCGCTGATGTGCGACGTCGACGAGGACGCGGTCGTGGCCTGCAAGGACGCGCCGTCGATCTACGACATCCCGAAGGTCCTGCACACCGAGGGCCTCGACGCCTACGTGGTCCGCAAGCTGGACCTCCCGTTCCGTGACGTGAACTGGACCCAGTGGGAGGACCTCCTGGACCGGGTGCACAACCCGGACCACGAGGTCTCCATCGCGCTGGTCGGCAAGTACATCGACCTGCCCGACGCCTACCTCTCGGTGACCGAGGCGCTGCGGGCGGGCGGCTTCGCCAACCGCGCCCGCGTCAAGGTCAAGTGGGTCACGTCCGACGACTGCAAGACCCCGGCGGGCGCCGCCAAGCAACTCGGTGACGTCGACGCGATCCTGATTCCCGGCGGCTTCGGCGAGCGCGGCGTCAACGGCAAGGTCAGCGCCATCCAGTACGCCCGCGAGAACAAGGTGCCGCTGCTCGGCATCTGCCTCGGCCTGCAGTGCATCGTCGTCGAGGCGGCCCGCAACCTCGCGGACATCCCCGACGCCAACTCCACGGAGTTCGACGCCGCGACCGCCCACCCGGTCATCTCGACCATGGCGGAGCAGCTGGACATCGTCGCGGGCGAGGGCGACATGGGAGGAACGATGCGCCTGGGCATGTACCCCGCGAAGCTCGCCGACGGCTCCATCGCCCGTGAGGTGTACGACGGCAAGGAGTACGTCGAGGAGCGCCACCGTCACCGCTACGAGGTGAACAACTCCTACCGCGCCGAGCTCGAGAAGAAGGCCGGCATCCTCTTCTCCGGCACCTCCCCGGACGGCAAGCTCGTCGAGTACGTCGAGTACCCCCGCGAGGTCCACCCCTACCTGGTCGCCACCCAGGCGCACCCGGAGCTGCGCTCGCGCCCGACCCGCCCGCACCCGCTCTTCGCGGGCCTGGTGAAGGCCGCGGTGGAGCGCAAGACGAGCAAGTAACGCAAGAGCGATACGGTTGCCGGGGTACGGGCCTTACGAGGCGCGTGCCCCGGTTTCTGTTTGCACGTGTGGGAGGACAGGGCGACATGACGATCAAGGACACCGCCGAGGAGTGGCAGGTCACGGCGGTCCAGACGCCCTTCGTGGGGAACAAGACCTCCGTGCGCACCGACGACGTGGTGATGCCCGACGGCACCGTGGTCCACCGTGACTACCAGGTGCACCCCGGCTCTGTCGCCGTGCTCGCCCTTGACGACGCGGGCCGCGTCCTGGTCCTGCGCCAGTACCGCCACCCCGTCCGCCAGAAGCTCTGGGAGATCCCGGCCGGTCTTCTCGACATCCCCGGCGAGAACCCCCTGCACGCCGCCCAGCGCGAGCTCTACGAAGAGGCGCACGTCAAGGCCGAGGACTGGCGCGTCCTGACCGACGTCTACACCACCCCCGGCGGCTGCGACGAGGCCGTGCGCATCTTCCTCGCCCGCGATCTCTCCGAGGCCGACGGCGAGCGCTTCGAGGTCTCCGAGGAGGAGTCCGACATGGAGCTGGCGCGCGTACCGCTCGAAGAGCTCGTACGCGGTGTGCTCGCCGGTGAGCTGCACAACAACTGCCTCGTCGTGGGCGCCCTTTCGCTGACCGCCGTGCTGAGCGGCGACGGAGTCGACGCGCTGCGCCCGGCCGACGCGCCCTGGCCCGCGCGCCCCTTCGAGGCCTGAGGGGGCCGTTGGAGGCCTTTGGAGGCCAGCAGGGCCATCCGGGTTCTCCGGTGTGACGATCTACTGATCCGATCGGGGGACTTGTGCGCGCCGCTCGTCGGGGGAGTGACCAGGGCCTGAACTAGGCTCTGGAAGCGTCCCGACCGGAGTCCCGGCGGGTTCGCGCGCAGGCGGACGGAGCATGGCCCGTGACGGATCAGGCGGTCGACACGGACGGATCGGCAGCGGGCGGCGCGGTGCCGCGGCCCGCTTCGGACCAGACTTCCGAGGGCGGTCAATTCGTCGGCAGGCGCAGAGAGTTGAAAGAGCTCCGCGCCGACATCGACCGCGCGGGGCTCGACACCATCTCGGGCCGCAAGGCGCCACGCGCACGCGTGCTCCTCATCGCCGGCCGCCCCGGCTCGGGCCGCACCGCGCTCGCCGAGGAACTCGCGCGGCGGCTCGCCGACAGCTACCCCGACGGGGTGCTCCGCACCCACCTCACCGAACCCGACGGCACGCGCGTGCCCACGGAACGCACCGCCAGGGAACTCCTGAACGCCCTCGACGTCCCTGCGCCCCCGGGGGCCGACGAGGACGAGCTCACCGAAGTACTCCGGAACGCCCTGACGGGACGCAGGGCGCTGCTGCTCCTCGACGGCGCCGCCGACGCCGAGCAGGTCGACCCGCTGATCCCGGACGTGCCCGAATGCCTGGCCGTCGCCGTGTCCGACGGCCCGCTCACCGGGATCCCGGACGTGCGGCCGTGCACGCTGGGCGGCCTGGACAGCGCCGCTGCCGTCGAACTTCTCTCCCGTGCGGCGGGCCCGGTGCGCATCACCGTGGACCCGCGGTCCGCGGAGAGCCTGGTCGAGGCGTGCGGCGCACACCCCGCCGCGCTCGTCCTTGCCGGTGGCTGGCTCTCCGGGCGGCCCAAGGCGGCCGTCGCCGACCTGGCCAAGCAGGTGCACGACAGGCCCGAGGACGAGTCGGCGCCCGGCGCCCTCTCCCGGATGTTCCAGCTCTCGTACGCGTCCCTGCCGGGAGCGGCCGCGCGGATACTGCGATTCCTCTCCCTGGCCCCCGCGGGCCACGTAGACCCGCACACCGCCTCCGCGCTCGCGGGCTGCTCGGTCTCCGCCGCCCGCACGACCCTGGACGACTTCGTGAAGCTCGGCCTCGTCAGGGCCGTCCAGTCGCCGCTGCCGCAGTACGAGCTGCCCGCCTGCCTGGTGCCGCTGCTCCGCGCGTGCACCGAGCGCCAGGACAGGCCCGCGGAGATCCAGCTGGCCCGGGCCAGGATGCTGGAGCGGACCGTGCGGCTGCTCCAGTCCTGCCGGGCGATCACGGAACCGGACGGCTCGGCGGCCCGCAAGAAGCTCGCCGGCATGCCGCGCGCCCTGCGCTTCCCCAACCCCGGTGCGGCGTCCGAGTGGCTGCGCATCCGGCAGCCCGCCCTGCTCGCCGCGGCCCGCCTCGCGGTCGCCGACGGAGAGCTCGACACCCTCGCGCGACGCCTGATGGCTGCCCTGACGCGGGCCCTGGTCGCCCATCGCGGCACGGAGGACGCGGCCCCCGAGCTGTACGGCATCCACCAGCTTGTCCTCGACGTGGCCGAGCGCAGGAAGCTGCCCCGCGAGAAGGCGGCGGCCCTCCTGAACCTCGCGGATCTGGACGCGAGGACGGGGCGGACGCAGGGGGCGCTGGTGCGCTACCGCCTGGCACTGGATGCCGGACGGCAGGCAAATGATCCGTACGCGACCGGCCGCGCGATGGAATCCGTAGGCAGTGCCTACCAGGAGCTGGGGGACTGGCCGCGGGCGTCGGACTGGTTCGGGCGCGCCCTGGCCCATCGGCTCGCGCGTGACGAGCGCACCGACGCCGCACGCCTCTACGGCCGGATCGGAGCGGTGCACACGTACGCGGGCCGGTACGGCGAGGCCCTTCGCAACTGGAGCTCGGCCGTCACCGGACACCGTAAGACCGGGGATGTGGCGGGCCAGGCAAGGGCGTTGAGCGAGCTGGCGCGGGTGCAGGAGTACGCGGGACGGCCCGAGGAGTCGCTGCGCACCTGCCAGGAAGCCGTCGAGTGGGCGCGGCGGGCCGACGACGTACGTCTCCAGGCGGCGCTGCAGCTCAGGCTCGCCGACACCCTGGACCGGCTCGGCGACCCGGCGGCCGCCCGGCTGCACCGCAGTGCCGCCGAACGCATGCTCGGAACGGAGCTCAAGGAGGTCACGGGGCTTGCATCGAAAGATGGAGCAACGGCCTCCGCCTGCGAAATCCGTAGCGCTTCCGCAGAAGATTGATGCATTGAAAGGCTAGACAGCGAGAAATCCTTCATTAGACTGGCTCCGCCGCGGACATCCGTGGTGTCTCCGATGCGCCCTCTTGTGTATCGGTATGTAACGTATTGCCCGAAAAATCCCTGAGCCAAGAGGACCGTGATCGACGTGAAGGTCGGTATCCCCCGCGAGGTCAAGAACAACGAGTTCCGGGTGGCCATCACCCCCGCCGGTGTGCACGAGCTCGTGCGCCACGGCCACCAGGTCGTCATCGAGCAGAACGCCGGTGTCGGCTCCTCGATCACGGACGCGGAGTACGTCTCCGCGGGCGCCCGCATCCTGGAGACCGCCGACGAGGTCTGGGCCACCGCCGACCTCCTCCTGAAGGTCAAGGAGCCGGTCGCGGAGGAGTACCACCGCCTCCGCAAGGACCAGACCCTCTTCACCTACCTGCACCTGGCCGCCTCCAGGGAGTGCACGGACGCGCTCCTGGAGTCCGGCACCACCGCCATCGCGTACGAGACCGTCGAGACCGCCAACCGCGCGCTCCCGCTGCTCGCCCCGATGTCCGAGGTCGCGGGCCGTCTCGCCCCGCAGGTCGGCGCCTACCACCTGATGGCCGCCAACGGCGGCCGCGGTGTCCTTCCCGGCGGCGTCCCGGGTGTCGCGGCCGGCCGGGCCGTCGTCATCGGCGGTGGCGTCTCCGGCTGGAACGCCGCGCAGATCGCCATCGGCATGGGCTTCCACGTGACCCTGCTCGACAAGGACATCAACAAGCTCAAGGAGGCGGACAAGATCTTCGGCACGAAGATCCAGACCGTCGTCTCCAACGCCTTCGAGCTCGAGAAGGCGTGCGTCGAGGCCGACCTCGTCATCGGCGCCGTCCTCATCCCGGGTGCCAAGGCTCCGAAGCTGGTCACCAACGAGCTCGTGTCGCGAATGAAGCCCGGAAGTGTCCTTGTCGACATCGCGATCGATCAGGGCGGCTGCTTCGAGGACTCGCACCCGACGACGCACGCCGAGCCGACCTTCCCGGTCCACAACTCGGTGTTCTACTGCGTCGCCAACATGCCCGGCGCGGTGCCCAACACCTCGACGTACGCGCTGACCAACGCGACCATGCCGTACATCGTCGAGCTGGCGAACCGCGGCTGGACCGAGGCGCTGCGCCGTGACAGGGCGCTCGCCCTGGGCCTCAACACCCATGACGGCAAGGTCGTTTACAAGGAGGTCGCCGAGTCGCACGGCCTCGAGCACGTCGAGCTCGAGACGCTCCTCGGCTGAATCTGACCGCTTTCGTCAACGAGAGTCGTCAATCTCACGCCAACGGCCGGACCTTGAGAGGGGTCCGGCCGTACGCGTATGTCCATGGACATGGTCAACTCGCCTTGAACGTAACCCTTTAACCGATTCGCCCACCCCGGAATTGTGGTGACGACGTGCCGTGCGCCCTTGACATGGGGGCGTTCGATTGCCGACACATCGGGCCGGGTCCGGCGGATTGTGTTGCTGCGGACCGGTGACACGCCATAGAGTCGCCAACCGTCGGCATAGTGCCACGCTGACCTATCGAGAAATTTCCTGGTCACCAAGGAGGTAAGACGACTTGTGAATGAGTCGACATTTGCTCCCGGGGGTGGTCAACCAGGAATCTCCGAGCGGGGCCAAGGACCCGTGGGACTCGAGGCCGTCGGCTCCGTCGCTGTCCGCACCTTCGAAGCCCGCCAGAAACCGCAGCCGACGCAACCGACATCGTCTGCACCCCAGAGCATGGATGGCCATCACGTGAACGCCATGGCCGGCGACCGGAGTGGCGAGAACACCACCCACACCCAACTCGCCGACTACGAGGAACTGCCCAAGGGGCACTTCTACGACCCTGACGCCGAGTACGAGCCCGATCCCGAGTACGCGGCCACGCTGGCCCCGGACGCGGCCCGTCAGCGCCGTGAGCGCGTCGGTCCCACGGGGCGCCCGCTGCCGTACTTCCCGATCCCGGGCCCGTTGACCGACCACGGTCCCGCGAAGATCATCGCGATGTGCAACCAGAAGGGCGGCGTGGGCAAGACGACGTCGACCATCAACCTGGGTGCCGCGCTCGCGGAGTACGGACGCCGGGTCCTGCTCGTCGACTTCGACCCGCAGGGCGCGCTCTCGGTGGGCCTCGGGGTGAACCCGATGGAGCTGGACCTGACGGTCTACAACCTGCTCATGGAGCGGGGCATGTCCGCGGACGAGGTGCTGCTGAAGACGGCGGTCCCGAACATGGACCTGCTGCCCAGCAACATCGACTTGTCGGCCGCGGAAGTGCAGCTGGTGAGCGAGGTCGCGCGCGAGTCCACGCTGCAGCGGGCGTTGAAGCCGCTGATGCAGGACTACGACTACATCGTGATCGACTGTCAGCCCTCGCTCGGCCTGCTCACCGTGAACGCCCTGACGGCGGCTCACAAGGTGATAGTGCCGCTCGAGTGCGAGTTCTTCGCGCTGCGCGGTGTGGCCCTGCTGACGGAGACGATCGAGAAGGTCCAGGAGCGGCTCAACCCCGACCTGGAGCTCGACGGCATCCTCGCCACCATGTACGACTCCCGCACGGTGCACAGCCGTGAGGTGCTCGCGCGGGTGGTCGAGGCCTTCGACGATCACGTCTACCACACAGTGATCGGACGCACGGTCCGCTTCCCGGAGACCACGGTCGCCGGTGAGCCGATCACGACGTACGCATCGAACTCGGTCGGCGCGGCCGCTTATCGCCAGCTCGCCAGGGAGGTGCTCGCCCGGTGTCACGCCGAGTGAGTCTGCCGGGGGCCGACGAACTGTTCCGTACGACCGGGGGGATGGCGCTGCAGTCGTCCTCCCCGCGCCGCCAGACGAACGGCGAGCCGCGGGTGCCCCCGCCCGCGGGGGAGAGCGACGAGGCCGCTGCCGTCGACGCGCACGGCACTGTCACGGGGGGAGACGGCGGTGACGCCGCCGAACACGGCTCCGCCGACGCGGAGTCGGGCGAGTCCCGCAGCCGGTCGGCCACCGCCGATGCCGAGAAGGACGGGCGCCGTCCCGACCAGGGTCAGGAAGGCGCCGCCGCACAGGGCGGCGGCCGGTCCGCGAACTCCTCCTCCACGGCACAGGCACGGCGGCGCGCACGAGCGGCCAACCGGCGGCCCAGCGGGCGCGAGCGGCACGACGAGAAGATCACCGTGTACGTCTCCGCCGAGGAGCTGATGGACCTCGAGCACGCGCGTCTCGTCCTGAGGGGCGAGCACGGGCTCGCGGTCGACCGCGGGCGCATCGTCCGCGAGGCGGTGGCAGTCGTTCTCGCGGATCTGGAGTCCCGCGGAGACGCGAGCATTCTCGTACGACGGTTGCGCGGGCGGTAGCGGTAGCGTTCCAGGCGATGCCCTTGAACGACGATTCCGCACCGGCCGCCCGTCGGCGTGCGCTGGGGCGTGGCCCCGGCGCGGAGCCCGCTGCTCCCGCGCCGGAGCCGGAGCCGGTTCCTGAGCCGGAGCCCGAGTCCGAGCTGGAGGCGGCCTCCGATTCCGAGCCCGAGACGCCGCCCGAGCCGGACGACGGGCGGTTCAAGGTCCGTCTCGCCAACTTCGAAGGCCCCTTCGATCTGCTGCTTCAGCTCATCTCGAAGCACAAGATGGACGTCACCGAAGTCGCCCTTTCGACGGTGACCGACGAGTTCATGGCGCACATCCGCGCCATGGGACCCGACTGGGACCTGGATCAGACCACCGAGTTCCTCGTGGTCGCCGCCACCCTGCTCGACCTCAAGGCGGCCCGGCTCCTGCCCTCCGCCGAGGTCGAGGACGAGGGGGATCTCGCGCTGCTGGAAGCCCGGGACCTTCTCTTCGCGCGGCTGCTGCAGTACCGCGCGTACAAACGCATCGCCGACATCTTCAGCGGTCGGCTCGACGACGAGGCGCGGCGCTATCCGCGGACCGTGGGCCTGGAGGCCCACCACGCCGAACTGCTGCCCGAAGTCGTCATCAGCATCGGCGCCGCCGGATTCGCCGCGCTCGCCGTGAAGGCGATGCAGCCCCGGGCCAAGCCCCAGGTGTACATCGACCACATCCATGCCCCGCTCGTCTCCGTGCAGGAGCAGGCCGGGGTGGTCGTGGCCCGGCTCCGGGAGCGGGGCGAGGTCAGCTTCCAGGTGCTCGTCGAGGACGCGGGGGACACCCTCACCGTCGTCGCCCGCTTCCTCGCGCTCCTGGAGCTGTACCGCGAGAAGGTCGTGGAGCTGGACCAGGAGAGCGCCCTGGGCGAGCTGATGGTGCGGTGGACCGGCGGGGACGGCGACGGGGAGCCGACGGTGACGGACGAGTTCGACCGCGCACCCGATCCGCCGGGTGAGAAGAGTGAGGAGACGGTCACATGAGTGTGGAGAGTCCCGCGGGGGACCTGGCGGGCGCCGTCGCCGATCTGGAGCTGCGGCCCGCCCTGGAAGCCGTACTCATGGTCGTCGACGAACCGGCCACCGAGGAGCACCTCGCCAAGATCCTCGACAGGCCCCGGCGGCAGATCGCCGACGCGGTGCGGGAGCTCGCCGACGAGTACACCGCGCAGCGCAGGGGCTTCGAGCTGCGGCTCGTCGCGGGCGGCTGGCGGTTCTACACGCGGCCCGAGTACTCAGCCGCCGTCGAGCGCTTCGTGCTCGACGGGCAGCAGGCGCGCCTCACCCAGGCGGCCCTGGAGACCCTCGCGGTCGTCGCGTACCGCCAGCCGGTCAGCCGTTCCCGGGTCTCCGCGGTGCGCGGAGTGAACTGTGACGGCGTGATGCGGACGCTTCTCCAGAGGGGCCTGGTGGAGGAGGCGGGCGCGGAACCCGAAACAAGTGCGATCCTGTACAGGACGACGAACTACTTTCTGGAGCGGATGGGCCTGCGTGGCCTGGACGAGCTCCCGGAGCTCGCGCCCTTCCTCCCCGAGGCGGAGGCGATCGAGGCCGAGACGCTGGAAGGCGCTTTGTCGTTCGACCCGGACGCACCCGATGCACCGGGTGACGAGTACACCCAGGACACAGCCGACTAACGGAAATTTGATGCGAAGCAGCAACGGCAGGAACAGCAGCGGAAACAACGGCGGGAGCCGTGGTGGCAACAGCGGCAGCCGTGGCAGCAGCGGTGGTGGTCGCGGCAGCGGCAGCAGCAGCGGCGGAGGCCGTGGTGGCGCCGGTGGCCGTGGTGGTGCCGGTGGTCGTGGCGGCAGCGGTGGCGGTGGCGGCCGCGATTACCGGGGTTCCGGTAACAGCCCCGACAGGCAGGGCCGCGGCGCCGGTGGCGCGCGCGACGACCAGACGCCGAAGCGCGAGAGCAAGCCCCGCCCCGAGGAGCGCCGCTACGACGTAGGCGGCGACGCCTCCAAGAAGGGCCGTGGCGCGGCGGCGCGCGGCGGCGCCAAGGGCGGCCCCAGGGCGCCCCAGGGCTCGGACAGGGGCACGCGGCGCGGCGCGGGAGCTCCCGCGACGTCCCGTGAGTACGACGCGCGGCAGGAAGAGCGCAACCGCGAGCGGTACGCGGGCAAGCCGAAGGTCAGCCCGCCCAAGACCTTCCCGGGCGCCGAGCAGGAGGGCGAGCGGCTGCAGAAGATCCTGGCCCGCGCGGGCTACGGCTCGCGCCGTGCCTGCGAGGAGCTCGTCGAGCAGGCCCGCGTCGAGGTCAACGGCGAGATCGTGATGGAGCAGGGCCTGCGGGTCCAGCCGGAGCGGGACGAGATCAAGGTCGACGGCCTGACGGTCGCCACCCAGTCGTACCAGTTCTTCGCGCTGAATAAGCCCGCCGGTGTCGTCTCCACCATGGAGGACACCGAGGGGCGGCAGTGCCTCGGGGACTACACGAACAACCGCGAGGCGCGGCTGTTCCACGTCGGGCGGCTCGACACCGAGACCGAGGGCGTCATCCTGCTCACCAACCACGGTGAGCTCGCGCACCGCCTCACGCACCCGAAGTACGGCGTGAAGAAGGTCTACCTCGCGCACATCGTCGGCCCGATCCCGCGCGACCTGGGCAAGCAGCTCAAGGACGGGATCCAGCTCGAGGACGGGTACGCCCGCGCGGACCACTTCCGTGTCGTCGAGCAGACCGGCAAGAACTACCTGGTCGAGGTGACCCTGCACGAGGGTCGCAAGCACATCGTGCGCCGCATGCTCGCGGAGGCCGGTTTCCCGGTCGACAGGCTGGTGCGGACGTCCTTCGGGCCGATCGCGCTCGGCGACCAGAAGTCGGGGTGGCTGCGCAGGCTGTCCAACACCGAGGTCGGCATGCTGATGCAGGAAGTCGACCTCTAGGCGAGTCCGCTCCGAGGTCAGTGAAGGCGGCCGGTCCCTGCGAACGCGGGGGCCGGCCGCCTTTTGTTCTGTGTGTTGCGGTGCAGACCCCTCCACCTTTAGAGTCGTACTGACCATAAAGGGGGGAGGGGTCATGCAGGGCTACGACAAGCACGCCTTCGAGCCGTTCGCCGTCACCGTCGACCTCGCCGTGTTCACCGTCCGCGCGGGCCGCCTGCACGTGCTGCTCGTCGAACGCGGCCAGGATCCGTACGCGGGACACTGGGCGCTGCCCGGCGGATTCGTGCTGCCGGACGAGTCGGCCGAGACCGCGGCGGGGCGCGAGCTCGCCGAGGAGACCGGCCTCAAGGACAGCGCCGGGCTCCACCTGGAGCAGCTGCGCACCTACAGCGAGCCGGACCGCGACCCGCGGATGCGCGTCGTCTCCGTCGCCTTCGCCGCGCTCGTCCCCGATCCCCCCGCGGTCCGCGCCGGCAGCGACGCCGCCCGCGCGGAGTGGCTGCCGTACGGCACCCAGGGGCCGCTCGCCTTCGACCACGACCGGATCCTCGCCGACGCCCACGACCGCGTCTGCGCCAAGTTCGAGTACACCGGCCTTGCCACGGCCTTCTGCCCGCCCGAGTTCACGCTCGGCGAGCTGCGGCAGGTCTACGAGAGCGTGTGGGCCGCCGAGCTCGACCCGGCCAACTTCCGGCGCAAGGTGCTCGGCACGACCGGCTTCGTCGAGGCGATTCCCGGCGCCGCGCGCCTGACGGGCGGCCGGGGCAAACCGGCCGCCCTCTACCGGGCGGGCCCGGCCACCGCCCTGCACCCGCCCCTGCTCCGCCCCGCACCCCTCTCGACGCTCCCCTCGGAAGGACAGCCCTCATGAAGCGCGCCGCCACCGGATCCCTGATCGGCCTCGCCCTCGGGGACGCGCTCGGCTTCCCGACCGAGTTCAACGACGTGCCGTCGATCCTCGCCAAGTGCGGGCCCTGGCGGGAGATGGAGCTGCCAAGGCCCGCGATCGTCACGGACGACACGCAGATGACGCTGGCGCTCGGCCGCGGCCTGCGTACCGCCATGGGGCGAGGGCTGCTCGGGCCGAAGCGCCTTGAGCGGCCGGTGCGCGAGGAGTTCGTGGAGTGGTACCAGTCGCCGGAGAACAACCGCGCGCCCGGCAACACCTGCCTGAAGGCCTGCTACCTCCTCAAGACCGGCAAGCCCTGGGAGGAGGCAAGCCAGGTGCACTCCAAGGGCTGCGGCGCCAACATGCGCGTCGCGCCCGTCGGGCTCGTGCCAGGCCTGAGCGATGAGCAGCGGTCGGGTGCGGCTCAGCTGCAGTCCGCACTCACCCACGGTCACCCGACGGCGCTCGCCGCGTCGGACCTCACGGCGCACGCCGTGCGACTCCTCGCGGAGGGCGCCGAGCCGACGGGCCTCGTCGGACTGCTGCGCTCCTACGCGTACGAGAACCGCGAGACGTACCGCGCGAACTGGCTCGGCGAGCTGTGGACGCGCGGCGACGATCTGACGCCGGGGGCGTTCATGGCCCGCGGCTGGGACGAGTGTCTGGCCGTCCTCGAACGCCTGGAGGCCGCGCTGAAGCACGCCAACCCGGAGACTGACCCCTGTCTGGCCACGGGCGAGGGCTGGATCGCCGAAGAGGCGCTCGCCACGGGGCTGCTGTGCTTCCTGCAGTTCGTGGACGAGCCCGTGACCGCCCTGCGACGGGCAGCCTGTACCTCGGGCGACTCCGACTCGATCGCCTGCCTGGCAGGCGCGTTCGCGGGTGCCCACTTGGGTGCGGACGCCTGGCCCGCCGAGTGGGCCGAGCGGATCGAGTACCGGGAGGAGCTGCTTCAGCTCGGGGCGCTCTGGGATTCCTGAGCCGATGCCAGGGCTGATCCCCGCCGCACGCGGAACAGGAAGTCCGCCACCCGCTCCCGGTCCGGCTCGGCCGGAAGCGGGCTGCGCGTGGCCGCCACGTCCGCCTCCTCGGCGAGCCGCCGCATCCAGGACTCGATCTCGGACCAGGGCACTTCGCCGCGCTTGACCGCGAGCAGCGGCTCGCGCTGGTCGCCGACGTCGAGCGTCAGGCTGCCGGTGCGCAGCAGGTCGCGGC
This sequence comes from Streptomyces sp. NPDC055239, assembly GCF_053606205.1. Lineage (NCBI taxonomy): Bacteria > Bacillati > Actinomycetota > Actinomycetes > Kitasatosporales > Streptomycetaceae > Streptomyces > Streptomyces sp. NPDC055239. The sequence goes on along the minus strand of NZ_JBSGRD010000004.1, from coordinate 566,315 downwards.
AGCTCGTCAGGAGGCGCAGGAGGTGCATCGCGTGCTTCCAGCGTGGTGCGCCGTGCAGGCGTACGTCGTCCTCGAGCTTCTTGTGCTGGCCGCGGGCGTACCCGGCGAACGTGAGGTGTGCCTGGCGGGAGAGGAACGCGTCCCGCAGGGAGAGGAGTTCGCGGCCGGTGTCCGTCACATGCTCCACGAGGGGCGAGTGCAGGCACTCCAGGATGTTCGGGTTGGCGCGCAGGGCCAGCTCGCAGAAGCGCTCCACCTCCCAGCTGAACTGTTCCTCCGCCGGTCCCTCCACGTGCGTGGGCGGCTTGTCGAAGCGCCAGAAGAGCGGTGTGGGGGCCAGGAAGACGCCCCTGCGGTCGGTGTCGCTGTCGTCCGTGGCAAGACCGAAGGCGCGCGAGCCCATCACGCAGGCGTAGACGGTGTGGTCGCGTACGAGATCGGTGTCCGGGTCCTTGCGGCTGCGCATGGGGGGAGCGTACGGCCATGTACTAGCCGAGGGTGATCGAATTTCCGGTGACCGTGATGTTCTCCGGGGGCAGTGGGCGTGGCGCGGGGCCTGCGACCACCGAGGCGTCCGCCACGCGGTACTTGCTGCCGTGGCAGGGGCAGTTGATCGTGCCGTTCGCCACCTGGCTGACCGTGCAGCCCTCGTGGGTGCAGATCGCGGAGAAGGCCTTGAAGTCGCCCTTCGCCGGCTGGGTCACGACGACCTTCTTGTCCTTGAAGATCTTGCCGCCGCCGACCGGGATGTCGGACGTCTTCGCCAGCTCCTCGGCCTTGGGCGGCGGGTTCTTCTTCCCGTTCTTCCCGCCGGATTTCGACGCCGAGGGCGGTGCCGCTGACGGCGGCTGCGACTTGGGCTGCTTCGCGCCCTCGTCCCCGTACTTGCTGCATCCGGCGGTCAGCGCGACCGCTCCGCCCGCGGCGATGACAGCGCGCCGTGTGGGATGTGGGGTGTTCATGTCGTCACTCCGAACGTACGGAAGAACCACAGCGCCGACGTCAGCCAGACCACCGTGAGGACCGCGAAGACCAGGCCGCCGATCACCGGAAGCAGCCAGCCGGGCAGCTTCTCCGAGCGGAGCAGCAGCATCTTGGCGCTGAACGCCCCGAAGAAGAAGCAGCCGAGCAGCGAGTGCCACATCACCCGGGTCGAGTACGTCTGGTAGCCAAGGGCGTAGAGGCAGTGGACCGCCACGGGGACCGCGACCAGGAACGCGATCCGGCCCGACCAACGGTGCAGCGCGGCTGACCAGGACGGTCCCGGAAGGCGCCCGTACACCATGAACGCCGACACGACCTGGACGAGGGCGAAGGCGAACGCCGTCGTGCCGAGCCAGGCCTTGACCGCGCTCGTGCTGCTGAACCCGGCGAGGTTGAAGGCCGTGCCCTCGGGGTCGTGCGCCTTGCCGTACACACCGAGGCCGACCGCGACCGCCGCGGCGACCAGGGCGGGGACGAGATAGCGGGCGGCGCTCGGGCGGCGGTGGTCGCCCGACGCGGGGGGCGGGCCGAAACCGCCCTGCGTTGCGGCGTTCGGATCGACGCTCATGGCGGCTCCCTGGTCGGGGCGGAGCGGATTCAGGGCACGACGGGACGGGCGGTGAGTTCACCGCCGTCGAACGGGACGGCGCCGGTCTCCGGGTCGAGGCGCGGGGCCTTCTGCGGCTTGCCGTCCTGCTTGAGGATGCCGACCTGGCGCCCGTCGGGCAGGACGATCCAGCCGCCGTCGATCTCGGCGCCGCGCACCTCGGTGGTCGCGCGGTAGAGGCCTGAAGGCTTCTTGGCCCTGGCGGCGGTGAAGTCCTGTGGCTGTTCGCCGATCTCGACCTTGCCGCGGACCGCGTTGTCGGCGAGGGTGGCGTCCAGTTTCGCGCCGTTCTTGCCGGTCAGGCGCATGGAGCCGTCGTCCTTGACGTCGCCCTTCAGCCAGGACTCGACGTCTCGGCCGTCGCAGTAGTACGCGATGGCCTTGTCGTCACGGATCGAGAGAGAGACAGCGGCGGCATCGTCGGCCGTGCGGCCCGCGTACTCGGACTTCCCGGTCGGCCTCGTGGACGGGCTCTCGGACGGGCTCTTGGACGAGCTCTCCGTGGGTGCGGGTGTGCTCTTGGTGGGCTTCGCGGGCGGGGGCGCCGACGACGCGGCGCCGGGCGAGCCCTTCCCGTACGACGAATTGCCCGTCCCCGTCGTCGCGTTGAGCGACAGCATGAACAGGGCGAGCAGCAGTCCCCCCAGAAGCGTGTACAGCGGTCCCGAGCGCTTCATGCGGCCTCCCCCGAGGCGTGTGCCGTGACGGCCCCTCCATGCAAGCGGAACGGCGCCCCGGCGTCCATAGTTGAACGCCCACCAATCGGGCCAAGTGGCGACAGAGGGCGATTCGGGCGACATTGGCATGGTCTGAGGTCCGCGCCCCTTCGAGGCGCCGCCCCGGCCCCTCACTCGAAAGGCGCGACCATGGCGGGTAACGATCTGGGAAGCCTTCTCGGCGGTCTCCTCGGCGGCGGCCAAGGAGGTCAGAGCGGTCAGGGCGGCCAGGGCGGCGCTGCCGGTGGCTCCGGAGGCGGCAACGTCCTCGGCTCGCTGATCGGCGGCCTGCTGGGCGGCGGCTCCGGCGGTCAAGGTGGTTCAGGCGGGCAGGGCGGCTCCGGCGGCGGCAATCCGCTGGGCGGCCTGATGGACATGATCACGAAGTCGGGCCTGGTCAGCCAGGACCAGCTCGACTCCTGGGTCGGCAAGGGCGACAACCAGCCGCTGAGCCCGGACCACGTCAAGCAGGCCGTCCCCGACGAGACTCTGGACAAGGTGGCCACGGAAGCGGGCGTCAGCCGTGACGAGGCCGCCGACCAGATCGCGCGGCAGCTGCCCCAGGCCGTCGACGAACTGACTCCGGAGGGGCAGGTTCCGTCGGGCTCGCTCGAGGACCTCATCAAGGAGCAGAAACTCTGACCCGACTGCTGTTCCCACCTCGGGTCCCACCCCGGTGAGGCACGCGGCGTCCGTCTCGGCAGGCGGGCGCCGCGCACGCGTACCCGGGGCCCTGACTACCCTTGTCGGTACATCAGTCATACGTACGTGAGCGAGGAGCAGCACTGTGGCGGTACGAGCGGTCCGGGGCGCCGTCCAGCTGGAGCGGGACGCGGCCGACCACATGGACGAGCAGGTCGGCGAGCTGCTCACCGCCATCATCGAGCGCAACGGGCTCGCGGAGGACGACCTGATCAGCATCTGGTTCACCGCGACGCCCGACCTGCACAGCGACTTCCCCGCGGCGGCGGCGCGCAGGCTCGGCATCGTGGACGTCCCGCTGATCTGCGCGCAGGAACTGCAGATCGAGGGCGCCATGCCGAGGGTCGTGCGTGTCCTCGCGCACATAGAGTCCGACAAGCCCCGCGCCGACATCACGCACGTCTACCTCGGCGCCGCGGCCACCCTGCGCAAGGACATCGCCCAGTGAGAACCGCCCTCGTCATCGGCACCGGCCTGATCGGCACCTCCGCCGCCCTGGCCCTCGCCTCGCGCGGCGTGACCGTGCATCTGGCCGACCACGACACCGGGCAGGCCCGCACGGCTGCGGCGCTCGGCGCGGGCACCGACGAACCGCCCGAGGGACGGGTCGACCTGTGCGTCGTCGCCGTACCGCCCGGGCACGTCGCGGCGACCCTTGCCGACGTCATGCGGCGCGAGGTGGCCCGCGGCTACCTCGACGTGGCGAGCGTCAAGGGCGGCCCGCGCCGGGAGCTTGAAGCGCTCGGCATCGACCTCACCCCGTACATCGGTACGCACCCCATGTCGGGGCGCGAGCGCAACGGCCCCCTCGCGGGCACCGCCGACCTCTTCGAGGGACGGCCGTGGGTCCTCACGCCCACCCGCGACACCGACACCGAGGTCCTCAACCTCGCCCTGGAGCTCGTCGCCCTCTGCCGCGGAGTGCCGGTCGTCATGGACGCCGACGCGCACGACCGCGCGGTCGCGCTCGTCTCGCACATGCCGCACCTGGTCTCCAGCATGGTCGCGGCGCGACTGGAGAACGCCGAGGAGACGGCGGTGCGCCTGTGCGGGCAGGGCATCCGTGACGTCACACGCATCGCCGCCTCGGACCCGGGGATGTGGATCGACATCCTGTCGGCCAACCCCGGTCCCGTCGCCGATCTGCTCGCCGACGTCGCCACCGACCTCGACGAGACGGTGACGGCGCTGCGCGCGCTGCAGTCCGCTGACGAGGAGAAGCGGCGCGAGGGCGCCGCATCGGTCGAGGGCATGCTGCGGCGGGGCAACGCGGGACAGGTCAGGGTGCCCGGCAAGCACGGGACCGCGCCGACCACGTACGAGGTCGTGGCGGTGCTCATCGACGACAAGGCGGGACAGCTGGCCAGGATCTTCGCCGACGCGGACCGGGCCGGGGTGAACATCGAGGACGTACGCATCGAGCACGCGACGGGCCAGCAGGCGGGCCTCATGCAGCTGATGGTGGAGCCGAAGGCGGTCCCGGTGCTCACCGCGGCGCTGCGGGAGCGGGGCTGGGCGATCAGGCAGTAAAGGGCTGTGGCATCCGGCAGTAAGAGGTGCTCGCGGGAGCCAGTAACCTTGTGCGGGGCGTGTCCGCGCCCCGCTACCCCGCCCCGCGTCCTGAGAAAGGTTCCGCACCCGTGGAAACCGTGGAAACCGCCGGTTCGGCGCCCGCAGCAGTGATCGTCGCCATCGACGGGCCCTCCGGCACGGGCAAGTCGAGCACCTCGAAGGCCGTAGCCGCCCAGCTGGGCCTCAGCTACCTGGACACCGGCGCCCAGTACCGCGCGATCACCTGGTGGATGGTGCACAACAGCATCGACCTGACGGACCCCACCGCCATCGCCGCGGTCGCGGGCAAGCCCGAGATCGTCTCCGGCACCGACCCGCTCGCCCCGACCATCACGGTCGACGGCACGGACGTCGCGGGGCCGATCCGCACCACCGATGTCACCTCCAAGGTCAGCGCCGTCAGCGCCGTCCCGGAGGTGCGCTCCCGCATCACGGACCTGCAGCGCACCATCGCCGGGTCCACCGAGAAGGGCATCGTCGTCGAGGGGCGTGACATCGGTACGACCGTCCTGCCCGACGCCGACCTGAAGATCTTCCTCACTGCTTCGCCCGAGGCCCGCGCCGCCCGCCGCAGCGGTGAGCTCAAGGGCGCCGACGTCGCCGCCACGCGTGAGGCGCTCATCAAGCGGGACACCGCCGACTCGAGCCGCAAGACGTCGCCGCTGGCCAAGGCCGACGACGCCGTCGAGGTGGACACCACCGAGCTCACGCTGCAGCAGGTTATCGAGTGCGTCGTCACCCTCGTCGAGGAGAAGCGGGCAGCGAAGTGACCGCGGCGCCATCGGAACGGGGTGCGGAGGTCGGCCGCCGCATCGGCGTCGGCCTCATGTACGGCCTGTGGAAGCCCCGCGTCCTCGGCGCCTGGAGGGTCCCTCCGACCGGCCCGGTGATCCTTGCCGTGAACCACTCGCACAACGTCGACGGCCCGATGGTGATGGGCACGGCGCCAAGGCCCACGCACTTCCTCATCAAGAAGGAAGCGTTCGTCGGCCCCCTCGACCGCTTCCTGCACGGCATCGGGCAGGTCAAGGTGGACCGTGAGATCGCCGACCGCACGGCGATCACCAGGGCCCTCGGCGTGCTCGACGACGGCGGCGTCCTCGGGATCTTCCCCGAGGGCACCCGGGGCGAGGGCGACTTCGCCTCGCTGCGCTCAGGCCTCGCCTACTTCGCCGTACGCAGCGGAGCGCCGATCGTGCCGGTCGCGGTCCTGGGAAGCACGGAGAAGAGCGGACGGTTGATAAAGCGACTGCCTCCGCTGCGCAGCAGGGTCGACGTCGTCTTCGGTGACCCGTTCGAAGCGGGCGACGACAGCGGACGGCGTACGCGCAAGGCCCTCGACGAGGCGACCGTGCGCATCCAGGAGCGGCTCACCGCTCACCTGGACCACGCCAGGCGCCTGACCGGGCGCTGAGCGAGACTTTCAGTAGTGGCCCGTCGCGAGGCGGTCCACCGATCACGAATACGACAGAGGTACGGACTTCATGAACGACCAGATCCAGCCCGAAGGCTCGGCTGAGCCGGAGCACGGGGCGCTTGGCGACGCCGAGTACGCGGAGTTCATGGAGCTCGCCGCGGAGGAGGGCTTCGACGCTGAGGACGTCGAGGGCGCCATCGGCGAGGCGGGCCACGGCCCGCTGCCCGCCCTCGCGGTGATCGGCCGCCCCAACGTCGGCAAGTCGACCCTCGTCAACCGCATCATCGGCCGCCGCGAAGCCGTCGTGGAGGACCGCCCCGGCGTGACCCGCGACCGCGTGACGTACGAGGCCGAGTGGGCGGGCCGCCGCTTCAAGCTCGTCGACACCGGCGGCTGGGAGCAGGACGTCCTCGGCATCGACGCCTCCGTCGCCGCCCAGGCCGAGTACGCGATCGAGGCGGCCGACGCGGTCGTCTTCGTCGTGGACGCCACGGTCGGCGCCACCGACACGGACGAGGCGGTCGTACGGCTGCTCCGCAAGTCGGGCAAGCCCGTCGTCCTGTGCGCCAACAAGGTCGACGGCCAGTCCGGCGAGGCCGACGCCACCGCCCTGTGGGCCCTCGGCCTCGGCGAGCCGCACCCCGTCTCCGCGCTGCACGGCCGCGGCACCGGCGACATGCTGGACGCCGTCATCGAAGCCCTGCCCGACGCGCCCGCCCAGACCTTCGGCACCGCCATCGGCGGCCCGCGCCGCATCGCGCTCATCGGCCGCCCGAACGTCGGCAAGTCGTCCCTGCTCAACAAGATCGCCAACGAGGACCGGGTGGTCGTCAACGAGGTCGCGGGCACCACCCGCGACCCGGTCGACGAGCTCATCGAGCTGGGCGGCATCGTCTGGAAGTTCGTGGACACCGCGGGCATCCGCAAGCGCGTCCACCTCCAGCAGGGCGCCGACTACTACGCCTCGCTGCGCACCGCGTCCGCCGTCGAGAAGGCCGAGGTCGCGGTCATCCTGATCGACTCGAGCGAGTCGATCAGCGTCCAGGACCAGCGCATCGTCACGATGGCCGTCGAGGCGGGCCGCGCCATCGTCGTCGCGTTCAACAAGTGGGACACCCTCGACGAGGAGCGCCGCTACTACCTGGAGCGGGAGATCGACACCGAGCTCCTCCAGGTCGCGTGGGCGCCGCGGGTCAACGTCTCCGCCGAGACCGGCCGCCACATGGAGAAGCTCGTCCCGGCGATCGAGACGGCCCTCGCGGGCTGGGAGACGCGCGTCCCGACCGGGCGGCTCAACGCCTTCCTCGGCGAGCTCGTGGCCTCGCACCCGCACCCGATCCGTGGCGGCAAGCAGCCCCGCATCCTCTTCGGTACGCAGGCGGGCACGAAGCCGCCTCGGTTCGTGCTCTTCTCCTCCGGCTTCATCGAGCACGGCTACCGGCGCTTCGTGGAGCGCAGGCTCCGTGAGGAGTTCGGCTTCGAGGGCACGCCGATCCACATCTCGGTCCGGGTGCGCGAGAAGCGCGGCCGCAAGAAGTAGGCAGTAGCGAGCACGGATGGACCAAGACCAATGGGCCGGGGCCCGCCTTCTTTGCGAAGGCGGGCCCCGGCCCATTGGGCGATGGCGCCTCAGAACCCCCTGCGCGGCGCCGGGGGCAGCGCCGCGGGGAACTGCTGGTGCACCGTGCCGTGCTGCTCGTGGCCGTAGCGGGTGACGTGCAGCTGACTGAAGGTGTTGTACCGGGGTTCGTTCCGGTCACCGGTCCGGTGCATGCCGTACGGCGCGCCGCCGAACGACGTGAACCCCAGATCCTCCTCGCCGGACCGGTCTCCCGGAAGGGCCTTGAACGATCTGCGGTACTCCGAGTAGAGCGCGTCGTAGATCGGCGTGGCCGAGTGGGCGCCCCCCGTGTCCTGCGACGAGCGCATGGAGGGGATGGGGGTCTGGTACGCCGGCCGGGGGCGGGAAGGGTCGTATGTGTGCACGTATGTGCCAACGACCCCATGCCCGTACGGATGCGGGGGCCGCGCCGCTTTCACGGAGCGCCGGGAGCGTGACGGCGCGGCCCGCGCGGGCTCAGGTGCCTGCGAGCGGCATCGCGGCCGCGACCAGACGGCCGTGTGCCGCCGCCTTGTCCAGGGCGTCGCGCATCAGGTCCTCGCGGTGCTGGCGGCCGATGGAGCCGACCGGCGCCGCGAACAGGAGCACCGACTGCAGCTTGTTGGCCGCGGCCCGCCAGGCATCGGTGACCTGGAGCGGGTGGTGGGCCTGCCACCAGGCGACGGAGGATCCGCCGTCCGCGCCGGGCTGGAGCACGGCGTGCAGCTGGCCCGCGGCGAGCAGCACCGACCAGCCGTGCAGGACCGGTGGTACGCCGTCGAGCGAGGCCACAGGTGAGAAGCCCTGCTCGACCAGGAGCTGCAGGAAGTTGTCGCCGCCCTGCTCGGTGCCGGGGCGTGCGATGGCGCCGGTCGGTTCGACGACGAGCGCGGGCCGCAGCTCGCCCTCGATCAGGACGAGACCGCTGGTCACGCCGAGAACCGCCTGGTCGGGCGCTGCTTCACCGGGACCGGGTCCCGGGACTCCGGCGAGGCCTGTGCCGTCCTCGCCGGTGATCGAGCGCACGGCACCCTGCAGCTGCTCCTCGGAGACCTGGACGATCTGGGAGGGCAGGCAGGTGGCGTGGGCGAAGGCCAGTACGGCGGTTTCGTCGCCGATGAACAGGACCGTGCTGGTGCGCTCCTGTTCGGTGTCGCCGGGGGTGCGGCAGGACGTGCAGTCATAACTGCCCGGAGCGTTCTCTCCGGCCAGCAGCCGGTCGGCTTCATCGTCGCCGATCTCGGCGCGTACGTCGTCGCCGACTTCGAGCATGCGCGGCACGGGTGGCTCCTCGGAATCGTTGCGTGCGGACCGGGGGTGCCCGGCTCATAAGAAGACAACGGGCGATCAGTGGTGCAAGTCACGCGCGAAGGCGAACGGAATCGAACCATCCACAGCGGAGGGTGAGTTGCCGGGCGGAATCCATCACTCCGCGCCAACGTCTGCTGCGTACAAGGAAGTTGGAGTAGTGAACTGGGTCACATATTGCTGGGGTGGCTGGTCGGCAAATCGTGAAATCAGCGGATTTAATGGATGGCTTGAATTCGCCGATACTCTAGGTAACTGGCAACTGGCCTGGAGTGACGGGGGGTTGGTTGATGGCAGGGCGAGCAGGCACCTAGATTCCACCGCCGTGTGCAGCGAGCACCGCTCGGGTACGTCCGCCGGCCGCACCAGCCAGCTCAAGCACCGTGGTACGAAAGTGCCGCACTCCGGCGGACGGGGTGAGCGGGCCTCCGGCGTCAGATGCGCGGGGAGGCCCGGGACATCCGGGGGATCCCGAGTCCTTCGAGAGGGAAATTCATGTCCGCACGTCCCAAGTGCGTTCGCAGGACAGCAGTGATCGGCGGAGCGGCGTTGCTCGCCCCGTTGGGACTGCTCGCCGCCTCCGGCCAGGCCGGAGCGGCGGACAGCGGAGTGTGGGATCGCATCGCCAAGTGCGAGAGCGGCGGAAACTGGAGCATCAACACCGGGAACGGCTACTACGGAGGACTCCAGTTCTCCGCGTCCACCTGGCGGGCGTACGGCGGAGGAGCCTATGCGGCGACCGCCGACAACGCGTCCAAGGCGCAGCAGATCACTGTCGCCGCGAAGGTCCAGCGCGCCCAGGGTTGGGGCGCCTGGCCCAGTTGCTCGGCGCGTGCGGGTGCGTCCGGCAGCGCGCCGGGGGCGGCGGCGGCCCCCAAGGCGGCCAAGGCGGCTGAGGCTCCCAAGGTCGCCAAGGCCGCCAAGGCTCCCAAGGTGGCCGAAGAGCGGTCCGCCAAGCCGCAGAAGCGTGCGCCGAGTCACGTCGACCGTGGCTCCGGACGCGGTGACTACACCGTTCGGCCGGGGGACACCCTCTGCCGGATCGCGGCGGCGCACGACGTCAACTGGCACAAGGTGTACGCCGCCAACAAGGCGGTCATCGGCGGCAATCCGCATGTGATCATGCCCGGGCAGCGGCTCGACCTCTGAGTTCTCCCCCTCAGAGACGCGGTCCCACCCGGTCGGCCGACCGGGTGGGACCGCGCCCGTGGCGGCGCGGCACGGCTCCGCGCCATGGCGGGGCTGCCTAGCGTGGGCGGATGTACCCGATGCCGATCAAGAGTCTCCGGTCGCTGTGGCCCGCCGGTCTGGCCGGTCTTGCCGGCCTGGTCGTCGCCGCGGCCTCCTCGCTGCTGCTTCCGGCATCCGCATCCGCATCCGCATCCGCGTCCGTGTCCGCGTCCGCGTCCGTGTCCGCGGCTCCGACTCCGCCTCTGCCGAGTGCCGGGCTCCTCGTCGCGGCGTACGACTGCTCCCGCACCGAGGGGCCCTGGAACTGCCTCGCCCAGTGTGAGAGCAGCGGCCGGTGGCATGTGAACACCGGGAACGGCTTCTACGGAGGGCTGCAGTTCTATCAGCCCACCTGGGAGTCGCACGGCGGGCTCAAGTACGCGCCGCGCGCGGACCTCGCCACCAAGAAGGAGCAGATCAAGGTCGCCGAGAAGGTGCTGCGCACCCAGGGGTGGAAGGCGTGGCCCGTCTGCTCGAAGAAGATCCCCAAGGAGATCCGGGACGGCCGCGTCGTCGTGCACGTCGTGAAGGCGGGCGAGACGCTGAGTTCCATCGCCCGGCGCTACAAGGTCAAGGGCGGCTGGCAGGCGCTGTATCAAGCCAACCGGAAGGCTGTGGGGAGCGAGCCCGGACGGCTGGCTGTCGGCACGGAGTTGGTCATCAGGAAGAAGACTGTTCCTGAGAAGGCCGCTCCGAAGAAGAACGCCCCGAAGAAGGTTGTGCCGGAGAAGACTGCTCCGAAGAAGACCGCCCCGGAGAAGACCGCCCCGAAGAAGGTCGTTCCGAAGCAAGCAGCTCCGGAGGAGACCGCTCCGTCGACGCCCGCTCCGTCGACGCCCGCTCCGTCGACGCCCGCTCCGGGGAAGGTCACCGCGAAGTAGACCGTCCGGATCGCCTCCGTCGGCCGAGTTCGCTCGCCTCGCCGCTGAACACGACCGCGCCACGGCGCAGTCGGTGCACCACCACTGCCGTCAGGCCCGCGTGTTCGCGCAGTCCCGACGGCAGTCGCTGTTCCGCAGTCAGGACGCAGGCGTGCGCGCTCAGGCCGACGATCAGGTCGTACGTCCGGGACGCGACGGCGGGGGACATGCCCTGGGTGGGCTCGTCGATGAGGATCACTCGGGCGTGGGCCGTCAGGAGGGCGCGGGAGAGGGCGAGCATGCGTTGCTCGCCGCCGGAGAGGGTGCCTGCCCGGCGGGGGAGCAGGGGGCGCAGCTCGGGGTACGCGTCCAGGGCCGGGGTGATGTCGGCCTTCGCCTCGTGGCTGGACAGGTCGAGGTTCTCGTCGACGGTGAGGTGGCCGAACACGGCTGGTCCGTCCGGTACGAAGCACAGGCCCCGCTTCGCGCGTGCGTGCGCGGTGAGCTGGGTGACGTCCGTTCCGTCCCAGGTGACGGTCCCGGTGGCGAGGGGGGCCGTGCCGGCCAGGGCGCGCAGAGCTGTGGTGCGGCCCGAGCCGTTGCGGCCCAGGAGGACGGTGAGTCCGGGGGAGGGGGCGGCGATGCTCACGCCGTGCAGGGCCTCCAAGGGGCCGTAGCGGACGCGGGCCTCGTGGAGCTGGATGCCGGTTTTCATGGGGTCACCCTGTGGAGCACTTCGTTGGGCGGGCCCGATGTGATGATGCGGCCCGCTGCCATGACGTGGACGGTGTCGGCGAGGTTCGCGACCAGGTCGATGTCGTGCTCGACCACCAGGAGCGCCATGCCGTCGGCGGCGAGGGCCCGCAGGACGCGGGCCAGGGCGGCCACTTCGGCGGTGTCCAGGCCTGCCGCCGGTTCGTCCAGGAGCAGCGTGTGCGGTCGGCCCGCCAGGGCTCTGGCCAGTTCTACGCGTCTGAGGGTGCCGGTGGGGAGGTCCGCGGCGGGGTGGTGGCGGGTCGTGTCGTGGTGGAGGGAGAGGAGGCGGAGGGACTGGGTGGTGGCTGTGGGGTCCGGTACTCGGCCCTGCTCCGCGCCTACTTGGACGTTCTCCGTGATGGTCAGCGACGGGAAGACCGCCAGTTGCTGGAAGGTGCGGGCCACGCCGAGGCGGGTCCGGGCGTGGGCGGGGGTACGGGTGATGTCCCGTCCGTCGAAGGTGATGCGGCCCGCTTTGGGGTGGAGAGTGCCTGCCAGACAGTGGAAGAGGGTGCTCTTGCCGGCGCCGTTGGGGCCTACTACGGCGGTGATGTGGCCGGGGGGCACGGAGAGATCCACCCGGTCCAGGGCGGTGAAGCCGTCGTAGGTGGCGGTGATGCGGTGGGCGGTGAGGGGGTGGGGGCGCCGGGGTGCGCGGTGGGGTCCGCTCGGGGGCGGGGCCGCCTCGGTATGTCCGTCCTCGCCATCCGCCGCTGGACGCGTGACCGCTTCGGATCCGGAGTGCCGCGAACCGTGCTCCGGGCGGACATACCGAACCGTCTCCTCGGGCCGGATCGGCGCCTGCGGCCCGGTACGACGCTCGTCCGGGCACTGACTCGGCGGCGGCTCGGTTCCCGTCCGGTCGCTTCCCGGCCGGTCGGTTCCTGTCCGGTGGTTCCCCGCCGGGTCGCTCTCCGCCTGCTCGCGTCCCACCCACCCGCCTCCCGCCCGCTCGTTCCCCGCCCGTTCGACGCCGGGTAATCGGGCGGGTGGGAGGGAGAGCTTGTTCGTGGTGGTGGGGATGCGGGGTGATCGGGCGGGTGGGTGGGGAGTGGGGGTCAGGGCAGTGCGGGCACGTGTGCCCAGGGGCGTCAGGGAGGGGCGCCGGTTCAACCCCGCTGTAGCCGCACGCAGTGCCTCGTACGGGCCTCCCGGAAAGCGGCCCACCAGCACCGCGAGGACACCGATCACCGCCGCGGCCACCCCACCCCGCGTACCCGCGTCAAGGCCCACCAGGAGCGCCGCCGCGACCAGCGAGCCCAGCAAGCTGTCCGCGCCGAGGACCACCACCGCCGCGAACCAGAGCAGCCCCCGCACAGGGTCGTACGCGGCGGGGTCGAAGGCCCGCAGGCCCATGCCCAGCATCCCGCCGCCCAGCGCGGCAAGCGCCGCCCCTGCCACGAAGGCCGTGAGTTTCAGGGTGCGCACCGGCACCCCCGCCGCGCCCGCCCCCGCCTCGTGGTCCCGCATCGCGGCCAGCGCGCGCCCCATACGGCCCCGGCGCATGCTGGTCGCGAAGAGCAACGCCGCCGCGAGCAGGAGCAGTTCCAGGACGTAGTACGCGCGGTCGCTGTCGAAGCCCGCCGGACGGTCCAGGGCGAGGCCCGACGTCGCGTACGGCTGCGCGAAGACGAAGCGGCTGACGCCGACGCCGACGGCGAACGTCGCCAGGGCGAGCGCGAGGCCGCGGCGGCGCAGCGCGGGCCAGCCGGTGAGGAGGCCGAGGGGCGCCACGAGCAGGACGGCCACGGCCAGGGCGGGGAGGTGCGGGAGCTCGGGCAGCCCCGGGAAGCGGCCCGCCGTCAGGAGCGCCGTGAAGAGCGCGCCGAGACCCGCGTACGCCGCCTGGCCCAGGGAGATCTGGCCGCCTCTGCCGGTGACGATCACCAGGGAGAGGAGGATGACGGCCAGGGCCGGGACCTGGACCGAGGTGGTCAGGTCCGAGCCCGCGAAGCCGAGCGGTATGAGGAAGAGGACCGCCGCCACGATCCACGCGCCCGGTGGCGTCGCCACGCGCGCCGTCGCCGTGCGCGGAAGCGTGGTCTGCGAGCCGATGCCCGGGAGTACCAGGGCCGCGATCAGCAGCGCTACTACGAAGAGGTTCGCTCCTACTGCCTGGAGCAGGGGTTCCGCCCAGCCGGAGGGGTGCAGGCGGGTCAGTTGGCTCTGGGCCACGCCCAGTCCCAGGGCCACCACCACCGCGATGAACAGGCTTCGCATGCGGGCCGCCACCGCTACCGCCACCACTTCCATGACCAGGAGCGGCATGCCGTACGGGTCGAGGCGTACGAAAGGGGCGAGCAATACGCCGGTGAGCCCCGCCGTGAACGCGCCGAACGCCCAGCCCGCCGACGCCACCCGGTCCGCGTCGATCCCGCTCAGGACGGCGAGGGGCCGGTTGTCGACCACCGCCCGCAGCTCGCTGCCGAAGCGGGTCCAGCGGGTGATCGCCCAGATCGTGGTGGCGAGGGCGATCGTCACCGCCAACTGGGCCCAGGGGTCCGCCGATACGAGGGTGGAGGCGTCCGCCTTCGCTCCCGGGCCCCAGATCAGCGCGGCGCCTCCGACCAGGAGGACGAAGACGCCGATGGACGCCACCAGGGTCTGGGCCGGGTCGCCGCCCAGGATCGCCAAGGGGCGGAAGACCGCCTTCTCCAGGAGCAGACCGATGGCGGGGGCGATCACGAGGAGCGTCACCGCCGTGGCCAGGGGCAGCGGCCAGTGCCACTCCACCGCCAGGTGGCGCAGGACGTACGCGCAGATCATCGCGATCGCGCCGTGCGCGAAGTTGAGGACACCGGTCGCGCGGTACGTGACGATCAGGCCGATGCCGGTGAGGGCCGCCGCGCTGCCGACCGCGAGCCCGGCAAGGGTGAGGTCGTAGCTCAGGGAGGCCACCGGGTCATCGCTCCGGTGACGGTGGGACCGCGGGGGCCGGTTCCGGTTCGCAGATGGGGCACGGGCTCAGGTCGCCTGTCGCGAGGATGCGGGCGTCCGCGGGGGCCGCCTCCGGCTTTCCCGCCACCAGGGGGCAGTCCGCCCGGTGCCAGAGGGTTCCGCCGGGGATCAACAGGATGTCGTCGCTCGTCGCCACCGCGGCCGTGGACCCCGTGGTGGCGGGCGGCGTGCCCGCCGTCACCAGGAGCTCGTACAGCTCCTCCACGCGAGCCGTGGCCAGAGCGCTCCTGCCGTGGGCGAAGAGCACGGCCCCGGCGACGATCAGTGCCGCCCCCGGCACCGTGCACGACGCCAGATACGGGAGCTGCCGCTCGGCGAAGCGCTCCCCGGACACGCCGTACCAGCCGATCACGCAGAGCACCGCACCGGTGGCGAGGGCGGCGAAGGCAGCCCAGAGCATGGGGCGCACGGCGCTGAGCCGAGCCGAACGAGCTGTCTGATCCGGTCGAGCCGCCCGCATAAGGGCCCCCTGGAACACGTCAGTCACGTCGATGGGCTGTCCATGTCAGTCAATGGATTGCACTATGCCTTCTGGAAGCTGACCCTGAAAGCTCCGGGCCCTGACGGCTCGGCCGATACCCGGCGGTGTACCAGATGGTTCTCTGGACAAGGCCCAGGCGGGGGAGCGACATCAAGCGGGGAAGGGTGCGGAGCGCGGCTATGGCGGCTGCCGTGGTCCTGCTCGTCGCTCCGGCCGCCGCTGCATGCGGCGATGACAGCGGCGGGGGCGGCGAGAGCGATCCGCCGAAGCCGTCCGCCGCCACATCGTCCAAGGACGTTCCCTCGGACGACGCGAGTGCGACGGAGAGTGCGACCGCCACCGCGCCCGCCGATCCCGCGGCGGCCGAGAAACAGGTCAAGAAGAACTTCGAGAAGTTCTTCGATCCCGCCGTCCCCGTGAAGGAGAAGGAGGCCGTCCTGGAGAACGGGCCGAAGATGCGGGGCGTCCTGGAGAGCTTCAACGGCGACAAGCGCGGCAAGCAGGTCAGCGCCGACGTCACCAAGGTCGAGTTCAGCTCGGCGACCGAGGCGGACGTGACGTACGCACTGACGTTGAAGGGCGCCACCGCCCTGCCCGATGCCTCGGGCACCTCCGTCAACCAGGACGACACCTGGAAGGTGTCCGTCAAGACTCTCTGCGCACTGGTGAAGCTGAGCGGCAATGAGTCGCCCGGTCCGGGCTGTTGAGGCCCTGGCCCCAGCCGTAGCCGCGCTGCTCGTGGCGGTGTCGGTGGCGGTGGCCGGATGCGGCAGCCGGCTCCCCGAGAGCGACTTCGAGGGGCGCGGGGGCAGGAGCACGGCGCCCGCCCCGGCCGGGGCGCCGATCCGGGTCGGCGTCATCACCAGTGCGACGAGCCCCGTCGGCGGCTCCGCGTTCACCGGGCCGCGCGACGGGGCCAAGGCGTACTTCGAGCGGCTGAACGCGCGTGGCGGGATCGACGGGCGCAAGGTCGATGTGCGTACGTGTGACGACGGCGGCAGCGGCGTCGGCAACAACGAGTGTGTGGACAAGCTGGTCGACGAGGAGCACGTCGTCGCGCTCGTCGCGACCAGCTCCCTCGACTACGCCGGGGCCTCCCGCGTCTCCCGCGCGCGCGTGCCCGACGTCGGGGGGCAGCCGATCGGGTCCGCGTACGACACCTATCCGCATCTCTACGGGATCTACGGCAGCCTCGCCCCACGCAACGGGAAGCCGGGCTGGGGAGGCAAGCTGGTCGGCGGTACCGAGGTCTACCGCTACTTCAAGCGGGAGCAGGGCGCGCGGACCGCCGCCGTCGTCTCCTACAACCAGGCGGCGTCCGCCGCGTACGCCCGTCTCGTCACCCGGGGTCTGAAGGCCGAGGGCTACAAGGTGGTCACCGAGCAGGTCGACTTCGCGCTGCCCAATTTCCGCGCGGCGGCTGCCGACCTGAAGGAGCAGGGCGCCGACCTGGTCTTCGACGCGATGGACACCCACGGCAATGCCCAGCTGTGCGAGGCCATGGACGCGGTGGGAGCGAAGGTGACCGCCAAGGTCACCAACATCCAGAACTGGACCTCCTCCGTGGCCGAGGACTACAAGGACGCACCGCGCTGCCGCAACGCCCTGTGGGTGACGGGTGCGAGCCGCAACTACGAGGACACGGACCATCCGGCCGTACGCGATTTCCGCGCCGCCATGAAGGGGCACAAGGTGCTCTCCCAGTGGCAGCTGGAGGGCTGGGCCGCCGCCATGTGGTTCACGGACGCGGCGAAGTCGTGCCGGGGGGACGTCACGCGCCGTTGCGTCGACCGCTTCATGGACCGGAAAAAGTCGTACACCGCCCGGGGGCTGCTTCTCCCGGTGACGTACGAGGAGCGGGCCGATCCGCCGGAGACCCGTATGACCTGTGTGTCGGTGGCCCGCTGGAAGGACGGTGAGGGCTGGGTCACACAGGGAAACATGAACAAGAACTGCTTCGACGTGCCGCAGCTCTCCTACCAGCCATGATGCGGATGGACGGGAGGAAAGTTCCCGAATCGGGATACCGATGGCGTATCGCTTCAGGAACAAGATGATGATGAAACCCAACCCTGTTCCCGTAATACCCGTCTAACCCTGCGGTAGGCGGACGAGAAGGACTGTCCGCGGGGAAGCGTGGGATACGGGGACGCATGCACATCTCTTTCCTTATTCATAACGCGTACGGAATCGGCGGGACGATCCGGACGACGTACAACTTGGCGAACACTCTCGCCGAGCAGCACGACGTCGAGATCGTCTCCGTCTTCCGGCACCGTGACGAGCCCGTTTTCTCCCCTGACTCCCGCGTCAGGCTCAGTCACCTCGTCGACACGCGCAAGGACAACCCCGGCTACGAGGGGGAGAGCGCCGACGCCCTGCGGCCCGCCCGGACGTTCCCCACCGCGGAAGGACGCTACGGCCAGTACAGCGCACTCACCGACCGGCGCATCGCCGCGCACCTCTCCTCGCTCAGCTCCGACGTGGTGGTCGGTACGCGGCCCGGCCTGAACGTGCACATCGCCCGTGAGGCGGCGCGCGGCCCGCTGCGGGTCGGCCAGGAGCACCTCACGCTCGACAGCCACTCCAAGGAACTGCGCCGTCAGCTCCGCAGCGTCTATCCGCGCCTCGACGTCCTGACCACGACGACCGAGGCCGACGCCCGCGCCTACCGCCGCAAGATGCGCCTGCCCGGCGTCCACGTCCAGGCCGTGCCCAACCCCGTGCCCGCGCCCGGCATCGAGCCCGCCGACGGCTCCCAGAAGTGGGTCGTCGCCGCGGGGCGCCTCGCCCCCGTCAAGCGGTACGACCTGCTGATACGGGCCTTCGACCAGGTGCGCGCCGAGCGCCCCGACTGGCGCCTTCGGATCTACGGCGGCGGCAAGCAGAAGGACAAGCTGCGCGCCCTGATCGACGAGCTCGGCCTCTACAACCACGTCTTCCTGATGGGGCCCGCCCACCCCATCGAGCCCGAGTGGGCCAAGGGCTCCATCGCGGCCGTCACCTCAAGCCTCGAGTCCTTCGGCATGACGATCGTCGAGGCGATGCGCTGCGGCCTGCCCGTCGTCGCCACCGACTGCCCCCACGGGCCCGGCGAGATCATCGACAACGGTGTCGACGGACGCCTCGTCGAGGTCGGCAACCCCGACGCGATCGCGGGCGGCCTGCTCGAACTGATCAACAACGACACGCTGCGCCACCGGATGGCGGGCGCCGCCCTTGAGGACTCCGCGCGCTTCGACCCGGCCCACATCGCCGAGCGCTACGACGAGATGTTCACCGGGATGCTCGCCCGCGGCAGCTCCTTCGGCGGCCGGGTGCGCGGCTCGCTGCACCGCACCCGTGGGGCGCTGCTGGGCGGCGCCTACGCGGTACGGGACATCGGACATGGGGTACCGACCAGCGGCATACAGACGAAAGGATTCACCGCATGACGGCCTTGGCCACCCCGGACGCCTCACCGCCCTGTGACACCGGTGCCGATCAGGACGTCCCCGCGGCACCGCGCGCCGACTGCATCGCCGATTCCGCGGGCGGTCTCACCTTCGACGTCACCGACCCCGGTGGCGAGGGCGCCGCCTACCTGCTGCTGCGGCGCCGCGATTCCGCGTCCACCGATGAGGACGTGCGCCTGCCGCTGTCCCCCGCCGCCGACGGCAGGCTGCGGGCCGCTCTGCCCAGCAGCGTCGAGCTGGCCGAGGGCCGCTGGAACGCCTACGCGGAGGTCGGGGGCGGCACACCGCGCCGCCTCGCGCCCGGCGTGAACGACCTGCGTTCCCTCGTCGACCGCGCCCCCAGCGGGGCCCGCGCCTACATCGCCGTCCGCATCCCGTACGCGACCAAGCAGGGCAACCTCTCCGTACGCAGCTGGCTGCGCGCCCCGCACGCGGAGATCGGCGAGCTGCGGATCACCGGCACGTCGGTGAGCGTGCAGGGCCGCGTGTACGGCACCGCGCTGACCGGCGCCGCATACGCCGAGGCGTCCCTGCGCGCCGAGCCCGAGTGCGTCGAGCGCTACGAACTGTCCGCGGACGGAGTGGAGTTCAGCTTCACGCTGCACTGCGACGTGCTCGCCGAGAGCGGCCCGGTCCCCTGGGACCTCTGGCTGCGCCCCGCGGGGGACAGCGGACCGCGGGTCCGGCTCGCCCGGCTCCTGGACGACGTGCCGGACAAGAAGCAGATCTTCACCTATCCGTCGGTGCGGCTCGACACCGCGGCGCACGGCCCGCTGGACGCGGGGGCGTACTACACGAACGACAACGACCTCTCGGTACGGATCCGCGAGACGGACGCGATCGAGGACTGACGGCGTCGAGGTCGGTGTCGATGGCATAGAGAACTGACGCTGTCGCGGACCGTGGCTGTCCGCGACGCCGGGCACAATCGGCTCCATGTTGGAGACTTCCGCACGCCTGCTCCGTCTGCTCTCGCTCCTCCAGGCCCACCGTGACTGGTCGGGCGCGGACCTGGCAGAGCGGCTCGGCGTCACCCCGCGCACCGTGCGGCGTGACGTGGACCGGCTCCGCGAGCTCGGCTACCCCGTCAACGCGAGCCCCGGCACGGGCGGCGGGTACCAGCTGGGCGCGGGCGCCGAGCTGCCGCCGCTGCTCCTCGACGACGACGAGGCGGTCGCGGTGGCCGTCGGTCTGCGCACCGCGGCCGGACAGGGCATCGAGGGCATCGGCGAGACCTCCGTACGCGCCCTGGCCAAGCTGGAGCAGGTCCTGCCGAGCAGGCTGCGGCGCCGGGTCGGCGCGCTCACGGCGTTCACCGTGCCGATGTTCCGCACCCCGCAGCGGCAGGCCGTGGACCCCTCGGTCCTGACCGAGCTCGCCCACGCCTGCCGGGACGCGGAACGCGTGCGCTTCGACTACCGCGACCACGGCGGCAGTTCGACCCGCCGCACCGTCGAACCGCACCGCCTCGTCTGCACCGAGCGCCGCTGGTACCTGGTCGCCTGGGACGTCGAGCGCGACGACTGGCGGACCTTCCGCGCGGACCGGGTCACGCCGAGGCCGCCGCACGGACCGCGCTTCGCCCCCCGCACCCCGCCCGCCGACGACCTCGCCGCCTACGTCTCCAAGGGCATCTCCACGCGCGCGTACGCCGCCCAGGCGGTGTTCCGGCTCCTGGTGCCCCTGGAGCAGGCGGCCCAGCGGGTCACCCCGTCCGACGGCACCCTCGAGGCCGAGACCGAGCACAGCTGTCTGCTGCGCACGGGCGCCACGAACCTGGACGTCCTGGTGATCCATGTGCTGCTGATGGGCTTCGAGTTCGAGGTGGTCGAGCCCGCGGACTTCACCGAGCGGCTCAGCTCGGCGCGTGATCTCCTGAGCCGGGCCCTGGACCGGGGTGTGCGGCCTGCGGATCCGGGGCCTGGAACGCCGCGTACTCGGGATGGTGCAGATCGAACGCCGGGGACTCGGAGCGGATCCGGGGCAGCGTGACGAAGTTGTGGCGCGGCGCCGGGCAGGCGGTGGCCCACTCCAGGGAGCGGCCGAAGCCCCAGGGATCGTCGACGTCGACCTTCTTGCCGTACTTGGCGGTCTTCCAGATGTTGTAGAGGAACGGCAGCGTGGACATGCCGAGCAGGAACGCCCCGATGGACGAGACGGTGTTGAGCACCGTGAAGCCGTCCGCCGCCAGATAGTCCGCGTACCGCCGTGGCATGCCCTCCGCGCCCAGCCAGTGCTGGACGAGGAACGTGGTGTGGAAGCCGACGAAGAGCGTCCAGAAGTGGATCTTGCCGAGCCGTTCGTCGAGCATCTTCCCGGTGAGCTTCGGCCACCAGAAGTAGAAGCCGCCGAAGGTCGCGAAGGCGACGGTGCCGAACACGACGTAGTGGAAGTGCGCCACGACGAAGTACGAGTCGGTGACGTGGAAGTCGAGCGGCGGCGAGGCCAGGATGACGCCGGTGAGCCCGCCGAAGAGGAAGCTCACCAGGAAGCCGATCGACCACAGCATCGGTGTCTCGAACGACAGCGAGCCCTTGAGCATCGTCCCCGTCCAGTTGAAGAACTTCACGCCGGTGGGGATCGCGATGAGGAAGGACATGAAGGAGAAGAAGGGCAGCAGGACACCGCCCGTCGCGAACATGTGGTGTGCCCATACGACGACCGAGAGCCCGGTGATGGCCATTGTCGCGCCGATCAGGGGCAGATAGCCGAAGATCGGCTTCCTGCTGAACACCGGGATGATCTCGGAGACGATCCCGAAGAACGGCAGCGCGATGATGTAGACCTCCGGATGCCCGAAGAACCAGAAGAGGTGCTGCCACAGCAGCGCACCGCCGTTCTCCGGGGCGAAGACCATGGATCCGAAGCGCCGGTCCGCCTCCAGGACGAGCAGCGCGGCGGCGAGCACGGGGAACGCGAGCAGGACCAGGATCGAGGTGAACAGGACGTTCCAGGTGAAGACGGGCATCCGGAACATCGTCATCCCGGGCGCCCGCATCCCGATGATGGTCGTCAGGAAGTTCACCGAGCCGAGGATCGTGCCGAACCCGGCGAGCGCGAGCCCCATGATCCACAGATCGGCGCCGACTCCGGGCGAGCGCTCCATGCTGTTGAGGGGCGCGTAGGCGAACCAGCCGAAGTCGGCAGGGCCGCCGGGCACCATGAGCGAGCCGAGCACCATCAGGCCGCCGAAGAGGAACAGCCAGTACGAGAGCATGTTGAGCCGTGGGAAGGCGACGTCGGGCGCGCCGATCTGCAGGGGCATGATCTCGTTGGCGAAGCCCGCGAAGGTCGGCGTCGCGAAGAGCAGCAGCATGATCGTGCCGTGCATGGTGAACAACTGGTTGAACTGGGTGTTCGACATCAGCTGGAGCCCGGGACGGGCGAGCTCGGCCCGCATCAGCATGGCCATCAGGCCGCCGACGAGGAAGAACGCGAAGGCCGTGATCAGGTACAGATGGCCGATCTTCTTGTGGTCGGTGGTGGTCAGCCAGTCCACGAGGATCCGGCCCGGGCTCGTGTGCCTGACGGGTCGCGCCTGTGGTGCCTCGGTCTCGGTACCCATACGCCCGCCCCTTCGCCGTCGCGCACCGTGGGCCTGCCAGCCGGGGCCATGATGCTCGCGTCACCCCGACTCCGACAGGGGGCGTTCGAGCCCGCTGTGCTGGAACCATGAATTCCTTATGCGCCGTCACATCCCCTGGATCGTCCAGGATTCGAGAATTGCGGGGGGTGTGAAAAGGTGCTCGGACCACCTTTCGGTCGGGCCATTACGGTCGTTTCCGGTCGCCGTCGACGGGCTCGCGGTAAATACAGGAATCACGTCTGAACAAGTCCGGAACCGCCCGTACGTGTGACGGAGTTAAGGGGAAACGGGCGTCGTGATCCTGTGACAAAAGCGTGACCGGAGAGGGACCGGTGACCCATGGTGTCCGGCTACGGCTTCCCCGGCCGGGCCACGCCGCCTACCGTGGCGGTCATGGCACCTATACCGACTCCTCCCGCCGAACCCCAGGACAGCTTGGACGCCTACGTGGGCCTCGCGGCCGATGGCGCCGAGCAGCAGGCCCGCGAGCGCGGCTGGTCCCCTGTCAGGGCGCTGCCGCCGGGCGCGATCATCACCATGGAGTACCTCGCGGGGCGGCTCAACTTCGAGGTCAAGGAAGGCGTCGTGACCCGCTGCTGGAAGGGCTGACCCTCCGACGCGTGCGGCGCGGACGAGCGAGTGGACAGGCGAAAGGCCCCGGTTCCGAGACGGAACCGGGGCCTTCGCGATGCGGGGGATGGGTTGTGCGTACCGACCCCCGCTGTCCTGGGGTTAGCCGCCGGCCACCGGGCGGGCCGGCGTGGAGGCGCGTGAGGTGCGCTCGGAGTGCGGCGGGCGGCGGCTGCCCGCCGGGGTGACCGGGCTGCGCTCGGAGCGCGGTGTGTGCGGGCCCGGCGCGAGGTGGGAGCGCGCGGTGCGCGGGGCGCCGACCGGCTCGCGGACCTGGGGCTCGTCGGCCGGTACGGCGGCGGCCTGCGGCGACATCGCGGGGACCGGGGTGACCGGGGCCGGGACACCTGCGCCCGCACGGCGGTCGCGCCAGAGGTCCCGCACGCTGAAGATCCAGCCCTCGACCCGGGTGAGCAGCGGCTCCACCCAGGGCAGCGCAAGGAGGACGAGCAGACCGGCGGCCCAGCCGAGGAAGACGTCGCTCAGCCAGTGCGTGCCGAGGTACACGGTGGTCAGGCCGACGCTGAGGGAGACCACGGCCGAGAGCGCCGAGAGGTAGCGGCGGGTGCGCGGGGTGGAGGCCATGTAGGCCAGGATTCCCCAGGTCACCACGGCATTGGCGGTGTGACCCGAGGGGAATATATCGCCGCCGAGACCCATCTCGCTGGCGCCGATCGTGGTGGCGTAGTGGGGGCCGAGGCGGCCCATGCCGATCTTGGCGGCGCCGACCGTGACGTTCAGGAGCAGCAGCGCCGCACCGAACGTCAGGAGCGGGCGGATGGTGTGCTGACGCCAGGAGCGCCAGCCGAGCCAGGCCGCGACCATCACGGCCGTCGGGCCGCGCTGGCCCAGGACCACCCAGTAGTCGAGGAAGGCGTGGATCTCTGGCCACTGCTGGTAGGGCCGGAAGAACATGACCTGCCAGTCGAACCGCACGAGCCAGGTCGTGGCGAGCACGGCGACCACGATGGCGAGGTAGAAGGCCAGGGTCGCGCTGAAGAGCACGATCCGGTGCCTGCTCATCCTCGGTACATCGAGGCCGGCCGGTCGTTCCGGTTCACGGTCGAGACGGGCGAAGACCCGATCCAGACGGGTGAGGTTTCGTTCGGTACGCACCCAATCGACGTTACAGCGAGTGAGTGTGTGACTAGGCCGAATCAGTGGCTTTGTGATGACGATGTGATGTGGCATTCCTCTCAGGCGGAGGTTTATTCCTACGGATTCCGTATTAGGTCACGAGCCCCTTACTTAATTTGTTGATCATTAGTGGGGCAGTTTTATGGTGCTTATGAATTCGTTCACCGTGGCCTGGTGTGGAATTTCCCCCGCGCTCACCGGGGCCGCAGAAATGATCATGGCGGACCCGAGCCGTTCAGCCAGAACGCCCCGTACACCGCGCTCGCCACGGCCACACCCCCGAGCACCAGGGCCGACCTGGACGTACGCAGCCGGGCGAGCGCCACCGCGAGGGGCAGCAGCAGCGGGAAGGCGGGCAGCAGGAGGCGCGGCTTCGAGCCGAAATAGCCCGCCGCGCACAGGGCGAGCGCCACGACGATCCCGGTGTAGACGAGCAGCGGCAGCGGCTGCCTCCGTCGTACGCCGATGACGTACAGCCAGATCACCAGGGCGACCCCGACGATCAGACCGACCCCCGCCAGGGCCGCGGGGAAGCCGGTGAACTTGTCGCCGATGAAGCGGACGAAGGCGTAGCCGAAGTCGAAGCCGTTGCCCCAGCCCGCCTGCACGTCGAGATAGCCGAGGAGGCCGTCGCCGGTGCGGTGGCCGACCCACAGGACGTAGCCCGCGGCCCCGAGCGGCGCGAGGACCACCCCGAGGATCATGCGCCACCCGGCCTCCCGCTCCCGGCGGATGTGGACGGCCGCCGCCACCCAGAGCGCCGCGACGACCGCGGCGCCCACGGGCCGGGTCAGGCCCGCGCAGGAGGCGAGCACGCCCGCCCACACCCAGCGGCCGGTGAGCACCGCGTAAAGCGACCAGGCAGCGAGCGCCGTGAAGAGCGACTCGCTGTACGCCATCGACTGCACGATCCCCACGGGCAGGACCGCCCACAGCGCGACCGCACAGATCCCCGCGCGGCGCCCGTAGAGGTGGTCGGCGATCGCGAAGATCCCCGCGGCGGCGCAGAGCGAGGCCAGCCAGCTCACCACCAGGCCCGCGTCGGCGTACGAAAGGGGGCTGATCGCCGAGACGAGCCGCTCGAGCCAGGGCAGCAGCGGGAAGAACGCGAGGTTCGAGTGCACGCTGCCGTCCGGGAGTTTCACCTCCCAGCCGTAGCCGAAGTCGGCGACGCGGGTGTACCAGAGCGAGTCCCAGCGGGCCGTGAGGAGCGTGTGCGGGTTCTTGCCCGCCGCCGCGCTCCACACCGCGAGCACCGCGACCCCCAGGGCGCGCACACCCGCGTAGGCGAGCAGGGCGGGCGCCGCACGGCGCAGCGCGGCGCTCGCACGGGCGCCGTGCGAGGGCGGCGGCAGGCACTGATCAAGGTCGTTCACGGGCACGATTATCTGCGTAGGCGGGAACCGTCCGCCCGGCCGGGTGCGTGGTCCAGGCGTGTGCGGCGTGGCGTACGCCACACTCTCTCCGATCAACCATGAGAGGTCCGCCACGCGCCACGGCCGTGAACTCGCGTACTCTGACGGCTCACTCGCCCATCGCCGCCGCCAGCTGGGAGATCACGTCCCGCAGGGCCGCCGATGCGAGGGATCACTGGGAGGTATCGCACATGTCGGGTCCAACCACGGCCACCGCTCCTTCCGGCCGTCGGGTACCCGGGTCGCAGGGCGGCGCCAACCGCTGGCTGGTGCTCGTCGTTCTCTGCGTGAGCCTGCTGCTCGTCGCCGTCGACGCCACCGTTCTGCATGTGGCGGTGCCCGCCGTCACCGAAGATCTGAAGCCCGGCGGCATCGAGCTGCTGTGGATCGTGGACGTCTATCCACTGGTCTGCGCCTCGCTGCTCATCCTCTTCGGCACCCTCGGCGACCGGGTCGGCCGCAGACGCGTGCTGCTGCTCGGCTACGCACTCTTCGGCGTGGCGTCGGCCGTGGCCGCCATGGCGGACAACGCCCAGATCCTGATCGCGGCCCGCGCCCTGCTCGGCGTCGGCGGTGCGATGATCATGCCCGCGACCCTCTCGATCCTGCGCCAGGTCTTCCCCGACCGGCGTGAGCGTGCCGTCGCCATCGGTGTGTGGAGCGCGGTGGCCGGAATCGGCGCCGCGGGCGGGCCGCTGCTCGGCGGTTTCCTCCTCGAGCACTTCTGGTGGGGCTCGGTCTTCCTGATAAACATCCCGCTGATGCTGGTCAGCCTGCCCATCGGGCGCCTGCTGCTTCCCGAGTCGACGGGCGACCGCGACGGGCCGTGGGACGTGATCGGCGCGCTGATGGCCGCGGGCGGACTCTTCGGCCTCGTGTTCGCGGTGAAGCGGGCCGGTGGCGGGGAGTCGCCGTTCGGCATGACGACGCTCCTCTCGTTCTTCCTGGGCGGGGTCCTCCTGATCGGCTTCGTGCGCAGGCAGCGGCGGCGCAAGTTCCCGCTCATCGATCTGTCGATGTTCGCGCGGCCCGCGTTCAGCACCTCGCTCGGCTGCATCGTGCTCGCGATGCTCGCCCTGGTGGGCCTCGAACTGGTCGCCGCGCAGTATCTGCAGCTGGTGCTCGGGCTCTCCCCGCTCCAGACCGGCCTGCGGCTCGTGCCGCTCACCGTCGCCGCGATGGTCGCGGGCCTCGCCGGATCGAAGTTCCTGCACCGCTTCGGTCCGCGCGTGATGGTCGCCTCAGGCTTCATCCTGACCGCGGTGGCCGTCGTGGTGCTCACCGGCATGGGCGACAAGATCAACGACCCGCTGATGATCACCAGCTTCGTGCTGCTCGGCCTCGGCCTGCAGACCACTCTCTTCGGGTCGTACGAATCGATGCTCAGCGAGGCGCCCCAGTCGCAGGCGGGCGGCGCGGCGGCGATCGGCGAGACCTCGTACCAGCTGGGCGCCGGCATCGGCATCGCGCTGCTCGGCAGCGTCATGAACGCGGCGTACGCGCCGGGCCTCTCGTCCGTGCGGGGCGTCCCCGACAAGGAGAGCGCCGCCGCGAGTCACTCCCTCGGCGAGGCGTACGAAGTGGCTTCGGGGCTCGGCGGCGGGGCGGGCGACGCGTTGCGCAGCGCCGCGCGCGAGTCCTTCGTGCACGGGCTGCATGTGACCTTGCTGGTCAGTGCGGGGCTGCTGCTGCTCGGCGCGCTGATGGCGCTGAAGCTGCCGCGGACCATGGAGTGCGGGGCGCAGGAGGAGCAGCCCGAGCAGGCGATTCCGTCGCCCCGGGAAGCGGTGGAGGTTCCCGGGGAGCCCGTCCGCCGCTGAGCGGAGCCCGTCGTCGTCCGCCGCTGAGGCAGTAGGGCAGGAAGGCGGGCAGGTCCCGGACTCCGGCCAGGGGCGGGCGCGGGGGAAGGCGGGCGGCTCTGGACGTGCGGGATGCTGCGTCGTAACGTCAGCCGAGCCTAGATAACTACCACTGCTAGTTTTCGTGTCGCCGGAGGCCCGCATGTCCGCAAGCGCCCGCACACCCCTGCCGCCCTTCGACCCCACCGACCCCCTCGGCGTCGACGACCTCCTGGAGCCGGAGGACCTCGCGATCAGGGAGACCGTCCGCACCTGGGCGGCCGACCGCGTCCTGCCGCACATCGCCGACTGGTACGAGAAGGGCGAGCTGCCCGGCATCCGCGATCTCGCCCGAGAGCTCGGCTCGCTCGGCGCGCTCGGCATGTCCCTGGAGGGCTACGGCTGCGCGGGGGCGAGCTCCGTCCAGTACGGCCTCGCCTGTCTGGAGCTGGAGGCCGCCGACTCCGGCATCCGCTCGCTCGTCTCCGTGCAGGGCTCCCTCGCCATGTACGCCATCCACCGCTTCGGCTCCGAGGAGCAGAAGCAGCACTGGCTGCCGGGGATGGCCGCGGGCGAGATCATCGGCTGCTTCGGCCTGACCGAGCCCGACCACGGCTCCGACCCGGCGGCCATGCGCACGCACGCGAAGAAGGACGGCACCGACTGGGTGCTCACGGGACGCAAAATGTGGATCACCAACGGATCGGTGGCCGGTGTCGCCGTCGTCTGGGCGCAGACGGACGAGGGGATCCGCGGCTTCGTCGTCCCCACCGAAACGCCCGGTTTCTCGGCGCCCGAGATCAAGCACAAGTGGTCGCTGCGCGCGAGCGTCACCAGTGAGCTGGTGATGGACGAGGTGCGGCTGCCGTCCGACGCCGTGCTTCCCGAGGTCACCGGGCTCAAGGGCCCCCTGAGCTGTCTCTCCCACGCGCGCTACGGCATCGTCTGGGGAGCCATGGGCGCCGCCCGCTCCTCCTTCGAGGCAGCCGTCGAGTACTCCAAGACCCGCGAGCAGTTCGGCAGGCCCATCGGCGGCTTCCAGCTCACCCAGGCCAAGCTCGCCGACATGGCGGTCGAGCTGCACAAGGGCATCCTGCTCGCGCACCACCTCGGCCGGCGTCTGGACGCGGGCAGGCTCCGTCCCGAACAGGTCAGCTTCGGCAAGCTCAACAACGTACGAGAAGCGATCGAGATCTGCCGCACGTCCCGGACGATCCTGGGCGCGAACGGGATCTCGCTGGAGTACCCCGTCATGCGGCATGCGACGAACCTCGAATCGGTGCTCACCTACGAGGGCACCGTCGAGATGCATCAGCTCGTGTTGGGCAAGGCGCTCACCGGCCTCGACGCTTTCCGGTGAGCGGCCTCGCCCGCTAGCTCTGGTTGAAGAAG
Source organism: Streptomyces sp. NPDC055239 (assembly GCF_053606205.1). Taxonomy (NCBI): domain Bacteria; kingdom Bacillati; phylum Actinomycetota; class Actinomycetes; order Kitasatosporales; family Streptomycetaceae; genus Streptomyces; species Streptomyces sp. NPDC055239. The sequence goes on along the minus strand of NZ_JBSGRD010000004.1, from coordinate 537,671 downwards.
CCGTCCGTCGGACGGCTCGTGGCCTCCCCGTTGACGATGTGGGTGTCGGCGGGGGTCAGCAGGAAGACCCGCGTCGCCACGCGCTCGATGGAGCCACGCAGGCCGAAGGTCAGTCCTGCCGCGAAGTCCACGACGCGCTTGGCGTCGCCGGGCTCCATCGATGTGAGGTTGATGATGACCGGGACGCCGTCCCGGAAGAGCTCGCCGATGCCGCGCGCGTCCCGGAAACTGTCCGGGGTCACGGTCCCGATCCGGCGCCCTTCCTCCTCGGCTGCCTCGGCCACCACCCGCACGCGCGGGTCGGTCACCCAGGCATCGCCGGGTCCCTCGGCCGCGTCGTCGTCATATCCGTCGTAGTAACGCTCGTCGTTGTTGTTGTCGTCGACGAGGCCAAGCCAGGCACTCGCCTTGCGCACCGATCCCATGGACGCCTCCTCTCACAGCGGGCTTTCTGCGTTCCGCATCCCCATGTTCGTCCATGATGCTGATAGTGCGCCAAGTGGATAGTCGCCGCGCGGGGTTTTCGTGACGGTACTGGTGCAGAGTCAACACGCTGATACACGTGGCTCCCCAAGGGGTCTGCTGTGTACGGCTGCTGACAGTGAGTGAAATATGATTCTTCACGGCGTATGGGTGACGACCGGTGCGTCCGGGTGAACGGACCCCTCGATACGATGCCCGAGTTGATCGTCAGCGGGCTCACGGGGGAGTCGTATGTTCGGAATTGTCAGGCCCTGCAGCCATCGTCTGGGCGAGGGGCTCAAGGCTCAGTGGATGGCCCATCTGTGCGGACTCTGCCTCGCCCTCCGAGGTGATCACGGACAGTTCGCCCGCGTCGTGACGAACTACGACGGCCTGATCATCTCGGTTCTGACGGAGGCTCAGGCCCAGAAGTCCACCGGGTGGCGCCGCACGGCGGGCCCCTGCCCCCTGCGCGGCATGCGCACCGCGTCCGTCGCTCAGGGCGAGGGCGCGCGGCTCGCCGCCGCCGTCTCGCTGGTCCTCGCGTCCGCGAAGGTGCGTGACCACGTCGTCGACGGGGACGGCCTCCTGGCCCGCAGGCCGGTGGCCGCCGCCGCCCGCAAGGTGGCACGGAGCTGGGACCGGGCGGGCGCCCGCACCGGCGCCGACGTGGGCTTCGACACGGCGGTCCTGCTCGACGCCGTCGAACGCCAGGTCGGCATCGAGGGCTTGGCGGGCCCCGGTACCTCCCTGCTCACGGTCACCGAGCCGACCGAGACAGCGACCGCGGCGGCCTTCGCGCACACCGCCGTCATCGCGGGCAGGCCGGACAACGCCGAGCCGCTCGCGGAGGCCGGGCGCCTCTTCGGCAGGCTCGCGCATCTCCTGGATGCCGTGGAGGACAAGGAAGCTGACGCCGCATCGGGCGCCTGGAACCCGCTGACGGCCACGGGCACGGGCCTGGCCGATGCCCGGCGTCTCGCCGACGACGCGCTGCACGGCATACGCCTCGCGCTGCGCGACGCCGAATTCACCGACGGCAAGCTCGCCCACATGCTCCTTGCGCACGAGCTGGGGCGTTCGGTGGACCGCGCCTTCGGGACCGACGCCTGCGGGCACGCACACGAGGTGACGGACCATCAGGGCGGTACCTTCGGGCCGCCGCAGGGTGGTCCGCCGAGCCAGAGCGGACCGTACGGACCTCCCTCCAGCGGTCCGTACGGCCCGCAGTCCCCGTACGGAGGTGGCAATCCGTACGGAGGCGGGGTGCCCGGTGGGCCAGGAGGTCCTGGCGGTCCGGGCGGGCCCGGCGGTTTTGGTGGCGGGCCCGGGTTCGAGCCGCAGCCGCCGAAGCCGGGCAAGCGGGGGTTCTGGGCGGGGTGCGCGGTCGCCATCGGCCTCTGCTGCACCTGCAAGCTGTGCTGCGCCGATTCGTACGAGGGGCCCTGGTCCCGCAAGAAGCGGGAGGGCTGCTGCGCCAACTGCGGCGACTGCGGGTGCTGCGGCATCTGCGAGTGCTGCCAGTGCTGCGACTGCGGGCTCTAGGAGCCGCTCTGAGCCGCAGTCAGTCCGTGACCCCGGTCAGTCCGTGCACCAGTCAGTCCTTGATCTCCGGCGGGGAGATCTGGGACTTCTCGATCGCGGAGTCCTTCGTGCCCCACTTCTTCAGGATGCGGTCGTACGTGCCGTCCTCGATCAGCTGGTTCACCGCTGCCTGGAAGGCGGGCGCCAGCCTCGTGCCCTTCTTGAAGGCGAAGCCGACGTCGAGACGGTGGTACTCGCCGAGGAACTTCAGCCCCTCCTGCTGGTCGACCGCGTAGCGCAGGCCGTTGATCGTGGACATCACCACATCGGTGCGGCCCTGCTGGAGCGAGCCCCAGATCGCGCCCTGCTCGGCGTACGTCTTCACGCTGTACGGCTTCTTGCCCGCGTCCTCGCACACGTGCTTGTTGTCCTCCAGGGTGACCTCGAAGGTGGTGCCCGCGCCGGTCGCCACGTTCAGACCGCACAGCTGCTTGAAGTCGGTGACCTTCTTCAGCTTGCTGTCGTCGCGGACGGCGAAACCCTGGCCGTCGTTGATGTACGTGACGAAGTCGATGGTCTTGCGCCGCTCCTCGGTCACGCCGAAGTTTCCGGTGCCCAGGTCGTACTTCCCGCTGTCCAGGGCGGGCAGGATCGCCTCGAAGCTCGCGGCCTCGCGCTTCAGCTTCAGGCCGAGCACCTTGGCGACGGCCGCCGCGAAGTCGGCGTCCTGGCCGACGATCGTCTTGCCGTCCTCCAGGTAGGTGTTGCCCGGCGGGCTGCCGCCGACGGCGGTCGCGAGATTGAGGGTGCCCCGCTCGCGTACGTCCGCCGGCAGGAGCTTCGCGGCCGCCGCGTTCTTCTCGACCGGGGAGACCACGTCCTGCGTGGGGATCTTGGTGCTCTTGCCCGCGGGTGCCGCGCCGCCCGCGGTGTCGGCGGGGTCGCCGGAGCCGCAGGCGGTGAGCGTGAGCGCGGCGGCGGTGATCAGTGCGAAGGCCGCCGGGATGCGACGGGAATATGCGTAACGACGGGAATGCGGGGACTTGCTCATGGCGTGACGCTCTCCATCAGGCAGCAGGGCAGGGCGAAGCGGACGTACGGCGAGGGAGGGGTGCCGTCGCTCAGAAGTTCAGACGCTCAGAGCGGTGCGACGGCGGTGTACGCGTGTGAAGGCGAGGTCAAGGGCGCGCGGACGCAGAGGAGATGCGGCACACGGGAGATGCGAGGCGCAGGAGACCCGGGAAGGAAAGAGGGCTCAGCGCGCAGGGGGTCGGCTCAGAGAGTCGTCGAACACGACGCCGACCACACTCGACCGAAGTCGATGTGGGAGCGCGTGACCAGCCACTGCTGCGAATGCATGGGGCAAGTGGAACAGGCATCCGTTTCCGCGTCAACTGCCGTGAGACCAACCGCTCATATCCTGGACACTCTTGACAGCGGGCCGAAAGCGCCCCGTACTCTCAAGGCGGATCGTGCTGAGGGGCTCGGTCCGTGTGAAGGCATCACCCGTGTGTGATCTCCCGCCGAACGCGACGCTGAATGCTCCGTCGAGCGTTTCGATGTGCGTTCTGATGTGCGTTCCGTCGTGCGCCGGAGATCTCCGCTGACCACGGAGCCTTCACCATGTCTTCCGACACGCTAGCCAAAGCCGCAGCGGCCCCTCCTCAAGACCCACCACCCGATGTCCCGCGCATCGTGCCGCAGCGCCGCGCCGGGCAGTGGGTGGCCGCAGCCGCGGTCCTCGTGCTCCTCGCGCTCGCCGTCAATTCCGTCGTCCGCAACGACGCGTTCCAGTGGGACGTGGTCGGCGACTACTTCACCTCCGCGTCCGTGCTGCGCGGCCTGTGGCTCACGCTCTGGCTGACCGCCGTCGTCATGGTGCTCGGCTTCGTACTCGGATCGATCCTCGCTATGGGCCGACTGTCGTCCAACCCCGTTCTGCGCGGCGTCAGTTGGGGCTACGTGTGGCTCTTCAGGTCGATGCCGATCCTGGTGCAGCTGCTGTTCTGGTTCAACATCGGGGCGCTGTACCCGTACCTCTTCGGCGTGAAGACGGTGAACCTCCTCGGGCCGATCACCATCGCCGTCATCGGACTCACCCTGCACGAGGCCGCGTACGCCGCCGAGGTGGTGCGCGGCGGCATCCTCTCCGTCGACCGGGGGCAGATCGAGGCCGCGCAGGCGCTCGGGCTCAGCCGGTGGCGCAGATGGCGGCGGATCGTCCTCCCGCAGGCCATGCGCTCCATCGTGCCGCCCGCGGGGAACATGCTGATCGGCACCCTCAAGGGCACGTCGATCGTCAGCGTGATCGCGGTGCAGGACCTCCTTTACTCCGTGCAGCTCGTCTACCACCGCACCTACCAGGTGATCCCGCTGCTCCTGGTCGCCACCATCTGGTACGTCGTGATCACCTCGCTGCTCAGCGTCGGCCAGTACTACGTGGAGCGGCACTACGCGCGCGGTTCGGGGCGCACCCGATGAGCGTGACGGAGCGCCGGGCCGCCGGCGACGATCTGGTGAAGGACGACTTCGGCGCGCTCAAGGTCGTTCCCGTACGCCACCCCTGGCGCTGGGCCGCCGTCGTCGCGACCGCCGTCCTCCTGGCCCAGTTCGTGCACGGCCTCGCCACCAACTCCGGCTGGGAGTGGGGGGTGTTCGCCGAGTTCTTCACCGCCGACGTGATCCTCAAAGCGGTCTGGGTCACCCTCCAGCTCACCTTCTACGGCACGGCCCTCGGCTTCGCGCTCGGCATCGTGATCGCCTTCATGCGGCTCTCGGTGAGCCCCTTCCTGCGGGCGGTGGCCGTCGGCTACATCTGGGCGTTCCGGTCGATCCCGCTCATCGTGCAGCTGCTGTTCTGGTTCAACCTGGCCTACCTCTACAAGGAGTTGCAGTTCGGGATCCCGTTCGGGCCCGGGTTCTACTCCTTCGACACGATGGGCCTGGTCGGGGCGATGAGCGCGGCGGTCCTCGGGCTCGCCCTGCACCAGGCCGCGTACGCCGCCGAGATCGTGCGCGCGGGCGTACTTTCCGTGGACAGCGGCCAGTTGGAGGCAGCGGCGGCGCTCGGCATCCCGCGGCTTCGGCAGATCCGCCGCATCGTCCTGCCACAGGCGATGCGCTCGATCCTGCCCAACGCGGCCAACGAGATCATCTCCCTCTTCAAGGGCACATCGATCGTCTCCGTGATGGCGATCGGCGAGCTCTTCTACCAGGTGCAGGTCATCTACGGCCGCAACGGCCGCGTCGTGCCGCTCCTGATGGTCGCCACCGCCTGGTACGTCCTGCTCACCAGCGCCCTCTCCGTCCTCCAGCACTACGTCGAACGCCACTTCTCTAAGGGGGCATCGCGATGAGCGCGATGGTCGAACTCCGGTCCGTACACAAGTCCTTCGGGTCACTGGAAGTACTGCGGGGCCTCGATCTGGAGGTGCGCAAGGGGGAGGTCACCGTCATTCTCGGGCCCTCCGGGTCCGGCAAGTCCACTCTCCTGCGCGCCATCAACCACCTGGAGAAGGTGGACAAGGGCTGGATCAGCGTCGACGGGGCGCTCGTCGGCTACCGGCGCTCCGGCGACAAGCTGTACGAGCTGCGCGAACGCGAGGTGCTCAAGCAGCGCACCCAGATCGGCTTCGTCTTCCAGAACTTCAACCTCTTCCCGCATCTGACGGTCCTGGAGAACATCGTCGAGGCGCCCATATCGGCGCTGAAGCGGCCGCGCAAGGAAGCCGTCGCCGACGCCGGGACCCTGCTCGACCGGGTCGGGCTCGCCGACAAGGCGGACGCCTACCCCAAGCAGCTCTCCGGAGGGCAGCAGCAGCGTGTCGCCATCGCCCGCGCGCTCGCCCTCGAACCGAAGCTGCTGCTCTTCGACGAGCCGACGTCGGCGCTCGACCCGGAGCTGGTCGGTGAAGTCCTCGACGTGATCAAGGACCTGGCGAGCCAGGGCACCACGATGATCGTCGTCACCCACGAGATCGGCTTCGCGCGCGAGGTCGCCGACACGGTGGTCTTCATGGACGAGGGGCTCATCGTCGAGCAGGGCGCCCCCGGCGACGTACTGGACCGTCCGCGGCACGACCGCACCCGCGCGTTTCTCTCCAAGGTTCTCTAGCCCAAGCGTTCTCCGGCCCAAGAGTCCTCAGGACCAAGCGTCCTCAAGACCAAGATTCTCCAGGAGCTCCCGCATGCTTTCCCGACGTACCACCCTCGCCGCCTCCGTCGCCGCCCTGGCCCTCGCGCCCCTGCTCAGCGCCTGCGGCGGGGACAGCGACGCCGCGACCGGCGGCGGCGAGCCCGGCACCAAGAAGGTCGGCAACATCAACATCGGGCCCGACCAGAACCGCGTACGCGGCAAGAAGGCCGACGCCCTCGCGAAACTCCTGCCCGAGAAGGTGCGCGAGCGCGGCACGCTGCGGCTCGGCGGCAGCGCCGACTCGGTCGCGCCGCTCGGCTTCTTCGCCACCGACGACAAGACGCGGATCGGCTCCGAGGTCGACATCGCGAGCCTGGTCGCCGACACGCTCGGCCTGAAGCCGAAGTTCGAGCAGGTCTCCTGGGAGAACCTCTTCGTCGGCCTGGACAGCGGGAAGTTCGACGGGGTCTTCTCGAACGTCACGGTGACCGAGGAGCGCAAGGAGAAGTACGACTTCGCGACCTACCGCCACGACAACATCGCCTTCGAGGCGCGCAAGGACGCGAAGTGGACGGCGAAGAAGCCCGCGGACGTGGCGGGCAGGACGATCGCGGTCTCCTCCGGCACCAACCAGGAGAAGATCCTCGTCGACTGGAGCGAGGAGAACGAGAAGGCCGGGCGCAAGCCGGTGAACATCAAGTACTTCCAGAAGGACTCCGACTACTACCTGGCCCTCCAGTCGGGGCGCATCGACGCGTATCTCGGCCCGAACCCCTCGGCCGCCTACCACGTCGCGTCGTCGGGACAGACGAAGATCATCGGGACCCTTTCGGGCGCAGGCCCAAGCATCCAGGGCGAGATCGCCGCCACCACGAAGAAGGACAGCGGACTCGTCGACGCGTACGCCGCCGCGCTCAACCACGTGATCAAGGACGGAAGCTACGCCAAGGTCCTCAAGCGCTGGGGTCTGACGAGCGAGGCCGTCAAGGAGTCGGAGGTCAACCCCAAGGGTCTGCCCAAGGAGTAGAGCCATCGGCGGGGAGCCGTTAGCCGGTACCCGTATGCCCCTATGGAAAGGTTGATCACATGACGACGGATGCGACGACGGACCCGGTACGCGACTGGAAGCACTGGCACGAGCAGCGGACGGAGACGGTGTCGGCGCCCTACGGCCCGCTCTCTCTCACCGGCACGCACTGGCTCGCGGACTACCCGGACGGATCGCTTCCGGGCATCCCCGGGCGCTGGACCGAGGCGGGCGACGAGATCGTCCTGACCGCCGAAGTGGACGACGGGCTCACTCTCGACGGGCAGCTCTTCCACGGCGAGGCCCGTCTCGGCGCAGACCCCGGCCCGGTCGCCGCCGCCCGGGTCGGGCACGGCGACCGCCGTTTGGTCGTGCTGCGGCGCGAAGGGCTCTGGGCGGTACGCGACTTCGACCCGGAGTCCGCCACGCGCCGCGCCTTCCAGGGCATCGAGGCCACCGAGTACGACGCGCGCTGGGCGGTGCCGGGGCACTTCACGCCGTACGCCGCCGACAGCACCGTCGACGGGGTCCGCACCGTCAAGGTCGGCAACGCGGACGGGGTGGAGCGGGGGCTCGGCCTCGGCGGAGAGCTTGCTTTCAGCCTGTCCGGCACGGAGCACACGCTCCAGGTTTCGGTGGAGGGCGACGGGTCGCTGTGGGCGGTGTTCGGCGACGCGACCGGCGGGGTGTCGAGCTACCGGTTCAGGTTCCTGCGGCCCGCCGCGCCCGACGCCGAGGGGCGCACGACGGTCGACTTCAACCGCGCACTGCTTCCGCCGTGCGCCTTCGCCGACCACTTCATCTGCCCCTTCCCGCCCCCGGGCAACACCCTTGACGCCGAAATCGCCGCAGGGGAGCGGAACCTTATCGACAGCTGACTCGTCTGACACAGGCTCGTCAGAAACAGAGCCGATGACCCGAGCCCCGGCGGCGTACGACAGGTACGACAGCCGCCGGGGCAGCTCGGCATGTATATGGCTTACGGCCGAAAGCCGCTCTTGTGCGCGGTGTCCGCGGCCCGAATACTCCCGAGCAGCGCTTGTCAGGGGCACGGCGTAACCGGAATCCGGCTTGCCAATTGCCCATTGGCTGCGCCTCACGGGCCGCAACCCACACGGCCCACTGACTTCCCCCTGGGAGGAACAACAAGTGAGGAACAAGCGCACCACCCCCCGCAGCGGCATAGCGAGACGCACCCGTCTGCTCGCCGTGGCCACCGGACTTGTGGCCGCCGGCGCGCTCGCCGTCCCCGCTGCGAACGCCAATGACGTCACCACCTTCAGCTCGGCGCAGCTCAACAACGCGAGTAACGCGGTACTCGACGCGGATGTCGCAGGCACCGCATGGCGCGTCGACAAGGCGACGAACCGCCTGGTCGTCACCGCCGACAGCACCGTCTCCAAGGCCGAGATCGCCAAGATCAGGGAGGCGGCGGGAAGCAACGCGGACGCCCTCGAGGTCGAGCGCACTCCCGGCAAGTTCAACAAGCTGGTCTCCGGCGGCGACGCGATCTACGCCTCCAGCTGGCGCTGCTCGCTCGGCTTCAACGTCCGCAGCGGCAGTACCTACTACTTCGTCACCGCCGGTCACTGCACCGACGGCGCGGGCACCTGGTGGTCCAACTCCGGACACACCACGACGATCGGGTCCACGACGGGATCGAGCTTCCCGACCAACGACTACGGCATCGTCAAGTACGCCGCCGGTTCGGCCACTCCTCCCGGCACGGTCGGCAGCCAGGACATCACCAGCGCGGGCAACCCCACCGTGAACCAGACCGTCACCCGGCGCGGCTCGACCACCGGTACCCACAGCGGCAAGGTCACCGGTCTGAACGCGACCGTCAACTACGGCAACGGTGACATCGTCTACGGCATGATCCAGACCACGGTCTGCGCCGAACCCGGTGACAGCGGTGGCCCGCTCTACGCGGGGACCAAGGCGCTCGGCCTCACGTCGGGCGGCAGCGGCAACTGCTCCTCGGGCGGGACGACCTTCTTCCAGCCGGTCACCGAGGCGCTGAGCGCGTACGGCGTGAGCGTGTACTGATCCGCTGCTCCATCGATCCATATCGATCCATTGATCCATTGATCCACGTACGACAGCAGGTCTGCAGCCAGCAGCGGGAGAGCCCCCGTCCGGAAGTCCGGGCGGGGGCTCTCTCCTGTCTCCCGTCTCCCTTTGCGCGCCGTACGGCGCTACCTTCGAAGTGCACGCCCAACACGCCCAATTCGGACCCTGGGGGGCCGGCATGGTCGAGGAGCTGGTGGCAGCGGGAGTGGCCGTCGGATGTGCCGGAGCGGTCTATGTGATGGCCGCGGCGCGTGTCGTCAAACAGTACGAACGAGGTGTGGTGCTCCGGCTCGGGCGGCTGCAGAGCGGGGTGCGCGGACCCGGGTTCACGATGATCGTGCCGTTCGTCGACCGGCTCCGTAAGGTGAACATGCAGATCGTGACGATGCCGGTCCCCGCGCAGGACGGCATCACCCGGGACAACGTCACGGTGCGCGTCGACGCGGTCATCTACTTCAAGGTGGTCGACGCCTCCGATGCCGTCGTCCAGGTGGAGGACTACCGCTTCGCGGTCTCGCAGATGGCGCAGACGTCGTTGCGCTCGATCATCGGCAAGAGCGAACTCGACGATCTGCTCTCCAACCGCGAGAAGCTCAACCAGGGCCTTGAGTTGATGATCGACTCTCCTGCCGTCGGATGGGGCGTGCAGATCGACCGGGTCGAGATCAAGGACGTATCGCTCCCGGAGACGATGAAACGGTCCATGGCCCGGCAGGCCGAGGCCGACCGCGAGCGGCGGGCGCGCGTGATCAACGCGGACGCCGAACTGCAGGCCTCCAAGAAGCTGGCCGAGGCCGCGCACGAGATGTCGGAGGAGCCTGCCGCGCTCCAGCTGCGGCTGCTCCAGACCGTGGTGGCGGTCGCCGCCGAGAAGAACTCCACCCTCGTGCTGCCCTTCCCCGTCGAACTGTTGCGCTTCCTGGAACGGGCCCAGCCGACTCCGCCGACGCAGCAGCAGCCTGCCGCCACGCCCGTTGAGCCCGCCGTCGAGCCCGCCGTCGAGCCCGCCGTCGGGCCCGCCGTCGCGCTGCCGGATTTCGGTGCGGCGGATTCGGAAGCCGGGGCTCCGGGCGCGCAGGGAGCGTCGAGAATCGGACAGGACTAGTCCTTACCCACTGCCGATCACCCGCTCGCACGGGGTGTTTGCAACGGGAACCGACGTGGTGAGACCGGTATCGGTGAAGACACAGGGGGCGCACAGTGTTTGTCGCGTGCGCGTCCTGAAGTAGACCTTGTGTGCTACCAGGCGGTATCGGGATAGTGGGCCGCACCATTTGGCATGGACGCGGCTTTCCCAGCGTGAGCGACTCCGTGCCGGTACGCCTTCCGGTCCCCAGGTCCCCACACCGAACGGGCCGACCCCCCACAGGAGGACGTGAATTGAAGCACCGACGCATATCCAAGCGACGTGCCGCCGTGGCAGGTGCGGGCATCACCGCACTGATCGCCGCCGGAATCACCTTCCAGACTGCGAACGCAAGTGAGAGTGCCCCGACCCCCACGCCGGACACCCTCTCGATCGCGAAGGCCGGAAAGCTCGCCTCGACCCTCGGCAAGGACCTCGGTTCGGACGCCGCGGGTACGTACTACGACGCCAAGGCCAAGAACCTCGTCGTGAACGTCCTCGACAAGAGCGCGGCGGACGCGGTCGAGTCTGCGGGCGCCAAGGCGAGAATCGTCGAGAACTCCCTCGCCCAGCTGAAGAGCGCCCGTTCGACGCTCAGCGACAAGGCGTCCATCCCCGGCACCTCGTGGGCGGTCGACCCGGCCACCAACAAGGTCGTCGTCACGGCGGACCGCACGGTCAAGGGCGCCTCGCTCGACAAGCTCGACTCGGTCGTGAAGGGGCTCGGCTCCAAGGCCGAACTCAAGCACAGCAAGGGGGAGTTCAAGCCCCTGATCGCGGGTGGCGACGCCATCTGGGGCGACGGCAGCCGCTGCTCGCTCGGCTTCAACGTGGTCAAGGACGGCGCTCCGTACTTCATCACGGCCGGGCACTGCACCGAGGCCGTCAAGAGCTGGTCCGAGAAGCAGGGCGGGCCCGTGATCGGTGAGAACGCCGACTCCAGCTTCCCCGACAACGACTACGGCCTGGTCAAGTACACCGGCGACACCGCGCACCCCAGCGAGGTGGACCTCTACGACGGTTCGACCCAGGCCATCGCCAAGGCGGGCGACGCGACCGTCGGCCAGAAGGTGCAGCGCAGTGGTTCGACCACGCAGGTGCACGACGGCACGGTCAAGGGTCTCGACGCCACCGTGAACTACGGCAACGGCGACGTCGTCAACGGACTCATCCAGACCGACGTCTGCGCCGAGCCCGGCGACAGCGGGGGCGCGCTCTTCGCGGGTGACACCGCGCTCGGCCTGACCTCGGGCGGCAGCGGTGACTGCAGCGCCGGCGGGGAGACGTTCTTCCAGCCGGTTCCCGAGGTGCTGAGCGCCGTCGGTGCGGAGATCGGCTGAGGTAGGAACGCCCCCCGGCGGGGGCAGCAGCAAGATGTGGGGCCGGTTCGCCACGGGCGGACCGGCCCTTTTGCGCGCCTTCTTGTGATTCCACTTCTTGTGAAAACGTTCACAAAGGGACCTTCGGCCCGCCCTGAGAGGCCTTTATCGGCGCCTGCGGGGCGGTGCGCAGGTGTGCAATTGAGGCATAAGCGAAAAGGTCTCACCGAAGGAGCCCCGCCATGGAGGCCAACGAGATGGTGGACGGACAGAACGAGATGGTGGACGGACTGGTCGGGGGAGCGCTGACCGCGCTCGACCGGTTCGCCTCGTACGACCAGGAGCAGGTCGACCACATCGTCAAGAAAGCCTCCATCGCCGCACTGGGCCGGCACGGGGAACTGGCGGAGCTGGCCGTACGGGAGACGGGTCGCGGCCTCTTCGAGGACAAGGCCGTCAAGAACCTCTTCGCCTGCGAGCACGTCGTCAACTCGATGCGCGGCCTGAAGACCGCGGGCGTCATCTCCCGCGACGAGCTGAACGGCATCACGGAGATCGCCGAACCGGTCGGCGTCATCTGCGCCATGACCCCGGTGACCAACCCGACGTCCACGACCCTCTTCAAGGCCCTCATCGCCCTGAAGACCCGCAACCCGATCATCTTCGCCTTCCACCCCAGCGCCCAGCGCTGCTCCGCCGAGGCCGCCCGCACCGTGCGCGACGCCGCGATCGAGGCCGGCGCCCCCGCGGACTGCGTGCAGTGGATCGAGGAGCCCTCGATGGAGGCGACGGGTCTTCTCATGAACCACGAGGGCGTCTCCATCATCCTCGCCACCGGCGGCAACGCCATGGTCAAGTCCGCCTACTCCTGCGGCAAGCCCGCGCTCGGCGTCGGCGCGGGCAACGTACCCGCCTATGTCGCGCGCAGCGCCAAGCTGCGGCGCGCCGTGCACGACATCGTGCTCTCCAAGTCCTTCGACCACGGCATGATCTGCGCGTCCGAGCAGGCCGTGATCCTCGACAAGGAGATCTACGACGAGGGGCTCACGGAGTTCGAACGGCTCGGCGCGTACGTCGTCACGGCGGCCGAGAAGACCAAGCTGGAGGAGTTCGTCTTCGGGGCGACGGCCTACGGCGCCGACTGCTCGGGCGCCAAGCTGAACGCGTCGGTGGTCGGCAGGTCGCCGCGGTGGATCGCCGAACAGGCCGGTTTCGAGGTCCCCGAGGGCACGTCGGTCATCGTCGCCGAGTGCGCGGAGGTCGGCGAGGGGGAGCCGCTCACCCGCGAGAAGCTCTCCCCGATCCTGGCCGCCCTGAAGGCCGACTCCACCGAACAGGGCCTCGAACTGGCCGCCCGGATGGTCGAGTTCAACGGCCTCGGCCACAGCGCCGCCATCCACACCGAGGACGAGGAGCTCGCCGAGGAGTTCGGCAGGCGCGTCAAGGCGGTCCGCGTCATCGTCAACGCGCCGTCGACCTTCGGCGGCATCGGTGACGTCTACAACGCCTTCCTGCCCTCGCTCACGCTCGGCTGCGGCTCCTACGGACACAACTCGGTGTCCAACAACGTCTCCGCGGTCAACCTGATCAACGTCAAGCGGATCGGACGGCGCAACACCAACATGCAGTGGTTCAAGGTCCCGCCGAAGATCTACTTCGAGCGCAACTCCCTGCGCTACCTCGGGGAGATGGACGGCATCAGGCGGGTCTCGATCGTGACGGACAGGACGATGTCGACGCTCGGGTTCGTCCAGAAGGTGACCGACATCCTCGCCGCGCGCCCCGAAGCCGTCACCGTCCAGGTCATCGACGACGTCGAGCCCAACCCGGAGCTCGCGACCGTGCGGGCCGGAGCCGCGCGCATGCGGGACTTCGGGCCTGACACGATCATCGGGCTCGGCGGTGGCTCGCCGATGGACGCGGCGAAGATCATGTGGCTGATGTACGAGCACCCGGAGATCGAGTTCGCGGACACCAAGGAGAAGTTCTTCGACATCCGCAAGCGGGCCTTCAAGTTCCCGGGGCTTGGCGAGAAGGCGCAGATGGTGGCCATTCCGACCACCTCCGGGACCGGCTCCGAGGTCACCCCCTTCGCCGTCATCTCCGACCCGAAGGCCGCGCAGAAGTACCCCCTCGCCGACTACGCGCTCACCCCGAACGTCGCGATCGTCGACCCGACCCTGCCGATGAAGCTCCCCGCGACGGTCACCGCCGACTCCGGCTTCGACGCGCTGACCCACGCCACCGAGGCGTACGTCTCGGTGTACGCGAACGACTACACCGACGGGCTCTGCCTCCAGGCCATCAAGCTGATCTTCGAGAACCTGGAGCGGTGCGTCGTGAACGGGGCCGGTGACCCCGAGGCGCGCGAGAAGATGCACAACGCGTCGACCGTGGCGGGCATGGCCTTCGCCAACGCCTTCCTGGGTCTGGTGCACGCGATGGCGCACACCCTCGGCAACACCTTCCACGTCTCGCACGGCCGCACCAACGCGCTGCTCCTGCCGCACGTCATCCGGCACAACGGCACCGTCTCCGGCAAGGCCACTCCGTGGCCGAAGGCCGAGGTCTACCGGGCGCCGGAGCGGTTCCAGGAGATCGCGCGCATGCTGGGGCTTCCGGCGGATTCCCCTGAGCAGGGGGTGGAGTTCTACGCCCTCGCAGTCGAGGAGCTGCGGGCCAAGTGTGGCCTCCCTGGGTCCTTCCAGGAGGAGGGGGTCGATGAGGCGGCCTTCATCGGTGCGCTGCCCGAGCAGGCTATGAACGCGTATGCCGACCAGTGCGCGCCCGCCAATCCGCGGATGCCGATGCTTTCCGAGATGGAGGGGCTGATGCGGCGGGCGTACTACGGCAACGGGGTGGGTGCCTGATCCGGTTCGCCGTCCGCGGGCCGTACGTGGCTTGTCGCGCAGTTCCCCGCGCCCCTTACGGGGCGCGGCTAGCGTTTGGGCCAGTACCAGAGGGGCTCGTCCAGCATGCTCTCCCGGCCCGCCACCGTCGTCTGCCCGGACTCCTTGAGCAGCTCTATGGAGTTCACGTCGACGCGGTGGCGGGCCGCCCCCTTGGCCACCGCTTCGGCCAGTGGCTGGGCGTGGGTCACCAGGACGACCTGGGTCTCCTTCGTCGCCGTGAGGATCAGGTCCGCGAGGGGGCGCAGGAGGTCCGGGTGCAGGCTCGTCTCCGGTTCGTTCAGGACCAGGAGCGAGGGCGGCCGGGGAGTGAGCAGTGCGGCGGCCCACAGGAGATAGCGCAGGGTGCCGTCGGACAGCTCGGCCGCTCCGAGGGGGCGGGTCAGCCCACGCTGACGCAGCTGGAGTTCGAAGCGGCCGCTGTGCTCGGCGATCTCCACCCGGCTGCCGGGGAAGGCGTCGTCCACCGCGGCGTCAAGCGCCGCCGGGTCGCCGATCTCTCGGATGGTCTGCAGGGCCGCAGCCAGGTCCGCGCCGTCATGGCCGAGCACCGGAGTGCGGGTGCCGATCCGCGCGGCGCGCGCGGGGGCGTCGGCGTCGGTGCGTACATGGTCGTAGAACCGCCAGGAGCGGATCAGCTCGCGCAGTCTGAGCAGGTCGGGGGCCAGCTGTGGGTCGGCGAGCTCGCTCAGCATGCTGTCGTACGGCCGGATGCCCTGGGTGCGGTGCCAGCCGCCGTCGGCCGTCCGCGTGCGCACGGCGGGCCCCGCGCGGTCGCAGAGCAGCGCGGCGGGGCGCAGCACGGGGCCCGCCCAGGTGGACTCGCGCTTGATCTCGGGATCGAGGTTGAAGAGGGAGGGCGCCGCGCCCGTGCCCGAGGTGGGGATGGGGTATCCGAAGTCCACCGCGTACCCGAACTCGTCGCCCGCGAAGCCGAGGCGCAGGCCGGTGGCCTCCGCCTTCGCGGGGCCCGCCCACAGCGCGGAGGGCAGTCCGCCCTCGCGGGCCAGCGCGGCCACCGACCCGCCCCGCGCGGAGTCGGCGAGCAGCCGCAGCGCGCGGTACAGGCTCGACTTGCCGGCGCCGTTCGCGCCCGTCACGACGTTCAGCCGGTCCAGGGGGACGATCAGTTTGCGCAGGGAGCGGTAGTTCTCGACCGCCAGGGTGGTGATCATTGCTTCAGCTTCGCACCCGGGTCTGACAATGGCTCCAAAGAGCGGTTCCTCACCGGCGGTGGGCGCCGGTGTCCTCCTCCGTGGCGGGCCGCCGGCCCGGCTGGCGGTCCCCGCGCAGTGCGGACATGGCCAGGGTGACGGCGGTGCCCACGACCGCCCAGGCGGCGAGCACCAGCATCGGTCCTGTGATCGCGTTGCCCTTGAAGTACGCGATCGAGCGCGCCACCCAGGTGCCCGCGCCCGGCGGCAGCCAGGGGCCGATCTCCTTCCAGAACGGCGGCAGCATCGGCAGCGGGAAGGCGCCGCCCGCGCTCGGGTTGCCCGCGATCACGACGAGCAGGACGGCGAGGCCGATGCCCACGATGCCGGTGAGCGACTGCAGGGCGAGCGTGATCATGCCGACCCCGAAGACGACGAGGGAGCCGAGGCCCCACAGCCCCATGATGCTGCCGGGCAGGGCGCCGAGGACCGGGCCGATGATGAGCGCGCCGCCCAGGCCGCCCGCGATCGAGTAGAGCGCCATGACGCCGGTCCTGATCAGCGCGCGCCCGCCGTTCGTGGCCCGGGAGCCCGCGCTGATCGCCAGGATCGAGGCGCACAGATAGCCGCCGACGCACCAGCCGACGACCAGGTAGAAGGACGAGAGCCCGTCGAAGTCCTTGGCGGACGCCGGGGCCACGTCCACGACCTTGACCGTGCGCTTCTCGGCGCCGTCGACCTGGGTGGCGATCTTCTCCAGCGCGGTGGCAAGGACGGTGCCGCCGCCCGAGCCGACCAGAAGGGTGTCGGTGGTGCCCCGGGGGTCGACGATCAGGGCGCCGTCGATGTCGCGGTTCATGATCTGGTGCCGGGCCGCGGCCTCGTCCTTGACCACACGCGGGTCGAGCGGGTCGCCGGGGAGTTTTCCGAGCTTGGCCGAGGTCTCCTCCGCCGCGGGACCCGGAGCGACGACTCCGAAGGGCACGTCTTTCGGCTTCGGGTCGTGCAGGGCCCCTACGTAGGAGGCGATGAACAGCAGTTGCAGGGCCAGTACGCCGATGACCAGCAGGGCTGCTCGCGGGGTGACGGCGCTCTTCACATCATCGGTGAAACTCATGTCCCCACGCTCCGTGGCTCCTGTCGTTCCCGCAGGTGGGCGGGGCCGAATGGGCGAAGCGGAACCGGGTGCCGTACACCTGCATCGTACGTACGTTCGAAACTTGGTCTATGGTGGAGGTGGGGGATGTGAGAACGGATCGATTCAGGGTTTCAGGAGGTGCGTGTGCTCGGGTTCACGCATCTGCACACCGTCTCCGGGTTCTCCCCGCGGTACGGGGCCTCGCATCCGGAGCTTCTCGCCGAGCGCGCCGCCGAGCGTGGCATGGACGCCCTCGCGCTCACCGACCGGGACACCCTCGCGGGAACCGTCCGGTTCGCCAAGGCTTGCGCGAAGGCGGGGGTGCGGCCCCTGTTCGGGGCCGAGCTCGCGGTGGGGGAGCCGGTCGCGGCGCGCGGTGCGCGGCGGCGGACCCCGGTGCGCGGCGGTGCCTTCATCGACGAGTCGACCCCGCGCGTGACCTTCCTCGCCCGCGACGGCGCCACGGGCTGGGCCGCGCTGTGCGGCCTGATCACCGCCGCGCACCGGAGCGGCGAGGGGCAGCCGGTGCTTCCGTGGGAGGAGAACCACGGCGACGGCATGACCGTGCTGCTCGGCCCCGCGTCCGATGTGGGGCGCGCCCTTGCCGCCGGACGCCCCGACCGGGCCGCCCGCCTCCTGGTCCCCTGGCGCGAGCGGTACGGAGACGCGCTGCGGCTGGAGTCCGTGTGGCACGGCCGCGAAGGCACAGGCCCCGGTTCGCTCCGCCTCGCCGCCCGCACCGTCGGCTTCGCCGCCGAGCAGCGCGTCCGCCCCGTCCTGAGCAACGCCGTCCGCTACGCCGACCCGGGGCTCGGCCCGGTCGCCGATGTGCTCGACGCCGCACGCCGCCTCGTCCCCGTCGACCCGACCAAGGAACTCGACAGCGGAGAGCGGTGGTTGAAAGGCGCCGACGCCATGCTGGGCAACGCCGAGCGGATCGTGGAGGCGGCCGGATTCCGCCGCGACACCGCCCACCACCTCGTCGAGCAGACCCGGTCGGTCGCCGCCGAGTGCCTCGTCGACCCCGAGGACGACATCGGCATCGGCTCCGTGCGCTTCCCCGAGCCGCACCTCGTCGGCGCGGGGCGTCGCACCGCGCAGCGCGTGCTCGCCTCGCGGGCGGCGGCGGGCATGGTCCTGCGGGGATACGACAGGCGCCGCACGCATCGCGCGTACTGGGAGCGGATGCACCACGAGCTGGACATCATCGCCTACCACGGCTTCGCCTCCTACTTTCTCACCGTGGCCCAAGTGGTCGACGACGTACGCGACTTGGGGATCCGTGTCGCGGCGCGCGGTTCCGGTGCCGGGTCCCTGGTCAACCACCTCATCGGCATCGCGCACGCCGACCCCGTCGAGCACGGCCTGCTCATGGAGCGGTTCCTGTCCACGCGGCGGTCCGTCCTGCCGGACATCGACATCGACGTGGAGTCGGCCCGCCGCCTCGAGGTCTACCGCGCGATCATCGGCCGTTTCGGCACCGAGCGGGTCGCCACCGTCGCCATGCCCGAGACCTACCGGGTCCGCCACGCCATCCGCGATGTGGGCGCCGCCCTCTCCATGGACCCGGCCGAGATCGACAAGATCGCCAAGTCCTTCCCGCACATCCGCGCGCGGGACGCCCGCTCGGCGATGGAGGAACTGCCCGAACTGCGGGCGGTGGCGGGGGAGACGGAGAAACACGGCCGGCTGTGGGACCTCGTCGAGGCCCTGGACGCACTGCCGCGCGGGGTCGCCATGCACCCGTGCGGGGTACTGCTCTCCGACGCCTCGCTGCTCGCCCGTACGCCCGTCGTGCCCACCAGCGGCGAGGGCCTGCCCATGTCCCAGTTCGACAAGGAGGACGTGGAGGACCTCGGGCTGCTCAAGCTCGACGTGCTCGGCGTGCGGATGCAGTCGGCGATGGCGCACGCGGTGGGGGAGGTCGAGCGGGCCACGGGGGAGCGGGTGGACGTGGACGCGGTGCCGCCGGGCGACCCGGCGACGTATCGACTCATCAAGTCCGCCGAGACGCTCGGCTGCTTCCAGATCGAGTCGCCGGGCCAGCGCGATCTGGTCGGACGCCTTCAGCCCGCGACCTTCCACGACCTGGTCGTCGACATCTCGCTCTTCAGGCCGGGCCCTGTCGCCGCCGACATGGTGCGGCCCTTCATCGAGGCCAGGCACGGCCGCGCGCCCATCCGCTATCCGCACCCGGATCTGGCGGAGCCGCTCAAGGAGACGTACGGCGTCGTCGTCTTCCACGAGCAGATCATCGACATCGTGAACATCATGACCGGCTGCGGGCGCGACGAGGCGGACCGGGTGCGGCGCGGGCTCTCCGACCCCGAGTCGCAGGGGCGGATCCGGTTCTGGTTCGCGCAGCAGGCGGCGTCGAAGGGGTACGAGGCCGAGACGATCGGCCGGACCTGGGAGATCATCGAGGCCTTCGGTTCGTACGGCTTCTGCAAGGCGCACGCGGTGGCCTTCGCCGTGCCCACCTACCAGTCGGCGTGGCTGAAGGCCCATCACCCGGCCGCCTTCTACGCGGGGTTGCTCACGCACGACCCCGGCATGTACCCGAAGCGGCTGCTGCTCGCGGACGCGCGGCGCCGGGGGGTGCCGATCCTTCCGCTGGACGTGAACCGGTCTGCGGTCGCTCACCGTATCGAACTGGTGTCTGATAACCCTGGGGCCCGGGATGTGTGGGGTCTGCGCCTCGCGCTCTCCGACGTCCACGGCATCAGCGAGGCCGAGGCCGCGCGGATCGCGGACGGGCAGCCCTACGCCTCGCTCCTCGACTTCTGGGAGCGGGCCAGGCCCGGAAAGCCGGTCGCGCAGCGGCTCGCGCAGGTCGGCGCGCTCGACGCGTTCGGCGCCAACCGCCGCGATCTGCAGCTGCACCTGACGGAGCTGCGGCGGGGCGCGCGCGGCTCCTCCGGGGCTCAACTCCCCTTGTCCGGCGGGCGCAAGACGGCCCCCGCCGGGCTGCCCGACCTGGACGACGCGGAACGGCTCAGCGCCGAACTCGGCGTCCTGGGCATGGACTCCTCGCGCCATCTCATGGGCGACCACGCGGAGTTCCTCCGGGAGCTCGGCGTGCTGACGGCCCGCCGTCTGCGGGAGGCCGAACACGGGGCGACCGTCCTTGTCGCGGGCGCCAAGGCGGCCACCCAGACCCCGCCGATCCGCTCCGGGAAGCGGGTCATCTTCACCACCCTGGACGACGGCACGGGCCTGGTCGACCTGGCCTTCTTCGACGACGCCCACGAACGGTGCGCGCACACCGTCTTCCACTCCTGGCTGCTCCTCGTCCGCGGAGTGGTGCAGCGGCGAGGGCCGCGCAGCCTCAGCGTGGTCGGCGCGGCGGCATGGAATCTGGCGGAACTGGTGGAGCTGCGGCAGGAGGGCGGCCTTGAGGCGGTGGGCGCGCGTCTCGCCGAGCCGGGGCCGGACCCGGGGGAGCCCGAGGGCGCCCCGGCGGACGACGGCCGCCGCATCCGGATGTCCACGGGGTACGAGATGCACCCCTGGGCCGATCTCCAGCCGCCCGGCGAACGAGCGGCGACAGGGCGCAAGTTGTGGCACCAGAGTCCAGGGAGCGCGGGATGAGGAGGAGTGCGGGATGAGTACCCTTTGCGTGCGTTTTCTCCTGCCGCCGATGTACGAGGCCGCCGTACCCCGGCTGCTTCTGCTGCTCGGCGAGTTCAGCCCCGTCGTCGAGGCCCTGCCGCCCGACGCCGCCCTCGTCGACGTGCGGGGAGCGATGCGCTACTTCGGGCGCGACGCCGTCGAGCTCGCCTCCGTGATCCGGGTACGGGCGCTCGCCCTCTACGGGGTGGACTGCGTGATCGGCGCCGGGCCCGGACCGATGCTGGCGCGGATGGCGGTGCGGGGAGCCTCGCCGGGGGTGACTCTGGCCGTGGGCCCGGAGCCCGACGCCGTCGCTCGGTTCCTCGGGCCGAAGCCGGTCGCCGAACTGCCCGGGGTCGGCCGCGCCACCGCCCGCACCCTCTGCGGGTACGGGCTCGACTCCGTCGGCAAGGTGGCCGCCGCGCCGCTGTCCACGCTGCAACGCCTCGTGGGGGCCCGCGCGGGACGCGAGCTGTACGAGAAGGCGCACGGCGTCGACCGCGCGCGCGTCGTGCCGAACGCCGCCGCCCGTTCCCTCGCCTCCGAACATCCCTTCCCCCGGGACGAGTTGGATCCCGCGCGGCACCGCAGGGCACTGCTCTCGCTCACCGATGAACTCGGCGCCCGGATGCGCGACGAGGATCAGGTGTGCCGCTCCCTGACCCTCACCGTGCGGTACGCGGACCGCTCCACGACGACCCGCACCCGTACGCTGCCCGAACCGACCGCGCACTCCGGCGCGCTGACCACGACCGCGTACGGGATGTACGACGCGCTCGGCCTCCAGCGGGCCCGGGTGCGCGGCATCTCGCTGCGCGCCGAAGGACTCGGGCCCGCCGAACAGGCCGCACACCAGCTGATGTTCGACCCGGTGGACGACAGGGCGCGGCGGATCGAGGCGGTGGCCGACCGGGCGCGGGCGAAGTTCGGTCCTGGCGCGATCGTGCCGGGAACGCTGGCGGCGTAACCGTGTCCGGGTGGCCAAAGGTGTGGCTGCACGTGTGGCTACGCGCGCGGCTAGAGGTCGCGGCGGTGCACGGTCACGATCGCGACGGCCGCCGCCGCCAACGGCCACACCGCGAACACGATCCAGGCCTCGGTGACCGACACCGCGTACTTGGCCGGCGTGTAGTCCATCGCGGGATTCTCGATGAGGGCGTTCCACGCGGTGAGCGGCATCGCGTTGCCGATCTCCTTGACCCACCGGTACTCGTCGCCTTGGAGGAGCGCGGGAAGCAGTAGCAGCGTCACGAGGGTCGTGACGATGCTGCCCGTGGCGTGCCGGACCAGCGCCCCGACGGCCATGCCCACCAGTGCGCACAGCGGCGCGAGCAGCGCGGACGCCGCGACGGCCCGCAACGCGCCCGGATCGCCGATCGACAGGCCCCCGTGCTCCCGCAGGATCGCCTGCGTCACGCCGAACGATGCCACCGATACGACCGTGCCGAGCGCGAGCATCACCGCCGTCACGACGGTCGCCTTGGCCGTCATCACCGCACGTCGGTCGGGGACGGCCGTGAACGTCGTGCGGATCAGGCCGCTGGTGTACTCGCCGAAGACCGTGAGGGCGCCCATGCTGCCCGCGACGACCATGAGGATCTGCCAGGCGGGATCGACGAACGCGCTGGACAGGGTGTCGTACCCGGGCGTCTCCCCGGCGAGGGCCGGATCCTGACGCGTCAGCCAGTCGAGGTTGGACCAGGCGGAGTTCGCGTTGATCCCGGTGACGACCAGTGCGCCGACCGCGAGGACCCAGTAGGTGGAGCGCAGCGACCAGAGCTTGATCCACTCGGCGGCGATGAGATGGCGGAAGCGGGCGCGGGGTTCGGCGGTGACGGCGTGGGGGAGGGCGACGGTTGTCATCGGCGTTCCCCCGCGAGGTATTCGGCGCTGTCGGCGGTGAGTTCCATGAACGCCTCTTCCAGGGACGCGGCGCGGGTGGCGAGTTCGTGGAGCCGTATCCCGTGCCGGAAGGCGAGGTCGCCGATCCGGGACGCGGGCAGACCGGTGACGGTGAGGGCTTCGGCGTCCGCCTGGACACAGGCGCCTTCGGCCGTCAGGAGCTCCGTCAGGGCGGGGGCGTCGGGCGTGCGCACCGCCACGCTCAGGCGGGTGCCACGAGCGGCGAAGTCCAGGACGCTCTCGGCGGCGATGAGTTCACCGCGGCCGATGACGACGAGCTGGTCGGCGGTGTTCTCCATCTCGGACATGAGATGGCTGGACACGAACACGGTGCGCCCCTCGGCGGCAAGTCCCCGGAAGAGTCCACGCACCCACAACACGCCTTCCGGATCCAGGCCGTTGAGAGGTTCGTCGAAGAGGAGGACCGGCGGATCGCCGAGCAGCGCGGTGGCGATCCCGAGGCGTTGCCGCATGCCCAGCGAGAAGCCGCCCACGCGTTTTCGTGCCACCTCGGCGAGGCCCACCTCGTCGAGGACCTCGGCCACCCGGCTCCGGGGGATGCCGTTGCCGTGGGCCAGGGCGCGCAGATGGGCGCGGGCCGTATGCCCGCCGTGCACGTCGCCCGCGTCGAGCAGCGTGCCGACATGGCGCAGGCCGCGGGGCCGGTCCCGGAAGGGGCGCCCGTCGATGGTGGCGGTTCCGCCGCTCGGGCCGACCAGGCCGAGCAGCATCCGCAGGGTGGTGGTCTTGCCCGCGCCGTTCGGTCCGAGGAACCCGGTGACCTGGCCCGGGCGCACATGGAAACTCAGGTCCTTGACGGCGCTCTTGTCGCCGTACAGCTTCGTCAGTTCATTGACTTCGATCACCCGGACCACGGTGCCGGGGTCCGGGGTCGGCGGGCATCGGGCGGTCGGCCACACCCGGGGGCGGCTCCGGTAGCCCGTGGGAGTACGACCGCGGACCAATACCCCTGCGGGGGAAGGGCACATACGATCGGCGCATGGACATCGACCCAGGTCAGGGCACGGCCGAGGAGACCGAGGGGGCTGAGAGAACTACTGAGGGAACTGCTGAGAGAACTGAGGCGGGACGGAGCCGACGCGTGCCCGGGCGCCTGTGGCCGTCGGTGCGCACGGGCCTGGCCTGGAGCGGGGCCGTCATCTACCCGTTCGTCACGTACGTGACCTTCGACTACGCGCAGCACGGCTTCGACATCCTGATGGTCCTCGGGTCGATCGCCCTGACGGCCGTGGTCGCGTCCCTGCTCAGGCGCAGGCCGCTGCCGGCGCTCGCCTTCCTGCTCCTTGGCGGGGTGGCGGCCACGATGGAGATGCGCAAGATCGAGGTCAGCTATCTCCAGATGCTCGCCGGGGTCTGCGCCGTCGGATACCTCGCCGCCTCCCGCCCGCGCCGCACCTCGATCGCCGCCGCCCTCATGGCGTTCACCACCCAGGCCGTCACCCTCTTCGCCTTCCCGCCCGACGGGGGCTGCCAACCCGACCCGTATCTGCCGAACGGCTGCGAGGGCTCCGGCTGGGCGACCAACAACGGCGAGACCGCGGCGTTCATCGCCGTCGCCCTCATCGCCGCCTGGATGGCGGGCAGTTCGGCCCGTGAGCGCCGTACGCACGCCGACGCACTGCGCGCCCAGGCCACGGCCCGCGCCGTCACCGCCGAACGGCTGCGCATCGCGAGGGAGTTGCACGACATGATCGCCCACAGCATCGGCGTCATCGCCATCCAGGCGGGCGTGGGCAGCCGGGTCATCGACACCCAGCCCGCGGAGGCCCGCAACGCGCTCACCACCATCGAGGCCACCAGCAGGGAGACCCTCGCGGGGCTGCGCCGGACGCTGGTCGCGCTGCGGAGGCCGGAGTCGGAACCGGGGGCCGCCGACGACGCGCCGGACGTCGCCCGTGACACGCTCACCGCGACACCCCGCGAACCCGCCCCGGGTCTCGCCGACATCGACCGTCTCGCCGCGTCGGCGCGGGACGCCGGAGTCCGCGCGGAGGTCCGCCGACTGGGGGAGCGTGAACCGCTGCCCCCCGACATCGACCTGGCCGCGTTCCGCATCCTCCAGGAGGCCCTCACCAATGTCGTACGGCACGCGGGAACGGACGCCTGTCGGGTGACCGTCGAGCAGCGGGACGGCGAGCTGTCCCTCCGGATAGAGGACGACGGCCGCGGCGGTCTGCCCGCGGGCACCGGGTTCGGCCTGGTCGGCATGCGCGAGCGAGTCGCCCTGCTGCACGGCGAGTTCACCGCGGGACCGCGTCCCGAGGGCGGCTTCCGGGTGACGGCCCTGCTGCCCCTGCCGCCCCTGCCGCCCCTGCCGCCGATGGAGGCCCGATGACCGGCCCCACCGGCCCCGCCGTCAGCGTTGTACTCGCCGACGACCAGCCCCTCGTCCGCGCGGGCCTGCGCGTCCTGATGGCCGACACCCCCGACATCGAGGTCGTGGGGGAGGCCGGGACGGGCGCGGAGGCTGTCCGCCTTGCCCGTGACGTACGCCCCGACGTCGTAGTGATGGACATCCGCATGCCCGGCATGGACGGCATCGAGGCCACCCGTCTGATCACGGCGGAGACCGGGGCGACGCGCGTCCTGGTCCTCACCACCTTCGACGACGACGATTACGTCTACGGTGCGCTCCGCGCGGGCGCGAGCGGATTCCTCGTCAAGGACATGGCACTCGAGGACATCCTCGCCGCGATCCACGTGGTGGCCGCGGGGGACGGTCTGATCGCGCCGAGCGTCACCCGGCGCCTGATAGAGGAGTTCGCCGCGCGGCCCGATCCGGCGCCGAAGGCCCGGCGGACGGTCGGGGGCATCACCGACCGGGAGTGCGAGGTGCTCACGCTGGTGGGGCGCGGCCTGTCCAACGCGGAGATCGCGGCCGAACTCTTCATCACCGTGGCCACGGTGAAGGCGCATGTGGCGCGGCTCTTCACCAAGCTCGACTCCCGGGACCGGGTCCAGTTGGTCATCATCGCGTACGAGGTGGGGCTGGTGACGCCCCCGCGCTAGGCGTTCCGAGGTGACGACCGTGCCAGTACCTGCTGGAAGTTTTACCGACGCGTAACTTCACACTTTTACTACTCGCCCGTAATTTGTCGTGTGCACGGCATCCTCGTGATCCGGATCACAGGGCTCACTCATCGCCACTCCCTTGAGCCGCAAGGAGATCACCCGATGCTGCCCTGGAGACGAGCGCTCAGAGCGTTCACCGCAGCCCTTCTCATGACGGGCGCGCTCACCCTCACAGCCCCCACGGCGTCCGCCGCCCCCTCCGCCCCCTCCGCCCCCTCCGCCCCCGCTTCCTCGTCGAGCGGCTGGAACGACTACGGCTGCAAGCCGTCCGCCGCCCACCCGCGCCCCGTGGTCCTGGTCCACGGCACCTTCGGCAACTCCATCGACAACTGGCTCGTCCTCGCGCCCTACTTGGTGAGGCGCGGCTACTGCGTCTTCTCCCTCGACTACGGTCAGCTGCCCGGCGTGCCGTTCTTCAACGGTCTCGGCCCGATCGACAAGTCGGCCGAGCAGCTAGACGCATTCGTCGACAAGGTACTGGCCTCGACGGGCGCCGCGAAGGCGGACCTCGTGGGCCACTCGCAGGGCGGCATGATGCCCCGCTACTACCTGAAGTTCCTCGGCGGCGCGCAGAAGGTGAACGCCCTGGTCGGCCTCGCGCCCGACAACCACGGCACCACCCTGCTCGGCTTCACCAAGCTGTTGCCCTACTTCCCGGGCATCGAGGACCTGCTCACCACCAAGACCCCGGGCCTCGCCGACCAGGTGGCGGGCTCTCCGTTCCTGACCAAGCTCAACGAAGGCGGCGACACCGTCCCGGGTGTGCGCTACACCGTCATCGCCACCAAGTACGACGAAGTGGTCACCCCGTACCGCACGCAATTCCTGAACGGCCCCGGCGTACGCAACGTCACCGTCCAGGATCTGTGCGCCGCGGACCTCTCCGAGCACGTGGCGATAGGGATCCTCGACCGCGTCGCGCACCACGAGGTGGCGAACGCGCTCGACCCGGCGCACGCGACGCCGAGTACGTGCTTCTCCTGAACTGCTCCGGACGGACATCCGCACGAACAGAGGGCCGCCGTCTCCCCGTGACGTACGAGGAGAGGGCGGCCCTCACGCCGCAGAGCCGGGGCGACCGGGCTCAGCGGCGGCTCAGTGGACGCTCAACCAGCTCAGCGGCCGTGGCGCGCCGTGCGGCGGCGGGCCGTGCCGAACATGGCCGCGGCACCGATGGCGAGAGCGGCGGCGCCGCCGATCGCGATGTACGGGGTGGTGCTGTCGCCGCCGGTCTCGGCGAGGTTCTCGTCGGCGGCGACGGGCTTCTGGTCGCCGCTGTTCACCTCGGGCTGGTTGGCGGCGGTGTCGTCACCCGCGGCCGGCGCCGCCTCGGAGGCCTCGGCGCCCGTCTCGGCGTCGCTGTCGCCGTGGCCGTGGTGCTCGACGGTGGACTTGTCCGCGCCCGCGGCGATGTCCTTCTCGGAGGGCGCGGAGGCGGCCGGGGCCGGAGCCGCCGCCGTGCCGCCGCCGCTGTCCTTGCCGAAGACGACGTCGGAGCAGGTGTAGAAGGCCTCGGGGGAGTCCGAGCGCTGCCAGACCGAGTAGATCAGGTGGCGGCCCGACTTGGCGGGGACCTTGCCGTCGAAGACGTAGTCGCCGTTCTCCATCTTCGGGTCGGCCACGTCGACGAAGGGCTTCTCCTCCAGGTCCGACCACTTCAGGGGCTTGGTCGGGTCGTACGAGTCCTTCGTGATGTACAGCTCGAAGGAGCCCTTGTGCGGGGCGGTGCCCTTGTAGTGGAAGGTGTGGTTGCCGCCGGACATCTTGCTGGACGGCCAGTCGGCGCGCGGCAGGTCGAGCCCCTTGTACTTGTCGTTGCCCGCGCTGCACAGCTTCCCGTCGGGGATGATCTCCTTCGACTTGCCCGCGGCGTTGGCGATGTTCACGCCGTTCCAGTCGTAGAAGGCCTGCGCGCCACTGGCCGCGACGGCCGCCTTGCAGGCAGCCGACGTCGGGGACTCCGGGCCCTCCTGGAAGCACGCGGAGACACGGCTGACCGGGTCCGTCATCGAACCGTGCGCGGCGGCGGGGGCGGCCGAAAGGGCGGTCAGGGCGAGCGGGGCGATGCCGGCGGCGGCGATCGCGGCGACCTTGCGACGTGCGGTCATGAGTGGTTCTCCTCAGCGGCGGTTCTGGGGGGTGGTGGGGGACACGGGCCGGTTACGAACGGCCGGTGCCGCCCCCCGATCACATGCGGCGCCGACGGTTCGTAACCGGCCCGGCGACGAGAAAACTAGCCGCTGAAATCCCCGAAATCGCCTGCTGGGAGGGGGGATGGCGATCTTTATGGTGCGGTTAAGGGAGGGCTAACCGGGGGCTGAGGCTGAGCCCCGGACGGCACCCAGGACGCACGCATGCGCCCCCCGTCCGGTCATGAGACCGGGCAGGGGCGAATCCGCCCACCGGAACAGCTCACCGGAACAGCTCACCGCACCCACCGATACCGCCGCTCCGGCCGCCCCGTCCCCCCGTACCGAAGCGTCACCTCGACCCGGCCCGTGTCCGCGAAGAACTCCAGATAGCGGCGGGCGCTGACCCGCGACAGTGTTCCCTCCTGGGCGCACTCCGAGGCGGAGAGGCCGCCCGGGTGGCCCCGCAGTGTCTGTTCGACCAGGTCGGCGGTGTGGGCCGCCAGGCCCTTCGGGAGTTCGCGGGAGCCGGGTGGGCGGGGGCCGAAGAGCTGGTCTATGTCCTCCTGGCGTGCCTCGTCCAGGCCGTCCAGGCGGGCCCGCAGCGCCGCCACGTGCAGCAACTGCTCCCGCAGCGCATCCTGGTTGAACGGTTTGATGAGGTAGTGCAGCGCACCGGCCCGCAGCGCCGCCCGCACGATCCCCGCGTCCCGCGCGGCCGTGATGAACAGCGCGTCGAGCGGCTGCCGGTCCCGGTCGCGCTCCTCGACGGCCCGCAACTCCCGTAGCACCGCGATGCCGTCCATATCGGGCAGATAGATGTCGAGGAGGACCAGGTCGGGGCGCAGCCGCTCCACCGCCGCCAGCGCCTCCGTGCCGCTGTGCGCCACTCCCACCACCGCGAATCCGTCCACCGCGGACACATAACGGCTGTGCAGTTTGGCGACCATGAAGTCGTCGTCCACGACCAGCACCCTTGTCATCGCCGCAGGCTATGGGCCCGACCACAACGACCACAACGTCCGTTGATTCCGGAAGAGAGACAGCTTCTTAACGCCCAGGCAACATGTGGGCCACCTCACAGGTACCCCCGTCCCCGCGGACAGCGGCCGGGTTCCCGCCCCCACGGGGAACCCGGCCGCATCAACTCCCCAGAAACGACTACGTACCGACAGGTGGTGGCACCCGTGCGTCTGCGCACACCCCTTGCCCTGCTCGGGGCCGCGCTGCTCGTGCTCGCAGGGCCGCCCCTGCTCTCCACGGGCAGCGACTCCGAGACCGGCACACAGATCCCCGGCCTGCGCTTCATGGTCCCCAACACACCCGGCGGCGGCTACGACATCACCGCCCGGACCGCGGCGAAGAACGCCGAGGACGCCGGACTCACCCACAACATCGAGGTGTTCAACCTGCCAGGGGCCGGCGGCACCGTCGGCCTCAGCCGCCTCGTCGGCGAGCACGGCAACGGCAAGCTCGCCATGTCCATGGGCCTGGGCGTCGTGGGCGCCGCACGCTCCAACGACTCGCCCAAGACCCTCGCCGACACCACCCCGATCGCCCGCCTCACCGAAGAGCCGGACGTCGTCGTGGTCTCCAAGGACTCGCCGTACAAGAACATCAAGCAGCTGGTCACCGCCTGGAAGAAGAACCCGGGCAAGCTCCCGGTCGGCGGCGGCTCTTCCCCCGGCGGTCCCGACCATCTGGCCCCCATGCTGATGGCGCGCGCTGCCGGGATCGACCCCAAGAAGGTCAATTACGTTCCCTTCGACGGCGGCGGAGAACTCCTCGCCTCGATCCTCGGCAAGAAGGTCGCCTTCGGCGTCTCGGGCGTCGGCGAGTACCTGGACCAGATCAAGTCGGGCGAGCTGCGGCTGCTCGCGACCACCGGACCCAAGCGCGCCAAGGGCCTGGACGGGCCGACCCTCAAGGAGTCCGGCTACGAAGTCGACTTCACCAACTGGCGCGGCATCGTCGCCCCGCCCGGCCTCTCCGACGCCGAACGCAAGAAGCTCACCGGCCTGGTCAAGAAGCTCCACGACTCTCCGGAGTGGCGCAAGTCGCTCAAGACCAACGGCTGGGACGACGCCTTCCTCACCGGCGACAAGTTCGGTGACTTCCTGGCCGAACAGGACAAGAGCGTGGTGTCCGTGCTGAAGGAGCTGGGACTGTGACGACCTCGACCACCGAAACCCCGCCCGATGAGCACGGAGACGGAGGCGGAGGCGGCCGCAGCGGTCGGCTCGGCTGGCTGCGCGAGCACTCCGAACTCGGCGTGTGCGTCATGCTGTTGGCCCTTGGTGTGCTCGTTCTCAGCGACGCGCTCACCATGGACGTCGAGATCGCCCAGCGCGGCCCGATCGGCCCCAAGACGGTCCCGATCGTCGTCGGCATCGGGCTCCTGGTCGTCGCCGTGATCCTCGCGGTCGACGTCCTGCGCGGCGGCCGCGGCGAGGCAGAGGGCGGCGAGGACATCGACCTGTCCGAACCCGCCGACTGGCGCACCGTGCTGCTCCTCGCCGGCGTCTTCCTCGGCGCCGCCGTCCTCATCGAACCGCTCGGCTTCCCCGTCGCGGGCGCCCTGCTCTTCTGGGGCGCCGCGTACGCGCTCGGCAGCCGTCACCTGGACCGCGATCCGCTCATCGCGGCAGGGCTCTCCCTCGTCACGTACGTCGTCTTCAACAACCTGCTCGGGGTGCCGCTGCCCGGCGGACCACTGATGGGAGTGCTGTGACATGAACGCCTTCAACTCCCTGATGGACGGCTTCGGTACGGCCCTCACGCCCATGAACCTGCTCTGGGCCGCCGTCGGCGTGCTCCTGGGCACCGCGATCGGCGTCCTGCCCGGCATCGGCCCCGCGATGGCGGTGGCGCTGCTTCTGCCCGTGACGTACGGCCTGGAGCCGACCGGCGCGTTCATCATGTTCGCCGGCATCTACTACGGGGCGATGTTCGGCGGCTCGACGACCTCGATCCTCCTGAACACCCCGGGTGAGAGCGCCGCGGTGGTGGCGGCGATGGAAGGCAACCCGATGGCCAAGGCGGGGCGCGGCGCACAAGCGCTCGCCGCCGCCGCCATCGGTCACTTCGCGGGCGGCATCATCGGCACGACCCTCCTGGTGGCGCTCGCGCCGACGGTCGCGGAGCTCGCGGTCGACATCGGGGCACCCGACTACTTCGCCATCATGGTGCTCGCGTTCATCGCCGTGACGTCCGTCCTCGGCTCCTCGCGCGTACGGGGAATCGCCTCGCTCCTCATCGGTCTCACCATCGGCCTGGTCGGCCTCGACCAGATGACCGGACAGCAGCGCCTGACCTTCGGCTCGCTCCAACTCGCCGACGGCATCGACGTGGTGATCGTCGCGGTGGGCCTCTTCGCGATCGGCGAGGCCCTGTGGGTCGCCGCCCATCTGCGGCGTTCGAGCGGCGAGGCGATCCCGGTCGGCCGCCCCTGGCTCGGCAAGGCGGACGTGAAGCGCACCTGGAAGTCCTGGCTGCGCGGCCCGCTCATCGGCTTCCCGTTCGGCGCGATCCCGGCGGGCGGCGCGGAGATCCCCACCTTCCTCTCGTACGTCACCGAGAAGCGCCTGTCCAAGCACAAGGACGAGTGGGGCAAGGGCGCGATCGAGGGAGTGGCGGGCCCCGAGTCGGCGGCATCGGCATCGGCTGCGGGAACCCTCGTCTCCATGCTGACACTCGGCCTGCCCACGACGGCGGTGGCAGCGGTGATGCTCGCCGCCTTCCAGCAGTACGGGATCCAGCCCGGCCCGCTCCTCTTCGAGCGCGAACCTGACCTGGTGTGGGGCCTGATCGCCTCCCTCTTCGTGGGGATGATCCTGCTCCTGGCCCTGAACCTGCCCCTTGCCCCGGTCTGGGCGAAGCTGCTTCGCATCCCGAGGCCCTACCTCTACGCGGGAATTCTCTTCTTCGCGGCGGTGGGCGCGTACGCGGTGGGCGGCGAGGCGCTCGACCTGGTGATCCTGCTGATCATCGGCCTGATCGGCTTCGGCATGCGCCGCTACGGACTGCCCGTCCTGCCGGCCGTCATCGGCGTCATCCTCGGCCCGAACGCCGAGCAACAGCTGCGCCGCGCCCTGCAGATCAGTGACGGCAGCGTCAGCGGCCTGTTCGACACGCCCTTCTCGATCACGGTGTACGTGATCATCGCGCTGATCGTGCTCTGGCCGCTCGCGCGGAAACTGCTGGTGCGGGGCAGGAGCAATGACGTAGACGTAAAGGCATGACCCGGGACACCACTGACGACATCCGCCCCGCGACCGCCGCCGACGTCACCGCCGTGAAGGCGGTGACGGACGCGGCGTACCACCCCTACATCGAGCGCATCGGTGTCGTGCCCGTCCCCATGGAGGCGGACCACGCGGCGGACGTGGCGGCGGGGCGGGTGTATGTCACCGGGGACCCGGTGGTGGGCGTCCTGGTCCTCGTCGCGCACGAGGACCACCTGTTCCTGGACAGCATCGCGGTCCACCCCGAGGCGGCGGGCCACGGTGTGGGCCGCCGCCTGCTCGCCTTCGTCGACGATCGGGCGCGTGAGCTCGGACTGTCACAGGTCCGGCTCTACACGAACGCGATGATGTGGGAGAACCAAAGGCTCTACCCGCGGTACGGCTACGAGATGGTCGAGCGCAGGGTGGACGGAGCCTACGACCGCTACCACTACAGGAAGAGCCTCTAGCGCTTCGGGCCCTGTCGCGGGCGTCTCATGCCCTGCGGGCGTCAGCTCTCACCCATCGGGCCACCAGGTCCGCTGGATGTCCTTGCGGACCTCGGGGCGTTCGCGGGTCCGGTCCTCGGCTTCGTGCTTCTCCCGGACCTGTCGATTGGTGGGCTTACCGACGGTCTTGTGCACGGTCACACGGCGCATGGCTGCCTCCCTGTACTACCGATGTCCAAGGTGGGACGTCTGTAGACCTCTGCGGGGAGGGTTTCTCATCCGAGTCGGATTGTCAGTGGCGGGTGTCACGCTCGGGACATGACGATCGACTGGGACATCGAGGCGGCCACGTTCGACGACGAGCCGGACCACGGGCTGCGGGACACGGTGGTGCGGGACGCGTGGGCGCGGCGCCTGCGGGACTGGTTGCCGGATGCCACGGGTGACGTCCTCGACCTGGGCTGCGGCACCGGAAGCCTGTCCTTGCTGGCGGCCGAGCGGGGGCACCGCGTCACGGCGGTGGACCTGTCCCCGAACATGGTGGAACGGGCCCGCGAGAAGCTGGCGGGGCACGAGGCGGAGGTGCTTGTCGGAGACGCGTGGGAGCCTCCGGTGGAGGGGCGGCGATTCGACGTGATCCTGGCCCGGCACGTGCTGTGGATGGTGCCGGACCCGGCAGCGGTGCTGCGGCACTGGTGCGGGCTGCTGCGGCCGGGAGGACGCCTGATCCTCATCGAGGGCGTATGGGGCACGACGAACCCCTCCGGCATCCCCATGGACCGCCTGATCAGTGCACTGACACCCCTGGCGGCCCGCCTCCACTCAGAGCGCCTGTCGGGCGACGAGCGGCTGTGGGGCAGGAGGGTGGAGGACGAGCGCTACGCGCTGGTGGCGACCCTCCCCGAACTCCTCCCCGCACCCCGCCGCCACAAGGAGGTGGTGGACGTCCACCTCATCCTCCGCCGCGGCGACGAGGTGCTCCTCGCCCGCCGCGCCAACACGGGTTTCGGGGACGGCTTGTTGAACGTCCCCTCCGGCCACGTCGAACCCGGCGAGGACGTCCGCACGGCGGTGATCCGCGAGGCGAGGGAAGAGATCGGCCTCGACCTCACCTCCGATGACGTGAGCGCCGAGTTGGTCCTCCAACACCGGGGCCCGGGCGGGGAACCCCGCATCGGCTGGTTCTTCGAAGCGACGTACGGCACGGGCGGCGAGCCCTTCAACGCGGAACCCCACAAGTGCGACGAACTGAGCTGGCACAGGGCGTCCACGCTGCCGGACGACATGGTGGCGTACTGCAGGGCGGCACTTGAGGCGTGGCGCACGGGGGAGAGGTTCGCCCTGCACTGGCAGGAGGAGGGGGATGCGGTGAGGTATGAGAGGGGTGGGGTTGGGCGGACCGTTGTTCTTGCGCGCCGCGGGTTGGGGACCGGGGGCTGAGTTCTCAGTTCGAGGCCGCTCCGGGGAGTGGCGGGGAGAGCGGGACTCCGTCGTGGGCCAGGCGTTCCAGTTCGTTCAGGGCGGCCTTGGCTGCTGTTGCGGCCTCGGGGTCGTGTTCCCTGATGCCGCTCTCGGTGAACTCGTCCTCGTCCAGGCGCAGGATCGTCTTGCCGTCCGCCGAGCACCACAGGTCGAGGTCCAGGTCTTCCACTGTGAGCGTGGCGCCGTCCCTTACCGCGGGGCGCGTCACGTCGCAGTACCAGCCCTTCAGGATGCCCGTCGACGTGCGGACCTCCTTCACGGCGTACCAGCGGTCCCGCCAGTAGTGCTCCGTGAAGACGTCGCCCGGTTCGAAGCGTACGAAGCCGAAGTCCCTTACCCCGGCAGCCGCCCACGGTGCGCGGACCGTCACCACTGTGCCGTCGTCCGCGACCACCTCCGCCGGGTAACGGATCTTCGTGCGGCCCGCCTTCATCAAGATGACGTCCACCTTGTCAGCCGAGGGTTCGGACATGGCGTACCTCCGTCGCGCAGATCTCGTAGCCGAACCACTTGTTGATCGCCAGCATCGGCTCGTTGCCCGCGTCGTTGCCGGTGAACGCCTCGGTGCAGCCGGCTGCCCGTGCCCGGTGCAGGGAGTCGTTCTTGGCGAGCTTGGCGAGGCCGCGCCCGCGGAACGCCCGTGCGGTGCCGGTCATGCCGCTCGAGTAGCGTGACGCGTCGTCCGTGCGGGCCAGGGTGAAGGCGGCAGGGCGGCCGTCCACCACTGCCACCGAGGTCAGTTCGCGGTTCACCAAGGGGTGGTTCCACGTCTCGGCGAGCCAGTGCTCGTAGTCCGTGAACTCCGCCGCCACGTCGCTCGGTTCGTCCGCGACCGTCTCCGCGTCCAGGGCGAAGAGGGCGCGCGGGTCGTCCCCGAACGACTCACCTGTACGCAGCTCGACGTCCTCCGGCGGCTCTTGGCGGGGAGGCAGCGTGCCGGACGCCAGGTCGAGGCGGAGGAAGTGGGCCGAGCGGCTCGCGCGGTAGCCCCGGTCGGCGGCGAAGGCGCGGTTCGCGGGCTCGTCGAGGACCCAGGAGAAGGCCGTGGTGGCGCCTTTGTCCGTCAGGTACTCCTCCGCCGTCCGCAGGATCAGCGAGCCCGCGCCGAGCCCGCGCCGCCGAGGGAGTACGTAGACGTTGGCGAAGCCCTGGCCCGGGTGAGGGCTGTCGTAGGCGACGCCCACCTGCGCCGTGCCGATGATCTCCCCGTCGGCCTCGGCGACCAACTGGAGGTAGCGGGAGTCGGGATGGGCGTGCGCCAGGTCGAACAGGACCGAATCGGCGGTGGCGAGCATGGCGGGTACGCAGGCGCGGCGGACTGCGGCGAAGGCTTCGGCATCGGCTCTGTCACCGGAGCGCAGGGCGCGGACTAGGACGGTCATGGAGCCGCACGCTACGTGCGTGGCGCGTCGGGATGCCTCTTATTTTCCGGGGGTGCGGGACAATCGCCGCGTGACTTTGAAGATCGAGATCGAGAGCGACGGCAGTGCCGGGGGCGGCGCCGGTGCCAGTGGCGTGCCGCCCTACGAGCAGGTGCGGGCCCAGATCGCCGAGCAGGCGCGGGGCGGGGCGCTGCCGGTGGGGTACAAGTTGCCGACCGTGCGGGGGCTCGCCCAGGAGCTGGGGCTCGCCGCGAACACGGTGGCCAAGGCGTATCGGGCCCTTGAGGCGGACGGGGTGATTGAGACTCGGGGGCGGCACGGGACGTTCGTGGCGGCGGCCGGGGACGCGGCGGCGCGGGAGGCATCGGCTGCGGCCCAGGCCTTTGCCGAGCGGGCTCAGCGGCTCGGGCTGACTGAAGCTGCTGCTCTTTCCGCTGCGCGGGATGCGTTGCGCGCGGCTTACGGGGACTCGGGGTGACCCTTGCCCCGGGGCGGGGCTGTATGCGCCCCTGGCGGGTGGGCACAACGGAAACCCCTAAAGATAGAGCCCCGCGTCCGCGCCCTCCCGGGGGTCCGGGACCGATGTGGGGGACGTGCCGCGCCGCAGTGCGTACAGCTCCGCCAATGTCGCGCCCTCGCGAGAGACCCCCTCGTCCGTGCCGAGCCAGTCGATCGACTCGGCGCGGGTCAGGCTTCCGACTTCGATCCGGGCGAGGCAGCGACCCGGCCGGACCACCGCGGGGTGGAGCCGCTCCAGGTCCTCGTTCGTCGTCACGCCGACCAGGACGTTGCGGCCCTGCCCCAGCAGCCCGTCCGTCAGGTTCAGCAACCGCGACAACGCCTGCCCGGCGGTGTGCTTCGCCTCCCCGCGGATCAGCTCGTCGCAGTCCTCGAGAAGCAGCAGCCGCCAGCGGCCCTTCGCCGTGCCGTCGTCCTCGCCGATCGCGATGTCCATCAAGTAACCGACGTCGCTGAAGAGCCGCTCCGGGTCCAGGACGCAGTCCACCTGGCACCAGTCGCGCCAGGACCGCGCGAGCGTCCGCAGCGCCGACGTCTTGCCCGTGCCCGGCGGGCCGTGCAGGAGCAGGAGGCGGCCCGAGATGTCCTCGGGGGTTGTCTTCATCAGGGAGTCCATGGCTTCGGCGACCGGCGCGGTGTAGTTCTCCCGCACCTCCTCCCACGTACCGGCGGCGATCTGCCGCGTGGTGCGGTGCGGGCCGCGCCGCGGAGACACGTACCAGAACCCCATGGTCACGTTGTCCGGCTGCGGCTCCGGCTCGTCCTGCGCGCCGTCCGTCGCCTGCTTCAGGACCTTCTCCGCCAGGTCGGCGCTCGTCGCCGTCACTGTGACGTCCGCGCCGCGGTTCCAGCGGGAGATCAGGAGCGTCCAGCCGTCGCCCTCGGCAAGCGTCGCGCTGCGGTCGTCGTCGCGGGCCGCGCGCAGCACCGTCGCACCCGGTGGGAGCAGCGTGGATCCCGACTTGACACGGTCGATGTTGGAGCTGTGCGAGAAGGGCTGCTCGCCGGTGGCGAAGCGGCCGAGGAAGAGGGCGTCCACGACATCCGACGGGGAGTCGCTGTCGTCGACGTTGAGCCGGATCGGCAGGGTGTCCTGAGGGTTCGCAGACATGCCGCCATGATCCGGCACGCAAGTGCCCTTGTGCATCCCGGTTTGGATACTCCGCCGTACTCCGTTCAGGTGCGGTCCGGTGAGGAACGGCGCGGATCGGCGAGGACCGGCGAGGACCGGCGAGGACCGGCGCGAAACGGCGAGGAACTGACCACGGGACTGTGGCAAACCTGTGGTGCGGAACCTGTGCCACCGCCAACTGGCCCCGTTACGATTGCCCCTGATGGGACGTCATGAGTGGAAATCGGGGGCACAGCGGTGGCGACTCACCGCGCTGCTCGGCGTTGCTATGGCCGCACTGGCCCTGATCCTGACCGTCATCACCACGCTCCCCGGGGGCGGCACGGGCACCGAGGGCACCACGCGCGACGGTGACAAGGTGCACGGCACCCCCGCAGTCCCGCCCGACGAGGCAGAACCAGCCGTCGGCTGGGGCTTCACCCACACCCAGTACAGCGCGGACGAGGGCGAAGATGCAGCCACGCGGCGCGCCGAGGCGATGCTCGCGGGACTGCCGAGCCCGCTGCCGCAGAACCAGCACATCATGGGCTGGGGCGCGGGCAATCCCGAGCCGGTCAAGGGGCGTTACGACTTCGACGAGATGGACAAGCGGATCGACTTCATCCGCGCCACCGACGGCACGCCTGTCGTCACCCTGTGCTGCTCCCCGGACTGGATGAAGGGGGGCAAGCCCGGTTCGGGAAGCACCAATTGGAGCCAGCAGTCCCTGGAGACCGCCCCGGACCCCGAGCACTACAAGGACTTCGCCAAGCTCGCGGCGACCGTCGCCAAGCGCTATCCGGACGTACGGCACTTCATCGTCTGGAACGAGTTCAAGGGCTTCTGGAACAGCGAGAAGGGCCGCTGGGACTACGAGGGCTACACCGAGCTCTACAACCTGGTCTACAAGGCCCTCAAGAAGGTCAACAAGGACATCATGGTCGGCGGCCCCTACCTCGTCATGGACAGCGTCGACCCGCGCCAGACCGAGGAGGCGTCGAATGAGGTCAAGGGCGCCTGGGGCCGCATGGACCAGCGGGTCCTCGACGCCTTCGACTACTGGAACAAGCACAAGGCGGGCGCCGACTTCGTGGTCGTGGACGGCTCCAGCTACACCGTCGACGACGACATGCTCCCCGACGAGTTCAAGGCCACCGACAAGCTCACGGCGGTCGGCAAGTGGGTGCGTGCGCGCACCGGTGACCTGCCGCTGTGGTGGGCCGAGTACTACGTGGAACCGGGCGACAGCAACGACGACCGCGACGGCTGGTCCGAGCCGCACCGCGTCGCCGTCCAGGCGTCCGGTCTGATGGCGATGGCGCGCGGCGGCGCGAGCAGCGGCTTCTACTGGAACCCGCAGAAGAAGAGCGGCGACGACTGCGCCGGCTGCCTGTGGCGCAACACGCAACTCACCGATGGAGGAACGGAGTTGCCGATGCTGAAACTGCTCTCCCGGTTCAGCGACGCGTTCCCGCCCGGCACGGAGTACGAGAAGGTCTCCGTCGCCCCCGACGACGTACCGAACGTGCGTGTCCTCGCCGACAAGAAGACGGTGCTCGTCGTGAACACCCTCGACCGTGAGATCGACGCGAAGGTCGACGGCCAGCGGTTCACGATGAAGGGATACGGGGTGAAGTGGCTGAAGCGGTGACCCGCCGCAGCCACCCGCACCCGGCGAACCTCACGCCATCGTCAGGAACCGCTGGATCAGCGAGGCGAAAAGCACCGCGAGCAGCGGCAGCGAGAACCAGAAGCTGCTCTGCAGCCAGCGCAGCTGCCGCACGCTCGGCTCCACCGCCACCCGCACCACCTCACGGGTGACGAGCAGCAGGATCACGGCGATCGCCGCGAGCGCGCCGATCACCGACCAGGGAGTCCAGGTGATCTGTGGGCCGATCGGGCCGGGATCGGCCTTCTGGACCTTGCCGTTCGGCTGATCGCGCAGCGTGTAGAGGGTCGCGTCGTTGTTCGTGAAGACCTTCTTCAGCTCCTGGCGGTTGTCGAGGTGCGTGATCAGCCGGGTGTCCCAGGTCCTGGGGTAGCCCACGTCCATCTGGAGATAGACCGTCTGACTCTTGTTGATCATCAGATACGAGTGGGGGCCCGCGTCCTTGAGCGCCTTCACCAGGCTGGAGACCAGGACAGGGTCGGCCGGTGCGAGGGTCGGTACGTACTGGACCTTCTCCATGTCACGCGTGCCCCACGGCATCGCGGGCGTCACGTTGTTGACCGTGTCGTCGCTCATCCACAGCAGCCGCACCGTCGGATCGTCGTGCTCGTACACGTAGTCCATCGCGGCGACCTCGCCGACCCGGGTCCGCTCGAAGGGTTCGTTGCCCCAGCGCGCCACCAGGAAGCCGCCCATCAGGATGAGCCCCGCCATCAGCGCGGCGACGGGCGCGAGGCTCACCTGGTCGCGGTCCCGCTCCTTCGCGGTGATGCCCGCGCGCGGGAACAGCGCGAGACCGGCCAGGAGCGCGGCGCCCGGAAGGGCGAACATGAAGACGCGGAGTGCCATTTCGCCGCCGTACGACTGCATGCCGAAGCCCAGGAACGGCACGAAGGTCAGGACGAGCAGCGAGCGCTCCGTGTACTTGTGGTCGCGCCGCCGCCACCAGCCCCAGCAGGCGAGGGCCATGACGCCGCCGGCCAGGGCCACGCGTGCGTAGAGGACGAGCTGGTGGGTCGAGCTGCCGCCCTCGATCCGCCCGGACACCGACGACGACACGTTGCCGCCGACGCCGCCGATCCCGCCGAACAGTTCGTCGAAGTGCCCCGACCAGTAGGGCTCCGCGAGGAAGCCGAGCCAGACGGCGACGAAGACGGCGAAGAGGATCGGCAGGCCGCGCAGCTCCGAGCGGCCCACCAGGACGAGCGCGGCGAGGACGCCGAGCATCACGAACGGCGTGAGCTGGTGCGCCGGGACCGTCGCTGCGAACAGGGTGATCAGGACCCCGAGCAGCACCGCGCGCTGGCGCCGGTCGGCGGGTTCGACGTCGAGTTCGCCGGGGCGGCGCTTGGCCCACAGGACGTGCGGCGCGCGGAACCACACCAGGAGCACCGCGACGAACACCAGATAGAGCAGATACGTGAAGCCCTGCGGCGAGAAGTAGTCCTGGCCGACCCAGCCGCTCAGGGCGAAGATCCACAGGCCGGTCCACTTGGCGCGCCAGCCCGCCCGCATGGAGCGCGTGAGCAGCAGCATCGGTGCCAGGTAGAGCAGCTGCATGGCAAGGGGCCACCAGCGGATCACTTCGGTCATGTCCGAGACGCCGCACGCCTTCGCCACGAACGTGGCCGCCGCGAAGAACCCGGGCCAGCTCCAGCGCGCGTCCAGGTCGGGTACCGCGGAGCCGGTCCTGTCGATGTACTCCATGAAGCCGAGGTGCTGCCAGGCCGTCGCGAACCGCGGCTCGTCCTCGAGGACGGCGGGCAGCGCGTGCAGGCACACCACCGTGGCGATCAGCGTCACCAGGAGCAGGGCCTGATGCGGCCGCTCCATCCAGAGCAGCGAGGCGAAGACGACGACGAGCAGTGCGGCCCCGAGCAGGGTCGGCGTGGGCAGGACGGAGATGAGCCCGAGCCCGCCCATCGTGTCCAGATCCGCCTCTGTGATGCCTAGGGCGGGCAGCCAGTAGAGGGCCAGCGCGAAGGCGAGGAACAGCGCCATGAAGAGGGCGCGGCGGCGGGGGAACGGGTCGGGGGCGACGACGGGCTCGGGCGGGGTCTGCGGCACGCGTGAGTCGGTGCCCGGTTCCTCGGCGGGCGCCGTGACGGCTGAGGACACAGAGGCGGGAATCGGTGGGGACGGCGCCGGGTCGCGAGGCTTGAGCGGTGTTCTCAGCGCCCAGGTCGGCCGGTGCTCCATGTCGTCCCGCTCGTCCCCGTCGGCCCGCTCGTCCCCCGTGCCCGCAGGCTTCTCGGACGCAGGCTTCTCGGACGCAGGCTTCTCGGACGCGGGCTTCTCGGACGCGGGCGTCCCGGACGCGGGCGTCCCGGACGCGGGCTTCTCAGGAGCGGGCTTCCCGGATGCGGGCTTCTCACCAGAGGGCTTCGCGGAGAACGCGGACCTGCCGAATACCGGTGTCCGCGTCCCGTACGCGGGCGTCCCCGGCGGCCCGGGACGCATGTCGGGCCTGCGCTCCGGATGCTCGAAGTCCATCTGCACGGCCAGTTGCAGCGTGTCCGAGTCCAGTGTCTCGCGCAGCGCCCAGGCGGGCCCGCGCCGCTCCTTCTCATGGCCCGGCACCTTGTCGGCGGGCGGGGGCGGCACCTCAGATGTCCCCAGGTCGGCGAGATCGCCGTCCGGTGCCGCGTCGGCCGGCGCGAGGGAGGGAGCCCCCCGCGCCACCCGGTACAGCTTCGGCGCCGCGATCGCCACGATCACGGCGAGGCTGGAGATCTCCGCGACGCCGGCCCCCGTGAGACCCATGCGCGGCAGCAGAAGGAGCGTCAGGCCGAGCACCAGGAAGCACAGCAGGCCCTGCATCCAGGCGATCCCGGACGTACGGCTCTGCGCGCGCTGCACCGCGAAGTACGTCTCCATGACCACCCGCAGCGCCGCGCCCACCGCGAACCAGCGAAGCAGCGGCGTCGCCGCGTCCGCGTACCCCTGGCCGAAGACCCGCAGGATGAAGGGCGCGCAGAGGAAGAGCAGGCCGCACACCGGCAGCATGATGCGTGTCATGCGGCGCAGTGCGGCCCGGGTGTTCGCCGCGAGCCGCGCCGGGTCGTGCGCGCCCTCGACGGTGAGCGACGCGCCCATGTTGATGGCGAGCAGATTGACCGTGCCGCCGATCGTGGTGGTGATGTAGAAGTACGCGTTGTCGACCGAGCTGACCTGCGAGGCGACGATCACCGGTACGAGGTAGACCACGGCGAGCGAGAAGAGCGAGCCGGTGTAGTCGCCGGCCAGGAAACGGCCCATCTCGCGCAGCGTCGGCGGCTGCGTCTTGTCGTGGGTCGCCTCGATGTGCCGTGGCACGAGCCGCCGGAACACCAGCCAGCCGAGCGGCAGGACCGACACGGCGATCGCGGCGACCCACGACACGAACACGCCCGCAGTCGGGATCGCCGCGGCCACCGCGATGAGCAGCCCCAGCTTGACGATGGAGAAGACGGTGTTGCCGACCGGCACCCACAGCGCGCTGCGCAGCCCCGTGAGCACCCCGTCCTGCAACGTGA
This sequence comes from Streptomyces sp. NPDC055239, assembly GCF_053606205.1. NCBI lineage: Bacteria > Bacillati > Actinomycetota > Actinomycetes > Kitasatosporales > Streptomycetaceae > Streptomyces > Streptomyces sp. NPDC055239. The sequence goes on along the minus strand of NZ_JBSGRD010000004.1, from coordinate 495,718 downwards.
GCAGCGACCAGGCGACGACCGCGGCGATGAAGCCGAGGCCGTTCAGCGGGCCGTGCAGGAATCTGTACGAGGGCCCCCACAGGTCGAGCGTGAGCAGGAAGATCAGCGCGGCGCACGCCACGACCACGGAACTGGACGCGTAGGTACGGAAGATGAGCCTGCCCGTGGCGCGCCCCGCGACGGGGATGAAACGGGCGAGGGCCCCCATCAGGGTGAGGGCGGTGAGGCCCGCCAGGAACTTCATGGCGGCGATCGCCGCCGAGCCCTGGCCGACCGCCGACTCGGAGTAGTACCGAGCGGCGGCGAGCCAGAAGCCGAGGCCGAGCACGCCGGAGATGCCGGTGTTCAGCATCAGCGCGTAGGCGTTGCGGAACAGGGGACTGCTGTTGCCGCCGCCGCCGGAGCCGCCCCTGCCGGGCAGGCGCATCCTGCGGGGCCTGCCCGACTTGCCGGACGGCGGCTGCTGTTCGGCGGCGGGAGTCCCAGCGACGTCTGCCTGGGCGGTCGACGTGTCAGACACGGGTACGAGTTGCCTTCCGGCGGGCCTGTCGGGCTCTGCGGACCACGGCGTACCCCTTGGTGTGGGCACGGTCCCTGGCGAAGTTGCGGGCGATCCCGCGGCCCTCGACGAGCCGCGCGAACTCCTCGATGCCGGTGGAGCGGCGTACGGTCACCCGCTGCAGGGCGAACGGCCCCTGGGTGCGCCGCGCGAGGCCGTTGCCGACCGCGAGCGACTGGGCGAATCCGGCGCCGCGCACGGTGCGGCGCACACGGCGGCTCGAATAGCCGTACGGGTAGGCGAAGGAGGCAGGGCGGGTGCCCAGTTCGTCGATGAGGATCTCTTTGCAGCGCAGCAGCTCGAACCAGAGGTCGTCGTCGTCCAACTGGTCGAGCTGCGGATGCGTATGACTGTGCCCGCCGATCTCCGTACCCGCCGCCGCGAGTTGGCGTACCTGGTCCCAGTCGAGCATCAGGTCGAGGCCGCCCCCGGTGTCGTGCGCCCCGCGCAGCCAGCCCGTGGAGACGAACAGCGTCGAGGCGAAGCCGTGCTCGGCGAGCACGGGAAGCGCGTGCCGGTGTACGCCTTCATAGCCGTCGTCAAAGGTGATCAGGACGGGCTTCTTCGGCAGCGACCGGCCGGGAGTGCGCCAGACCGCGGCGAGATCGGCCGTGGTGATCGGTGTGAACCCCCGCTCGCCGAGCAGTTGGAGCTGCTCGGCGAACGCCCCCGGAGACACAGACAACTGCCGTGTTTCCAGGGTCGGTTCATGGGCGATCGAGTGATACATGAGGATGGGCACGGGGGCGGTCATGGCGGCCCCCCTCGGCCGGTCGGTGCCGTGGTCATGCGGCAGCCCCCTCCTCGCCGTCCGCATCCTCCTCGATCGTCACGACCGAGAAAGTGGCGTCTGCCCCCCGCGCGCGGACACTGCCGATGACGTACCCCCCGGCCGCCGTGACCACGCCCGCCACAATGGCTCCCGCGCGGCCCGCGCCGCCCGGACGGGCGAACAGCGCGTCACGCAGGCCCCGCCCGACACCAGCGGGCAGGACGCGCGTGGCATAGCGCCGCTCGGACTCGAGTCCCTTGTCCGTGCCGACGCTTCGGGCGACGAGCGCCTTGGACAGGCCTTCCGCGTACGTCCGCGTACGGAAGTACCGGAAGTGCTCCCGCGCCGCGGGGACGCGGTGGTGGATCACCGCGCGGTCGTCGATGAGCAGGATCGCGTCCGGCCTCGCCCGGGTGAGACGGATGCACAGCTCCGTCTCCTCGCAGCCCAGCGGACGCTTGTCGCCGTCGCGCCCGATGCCCGTCGCGAAGCCGCCCGCCACCTCGAAGGCGCTGCGACGGAAGGACGCGTTGCCGCCCAGGACGTTGCGCACCCGCACACGGCCCTCGGGCAGCCCTTTGTACGTACAGCCGACGACCCAGTCGAACTCCTCGGGGAACCAGGCGGGCCTGCGCCGGGACTCCCAGATCGGCATGGTGCGCCCGCCCACGGCGAAGACCTTCGGGTCGGCGTACCCCTCGGCGAAGTGGCGCAGCCAGTCCCGCTCCGCGACGGCGTCGTCGTCGAGGAACGCGATGATCTCGCCGACCGAGGCGGCGATGCCGGTGTTGCGGCCCGCGGAGAGGCCGCGGGGGCCCGCGTTGGCGAGCACCCGCACTCCCTTGGTCTCCTTGTACTCCTTGGCGAGCCGGTCCAGGAGCGAGGCGTTGTGGTCCACCACGAGAAGCGTCTCGAGCGCCGCCAGGGACTGCGCCCGCACCGAGGCGACCGCCGCGAGGATGTCCTCCCAGCGGTCCTCGGTGTAGACGCAGATGACGACGGAGATGCCCGCGGCCGTGCGTCCCCCGTGGCGTCCGGAAAAGCTCAAGACACCTCTCCCTGACGCGTGCGGAAGGGAACACCACGCGTGCGGCGGCGCTGCGGCCCACGGCGGTTGGAGCGCTCCGTGAGGATCACCTTCAGGACCCGCAGACCGTCGCGCACGGCGCTGAGATTGCTGACGCCGTGGATGCGCAGGTACTCGTGGCTGGGGATCTCCTGCACCTTGAGCCCGGCCTTGACGACCCGGATGTTCATCAGGGTCTCCACCTCGAAGCCCGTGCAGTCGAGGTCGATCTTGTCCAGGCAGTGCTTCCAGAAGGCGTTGTAGCCGTAGCAGAGGTCGGTGTAGCGGGCGCCGAACTTGGCGTTCACCACGGAGCACAGGACGTGGTTGCCGAGCTTGCGGATCGGCGTCATGTCGTCCGTGGCACCGCCGTTGGCGAACCGCGACCCCTTGGCGAAGTCCGCGCCGGAGACCAGCGCCGAGACGTAGCTGACGATCTCGTGTCCGTCGGCCGAGCCGTCCGCGTCGACCATGACGATGATGTCGCCGGTGCACGCCTCGAATCCGGTGATCAGGGCGTCGCCCTTGCCCTTGCCGAGCTGTCGGACGACCTTCACGTCCGGCCACAGTTCCCGCGCGACGGCCACCGTGTCATCGGTGGAATTGCCGTCCACGAGGACGACCTCGTGGATCCAGTCGGGCAGCGACTTGAAGACGTAGGGAAGATTCTCCGCTTCGTTCATCGCGGGAATCACGACGCTCACCGGCGGTGTGATCGCCAAGTGCGTCGATATCGGCCGGTAGTTGCCGGACAGCGTCGGCTTCTTTAACGGACCTTGGTCCGGCTCGGCGGCCGGGCGCACAAAAGAACTCACGAGTCTGATCCCTCTCGTCCGGTGGACCGCCCACCCCCGGGCGGTCCGGCTATGTATCCGGTTCGAAAGGGGGGTTCTCACTTACACATGACGAAATGGATCTCCGTGCATGCCAAAGTGAGCTGGCATTGCGCGGGACGTAACTCGGCACGAATTCAACAGCCGAGCACGGCACCCCCCTACCGCGCCCCGCGCCGGAACCACCGCGATCTTGAGCCCTCCCCTAGATCGCATTGCGTGATGGACCGATGCGGGTGGATGTACGACGGTATTGATGATTGAGACCTTATGGCAAGACCTGGAACGAGGCCTCACGTTTTTGATGATTTGGCCGGTCTTGGTGGGCACATATGGAGCGCCCCGTTCCTGCCTTCTTTCTTCTATTCCTGCTTTCTTGATCGAATTTGACCCATGCGTTTCAGCAGCTTGTCGGCCGGTTCGAAGAGCTCCGGCCGGGACAAGACGGTGTTGCGCAGGGCCCTTACCGGAGCGCGCCGCGCCCGGTGACCGATCGCCGCGGGATGGCGCAGAGCCACCCACCCCTCGGACACGGTGAGTTCGCGTGTCTTCAGGGAGTCCTTGTACTGCTTCTGACCCCGCCCGAGATCGAGATACGCGATGCCGTCGGCGGCGGCCGCCTCGGCCATGCGCAGATGCAGGATCAGGCCGGGCGAGTATTTGGCGTAGGCCGGGTCGTAGGCCGGGAACCACTGGGCGAAGATCCGCTCGGAGCAGAGCCCGAAGTGCGCGGCCACCGGCGCCTCGTCGACGTAGAGGACGGAGAGCAGGCCGTTGAACTGATCGGATCTGGTGTGGAAGAGCTGGCGCACGAGCTGATTGATCCAGGCGTGCGCGAAGCGGTCGCTGCGGCCGGTCCTGCGGTACTGGGCCGACTTCCACTCCACCAGGGTGTCAAGGACCTCCGGGTCGCGCTCGTCGTGCACATAGCGAACGACGCCGTGGTGGCGCCCGAGCCTGCGCTCCTTGGAAAGGGTCGTGCGGGTGAACTTCGGAGACTTCGCCTTGAGCTGGCCGAGATATGCCTCGTACCCCTGGTCGATGTCCATGACGGGGGAGGCGAAGGAGCCGGAGGCGCCTGCCTCGAACGGCTGCTGGCCGGAGGCCAGATGGTCGAACTCGTACATCGCGAGCCCGCAGGCCCGTAACAGGTCCCGCGCGTCCCACGTGAAGCCGGGCCGATGCACCAGGCCCTGGCAGTCGGAGACGCCCAGACCGATGGCCCGGCCGACGCCGGTGATGGATCTCTCGAAGGGGAAGAAGGCCGCCGGCTCACCGTCCTCGCGTACGACCGCGATCCGCACGCCACGCCGCCAGTGGCCCACCGCGAGGGTGAACTCCGGCGACAGGAACGGATTTGCCATCTCCGGCGATCCGTTGAGGTGCGCCTTGGACTGGAGCGCTGTCCAGGCCACCCGGTCCGCAGCGGTGAGTTCTCCGGGGCGGTGCACGGTGATGTCCACGTCAGGAGGTCCGCCTCGTCGGGGTGCGGCGTCGCACTCGCCGTACCAGTACCAGCAGATAGATGAGTGAGCCGATCACGGTGATGGCGACGACCCCGCCGCGTACCGACCACATGTGCAGGGCGAGCATCCCTTGGGCCACCAACAGGTTGACCGCGACGGCGCCGGAAACGGAAGCCACGATCCGGCCCCATGCCTCAAGTCCGCCGAGCGCGGCGCCGATCGCAAAGCCCGGAGCGGCCAGGAGGAAGAACAGCGTGAAGGGTGCACGCAGGGGCGATTCGATGTCCGTGAGCGCGAGCACCGCGCCGACCGCGCCCACCGCCACAGCCATGCCCGCGAGCAACGGCAGCGCTTCTTCGTGACGGCTCGGCGGATCCCCGGGGCCGCGCCCGGTGTCTGATGACGGTGCCTTGATCCTGATGGTCTGCATTGGCGACTTTGCCCCCCGACGCGCCGGATGCCGGGCTTCAATGTCGCGCAGTCGACGGCGGCGCGTCAAGATGCGGAGGCTGTGGGGAGATGTTCGCCCCGGGGCCCTTGAACCGCAGGAGAACTCGCTGTGCGGGAAGTGGAATTGGAGGCGAACTTGTTGACATGAACACTACCGGGGGCGGGAGGGGAGTGGTACCACAGTCGTGGCAGAAATCCTGCTAAGGGAGGTTCCATGAGATTGTCCCGAATCACGGCATACGTATCCTCACTCCTCCTCGCCACCGCCTTCGCCCTCACCGGGGCCACCGCGGCGCAAGCAGACCAACAGGGCGACCAACAGGCCGCGGCCACCGGCTATGTGGCGCTCGGCGACTCCTACTCCTCCGGCGTCGGATCCGGCGCCTACGACAGCGCAAGCGGCGACTGCAAGCGCACTCCGCGCGCGTACCCCGCGCTCTGGGCAGCCGCGAACTCACCCTCCAGCTTCAATTTCACGGCTTGCTCGGGTGCTCGTACGGGTGATGTTGTGGCCAGCCAACTCGGCCCGCTCGGCTCCGGAACGGGTCTGGTCAGCCTCTCCATCGGCGGCAACGACGCAGGCTTCGCCGACGTCATGACGACCTGCGTCCTGCAGTCCGAGAGCAACTGTCTCGCGCGGATCGCGACGGCACGCAGCTACGTCGAGTCGACGCTGCCCGGCAACCTCGACAAGGTCTACTCGGCGATCAGCGCCAAGGCACCGGCCGCCAAGGTCGTCGTGCTCGGATACCCCCGCTTCTACAAGCTCGGCGGCGGCTGCGTCGCCGGTCTCTCCGAGAAGGAACGCAGCGCCATCAACAGCGCGTCCGACTTCCTCAACTCCACCACGGCCAAGCGCGCCGCCGACCACGGCTTCGCCTTCGGCGATGTGGCCTCCAAGTTCAGCGGGCACGAGATCTGCTCGGGCGACGCGTGGCTGCACAGCGTGAACTGGACCAACATCGGCGAGTCCTACCACCCCAAGGCCGCGGGCCAGTCCGGCGGCTACCTCCCCGTGTTCAGCGCTGCGGCGTCCTGACCCACTTGGTCCACTCAGTACGGCGCTGAGGAGGAGGCCCCGTCCGTCGGGGTCTCCTTCTCGCATGTCACCGAGTACGCGACGGAGTTGGAGGTGGTCTTCACCGGGCTGCGCACCTCCACGCTGATCGCGTTCTGATACGTCGACCCCGGCTCCCCGGCGACCGTCTCCGTGTGCTGCACCTGCTTGGTCTTCCCGCCCCCGGAGGCGAAGCTGAGGGTCTTCCAGCCCGGGTCGCTCGGCGTGCCGGACTTGGTCACCCAGCGGTAGTCGACGGTGACCGGAACTCGTCCCACGGTGAACGTCGCGGTGAACGAAGGTGCCTGCCCCGCGGCCGGCGGGCAGACACCGCTGTACTGCGTGTACGTGCCGACGACCGAGACCTTGACGCTCTGCGCCGGGTGAGTGGACGACCCTCCGCCGTTGCCGCCACCTCCGCTGCCGGTCGTGGAACCGCCGCCGTCGGAACCGCCGTCGCTGCCATCGCCGGTGCTCGACCCTCCGCCGCCGCCTCCGCCCGACGTGCTGTTGCCGCCGTTCTTGCCCCCGTCGGAGCCGCCGCCGCTCCCGCCGCTCCCGCCGCCTCCGCCCTCGGAGGAGCCGCTGCTGCTTCCGTTCCCGCCGCCGTTGTCGCGATTGAGCAGGGAGTAGGCGAGCCCGCCCAGCGCGAGCGCGAGGGCGACCAGGCCCGCGGTGAGGACGAGAACCGTGCGGCGCGAACGGGTCGGAGCGGCGGTGGCGGTGGTTGTGGCGACGACGGGTTCTTGCAGCTGGTTCGGTGGAGGCGGGAAGGGCGAGGGCGACTGGTGTTGCTGTTGCTGTTGCTGTTGTGACGTGATGGTCGGTGTGTACGGGAGGGGTGCCTGGACACCGGGAGTGCCGCCCGCCGCCACGAGCCGCAGCTGGTTCTCGGCCTCCGCGGCGGAGATCCGGGCGGCGGGGTCCTTCCGCAGTAGCCCCTCGATGACCGGGGCCAGCGGCCCGGCGTTCCGGGGCGGCGGCAACTCCTCGTCGACGACCGCACGCAACGTACTGAGCGGGGTGTCCTGCCGGAACGGCGAGCTGCCCTCGACGGCCGCGTAGAGCAGCACGCCCAGGGACCACAGGTCGGACTCGGGACCGGGCCGCCGTCCCAACGCCCGCTCCGGGGCCAGGAATTCGGGCGACCCCACCACCTCACCCGTCATGGTGAGCGCCGAACTGCCCTCCACCATGGCGATCCCGAAGTCGGTGAGGACCACCCGCCCGTCGTTCGCGATGAGTACGTTGCCGGGCTTGACGTCGCGATGCAGGACCCCGGCCTCGTGGGCGGCGCGCAGGGCGGCGAGCACCTCGGCGCCGATGCGGGCGGCGCGCTGCGGCGCCATCGGACCTTCGGAGTCGAGGATGTCGGACAGCGAGAGCCCGCGCACGACCTCCATCACGATCCACGGGCGGCCGTCCTCGCTCGCCACGTCATAGACCGTCACCACATTGCGGTGCGGGATACGGGCGGCGGCCCAGGCCTCGCGCTCCAGGCGGGCGTACAGCCGGTCGACGTCACTGGCCGGGATCCCCACGGGGGCGCGCACTTCTTTGACCGCGACCTCGCGGCCGAGGACTTCGTCGCGGGCCCGCCAGACCGTGCCCATACCGCCTTCGCCCAAGGGGGCGAGGAGGCGGTAGCGCCCCGCGATCACACGCTCGTTCCCGCTCACGGGCGTCCCCCATCGGCAGCCGTGCGATTCTCCACAAAATTACCTCAACCGAGTGCTGTTGCCGCCCCTTTGAACACCAATCCACACCCAAGGGCGAATACGACACAGGCGGAACTGAGCGGCAGGAACCGGTGCGTGGCCCGGTGCAGCCACCGGGGCCCACGGACCCGCCGTGCGGCGAGGGAGCCAACCCGCACCACAAGGAACCCGGCAGCCGTAAGCGTGACGGCGAGCCCCACCCCGTAGGCGAGGACGAGCAGCAGACCGAACCAGGCCTCGCCCAGGGCGGCGGCGCCGACGAGCACGACGACGGCGGAGGGGCTGGGTACCAGGCCGCCCGCGAAGCCGAGGAAGAGGGCGCCCCGGAGCGTGGGCGGTGCTGCTTCATGCGGATGGTGGTGATGGTGATGGTGGTCATGGGTGGGCCTGCGGCGACGCCAGGCCCTTCGCAGGAGCAGGGCTCCCGCTCCGGTGACGAGAACGCCGCTGACCACGCCCAGCCAGGCGATGACGGACGGGGCGGCGGCCGAGCCTCCCGCCACGAGCAGCCCAAGGGCCGTCACCCCGAGGGTGTGCGTGACGGTCACCGAGGCGGCGAGGGGGAGCACGTCCCGCAGAGAGGCACGTCCCCTCGCGGCGGCGCTCGCTGCCATCAACGTCTTGCCGTGCCCCGGCGCGAGGGCGTGCAGCGCCCCGAGGAGCAGTGCGGTGGCCAGGGCGAGTGCGGCGAATCCCGGGGTGAGGTCGTGACGGGCCACGAGGCCGGTGAGGGCCTGCGTCCACCGGTCCGCGCCGCGCGGCAGCACGGAGGCGGCCGGTGCCTGTGGCCGCTCCTCGCTCAGGGCGGGGCCGCCGGGGGTGATCCGCAGGGTGGCGGAGCTTTCGTCGGGCGGCGAGTCGAGCAGCCGCGCCGGGTAGCGGGAGAGGCGCTTCGAGACGGACTCCTTCGGTACGTCTGTGGCGCTCAGGGTCATCCGGTCGCCGCGCGCCGTGACTTCCCGCCACCCGGGGCCCGGTCGGCCCGCGGCCTTGAACCGGGCGGAGAGTTCGGCGCCCCGGGGGAGCGGGGCGCCGAACTCGCACTCCACGCGCAGGGTGGTCAGACCGGCCTGGCCGTCCCGGGAGACCGCCCGGGCCCGCTCGACGCGGAGTTCCGCCGCTCGTCCGCCGACCCGCAGCGAGCTGCCTCGGGCGGCGTCGTCGCACCGCTTCTCGGCCCAACTCCGCATCCCTACGCGCTTGATGCGGGGTATGGCCTGGGTGGCCGGGATCTCGGCCAGGTCCTCGACGTGGTCGATCCGCAGGCGCCCCGGGCCGGCCACGAGGCCGTCGTAGCGGTTGACGGTGAAATTTCCCAGGGGGTGGGAGACGGCCTCGGTGGCGGGCAGCAGTGCGAGTGCCAGCCCTGCCAGCAGGGTGGCCCCGTAGGCCAGGGTGCGGCGCCGCTTCATCGGGACCCCACGTTTCCCGGGCGGGCAGTCGTCCCTGCTCGCCTCATGACGCCGCCCCCGTCTTCGCCGACAACCCCGGGTTCAGCTCCCGCGCCGTCGACAGCCAGTGCCGAGCCGCCGCGGCGTTGCCCGTCGCCCTCTCGATCACACCCCGGTGGTACAGGAACGCCGCCTCGTGGAACCCCGTGGCCGTGGCCCGGCGTGCGTACGGCAGGGCTTCCTTGGAGTGGCCGTTGACGTGCAGGGCCCAGGCCAGGGCGTCTGCCGTGTGGACCGTGTGCCGCCGTCCCCACTCCGCCTCCGCCGCCCGCAGCGCCGCCTTCCGTTCCGCGCGGTCCCCGTGGTCCGTCAACGCGATCGCCGTGTCCAGGTCCGCGTTCACGCCGTTCGCCCGGGCCAGGGACAGCCACGCGGACACCAGTACGTACTGCTCCTGGGCCTTCGCCTCGTCACCCCGCGCGCCCCGCGTCTCGTACAACTCGCCAAGGGCGACCAGCGGTCCGGGCAGCGGCGCCCGCGCGACCACCTCCCGAAGCCCCCGTATCGCCCGTCCCGTATCGCCCTGCCCGGCCCATGCGCGGGCCCTGCACTCAAGGGCCGGGAGGTAGGAGGCGTCGGCCCGCAACGCATTGCCGCACTGCTTCAGCGCCTCCCCGTACTGGCCCTGGCGCCAAGCCAATTGCCCCAGCGCCGTGGACACATACGCGACGTCCCCACCGCCCGAGCCCGAGCCCGAGCCGAAGCCCACGGCCCGCGACAGCGCCCGCCGCGCCCCCGCCACATCACCCCGGAGCTCCCGCACGTACGCGTACCGCGTGAACACCGGCACCCCGGGCCGCCGGGCGTCGGCCTCGTCCGCGGCCCGCGCCGCCGCCCCGTACCGGCCGAGCTCGACCAGCGCGTCGATGCGCGAGGCAAGGGCCCCCTCGCTGTAGGGGTTCACAGCGAGTGCCGCATCCGCGTGGCGCAGCGCACCCGCGAAGTCGTGCCGGGCGGCAGCCAGCGCCGCCTGCCCCGCGAGCCCCGCGTCATTGCGCGGCCGAAGCTCCAGGGAGCGGTCGAGAGCGCGCTCCGCCTCGCGGTACCGCGACGGGTCGCCCTGGGTGCGGGCCTCCTCGACATAGGCGGTCCCCAGCGTCGCCCACGCCCCGAAGTCCCGCGGTTGGTCCCGCAGATGGGACTGGAGCAGCGCGACGCCACGATCGAGATCGGCACCCCGCAGCGCACCCGGCGCCACGGCGGCGGACGACGACGGCGACCGGTCGGGCCCGCTCTCACCGCCGGCCACGACGGCGCCCCCGGTGATCGCGAGTGCGAGAGCGACGGCCGCCACCCCAGTACGAGCGGTACGACCGGCTGGACGAGGCAGTGCCATCACTAGCCCTTTCAGGAAGGCAGGAAGGAGTGAAGGCGCGACCCGCAGGGGGATAGGTGCGGGCCGCGCCGCTCATAGGGGCGGGATCAGCCCGCCACCCCGGAGGAACCGCGCCTGCGCCACCACGCGAGCCCGAGTCCGACAAGGAGCACCCCGGCCACCCCGGCGGCCCCGGACGCGATCAGGACGGCATCGGTGTCGTCGCCGCCACCGGAACCCGGACGCCCGGGCACGGCGCCGCCGCCGAGCGCGTTGCGCGCCGAGCTGTCATCGGCCTTGCCGCCCTTGGCCAGCGGCCCCCGGGAACCCGGCGTGGGCAGCGCCACGTACGGGAAGGTCCCGCCGAACTTCTGGTCGTTGGCGTTCACCGCGTCGCCCAAGTCGTTCTTTTTGCCGGTGAGTTCGCCCTCGACGGCCTGCAGTTCGATGTCGACGACGTCGTCGGCGAGCCGCCGCCCGTTCGGGAACCCGGCGTTGTCACCGTCGAGAACCCCGAGCCGCTTGGGCGAATCCGCCGGTTCGACCGACGTGTTGAGCCGCAGCGCCTCGGCCGGTTTGACGTTGGGCGGCTGGTTGAGGCCCTTCACGCCCGTCAGGAACACCGACACGAGGTCGTCGCGCGGTTCGGCGGGCGCCTTCAGCTTGTAGATCTTCTCCAGGAGCTTCGGCAGCTCGGGCCTGGTCACGTACTTCAGGAAGTCCGCGTCGTTCCAGGGCGCGGACGCGTTGAACTTGTCCTTGTCCTTCTGCGGCACGACCACCTCGTTGACCAGCGGGTTGCCGAGCCGCGAGACCTGGGTCCACTTGCCGCCCGCGTTCTTGCGCTGCGTCGTCGACCAGATGCCTACGGTGGGCTGCTTCGCCGACTGCCGTATCTCGGAGTTCGGCACCTGAAGGGCCAGGGAGTTCACGTTGTAGCCCTTGAGGGTGTCCCTGCCGACCTCCGACAGGTCGCCGCCGTACAGCAGGTCGAACACCCGCAGATCCAGGAAGAAGGGATCGTCGGCCTGCCCCGCGAACGTCGAGCCCCCGCCCTTGACCGGGGTCACCGCCTGATCGCGCAGCTTCTTGTACTCCGGCATGGACGCCTTGCCGACGTGCGACGGCGCGGTGGGCACGTCATCGGCGACCTTCGTGGTCGAGACGGCCTTCTGGTCCTTGAGCTTGATCAGTTCGAGGTCGTAGGTCTGTGTCACGTTCAGGTCGGGATCGTCGAGGCTCGTCACGGGCCCGGTGCTGTAGAGGAACGTGTCGCCGTTCTTGGTCTTCGTGTCGAACGTCCACCGGTAGAGGAGGTCGCCCTGCGCGTCCCCGTCGCTGTCGATGTGGACGTCGTACTGGGCGTCGTCGGCCCACGGATAGAAGTTGGGCCCGCCCGCGGGTTCTTCGAAGGGCAGCCAGTTCGCCACGATCGTCGTGGAGTCGGGCTTGTCGGGGCTCACGAACGCGTACACGTCCGTGTTGTCGTACTGGGGCTGCCCCGAGATCAGCGGGGCCTCCCGGTGACTGGAGGCGCTTGCCGCCCCCGGTTCCAGTGCCGTCACACCGGCGGCTGCGAGCCCCCCGGCGGCCAGCGCGCCACAGACGAGCGTCGCGAGGCCGCGCTTGCCGCGGCGCCCCGTCCGGCTCTTGGCGATAGCTGTCATCGCGTCCGTCCTTACTGTTCCTCGCGCGACCTCGCGCGGTGCGCGCGAGCCGCCTGACGAACGCCATTCGGGGCTCGGTGCCCGGCGGATTGCCCCCGTTCCCAATCCGCCGGCTTTCCCCGCCACGAATCCCGTGCGACCGGACCGTGCGACCGGACCGGGGGGCGGGGGACACGCATGGAGCCGGACGAACTGCTGCTTCTGATCGCGAAGGGGGACCAGTCCGCGTTCGAGAAGCTGTACGACCTGGTCTCGGGGCCGGTCCACGGCCTTGTCCGCCGCGTCCTTCGGGACCCGGCGCAGTCCGAGGAAGTGGTCCAGGAGGTACTGCTCGAACTCTGGCGGACGGCGGCCCGCTTCGATCCGGCGCGCGGCAGCGCCTTCGCCTGGATCTTCACGCTCGCCCACCGCCGGGCGGTGGACCGGGTACGCAGCACCCGCGCGGCGAGCGAACGCGAACGGCGCGCGGCGGTCGAGCGCGGCGAAGGACCTGCCTTCGACCAGGTCGCCGAGGCGGTCGAGGCCGGCCTGGAGCGCGAAAGGGTACGCCGCTGCCTCGGCCGCCTCACCGACCTCCAGCGCCAGGCCGTCACCCTCGCCTACTACGACGGCTATACGTATCGCGAGGTGTCCCGGCGCCTGTCCGTCCCGCTCGGCACGGTCAAGACGCGGATGCGGGACGGACTGCTGCGGATGCGCGAGTGCCTGGGCGCGGCGACGGGGGACGCGACATGAAGCGCGGCTTGGAGCGGCATTCCAGTGGGCGCCCACCGTGGGGCGAAGGCGATGGCGATGGCGGTCCCGCGGTGCCGTTACGTACGGCGGAGCAGGAGCCGACCCGACGGGCGCCCGTCGCTCCGAGCGCTCCCCCCGCGCTCCCGCGCGCTTCTTCTCGCCTTCATGCACGTGAGATCGCCCACGTCCTGGCGGCTCCTGACGCCCGGGTAGCCGGGGAGAGGGACGCGTGGGGGGCGCGGCATCAACGTCGTGTCGTGTCGGAGTCCAGGCGGCGCGCCGTGGTGAGCGTCACGGGGCTCGGGGCGCCGTCTCGGGGGCGCGCGCACCAACTGTGGCTTGTGCGGCCCGCCTCGGCGCCCCGTTCTCTGGGCCTGCTCGACGGCGAAACGCCGTTGATCGCGCCAGGTCTGAGTGCGCCCGGCAGGTCACTGAAAGTGACGACCGAGCCCGTCGGGGGCTCAAAGAGGCCCACTTCTGCCCCTCTTGTCCAACTCGCCCTGGAATCAGTCGTATTCGGAGAGTAGTCGTCAACCTCCTTACGTAGAAGGTGAATCATGCGACCGGGATACGCGAGTGTGGTGAGGGGGCGATAGAGTTAACCTGCCCTGGGCCGGGTGCCCTCGTACGGGTGGGGAGTGACATGGAACAGATAACGATGCGCAGCAGGGCGCGTGTCCCTGCGATCACCTGCGGGAGCAGCGCGACCAGCTCGCGTCTCGACCGCCATCTCGCAGTGCTGGGCGGCCCCGCCGTCCCGCAGCGTGAGACGGCGGAGGCGACGTTGCTGATGCGTGAGCTGACCTCGCGGGGTGCGCATGACCACAGTGGCCGAGGTGCACGTGTGCGAAGGGTCTCCCTCTTCGCTCCCTTGCGCAGGCTGCGGCGGTCGCTCTTTGGGGGTCGCTGACCACGGGTGGTCGGGGGTTCGGCCGTCGCCAGCGGCGGATTGCTCCCACCCACCCGCCCCTTCCCCGTGCCGGACGTCACTCATTACGCCCCTGCCGTAATACCCGTGTCATACGTACCTGTTGACGCCGCAACTTTCCGGCCCCGATGTGGCTGATTGAACGGCCGATGTCACCGGCGGCTTGTATGTGCCGAGTTGACGATCACTCCGCTGATGCGGAGTTTTTTCGCTTGTTGGCCTGGTTGGCCCGGTTGGCAATGAAGCGCGCTTTCTTCTGACGATTCCCGCACGTGTTCATGTCGCACCATTTGCGGGTGCGGCTCTGGCTGGTGTCGAAGAAGGCGGCCTGGCAGGTCGGCGACGCGCACAAAGCCAGTTTTCCGTCTCGTTCGCCCGCGATGATGCTGATCGCGTCGGCGGCGATCACGCTGAGGGCATCTTCCACGCGGGAAGCCGGGCTGAGCCGCCATTGCCGCGCACCCTCGGGCGTCAGGATCGCCGCGGCCCGCCCCTGAACGCTGTAGTCATTGATGACTTGGACAGCGGATGCGGGGAGAGCGTCCTGGAGCGCGGCCGCTGTCGCGGCGGCGTGAATCGACTCCCTCAGTTCCCGGGCGAGGTCGAGCTGGGCAGCCGTGCAGGAGTCCACGGCGAGGCCGCTCACTGCCAGCCAGTCGATGAGCCGTTGCGGCGCGGGAATGCGCTCCACGGCGTTGCCGTGACGCTCCGACAAAGTCCCCGTGAAGCTGGTCGCCAGCACGCTGCCGAGGCGGAAGTCAGGGAACTCAACACGCATGGAACCACCTTAGCAGGTTGCGCGCTGACGCGAAGGCATAGTAGAACCGGCTTAGACGGTTCGCGATAGTTCGTAGCCGGTTCCACGATGGCCAGGAGGTCTCATGCCCCGTCTCACCAGCGACGTGCAAGCATTTGAAGCCCACGCGACTGACGCCGACCTCGACGAGCTGCGCGCGCGATTGGCCGCGGCGCGGCTACCGGAGGCTGAGACGGTCCCTCGCGCCGCGCCCGGCCCTCGCCGATGGGAACAGGGTGTCCCTCTCGCCGACCTCGTCGACGTCGTGAACTACTGGCGCACCGGCTACGACTGGCGGGCGTTCGAAGCGCGCCTCCACCAGATCGGCCAGTTCCGCACGACCATCGACGGTCTGGGAATCCACTTCCTGCACCGCCGATCCGCGCGCGCGGATGCCACTCCCCTCCTCTTGACGCACGGCTGGCCGGACAGCATTGCCCGGTTCATCGATGTGGTGGACGAGCTGGCAGATCCGAAGGACGCGGACGCGCCGGCGTTCCACGTCGTGGTCCCGTCGCTTCCGGGCTTCGGTTACAGCGACAAGCCGACCACCACGGGGTGGGGAACCGAAAAGATCGCGGCCGCATGGGTGGAACTGATGGGAAGGCTCGGCTACGGCAAGTTCGCAGCCCACGGCGGCGACTGGGGAGGCAATATCACCACGGTTCTCGGCGGCAGGTTCCCGGCGCACGTTCTCGGCATCCACACCACGTTCGCGGAGGGACCGCCCGGGTTGACGACGGACGGGCTCACGGCGGTCGAGCGCGAGTGGACCGAGGAAACCAGCGACTTCTGGCGCCATCGCGCTGCGTACGCGAAGCAGCAGGCGACCCGGCCGCAGACCATCGGCTACTCGCTCGTCGACTCGCCGGTCGGGCTTCTCGCCTGGATCCTCGACAAGTTCGCCGAGTGGTCGGACACCGAAGACAGCCCGTTCGAGACGATTTCCAGAGACCGCGTTCTTGACGACGTCACCCTGTACTGGCTGACGCGAACCGGTGCGTCGGCGGCCCGTATCTACTACGAGAGCCACAACTCGCTCGATCCCGAACTCCGGGTCGACGTCCCGTCAGCACTCACCATGTATCCCCGCGACGTCGAGAAGTGTCCGCGCCCCTGGGCGCAGGAGCGGTACCGACAGATCGTCCGATGGGCGACGCCCGAAGCCGGGGGACATTTCCCGTCGCTGGAGGTTCCCGAGCATTTCGTCAAAGATCTACAAGAGGGCCTCGCGGCAGTCCTTGCCGCTGGCAGGTAAGGACTTCTCGGCGGCGCTCACCGTCCCCCGCGCGCGTACCGGCGGACGGCGAGCGGTACGCACACGCCGAGCAGCACCAGGGACCAGACGATGGCCCCGGCCACGGGATGCGCCACCGGCCAGGCGGCGTCCGCGGGGACGGGCGCGTTGCCGAACAGATCACGCACCGCCGTCGCCACCGCGCTGATCGGATTCCACTCGGCGACGGTGCGCAGCCATCCGGGGAGCCCGTCGGTGGGGATGTACGCGTTCGAGAGCAGCGGCAGCATGAAGGTCGCGCCGCCCAGCTGACCCGCGGCCTCCTCGCTCTGTGAGGCGAGCCCGAGCAGGATGCCGATCCAGGTCGTGGCGAACCGGAAGAGGAGCAACAGGGCGAAGGCGCCCAGGGCTTGGAGCGGCCCGCCCTCGATCCGCCAGCCCATGGCGAACCCGACGAGCATCAGCGGCACAAGGCCCACGGCGGTGGTCAGCAGATCGGCGACCGCCTGCCCGAGCGGGACCGCCGAGCGGCTCATCGGCATCGTGCGGAAGCGGTCCATGACGCCCCGGTGGGAGTCCTGGGCGGCGGTGAACATGCCGGTCATGATGCCGTTGGCGGCGGTCGCGACGAGCATGCCAGGGACGAGGTAGGCGCGGTAGTCGCCGCCGGACATGGCGAGGGCGCTGCCGAAGACGTAACCGAAGAAGAGCAGGAAGACGATGGGCATCGTCTGCGTCATGACAAGGATGGCGGGCGCGTGCTTGATGCGCCGCAGATGCCGGCCGAGGACGGCGGTGCCGTCGTAGAGGATGGCGTTCAAGAGGGGCCTCCATGCGGGGTGCTCGGGTGAGTGGGCGGGAAGAGATCCGTCGCGAAGCGGCGGTCTAGGAAACGCGAGCGACGAGCCGCAGAAAGACTTCGTCGAGAGTCGGCGCCCGAAGAGTCGCGTCAACGACAGGAACCCCGGCGGCGTCCAGCTCACGAACGATCCGCGGCAGCGTGAGACCCGCATCGAGAGAGACCACCCCGGCGGTGCGCCGCTCGGTGTCGAGGACCGGCTCCGTCCCGGTGAGCTGGTCAAGGACGACCGCGGCGGCGTGCAGCGCCTGCGCCGCCGTGTCCTGCGGCAGGACGACCTCGACGTAAGTCCCGATCTGCGCCTTCAGCGCGGCCGGCGTCCCCCGGTGCGCGGCGAGCCCCCCGTCGATCAGAACGACCTCGTCGGCGAGCTGATCCGCCTCCTCCAGATACTGCGTGGTCAGCAGTACGGTCGTCCCCTCGGCGGCCAACTCCCTTACGGCGTCCCAGATGCCGTTCCTGCTGTGCGGGTCGAGCCCGGTGGTCGGCTCGTCGAGGAAGAGGACGCGTGGCCGCACGAGCAGGCTGGCCGCGAGGTCGAGCCGCCGCCGCATGCCTCCGGAGTAGGTGCGGGCCGGGCGGTCGGCGGCGTCCTCGAGACCGAACTGCTCCAGCAGCTCGTCGCCCCGCCCCCGTGGGGCCCGCAGCAGCCGCGCGAAGAGCCGCAGGTTCTCCCGCCCGGTCAGATCCCCGTCGACGGATGCGTACTGCCCGGTCACGCCGATGAGCCGCCGCACCGAGGCGGCCTCGCGCACCACGTCGTGGCCCGCGACGAGCGCTCTCCCGGCGTCCGGTGTCTGGAGCGTGGTGAGCAGCCGCACCGCCGTCGTCTTGCCCGCGCCGTTGGGGCCGAGCAGCCCGCAGACGGTGCCGTCGGGGACGGCGAGATCCAGTCCTCGCAGGGCGTGGACGGAGCCGTAGCGCTTCTCCAGACCCTCACTAAGTACAGCGTACGTAGAAGTCATGTCCGCACGGTACCTCACTACGTACGCTGTACGTAACTAAGATGGGGGCGAGGTGATGATCAATGGCGGGCCGAGCGGCCGAACCGGAAGTGATCTGGGCGCGCCCCGAGCGTGCGGGCCGTGGCCCGAAGCCCGCGTACAGCAGGGCG
Source organism: Streptomyces sp. NPDC055239 (assembly GCF_053606205.1). Classification (NCBI taxonomy): domain Bacteria; kingdom Bacillati; phylum Actinomycetota; class Actinomycetes; order Kitasatosporales; family Streptomycetaceae; genus Streptomyces; species Streptomyces sp. NPDC055239. The sequence goes on along the minus strand of NZ_JBSGRD010000004.1, from coordinate 477,695 downwards.
GACATCGCGGCGGCGGCCGTCCGCATCGCCGACGCGGACGGCATCGACGCGCTCTCCATGCGGAGGGTCGCGGGCGAGCTCGGCTGCGGCACCATGTCGCTCTACAACTACGTACCGCGCAAAGAAGACCTGCACGAACTGATGGTCGACGCGGTGAGCGGCGAGTACGTGCTGTCGTCGGGGCCGCAGGACGGCGACTGGCGCGCGCAGATGCTGGCGCTGGGCCGCCAGACGCGCGAGATCATGCGGCGCCACCCGTGGCTGCCCCGGATCATGTCGGCGCTCCACGGCTTCAGCCCGAACGCCCTGCGCTACCTGGAGCACTGCCTCGGCGCCCTGGAGGGGCTCGACGCGCCCTACGGCACCAAGATGGAACTCATCGGGATGGTCAACGGCTCGGTCATGACGTACGTCGCCAACGAGCTCGGCATGGCGGAGCGCGCGCGGTCACTGCCGTGGTCGGAGGAGCAGGAGAAGCAGGTGCGGTTCGCCTACCTCGCAGGGCAGGTGGGCACCGGGGCCTACCCGCGGCTCGCGCAGGCGTTCGCGGAGGCGCCCGCGCCCGACGACGGGGACGAGCTCTTCGACCGCATGCTGAACAGGCTTCTGGATTCGTTCGCCTGAGCGGCCCCGGCGCTGTCGCTGTCCCTGTCGCGGTCGCTCAGGCCGGGGTCTCCTCCTCGTCCCGGAGCTCGAGGCGGGCCAGCTCGCCGCGTGCTGCCACGCCGAGCTTCGGATAGGCGTTGTAGAGGTGGTAGCCCACCGTGCGCGGCGACAGGAAGAGCTGGGCGCCGATGTCCCGGTTGGTCATCCCGGTCGCCGCGAGCCGTACGACTTGGCGCTCCTGCGGGGTGAGCCGCTCGATGGGCGCCGTGTCGCCGGTGTGCCGCGCCCGGCTCTCGCCGGTGGCCCGCAGCTCGGCGCGGGCCCGCTCGGCCCACGGCGGCGACGCGAGCAGTTCGAAGGTGTCGAGGGCCGCGCGCAGCGGCGCACGGGCCTCGCTCCTGCGGCCCGCGCGGCGCAGCCACTCCCCGAAGAGCAGCTGGGTGCGGGCCCGTTCGAAGGGGCGGCCGTCGTCGGTGTGCAGGGCGAGAGCTTCCTCGTACGCCGCTCCGGCTTCCGCCTCAGGGGCGAGCAGCGCACGGCAGCGGGTGGCCAGTGCCCGCGCCCAGGCCGTCCCCGTGCGGTCGGCCCACTCGGCGAAGGTCCTCGCCGGCTCCTTCACGGAACCGGCCTGTCCGGTCCGCACGGCCGCCTCGACCCGGTCCGGAACGCAGTACAGGACGACGATCGTGTGGCCGGAGGGGCTCGCGGCGACGTCCTCGTACGCGCGAAGGGCGGCTTCGTAGCGGCCGAGGCCGAGGTCCAGCATGGCGATCGCGACCCCGCCCCACACCTGGCCCGGCATGACCTGGCGCAGATCGCCCTTGGCGGCGAGCTCGCGGCAGCGCTCCTCGTCGCCGTCGAGCGCCGCGAGATAGGCGAGGATGCCCGTCAACTGCGCCACGTAGTGCGGCTGTCCGGTGTCCTGGGCGATCCGCAGGCCCTCTGCGGCACCGGTCAGGGCGCAGCCGTGGCGGCCCAGGAAGATCCGCGCGCGGGTCCGCATGAGGAGCACGAGCGGCAGCGGGCCGAGCGCGCCCTGCTCGCGGCACTCGCGGTCCAGCTCGGTGGCGAGGTCGTTGCCGGTCTCGAGTGCGCCGAGCGGTGAGAACCAGGAGGCGATCGAGACGCGTTCGCGCAGCGTGTGCCCGCGGTCGTGGCGCTCGGCCCGGAGATTGTCGAACAGCGCGCGCAGCGGCGGGAGTCCGCTGCCGGGGTCGCCCGCCGCGAGCCGGGCGAGACCCTCGGCCGCGGGCAGGTAGGGCAGGGCGTGCGGGGGAGTCTCGAGGTCGAGTCCGGCGATGCGGCGGCTGATCTCGTCGATGGACTGCCGGTGCCCGGAGAGCCAGGCGGAGGTCATCGCCTCGTACGCCATGAAGGCCGCCGTCTCCGGCAGGTGCGGGGCGATCTCGGCGGCCGTGTCGAGGAGCACGGAGTACGAGGCGTCGAGGCGGCCCTGCTCACGGGCGACGGCGGCGCGTACCTGCGCGAGCTGCGCCAGGACGGCCGGGTCTGTCAGATGCGGGGCGGCGCGCAGGGCGAGTTCGGCGGCGCGTTCGTTCTGGCCCGCGTCCGATGCGGCCGACGCGGCGAGTGCGAGGCGCCGGGCGCGGTGCGTGCTGTCCGGGCTGAGCTGGGCGGCGCGCTCACAGGCCGCGGCGACGGCCGCGTAGCCGCCGCGGTCCCTGGCGTGTTCGGCGGTCTGCTCCAGGATGCCGGCGACGTACTCGTCGGGCTCCGTGGCCGCGGCCGCCAGATGCCAGGCGCGGCGGTCGATGTTGCCCACGCAGGGCAGCGCGTCGGCGAGTGCGCGGTGTGCGGCGATGCGGTCGCCGACCGGGGCGCTCTGGTAGGCGGCGGCGCGGATCAGGGGGTGCCGGAAGGCGAGCCGCCCGCCGTCGAGGGAGAGCAGCTCCTTGCGCTCGGCGGGCTCCAGATCGGTGACGCCGGCGCCGAGTCCGCTCGCCGCGGCGGCCGTCACGGTCAGGTCGCCGGTTCCTTCCGCCGCCGCGACCACGAGCAGGGTCCTGGTGGCCCGGGGCAGCGCGGATATCCGGTCCGCGAAGGTGCGCAGGAGGCGGGAGTGCCGTGGCAGCGCGCTCAAGTGGAAGCCGTAGGAGGGCATGTGCCCCTCGCGCTGGGCGGCGGGCAGCTCGCGCAGGGCGAGCGGGTTGCCCGCGGACTCGCTGCGGATCTGCTCGCGTACGTAGCCGGGGAGGTCACCCGCGTGCTCGGCGAGGAGCTCGACCGCGGCCTCGTCGTCGAGCCCCGTGAGCCGCAGCTCGGGCAGGCCCTGGGCGGGGAAGGGCGGCGCGTGGGCGTCGCGGGCCGCGAACACCATCACTACGCCTTCGGCCGCGAGGCGCCTTGCGGCGAAGAGGAGCGCGTCCGCTGAGGCCTGGTCGAGCCATTGGGCGTCGTCGACGAGGCAGAGGAGGGAGCCTGCTTCTGCTGCGCCTGCCTGGCCTGCCTGGCCTGTTTCGCCTGCCTCGCCCGCGAGGTCCGCCAGGAGGGTCAGCACGGCGAGGCCGATGAGGAAGCGGTCGGCCCGTGCGCTCGGCGCGAGTCCGAGTGCCGCGCGCAACGCCTTGGCCTGCGGCTCCGGCAGGTCGTCGATGCGGTCGGTCACGCGGTGCAGAAGCAAGTGCAGCCCTGCGAAGGGGAGTTCGCTCTCGGCCTCGATGCCGGTTGCTTGCAGCAGGCTCATGCGGTGGTGCGTGGCGGTGGCCGCGGTGTGCGCGAGGAGCGCGGACTTGCCGATGCCGGCCTCTCCTCGTACGACGAGGGCGGCGCTGTGGCCCTGCCGGGCCTGGGCCAACAGGGTTTCCAGCCTGGCCGTTTCGCTGCCGCGTCCGTAGAGCATGGCTCGACCCTAATGGTCGCCACCGGCCCATCGCTGGGCGCCTCTGTCTGTGCCGTCCGCCTCGTGTGGCGCCAAGAACAGGCCCACCGCTTCGCGGCGGATGTCTCCCACCCACCCACCCGATACCCCGCGTCGTGGGGTTCGTGGGGGATCTTGCCCTCCCGCCCTGTTCGGCTCGTCCCGTTGCCCCGCGGTGCCTTGTGATGCCGAGCAATGGGTGGGTGGGCGGGAGAGACTCGCCGCGAAGCGGCGTTCAGGGAAGCGCGGCGGCACGGCAGCCGGGGGTGCAGTGGACGGGGTTCAAGGCGTCCACGCCAGAACCACCTTGCCGCGGCCATGCCCCCGCTCCACCTCACGATGCGCGTCCGCCGCCCGTTCCAGTGCGTACTCCGCGCGGATGTGCACCCGCAGTGCGCCCTTCTCGTACAGCTCCGTCATCTTCGCGAGGCGGGACGCCGTTCTTGTGCCGGTGAGTTCGGGGAGGCCGAGGCGGCGGGCCTCATCCGCGTCGACCATGGTGATGACGCGGTCCGGGTGCCTGGAGAGCGCCGCCGAGGCCCGCAGCGCCTCCGCGCCCGCCCCGTCGAGCGCCGCGTCCACGCCCTGCGGGGCGATCGCACGTACCCGGTCCTCGAGCCCCTCGCCGTACGTCACCGGGATCGCGCCCAGCGCCCGCAGATGGTCGTGGTTGGGTTCGCTCGCCGTGCCGATGACCGTCGTCGCGCCCCATGCCCTCGCCAACTGCACCGCCAGCGTGCCGAGTCCGCCCGCAGCCGCGTTGATCAGGACCGTGTCGCCGGGGCCGACCCGCATCGCGCTCAGCGCCATGTGCGCACCCTGTGCGTTGCCCGAGAAGCCGCCCGCCACCGCCCACTCCATCTGGTCCGGTTTGGCGACCAGATTCTCCTCAGGGACCACGACGTACTCCGCGTACGAACCGAGCAGCGAGAAGCCGAGCACCGGATCACCGGGACCGAAGCCCGTGACGCCGGAGCCGACCGCGTCGACCGTCCCCGCGAACTCGTTGCCCGGCACGACGGGGAACACGACCCCCGGAGGCCTGATCTCGCCTTCCCGCAGCCCGATGTCGAAGGGCATCACCCCGGCCGCCCGCACCCGTACACGGACCTCGCCAGGACCGGGGGCGGGGACGGGCAGGTCCACCGGGCGCAGTACCTCCGCCGGGCCGTACGCCGTGAACGCAGCCGCTCGCATCGTCGTTCCTTCCTCTGGATGTCCCGTACTCATGGCTTGAGGACCACCTTTCCCACCGTCTCCCGCCCGAGCAGCGCCGCATGCGCCGCCCCCGCCTCCCGCAGCGGGAACGTCGTCACCGCCGGTACGAGCGTGCCGCGTGCCGCCTCGTCGAGCGCCCGTACCTGGAGGCCGCGCAGGCCCCCGGGGACGCGCGCGATCCGCGGACCCAGCGCGTACGTCGCCGTCAGAAGGCGCCCACGGAGGTCCTCGGTGCCCAGCTCCGTGGGCGCGCCCGACGACCAGCCGTACATCACCAACCGGCCGCCGAAGCCCAGGAGTCCGAGCGCGGAGCGTCCCGCATCGCCGCCCACGCCGTCGAAGGCCACGCTCACCTCGCGGCCCCCGAGCGCCGCGCGCACCTTCTCCGCCCAGTCGGGCTCGGCGTAGTCGACGGCCACGTCCGCGCCGAGGTCCCGCACCCGCGCGGTCTTCCCGGGGCCGCCCGCCGCGCCCACCACGGTCGCGCCCGCGTTCCGCGCGGCCTGCACGAGGAGCGTGCCGATGCCGCCCGCCGCGGCCGTCACCAGGACCACGTCGTCCGGTTCGAGCGCGGCGACGTGCAGGACGCCGAGCGCCATCCGGCCGGTGCCGACCATGGCGATCGCGGCCTCGTACGAGAGCGTGTCGGGCAGCGGGAACAGCGCGTCGGTCTCGCGCACGGCCAGCTCCGCGTAGCCCGCGTTGACCAGGCCCAGGTGCGTCACCACCCGCCTGCCGAGCCACTCGTCGTCCACTCCCTCGCCGAGACCGTCCACGACGCCCGCCACCTCCCGGCCCGGGGTCATCGGCAACTCGGGCATGGGGAAGGGGAGTTCATCGGCCTCGCCCTTCTGGAGCGCCGTGTCCAGGAGATGGACTCCCGCGGCCTCCACGGCGATACGTACCTGGCCGGGGCCAGGCACCGGGTCGGCGACCTCCTCGTACCGCAGGTTCTCGGGCCCGCCGAACGCGTGCAGTCGGATCGCTCGCATGGTCAACTCGCTTTCGCAGTACGTGCCGGACGTCGTGCCGACACCGAGAAAGCTAGGGACAGGGGGCTGCGCGGCGCCTCCGTCATGCGACCGGGTACCTACCTGTCATGCGACCAGGTATCTACCGGGGTCCCCTCACCCGGTCATTCCCAGTCGTACGACAGAGGCGCCGCACCGGCCCCCGTTCCTAGCGTCGACCCCATGACGCACGCGACCTGTGACACCACGCCCCCGGCCGAGACGCCCCCCGCCGAGACCGCCCTCACGAAGACCCGCTGGACGCCGGTCGCCGTCATGGCCCTCGCCCTCCTGATGGTCACCCTGGAGCTGAGCCTCTCCGCCGTGACGCTCCCCGCGATCGGCGCCGACCTCGGCGTGGGAACCTCCGCGACCCAGTGGGTACTCCTCGCCTACGCCCTGCCCACGGCCGCTCTCGCGATCCCGGCGGGGCGGTGGACGGACCGGGTCGACCTCCGTGCCCTGTTCCTCTTCTCCGTCCCGGCGATCGGCCTCACCAGCGTCCTCGCGGCCCTCGCGCCCAACCTGCCGGTGCTCCTCGCGGCCCGCGTTCTCCAGGGCGTCGCGGGCGCGCTGGCCGCCGCCGTCTACCTGCCGGTGGTCGCCGCGGTCGTACGGCCCGAGCAGCGGGGCCGCGCGATGGGCTACATCGCCACGATCATGCCGATCGGTTCGATGGGCGGCTCGTCCCTGGGCGGGTTCGTCGCGGACGCGTACGGCTGGCGGCCCGTGATGCTGATGAAGGTTCCGGTCCTGATCGTCGTGATCTGGCTCGGCGCGCGCTACATCCCCTCCACCGGGGGCGGGTTCACCCGGCCCGACCGGTCCCTGGTGGGCGACGGCCTCGTCCTCGGCGGCTCGGTGACCGCGCTCCTGGTCGCCTTCGACCGGATCGAGGCCGGACAGCCCGCCGTCGCCGCGCTGTTCGCGGTGGCCGCCGCCGGGCTCGCGGTCTGGTGGACGCGGCTGCGCTCGGCGCGCCCGGTGATCGGGCTCCTGCGGCGCAGGGCGATCGGCCTCCCTGTTCTCTCGCTCCTGCTGACCGGCACGTTCGTGGGACTCTCCTACTTCCTGCTGCCCTTCTACGTCGCCGACGTCCTGCACGGCAGCGCCGCCATGACGGGCCTCGCGATGGTCTTCTTCATCGGCGCCGTGGCCCTGTGCTCACCGGTCAGCGGCCGGCTCGCCGACAAGCTGCCCGGCAGGCTCCTGGGGGCGGCGGGGCTGCTCCTGGTCATCGGTGGCCTGCTGAGCATGCTGACGCTCGGTCCCGGCGCGGGGCTGTTCGACATCGGCTGGCGGCTCGCGGTGATCGGCGTGGGGCAGGCGCTGTTCGGTACGCCGGTGAACGCCTCGATCCTGGCCGCCGCACCGCCCGACATGGTGGGCACGAGCGGCGGCGTCGGCAGCACCTTCCGCACCCTCGGCTTCACCGTCGGCCCCGCGATCGCGGCGCTCGCGTACGGCGTCGGCGGCGGGGGAGCGGTCGGCTTCCGTACCGGTGTCGTCGCGCTGGCCCTGTTGCAGGTAGCCGGACTGGTCGCGCTGCTCGGGGCGGGCGCGGGACCGGGCCGCAGCAAGGCAGCCGGTGACGAGTAGCTCACAGGAGAGCGAACTGGCCGCCGGGTCCCTCCTCGTGGTGGTCGAGCACCGACGCGGGGCGCCGCGCGGCATCGGGCGCGGGAAGCACGCCCGCGCGACGCAGCGCTTCCGCCGTGATGCGGATGCCGAGATCCGCGGTCAACTCGGCTTGCGCAGGACGGAGTTCCACGAGCAGCGCAAGTACCGTGATCAGCTCAAGCAGCTCGGACGTCCACGTCTGCGGCCACTCCACGGGCCGGATCGCCTCCAGGGAGCCCGCCTCGCCGGCGGCCATACGCCGCTCGAACCACAGCTCGAGGACCCGCACCCCGCTCACCTCGCATTCCCACGCCTCCCGCGGCACCGGCGAGATGCGGCCCGCGTCCACGCACAGCGCCTCCTCGTCGGCGTCGTACGAGAGCTCCGCGGGACGGGCGGGCAGCGGCGCGCGTACGTAGGGCCGCCGTCCGCCGGGAAGCTTGGGCCGCGTTCCGTCACCGGGCGCCTGGAGCGCGAGCATGCGGCGCCCCAGTTCCGTACCCCGCTCCCAGACGTCGGCGTCGGACGTCAGCGGCACCCGGCACCCGGCCGGAGAAGCCTTCGCCACGGCCAGCGTCCAGGCGAGCAGATCCCCGGCGCCGACGTCCTGGCCGAGCGTCGCGGAGAGATGGGCTAGCAGCCCCGGCGCCACATTGGGTTCGAGCCCGCCGGGGCGGCGGAACAGCGGGCGGATCCGGCCCGGCCGCCCGGCGGGGGAGCGGCCGTCGGGCAGTACGGCGGAGGCAAGGATCGCGGGGCCCGTGGAGCCGGTGACGTAACCCTGTTCGACGAGGAACAGCTGGCCCTCGCCCGCGACCCGCCACAGTTCCGGGCGAGCGACGTCGATGAGCCGGTGGTCCGGGATCAGCCACTGCTCGTCGAAGGGGCCGTGCAGGACGCGTACGGGATCGGGGCAGGGGCCCGATTCGGCGGCCAGCGGGACCGTCGAGGCCTGGTGGCCGGGGAGTTGGGCGACCGCGGTGTGCAGGGTGCGCGAGCGCGAGGGGCCGAGGAGTCTTTCGCGCTCGGCCGTGTCCGCCCGCACGAACGTGGCCCAGCGGGATCTGAGGGATGCGGCGTCCGGTCCCATCGGCCACCCGCGGCCCGGCCGGAGCGGTGCGACGGACCACGGCATCAGGTCGGCGAGCAGCGCCGCTTCGTCGTGCGTCACGCCCGGCATCGTACGTCGAGACCCTTACGTCGCGTCGAGGGTGACCGTGAAGGAGAAGCGGTCGCCGCGGTAGTGGATGCGTGCCACGTCCAGGGCGCGGCCCTCGGGGTCGTACGTGATGCCCGTGTAGTGCAGGATCGGGCTGAGCAGGGGTACTTCGAGGAGGCGGGCCGTCTCCGGGTCGGCGAGCGTGGCCTCGACGGTGTCGGTGATGCGGCTGATGCGCACTCCCACGACATCGCGCAGGACCTTCGTCATGGGCCAGCGCGCCAGATCGTCGAGGTCGACGCGCTCCGCGAGTTCGGGGCGGATGAAGTTATGGGCGTGATTGGTCGGTTCGCCCGTCTTCTCGTCGCTGCGCAGCCGGTGGTACGTCGCCACCTCGGCCAGATCCGGGAAGTGCTCGGAGAGTTCGCCGGAGACCGGAGCCGTGCCGTGCGCGAGCAGCTCGGTGCTCATGCCCGACTGCTGGGCCACGATCGCGTCGACCGAGCCGAGCAGCCGGACCGGGGAGCCGCGCTGGGCGCTGGGCTCTATGAACGTGCCGCGCCGCCTGTGCCGGGTGATCAGGCCCTCGTCCTCCAGTTCCTTGAGCGCCTGGCGCATGGTCAGGACGCTCACGCCGTAGTGCCCCGCGAGCTGCTCCTCGGTGGGCAGCCGGAGCGGGGCATCGGGCGTGCGGCCGAGTATCGAGGCGCGCAGGGACTGCGACACCTGGTACCAGAGCGGCAGTTTGCGATTCAGGACGATCGAGTCCGGGGCGAAGGCGGTCACGGTCTCTCCGAATCAGTCCGCAGCGGCTTCGAAACTGGATCAGTTACGGGCGGTAACGGGATCAGTTTCGAAAATGGCGCTCCAGACCCTCCCACACATCGTCGTATCCGCGCTGCAGATGGGAGGCCTGAGCTGCCTGTTCGGTCGCCGTCACCGGCCAGCGCGTCTCGAACATGAAGGCAAGACCGTCGTCGATCTTCTGCGGCTTCAGCTCGGCGGCCGACGCCTTCTCGAAGGTGTCGCGGTCGGGGCCGTGCGCCGACATCATGTTGTGCAGCGAGCCGCCGCCGGGCACGAAGCCCTCCGCTTTCGCGTCGTACGCGCCCTCGATCAGGCCCATGTACTCGCTCATCACGTTCCGGTGGAAGTACGGCGGGCGGAAGGTGTCCTCGCCGACCAGCCAGCGCGGCGCGAACACCACGAAGTCCACGCCCGCGAGGCCCGGGGTGTCCGACGGCGAGGTGAGCACCGTGAAGATCGACGGGTCCGGGTGGTCGTAGCTGATGGAGCCGAGGACGTTGAAGCGGTGCAGGTCGTACACGTACGGGACGTGGTTGCCGTGCCAGGCGACGACGTCGAGCGGAGAGTGGTCGTAGGTCGCCTTCCACAGATTTCCGCAGAACTTGTTCACCACCTCCACCGGCCGCTCGTCCACGGCGTTGTCTTCATATGCGGCGACCGGAGCCCTGAAGTCCCGTGCGTTGGCCAGGCCGTTCGCGCCGATCGGGCCCAGGTCGGGGAGCTGGAAGGCCGCTCCGTAGTTCTCGCACACATACCCGCGGGCGCTCTCGTCGAGCAGTTCCACGCGGAAGCGCACCCCGCGCGGGATCAGCGCCACCTCGCCCGGTTCGGCGTGCAGAAGACCGAACTCGGTGCGAAGGAGCAGGCCGCCCTGCTCGGGGACGACCAGGAGTTCGCCGTCCGCGTCGCTGAACACGCGGTCCGTCATGGAGGAGTTGGCGTGGTACAGGTGCACGGCCATGCCGGTGCGCTGGGTGGCGTCTCCGTTGCCGCCCAGGGTCCACAGGCCCGCGAGGAAGTCCGTGCCGGGCGCGGGCTCGGGGAGCGGGTTCCAGCGCAGGCGGTTGGGGTCGGGCGTCTCGGCGAAGGGCGCGGTGCGCAGGGCGCCGTTGTCGACGCGGGTGAACGCCGGGTGCGCGGCAGACGGGCGGATGCGGTAGAGCCACGAGCGGCGGTTGTGCGCGCGGGGCTCGGTGAAGGCGGTGCCGCTCAGCTGCTCCGCGTAGAGCCCCAGCGGTGCGCGCTGGGGTGAGTTGCGGCCGTGCGGCAGCGCGCCGGGCACTGCTTCGGAGCTGTGTTCGTTACCGAAGCCGGAGAGGTACGTCAGTGCCTCCGCCGTCTTGCGCGCGCCGTTCGCGTCCGCACGGCTCGCGTCGGTGGTGTGTTCCCGGCTCATCATCGCTCCCTCGTCAACGATTCCTATAGGACACCGTAGGATTCACGTTTTCCTTCCGCAAGGGGGATCCATGGATGTGAACAATGCTCTACTCTCCCGGGATGCCCCACCGTGATCCCCGCAGTGATTCCCGCAGCGATCCCCGTAGTGATCAGCAGAAGCCCCCGCCGCCCCCGAAAACCCTGCGCCGGGTGCCCGTGCAGGAGCGCAGCGCCGAGCGTCTGACCCGCATCCTCGACGCTTGCGCCGCCGTCCTGGACGAGGTCGGCTACGAGGAACTGAGCACCCGCGCCGTCGCCCTTCGCGCGGGTGTACCGATCGGCTCGGTCTACCGCTTCTTCGGCAACAAGCGGGCCATGGCCGACGCCTTGGCCCACCGCAACCTCGACGCCTACGGAGAGCGCGTGGCGGCGCGCATGGCCGGGGTGGAGCGCGGCGACTGGCGCGGCGCGGTCGACGCGGCCTTCGACGAGTACCTCGCCATGAAGCGCACCGTCCCCGGCTTCGGCCTGGTCGACTTCGGCATCCCCTCGGCGCCCGGCGCGATGCCCGACGCCAACTCGGACGTCGCCGAGCGGGTGGCGGGACTGCTCGCCGCGCACCTGGACCGGCCGCTGGACAAGAAACTGAGCCGCACCGTGCTCGTGGGCGTCGAAGCGGTGGACGCGGTCCTCCAACTCGCCTTCCGCGTCCGTCCGTCGGGCGATCCCGACCTGATCGACGAGACGCGGACACTGCTGCACTCCTACTTCGCGGGTTCACTGGACTGAACAGCTGGACTGAACAGCTGGACTGAACAGCTGGACTGAACAGGGGGCGGGTCCCGGCGCCCGGGGGCTCGCGGATTTGCGACCTGACCCTCGCGGGGGCCTGACGGCATGCATACCGGTCGGTATGGTGAGAGCGCACGTGCGCCGTAGCCGCCGCCCTGGACCCTGGAGGGTTCTCCATGCCCAGCACCGCCCTGCGTATCTGCCCACTCTGCGAAGCCACCTGCGGGCTCACGCTCACCATCGAAGGCACCTCCGACGGTGCACGGGTGACCGGCGCGCGCGGCGACCGCGACGACGTGTTCAGCCACGGCTTCATCTGCCCCAAAGGTGCCTCCTTCGGAGAGGCCGACTCCGACCCCGACCGTCTGAAGGGGCCGCTGGTACGCAAGGACGGCGTACTCCAGGAGGCGACCTGGGACGAGGCCTTCGACGCCGTCGCCGCAGGGCTTCGCCCCTTGATCGAGCGGTACGGGCCGCACGCGGTCGGCGTGGTGCTCGGCAACCCGAACGTGCACACCATGGCGGGCGGCCTCTACCCGCCCGTGCTCCTCAACTCCCTCGGCACCCGCAACGTGTTCACCGCGAGCACCGTCGACCAGATGCCCAAGCACGTCTCCAGCGGGCTCCTCTTCGGCGACGCCTTCGCCATCCCCGTGCCCGACCTCGACCGCACCGACCATCTGCTCCTGCTCGGCGCCAACCCCCTGGACTCCAACGGGAGCCTGTGCACCGCCCCCGACTTCCCGGGCAAGCTGAAGGCGCTGCGCGCACGCGGCGGCACGCTCACCGTCGTCGACCCGCGCCGCACCCGCACCGCGAAGCTCGCCGACCGCCACCTCGCGATCAGGCCCGGCGCGGACGCGCTGCTGCTCGCGGCCATGGTGCAGGTCCTCTTCGAGGAGAAGCTGACCGACCTCGGCGCGCTCGACGAGCGGGTGGAGGGGGTCGACGACGTACGGGAAGCCCTGCGTCACTTCACCCCCGACGCCGTGACAGCGGCCTGCGACGTGCCCGCCGACACCATCCGCGCCCTCGCCCGTGAACTGGCCGCCGCGCCCACCGCCGCCGTCTACGCCCGCGTCGGCGCGAGCACCGTCGCCTACGGCACGCTCACCAACTGGCTGGTCGACGTACTGAACGTCCTCACCGGCAACCTCGACCGGCCGGGCGGCGCCCTGTTCCCGCTCTCCGCCACCGACCGTGAACCCCGCCCGGCAGGACCCGGAAAGGGCTTCGCGCTCGGCCGCTGGCACAGCCGCGTGAGCGGCCACCCGGAGGCCAAGGGGGAACTCCCGATCGCCGCGCTCGCCGAGGAGATCGACACCCCCGGCGACGAAGCGATCCGCGCCGTCGTGGCCGTCGCCGCCAACCCCGTCCTCTCCGCGCCGGACGGCGACCGCCTCGACAAGGCCCTCGCCTCCCTCGACTTCATGGTCAGCGTCGACCCGTATCTGAACGAGACCTCCCGCCACGCCCACGTGGTCCTGCCGCCGCCCCCGCCCTCGCAGAGCGCCCACTTCGACTTCGCCTTCAACGCGCTCGCCGTACGCAACCAGGTCCGCCACACCCCCGCCGCACTGCCCCTCTCGGACGGCAGGATGGCCGAGACGGAGATCCTCGCCCGGCTCGTCCTCGCGGTCAGCGGCATGCACGGCGCCGACCCGGCGGCCGTCGACACGATGGTCGTCGAGCGGACCCTCGGCAAGGCCGTCACCGAGCCGCACTCGGCCGTGTACGGCCGTGACCCCAAGGAACTCGCCGCCCAGCTCACCGGCGGGAGCGGCCCCCAGCGGCGGCTCGACCTGATGCTGCGCCTGGGCCCCTACGGCGACGGATTCGGCGCACGCGAGGACGGTCTCACCCTGGAGCGGCTCCTGGCCCACCCGCACGGCATCGACCTCGGGCCGCTGGAATCCCGCCTCCCGCAGGTGCTCAAGACGCGCAGCGGACGCGTGGAACTCTTCCCGGCACCGATCGCGGACGACCTTCCGCGCCTCACGAGCGCCCTGCGTGCCACCCCGGACGAGCTCGTCCTCGTAGGCCGCCGCCATCTGCGCTCCAACAACAGCTGGATGCACAACGTCCGCACCCTCACCGGCGGATCCAACCGCTGCACCCTGCACGTCCACCCCGAGGACGCGGCCCGCATCGGCCTGGAGAACGGCGGCCACGCGCGCGTGGCCGCAGCCGGCGGCTCGCTCACCGTCCCCGTGGAGGTGACCGACGCCGTGCGCCCCGGAGTGGTCAGCCTGCCGCACGGCTGGGGCCACGACCGCCCCGGCACACGCCTTGCCGTCGCGGCGGAGAACCCCGGGGCCAATGTGAACCAGCTCCTGGACGGCACGCTCCTCGACCCGCTCTCCGGGACGTCCGTGCTCAACGGCTTCCCGGTGTCCCTCACAGCCCTCGTTCCGGCCCTCGTTCCGACACCGACGGCGACAGCAAGTCGTTGACCTGGAGTTTTGCGCTTATTGCTCGCACGTCAACATCTTGTTAACGCTGGATAGCGGGTCCTAACGTCAACCGGACCGCCAGACCTGGTGGGAGTTCGATGGTGAACGTTAGGTAGCCCCCATGCTGACAATCCTCGGATTCGTCATGATCGCCACCTTCCTGGTGCTGATCATGATGAAGAAGATGTCGCCGATCGCGGCACTGGTCCTGATCCCCGCACTCTTCTGCGTATTCGTAGGAAAGGGAGCTCATCTCGGGGACTACGTCCTCGAAGGCGTCGGCAACCTGGCGCCCACGGCGGCCATGCTCATGTTCGCCATCGTGTACTTCGGCGTCATGATCGACGTCGGCCTCTTCGACCCGATCGTCCGGGGCATCCTGCGCTTCTGCAAGGCGGACCCGGTGCGCATCGTGGTCGGCACCGCGCTGCTCGCCGCGATCGTCTCGCTCGACGGCGACGGCTCGACGACCTTCATGATCACGGTCTCGGCGATGTATCCGCTCTACAAACGCCTCAAGATGAGCCTCGTCGTCATGACGGGTGTCGCGGCCACCGCCAACGGCGTCATGAACACCCTGCCCTGGGGCGGCCCGACGGCCCGCGCCGCGACCGCGCTCAAGGTCGACGCGGCCGACATCTTCGTCCCCATGATCCCGGCGCTCGCCATGGGCCTCGTGGCGGTCTTCCTGCTCTCCTACGCCCTGGGTCTGCGGGAGCGCAAGCGGCTCGGCATGCTCTCCCTGGACGAGGTCCTGGAGAAGGAGACGGCGAGCGAGACGGTTCTGGTGGGTGCGGGTGGCTCCGACGGCGGCCGTACGTCGCTCGTCAAGAAGGCCACTGGGGGAGCGGGCGCCGGAGCAGCGGGTTCCGGCACGGACGCTTCTGACGCCTCCGGTGACGCCGACGCCGATGACGACGACGGCTTCCAGGGGCTCGACCCCAACCGTTCCACCCTGCGCCCCAAGCTCTACTGGTTCAACGCCGGTCTCACCGTGGTCCTGCTCACCGCCATGATCATGGAGTGGCTGCCGATCCCGGTCCTCTTCCTGCTCGGCGCCGCACTCGCCCTGACGGTCAACTTCCCGCACATGCCCGACCAGAAGGCCCGCATCGGCGCCCACGCGGAGAACGTCCTCAACGTCACCGGCATGGTCTTCGCTGCCGCCGTCTTCACCGGCGTCCTCCAGGGCACCGGCATGGTCGACAGCATGGCCAAGTGGCTCGTCGACGCGATCCCGGAGGGCATGGGCCCGCAGATGGGCCTGGTCACCGGACTCCTCTCCCTGCCGCTCACCTACTTCATGTCGAACGACGGCTTCTACTTCGGCGTCCTGCCGGTACTCGCAGAGGCGGGCCAGGCGCACGGCGTCGGCACCCTCGAGATCGCCCGCGCCTCGATCGCCGGTCAGGCCCTGCACATGTCGAGCCCGCTGGTGCCCGCCGTGTACGTCCTCGTCGGCATGGCCAAGGTCGAGTTCGGCGACCACACCAAGTTCACCGTCAAATGGGCCGTGCTCACCTCGCTCGTGGTGCTCGGCTCCGGAATCCTCTTCGGCATCATCTGATGCCATCGACACCGGGCCGCGCCTGGTTGCTGCGCCTCGTCATCGCCTTCAGCTTCGCGCAGGGGGCGGTGTCGATGGCGCGTCCTGCCGTCTCCTACCGGGCCCTCTCGCTGGGCGCCGACGAGCGGGCGATCGGCGTCATCGCGGGTGTGTACGCCCTGCTTCCGCTCTTCGCGGCCGTGCCGCTGGGGCGCAGGACGGACACCGGGCGGTGCGCGCCGCTGCTTCCGATCGGCGTCGTCCTGATCTCCGGCGGGTGCGCGCTGAGCGGCACGGCAGGTTCGCTCGGGGTGCTCGCCGCCTGGAGCGGTGTGATGGGCCTCGGCCACCTCTGCTTCGTGATCGGCGCCCAGTCGATCGTCGCGCGGCAGTCCGCCCCCGACGAACAGGACCGCAACTTCGGGCACTTCACGATCGGCGCCTCGCTCGGGCAGCTGGTCGGGCCGATCGCAGCTGGTCTTCTCATCGGGGCGGACATGGGGCGCACGAGCGCGTTCGCCCTGCTCGTCTCAGGGGCGGTCGCTGCCGTCTCCTTCACCTCGCTGTGGCGCATCGAGCACGTCCGTCCATCCGGTGCCTCGCCGAAGCGGGGGGACAAGGTCCCGGTGCTCGGCATCCTGCGCACCCGGGGCGTCCCCGCGGGGATCTTCATCAGCCTCGCGGTGCTCTCCGCGACGGACATCCTCACCGCCTATCTGCCCGTGGTCGGTGAGCACCGGGGTATCGCGCCCGCGACGGTCGGGGTGCTGCTCTCGATGCGGGCCGCCGCGACGATCGCGTGCCGACTGGTGATGACGCCGCTGATCAATCTGCTCGGGCGTACGGTCCTCATCGTTGTGACGTGTTTGCTGGCCGCGGTGTTGTGTGCGGGCGTTGCGTTGCCGGTGCCTGTGTGGGGGCTGGGGGTGATGCTTGTTCTGCTGGGGTTCTGCCTGGGGGTTGGGCAGCCGTTGTCGATGACGACGGTGGTGCAGGCCGCCCCGGACGGGGCGCGGTCTACTGCGCTTGCGTTGCGGCTTACGGGTAATCGGCTGGGGCAGGTCGCTGCCCCAGCCGGGGCGGGGCTGATCGCGGGGGTTGCGGGGGTTGCCGCTCCCTTCGTGATGCTTGGGGGGCTGTTGCTGGTGGCGGCCGGGTTGGGACTGAGGCGTAGTAGCCCTGCGGGGCCTTCCCCAATCCCGCCCCTTCCCGAGACTGGGGGCTCTGCCCCCAGACCCCCGCTCCTCAAACGCCGGAGGGGCTGATCTCGCCCCTCTACTTCACCCGCATCTCACACCTCATACGCCGCTCATGGCCCACGATCCGCTCAGGCCCCGTCAGGACCAGCGGCACCCGATGGTGGACCGTCGAGCTGGATGCCGCGACCCGGAGTTCCAGCGACCCCGGGTCGACCACGCGGCGCCCCTCGGGACCCGTGTACGACGCCAGGTCCGCGTGGAACGTGGCGTGGACCTCCGCCGACTCGCCCGGGAGCAGCGGCACACGGGCGTAGCCGATCAGGCGGGCCACGGGGCGCGCCACCCGGCCCACGGGATCGTGGAGGTAGAGCTGGACCACCTCGGCTCCGGGGCGATCCCCCGTGTTGGTGACCGTGACGCGCAGGGTCGTCTCGCCGTCCGTGGGCAGTTCGACGGGGGTTTCCACCGGGGCAGGGGACACGTCCCACGCGAACGTCGTGTACGAGAGCCCGTGCCCGAACGGGAACAGCGGCGTCGGATCGAGGTTGCTCGCCTCGCCGCGGTGGCCGAGCGGGGGAGCCAGGTACGTCCAGGGCTGGCCCGACGGCTCGCGGGGCACGCCGACCGGGAGCCGCCCCGACGGATTGACCCGGCCCGAAAGCACACCCGCGACCGCGCCCCCGCCCTCCTCACCGGGGAAGAACGCCTGCACCACCCCGGCGAGACGGTCCGCCCAGCGCCCGAGCGCGTAGGGGCGGCCGGAGAGGAGCACCAGGATCGTGGGAGTGCCCGAGGCGAGAACCGTGTCCATGAAGTCGCCCTGGCCGTCGGGCAGTTCGAGGTCCGCCGCATCGCATCCCTCGCCCGACGTGCCCCGCCCGAAGAGCCCCGAGCGGTCCCCGACCACGGCCACGCACACCTCCGCGTCCGCCGGGTCCTCGACGAACGTGGCCCCCGGGAACTCCGCCCGCAACGCCTGGAGCAGCGTCGGCACGGCGACGCCCATCGGCAACTGCGGATGCTCCACGCCCACATGGCGCGGGAAGGTGTAGCAGCCGAGCATCGCCGCCGGGTCGTCGGCGAGCGGGCCCACCACGGCGATCCGCGTGTTGTGCGCCAAGGGCAGCGCCCTGTCCCTGTTGGCGAGCAGGACCACCGACTCCTCCGCCAACTCGCGCGCCAGCTGGCGCATATGGGGTGGGTCGAGGTCCACGGGCGTCAGTGTGGGGGGAGCCGGCGTCCAGTCGGGGTCCAGGAGGCCGAGTTCGCACTTCTGGGTCAGTACGCGAAGCGCCGCCCGGTCCACCGCGTCCTGCGGTGCTTCCCCCGCCCCGAAGCACCGCACCGCCGGGAGCTCGATGTCCACGCCCGCCGAGAGGGCGAGCGCCGCCGCGCCCGCCCTGGAGTCCGTGACCCCGTGTGCCGACTCCAGGAAGGACACCCCGAAGTAGTCGGAGACGACCGTTCCCGTGAACCCCCATTCCTCCCGCAGGAGTTGGGTGAGCAGCGCCTGGTGGGCGTGGGCCGGGAGACCGTCCAGGTCGTTGTACGCGGGCATGACGGAGCGGGCGCCCCCGTCCCGTATCGCCATTTCGAAGGGAGGCAGGATGACGTCCGCCAGCTCGCGCGGGCCGATGGACGCCGGGGCGTGGTTGCGGGCCCCGCGAGAGGCCGAGTACCCGGCGAAGTGCTTGAGCGTGGCGATGATGCCCGCCGACTGGAGACCCTTCACGTAGGCCGTGCCGATGGTCGCCACCAGGTACGGGTCCTCGCCGATCGACTCCTCCGTGCGGCCCCAGCGGGGGTCGCGTACGACGTCAAGGACCGGGGCGAGCCCCTGGTGGACGCCGACCGCGCGCATCGACGTACCGATCGACTCGGCCATCCTGCCGACAAGTTCGGGGTCGAAGGAGGCACCCCAGGCGAGCGGTGTGGGGAAGACGGCCGCCTGCCAGGCGGTGAAGCCGGTGAGGCACTCCTCGTGGGCGACGGCGGGCAGGGCGAAGCGGTTCGCGGCGCGGACACGTTCCTGGAGGGCGGCGAGCCGGGCCGCGCCCTCGGCGGGTTCCACCGGCGCCGTGCCGAAGGGGCGTGTCACCTGGCCGAGCCCGTGGGGGAGCAGCTCTTCCAGGTCGACGCGCTGCGCCACCTCGTGCTGGAGCGGCGCCACATCGGCGCTCTCCTCCTGGGCGTCCGATCCCGGCCAGACGCTGTAGAGCTGTGCGAGCTTCTCCTGTGCGGTCATCCGGGCGAGCAGGTCCGCCGCCCGCTCGGGCGCGGCCAGCGTGGTGTCCTGCCAGGGGTGGACCATGGAACTCCTCAAGTCAGCGGCCGCCCGCGCCCATCAGACCGTCGACCAGCTGACGGCGGGCGAAGAGGTACACGGCGAAGATGGGCACGATGGACAGGACCACGGCGGCGAGCAGCGCCGGGACGTCGACGCGGAACTCGCCGACGTAGTCGTAGAGGCCGAGGGTGAGCACCCTGGACTCGGGGGACTGGGTGAGGATCAGCGGGAAGAGGAAGCCGTTCCAGGCCTGCAAGGCGGTGTAGACGGCGGCCGTGGAGATGCCGGTGCGCGACATCGGTACGACCAGGCGCAGCAGGATGCGGACCGGGCCCGCGCCGTCGAGGGCCATCGACTCGTACAGCTCCTCGTCGATGTCCCGCATCGAACCGGCGAGGATCAGCACGCTCACGGGCAGCGCGAACGCCGCCGTCGGCAGGATCACCGCGAGCAGCGAGTCGTACAGCTCCAGCTTCGTGATCAGCAGGAAGACCGGGATGATCACCGCCTGGGCGGGGATCGCCAGGCCGAGCAGGAACATCTGGAAGAGGCGCTGGGCGCCCCGGCCCCGCGCACGCACCACCGCGTAGCCGACACACACCCCGAGCACCAGGACGATGGCGACACAGGCGACCGTCACCACCGCCGTGTTGAGGAGGTAGGTGAAGAAGCTGCTGTCCAGGACGCGGCGGTAGTTGTCGAGGGTCGGCTCGGTGGGGACGGAGAGCGGGCCCCGGTCGAAGTAGGCGTCGCGCGACTGGAGGGTCGTGGTCAGCAGGACGTACAGCGGCAGCGCGATGATCACCAGCCAGAGGAGCGAGGCGGCTCCGGCGGGGAGGTTGGGGCGCCGGCGCCGTCGGCGGGTCTTGTGCGGCGGCCGTGCGGGGCTGCGGGTGTCGGGGCGCTCAGGCCGTTCCAGGGTGCTTGTCACAGGCCCTCCCTGGTGGAGCGCATCGCCGCGAAGCCGGTGAGCCGTACGAGAAGCAGTGAGATGCCCGTCGCGACCACGACCAGCGCTGTGGCGATCGCGCTCGCGTAGCCCATGTCCCGGGAGACGAAGCCCGTCTCGTACATCCAGTAGGGGACGATCGTGGTGTCCGTGCCGGGGCCGCCCTCGGTGAGGATCAGGACGGTGTCGAAGAACGTCAGCGCGCCGACCACCATCAGGACGGTCGATGTGATGACGGTGTTGCGCAGTTGCGGCAGCGTGATGTGGAAGAACTGCCGGACGGTGCCCGCCCCGTCGATCGACGCCGCGTCGTAGAGGGAGCGCGGGATCTGCCGGGCGCCGCCCTGGTAGAGCAGCGTGTGGAACGGGATGAACTGCCAGGCCGCCACGAACAGGACAGCGCCGAACGCGCCGTTCGACGAGCCGAGCACATCGCCGTCCGCGAAGCCGATCCACGGACCGATGTCGGCGATCAGACCGAAGTTGGGGTCCAGGAGCGTCTTCCAGAGCAGCGCGAGCGCCACGGACGAGGCGAGCAGCGGCAGGAAGAAGATGGCACTCAGGACAGCGCGGTTCTTCTGCCTACCGGCCGCCCAGACGCCGAGCAGCAGCGCGATCGGCGTCTGGACGAGCCACGTCAGCGCGGTGAGCAGCAGGCTCAGTACCACCGCGCCCCGCATCGTGGAGTCCTCCCACAGGCGGCTCCAGTTGCCTGTGCCGCTGAAGGAGGGGAGCCCGCCGAGCCCGTCCCACTCGGTGAAGGAGAGGTAGGCGACGAGGAGCAGCGGGCCGAGCGCGAAGCAGAGGAAGAACAGGGCGCCTGGCGCGGCCCACAGGAGTCCGGGGCGTCCGGGACCGCGGGACGACGGACTCACTTCACTCCCCGCATCGCGTCGGCGAAGCCTTTCGGGCTCAGGTCGCCGTTGAAGAGCTTCTGCAGGTTGTTGGTGAGCGGCGAGGTGAATCTGGCGGGCAGCGCCTGGTCCCAGGAGAGCGTGAAGGACGGGGCCTCGCTCACCATGTCGTACTGATACGTGGCGTACTCGGGGTTCTCGTGCGCGGTGAGCTGCGCCTTCGCGTCAGAGGTCGCCGGTACGTCTCCGTTGGCGACGAGGTCCTTGGCGTAACTCTGCTGCGACGCGAACTTCAGGAACTTCACCGCCGCGTCGCGCCGTTCGCCCTTCTTCACCTGGGTCGCGTTGACGGACCAGTAGTTGGTGGGGTTGCCGACGACGTCCTTGGGGTCGCCCTTGCCGCCGGGCACCGCGGGGAACGAGGTCCAGCCGAGGCCCGACTTGGCGAACTCCTTCTGGTTGGCCTGCTGGTTGGCGTACTCCCAGCTGCCCATCAGATGCATGGCGGCCTTGCCGCGGGCGAACAGGGTGGAGGCGCCGTCCGCCGTGTAGTTGACCGACTTGTAGTTCTTGCCGAAGGCCCCGCGGTCGACCAGATCGCGGATCGTCTCGCCCGCCTTGATCATGGCGGGGTCGTTCCAGGCGGACTTGTCGCCGTCCACGATCTTCTGGAAGACCTCGGGGCCGCCGAACCGGTCGAGGAGGTACTCCAGCCACATCAGCTCGGTCCACGGATCGGCGCCCGCGAGTGCGAACGGCGTGACGCCCTTCTCCTTGAAGATGTCGATGAGGCCGAGCATGTCGTCCCAGGAGGACGGGGGCCGTGCGCCCGCCTCGCGGAAGACCTTCTTGTTGTAGAAGAGGATCACCGGCTGCATGCCGCGCATCGGGACGCCGTAGTACGTCCCGTCGATGCGGCCCGCGTCGAGGATCGAGGGGATGAACGCCTTCTTCAGCGCCGGGTCCTTCTTCATGTACGGGCCGAGGTCGACCAGCATGTCCTTGGCGGCGAAGTCGCTGATGGAGCCGCCGCCCCAGTTGAAGAAGATGTCGGGGGCGTTGGCGGTGCCCATGGAGGTGCGCATCTTGTCCTGGTAGCCCTCGCCGGGGATCTCGACGAGCTTCACCTTGACGTCCGAGGTCTTGTTGAAGCGGTCGACGACTTTGCGCTGCACGGCGGCCGACGGATCGCCGTAGACCCAGGCCTCAAGGGTGGCGCCACCGCCGCCCGCGCTGTCCTGCGGGCCGCCGCTGCCACCACAGGCGGCGAGGCCGGTGGCGGCGAGCGTCAGGGCCGCGGTGGCCAGGGCCGTACGTATGCGTCGGCGCGGTCGGCGGAGGGGAGGGGTAGGCATCGCGGCGCACCTTCCGGAAGAGTTCCGAAAATTATCGGTCGATGCGCACGGAAGTTACGGGCGGCGTCCGGACGTGTCAACGCTCCTGACAGGAAAGGGAGTTCGGGGGAGGTGGCTTACGGCGGGGGATCAGGCGCGCGGTGCCGTGCTCGCGCGCACCACCAGCTCCGTGGCCAGCTCGATCCGGGGCGATGCGGGCTCCTCGCCGAGCGCGAGCCGCAGCACCGTGCGGGCGGCCAGCTTCCCCATGTCGGACAGGGGCTGGCGCACGGTCGTCAGGGGCGGCGCGGACCAGCTGACCTCCGGCAGATCGTCGAAGCCCACCACGCTGAGGTCCTCGGGAACGCGCAGGCCGCGCCGCCGCAGGGCCTCGATCGCGCCGAGGGCCATCTGGTCGCTGGCGGCGAAGAGCGCGGTCGGCGGCTCGGCGAGGGCGAGGAGTTCGCCCGCTCCGGCGAACCCGGACGCGTGGTAGAAGTCGCCCGGCACGATCAGCGCGTCGTCCACGGGCACGCCCGCGCTCTCCAGCGCCGCGCGGTAGCCGTCGAGCCTGGCCCGCGAGCACAGGAGCCGCGGCGGGCCCGCGATGAAGCCGATCCTGCGGTGGCCGAGGGAGAGCAGATGCTCCGTCGCCGCCATGCCGCCCGCCCAGTTGGTGGCGCCCACGGTCGGTGCGTCGAGGGCGGGCGATCCTGCCGGGTCGATCACCACGAGCGGCACGCCGAGCCGCCGCAGTTCGTCGTGGAGCATCGGTTCCAGGACGGAGGTCACCAGGATCACGCCGTCCGACGCGCGGGCCCGCAGGTTCTTCATCCACTGGCGGGCCGAGCCGGATGCGCCGTGGATCGCGGAGACGACCGTGCCGGCGCCCGCCGCGTGCGCCACTTCCTCCACGCCGCGGATGATCTCCACGGCCCAGGGGCTGTCGAGGTCGTTGAAGACCAGGTCGACCAGGGCGGCGCGGCTGCCGGGCGCGCTCGACCGCCGTTCGTAGCCGTGCTCCCGCAGGAGGTCCTCGATGCGCGCGCGGGTCTCCTCCGAGACGTCGGACCGGCCGTTGACCACCCGCGACACCGTCGGCACGGAGACGCCCGCCTGCCGGGCTATCTCCGTGATGGTCACCTTGCTCCTTGACCGGCTCACTTCCCCACCTCCATTGACGAGTCCCCGTCACGCCCTTACCGTTCCGGACGCATTCTCGAAACTTTGCAGAAGTCTTCCGGAACACCGGAGTTGACGTGAAGCCTAGAGGAGAGGGACATCCATGAAGTTACCGAACTTACGCGGGGCCGCGTGCGCGCTGCCGGTCGCGGCGGATGGTCGCGCCGCCGCTGAACGAGCCGACGAGTCAACGAGCCGACGAGCAGATGTTCCCCGGAGGCGCCGGCTGCCTCCGGGGAACGGGGTACTGCTCCGGTGTTACCCGGGTACTACTGGACGATCTTGAGCAGCTTGTTCGGCGAACCGGTGCCCGGGCTGGTGACCTTGCCCGACGTGGCGCCGTTCACCAGGGCCGTGGAGACCTGCGCCGGCGTGGCCGAGGTGTGGCCCGCCAGGTAGACCGCCGCGGCACCCGCGACATGCGGAGTGGCCATCGACGTACCGGAGATGGTGTTCGTGGCGGTGTCGCTGGTGTTCCAGCCCGCCGTGATCGAGACACCCGGCGCGAAGATGTCGAGGACCGAGCCGTAGTTGGACCAGCTGGCCTTGGCGTCCGTGTTGCTGGTGGCGCCGACCGTGATGGCAGCGGGGACCCGCGCCGGGGACGACGAGGAGGCGTTGACGCCCTCGTTGCCTGCGGCGACCGCGTAGCTGACGCCGTCGGCGATGGAGTTCTTCACCGCGTTGTCCAGCGTGGTGGAGGCGCCGCCGCCGAGCGACATGTTGGCCACGGCGGGGGCTCCCGCCGCGTGGTTGCTCGTCACCCAGTCGATGCCCGCGATGACACCGGCGGTCGTGCCGGAGCCGTTGTTGTCGAGCACGCGGACGGCCACGATCTTGGCCTTCTTGGCGACACCGTAGGTCTTGCCCGCGATGGTGGTGGCCACGTGCGTGCCGTGGCCGTTGCCGTCCTGGGCGGTGTTGTCGCCGTCCACGGCGTCGTAGCCGTTCACCGCGCGTCCGCTGATCTCGGAGTGCGTGATGCGCACACCGGTGTCGATCACGTACGCGGTGACACCCGAGCCCGCGGTGTCCGGGTAGGTGTAGGTGCCGGACAGCGGCAGGCTCGTCTGGTCGATGCGGTCCAGACCCCAGGGGGCGTTGCTCTGGGTCGCGTCGGCCTGGACCCGCTGGTTCTGCTCGACCGAGGCGACGGCGGGGTCGGCGGCCAGCTGTCTCGCCTCCGCCGCGCTCAGCTCGACGGTGTAGCCCTTGAGCGCGGACTTGAAGGTCTTCTTCACCGACCCGCCGTACTCGGATATCAGGCCCTTGCCCTGGGTCGAGGCGGCGCTGAAGCCCGAGTTCTTCTTCAGGGTGACGATGTAGCTGCCCTTGACGGCGTCGGCCGAACCGGCGCCGATCACCGTGCCCTCGGCGGGGGCGGCCTGGGCCGGAAGGGCGGTGACCGCACCGAACAGAGCGGCGGCGGTCGCGGTCGAGATCGCCGCGGCGATCACAGTCTTCTTGCTGCGCAGCATTGCCATTACGAGGGAGTCCTCCTCATAGGCGGCGCGCGCCCTGGGTCGGGCGGCGCAACTGTGGGGGCGTGTGCGTGATCGCACACACAGCCAGGAGTGGAGTGTTCCGCTCCCGGCGCGAACAGCAGAATGTCGGCTCTACGGGCGTAGATCAAGGGAGTTGGCGTCTTGACATGTGTCTGTCACATGCACGAAATCGAACTTCGGAGGAACCCGTGGGGGGTAGGTGCCGGGCCGGGGGGAATGTCCCCTGCCCGGACGCCCCTGGTGCCGAAAAACTATCAGCGCTAGTTTGGGGTGCGGACGACCACCCGAGACGACGACTTGAGGAGTGCGATGAAGGCCCACGACGGCATGTACATCGGCGGCGCCTGGCGGCCCGCCGTCGGCACGGACACGATCACGGTCCTGAACCCGGCCGACGAGCAGCCGATCGGCCAGGTCCCCGCCGGTACGGCGCAGGACATCGACGCGGCGGTCGGGGCCGCCCGCGAGGCCTTCCCCGCCTGGGCCGCGACCCCGCCCGCCGAGCGTGCCGCGCTCATCGGGGCGCTCCGTGACCAGTTGGTCGCCCGCAAGGACGAGATCGCCGAGACGGTGACGGCGGAGCTCGGCTCGCCGCTCCCGTTCTCGCAGATGGTGCACGCGGGCGTGCCGATCCTGGTCTCAGGGTCCTATGCCGAGCTCGCGGCGACGTACGCCTTCGAGGAGAAGATCGGAAACTCCACGGTCTACCTGGAGCCGGTCGGTGTGGTCGGCGCGATCACGCCCTGGAACTACCCCCTCCACCAGATCGTCAACAAGGTGGCCCCCGCGCTCGCCGCGGGCTGCACGGTCGTCCTGAAGCCCGCGGAGGACACCCCGCTCACCGCCCAGCTCTTCGCCGAGGCCGCGCACGAGGCGGGCATCCCCGCCGGTGTCTTCAACCTGGTCACCGGGCTCGGCCCGGTCGCGGGGCAGGCGCTCGCCGAGCACGAGGGCGTCGACCTGGTCTCCTTCACCGGCTCGACGGCGGTCGGCAAGCAGATCGGCGCGACCGCGGGCGCGGCCGTCAAGCGCGTCGCCCTGGAGCTCGGCGGCAAGTCCGCCAACGTCATCCTGCCCAGCGCCGACCTGGCCAAGGCGGTCAAGGCCGGTGTCGCCAACGTCATGTCCAACTCGGGCCAGACGTGCAGCGCGTGGACCCGCATGCTGGTCGACTCCGAGCGGTACGACGAGGCGGTCTCGCTCGCGGCACAAGCGGCCGCCAAGTACGGCACCCGCATCGGCCCCGTCGTCAACGCCAAGCAGCACGCGCGCGTGCGCGGATACATCGACAAGGGCGTCGAAGAGGGCGCCCGCGTGGTCGCGGGCGGCTCCGAAGTGCCGCGCGAGCAGGGGTACTACGTCCAGCCGACCGTCTTCGCCGACGTCACCCCTGACATGACGATCGCCCAGGAGGAGATCTTCGGCCCGGTCGTCTCGATCATCAGGTACGAGGACGAGGCCGACGCCCTGCGGATCGCGAACGGCACCGTGTACGGGCTCGCGGGAGCTGTCTGGGCGGCCGACGACGCGGAGGCGATCGCGTTCGCCCGCCGCATGGACACGGGACAGGTCGACATCAACGGCGGCAGCTTCAACCCCTCCGCGCCGTTCGGCGGTTACAAGCAGTCGGGCGTCGGCCGGGAGCTGGGCCCGCACGGCCTTGCGGAGTACCTCCAGACGAAGTCCCTCCAGTTCTGAACCTCTGAACTTCTGAACCTCTGAACTCTGTTCCGCGCCTTCACAAGGAGTACGTCACCGTGGTCCGCGCCGCTGTTCTGCCCGCCGTCGGCTCTCCCCTGGAGATCACCGAGATCGACCTGCCCGAGCCGGGCCCGGGCCAGGTGCGGGTGCGCCTCGCCGCCGCCGGGGTCTGCCACTCCGACCTGTCCCTGACCAACGGCACGATGCGGGTGCCCGTGCCCGCCGTGCTCGGGCACGAGGGCGCGGGAACGGTGGTGTCCGTGGGCGAGGGGATCACCCACGTCGCACCGGGCGACGAGGTGGTTCTCAACTGGGCTCCGTCCTGCGGAAGTTGTCACGCCTGCTCGCTCGGCGAGGTGTGGCTGTGCGTGAACGCGCTGGCCGGTGCCGCCGATGTCTACGCCCACCGCGCCTCGGACGGCGCCGACCTCCACCCCGGTCTGAACGTCGCCGCGTTCGCCGAGGAGACGGTGGTGGCCGGCAACTGCGTACTGCCGTCCCCGGCCGGTGTCCCGCTGACGGACGCGGCGCTCCTGGGCTGCGCCGTGCTCACCGGGTACGGCGCCGTGCACCACTCCGCGAAGGTCCGCGAGGGCGAGACTGTTGCGGTCTTCGGGGTCGGGGGAGTGGGCCTCGCTACGCTCCAGGCGGCGCGGATCGCCGGTGCCTCGCAGATCATCGCGGTCGATGTGTCCCCGGAGAAGGAGGAGCTGGCGCGGTCGGCCGGTGCGACGGAGTACGTGGTCGCCTCGGAGAAGACCGCGAAGGACATCCGCAAGCTGACGGGCGGTCAGGGCGTGGACGTCGCGGTGGAGTGCGTGGGGCGTGCGGTGACGATCCGGACGGCCTGGGAGTCCACGCGGCGCGGCGGGCGTACGACGGTGGTCGGCATCGGCGGCAAGGACCAGCAGGTCGCCTTCAACGCCCTGGAGATCTTCCACTGGGGTCGGACGCTCTCGGGGTGCGTGTACGGGAACTCCGACCCCGCGGTGGACCTGCCGGTCCTGGCGGACCACATCCGCGCCGGGCGCTTCGACCTGAGCGGCCTGGTGACCGATCGCATCGCCCTGGACGGCATCCCGGCGGCCTTCGAGAACATGGTCGCGGGGAAGGGGGGCCGGGCGCTGGTGGTGTTCCAGGGCGGACCGGCCTCACCGTGATCGCCCCGTCCTCCGTCAAGGTGCTTGCGGGGCGGGCGAGTTCTCGCTGACGCCCCCGGCCGCCAAGGACAGCTCCGGCGCCGTCACAGCCGACGGCGCCGGAGCCGTCGTACGCAGCCGGGAGAAGGACTTTGCCGCCGCCAGGAACGCGAGCGTCGTCAGGACGAACGGCCAGGTGAACGTGTGCCCGCCGGACGGCGCGAGGAGCGCCGATATCGCCGAGCTGACGGCGGTCGCCGTGGCGGCGCCCACGATCGCGTACGCGAGTGTCGCACCCCGCACCGGAAGGAAGACGCCGCACAGCGCGAGAGCGACGAGCACCGAGTTGTATCCCATCGTGCCGTCCGCGATCTGCGCGGCCGGTGCCCCCAGCGCCCATGCCGAGCCGATCCCGACCACACTGCCGAGGCACGCGACGGCCCCCGCGCGGCGGCTCGCGACGAAGAGGCCCACGAGCAGCACCGCGCCGACGTACCACTGCGGCATGAAGAAGATCTGGGCGAAGTCGGCGAAGAACGCCTTTGCCAGGTCGGCGGGTCGGAGCGAGGTCGGGCCCGTCGCCGCGCGCGTCAGCGCGGCCAGGGCGTCCCCGTGGTGCCAGACCCGCTCGAAGCCGGGCGCCGCGATCGTCATCGCGCTCGCGAGCAGGCAGTACGGGAGCGTGAGCGAGGGCAGGTCCCAGGCGGCGAGGACGTTGACCGCCGCCGCCGTCACGACCGTGACCACCACACAGCCCGCGAGGGCGAGCGCGGCCGTCGACAAGTGCCCGGCACCGAGGAACACGGCGAAACACAGGGCGGTCAGGCAGGCGTTGAAGCCTTCGAGCCCCGTCGAGACGCGGTCGTGCGCCGCCCCCAGCAGCCGCGCGGTGGCCGTACCGACGGCCGTTCCCGCCAGGCCGTAGAGGCCGTACTCCCAGCCCGCCGCGAAGAGCGCCACGCAGAACAGGGCGCCTGCCGCCGCGCTCGGCAGGAAGGTGACCTGCGCCTGGCCGCGCAGGACGTGGGTGGCGAAGGACAAGGCCCCAAGTGGCTGGCTCTTGGCATCCGTTGAGTGCCGCACGGCTCGCTCCCGTGTTACGTCCATGTTTCGCCCGGCAAGACGAATGCACCTTACATCTAAGTATGGGGCGCGGCGACACCGGCGGTGATACCGAGGTGCGTCTCCAGCGCCCGGGCCCCCGCCGGCGTCACCTTGACCGCCCGCTGCGAACCGATCCGCACGCACCACCCGGCGTCGAGCGCATGGCGGCACAGTGCCGCGCCCGCGACCCCGCAAGATGCGGCCTGCGCTCCGTCCAGTCGAGGCAGGCGCGGACCAGCGGGCGCCTGCCGGTGTGCTCCAGGCCGATGCCCAACTCCCCGAACCAGCCGATCCCCTCGTCGGTCAGGGCGAACCCCGTGTCCTGCCGCAGCAGCCCGCGCTCCGTCATCGCCCGGGTGATCGTGATCCCCAGGTGGCCCGCCAGATGGTCGTAACAGGTGCGCCCCCGCGCCATCGCCCCGCTCGCGCTCGACTCCCGCAGCGTGCGCGGCGGCCGGACCGCGACCTCGCCGGGACGTACGTACGCGGTCAGGTCCTCGATCAGCTGTGCCACCCGCGCGTCGGCGATGCGGACATAGCGGTGTCGGCCCTGCCGCTCCTCGGCGAGCAGGCCGCCCGCGATCAGCTTCCCCAGGTGCTCGCTCAGCGTCGACGCGGCGACCCCCGCGTGCCGCGCCAGCTCGCCCGCGGTCCAGGCCCGGCCGTCGAGGAGCGCGAGCAGGCAGGCGGCGCGCGTCTCGTCGGCGATGAGCCGGGCGAGCGCGGCGAGGCGTGGCGTTGCGGGGTCGGTCATGGCCCAAGGATGCGCCGGGAACCGTTCGGTGCGCGCCGAACGGTCAGCCGGTGGGTGCCGCGACCTGCGGGTACTGGAGTGCGAGGCCGTCGAGCAGCGCGCGAAGGCCCGCCTCGAAGGCCCGCTCGTCGATCTCCTGCTGGCGGTCGGCCAGAAGGTGGGCCTGGCCAAGGTGCGGATAGTCGGCCGGGTCGTACGCGGTCTGGTCGTCCACGAAGCCACCGGCGAAGGAGCCGAGCGCCGAGCCCATGATGAAGTACCGCATCAGCGCGCCGATCGAGGTGGCCTGGGCGGCGGGCCAGCCCGCGTCGACCATCGCCCCGAACACCGCGTCCGCAAGCCGCAGCCCTGCCGGACGGCGGCCGGGACCGCTCGCGAGGACCGGAACGATGTTGGGGTGCAGGGTGAGCGCCGCGCGGTAGGAGACGGCCCAGTCGTGCAGCGACGTGCGCCAGTCGCGCGCGTCGGCGGCCTCGAACATCGACAGATCGACCTGCGCGCTCACCGAGTCCGCGACCGCCTCCAGGATCTCGTCCTTCGTACGGAAGTGGTTGTAGAGCGAGGGTCCGCTGACCCCGAGCTCGGCGGCGAGGCGGCGCGTAGAGACGGCGGCGAGGCCCTCGGCGTCCACGAGCGCGCGCGCCGTCTCGACGATGCGATCTCTGCTGAGGAGGGGCTTGCGCGGTCGGGCCATGCCGCACATAGTAGGGCTGCCGCAAGAAACTAGCAGTGCTAATTTAAATCTGACCCGAACCTGGTCCCAAGAGTCGATCCGAAGAGGTGCCCCGCGATGAATCTGGAGCTCAGCGAGGAGCAGTCCGCCGTACGGCAGCTGGCCAAGGACTTCGTGGCCCGCGAGATCGCCCCGCACGTCATCGAGTGGGACCGCGCCGAGAGCGTGGACCGGTCCATCGTGAAGAAGCTCGGCGAGGTCGGCTTCCTCGGGCTCACCGTCGACGAGGAGTACGGCGGCTCGGGCGGCGATCATCTCGCCTACTGCCTGGTGACCGAGGAGCTGGGGCGCGGCGACTCGTCCGTGCGCGGCATCGTGTCGGTCTCCCTGGGGCTCGTGGCCAAGACCATCGCGTACTGGGGGAGCGAGGAGCAGAAGCGGCAGTGGCTGCCGGGGCTCACCTCCGGTGAGTACGTCGGCTGCTTCGGGCTCACCGAGCCCGGCACCGGGTCCGACGCGGGGAACCTCTCGACGAAGGCCGTGCGCGACGGCGACGACTACGTCATCAACGGCTCCAAGATGTTCATCACGAACGGCAGCTGGGCCGATGTCGTACTGCTCTTCGCGCGGACGAACGACACCCCCGGGCACAAGGGCGTCTCCGCCTTCCTCGTGCCGACCGACGCCCCCGGTCTGAGCCGCCGCACCATCCACGGCAAGCTCGGCCTGCGTGGCCAGGCCACCGCCGAGCTGGTCCTCCAGGACGTGCGCGTCCCGGCGTCGGCCATGATGGCGCCCGAGGGCAAGGGTTTCTCCGTCGCCATGTCGGCGCTCGCCAAGGGGCGGATGTCGGTCGCCGCCGGATGCGTGGGCATCGCCCAGGCCGCCCTGGACGCGGCGGTGTCGTACGCGGGTGAGCGCGAGCAGTTCGGCAAGTCCATCGCGGGGCACCAGCTGGTGCAGGAGCTGATCAGCGACATCGCGGTGGACGTGGACGCCGCACGCCTGCTGACCTGGCGGGTCGCCGACCTGATCGACCGCGGGCAGCCCTTCACCACGGAGTCATCCAAGGCCAAGCTGTTCGCGTCCGAGGCCGCCGTGCGCGCCGCCAACAACGCGCTCCAGGTCTTCGGCGGCTACGGCTACATCGACGAGTACCCGGCGGGCAAGCTGCTGCGCGACGCCCGCGTGATGACGCTCTACGAAGGCACGAGCCAGATCCAGAAGCTGGTCATCGGGCGGGCACTGACGGGGGTCTCGGCCTTCTGAACGTGCGCGGTGAACGTGCGCGGTGAACGCGCGTGCTGAGTAAGGGAGCTGAGTACGCGAGCTGAGTACGGGAGCGGATGTGGCGAGGCCGCTCCCGGGCGAGACTCTGATCATGAGTGAGACACCGGTCAAGCAGCAGGGCACCACCGCTTACTACGGCCAGGCGGTCGCGTCGTTCGCCGTGGCGCTCGGCGCGACGGCGGTCGGCATCTACAGCCTCGACGTGAGCGGGTGGATCCGCGCCTTCCTCGCCATTTCCGTCCTGTACCTGACGACGTCCGCGTTCACCCTCGCCAAGGTGATCCGGGACCGGCAGGAGGCGGGCCAGCTCGTCAGCCGCGTCGACCAGGCCCGCCTGGACAAGATCCTCGCCGAACACGACCCGTTCAAGCCGGTGGTCTGACCGGCGTCCTAAGCGCTTGCTCACCGTCAGGGGTATGGTGTCCTCCCGACGGGCGGAAGGAGCGTGGACGATGAGCACGGCGGAGCAGACCGAGGGCGAGGACCTGCCATGGGGCGAGGTCACGCCTGATGCGGCACGGCGGCTGCTGATCGCCGCCGTCGAGGCCTTCGCCGAGCGTGGCTACCACGCGACGACGACCCGGGACATCGCCGGCCGCGCCGGCATGAGCCCGGCGGCGCTCTACATCCACTACAAGACCAAGGAAGAGCTGCTCCACCGCATCAGCAGGATCGGCCACGACAAGGCCCTGCGGGTCCTGCGCACCGCGGCCGACGGTCCCGGCAGCGCGGCACAGCGGCTCGCCGACGCCGTACGTTCCTTCGTCCGCTGGCACGCCGACCACCACACCACCGCACGCGTGGTCCAGTACGAGCTGGACGCGCTCGGCGACGAGCACCGCACGGAGATCATCGCGCTGCGCCGCCAGTCGGACGCCGCCGTGCGGGACATGATCAACGAGGGCGTGCGGGCGGGGGAGTTCGACGTTCCCGACGTGCCCGGCACCACCCTTGCCGTGCTCTCGCTCTGCATCGACGTGGCCCGCTGGTTCAACGTCGCGGGGCAGCGGACGCCCGACGAGGTCGGCGCGCTCTACGCCGACCTCGTGCTGCGGATGGTGGGGGCCCGGGAGCAGGCCTAGTCGGGCCTGGTCAGGTCTGGCGGCAGGCGTCAGAAGTAGTAGCGGGAGACCGACTCGGCGACGCAGGCGGGCTTGTCGCCGCCCTCGCGCTCGACGGTGACCTTGGCCGTGATCTGTACGCCGCCGTCCTTGGTCTCCTCGACCTCCGTGAGCACGGCGGTCGCCCGCACCCGGGAGCCCGAGGGCACCGGCGAGGGGAAGCGGACCTTGTTGGTGCCGTAGTTGACACCCATCTTCATGCCCTCGACCCGCATGACCTGCGGCACCAGGCTCGGCAGCAGCGAAAGCGTCAGATAGCCGTGCGCGATGGTCGTCTTGAAGGGGCCCTGGGCCGCCTTCTCCGCGTCCACGTGGATCCACTGGTGGTCGCCCGTGGCGTCGGCGAACAGGTCGATCCGCTTCTGGTCGACCTCCAGCCAATCGCTGTGCCCGAGCTGCTCGCCGACTCCGGCACGCAGGTCGTCGGGCGACGCGAAGATCCTCGGCTCTGCCATGTCCCTGGCCTCCTCAAAGTATTGAACTAAGCGCTTGCTCAGCATGCGGTGTGCGCCGACGTGTGTCAACGGAACGGTCGGCGGAGGGTGACGGGCCTGCCATTAGGGTGTGAGGGGTGCCCCAGATCCCAGAGAAGATCCACGAGCTCACGGTCGGCCAGCTATCGGCCCGCAGCGGCGCGGCCGTGTCCGCCCTGCACTTCTACGAGGCCAAGGGTCTGATCTCCAGTCGCCGCACGTCGGGCAACCAGCGCCGCTACCACCGTGACGCGCTGCGCCGCGTGGCCTTCGTCCGTGCCGCCCAGCGCGTCGGTATTCCGCTCGCCACGATCCGCGAGGCGCTCGACTCGCTCCCCGAGGAGCGGACCCCCACCCGCGAGGACTGGGCGCGCCTCTCGGAGGCCTGGCGCTCCGAACTGGACAACCGCATCGCGCAGTTGGGCCGTCTGCGCGATCACCTCACGGACTGCATCGGCTGCGGCTGTCTCTCCCTGGAGAACTGCGTGCTCTCCAACCCGGACGACGTCTTCGGCGAACGCCTCACCGGCTCCCGTCTGTTGGTGGAGCGCCGGCCCCGGTCGTGAGGTCGGTCGTGACGTCGGGCGAGATGTCGGGCGTGATGTCGGGCGTGATGTCGGGCGTGACCTCGGTCCGTTCCTTCGGTCCCAGATGGCGGAAGGTCAGGCTCAGGAGCACCGCGGCGAGCGCGCCCGCCGCCACTCCGCTGCCGAGGATCGTGTGCGCCCAGGACGGCAGCGGCGCGTACAGCTCGGGGGTCATCACCGGCAGCAGCCCCACGACGAGGGCCAGGGCGACGACCACGCTGTCCGTGCCGTGCGTGAGGTCGACCCGGGACAGCATGCTGAAGCCGAGGACGGCGATCACCGTGTAGATCACCAGACCCGCGGCGCCGACCACCGGTTCGGGAATGGCGGCGAGCAGCCGGGTCAGCGGTGTCAGGAGGCCGCAGACGACGAGCAGCACGCCCGCGCCCGCCGTGACGAACCGGCTGCGTACGCGCGTCAGTTGGACGATGCCGATGTTCTCGGCGCTGGTCACCATCAGGGACGTACCGAAAACCCCCGCGCCCAGGGAGACGAGGGCGTCGGCGCGGGCGATGCGCGGCACGTCCCGGCCCGCGTCCGGGGTGCGGCCGACCGCCTCGCTGTTGAGCACGGTCTGCCCGGTGGCCTCGGCGAGCGAGGCGAGCGAGAAGACGAGCAGCGGGATCGCGGCGAGCAGGTCGAAGTGCGGGGTGCCGTAGGGGAAGGGGTCCGGCAGTGCGAACGCGGCGCCCGACGCGAGGTGGATG
This sequence comes from Streptomyces sp. NPDC055239, assembly GCF_053606205.1. Lineage (NCBI taxonomy): Bacteria > Bacillati > Actinomycetota > Actinomycetes > Kitasatosporales > Streptomycetaceae > Streptomyces > Streptomyces sp. NPDC055239. Next base: position 443,370 of record NZ_JBSGRD010000004.1, on the reverse strand, counting down.
TCCGTGCCGAGCAGGAGCGCGATGAGCGTGCCGCCCGCGAGGCCGAAGAGCACCGCCATCTGCCGCCATACGCCCCGCAGCACGAGGAAGAGGACCGCGATGACGCCGAGCGTCGCGAAGCCCGCGCCGGGGCCCGACGCCACCATCGGCGCGGTCACCTTGATCATGTTGATGCCGATCAGGACGACCGTCGTCCCCATCACGAGCGGCGGGAACAGCCGGACCACCCTTCCGTAGAAGGGAAGTACGCAGATCAGGAACACGGCGGCGATCAGTACGGAGCCGGACGCCGTCGCGGCCCCGTACTCCTTCCCGATCTGCAGGAAGATCGCCACCGCGGCCCCGCCCGGCAGCATCAGGAACGGCAGCCGGGCGCCGACGCGCAGCGCCCGCACCCCGAGGGACTGGAGCAGCGCCCCGATGCCGCACAGGACAAGGGTGGCGCTGAGCAGCGAGGCCGTCTGGCCGGTGGTCAGGCGCAGCGTCGTACCGATCAGGATCACCGAGGAGACGGGGGCCGCGATCCCGGCGAGGAGGTGCTGGACGGCGAGCGGTACGAGGCGCGGCAGTGGGATGCGCTCGTCGACGGCGGCGACCACGGGGCTCAGCCCTTCGCTGGTGCGAGGGGGAGGCCGAGGGTGAGCCAGGGGAGTTCGGACGCGGCGTAGCGGTAGGCGCGGAACACGGCGTTCGGCTCGGACGGGAAGAGCTTGCGGACCTCTTCCTCCTCGTAGCCGCCGAAGAACGGCACGACGTACTCCCAGCACAGATAGCCGTCCGCGGTGACCTCGAAGAGGCGGCCCGCGGGGGAGTCGGTGATCAGGGTGTTGCCGTTCGGGAGGCGCTGGGCGCTGCCCATGAACGGCGCGAAGAACGACTCGCGGGCCGGGTCGTGGTACTCCCAGACGACCTTGCCGCTCGCCCGCTCGATCTCGATGACCCGGCTGAACGGCACGTCCCAGTGCGGCCGGAACACGCCGTTGTCGAAGACGAGGAAGTTGCCGTCTCCCAGTTCGGTGGGGCAGTGCTGCTGGGAGACGACGCCGGGTTCGGAGCGCCAGATGATGTCGCCCGTCTCGCGGGAGATGACCACGACGGCGGAGACCGAGCGGAAGCTGGCGAGGATGTTGCCGTCGCTGGTCGGCAGGACGCTGTTGATCAGCGGGTAGTGCTCGCGGGCGTAGTCCGGGTGGAGCGGGAAGTCGGCGCGGTCGAGGTGCTCGGAGACCTTCCACTCCCAGGTGGTGTTCCCCTCGGCGTCCACCTCGACGATGGTGTCGGCCCAGACGGTGCCTTCGGCCTCGGAGCCGGGCATTCCGCCGCGGACCGCGTCCGCGTCCGCGCCGGTCAGGGGCTCGAGGGCGGTGTAGAGGATCCGTCCGTCGCCGTAGTGGTGGGCGTCGTGGTGCTGGAAGCGGTCGCGGTGCTCGCGCAGGACCGTGCCGTCCGGGGCGATCTCCTGCATGATCCCGCCGCGGTACTTGTGCCACATGGGGAAGAGCGCGGGCTCGTCGGGGAGTACGCCGTTGTAGGCGAGGTTCCCGTTCGGCAGGATCCGGGCGTGGCGGCCCGGGCGGTGCGGGAGGTTCCACCGGTGGGCGATCTCGCCGTGGGCGTCGATCAGATAGACCTCGCCGCCGCCGGTGAGCGGGGCGAAGAGGGTGTAGCCGCCGTAACTGGCGTCCTCGTCCAGGGCCATCAGGCCGGTGCCGCGGCGGCGGCGCTGGTTCTGGTCCACGGAGGTCATGGGGGTCATGGGGGCCGTCCTCTCGTCGTCTCTGTTGCTTAATTTTATTAAGCAGTGCGGAAGACGTTAACCCAGGAGATAGGCTTCGCGATATGGGTACGAGTGATGCGGGCGCCCCGCAGATCGGTCCCGGGATCCGCAGGCTCCGCCGCGCCCTGGATCTGACGCTGGCCGATGTGGCGGCGCGGGCGGGGGTGTCGGCGCCCTTCCTCAGCCAGGTGGAGAACGGCCGCTCCCGCCCCAGCATGGGATCGCTCCAGCGCATCGCCGACGCCCTGGACACGACGGCCGTCCAGCTCCTCGCCTCTGCGGATCCGCCGCGCCCGGTGGACGTGGTGCGCGGTGGATCGGCGTCCGTGAGTGAGGGGGAGGGCGCTCGCGAGGCGCGGATGCGGCCGCTGGTGCGGGGTCATCAGCGGCTGCACGCGCTGGAGTTCACCGGGGACCACGACTGGGGTCGCGAGTACCGCCACCGGGGCGACGAGATCCTGTACGTCGCGGACGGCTCGGCCGAGGTGGAGGCGGACGGCTCGGTCTACCGCCTGGACCGAGGCGACACGCTGTACTGCGCGGCCGAACTGCCGCACCGGTGGCGTCCGTTGGAGGAGGGGACGCGGGTGCTTGTGGTGGGGATCGCGGACGGGGTACGGGTTACGGACGCGGGGGGCGGCTGAGTCGGCGGGTGCGGGTGCGGGTGCGGTGCGTGTCCGTTGTGGGGGCGGGGCCGCGACGGTGTGTCCGTACTCGCCATCCACCGGTGGGCGCGTGGGTGCTTCGGCACCGGAGCGTCGCGAACTGTGCTTCGGCGGGTGCGGGGCGTGCTCGTCTCGGGGGCGGGGCCGCGCCGGGATGTCCGTCCTCGCCATCCGCTGGTGGGCGTGTGTCTGCTTCGGCGGGGGAGTGCTGCTTACCGTGCTCCGGGCGGAAATCCCGACACGTCCCCTCACGAGCGCTGCCGACTGCGGGTGCGTGGGGCTGGTCCGCCGTGGCTGTGCGCGTCGCGCCCCTGCCGCCGTCCACTGCCCCGGGTGCGACCAGCCAACCCGCCCACCCCGCCTCGCCCCGGCGCGTGCAGATCGCCCACCCGCCTCGGCCGCAATGTGCGCATCCCCGCCCCACCCGCTCTGATCCCACCCACCCCCGTGTGTGCAGATACCCCACCCACCCTGGCCGCTGCACGCGCGCCCCCCCGGCCCCACCCGCGCCCATCCACCCTTTGGCATCGCGGGGCAATCGGGCGGGTGGGCGGGAAAGCCTGTGCGTCTAGGGCTGGATGCGGGGTGATCGGGCGGGTGGGTGGGAGAGGTTTGTTCGGCATCGCCCGGTGCCGGAGGTATGGGCATGGCCCCGCCCCGGCACCGGGGTGCCGCTCCCCCGACGGAGTCACTCGTACTCCGTGCCGCCCTTGCGGGTCAGGTACGCGGGGCTGACCGCCTTGGCGATGGCGCGGCCCCCGGTTATGGGCGAGTACCGCTCCGTCGCGGGGCGGATCACCACCCCCTCGCGCAGGTGAAGGCCCCGGCCCGACACCGTCTCCCGCCCAGAGGCAAGCTCCAGGACGCGCTCGGCGTCGTACGGACCCTCGTACAGGCGTGGTACCAGCGGCAGTCGGCCGTCCAGGACGGTCGCCGGGTCCAGCCAACTGACCTCGCCGTCGATCTCCGCGCTCACGTCGAAAACGGCGTAGCCCAGCGTCTCGCGCCGCCCGTCAGCGCCGTACGTCAGGTCCTGGACCCCGTCTCCGTACACCTCGCCGAAGATGCCGACCCGGCGCGCCCCGAGCCGCTCCGCCAGCGCGGCAGCCGCGCCCGCCACCCCGTGCCCGTGGATCGCGCGCCAGTAGAGATTGCGCTCATCCTCCTTCAGCGCGAGGGACTTGGAGCCGAAGCCCTTCGATGAGACATGCACCCGGCCGCCCCGGTCGCCCTCCCGAGCCACGTACGTCAGCAGGCAGGCGGAACCGTGCAGCTTCTCCGTGACGGCCACCGGCTCGCCGGGCGCGAAGACGTCCGGGTAGCGCTGGACGTTCTCGATGTCGACCCAAGGCAGCAGATCGGGCGCGGACTCGACGTCACCGCTCATGGTGGGCGGGATCGGCGGCACCCATTTCACGACGCCCAACCGCTCCGTGAAGTCCGTGCCCCGCGCCGCGGCCCGCGCCAGGTCGACCTCCGCCAGCGCACGCGGCCGGCACACGATGCCCTGCGACAGCTCACCCCGCAGCCGTACGGCCTTCACCCGGTCCGACTTGCCGCCCGCGAGCCGCCCGGTGAGCCCCAGTTCCTCGATCAGCTCCGCGGGAAGCACGGACTGCTCGGGGATGTAGAGGGCCACGTCGCCGGTGCGGTACGCGCCCTTGGCCACGACCGCGCGATACAGGCCCACCTGGGCCAGTTCGAGCGCGTCGGCGTTGGGATGCTCGTGGATGGTCAGCACTTCGGCGGTGACGCGCAGCGTCGACATGGAACGGGCTCCTTTACGTCTGTCATCGACGTCAACTGTGCCGATGACAAAGCGCTGGAGCGATCGAATATGTGGCTGGTAGCGTCGCGCCCGCCCTTTGTGCGCGCTCCTACGGGGACAGCGTGCTCAGTACGGAAAGCGCCGTCTCCACCAACTGCGCGTTGGACGTCGCCCGTTCCCCGTCCGGCAGGACCAGTGTGTCCTCCAGGCCGATGCGGGTTGCCAGTCCCAGGCGTCCGGAGAGGCGCAGCACCGGCCACGTGCCGCCCTCCTCCCCGTGCAGCAGTACGGGACGGCCGTGCGCCTCGCCTATCACGGCGAGGAGAGCCCGGGCCGAATCGCGGGCTGTGGTGGGGTCGGGGTCCATCACCTCCGCGAGGACCCGAAGGACCCGGGGGCCTAGCGCGGACGCGGCGAAGCGTTCCCCGCCGTCCGTCCCTGACCAGATGCCCGCCTCGACCCCCACGCCCCGGTCGAGCAGCGTCCTGGCCACCGCTTCCGCGCCCGGCTCGTGCCAGTTGACCGACGCGTGGTCGGGAAGCACCGTCCACGCGCGGATGTCCGCCACCCGCTTGTCCGGGTCCGGTTCCGCCCAGGAGCCTGTGGTCACCCCGACGGGTACGGAGGTCACGGCGCGGATCGCTTCCAGCGTGGCCGCAACCGCACGGGGCGCCAAAGTGTCTTGCCCACAAGGGGACTTGGGGTGTACATGAACATCCCGAGCGCCCGCCGTGACCGCCTGGGCCACGGACTGGGCCATCGCATCGGGCGACATGGGGATCAGCGCGCCATCGCCCGCGCCGCGGGCGCCGTTCACACATACCTGCATCACCACAGGACAGCACAGACGAGGACACACAGGGGGAGGGCCGATGGGAATCGCCATCTGTTCGTTGAAGTGGGACGCCGCCCGTACGGGGCCACAGAAGATCACGTACGACAGCGACGGCTACCACCTCGTGCGGTTTCCGTACCAGGACGCCGAGGAGTCGTACGACCCGTGGCGCATGCACGACCCCGGCAAGGGCGGCACGAGCCAGTCCCGGTTCCCCGACGCCCGGTCCGGGCTCATCTGGCCGAGCCACGACGGCTGGGGCACCCTGTCGGCGATGATCTTCTGGCAGTCGAACGACCGGCCCACCGAGTACCGCGCACGCTACGTGCGCGATCCGCTCGGCGGCTCCACGGGGTACGACTCGACGGCCACCACCGACTGGGTGCCCACCAGAGGCGGGCAGTACAGAACCCACACCTGGCAGATGTTCGTGCATCCGCGGACACCGGTCGGCCTGAAGATATCGGCACGCGGCGCGGGCGACGTGAAGATCGCCGCGCCGCTCATGCTCGCCGAGTTCAAACTGGCCATCCAGTGGGACGTCTCGACGCCCACGCCCTAGCCGCCGCTGCGGCAAGGCGTCACGCCGAGACCAACGGCCGTTCCCGTCGTGCCCGCGCCCGCGCCATGGCGGCGGGTGTGAGCACCGGGTCGGGCACGACTATTCCGCAGCCCGTGCAGACGGCGCCCGCCGAGGGCTCGTGCGCGAGGCCGTGTGTCCAGACGAGGTCGGAGCGGGCGCACACCGGGCAGCCCGTGCCCGGATCCCGCTCAAGGGCCGCGATCAGTCGGCTAAGTACCTCGGCCAGTGATCCGGAGGGGTGGACTCCGGGGTTGTCGCACCAGGCGACCCCGAACCCTCCCCAGGTGCACCGGTGCCAGTCGTCCACGCTGCCGGGCCGGCGAAGACCGTCGTGCTTCTCCTTGCGGCGGCGCTCCGCGAAGCCCTCCTCGTAGGCGAGCCAGACCGCCCGCGCCGCTTCCAGTTCATCGAGCGCGGCCACCAGCCGCGCCGGGTCGGGCGACCGGTCCTCGGGTCCGAAGCCCGCTCGGGAGCTCAGATGGTCCCAGGTCGCCCGGTGGCCGTAAGGGGCGAACCTCTCCAGGCACTTGCGCAGCGAGTACCGTCGCAGTGCCATATCGCTCAGCGGATCACGCACCTGTCTCGCGAGACTCCGGAATCCGGCCATCGCCCTGCACCTCCGTCGCACGTTCTCGGACGTTGCCGAGTAGACGTATCGACACGCGATTCGGCTCCCTCGACTTCTATCCGATTTTCGATGGCAGACATAAGACGGCGGTGAGCTGGAGCTATGTGCTGTTTTTGAAAAGGCGACGCATGTTCATCTTCCGGGATCGGCAACCCGCCAGTAACCTCCGCCTCACCTTCTCCCCACAGGAGCACAAGCGGAGCCCAGAGGAGCACACATGCGACGACGCATCGTCCGGCTCAGAACCCTCACCGCCAGCGCGGCACTAGCACTCGCCGCGTCCCTCCTCACGCCGCAGCCGGGTTCGGCCGCCGACGAGCCCCCACCGGCCACCGACTACTGCGAGGGGCAGTGCGCGGACGTCCTTCCGCCCGGCGCGAACGGCAACGCCACACTCGCCGAGATACTCAGTCACCGCGTTTTCGGCACGCAACCCGCACATGCGGAAGACCAGTTGGGGCCGTACGACAAGCTCTCCTCCGGCTATCCTTCGCTCACCGACGACAAGCTGACGGAGTTCTTCAACGACGCGTCCTTCGGCGTCCGCGACGGCCAGGCCGCCTCCGTCACCAAACCGCGCGACGACGTGACGATCACCCGGGACAAGAAGTACGGCATCCCGCACATCAAGGGCAGCACGCGCTACGGCACCGAGTTCGGCGCGGGCTTCGCCGCCGGGCAGGACCGGCTCTGGCTCATCGACCTGTTCCGGCACATCGGCCGCGGCGAGCTCACCTCGTTCGCGGGCGGCGCACTGGCGAACCAGGGTCTTGAGCAACAGTTCTGGCCACAGGCCCCGTACGAGGAGAAGGACCTGGAGAAGCAGGTCGAGTACATCAAGACGAGTCAGGGCGAGCGCGGCAAGCAGGCCATGGAGGACGCCCAGGCCTACATCGACGGGCTCAACGCCTACCGCGTGAAGTCCAAGAACGGCCGCTACTTCCCCGGCGAGTACGTCCTCACCGGCAAGATCGACGCGATCACCAACATCGGCGAGATCGCGCCCTTCAAGGTCACCGACATGATCGCGCTCGCGTCCGTCGTCGGCGGGCTCTTCGGCAACGGCGGCGGCGGAGAGGTCGACGCGGCCCTCTCGCTGCTCACGTCACAGCAGAAGTACGGCGTCGAGAAGGGCACGAAGGTCTGGGAGTCCTTCCGCGCCCGCAACGACCCCGAGGCCGTGCAGACCATCCACGACGGCACGAGCTTCCCGTACGCGGGCAAGCCGGCGAACGCGCGCGGCACCGCGATGCCCGACCCCGGTTCGGTCGAGCGCGAACAGCTCGTCTTCGACCGTGAGGGCGGCGCCAAGACCGCCGCCAAGGACCCGGTGAAGGCGCCCAAGAAGCTCGAACCGCTCCAGGGGATGTACGACGACGGCGTGCTGCCCGCCGACCTGTTCAAGAAGGACGGCCAGAAGAAGGGCATGTCGAACGCGCTCGTGGTCTCCGCGAAGCACACCGCGAGCGGAAACCCGGTCGCCGTCTTCGGCCCGCAGACCGGCTACTTCGCCCCCCAGCTCCTCATGCAGCAGGAGCTCCAGGGCCCCGGCATCAGCGCGCGCGGCGTCTCCTTCGCGGGCGTCGGCATGTACGTCCAGCTGGGGCGCGGCCAGGACTACGCCTGGTCGGCCACGTCCGCGGGGCAGGACATCACGGACACGTACGCCGTCGAGCTGTGCGAACCGGGCGGCGGCGCCCCCACCAAGCAGTCCACCCACTACCTCCACCACGGCACCTGCACGCCCATGGAGAAGCTGGAGCGCAAGAACGCCTGGAAGCCGACCGTCGCCGACTCTACGGCCGCGGGCTCCTACCGCATGCAGGTGTTCCGCACGAAGTACGGCGTCGTGACGCACCGCGCGAGCGTCGAGGGCAAACCGGTCGCGTACGTCTCGCTGCGCTCCACCTACCGCCACGAGGCCGACTCGATCATCGGCTTCCAGATGCTCAACGACCCGACGTACGTCAAGGACGCCTCGACCTTCAAGAAGGCCGCCCAGAGCATCAGCTACGCCTTCAACTGGTTCTACGCCGACTCGCGCGACACGGCGTACTACAACAGCGGCGCCAACCCGGAGCGCGCCAAGGACATCGACCCCGCTCTGCCGATCAAGGCCCAACAGGCCAATGAATGGCAGGACTTCGACCCGGAGAACAACACCTCGAAGCAGACCCCGCCTGCCGAGCACCCGCAGTCCGTCAACCAGGACTACTACATCTCCTGGAACAACAAACAGGCCAAGGACTTCAGCACGGCGGGCTTCGGCATCAGCGCCGTGCACCGCGGCGACCTGCTCGACGGGCGGGTGAAGAAGCTCACCGAGAAGGGCGGCGTCACGCGGGCCTCGCTGACCCAGGCCATGTCGGAGGCCGCGGTCACCGACCTGCGCGGTGAGCAGGTGCTCCCCGAGCTGCTCAAGGTGGTGCGGAGCAAGCCCGTCACCGACCCGCAGCAGGCCAAGGCCGTACAGCAGTTGGAGGCATGGCAGAAGGCCGGGGCGCAGCGCAACCAGACGGCGGCGGGCTCCAAGACGTACGCACACCCCGACGCCGTACGCGTCATGGACGCCTGGTGGCCCCTGCTGATCGAGGCCGAGTTCAAGCCGGGCATGGGCAAGGATCTCTACGACTCGCTGACGGCGCAGCTCGGCACCGACGAGTCACCCTCCGCCGGGCACGGCCCGACCGGGGCGCACGCCGGATCGGCCTTCCAGTACGGCTGGTGGGGCTTCGCGGACAAGGATCTGCGGGCGGTCCTCGGAGAGCCCGTGAAGGGCGAGCTCGGCGAGAAGTACTGCGGCGAGGGGAAGCTGGACGCCTGCCGTGACGCGCTCCTGGCCACCCTCACGCAGGCAGTCGCCAAGCCCGCGAACGAGGTCTACCCCGGGGACGACAGCTGCTCGGCGGGCGACCAGTGGTGCGCGGACTCGGTCATCCACCGAGCGCTCGGCGGCATCACGCACGGGCCGATCCAGTGGCAGAACCGGCCCACGTACCAGCAGGTCGTCGAGTTCCCCAAGCACCGCTAGAGGAAGAGGAGTCAGTTACGTCCGGGGGATCCGTCCTGCGGCGAACACGACACGCGCCAGCTCCTCGTGGCAGATGTCGCTGTGTGCGCCGGCGGGCGGACCCCCGCGCCGCACCACCGCCGACGCGTCCACGCTCACGCACCCCTTGGCGGGGATCGCCCGGCCCAGCTTGACGCGCTTGGCACCGTCCACCGCCCGGATGCCGTCGTACCCGATGGCGCCCCAGCGCTCCCAGATGCCGAGGAAGGTCGAGGAGTCACCGGCGAGCTTCGACGCCAGGGGATAGATCTTGCCCAGGGCGTCGTCGTGGCGGGAGTAGCAGGCGACCAGGGGGCCGTCGATCCGCCGCTGCATCCCGTTGAGCGCGCCGCCGCGTGAGGGAGCGTGCGGAAGCCGTTTGGAGAACGCGTAGTGCGAGAAGGCCCCTTGGAGCAGCGTGGTGGACTTCACGGTGCGCACCGACGCGGGCATCCCGCGCAGCGCGTACGCCACGAGGCGCGCGCCGAAGCTGTGCCCGATGAGATGCACCCGCACGTCCGGCGCCTCACGGGCGAGCAGCCCGATCGCCGGACCGAGACCCAGCTGGCCGACCGATCCCGCCCGGCGTTTCATGGCGTAGTAGCTGGCCTGGCGCAGGAGTTCGTGCGCCCCGTTCCAGAGCCGTTTGCGCAGGCTGCCGAAGAGTTCCTGCTGCCCTGTGCCCTCCATCGCCGCGGCGAATATCTGGCAGACCTCGACCGCGTCGTCGGTCAGCATGGCGGGCACGCCCGTCCAGGTGTCGTCGGCGAAGCGGTGGGCGGCGCTGTTCTGGTGCACGGCGACGAGGTTGCGTACGAGGCGTCCGTACTCGTAGAGGCGCGACTGCACCTCTGACCGCTCGGCCAACAGGGCGCTGATCCGATCGAGTTGGGCGTCGTGGTCGGGGAACGTGCCTGACAGGAGACGCATGGTCGGCTCGTCGAGCAGGGGTCCCGCGCCCGGCGTCGGGCCAGGACCGGTGGCCGTGACCGAGGGCTCGTAGTCCGGGATCCGCTCGTCGGGGAAGCGGATGGCGGGCCAGAGCACTCCCACGTACCCCAGCCGTACGTGCGGTCCCGCGAGCTCCTGGCACGGCGTGAAGAAGCGCCGGTAGAGGTCGGTTGCCATGGCGTGGTCGTTGTTCCAGCCGTGCGCGAGGACGAGGAGATCGGTGACGCGCTCACGGGGCACCTCGGCGATGAGGCGGTCGCGCTGCGTGGTGTCGACGTCCCCGTCGGCGTCGAAGGTCAATTCCCAGTAGGGCTCCACACGACCATCGTCGCGCGGCCCCGGTGTACTGACCAGATCTCTCGCAGGGGAAGCTACGCCAGCTCACGCTCGCGCGTTTCGGGCAGCGCGAGAACACACACCAGGGAGACGACCGCCATCGCGCTCACGTACCAGCCCACCGACGAGGAGCCGAACGCGGACTGCAGCCGCGTCGCCACCAGCGGGGAGACCGCGCCGCCAAGCACGCCGCCCAGGTTGTAGGCGAGCGAGGCGCCCGAGTAGCGCACGTTCGTGCCGAACAGCTCCGGCAGATACGCGCCCATCGGCCCGTACACCACGCCCATGCAGAACAGCGCGCCGCCGATCGCGAGGGCCATGAGCACCGGCTGCTCGGTGTCCAGGAGCGGGAAGAGCACCAGGCCCCACACCACCGCGAGCCCGGCACCCAAGATGATCAGCTTGCGGCGGCCGACGCCGTCGGAGCGGGTCGCGGCGAGCCACGTACCGGCCGCGAGGAAGAGGCAGGCGACCAGCGAGAGCCCCAGTATGGTGTTGCGGGAGACACCCAGAGTGCCGGTGGAGTAGGCGAGGCAGTAGGTCGTCGCCGTGTAGAAGAGGCCGTACGCGACGATCATCCCGCCCGCGCCGAGCAGCAGTTCGCGCGGGTAGCGCCGCAGCACGTCGAGCGTGGGGACCTTGCTCGCCTCCTGCGCGTCCATGACCTTCGCGAAGACCGGAGTCTCGCTGATGCGCATGCGCACGAAGAGCCCGACGCCGACAAGGAGGAAGGAGAGCAGGAACGGCACGCGCCAGCCCCAGGCCCTGAACGCGTCGTCGGACAGGACGGCGGAGAGCAGCCAGAAGACGCCGGTCGCCGCGAAGAAGCCGACGGACGGGCCGAGTTGGGGGAAGGCCGCGTAGAGACCGCGCTTCTTCTTCGGCGCGTGCTCCACCGCGAGCAGCGCGGCCCCGCCCCACTCGCCGCCGAGCCCGATGCCCTGAAGGAAGCGCAGCAGGATCAGCAGGATCGGCGCCCAGATCCCCAACGTGCCGTAGCCGGGCAGGAGCCCGACGAGCGCCGTCGAGAGACCCATGAGCAGCAGCGAGGCCACGAGCACCGACTTGCGCCCGACCCGGTCGCCGAAGTGCCCGAAGACCACCGAGCCGATGGGCCGCGCCGCGAACGCCACCGCGTAGGTGGAGAACGAGGCGAGGGTGGCGTTGACCGGGTCCAGGGTCGGGAAGAACGCCTCGTTCAGGACGAGTGCGGCCGCCGTGCCGTAGATGTAGAAGTCGTAGAACTCGATGGCCGTCCCGATGAACGACGCCACGGCCACCCGGCGCAGGCTCTCGGAGCTCCCGTCCTGCTGGGGGTCGGCGCCCGCCTTGTGGTCGGCGTCCGGCTGAGGGGCGGCGTCCTGCGGAGACTTGTCTGGTGAGATCGCGTCGCTGTGCACGAGCGGCACTCTCACGGTGGATGTAGGGACCAGTCAATCCCTCGAACGGCTCGTCTCGGTCATTGAGACTGGCGGTGAGCTGCGGTGACGCGGTGCAGATGGATGAGGATGTCGTGCGTGGGCGCGAGCCGGATCTTGTGGGGCCCGTCCGGGAACGCCGTCCCGATGCTCTGGGTCAGCCGTCCCTTGCCCAGCCACTTCCTGGCGGTCGCCGGGGCGGTCCGCATGTCGAGGAAGTAGTCGTCGTGGCGCACCTTGTCGAGCGTGTACTCGTTCATGCCGCGCGTGGCCGCGCCGACGGTGCGCGGCTTCCACACCTCGGAGTCCGCGCTCTGCGCCATGAGCGACCCCCGGTCGAAGGTGAACCCGATGCTGACGTACCGCTCGCCGAGCCTGTCCCGCAGGAAGGCGCCCTGCATCTTCGGGTACTGCGGGTCATAACTCTCGTACCCCACATGGGCGTTGTGGGCCGACAGGAGCACCTTGTCGCCGGTGCGCCGCTGCCACCACGCGGTGTTCTGAGCCATCAGGCGGTCGCGGTAGAGCATGCCGTCCTTGATCCCCTCGGGGGTGTCGAAGGGGAAGGCGTAGATCGTGGCGGTCTGCGAGATGGACCGGGCGTGGTGGAGAACGAAGGTGAACTCCCGCTCATCCGAAGCGGGTTGAAGGCCCTTCAGGAGCTTCAGCGCCTCCCGTGCCTTCCCGGCCAGCTCCGTCCGCTCCTCCTGGGGTCTGGCCATGTACGCGTCCCCGTCCGCGAGACGGCGGATCGGCGCGTACAGCTCGGTGATCCTGGGAAGGAGATCGGGCTCATTCGCGCGGACGTAGTCCTCCACCCCGTCGAACAGCTCGTGCCCGAGCTCGGGGTAGTTGAGGTCGTCGCCCAGGAAGCGCACCTGGCGGTCCGGGTGCTTGTCGTTGTACGCGCGCATCCACGTCAGGAGCTCTACGTACTCCTCGGTGTCCCAGGGCGTCTTCGCCAGCTCCTTGTGGACGAGCTCGCGCACGTCCCCCTCGCCCCCGTGGACGTACGCGTCGAAGCGCAGTCCCGTCGTCCAGCTGACCTCCTGGGCGAAGGTGGTGAACCCCTTCTCCTCCACGAGATAGCGGAACATCCGGTCCTTCATGGTGAAGAACTCGTGCGAACCGTGTGTGGCCTCACCCAGGCCCACCACCTTGGCGTCGCCCACCATCCGGCCCATCGCCCGCAGGTCCTTCGTGGAGCCGCCCGGGTCGGTCGAGCGCAGGGGGTGGGCCGCGCGCTCGATCGCGGGAACGGGATCCGGGTTCGCGGGCTCGGCCTGGGCGGCCTGGGGAGCGATGAGTGCCCCAAGGCCGAGCGTGCCCACCAATGCCAGGGGGACTGTGCGGCGTGCTGTCCGTGCCATGCCGGCTCTCCTCAACTCGGGTGTACGGAGCTGAAGATCACGATCCTGGTCCATCAGGGGTGCCCGCCATCCGGCAAGCCCCCCTTCCGTGGGTGGGGAATTCCCTAGCGGTAGTGCAGATACCGCCTCCGCACGGCACGGAAGCGCGCGAGGTCGTCCTGCCAGCCGCCCACCACCTCGTCCGTGCCCGCGCCCGCGTCGATCATGGTGCGGACCCGCGTCGAGCCCGTCAGCTTGTCGATCCAGTTGTCGGAGCGCCAGGCGAAACCGCTCCACACCTTCTTGGCGGTCACCAGGAGCGCGATGCCGGTGCGCACCGGGTCGTACGACTCCCTGTCGTGCACGTGGAGCTGGACGCCGCCGATCGTCCTGCCCTGGAACTTGGAGAACGTCGGCGCGAAGTAGGCCTCCCTGAAGTGCACCCCGCGCAGTCCCACGTCATTGGCGGCGGCGGCCCACTTCCGGTCGATGCCCTCCGCGCCGAGCAGCTCGAAGGGGCGGGTCGTGCCGCGCCCCTCGGAGAGGTTCGTGCCCTCGAAGAGGCAGGTGCCGCTGTAGACGAGGGCGGTGTCGGGCGTGGGCATGTTCGGGCTCGGCGGCACCCACGGCAGCTCGGAGGCGTCGTAGAAGTCCGAGCGCTTCCACCCCGTCATCCGCACGGTCTCCAGCGCGGCCGGGCGTTCGAGGAACTCGCCGTTGAACAGCAGCGCGAGCTCCGTCACGGTCATCCCGTGCGCCTGCGCTATCGGCTGCCGGCCGACGAACGTCGCGAACTCCTTGTGCAGGACCGGCCCGTACGCGCCGCGCCCCGTCACCGGATTCGGCCGGTCGAGGACGACGAACCGCTTGCCCGCGAGCTCGGCGGACTCCATGCAGTCGAAGAGCGTCCAGATGTACGTGTAGAAGCGCGCCCCCGCGTCCTGGATGTCGAAGACGATCGTGTCGACGCGGGCGGCGGTGAAGATGTCGGCAAGCGCCTTGCCGCTCTTCTGGTACGTGTCGTAGACGGGAAGCCCGGTCGCCGGGTCGTCGTGGCGCCCTTCGGAGCCGCCCGCCTGGGCCGTCCCGCGGAAGCCGTGCTCGGGGCCGAACACCGCGACCAGGTTCACGCGCTCGTCCGCGTGCATGACGTCGACGATGTGGCGTACGTCCCTGGTGACGCCGGTCGGGTTGGTGACGATGCCGACCCGCTCCCCGTCCAGGAGCGCGTAGCCGTCGGCCGCGAGCCGCTCGAAGCCGGTGCGCAGTCGTCGCCCCGTGCCCGATCCGCCGCCGCCTCCCGCGGCGGCGGGGGCCGCCGATGTGGTGAGGGCCGAGGCGGTGGTGGCCGCGAGCAGGCCTCGCCTGGACAGGCTGCGTCGGGACAGGTTCATGCAGAGACCTCCGTGAGCGCGGTGGCTGTCATGGCCACGCACGCTAGCGCGCGGACCCGCGCCGGGGAACGAACCTGGCTGCCCGACCCCCTTCCCTAGCTACATACCGACTGGTTAGTCTGCGATCACAGCGGAGCCGCAGTCGAAGGAGACTGATCGTGGAGACCCTGCAGGACAAGGGAGTTGTCGTCACCGGCGCCGGAGGCGGGATCGGGGCCGCGCTGGCCCGCCGGTTCGCCGCCGCCGGGGCGCGCGTCGTGGTCAACGACCTGGACGCCGCCAAGGCCAGGGCGGTGGCCGACGAGATCGGCGCCGTCGCCGTGCCGGGGGACGCGTCCACGATCGTGCCGGAGGCGAGAGAGGCCCTCAGCGGCACCGTCGACGTGTACTGCGCCAACGCGGGCCTCGGCTCGGGCGGCTCCGAGGCGGCGCCTGAGGAGGTCTGGGCCGCGGCCTGGGACGTCAACGTCATGGCCCATGTCCGCGCGGCCCACGCGCTGCTCCCCGAGTGGCTGGAGCGCGGCAGCGGCCGCTTCGTCTCCACCGTCTCGGCGGCAGGCCTGCTCACCATGATCGGCGCGGCGCCCTACAGCGTCACCAAGCACGGCGCGTACGCCTTCGCCGAGTGGCTCTCGCTCACCTACCGGCACCGCGGGATCGACGTCCACGCGATCTGTCCCCAGGGCGTGCGCACCGACATGCTCGCCGCCACCGGCACCGCGGGCGACCTCGTGCTCACGCCCACCGCGATCGAGCCCGACGACGTCGCGGACGCGCTCTTCGCCGGGATCGAGGAGAACCGCTTCCTGATCCTGCCGCACCCCGAGGTCGCCGAGTACTACCGCATCCGCGCCGCCGAACCGGACAAATGGCTCTCCGGGATGAACCACATCCAGCAGAAGTGGGAGGCGACGGAGCAGTGAGCGAGGCGACCCCGACCGCATCCATATACGCCGCCAAGCCCTGGCTCGCTCGCCTCAACGAGGCCCAGCGCGCCCCGGTCGAACCGGCCGAGTCCGTGGTGCACGCCTTCCGCGCCTCGGTGCTCAGGGCCCCCGAGCACACCGCCCTCGCCTACTTCGACGGCCGCCTGAGCTACCGCGAGGTGGACGCCCTCACCGACTCCGTCGCCGGGCACCTGGCCGCGCGCGGCCTCGCGCGGGGCGAGCGGGTCGCGATCCTCCTGCAGAACACCCCGCACTTCGTGATCGCGCTGCTCGGCGCGTGGAAGGCGGGCGCCACGGTCGTACCGGTGAACCCGATGTACAAGTCGGCGGAGGTCGGGCACGTCCTCGCGGACGCCGACGTGACCGCGCTGATCTGCTCGGACCACGCATGGGAGACGTATCTGCGCGAGAGCGCCGCACCCTCTCCCGTACGCATCGTGCTCACCGCGTGCCAGCTCGACCTGCAGACCCGGGGCGACAAGCGCGTCCTCGACTTCGAACGCCTCCCGCAGGCCGCCGACGCCGACGACCTGGTGACGGTCGCACAGCAGGGACTGCCCGCACCGGGAGACCGCAGGCTCGGCCCTTCCGACATCGCCCTGATCAGCTATACGTCGGGTACGAGCGGCACCCCCAAGGGCGCCATGAACACCCACGGCAACATCACCTACAACGCCGAGCGGCAGCGCACGGGCTCCGGCATCCCCGAAGGCGCCTGCTACTTCGCGATGGCGCCGCTCTTCCACATCACGGGCATGGTGGCGCAGGTCGCGGGCGCGCTGACCAACGCGGGCACCCTCGCGCTCGCCTACCGCTTCGAGGCCGGGGTGGTCCTGGACGCCTTCGCCGAGCACAGGCCCGCGTACACCGTGGGCCCGTCCACGGCCTTCATGGCGCTCGCCGCGCACCCCTCCGTGACGCGGGAGCACTTCGACTCCTTCGAGATGATCTCCTCGGGCGGCGCGCCGCTGCCGCCCGCCCTGGTGGAGAAGTTCCGCGCGAGTCTTGGCCCCTACCTCCACAACGGCTACGGCCTCACCGAGTGCACCGCGCCCTGCGCCTCCGTGCCGCCGGGCCTTCAGGCGCCGGTCGACCCGGTGTCCGGCACGCTGGCCGTCGGCGTCCCGGGACCGGAGACGGTCGTCAGGATCGTCGACGACCACGGCGCGGACGTGCCCTTCGGGGAGCAGGGCGAGATCACCGTGCGCGGCCCGCAGGTCGTGCCCGGGTACTGGAAGCGCCCCGACGCCACCGATGAGGCGTTCCCCGGCGGCGAGCTGCGCACCGGCGACATCGGCTTCATGGACGCCGACGGCTGGCTCTACGTGGTCGACCGCAAGAAGGACATGATCAACGCGTCCGGTTTCAAGGTCTGGCCGCGCGAGGTCGAGGACGTCCTCTACAGCCACGCGGCGGTCCGTGAGGCGGCGGTCATCGGCGTCCCGGACGACTACCGCGGCGAGACGGTCAAGGCCTACGTCAGCCTGCGACCCGGCGCGGATGCCGCACCGGACGAGCTGGCCGCGTACTGCAAGGAGCGGCTCGCCGCCTATAAATACCCGCGTGCGGTCGAGATCCTGCCGGAACTCCCGAAGACCACAAGTGGGAAGATCCTCCGGCGGGAACTGCGTTCCTCCCACAACACGGGCTCTCGGCAAGACGAGAGCTAGCCAAACTCGAAAGGCAGGTGGCGGCAGTGGCCAGGACGACGGACGGTGACGGCACGCCCGTCCCTCAGCGGCTGCTCGCCGCCGCCACGCGGCTCTTCGCCGACCGCGGCTACGACCGCACATCGGTGCAGGAGATCGTGGAGTCGGCAGGCGTCACCAAGGGCGCGCTCTACCACTACTTCGGATCCAAGGACGATCTCCTGCACGAGGTGTACGCACGCGTCCTGCGCGTGCAGCAGGAGCGTCTCGACGCCTTCGCGGACGCCGACGCGCCCATCGAGCAGCGGGTGCGGGACGCGGCGGCGGACGTGGTCGTCACGACGATCGACAATCTCGACGACGCCTCGATCTTCTTCCGCTCCATGCACCACCTGAGCCCGGAGAAGAACAAGCAGGTGCGCGCCGAGCGCCGCCGCTACCACGAGCGGTTCCGCGCGCTGATCGAGGAGGGCCAGAAGGCCGGCGTCTTCTCCGAGGCGACCCCCGCGGACCTGGTGGTGGACTACCACTTCGGCTCGGTCCACCACCTGTCCACGTGGTACCGCCCGGACGGCCCGCTCACCCAGCAGCAGGTGGCGGACCACTTGGCGGACCTGCTGCTGAGGGCGCTGCGGCCGTAGCGCACGGCTGGGGATCTTGTCGTGGCCGCCCTCTGCGTCCACGATGCTGCCATGAGCGCAGACCCGAACAGCCCTACGCGAACCGGCAGTTCACCGCAGCCTGACGTGTGGCAGCGCGCTGTCACCCGGTGGGCCGCCGTCCTTGGCAGTGCCGCGCTGGTGCTGCTGATCGGCTTGGTGGTGCCCCTGAGCGACAGCAACCTCGGCGGCAACCTGGTGAACGCCGTGGTGGCCGGCGCGAACGTGGCGTTCGTCATCTTCACCTGGGCGGTCTTCAAAGCGGGCCAGGACCAGCTCGCCCAGATGCGCGGCGAGGCACGGGCCCAGAACGAGGCCTGGCGTCGCGAGTACAGCAATGCCCTGGAGACCTACCACGAAGCCGTACGCGCCCGCCTCGACCAGTCCGCGCCCCGGGTGAGCGTCACGTTCGACACCTGGACGGCCTCCCTGGTCAGCAACGGGCGCACCACCGCGATCCGGGCCGGCACGGCCGTCCCGGAAGGACCGCCCGGGCTGGCCGTCCGCGTGGCGACCCGCTGGGTCGTGAAGAACTGGGGGACGGAACCCGTCGTGGTGCGCTATCCACGCACGCCGTCCGGCACCGAGGACGTGCGGATCCTGCCGTCGGGCGAGCACGCCTTCTCCCACGAGCAAGAGCGTGCGGTGGGCGAGTGGCAGGTGGAGCGGGGGTGCTGGCAGCACACCATCGAGGTACTTGCCGAGGACCTGGGCGGTGACGTCCGGGACACGCACACATGGACGCGTGAGATCACGGTCTTCGATGTCGACAATGCGGCGCGGCTCACCCTGCGGGAACTGGACGTCGTCCGTGGAACCGTCGCCAAGCGCAGCCGGGCCTATCCGGGCCTGGCGGCGCCGACGACCTGAGATTGTGCACCGCGTCAGAAGGGGTCATCCTCAGAAAAGCGTGCCCAGGGCGGGTCCGCGGCGGACCAGGGGTCCGGCAAGGGTGGAGGAGGCGGCACGGGCGCGGGCAGGGCCGCGATGACCCGGTCGATCTGGTTGCGATGCTCCTCGCGGGCCTGGTGCGCGGCCGCCGGAACATGGCCCGCCCGACAGCGGCGCAACAGGACCGCGATACGCCGCGCCGAGTTGTCCAGCCAGTAGTACCAGTCGACGCCCGCGCTGGGTTCCTTGGCCGCCTTGAGAGAGAGGAGTTCGTCGATGACGCCGCGGTGTGCGTACCAGCACGAAAGGATCGAGCGGTCGAGGTCGCGCTGCTCGATGATGTCGAGGACAAAGTCCCGCAGGTCAAGGAGCTCCTCACGCGTGGCGACGGGCTCGGGCTCGGGCGGACTCGCGGGCGGCGGCGGAGGAGCCGCTCCCGTCACGGGCATGCGGTAGGCGGCGCGCGCCTCGTCGACGAGGCCGTGCAGCGTCGGATCGTCCTTCCAGCGCCGCAGGTCGAGCAGCTCGGGCTGCAGCCCTCCGTACAGGCACAGCGCGGACTTGGACGACATCTCGCGCAGGTCGGAGCGGTCCCAGCCGCGACGCTTGTGGCGGCGTACGTCCGTGGTCGCCAGCTGGTCTTGGAGGAAGACGCCCGTGCGAGTGTCGCTGTTGCCGGGCAGGAACAGCTTGCCCCGGTGGTTGTTGACGATGAGGGCGCCGCGGTCCTCGCCATAGGCCGCGTAGAGCTGGCTCATGTCGTGGAACACGGAGATCAGCTGGATGCCGCTGCCGGCCGCCGTCGTCGCGAATGTGTCCAGGTCGTCGAGCCTGGCGATGTTCCCGGCCTCGTCGAGACAGAGCATGAGCGGGATCTCGATGATGCCTTGGCCGTCCTGCTCGTCCGGCACGCCGTTGCGGTCGATCGTCTCGCCGACGACCTGCCGGGCCAGGGCAGTGAAGAGCGGCATGAACTGTCGCTGCTGATGGGGTGGTGCGCACAGGAAGAGGGTGTGGCGGCCGCCGTCGAGGAACGTCTGCAGCGACAGGCGCCTGGTCTGTGCGCAGCGCCGGTCGACGCCTTCGAGAGCGAAGGCCTCCAGCGTCGTGGCGGCCGTGGCGCAGATGGAGCCGTAGGTGGTGCTGTTGTAGCTCTCATAGTTGATCAGGCGGCTGAGGCAGCGCCGCCAGCCGCTGGACTCGGGCTCGCCCTCCCGCAGCCGACGCCGATCCACCATGACGTCCACCAGCTCCGGTGCGTCCATCCCGAGCCAGTCCAGTACGTCGCCCATCGTGCCACCGGTGCGTGCCGCGGCGAACAGCAGCGGGGTGAGCAGCAGCCGTGCCTGGCTGGACCAGAAGTCGCCGTTTGCGACGCTCTTGAAGTCGGTGCCGGTGGAGAGCGCTTCAGCCTGGCGCACCGCGTCGTCCCAGACCGTGATCGAGTCCAGCGGACTCCACCCCACGCAGTGCGCCGCGAACCGCCGTCCGATGGATTCGGTGAGCCCGGCCGGGTCGAAAATGAACACCTCGCCGAGCGAGCTGCGGTGTTCGAGGGTGGCCGAGACCACGTCGAACCGTACCGAGGTGACCAGACAGGGACCGGCCCACTCCAGGACCGCGGGAATGACGACGCTCGTGGTCTTGCCGCTGCGCTGTGGGCCGAAGACGATCAATGGCTGGAGCACTTCGCAGCGGTGGACGGCTTCGTCGGCGAGGCCCATCGCGACACGGTGCGGATGCTCCTCGTCCCGGGATGTCCGCAGAAGGCTGCCGGTCAGGTCGTCCGCCATGGCTGTCGCGTCCTTTCCCGATGGTGCTCCCGGTGCCGTCAGGCGAGACTTCCCGATGTGGTGTCGAAGTCGTACCCCTCGGTGACGGAGTGGACGAACCCCTTGAGTCCGATGTCGCGGAAGAACGAGATGTAGGCGTCGGCTCCGGCGGCCGGCTGGAGGAAGTGCTGCGAGTCGATGCGGACCCGCTCCCCGTGGAGGGTGGAGCCGAAGTCGGCCCCGCTGTAGACGAGTTGAAAGAACAGTCCGCTCCAGTCGGAGGCCGAGGGCGCCATGACTTGCATCTGCTGGATGATGCCTTCGTGGGTAGGATGCGTGCGGCTCACCCGGTAGTCCATGCGGCCGTAACTGCCGAAGTCCCGGTGGTGTGCGCCGTCGAGGCTCCGGTCGATGCGGCCGTTGGCATCGGGCAGCCGGATGGCGATGTTCTGCATCATGACGTCGAGGTTGCGGACCTGCTGGTCGCGCACGTGGTGCGGGTGGAAATTGTGGCAGACGACATCGAAGGTGAAGGAAGCGGTGAGCAGTTTCACCCGTCGCTCGATCTCGTCGGCCGCCACTGTTCCGCTGTCGTTGCCCTCCAGGGTTCTGTGGAGCTCCGCATCGAGGGCGGCGATGGCCTTGATGAGGATGCCGGGCACGGTGGGCATGAAGAGTGTGTACCAGCGGTGGAACGTGCGCAGTGTCGATCCGGGGCGGCTGATCTGGATCCGTCCGTCGCCGTGGAGGTCCAGGTCGAAAGCGTAATCGGTGTCCCGGAAATGGAAGTTGAGCCGCTCGTCACCGATGCTCGTCTCCAAGTTCGGGATGTTGGCGAACCGGGCCTCGACGAGCGCCTCTTCGATGGCACCGTGCAGCCGGAGTGCCACCCGGCTCGAATCGACGAGACTCGCCCATCGCCCCACACCGGAGAGAATGGCCTCGAAGGTGAACCCCCGGATGTTCCCGACAGATTCGGTGAACCCGGTGCAGAAGTCGCCCCACGTCACCCGGTCGAGGAAGACGCCTGCGTAGTTGCGGGTACGCAGGGCACGCTCTAGTTCTTCGTTCACAGATCAGGCTCCGTCGACGGTCGGCCTATGCTGGTCAAGTGTTCGGGCTGCAGCGTGAAGCTGTTGCTCTTCAGCTGACGGTGGATCGTCGACGTCATTTCGAAACGCGTGTGCGGCGGGGCGTCGCGCCGGGTCGAGTCGGCGGGGATCAGCTGATTCGCGAGATCGTTGAGGATCGGGAACAGCTCCTGGTGCAGGCCGCGCGCGCCGAGCTTCGACTGGGCAGCGGCTTTGGCGATCTCGACCTGCGCCTCGGGCGTGATGTCCAGGTGAAATCCGTGCCGACTGAAGTACTCGCGATAGAATTTCAGTGGCGACACTTCTTCGCGGTCGAGGATCTCGTGCAGATCCTCCGTGTCGAGCTCGTCGAACTGGATGATGATCGGAAGTCGGGCGGCGAGCTCTTCCAGGAAGCCGTACTGGTGAACGTCCTCGGGTCTGATGAGATCCCCCCAGTAACCTCCCCCGACCCGCTTGTGCTTGACGCTCTCGATGTTGGTGAAAGCACCTGCCGCGATGAACAGGATTCCCTGTGTGTCCAGGTCCCGGGGGAGGTCGTACTCGCCGGGCGCCAGGTCGAGACTGTCGCCCTCGATGAACTGCAGCAGCCGTCGCTGCACTGCCGCGGTGTCGTCGGTGGGCTTGATGTAGCGCAGCTTGTCGAACTCGTCGAGGAAGATGATCCCGCGTGCCGCCACGTCTTCTGGAGCGCTGCCCCCGGACACCGGCCGGGCACGCTTGACGAGCGACTGCAGGATGTCCTCAAGCGTGAGGGTCGTCGAACTTCCCGTGCTCACAAGGCGGGTGGAATCGACCACCAGGCAGGGAATCCCGAGTGCGGCGGCGGCCACTTTGATGGCATGGGTCTTTCCCGTGCCGGTCGGACCGATGATGAGGGCGTTCGGCGGCCGATGCTGCGGATCCGGCATCTCGAACCACGAGAAGTGCATGTCTATGAGGCGGCTCAGGGCTGCGACTGCCTGGGCCTGCCCCACCACAAGGCGCCCCAGCGCCGCACGTGCTGAATTGGTCATGTTGCCCTCCCGGCGCAACCAATGCTACGCCAGGTGGACACATGAGGAGGATGTGTGGGAGGCCCTCTTGTATCAGAGGTACTTCTTCAACTCCCGCCGGGCCAGAGACCGTTGATGCACCTCATCCGGCCCGTCAGCCAAGCGCAGCGTCCGCGCTGCGGCCCAGAGCTCGGCGAGCGGGAAGTCCTGACTTACTCCACCCGCACCGTGTAGCTGGACGGCCTGGTCCAGGATGCCCACCACCGTGCGCGGGGTGGCGATCTTGATGGACTGGATCTCCGTGTGCGCACCCTTGTTGCCGACGGTGTCCATCAGCCACGCGGTCTTCAGGACCAGCAGCCGCAGCTGCTCCACCGCGACGCGGGCGTCCGCGATCCACTCCTGGACGACGCCCTGCTGCGCGAGGGGCTTGCCGAAGGCCGTACGCGCCACCGCCCGCTGACACATCAGCTCGATGGCCCGCTCGGCCATGCCGATGAGCCGCATGCAGTGGTGGATACGGCCGGGACCCAGGCGCGCCTGGGCGATGGCGAAGCCGCCGCCCTCCTCGCCGATCAGGCTGCTCACGGGGACCCGGGCCCGGTCGAAGACGACCTCGGCGTGCCCTCCGTGGGAGTGGTCCTCGTAGCCGTACACCTGCATCGCACGCCGTACTTCGACGCCCGGGGTGTCACGCGGCACGAGCACCATGGACTGCTGGCGGCGCGGGTCGGCGTTCTCGGGGTCCGTCTTGCCCATGAGGATGAAGATCTGGCAGTCCGGGTTCATCGCCCCGGAGATGTACCACTTGCGTCCGGTGATGACGTACTCGTCGCCGTCGCGCTCGATCAGCGTGGTGATGTTCGTGGCGTCGGACGAGGCCACCTCGGGCTCCGTCATCGCGAACGCCGAGCGGATCTCACCGGCGAGCAGGGGCTCGAGCCAGCGCTTCTTCTGCTCGTCGTTCCCGAACTGGGCGAGCACCTCCATGTTGCCGGTGTCCGGGGCCGCGCAGTTCAGCGCGGTGGGCGCCAGGTGCGGGGAGCGCCCTGTGATCTCGGCGAGCGGGGCGTACTGGAGGTTGGTGAGCCCGGCACCGTGCTCGGCGTCCGGCAAGAAAAGATTCCACAGCCCCTGCTTGCGGGCCTCCGCCTTCAGCTCGCCGACGATCGCCGGGGTGTCCCAGGGCGACGCGAGGAGGGCGCGCTGCTCATCGGCGATCGGCTCCGCCGGGTAGACGTGCTCGTCCATGAAGGTGAGGAGCTTGTCGCGCAGCTCTTCGGTGCGGGCGTCGAATGCGAAATCCATGGCTGTCTCAGCCTTCCTGTCGTCCTTGGAGGGTGGTGAGGCCGTGCTCGATGAAGACGGGGACCAGCTCCCCGATGCGGTCGAAGCCCGCTCCGACCGTCTGGCCGAGCGTGTACCGGTAGTGGATGCCCTCCAGGATCACGGCGAGCTTGAACCACGCGAACGCCGTGTACCAGGCGACCGCGGAGACGTCGCGCCCCGAGCGCGCGGCGTACCGCTCGATCAGCTCGGCGGCCTGCGGGTGTCCGGCCGCGCCCGCCGTGGTGCTGATGGGGGAGCCGGGCAGCTCGAGCTTGGTGCTGTACATGACGAGCAGGCCCAGGTCGGTGAGCGGATCGCCGAGGGTGGACATCTCCCAGTCGAGGATCGCCTTGATCTGGTCGTCATCGCCGATCAGTACGTTGTCGAGCCGGTAGTCGCCGTGCACGACGGTGGCCGCGGGGGAGACGGGCAGTTGCCGTCCCAGGGCGGCGTGCAGCTCGTCGATCCCCGCCAGGTCGCGGTTGCGCGAGGCGTCGAGCTGCTTGCCCCAGCGGCGCAGCTGCCGGTCGAGGAAGCCGTCGGGCCGCCCGAAGTCACCGAGGCCGACCGCTTGTGGGTCCACGGAGTGCAGGTCGACGAGGGTGTCGACGAGCCCGAGGACCGCGGCCCGGGTGCGCTCGGCGCCCAGCGGGGCCAGCTCCTCGGCGGTGCGGAACGGGGTGCCGTCCACGAATTCCATGACGTAGAAGGGCGCGCCGATCACGGCGTCGTCCTCGCAGAGCAGCAGCGGCGTCGGCACCGGCACGGCGGTCCCGTGCAGCGCGCTGATCACCCGGTGCTCGCGCTTCATGTCGTGCGCGGTCGCGAGCACGTGCCCGAGCGGTGGCCGCCGTACGACCCAGCGCGAGGTACCGTCCGTCACCGCGTACGTGAGGTTCGACCGGCCGCCCTCGATCAGCCGTGCGGAGAGCGGCCCGACCACGAGGCCAGGCCGCACACTGTCCAGATGGCCGCGCAACTGGTCGAGATCGAGGCCTGGTGGATGGTCTGAGCTCATCTTCGCTCCTGGTCGGACGGTCGTCGTCGAATGCCGCGCGCGTCGGGCGCGCGTCGGGCGCGCGTTGCGCTGACGTTCATGATGCCGACCAGTCGGTATGTAGTCCAGAGCGCAGTGGGAACGTGATCGGGATCGCGGCGGTGTCAGACCCCCCGGACATGGCGATCCCCCGCCACGGAGTGCCGGTCGGCGCCCGTGCGGGGGAAGGTGGCGGTGGATCTCAGTGATCGTCCCAGTGGTCGCCGTGCGCCGCGTGCCGGTGTCCGTCGTGGACGTAGTCGACGTGGTCGCCGTGCAGTACCGAGCTGTGCCCGCAGCCCTCGCCGTGCTTGTGGTCGTGCGCCTCGTGGACGGCGTGCTCGGCGGGCTCGCACTCGTCCCAGTGGCCGGAGTGCAGGCGGTGCATGTGTCCGTCGTGCGCGTAGTCGACGTGGTCGCCGTGCGGCACCTCCGGGTGCCCGCAGGCCGGGCCGTGGACGTGCTCGTGTACGGGATGTTCGTGGTGGAGCGTGGTCATGGCGCGTGCACCTTCTGTGGGAGCCGGGGGGAGGGGAGTGCCCCTCTCAGGCTAGTACTCGATGCCCGTTTGATGGGGATATGGAAGCCTTGTTGATGTTTCAGCTTTCCCCCACTGCGTACTCCCCGGAAGCCGACCCCAGGAAGCCGACCCCATGAAGGCGATCAGCTACCGCCACTACGGCGGACCCGAAGTCCTCGAGTACGGCGATGTGCGCGACCCCAAGGTCGGCCCCGACACCGTCCTGGTGAAAGTCCGCGCCGCGTCGGTCAACCCCGTCGACTGGAAGTGCATGGGCGGTCACCTCGACGGCATCCTCGACCCCGTCTACCCGGTGATCCCCGGCTGGGACGTCGCGGGCGTCGTGGTGCAGCCGGGCGCCTCCGTTCCGGAGTTCGCGGTGGGGGACGAGGTCATCGGCTACGTGCGCGAGGACTTCCTCTCGCGCGGCACCTTCGCCGAGTACGTCGCCGCCCCCGTGCGCACCCTCGCCCGCAAGCCGCGCAACCTCAGCTTCGCCGAGGCGTCGGGCCTGCCGCTCGCCGGGCTCACCGCCTACCAGGTGATCACCAAGACGCTCGCGGTGACGGAGGGCGACACCGTCCTCGTGCACGCGGCGGCCGGCGGCGTCGGCTCGATCGCCGTCCAGCTGGCCCGGCACGCGGGCGCCCGCGTCATCGGCACCGCGAGCGAGCGCAACCACGACTACCTGCGCGAACTCGGCGCGGAGCCGGTCACCTACGGCGACGGCTTGGCCGAACGCGTCCGTGCCCTCGCGCCTGAGGGAGTGGACGCCGCCTTCGACACGGTCGGCGGCGACACCCTCAGGGTGTCCGCAGAGCTCCTCGCACCCGACGGCCGTCTCGCGTCGATCGCGGACGGCGCGGTGATCGGCCTCGGCGGCCACTACTGCTTCGTACGTCCCGACGCCGACGACCTCAAGGAGCTGACGCGGCTCGCGGAGCAGGACGTCGTCACGGTGCACGTCTCCGACACGTTCCCGCTGGAGCGGGCGGCGGACGCGTACCGCCTGAACGCGGAGGGCCGTACGCGGGGCAAGATCGTCGTCACGGTGGACTGGACGACGGAGGACGGGTCCACCACGGACTGAGAGATCAGAGCTGAGAGGTCAGAGCCGAGGGCTCAGAACTGAGGGCTCAGAACACCATGACGGTCGCGCACGCGGCGAGCGCCATCGTGCACAGCGCCGCCGTCGCCGCGGCCCGCGCCGGAAGCCGCAGCGGTCTGTTGGTGGCAGCGAGCTCGGTCATCCTGTGGTGCGCCACGCCCAGAAATCCGAGCCACAGGAGCAGGCAGAAGGCGCAGGCGACGACGCCCACCGCGGTCGTTCCTTCTTGCAGGGCGGCCCGCGCCGCGAGGACCGCGGCGACGGTGCAGGACAGGGTCGTACGCCGCCACGCGAGCCTCGTACGCTCCGGCTGCAACCCGGGATCGCGGCCTGAGGCCTGCCCCTCGTCCCGGTCCGTCACCCTTCCCACCCGAAGAGCACGACGACGACCATGGCGAGCGCCACGACCGCGACGGCCAGGCTCAGGACGGTCGGGAAGCGCGATACGGGCAGATCGGCGCCGCGCCGCATGGCCCGCTCGCAGCGCACCCAGTGGTTGACCGCGCGCAGCGAGCTGAGCACCCCCGCGGCGAGCAGCGCGAGCGCGAGCCCGATGCGCCACCCCCAGCGCAGGTCGGGCAGGAACTGGTCCACCGCGAAACCGCCGCCGATGAGGGCGAGCGCGGTGCGCAGCCAGGCCAGGAAGGTGCGCTCGTTGGCGAGCGAGAAGCGGTAGTCGGGGGTGTCGCCCTCGTCGCGGATCCGCTCGGGCGCGAACCACAGGCGCAGGCTGTTCACGAAGTTGCTCACTCGTCGCACCCTAACCGGGGGTCCTAACCCGCACGGAACTCCCGCAGCCGCTCGTACGCGGCGAGACCGTCCGGCACCCACGCCCACTCGCCGAGCCGCTCCTCCAGCTCCGCGTCGGTGAGGAAGGTGTGCCAGGCGACCTCCTCGACCTGCGGGTTGACCGGCAGGTCGCAGCGCACTTCGTAGAGGTGCGACCACCAGGTGTGCCCCGAGCCGTCGTCGTACAGGAACTTGAACAGCGGTGTGGGCCGCGGGAGCCCCTCGACCCCGAGTTCCTCCTCGGCCTCGCGCAGGGCGGCGTCGTCGTACGACTCGCCCGCCCCGACGACACCGCCGACGAACATGTCGTACATCGAGGGGTAGACCAGCTTGATCGGCGTGCGCCTGTGCACGAAGACGCGGCCCTCGGCGTCCCGCGCCTGGATGAACACGCAGCGGTGGCGCAGGCCGCGCGCGTACGCCTCACCGCGCGGGGCCTCGCCGACCACCTCGTCGTTCTCGTCGACGATGTCCAGGATCTCTTCGCTGGGGTCGGGCAGGGGTCGGCTGGTCGTCGTCATGCCGACCATCCAACCTCACCGCCGAACTCACTGGCCCATGACGTACTTCACGGTGGGTCCTGCCGTCCAGCCGCCGTCGACGGCGAGCTCCGCGCCGGTCACGTACGAGGCCGCGTCCGAGAGCAGGAAGATCATGGCGCCCGCGATCTCGTGCGGCTCGCCCACCCGGCCCATCGGGGTGTTGGGGTACTTGCCCTCGCCCTTCTCGATGCCCACCTGCGCGGTCATCGGGGTGTACGTCATGCCCGGGTGGACGGAGTTGACGCGGATGCGGGCGGTGCCGAGCTCCACGGCGCCGGTCTTGGTGAGGCCGCGCACACCCCACTTGGACGCGCCGTATCCGGCGGTGAGCGCGAGGCCCATGAGCCCGGCCGCGGAGGAGATGTTGACGATGGAGCCGCCACCCGCCTCCTTCATGGCCGGGATGACGCTCTTCATGCCGATGAAGACGCCCGTGAGGTTGATGTCGAGGACCTTGCGGAAGTGCTCGACCGACTCCGACTCCAGGAACTGGCCCGTGGAGATACCGGCGTTGTTGACCAGGCCGTGGATCCCCCCGAACTCGGTGATCGCGAGCTCCACCACGCGCTGCCAGTCCGCCTCCGACGTCACGTCGTGGTGCGCGAAGCGCGCGCGCTCACCGAGCTCGGCAGCGGTGACCTCGCCCTCCTTGTCGAGGACGTCGGTGAGGACGACGTTCGCACCGGCGGCGACGGCCTGGCGCGCGGCCTCCGCGCCGAGGCCGCGCGCGGCGCCGGTGATGACGACGGTCCTGCCGGTGAGGTCGTGCGGGTTCTCGTGCGGGTTCGAGTCGGTCATGGTGTGTCTCCAGATACGGGAAGTACGGGGTGAGGGGCGTGCAGAAGGGCCGCGGTGGTCTCCACCAGGTCCGCGAGGAAGAGGTCCTCGCCGGTCAGCGGGGTGGTCCCGGCGAGGTACTGACCGGCGCGGTCGGCCATGGCGGCGCCGACGAGGGTGAGGGCCAGGTCGAGGCGTTCGAGCCGCAGCGGTTCCGGGAGCGCGGTGAGGCACTCCTCGACGCGGCCGATCAGGTCCCAGTAGACGGTGCCGTCGATCGTGGGGTGCGGGGTGCGGGTGCGCACGCCGCTCTCGTGGCTGAGCTGGGTCGAGATGCGCAGGCAGCGCCGGCCCCGATCGGTGCGCAGCTCGGTGGCCTCCGCGGCGATGAGCGCACGCAGGAGCCCGCGGAGGCCGTCCGGCCCCTGTGCCTGCCCCTGTACCTGCTCCAGCTCCGCCGTGAGCACCTTCTCCGTGCGGGTCTGGCGCTCGGCCATGACGGCGTCGAGCAGTCCGGCCCTGCTGCCGAAGTGGTACTGCACGGCGGAGGGATTGCTCTGCCCCGCGAGGCGGACTACGTCCCGCAGCTGCGCGCCGTGCACGCCCTGCGCGGCGAAGACCTCCTCGCCCGCGCGGATCAGTTTCTCCCGGGTCTCGGGTCCTGAGGTCCTGGCCATGACGCCATTGTAATGCTGGCCATTATTAAAAGCGAGGCGCTGTTCAGCGAGCCAGACGGTTGACGCCGACCCCGCCGTTACTCAGGATCTGAACTCACCAGTAAGTCCCTGCTGAGGAGGAACCCCCGGATGGCCCACGACGCAGACGTCATCGTGATCGGCGCAGGTCTCGCAGGCCTCGCGGCCACCGCGGAACTCGTCGACGCGGGCCGCCGGGTCATCCTCGTCGACCAGGAGCCGGAGCAGTCGCTCGGCGGCCAGGCGCACTGGTCGTTCGGCGGCCTCTTCTTCGTCGACTCCCCGGAGCAGCGCAGGCTCCGCATCAAGGACTCGCACGCCCTGGCCATGCAGGACTGGATGGGCACGGCCGCCTTCGACCGGCCCGAGGACCACTGGCCGCGCAAATGGGCCGAGGCGTACGTCGACTTCGCCGCGGGCGAGAAGCGGTCCTGGCTGCACGGGCAGGGCGTGCGGTTCTTCCCGGTGGTGGGCTGGGCCGAGCGCGGCGGGTACGACGCGCAGGGTCACGGCAACTCCGTGCCGCGCTTCCACATCACCTGGGGCACAGGGCCGGGCCTCGTCGCCCCCTTCGAGCGCCGCGTCCGCGAAGGCGTCGCCCGCGGCCTCGTGCAGCTCAAGTTCCGCCACCGGGTCTCCGGTCTCTCCCGCAGCGCGGGCAGTATCGACACGGTCACCGGCGAGATCCTCGAACCCTCCGACGCCGAGCGCGGCACGGCGAGCAGCCGCGAGGTCACCGGGTCCTTCGAGTTCAGGGCCCAGGCGGTGATCGTCACCTCCGGCGGCATCGGCGGCAACCACGATCTCGTACGCGCCAACTGGCCCGAGCGGCTCGGCACTCCACCGGAGCGGATGGTCTCCGGCGTGCCCGCGCACGTCGACGGACGGATGCTCGGCATCACCGAGGACGCCGGAGCGCGCCTCATCAACCGCGACCGCATGTGGCACTACACCGAGGGCATCCAGAACTGGAACCCCATCTGGGACAACCACGGCATCCGCATCCTGCCCGGCCCCTCGTCGCTCTGGCTCGACGCGCGCGGCGACCGCCTGCCCGTGCCGCTCTTCCCCGGCTTCGACACCCTCGGCACGCTCGAACACATCATGAAGTCCGGGTACGAGTACACGTGGTTCGTGCTCAACCAGCGCATCATCGGCAAGGAGTTCACGCTCAGCGGCTCGGAGCAGAACCCCGATCTCACCGGCAAGTCCGTGCGCGGTGTCCTCGACCGTGCGCGCGCCGACGTGCCCGCCCCGGTGAAGGCGTTCATGGACAACGGCTCCGACTTCGTCGTGGAGAAGGACCTCTCCTCCCTCGTGCGAGGCATGAACGCGCTCACCAAGGAGCCCCTCATCGACGAGGCGGCGCTGCGCCGCACGATCACCGCGCGTGACCGGGAAGTCAGCAACCCCTTCACCAAGGACCTCCAGGTCACCGCCATCAACGGCGCCCGCAAGTTCCTCGGCGACCGGCTCATCCGGGCCGCTGCCCCGCACCGGATCCTCGACCCCAAGGCGGGCCCGCTCGTCGCGGTGCGGCTCAACATCCTCACCCGCAAGACCCTCGGCGGCCTGGAGACCGACCTGTCGTCGCGCGTCCTGACCGAGGGCGGCGAACCGCTTCCCGGCGTGTTCGCGGCGGGCGAAGCCGCCGGATTCGGCGGCGGGGGAGTGCACGGCTACCGCTCGCTCGAAGGCACGTTCCTCGGCGGCTGCCTCTTCTCGGGGCGTGCGGCGGGCCGTGCGGCCGCCAAGTCGGTGAGCTGAAAGGCGCGTTCGCCGTATGGCGGCGTGATCGTGGCCGCTTGTCCGATTCGTGTCCCCGGCCTGCGGCTGCGCAGGTCGGGGACGAATTCTGCGGATTCTGAAACGAGTTGGTGAAGGCCCCGGACATGGGCGCGCCTTGACTGGAGGGCTACCTACCGGTTTGCTGTGCGTGATCATCCGTACACGAGCCGCGTCTGGGAGGAAGTCCCGCGGTGTCACCACCTCCGCCCCCCTTGGGCCGTTCCCGCAAGCGGGCGGCCCACGCCTTCGACCCCGCGCTCGACGACGCCGAACTCGCCGCCGCCAGGACCGCTCTGGCCCAGGGCCGCTGGACCGAGGTCCGCGCGCTGCTCGCCGACACAGGCGACGACTGGGACCGCAGGGGCCACCGGTTCGACGTACTCGCGCAGGAGCACACCACCACCGCCTGGGCCCGTGACTGGCGGCTCGCCGAGCCCGAGAGCGTCGACGCCGCCCTCCTGCTCGCTTACGCCTCCGTGCACCACGCGCTGCGCGGCAAGGGTCGTTCCGAGAAGGCGCGGGACGCCTGCCGTGCAGTGGCCAGGCTGCTTCCCGCCGACCCCACGCCGTGGCTCGCGCTGCTGACCCTGGAGCGTTCCCTCGGCCTGGAGGAGGACGTGGTCCGGCTCTTCGACGAGGTCCGCCACCGCCACCCCGGGCACCACCACGCCCACCACCTGATGGTGGCCAGGCTCGCCGAGCGGCGCCCCGGGGCGGGCCAGGATCCACTGCACGAGGTGTACGACTTCGCCGCCTGGGCGGCCGAACAGGCGCCAGCCGATTCGCCGTTGGCGGTCCTGCCCGTCGTCGCGCACGCCGAGCGCTACCGCGTCCTTGCCACCGCGGGCAGCGAGCCCGCCGACCCCATGGCCTCCGGGCACTGGACGGGACGCCGGGCCCGCCAGGTCATGAAGGCCGCCTTCGACTGGTGGCTGGAGTGGGAGATGCGGCAGAGCAGGGCCCACCCGCGCTGTCGCGTCGACCTCAACTTCCTCGCCCACGCCAAATTCTGCGAGGGCAGAGCGGCAGAGTCGGCCGCCCTCTTCCATCGCATCGGGCGGCACGCCACCCCGGCGCCCTGGTCGTACCCGGACCGGAACCCGTACCAGGCGTTCACCGCCGCGCGCGACGCCGCGCTCGGCTCCGCCTGACCCACCGCACCAACCACCGCAGCAACCCACCGCACCAACCCGCCCACTTGACCCGCCCACTTGAAAGGACAACCGCGCCATGGCGACCGGCAGTTCGAGCAGCACGAGATCCGCGAGCGAAGCCGCCGAAGGCAGCGGGATCAGTACCTACAAGGGGCAGGAGACGGCACTGCGCGCCGGTCGTCTCGGCACGGCGGGCCTCCTCCTGTCCGTGCTCGCGGCGACAGGACCGCTCATGGTCGTCGCGGGTGTCATGCCCACCACATACGGCGTGATGGGCGTCGTCGGACAGCCGCTGCTCTTCCTCATCCTCGGCGTGGTCCTCGGCCTGTTCAGCTTCGGCTACGCCGAGATGAGCCGGCACGTCCACAACGCGGGCGCCTTCTACGCGTACATATCGAGGGGACTTGGCGGTACCGCGGGCGCGGGTGCCTCGCTCGTCGCGCTCGTCGCCTACAGCGTGCTGCAGGCAGGTCTCTACGGGCTCCTCGGCTTCGAGGTCTCCGGGCTGCTCAACACGTACTTCGACGTCGAAGTCGCCTGGTGGATACCGGCACTCGTCACCGTCGCCGTCGTCGCCGTACTCGCCTGGCTGAAGATCGACCTGAACGCGCGCGTGCTCGGCGTGCTGCTGCTCATCGAGGTGGCGCTCGTCGTCATCTTCGACATCGCGGCCATCGCGGACCCGGCCAAGGAAGGCCTGTCCCTGCACGCGTTCAACCCGGACACCCTCACGGGCGCGGGCGTCGCCACCTCGCTCTGCTTCTGCATCGCCGCCTTCACCGGCTTCGAGCAGGCTCCCGTGTACGCGGAGGAGACCAGCCGCCCGCAGGTCGTCGTCGCCCGCGTGATGTTCTTCGCGGTGGGCTTCGTCGCCATCTTCTTCGCGATCAGCTCCTGGGCGCTCACCGTCGCGGCCGGGCCCTCCGGCATCGTCCCCGCCGCACAGGAACAGAGCGCGGGGCTGCTCTTCGGGCTCACCGAGTCCCGACTCGGCGGCACCTTCACCGACGTACTCCATGTCCTGTTCGTGACCGGCATGTTCGCGGCGATCCTCTCCTTCCACAACGTGGTCGCGCGGTACGCCTTCGCCATGGGCCGGGAGAACCTGCTGCCCGCCACGTTCGGCAGGACCAACACCTCGACCGGCGCGCCCGGCACCGGCTCCCTGCTCCAGACGGTCGTCTCCGTCATCATCGTGGTGGCCTTCGCGGTGACCGACGACGGCAAGTTCGGCGACCCGACCGCGCCGGTCCTGCACCTGTTCACCTGGGGCGGCAACATCGGTGCCCTCGGCGTCATCCTCCTGATGGCCACGGCTTCCGTCGCGGTCATCGTGTTCTTCGTGCGCCGCGGGGCCGCGCGTACGCAGGCCTGGCGCATCGCCGCTTCGGCGCTCGCCGCGGTCGGCCTGCTCGTCATCGCGGGCTTCACCGTCAAGGACTTCGACGTCCTGGTCGGCGCGGGCCCCGGCTCGGCGCTCAGCTGGGTCCTTCCCGGCATCATCCTGCTCGCCGCGGTGATCGGCGTGGTCTACGGCGCGATCCTGCGCTCGACCAAGCCGGAGGCGCACGCGCGGATCGGCCTCGGCAACGAGGCGTTCCAGCTGGAGAAGGCGTCGGAGGAACCGTCCGGCAAGGTATGACGGAACGCTGACGGATCCTCGCGGCCCCTGTACCCCGGGGGCCGCGGGTGCTCGAATCAAGGGGTGACAACTCCCCCTTCCCGCAGGCCCGCGCAGGACGTCGCGGACGGCAAGGACGGCAAAGACGGCGGCGGCACGCCGGTCGGCCGCCGTCTGGTCCTCGGCATGCTCGGCCTCGGCGCCGTGGGCGTGGCCGCCGCGCAGCCGCTCCAGCGGGGCCTGGAATCCTTCCTGGGCGCCGCGTCCGACAAGGACCCCACGGGCCTGACGGACCTGCTCCCGAACGGCGGCGGCTTCCGCTACTACTCGGTGGCCGCGTCCGTCCCGCACAAGAGCGCGTCGACGTACCGCCTTAAAGTCGACGGCCTGGTGGATCACCCCACGACGTACTCCCTCACCCAACTGCGCGCCCTGCCGCAGACCCGTCTGGTGCGTGACGTCCAGTGCGTGACGGGCTGGCGCGTGCCGGGCACACCCTTCGAGGGCGTACGCCTCTCCCGGCTCCTGGACGCGGCGGGGGTACGTCCGACTGCCCGCGCCATCCGCTTCACGTGCTTCGACGGGACGTACAGCGAGAGCCTGACGCTGCGGCAGGCGCGGCGCAAGGACGTCCTGGTGGCCCTGCGCATGCAGGACAAGGACCTGGGCCACACCCACGGCGGCCCGGCCCGCCTCTACGCCGCCCCCATGTATTTCTACAAGTCGGCGAAGTGGCTCTCCGGGATCACGCTCACCGACGAGGTGGAGCCGGGGTACTGGGAGAAGCGGGGCTACGACGTCGACGCGTGGGTGGGTGATTCGAATGGCAGGGACGACGAGCCCACGGCTTGAGGCGGCTGCGGCGCGGGTGCGCAGGTTCAGCCCGGCGGAGCGCTGGGTGCACCGGATGACGGCGCTGTTGATGGGGGTGTGCGTCGGGACCGCGGCGTGCCTGTACGTTCCTCAGCTGGCCGAGCTCGTGGGGCGCCGCGCGCTTGTGGTGACCGTCCACGAATGGTCGGGCCTGCTGCTCCCGGCCCCGTTCCTCGCGGGCCTCGCGTCCCGCGCCTTCCGCGGCGACCTGCGCCTCCTGAACCGCTTCGGCCCGTACGACAAGGCCTGGCTGCGGCGTCGCACTCGGCGGGCGGGCAAGTTCAACGCGGGCCAGAAGCTGTACGCGGGCTGGCTGGCGGGAGCGGTCCTGGTGATGCTGGGCACGGGCCTGCTGATGTGGTTCACGCACCTCGCCCCCTTGGCCTGGCGCACGGGAAGCACGTTCGTCCACGACTGGCTTGCGCTGGCCCTTGGCGTGGTGATCGCAGGCCATGTGGGGATGGCGTGGGCGGACCCGGAGGCGAGGCGGGGGATGCGGACCGGGTCGGTGGACCCGGAGTGGGCGGAGCGGGAGCATTCGCTGTGGCGCAGGTAGGGCCTCCGGCGGTTTTCCCCCATCCCGCCCCTTCCCGAAACCAGGGGGCTCCGCCCCCTGGACCCCTGACAAGAAGTCCTCAATCGCCGGACGGGCTGAAATCTCTCAGCCCGTCCGGCGCTTGAGGACGAACTCGGCGAAGCCGGTGATGACGGCACGAACAAGGCACATGGCCCCCGCGCCGAGCGGGTTCTCGGGAAGGGGCGGGGTTGGGGAAAAGAACCCCCGCCCTGACCCCGGCTAAATCACCAGCGAAAGCAGCAGCACCAGCCCACCCGCAACCACGGAGATGATCGTCTCCATGACCGACCAGGTCTTGATCGTCTGCCCCACGTCAAGCCCGAAGTACTCCTTCACCAGCCAGAACCCCGCATCGTTCACATGCGAGAAGAAGAGCGATCCCGCCCCGATCGCAAGGACGAGCAGCGCCGTGTGCGAGTCGGACATGTCCGCGGCCAGCGGCGCCACAAGACCGGCGGCCGAGATGGTGGCCACCGTCGCCGACCCCGTCGCGAGCCGGATCACCACGGCGATCAGCCAAGCGAGCAGCAGAGCCGGAATCGACCAGTCCTTGGAGATCTCGAGGACCATCTGACCGACACCCGAGTCGATGAGGGTCTGCTTGAAGCCGCCACCCGCACCCACGATCATCAGCACACCGGCGATCGGCGCGAGCGACTTCTCGACGGTGGTCGAAAGCTGGCCCTTGGTGAAGCCGGCCGCACGGCCGAGAGTGAACATGCCCACGAGCACCGCCGCGAGCAGCGCGATCAGCGGCGAACCGACGACGTCGAAGACCCGCTGGACCGTGTGGTCGGGGTTGTCGACGATGATGTCGACCAGGGCCTTGGCCAGCATCATCACGACGGGCAGCAGCACGGTCGCGACCGTCACGCCGAACCCGGGACGCTTCTGAAGGTCCTCCGAAGGACGCTGCGGCATCATCTTCTCGGGAGCGGGGACATCAACCCACCGCGCCGCGTACTTCGAGAAGACAGGCCCGGCGATGATCACCGTAGGGATGGCGACGAGCACGCCGAGGGCGAGGGTGATGCCCAGGTTCGCGTCCACCGCGTCGATCGCGACCAGCGGACCGGGGTGCGGCGGAATGAGACCGTGCATCACGGACAGACCGGCGAGTGCCGGGATGCCGATCCGCATCAGTGAGTAGTTGCCGCGCTTGGCGACCATCAGGACGACCGGGATCAGCAGCACGATGCCGACCTCGAAGAAGAGCGGAAGCCCGATCACCGAGGCGATGAGGACCATCGCCCACGGCATTCCGCGCCCGCCCGCCTTGGCGAGGATCGTGTCGACGATCTGGTCGGCGCCGCCGGAGTCGGCGAGCAGCTTGCCGAGGATCGCGCCGAGAGCGATCAGCACACCCACGCCCGCGACCGTCGAGCCGAGACCGTTGGTGAAGCTGACGATCGCCTTGTCGAGCGGGGCGCCCGCGAAGGCGCCGAGGGCGAGCGATCCGATGGTCAGGGCCAGGAACGCGTGCAGCTTGAACTTCGTGATGAGCAGGACGATGACGGCGATGCCCGCGAGGACGGCGATACCTAGCTGGGCATGGCCCGCGGAGGTGATCGGCTCGACGGCGTCCGCTGCCAGCATCTCAACGCTGAGACTGGACACGGTGTCTTTCCTTGTGCGTCAGGGGAGGGGGTGCGGGGGAACGAGAAATCGGGGTGCGGGGGGGAACGGGAACTACTGGTCGAGCGCGCCCAGTGCCTCGAAGGCACGCTCGCTGATCTCTTGTGGACCGCCGGTGACGTCGACCGCGACGCCCGCCTCGTCCGCGCCGAGCGGCTGCAGCGTGGCGAACTGGGAGTCGAGCAGGGCCGTAGGCATGAAGTGGCCCTCCCGGTGGGACATCCGGTCCTCGATGAGGGCCCGGTCGCCGGTGAGGTGGACGAAGACGATGCCGGGAGCCTCGGCCCGCAACCGGTCGCGGTAGCTGCGCTTGAGCGCCGAGCTGCTGACCACGCCGCCGAGCCCGGCCCTGCCGTGGGCCCAGGCGCCGATGGCATCGAGCCACGGCCAGCGGTCGTCGTCGGTCAGCGGGGTCCCGGCCGACATCTTGGCGATGTTCGCCGGGGGGTGGAAGTCGTCGCCCTCGGCGTAGGGAACGCCGAGCTGTGCCGCGAGCAGGGGACCGATCGTTGTCTTGCCGGTTCCTGCCACGCCCATCACTACGACGACGTGGGGGGTGCTCATCGCTGTGCTGCCTCGCTGTCTTCTTCGACATCGGTCCGAGAACGAGCCACGGGACGGGGGAGACCCGTGGCTCGTTCACGTCACTGAAACCCATTAGGTCTGACAAATTCAAGAGTCTGTGACACAAAAGTCTGACTTTTTGTTCCCGAGAGGTCCCGCATACCCTGACGTCATGACCGCACAGGCCCGTGGGCTGCACGCTCGCGTACTGGAAAGCCTCGGGCCCGCCATCACCGGAGGCGAGTACCCGCCGGGCAGCGTGTTGCGCACGGACGAGCTGGCCCAGCGCTTCGAGGTGTCACGCTCCGTCGTACGGGAAGCGGTGCGGGTCCTGGAGTCGATGCACCTCGTCGAGTCCCGGCGCCGGGTCGGTGTGACCGTAC
The DNA here is from genome assembly GCF_053606205.1 of Streptomyces sp. NPDC055239. NCBI lineage: Bacteria > Bacillati > Actinomycetota > Actinomycetes > Kitasatosporales > Streptomycetaceae > Streptomyces > Streptomyces sp. NPDC055239. Next base: position 405,222 of record NZ_JBSGRD010000004.1, on the reverse strand, counting down.
TGCCCACGGCGGAGTGGAACGTCTACGACCCGCAGGTCATCCGGTGGCGTCTCGCGGGCGCCGACCGGCCGCGCCAGCTGCGCTCCCTCACGGTCCTGCGCTCGGCGATCGAACCGGCCGCCGCGGGGCTCGCGGCCCTGCACGCCACTCCCGAGCAGTGCGCGGCCCTCACCGAGTGCGCGCTCGGCATGGTCGCCACCTCGCGCGGACAGCAGCTCGAGGGCTACCTCTTCCACGACATCAACTTCCACCGCATCGTCCTAAACGCGTCGGGCAACGAGATGTTCGCCCGCCTCGGCGACGTCGTCGCGGAGGTCCTCGCGGGCCGCACCCACCACCAGGTCATGTTCGAGGACCCGGACCCGGCGGCCGTCACCCTGCACGTCAGGCTCGCGGAGGCGGTGCGGGAGAGCGACGCGGCGCGCGCGGAGGAGCTGACGCGGGAGATCGCCGTGGGGGCGCTGCACGAGCTGGACATCCTCGCCCCGTAGCGGCTCCGGAGCACGTACCCGCGTCGGGGACAATGGTCGGCATGTCCCGACGCGCCCCCCGTCCCCAGACCAGCTGCCCCTGCGGTCACCCCGAGCCGTACGAGAAGTGCTGCGGACGGCTGCACCGGGGTGAGGCCGTGGCCGCCGTGCCCGAGGAGCTGATGCGCTCCCGGTACTGCGCCTTCGCCGTCAAGGACGAGGCGTACCTCCTGCGCTCCTGGCATCCGCGCACCCGGCCGCCGCGCGTGGAGTTCGACCCGAATCTGCGCTGGGTCGGCCTGGAGATCCTGGACACGGCGGACGGCACCGCGTTCCACACCACCGGCACGGTCGAGTTCCGGGCCCGCTACACCGACGGGGGCCGCAAGGACGCCCTGCACGAGCGCAGCCGCTTCGAGCGGCTCGACGGGGCCTGGGTGTACGTCGACGGCGCCTTCATCGACTAGCTCGCCCGAGCCGCCTCAGCGGACGTCCCCGAACTCGCTCATGACCCCGGGCGGAGCCAGCGCGTTCACGTAGTGCCCAGGACCATGGTCCTCGAAGGAGTACGTGAACGGGACGTTCCGCGTCAGCGCGAGCCGGGCCGCGAAGAACGCCAGGGGCGCCACCACGGCGAGCCCCGCGAGGTTGTCCATCTGCGGATATCCCGGCGCCGGAGGACGCACCTCGACCCAGCCGGGCTGTCGGCCCGGCCCCCGCACAAGACCCGCCACGGCCCGCCCCATCGCCTGCACCCGGCTCGCTGCCGTGGCGCGCAGCCGCCCGCCGAGCAGATCGCCCGGCAGCGAAAGCGCCTCGATCATCGCGTCTGCCACGAGAGTGAGGGCGCCTTCGACCGCGCCCTGCTGCCGCCGATAGTGGAACTCGCGGCCGAAGGGCGCGTACGGCCCGACAGGACGCGGCGGCAGTGCGGGCACGACATCGCGGTCATAGATGTAGCGGATCAGCCGGTCGCGCAGCACGTGGACGCCCCGCCGGTCGCAGGCCCGGTGGCAGGCGGCGGCGAAGTCGGGCCCGCCGAGCATGGGCTGGCCGAAGGTGTAGACGGCCCTCAGCTTCTCCGCGACCGCGGCGTACCGGGGCTCGTGCATCAGGACCACGCCCATCAGCGCCGCCATCGCACCGCCGAGGCTGTGCCCGGTGACGTAGAGCGCCTCCATCCCCTCGCCCACCGTGCCCTGTTCGTCGGGGTCGACCGACTCGCCGCGCATCGCCCGCTCCAGGGCCTGCATGACCAGGTAACGGGATGCCCGCATGTTGCGGTAGAACCCCGCGTGGACCTCATACCGCTCGCCGTCGAGGTCCACGCGGAGCGTCTCGGGCCGTACGTCGGCGTCCGTGAGGATGCTGATGATGTCCTCGGGCTGGGTACCGCGGTAGCAGAGGATCACCACCCGCCGGTCCTTGTCCTGAAGGAGGTACGCCGCCGAGGTGACGTAGAGCGCGTCCACCCGCTGCTCGAAGACCCGGCAGCGGTTCTCCTCCAGGCCGATCCTCGCCATGATCATGGCGAGCGTCTCCGGGTCCGCGGCCTGCGGGGTGCCCGCGTACGCGTAGGCCGCGCAGGTCGCGAGGGCGTGCGGGACGACGCCCTCCGGGTCGGGCTGCGAGGTGTTCGCCAACAGCCGCTCCACCAGGTCCGGATAGACCGGGAAGGCCCCTGTGGGGCCGGTTCCGGTGGCCTCCTTGAACGGGCGCAGATCGGAGAAGGACGGCGCCTTGGCGTGCTGGTCCCGCATGTCTTCCCCCGGAACGTGCGGTGGCGGCAAGGGAGTTGCGAGCACACCACCGGGCCTGACCCGCAGTCAACTGGTCGGCGCCCCGCCCGCGTCCGCCCGTCACGGTCCGGCCATCGGCGGGCCCCGCTCCTGGGGTTGTTGTGGGAGGAGACCCCAGAGGGACGACCGGACGATCACCCGAGCCGTCCCCTCACGGCCACCCCAGCGCCCCCGACGGGCCCAAATGCCTTTCTCCGCCTGCCTGTTCGTCCCCCAGGTCACGCCCCGCACATAGGCGGGAACCCGCGCTGCGGCCGTCCCGCGCCACCAGTAGCGTCCTAGCCCCGTCCCGTACGCCTGCGTGCGAAGGAAGCTCCTGATGGCCGACACCGGACAGTACGAGCAGACCTACGAGCGATACGCGGGCGGCAGCCCCGAGGCGGAGCACCGCCTCTTCGAGCGCCTGGCCCGCGAGATCATGAAGGTCCAGGACAAGAACCGGAGCGCCGGCGGCGCCGGCTCCCTCGCGCGCACCCAGCACGCGAAACCCGCGCTCGCCGTGGAGAACGCCCGCCTCACCTTCCGCGACGACCTGCCAGAGGCCCTGCGCGCGGGGTTCGCCCAGCCGGGCGCCGAGTACCGGGCGACCGTCCGGCTCTCCAACGCGAGCGGCACCCGGCAGCCCGACGCCGTGGCCGACCTGCGCGGCGTGGCCGTGCGCGTGACGGTGTCGGACGAGGAGAGCCACGACCTGCTCGCCACCAACTTCCCGGTGTCGCACGCCCGTGACGCCCGTGAGTTCGTCGCCTTCGCCAAGGCCATGGCGGGCGCCACCAATCCGGTGCAAAAGGCCTTCGGTCTGCTCGTGAAGCTCCCGCTCGCCGTCGGCCTGTCCACCGCGACCCGGATGCGGCGCAACATCCAGGCCGCCACCCGGCACACGGTCAACAGCCTCGCAAGGGAGACGTACTGGAGCCGCGGCGCCATCCTCTGGGGCGAGGCGGGCCCGGTCCGCTACCTCCTGCGCCCCGTCGTGGGCAGCGCCCCCGAGCCGAAGCCCGAGCGCCGCGACCCCGGCTTCCTCCACCGCGAGCTCGCACACCGCCTCGTCACGTCGGACATCGCCTTCGAGCTGTGCGTCCAGCGGTACGTGGACGAGAAGCGCACGCCCGTAGAGGACGGCTCCGTGGAGTGGAAGGACATCATCACGCCCGCGGTGCCGATCGGACGCCTCACCGTGCCACGCCAGGACCTGGCCACCGCCGATGCCATGGCGGCGGCGGGGCGGGTGGAGGAGCTCGCCTTCAACCCCTGGTACACGACCGACGAGTTCCGCCCCCTGGGCAATCTCAACCGCGCCCGCAAAGCCGCGTACGAAGCGAGCGCCGCCCACCGCCAGGGCCTGCGCTTCACCACGGGGGAGCCGCTGCGCAACACGGTGCTCGACATCCCGGTCGCCCGGTTCTTCGCGGCGCTCAACCGCTATGTGCCCTGGTACAGGCTGCCGGTGGACGCGAGCCTGCTGAACCTGGTCTTCCTGCGCAAGGTGCTCAGGCGCCTCAACCTCATCGACACCGACATCCCCGAGGCACCGCCGAAGGCCGTCCCCGTGCCCGCGCCGGTCGACGAGCGGCTGCGTACGGCCCGGTCGTACGACGGGAGGTACAACGACCTCTCCAAGCCCTCCATGGGAGCCGTCGGCGCGCCCTTCGGGCGCAACCTGAAACCGGACTACCGGCCCGACCTCTTCGACACTCCGAACCCGGTCACCGTCAGCCGCACACTGCTGCAGCGCGAGACCTTCGTGCCCGCGACCTCGCTCAACATCCTGGCCGCCGCCTGGATCCAGTTCCAGGTCCACGACTGGGTCAACCACCGCCGCTACCCCGTCGGCGGCAAGGCCGTCGAGGTCCCGCTGCCGGGCGGCAGCACCTGGCACAACACCCCCGGCGGCCCCGCCGAGAACGTGATGCGCTTCGCCGAGAACGACGGCATCCACCTGCCCGGCAACGAGCCCCCGATCCTCTTCGCCAACACCGCCTCCCACTGGTGGGACGGCTCCGAGGTGTACGGCGCGGACGAGCGGACCGCGAAGTTCCTGCGCGAGGCGGACGGCAGCGCCAACCTCCGTCTGGAGGAAGGCCATCTGCCCGTCGGCCAGAACGGCATCCCGCTCGCCGGCTTCAACGAGAACTGGTGGCTCGGCCTCAGTGTGATGCACACCCTCTTCGCCCGCGAGCACAACGCGGTCTGCGCGGCGCTGCGCCGCGAGTACCCCGCGATGAGCGAGGACAGCATCTACCACACGGCACGTCTGGTCGTCTCCGCACTCATCGCCAAGATCCACACGGTGGAGTGGACCCCTGCGATCCTCGCCACCGAGGCCATCGACGTCGGTCTGCACACCAACTGGGAGGGCCCGCCGGACAAGTGGCTGAACAAGCTTGGCCTGTGGCTCCTGGAGGCCCACTCGCTGACCGGCATCCCCAAGACGCTGCCGGACCACCAGTCGGCGCCGTACTCCCTCACCGAGGACTTCGTCACCGTCTACCGGATGCACCCGCTGATCCCCGACGACTACGTGATGCGCGAGCACCACTTCGGGCAGCGCCTGGAGAACCTCGGCTTCCAGGACATCCAGGGCGGCGCGGCCGAGGCCGCCATCCGCAAGACGGGCCTCGCCGACACCCTCTACTCGTTCGGCATCGCCCACCCCGGCGCGATCACCCTCAACAACTACCCGCGCGCGCTCCAGCACTTCGAGCGCGACGGCGAGATCATCGACCTGTCGGTCGTCGACCTCGTCCGCAGCCGCAGGCGGGGCGTGCCGCGCTACAACGACTTCCGCGCGGGCCTGCACAAGCCGCGCATCAGCCGCTTCGAGGACCTGAGTCAGGACCCCGAGACCGTCGCGCGCCTGAGGGACGTCTACGACTCGGTCGACGAGATCGACACCGTGGTCGGCCTGTTCGCCGAGAACCCGCCGACCGGCTTCGGCTTCAGCGACACGGCCTTCCGCGTCTTCATCCTGATGGCCACGCGGCGCCTGCAGAGCGACCGCTTCCTGACCGTCGACTACCGCCCCGAGATCTACACGCCGCTCGGCATCGACTGGGTCGAGAAGGGCGGCATGAAGTCCGTGATCCAGCGGCACGCCCCGGACCTCGCGGGCCTGCTGCCGCGCGGCGCGAGCGCGTTCGCGCCGTGGCGGCAGGTGCAGCCGGTGCGGGACGGTGGCAGCGATGCCGCAGGCTGAGGACGCGTCCGACAGCAGGGCGGACGGACACCACCCCGGCCTTGCCGACCTCCTCGTACGCCCCCTCCTGGAGACGGTCTGGCGCCGCCGCACCCACCGGGTGAGCCGCGGCGTCAACGTCCCCGCGGGATCGATGAGTTACGTCTCCAAGGACGCCCCGCAGCCGCTGACCGACCTGGAGGAAGCGGTCCTGATCGCCCTCACCGGCTGCACCGGGCTCACCATGCCGGACCGCCCCTTCGAGGACCCGCGCGACGGCAAGCCGATCATGGCGAAGCCGAACCTGACCATGGCGGGGCGTACGGCGGGCAGTCCCGACAACGCGCAGGGCACGCACTTCTTCCTGATCAACGACACCGGCACGTACTACCTGCGGAAGCTGCCACCGGCGCCCGAGGAACCCTTCGACGCCCCGACCCTGACCGCCCGCGCACGGGAGGCCAAGGTCAAGGTCCTCGACCACCGTCTGGACGTGGCGCAGGGCCTGCGGGACTTCCCGGCCTACCTGGACTCGAACCGCTTCCTGTCCAACCTGCCGGGCACGACGGTCCTGTTCCCGGTGGTGGACCTGTCCCACCAGTACATCAACGCCCTGATGTACCTGCTCACGCAGCCGGACGGGGCGCGGCCCACGCTGGTGGACGACCGGAACTTCTACCGTCCCGCGGGCGTGAAGAAGTGGATCAAGAACGGCTTCCTGAACGAGAAGGTGAAGCTGCCCCTGGGGTCCCTCGGCCCGCTCCGCACCCAGATCGAGGCGGACCTGCTGCTCCAGAACGTGATGCTGGTCGCCGAGGCGATGGGCCTCGGCGCCTGGATCCACGCCTCCATCAACCCTCAGATCGCCCTGGGAGACCCGAAGTTCACCCGCACCTACGGCCACATGCTCGGCTTCACCTTCGTCACCCCGCGCTGGCGCCCGGCCGACGTGTGGCGCTGGCACATCCCGCTCCCCAAGTACGCGAACGTACGCTCGCACCCGGTGGGCCTGAAGGCGCCGGGCGGTGAGCAGCTGATCTCCGCCGCGTGTCCGCCCGCGTTCGCGACGATGTCCGACGCGGTGGACGCGGTGATCCGCGAGAAGTTCGGCCCCGGGGGCGTCTACAGCGACAAGGACGTCTTCAGCCGCGTCTACCGGGAGGACTACGGGCAGCGCTATCTGGCCGAGGCGAGCGAGTACGAGGAGCGGGTGATCGACTGCGCCCGCGACATCTGCGCGTACATCCTGCGGACGCACCGCCGCTTCCCCGCCCACACGGACGCGATCCACGTCCCCGGAATCTGGCTCCAGGCCCACCACGTGGAGAGCGAGTACTACGACAAGTACTTCACCCAGGGCCTGACACCGGCGCATCGCCGCCACCAAGGCCTGTGGGACGACTAGGTCCCTGCTCCTCCCGCCACCCGCGGGGTTGACCTGCCGCACGCCTCACCGGATAAGTGCCGCTGCACCGCCGCGAGTTGACGCGGACAGGGGTCGTTTCCCCCAGCCCGCGACGTGGTGGCGCCAATCCCGGGCAGAGGCGCCACGCTACTGAAGAGGGCACTGGGTCCGCAGAACCAACAAGCCGACTGAAGCGTCTATCTGGCCGAGTGAGCCGCGAGGCATGTTCAGCTCTTCAGGAGGTTTCGTCTTGGCGGCACCACTTCTTCCCGGCGACCCGCGGCAGTTGGGCTCCTTCTATCTCGACGGCCGACTCGGCGCGGGCGGTCAGGGCGTGGTGTACGAGGGCTACGGCGCCGATGGCAAGAGGGTGGCCGTCAAGGCCCTGCACGGAGTGAGTGACGGCGACCGGGACATGCTCCGCAAGGAGATCCGGGCCTGGCGCCGGGTGGCGCCCTTCTGCACCATCAGGATTCTCCACGCCGACCTGGACGGACCGATCCCGTTCGTCGTCAGCGAGTACGTGGCCGGCCCGGATCTGCGGCATGCCGTCAAGAACGGCGACCCGTACGGGCCGGAGGAACTGCGCCGTCTGGCGATCGGTGTGGCCACGGCGCTTGTGGCCATCCACCGGGCCAAAGTGGTCCACCGGGACCTCAAGCCCGAGAACATCCTCCTCGGCCCCGACGGCCCGCGCGTGATCGACTTCGGCATCGCCCGGGTCATGGAGGGGACTGCCACGGCCGGACTGCCCATGGGCACCCTCCGCTACATGCCGCCCGAGCGCTACCGCGGCCAGAACGGCGACGGCAAGGTCGACGTGTGGGGCTGGGGCGCCGTCGTCCTGTTCGCCGCGACCGGCCGCCACGCCTTCGACGGCGAGATCGCGGCGGCGGTGGTGTATCAGGTCGACACCCACGAACCCGACACCTCCCAGCTGGAGGAGCCGCTCAGGTCCCTGGTATCGGCATCGCTGTCCAAAGACCCCGCGGACCGGCCGACATCAGAGCAGCTGCTCCTGTCCCTCGTCGGCCGCGCGGACCTCGCCGACGTCGTGAAGGACGTAGTTCCCGGAAACCCGCTCGAACCCGCCGAGCCCTCGCGCGGCGAGGTGGCCGAGGCGGTGTTCGACCGCCTGGGCGCCACGGCGCAGGAGGCCGTCTCCCCTGTCCTGCTGCGCCTGGTCGCGCCGGGCGAACGTGCCGAGGACACACTGCGCTCGGCACGCCGAGCAGAGTTCACTGACGGCCAGACCTCGGAGCAGGTCCTTGAGCAGGTTCTGCAATCGTTCACCGAGGCCGGGATCCTGGTCTGGGAGGGCGAGGACGTCACGTTGTCCAGCGCCGCGCTGATCCGGTCCTGGCCTCGCCTTCGTGACTGGGTGGAGGCCGAACGCGCCGGTCTGGGCGTCCATCAGCGCCTGTCCGAAGCATCCCGGGTCTGGGACGGCCACGGCCATAAGAACAGCGACCTGCTTCAGGGAACGGCCCTGGAACGCGCGAGGGACTGGGCCGCCACGGGCCGTCGCCACCTCGCCCTCAACCGGATCGAACGTGACTTCCTGGACGCCGGATCGGGACTGGCTCGTCGCCGTGGCCGGTTGCGTGTCCTGCTCAGCGCCGTCCTGGCCGTCCTGCTGATCGTCGCGGTCGGTGCCGCAGCCATCGCGTTCGACCAACGGCAGACCGTCACCAGCCAGCGTGACCGCGCCGCCTCGGCCCAGGTGGCCGGTACCGCCCAGGCGCTTCGCCGCTCGGATCCCCAGCTCGCGCGGCGGCTCGCGGTGGCGTCCGCCCGGCTGGCCGGCACTCCCGAGTCCTGGTCGGCCCTGCTGGCCCTGAACAACCAACGGGAAGACGACGCGCTCAAACTGCCCGGCTTCGTGGCGACGGAATCCGATCTCGACGGCACCGGAGGGATCTTCGCGGCCGCAGCGGACACACGTGTGGAATTCTGGAACGTCCGGACCCGCAAGAAGATCAGCTCCTATACCGCCCCGGCCAAGGTCCATCAGGTGGACCTGTCCGACGACGGCAAGTCAGCCACCGTGAGCACCGCTGACGGAAAAACCCGTCTGCTCAGCGTCTCAAGCGCCGGCCCGCGCGGCACTCACGCTTATCCCACCGCCAAGCAGGACAGCGGATACTGGCCGAGGACAGCGCTCAGCCCCCTGGGCACCTATCTGATGTCCGAATCGATGGACTCGGACATGAAGTCCACACTGGCGATCTGGGACACCCGCACCACCAAGAAGATCATCACGGTGAGCTCCCACAGCCCCGTCTCCCTCTTGGACGACACCTCGTTCTCCCCGGACGAACGAGTGCTCTCCCTGCCCGAAGGCCGCCGGGGGAAGCCATTCACCTGGTACGACACGCACACCAAGAAGAAACTCCCCGTCCCCGTCCCCTACCTCGGGGTCAAGGCTGGCGACATCAGGGGGCCCGTTGTGTTCAGCCCGGACGGAAAGTCCGCGGCCCTGACACTGAAGGGCGGCAAGATCAGCGTGTTCGACCGCGCCAAGGGATGGACCGGCACCACTCTCAGCGGCGCCGAGGATGCTACGGACTATCCCGTCCACTTCAGCCACAACGGCCGGTATCTCATCCAGAACGCCGTCGTCTGGGACACGTCGACGTACGGTCTGGACGCGCTTGTCCTGCGCTTCGAGACCACTCAGAGCGAGTGCTATCCCCGGACGGCCCTGCGTTTCACGGCAGACGGCGCGAAGCTCCGGTGCGCCGGGACCGACGGCATCGTCCGGTCCTTCGACATCAGCTCCTTCACCAAAGCTCCCGCGTCGGCCGGAAGCTTCTACGAGGATGGCGCGGTGAGCGCCGACCGGCGGACCCTCGCGCTCCGCCAAGGCAATGCCATCGACATCAGGTCCCTGCCATCACGGACCAAGCGTTCCACCGTGCGCAGCAAGGGCGGGCTCATGGAGAAGATGCAGCTCAGCCGCGATGGGCGGCTGCTCGCGGTCTTCGCCGACAACAAGATCGAAATCTTGGACACGACCAAGAAGAAGCCGCCGCTCGGCAGTCTGCCCATCTTTGAGAAGGACGAGCACGACGCGGCAACGCGGGAGTTCGCCTTCTCACCGGACAACAAGTCGCTTGCCGCCCAGATCGTGACGAAGAGCGGTACCAACGTCCTGACGTTCTGGGACCTGGCCACCATGCGCCGGATCCGTGAAGTGCGCGCCGACCTCGGCAACGCCGACAACGGAGGGGCCGTCTTCTTCCAGCCCGACGGCAAATCCGTGATCGCCGCCCCGAACTTCGGCAGGGTCGCTTTCCCCTCAGGCCGGGTCCTCACCAAGGGCACCCCGAGCTTGGAGGCAGACTCCATCAGCGACGACGGCGCGACGCTGTACACCTACCCCCGTGGCTACCGGGCCTACATCCGGCTCTGGGACGCCCAGACACTCCTGCCCGCAGGAGACGACCTGCGGACCGGCCCGGTGACTCCCCCCTTGATCGCACCGGAAAGGGCCACCGCCGCCTCGCCCGACGGCCGGCTGTTCGCCACCGCGCACCAGTCCGGACCCACATCTCAGATCAAGGTATGGGATGCCCGCACCCGGACCCAGCTCGGCGTCTCACTCACGGGGCGCGTCAACAATTTCGTCGCGCTCGCGTTCAGCCCCGACGGAACGGCGCTGACCGGCGTGGACAAACAGGGCAGATTCCTCACTCGCACCGTCAGCCCCGCGCGGCTGGCCCGAGACCTCTGCACCAGGTCAGGCCCACTCACCGAACAGGAATGGAAAACCCACATCCCTGACGTCCCGTACCGCAAGACATGTTGACCCTGGTGGGACGGACCCACTGGCGGTGGTGGGCGAAGGGCGGTCGGATGGCCGGAGTCGGCAGCGTCGTTCCAGGTGGGGGCATGGCGCTGCGGCGTTCGGCGAGCATTTCGCCGAACTCGCGGGTGTGTCCGGCGATGCTGGCCTCATCGGTGGGCTGCGACGCACGGCGAGGACCACGGTCGGCTGGGTAGGGGCGTGGCCAGCAGTTCGTTCCACCTCGTGATTACCCGCCCTGTCCGCACGCTCTAGCTCCCCGGGCTGTCGTGCTCGGCCGGGGCCGGATTGCGGAGTCGGCGCAGCGGGCCTGGGACGCCCCGGCCGGGTGCCCGTTCGGCGGTACTCCGGGCTGGCTCCCCGGCGATTGCGGGTAGGCGATCCGACATGCCCCCAGCATCTGGTACGCCGCACCACGGCGGCTCCGCGCAGCACGAACCCTGGTTCCGGCGTCTTCACCGCCGCCTCATGGCCTCAGTGGTCGGGCTCGCCTGGAACCGTGGGCGCGAGATGGAGCTGATGCATCGCGCCATGGGCTTCGCGGCGCTCAGCTTCCTCACGCTCGTGCCTCTCCTCGTCGTCGTCGCCGCGGCCGACCTGGCGAGGGGAGAGGGCTTCGCCCGATGGCTGGTGCAGGGGCTCGGGGTTTCCGAGGTGCCGCAGGAGGACATCGAGCGACTGTTCGGCGTGCCGGGGCGGGCGTTGCAGCGGACCACGGCGTTCGGCCTCGCCGCGCTTGCCGCGTTCGGCGTGACCTTCGGATCCGCCGTGCAGACCGGCTACGAACGCGTCTGGGACCTGCCCCCGGCGCGCTGGCACACCATGTGGCGGCACGTCGTCTGGCTGGCCGTGCTCGTCTTCTTCCTGCTGCTCTTCGTCACCGCGCCCTCGCCGGGGGAGTCGTCCGCCGTCGAGACCGCCCTCGTCACCGCGGGCGACGCCATCGGTGTCTTCCTCTTCTTCTGGTGGTCGCAGCGCCTGCTCCTCTGTGGCCGGATCCGATGGCGTGCCCTGGCTCCCGGCGCCGCCGCGACCGCCTTGGGGCTGCTCGGGCTTCGGGTCTTCTCGCAGTTCGTCTTCTCTCCGCTGATCGCGTCGAACGCGGTGACGTACGGCCCGTTCGGCACCGTGCTGATCCTGCAGTCCTGGCTGGTGGGGGTGGGCTTCGTCGTGTACGGCGGGGCACTTGTGGGGCGCCTCGTCCACGAGCAGCGGGTACTGCGCAGGCATGTCTCGTAGCCGCCCGCCAAGGGCTCATGCCCTCCGGAACACGAGCAGTTCGGTCCGCCCGCCGCTGAGCGGCACGAAATGGCTGCCCAGCAACGAAAGTCCCCGTTGAGCCAGGCGGTCGAGGAGCCACGTGCGCGAGATCATGCCGTAGAGGGTCGCTCCACTGGAGACCCAGTTCTTCGTCGTCGCTTCGTCGAGGCAGTTCTCGTTCACCACGTCGAACGCGACGACCCCGCCCGGGCGCACGACCCGTGCCATCTCGTCGAGATAACCGACGGTCACGACCAGCGGGATGTAGACGAACACCTTGTGGGCGTGCGCGAGATCCACCGACTCGGTGGCAGTGGCGTTCAGGGTGTGTCCGTCGGCGGGCTGCACGACCACGTTCGGCAGCGACCTCAGGCGGCGCAGCCAGTCTCCCGCGGTCTCGTAGACCTCGTAGGCGTCCGGGTTCGTCGCTGCGGTCACCCTGGCCGCGTACCGGCCTGAGCCCGCGCCGATCTCGCACACGCGCTCCACGTGCCCACCGAGGTTCCCCAGCCGCAGCAGCGCGTTCACGGTCTCGGCGGTCGCGCCCGGAGCGGCGCTGTAGCGGTCTATGTGGTCCTCGACGGACACTCCCTCCCGCCGGGCCGCCGCCAATGTCCTACGGGCGGACAGGAACGGCTGGATCGCCGGGTCGTCGCTGTGCCCACGGACCATCTGCACACCGAAGGGACGCAGTACGCGGTTCACCCCGTTGCGAGTGGCACTCAGCGCGGACATATTTGCCTCCATCGCCAACTTCGTCAGGTTTTGCAGGACCTGACCACGAAATCGGAGGCCTGGGTCATTCCGTGAGTAGGAATCCCGCCCAGTTCCACGAAGGGGGTGGCGGAAGCAGCTGACTTGTGCTGTACATGCCGGATATGCACCTCGGCGAGGCGAGGCGAGGCGAGGCGAGGCAACGCAATGCAGAGCGCCGGTCGGGATTTCTCCCGACCGGCGCTCTGTTGGTCAATCGTTGGTGTCCGAGGGGGGACTTGAACCCCCACGCCCGTTAAAGGGCACTAGCACCTCAAGCTAGCGCGTCTGCCATTCCGCCACCCGGACCGGTGGTCTGTCGCGGTTTCCCGCGGCGACGTGGAAAACCATAGCAAACATTCGGGGGCCTCCGATCACCCGGGCGATCACCCAGGTCATCCGCGTGAACGGCGTATGACGGCGGGCGCCCGGCCTTGGGTGTCGAGGGGTCGGCGCGGGAGGATGAGGGGGACCACCAGGAGCGATAGCGGGAGGAACCATCGTGAGCGAGTCGAGCAGGGCCGACAGGGCGGGCGAGGCGGACCGGTCGCGGCCCGTCACCGGCGAGGACGAGGTCGTCGATCTCTGCCGCGATCTGATCCGCATGGACACGAGCAACTACGGCGACCACTCGGGTCCGGGCGAGCGCAAGGCGGCCGAGTACATCGCGGAGAAGCTCGCCGAGGTGGGGCTCGAACCGCAGATCTTCGAATCGCATCCCGGCCGGGCCTCCACGGTGGCCCGCATCGAGGGCGAGGACCGCTCACGGCCCGCGCTGCTCATCCACGGCCACACCGACGTCGTACCGGCGAACGCCCAGGACTGGACGCACCACCCCTTCTCCGGGGAGATCGCGGACGGCTGTGTGTGGGGCCGCGGCGCCGTCGACATGAAGGACATGGACGCGATGACCCTCGCGGTCGTCCGTGAGCGCATGCGCACCGGCCGCAAGCCTCCGCGCGACATCGTGCTGTCCTTCATGGCCGACGAGGAGGCCGGCGGCACGTTCGGCGCGCGCTATCTCGTCGACAACCACCCGGAGCTCTTCGAGGGCGTCACGGAGGCCATCAGCGAGGTCGGCGGCTTCTCCTTCCAGGTCAACGAGGACCTGCGCCTCTATCTCATCGAGACGGCCCAGAAGGGCATGCACTGGATGAAGCTCACCGTGGACGGCACCGCCGGTCACGGTTCGATGATCCACAAGGACAACGCCATCACCGAACTGTCCGAGGCCGTGGGCCGGCTCGGGCGGCACAAGTTCCCGGTGCGGGTCACCAAGACGCTGCGGCACTTCCTGGACGAGCTCGGCGACGCGCTCGGCACCGAGCTCGACCCCGAGAACATGGACGAGACGCTCGTCAAGCTCGGCGGCATGGCCAAGCTCATCGGCGCCTCGCTGAAGAACACCGCCAACCCGACCCAGCTGGGCGCGGGCTACAAGGTCAACGTCATCCCGGGGCAGGCGACGGCCCACGTCGACGGCCGCTTCCTGCCGGGCTACGAGGAGGAGTTCCTCGCCGACCTTGACCGGCTCCTCGGCCCGAACGTCAAGCGCACGGACGTGCACGCGGACAAGGCCCTGGAGACGACCTTCGACGGCGCGCTCGTCGACGCCATGCAGACGGCGCTCCAGGCCGAGGACCCGATCGCCAAGGCCGTGCCGTACATGCTCTCCGCGGGCACCGACGCCAAGTCCTTCGACGACCTCGGCATCCGCGGCTTCGGCTTCGCACCGCTGAAGCTGCCGCCGGAGCTGGACTTCGCGGGCATGTTCCACGGTGTGGACGAGCGGGTGCCGGTGGACGGCCTCAAGTTCGGTGTGCGCGTGCTCGACCGTTTCATCGATGCGTCCTGAGCGCCGGTCCACGCGCCCTCCGGCGGTGGAGAAGCGATGGAAATACGTGCTTAAACGAAACTCCAATAATCGTCAGCACGTACGTACTTGACTGAAAAGAGTGAAAGGGACCATAGGCTCGTAGCCCCAATGGCTCCTCCTCGTTACAGGTGGTGCGGTCCGCGGCTGGGATCGCATTGCCAACAAGGAGGAACAATGATCAAGAAGGTCGTCGCTGCTGCGGCTGCCACTGGTGGTCTCGTGCTCGCGTGTGCGGGTATCGCTGCTGCCGACGCCGGTGCCCAGGGTGCCGCCGTGAAGTCTCCCGGCGTGCTCTCGGGCAACGTCGTGCAGGCGCCCATCCACGTGCCGGTGAACGTCTGCGGCAACACGGTCTCCGTGATCGGGCTGCTGAACCCCGCCTTCGGCAACACCTGCGCCAACGTCTGACGTTGTCGTGACTCACCCCATGAGGGTCTGAGTCCGTCGGCCCCGGAGTGTGTGCATTGCACTCCGGGGCCGTCGGGCATTCCGTGTACGTGTCCCAAGGCGCGTACACATTCCTGAAGGTCATAAGGCAGGGAAAACCTATGCGACAGGTCACTCGTAAGGGCCTGATCACGGTGGCGGCCGCGACGGGCGTACTCGCCATCAGCGGTGGCTACGCACACGCTGACGCGGGCGCCCGCGGGGGTGCGTCGGACTCTCCGGGCGTGCTGTCCGGCAACTCGGTCCAGCTCCCGGTGCACGTGCCGGCGAACGTCTGCGGCAACACCGTCAACGTCGTCGGGGTGCTCAACCCCGCGGTGGGCAACAGCTGCTCCAACACCTCGCACGGAGGTGGCAGCGGCTCGCACAAGCCCTCGGGCGGCGGGTCCGGGGCGCACGGACACAGCAGCAACTCGCCCGGTGTCGGCTCAGGCAACAACGTTCAGGCGCCGGTCGACGTGCCGGTGAACGTCTGCGGCGACAGCGTCACCATCGGCGGTCTCGGCAACGCGACCACCGGCAACGGCTGCGCCAACGACTCGGGCGACGTGCCCCCGGGACACCCGGGACACCCGGGGGAGCCGGGCCACCCCGGGGAGCCTGGGAACCCGGGAGAGCCTGGCAACCCGGGGCATCCGGGAGAGCCGGGCAACCCGGGGCATCCGGGGGAGCCCGGGAACCCGGGCAACCCCGGCAATCCGGGAGAGCCTGGGAACCCGGGAGAGCCGGGGAAGCCCGCTGCGCCGGGCGAGAAGCCGGTGGACGACCGGGCGATCCCGAACCAGCCTGCGGCGCAGGCCATCGACATGCCGAAGGGCTCGGAGTCGCTCGCGCACACGGGCAGCGACCTGCCGATGGGCGTAGTGCTTCCGGTGGGCGCGGGCATGCTGCTCGCGGGGACGGTGCTGTACCGCAGGGCGCGGTCGGCCGCTTGATCAGGGGGCGCGTCGCCGCCTGATCCGATACATGGAACGGAGGGTGTCCGCCTGGTCGGGCGCCCTCCGTTCCGGCTGTCTCACTTCACCAGGTGGCCCGCAGCTGGCGGATGATCCGCCGCTTCAGCCGCACCCTGCGGCTGCCGTCCGAATGCAGGCTCAGGCGGTCCAACTCCCAGTGTCCGTACTCAGCGTGGTCCGTCAGCAGGCGCGTTGCTTCCTTGCGGGTGACCCCGCGCGGCACATACACGTCGACAAATTCGTATTCCGGCATCGCATCTATTGTGCAAGTACGGGCCCGGTACGGATAGCGTCTGCACTATGTCTGATGCTGCGCAGCCCACCGCTGCCGAGGTACGCGCCGCCGCCGAGGCGGTCAAGACCGCGCTCGACCGTCACCTTGCCGCGGTCGAACGCAGGTCGGGGGAGGACGACCCGGCCGTCTACGAAGCGTTCAACGAGCTGGCCGCCGCGGCCGAGGAGTACGACGAGCTCCTCTACGACCGCTATGACGAGGTCACCCCCTTCGAGATCCCCGGCTCGGACAGCGATGTGCTGCCGCCGTACCAGGGCCCTCAGGACGCGAACGCGCTGAGCGTGCTGATCCGCAGGGACTACGCCGTGGCGGAGCCGCAGCGGCTCCTCGCGCAGGCTCAGCGGGTCGCGGACCTCGACGCGGACACGGCGGGCGAAGGTCCCGCGGGCGCGGCGGCGGGCAGCAGTGTGCATGCCGCTCTCGGTGTGCTCTTCGGCGAGTTCGAACCGGACGAAATCGCATCGCGGCACAAGGAATTCGGCCTCGAGGAGGGCGACTCCACGCTCTGGGTCACCGCGGCGGACGAGCCCGCGGAACCGGGGGAGTGGCTCGACGCCCCCTTCGACCAGGCCGACCCGCACCGGGTCGTGTGCCGCTTCGACGTCAGCGCGGTCTTCGACGACGAACCGGACGACGCCCATGTCCGCGTGGATGCCGACGCCGTCGCGGTCCTCGAGGAACTCGACGAGCTCGACGAGGTGGACGCGGTCGACGTCGACGACGACAGAAGCCCCCTGGACGCCGATCGCTGACCCCTCAGGCGCGGGGCACGGCCCTTCCCGGCCGTGCCCGCGCCTCCGGGTGCCGGTGAACGTGGCGGCCACCCGGAGGCGCGGGATCGTTCGGCTCAGGACGTGGCGGGCACCTGCGGGCGCAGGAGGGTCTGGAGGCGCGTCGTGCGGGCCTTCGGGGGGATCTCGGCCACGGCGCGCGGCAGTGCCTGCTCCGCGCCCTGGACCACCGACAGGTGCCGCTCGCCGCGGCTGAACGCGGTGTAGATCCAGGGCCTGCTCAGGGCCGCGGTCGCGTCGCCGGGCAGCACCACGACCGCCGCGGGCCAGCTCAGACCCACGGCCTGGTGCGCGGTGAGCGCCCACGCGTGCCGCACCGTCTGCTCCACCTGCTCCTTCGGTACGACGACGGGGGCGCCGTCACACTCCAGGTGCAGCCCCTCCGCGTCGGCCCGCAGAACCCGGCCAAGGGTCGTGCGACCGGGCGCCGGGACATGGGCGACACGGTCGCCGGGGTCGAAGCCGCCGAACCGGCCGGGGCCGGGGTTAAGACGCTCCTTGAGCGCGGTGTTCAGCGCGCGCGTGCCCGCGGCGCCGCCGTGTCCGGGGGTGATGACCTGGGTGTCCTCCGTGGGCACCCCGATCGCCCTTGGCACCGAGTCCGCCACGAGCTGCACCGTGCGGTGGACCGCCTCGCCCGCGTCGCGCACGGGGACGATCACGACTTCCTTGCCCGGCGCCTCGACCTGGTTCAGCTCGCCGATGCCGATCCCGGAGACCAACTCCCCGATGGGGCCGGGGTCCGGGACGCGCGAGACGACCTGCGGGCAGCAGTGCGCCGCCAGGAGATCGGCGAAGACCCGACCCGGGCCCGCCGACCACAGCACTCCCGGGTCGCCGCTCAGCACCAGACGGGCGCCGTCCGGCAGGGACTCCACAAGGATCGCGGCGCTCTCCACGTCCAGTTGCGGGGCGTCGAGGACCACCAGGAGGTCCAGGTCGAGCGCTCCGTCCCTGTCCCGTCCGGGGCCCTCCGCTCCGGAGAGCAGCCCCGCCACGGTCGCGGCGCCCGCCTCGTCCGAGCCCGTGAGCCCGGCGACGCGTCCCCGCCCCGCGGAGCTGTGCGTGGCCGCCCACGCCCGCAGGCCCAGGCCCGCCGCGGCCGCCACGAGCGCGGCGGGCTCGGCGCGCGCCGCCTCGCCGCCGGTGTGCAGGACGAGTCCGTGTCCCGCCACCGCGCGGATCAGCTCGGCGGTGGAACCGGACGCCTCGCCCGCGGCGGACTCCCAGCCGTCGGCCTGCGGGCCCGAACTCTCTTCCTTGGACAGGGAGTTGATCACCCGGGCGATCCCGTCGGCGAGACTCTCCTCGGCGAGGGCGTACTGCTCGAGGCCTACCAGGACGCGGACGGGCTGCTCGGTCTCCTCGCCCTCGTCCTCGTCCTCCTCCTGTACGGGGGCCGGGGCTCCCGGGGTCTCGATGACGTCCTGGAAGACCAGGATGTCGCCCTCCGCGATGGCGCTCTGCACCGCCGCGTCCGGATCGGGCACGGCACGCTGTCCGAGCGCCGCGGTGAGCGCCGCCGCGTCCAGAGCGGTGTGCCCCGCGACGGCCGCCTGCTCGAGGAGCCAGGCGGTGATCGCGCGCCCCCTGCGCTCGTCGTCGGGCCCGCACTCGGCGCCGAGCAGCGCCCGCGCGAACCCGTCGGCCTGTTCCGTGCGCACGCCGGCGACCCGCAGCAACTGCCAGGGGTCGTCCCGCAGCAGGGCGTCGGCGCCCTCGCCGAGCGCCGCCGCCGTCCGCTCGGCGAGGGCGGCCGGGGCTCCTCCTTCGGCGAGCACGGCACGGACCGCGTCCACGGCTTCGTCGCCGGGGCCCGAGGCGGCCGGTGCGACGGGCTGCGGTCGCCTCGCGGGCTCGGGCGCGGCCCTGCGCGGTGCGGGCTCGGGCTCGCGGAAGGCGCTGACGGCGGGCTTCTCGCCGCTCTCCACGGCGCGCACGGCGGCAAGGAGGTCGGCGGCCGTGCCGCTGAGCTTGGCCCCCGCGTCGACAGGACCCTGCTTGGCGGCCTTCCGCTCGGCGATCCGCTCCTGGAGTTCCCGCTGGGCGGCGATCTCGGCCTCGGTCTCCGAGAGCTCCTTGCTCTCGGCGGCGTCCTCGGTGACAGCGTCTTCGGCGGTGGCGTCTTCCGTGGCGGCAGCGCTTTCGGCGGCGGCGTCAGGACCGGTGGAGCCGTCGGTGGCGGCTTCGGTGGCGGCCTCGGTGTCGGCCGCGTCCACGGCGGCCTCCGGTGCGGCGGCCTCCGGTTCCTGTGCCCCGGTCTCCTGTGCGGCAGCGGCCTCCGCTTCCTGCGCGGCAGCGGTTTCCGGCTCCGTACTCACAGCGTGCTCCAGTCGTGATCGGGGTAGCGGTGCACGGGCGCCGACACGTCGTCGAGCGCCTGGCAGATCTCGTCAGGAAGACTAAGGGTCTCCACTGACAATGCGGCCGTGAGCTGCTGCGCGTTGCGCGCGCCGACGATCGGCGCGGTCACTCCGGGGCGGTCGCGGACCCAGGCGAGTGCGACTTGCAGGGGCGTGGCCGCGAGGCCGTCCGCAGCCGTGGCGACCGCGTCGACGATGCGGCTCGCGGCCTCGTCGAGGTAGGGCGCGACGAACGGCGCCAATTGCTCGGAGGCGCCGCGCGAGTCGGCCGGGGTGGAGTGGCGGTACTTCCCGGTGAGCACGCCGCGGCCGAGCGGCGACGAGGGCAGCAGGCCCACCTCCAGGTCCATCGCCGCGGGCAGCAGCTCGCGCTCGACGCCGCGCTGGAGCAGGGAGTACTCCATCTGCGCACCGGCAAGGCGCGTCCGCGTCGCCGGGGCCGCGAGCTGCCACGTCGCCGCCTTGGCGAGCTGCCAGCCGGAGAAGTTCGAGATGCCCGCATAGCGCGCCCGGCCGCTGCTGACGGCGATGTCCAGGGCCTGGAGCGTCTCGTCGAGGGGTGTGCAGGGGTCGAAGGCGTGCAACTGCCACAGATCCACGTAGTCCGTCCCAAGGCGGGCCAGGGACTCGTCGAGCGCGGCCAGGAGGTGGCCCCGCGAGCCGTCGAAGCGGCGGTCGGGGTCGGGCACGCTGCCCGCCTTGGTCGCGATGACCAGGTCGCGCCGCGGCACGAGCCGCCGTTCTATGAGTCGGCCGAGCAGATACTCCGCCTCCCCGTCCCCGTACACATCGGCCGTGTCGACGAGGCTGCCGCCCGCTTCCCAGAACACCTTCAACAGGTCGGCGGCGTCGCTCTCCTGGGTGTGCCCCCACGTGAGGGTGCCGAGTCCGATCCGGGACACGCGAAGGCCGGTGCGGCCGAGATGCCTCTGCTCCATGGGCGCGAGATTACTGGGCGGGCTCCAGTGGCGTGAGGGGCTGTGGACAAACTTGTGTCCTGTTGAACGACCTGGCCGGCTCGGCCACCCGCCCCGCCCGCCCCTGACGGCGTGCGGGGCCACGCGCTACAGTCCCCGGCACAGGGACGTTACTGCTCAGTAAGGGGATTCGGCCATGCAGCTCGGGATCAACCTCGGCTACTGGGGCGCGGGGATGGACCAGGACAACCTCGCCGTCGCCAAGGAGGCCGACAAGCTCGGCTACGCGGTCTGCTGGGCCGCCGAGGCCTACGGCTCGGACGCCGCGACGGTGCTGTCCTGGGTGGCCGCGCAGACCGAACGCATCGACATCGGTTCCGCGATCTTCCAGATCCCGGCCCGGCAGCCCGCGATGACCGCCATGACGGCCGCCACGCTCGACTCGCTCTCCGGCGGACGCTTCCGCCTGGGCCTCGGCGTCTCGGGGCCGCAGGTCTCCGAGGGCTGGTACGGCGTCAAGTTCGACAAGCCGCTCGCCCGCACCCGCGAGTACGTCGAGATCGTCCGCAAGGCGATGACGCGCGAGCGCCTCAGCTATGAGGGCGAGCACTGGACGCTCCCGCTGCCGGGCGGCCCGGGCAAGCCCATCAAGCTCACCGTCCACCCGCAGCGCGAGCACATCCCGCTGTACGTCGCCGCGATCGGCCCCAAGAACCTGGAGCAGACCGGCGAGATCGCCGACGGCGCCCTGCTGATCTTCCCCTCGGCCGAGCACCTGGAGGACACCGCGATCCGCCACCTGCGCGCGGGGCGCGAGAAGGCGGGCAGGACGATGGAGGGCTTCGACGTCGTCCCGACGGTGCCGCTAGCGGTGGGCGACGACGTCAGCGGCCTCGCGGACATGTTCCGCCCGTACACCGCCCTCTACGTGGGCGGCATGGGCAGCCGCAAGCAGAACTTCTACAACCAGCTCGCCCAGCGCATGGGGTACGAGAAGGAAGCGGCCGAGATCCAGGACAAGTACCTGTCCGGTGACAAGGAGGGCGCGGCTGCCGCCGTG
Organism: Streptomyces sp. NPDC055239; assembly: GCF_053606205.1. NCBI lineage: Bacteria > Bacillati > Actinomycetota > Actinomycetes > Kitasatosporales > Streptomycetaceae > Streptomyces > Streptomyces sp. NPDC055239. The sequence continues at coordinate 383,847 of NZ_JBSGRD010000004.1, read as the reverse complement.
CCGCGCGAACTGATCGACTCGACCACGCTGCTCGGCTCCGTGGACCGGATCGCCGACCGGATGCAGGCCTACGCGGCTGCCGGGGTCACCACACTCACCCTGGCGCCGGCCGGCTTCACGCTCGAGGAGCGGATCACGGCCCTGCGTGCGGGTACGCAGGCGCTGGAGCGGGCTGGACTGGCGTAGCCCTACCGGCGTCACCGTAAGAGAAGTTCTGCGGCCGTGGTGGGGGCTCGGGGGTCTTCCCCGCCACGGCCGTCACGGAGCACAACGCGCCGCGGCGCCCCTCGGTTACGGCCGTGTCCGGGGCCGGATGTCCTTCGTTTGGCGGAGCTGTACCTGACACCTGTTGCCACACCCGCGCCACCGCATTTGACTTGTTCTTCGCGGAGATCGCGTAGAGGGCATGGAGGTGCCAGTGATGCTTTCGGCCAGGGGTGTCTTCGAGGAGATCCTCGACAACGACGAGTCGTTCCGGCTCTTCTGTTCCATCGCGGCCAGCGGGGAGTCGCAGGGTGGCTGGGAGAACGGGCGTATCGCGGCGCTCCTTCCCGAGAGCCAGCGTGCCCTCACCCCCAAAGTCGCCCGGCACGGCGCCGACGAGGACAAGCACGGGCGGATTTTCCACGCCCTTCTTAAGAAGCGTGGACTCGAGCCCGTCCCGATCCCGCCAGGGACCGACTACACCATGCTCCTCGAACGGCAGGGCATCGGCCTTGCGCACGAGAAGCTGCGCCGCGAGGAGCCGCTGACCGAGCAGGACGTCGTCGTCTATCTCTCGCACAGCCGCGTCACCGAACAGCGTGCCGCCGACCAGATGAACATGCTGGTCACGTACTTCGGCGACCACCCCGAAGTCGGCAAGGCCTTGAGGATGATCTGCCACGACGAGGACAACCACCTCGCCTACTGCCACGAGGAGTTGCTCCGCCTCGCCGCCGCGGGACACGGGCGGACGATCCTGGACTCCCTGCACGCGTGCGCCCGTGCCGAGACGCGCGTGTACCGCGACGTGAGCCTCGCAGTGATGGGCCACATGGGGCGCATCCTGGGCTGGCCGAAGCCCAAGTCCGCGGCGCTCGCCTCGGGCGTCCACGCCATCTACGCGTACGAGAGGTTCGGCGGCTGGCGGCGGATGGTGTCCCTGGAGATGCCCCAGCGGCGCGACGCGCTCGGCGGGCCCGCCGTCCCGGCGCCCGGATTCGCCTGATCCGGACGAGAGTCCCTAGAGCCAGCCGCGGCGCTTGAACTGCCGGTAGAGGAAGAACTCGAGCGCGACCATCAGCAGGATCACGGCCGGGTACGACCACACCCAGTGCAGCTCGGGCATGTGGTCGAAGTTCATGCCGTAGACCCCCGCGATCATCGTGGGGACCGCGGCCATGGCGGCCCACGCCGAGATCTTCCGCATGTCGTCGTTCTGCCGCACGCTCATCTGCGCCAGATGGGCGGAGAGGATGTCGGACACCAGGCGGTCGAGGCTGTCCACCCAGTCGTTCACGCGCGTCAGGTGATCGCTGACGTCCCGGAAGAAGGGCTGCGCGGCGCCCTTGACGAAGGGCACCTCAGGCGCGAAAGGGCCCGTTCCGGAGAGGCGCATCATGGGCATCGCCAACGGTCCCGTGGCCCGGCGGAACTCCACGATCTGGCGCTTGAACCGGTAGATCCGCGACGCCGTGTTGCGGCTGCCCCCGTTCTCGGGCGAGAAGACCTCCGCCTCCAGCTCCTCCAGGTCGGTCTGCAGCTCGCCCGCGACGTCCAGGTAGTGGTCGACCGTGGCGTCGGAGACCGCGTACAGGACGGAGGTCGGACCGTGCTTGAGCATGTCGGGCTCCGCCTCCAGACGATGACGTACGACACCGAGGGGCGAACCCTCGCCGTGCCGGACCGTCACCACGAAGGCGTCGCCGATGAAGACCATGACCTCGCCCGACGAGACGGCGTCGCTGTCCGCCTCGTACATGACCGGCTTCAGGACCACGAAGAGCGAGTCGTCGAACACTTCGAGCTTGGGCCGCTGGTGCGCCTTCAAGGCGTCCTCCACCGCCAGCGGATGCAGCCCGAACTCCCTGCTGACCTCGTCGAACTCCTCCTCGGTGGGTTCGTAGAGGCCCACCCAGACGAACGCGTCCCCCGCGCCGCGCGCCTCGTCGAGGGCATCCGAGAAGTCCGCCTCGCACTCGGTGCGGCGCCCTTCCCGGTACATCGCGCAGTCCACGATCACGGAGCGCATTCTTCCGAACCTCAGCGCGAGGCGCACCTCGTCGGCGGCTTAGGCTGGCCCGCATGCCCACGCTGATCCTCGTCCGGCACGGACGATCCACCGCCAACACCGCGGGTCTGCTCGCCGGGTGGACCCCCGGCGTGGCCCTGGACGAGCGCGGCGCCGCACAGGCCGCGGCGCTCCCCGGACGCCTCGCGGACCTGCCGCTCGCCGAAGTCGTCACGAGCCCGCTCCAGCGCTGCCAGGAGACCGTCGCACCGCTGCTCGCCGCCCGTCCGGGCCTCACGGCGCACACCGAGGACCGCATCGGGGAGTGCGACTACGGGGACTGGTCGGGCCGCAAGCTGGCCGAGCTGTCCGACGAGCCGCTGATGGAGGTCGTACAGCAGCATCCGTCGGCTGCCGCCTTCCCGGGCGGCGAGTCCATGCGGGCCATGCAGACACGGGCGGCCGAGGCGGTACGCGAGTGGAACGCGCGCGTGGAGCGCGAGCACGGCGCGGACGCCGTGTATCTGATGTGCTCGCACGGCGACATCATCAAGTCCCTTGTCGCGGACGCCATCGGACTGCACCTGGATCTCTTCCAGCGCATCTCCGTGGAGCCCTGTTCCGTCACCGCGATCCGCTTCACGCGCCTGCGGCCCTTCCTCGTACGCCTGGGGGACACCGGCGACTTCGGGTCGCTCGCGCCCCGCGTGGAGCCGCCCGGCAGCGACGCGGCGGTGGGTGGCGATGCGGGAGCACCGTGATCGTCGCCCGCAGTAGGGTGCAGTCGTCGCGCCGAACAGGCGCAAATGATCAACCGCAGTCGATCCCAATGGAGACAGGACGTGTCGCGTCAGGTGTTCCTCTACGACCCGCCGGAACGCTTCGTGGCCGGAACGGTCGGGCTCCCCGGCCGGCGTACCTTCTTCCTCCAGGCCTCCGCCGGAGTCCGGGTGACCAGTGTGGCCCTGGAGAAGACCCAGGTGGCCGCGCTCGCCGAACGCATGGAAGAGCTGCTCGACGAGGTGGTGCGCCGCAGCGGCGGCAATGCCCCCGTGCCCGCCGTCGCACCCACCGAGGTCAGTGACAGCGCGCCGCTCGACTCACCCGTCGAGGAGGAGTTCCGCGTCGGCACGATGGCGCTCGCCTGGGACGGCGACGAGGAGCGGATGATCGTCGAGGCGCAGGCTCTGGTCGAGCTGGACGCCGAGTCCGACGAGGATCTCGCGGAGGCCGAGGAAAGGCTTCTGCAGGACGACGAGAACGGGCCGCCGATGCTGCGCGTCCGGCTCACCGGGGCGCAGGCGCGCGCGTTCGCCAGGCGCGCCCTCGACGTCGTGAACGCGGGGCGGCCCCCGTGCCCGCTGTGCAGCCTCCCGCTCGACCCGGAAGGACACGTATGCCCCCGGCAGAACGGATACCGGCGGGGCGCGTGAGCTCCGCCGACGTGGACGCGTCCGCCGGTGTCGTGGACCTGCTCACCCGAGGTGAGCTGACCGTGCGGGGCCGGATCCCCGAGGCCTCGAACGCGGTGCTCTACTGCTCCGTCTCGTACGAGGGCCGTGAGGCCGCCTGTGTCTACAAGCCGGTCGCCGGGGAGCGTCCCCTGTGGGACTTCCCCGACGGGACGCTCGCACAGCGCGAGGTGGCCGCGTACGAGGTCTCCGAGGCCACGGGGTGGGGCCTGGTCCCGCCGACCGTGCTGCGGGACGGGCCGCACGGCGAGGGCATGTGCCAGCTGTGGATCGAGGGCTCGGCAGACACGGAGCTCCTTGCCCTGGTCGAGGCCGAGGAGCCGGCCGAGGGCTGGAAGGCGATCGGCTTCGCGGACGTGGGCGAGGGGCGGACCGCGCTCCTTGTGCACGCGGATGACGAGCGGCTGCGGCGGCTCGCCGTGCTGGACGCCGTGATCAACAACGCGGACCGCAAGGGCGGGCACCTGCTGGCCGACGCCGACCGCCTGTACGGGATCGACCACGGGGTCACGTTCAACGCCGAGGACAAGCTGCGGACGCTGCTGTGGGGGTGGGCGGGGGAGCCGCTGACCTCCGAGGCGGTCGGGGTTCTGGAGTCCCTTCGGGACGGGCTCGCGGGCGATGCGCCGCTCGGCGTCCGGCTGGGAGAGCTGATCACCGGGGCCGAGGTGGACGCGGTGCGCGCGCGGGTCGCTGCGCTGCTGGCGAACGGGAAGCATCCCGTGCCCGGCGGGGAGTGGCCGGCGATTCCGTGGCCGCCGGTGTAGGTGTAGGTGCCCTACGGCACGGGCGGCTGCCGGGCAAACGGGTGGGTGAGCGGGAAAAAATCCGCCGCGAAGCGGCGGCGCAGTCCCCCGGCACAAGGCGCCCCCCGCCAGGTCAAGGCGCCCCCGCCGGGATAAACCTTGATCCCCGCTCGTATACGGACGCTCCGTCCGGTTAGGCTCATGGCATGCATGCCTGGCCCGCTTCTGAGGTCCCCGTCCTGCCTGGCAAGGGCCGCGACCTCCGGATCCACGACACCGCGACCGATGGTCTTGTGACCCTTGACCCCGGTCCCGTCGCCCGTATCTACGTCTGCGGCATCACTCCGTACGACGCGACCCACATGGGTCACGCGGCGACCTACAACGCGTTCGACCTCGTGCAGCGCGTGTGGCTCGACACCAAGCGGCAGGTTCATTACGTCCAGAACGTCACCGACGTGGACGACCCGCTCCTGGAACGTGCCATCCGCGACGGAAAGGACTGGGTCGAGCTCGCCGAGGGCGAGACCGCCCTGTTCCGCGAGGACATGACCGCCCTGCGACTGCTCCCGCCGCAGGACTACATCGGAGCCGTCGAGGCGATACCCGGCATCGTGCCGCTCGTCGAACGCCTCAGGGACATGGGCGCCGCCTATGACCTGGAGGGTGACGTCTACTTCTCCGTCGAGTCCGACCCGCACTTCGGCGAGGTGTCCCGCCTCGACGTCGCCGCGATGAAGCTGCTCTCCGCCGAGCGCGGCGGCGACCCGGACCGCCCGGGCAAGAAGAACCCGCTCGACCCGATGCTCTGGATGGCCGCCCGCGAGGGCGAGCCGAGCTGGGACGGCGCCTCGCTCGGCCGTGGCCGCCCCGGCTGGCACATCGAGTGTGTGGCCATCGCCCTCGACCACCTGGGGATGGGCTTCGACGTACAGGGCGGCGGCTCCGACCTCGCCTTCCCGCACCACGAGATGGGCGCGTCGCACGCGCAGGCCCTCACCGGTGAGCACCCGTTCGCCAAGGCGTACGTCCACGCCGGCATGGTCGCGCTCGACGGCGCGAAGATGTCCAAGTCCAAGGGCAACCTCGTCTTCGTGTCGAAGCTGCGCCGGGACGGCACCGACCCGGCCGCCATCCGCCTCGCCCTTCTCGCGAACCACTACCGCGCCGACTGGGAGTGGACCGACGCCGTCCTGACCGAGGCCGAGGCACGGCTCGGCCGCTGGCGTGCCGCCGTCTCGCGTCCCGACGGACCTTCCGCCGACGCCCTCGTCGAGGAGATCCGCGAAGCCCTGGCCAACGACCTCGACTCACCGGCCGCGCTCGCCGCGGTCGACGCGTGGGCGGCCCGCCAGGCGACCGAAGGCGGTACGGAAGAAGGCGCCCCCGGCGTCGTATCGCGCGCGGTCGACGCGCTGCTCGGCGTGGCTCTGTAGCCACCGGTCCACCGAAGTAGTCACCGGTTCACCGCATGGGCCGCTCCGGAAGTCCAGGAGCGGCCCAGCAAAGTCCATGGCCCCAGCACCTGTTGAGGCGCTAGACCACCGGGCATGAGATCACCCACCCGCTTCAGACGGGCGGCAGTCGCCGCCGCCCTGCTCGGTCTCCTCGCGGTGTTCGCCGGTCCCGGTGGCGGCGCCGCACAGGCCGCCGACGATCCCGCGACCACGGTCGGGGACGTCACGGACTTCACCGCCGACGGCTCCGTCTACCGGCTCACCGCGGGCAAGGCCCAGGCCCGCGTCAGCTTCGTGTCGACGGAGACGTTCCGCCTCGAACTCGCCCCCGAGGGCGACTTCACCGACCCCACCGGCAAGGACATCGTCCTGCCGCAGGGCGCCCCGCCGCGCACCAAGTGGGCCGACAAGGGCGACCGCTACGAACTGAGCACGTCGAAGGTGACGCTGCGCGCCTACAAGTCGCCGCTCCGTTTCGCCCTGTACCGCGCCGACGGCACCCAGGTCTGGGCCGAGTCCAAGGGCCTGAGCTGGACGAAGGACGCCACCACGCAGAGCCTGGCCCGCGGCGCCGAAGAGCAGTACTACGGCGCCGGGATGCAGAACGGCCGCGGCAACACCTCGCACCGCGGCAAGAAGGTCGAGGTGAGCGTCGACTACAACTGGGACGACGGCGGCCACCCCAACTCCGTCCCCTTCTACCTGTCCTCGAAGGGCTACGGCGTCTTCCGGAACACGTACGCGCCCAATACCTATGACTTCGCGGAGCCGGTGACCGCCACCGCCGAGGAACAGCGTTTTGACGCCTACTACTTCGCGGGACGCGCCGACAAGGACGTCAAGGGAGTCATAGGCCAGTACACGAAGCTCACCGGCAAGCCCTTCCTGCCGCCCGTCTACGGGATGGAGATCGGCGACGCGGACTGCTATCTGCACAACGCCAACCAGGGCGAGCGGCACACCCTGGACTCCCTGAAGATCGCGGACGAGTACAAGAAGCACGACATGCCGAACGGCTGGATGCTCGTCAACGACGGCTACGGCTGCGGCTACGAGGACCTCGCCGAGACCGCCAAGGGCCTTCAGGACCGCGACATGCAGCTCGGCCTGTGGACCGAGGACGGCATCGACAAGATCGCCGATCAGGTCAAGGCGGGGCAGCGCGTCGCCAAGCTCGATGTCGCCTGGGTCGGCGACGGCTACAAGAAGGCGCTCGACGGCTGCAAGGACGCGTACAAGGGCATCGAGGACAACAGCGACGCCCGCGGATTCACCTGGGCCCCCGAGAGCTGGTCGGGCGCCCAGCGCTGCGGGGTGCAGTGGTCAGGGGACCAGAGCGGCAGCTGGGAGTACATCCGCTGGCAGATCCCGACGTACGCGGGCGCGACCATGTCGGGCATGGCCTACACGACCGGTGACGTGGACGGCATCTTCGGCGGCAGCGCCAAGACGTACGCGCGCGACCTTCAGTGGAAGTCGTTCCTGCCGGTCACGATGACGATGGACGGCTGGGCGGCTAACGACAAGCAGCCCTTCCGGTACGGAGAGCCGTACACCTCCATCAACCGCAAGTACCTGAAGCTGCACGAATCGCTGCTGCCCTACCTCTACTCGTACGGCCACCAGGCGACGGAGACCGGCGTCGGCGCCGTGCGCCCGCTGGCCCTCGAATACCCGGACGACCCGAAGGCCGCCACCGACGCCGCCAAGTACGAGTTCCTGACGGGCGAGGACTTCCTCGTCGCGCCCGTCTACAAGGACACGACCGTCCGCGACGGGATCTACCTCCCCAAGGGGACATGGACCGACTACTGGAGCGGTCGCACGTACAAGGGGCCGACGACCGTCGACGGCTACAGCGCGCCCCTCGACACCCTGCCGCTCTTCGTCAAGGGCGGTGCCACCGTGCCGATGTGGCCCGGCGGCATCAGGTCCTACAAGGACCGCACCGCCGAATCGCCGCTCGCCTGGGACATCTACCCGCAGGGGAAGTCCTCCTTCGAGCTGTACGAGGACGACGGCGTGACCCGGCAGCACCGCGACGGCGAGTACGCCACCCAGCGCGCCGACGTCGAGGCGCCCCGCTCCGGCGCGGGCGACGTGCGGGTGCGGATCGGCGCGAGCAAGGGGCAGTTCAGCGGCAAGCAGACCAAGCGGCCGTACGCGTTCACGCTGCACACCGGTGATGCGCCGAGCCGCGTGGAACTCGGCGGCGACAAGCTGCCGCGGCTCGCGTCGAAGGAGGCGTACGAGAAGGCCACGCAGGGCTGGTTCTACGACCGGGACGACCGGGGCGGTGTCGTGAAGGTGAAGACGACCGCGCTCCGTACGGACCGGGCGTTCGAGCTTGAGCTCGACGACACCAGCGCGGTCGGTGGTGCGGTGCCGGGCGCGAGTGCCGCACTGAGCGCCCCCGCAGGACAGGAGCTCGGCGCCGGATCAGCGGGCAAGGTCGCCGTCGACGTCACCGCGGGGACGCGCGACGCCACCGGAGTCGACGTCACCCTGGACGTGCCGAAGGGCTGGACCGCGGGGAGCGCCCACGCCGACCGCGTCCCGGCGGGCACCACGCGCCGCGTCGAGGTCGCCGTCACCGCGCCCAAGGACGCGGAGCCCGGCGAGCAGCCGCTGACGGCGACGGCACGGCACCGCTCGGCGGGCCAGGACCGCACCGCGACGCAGCGGATCGCGGTCGCCGTCATGCCTCCGGCGCCGAAGGGCGACACCTGGGCGAGCGACATGGTGTGGCTCAAGTCGGCGAACGGCTACGGCCCCGCCGAACGCGACCGCAGCAACGGGGAGTCGGGCGCCGAGGACGGCCACCCGCTGACCCTCGCCGGGAAGACGTACGAGAAGGGGATCGGCACCCACGCCGACTCCGCCATCGAGGTCTACGCGGGCGGACAGTGCGCCGGATTCACCGCTGACGTGGGCATCGACGACGAGATCAACGGCTACGGAGAGGTGGCCTTCTCGGTCGAGGCCGACGGCAAGGTGCTGTGGACCTCGCCCAAGGTGACGGGGGCATCGGCGACCGTGCCGGTGGATGTCGACGTGAGCGGGGCGCGGCACGTGGAACTGAAGGTGACCGACACCAACGGCTCCAAGAGCGGGGACCACGGGGACTGGGCAGCGGCGAAGTTCAACTGCGCGTAGGTCTGTCACTGGATGTAGTCACCGGATGGGAGCGCCGCCGGGCGGGAAGTGACTCCGCCCGGCGGCGCCGTCTACTCACCGACGGTGGTGACCGTCACTTGGTGACCACGATGGCCAGCAGGTACGCGGGGTTGTTGGTGTCGTAGTAGCCGATCACCCGCTGCCCGAAGGCGAACGCTTCCTGAACCTCGTCGTGGGTCTGCGGGCTGGGGTTGATGAACACCCGCCAGGCGTTGTCGACAAACAGATAGATCGTCGACGCCTGGCCGGGGAGGGGCTGTACGACGTCCCAGAACGACGTCGCGATGTTCGAGGCGAGCGCCTGCGTGGAGATCTGGGGCGCCTGTGCCTGCGGGACGCTTTCCTGGCCGAGCTGCTGCTGCTGGCTGCTGAACTGCTGGCTGCCGAGCTGCGAGCCGCCGGACTGCTGGCCGCCGAGCTGCTGGAGCAGCTCCTGGTAGGGCTGCTGCTGGCCGAGCTGGTGCAGCTGCTGTTGGAGCTGCTCCTGGAGGTGCGGCGGGATCTGCTGCTGCATCCCCTGCATTCCCTGCGGGCCCTGCATCCCCTGCATGCCGCGCATGCCCTGCGGGCCGAACTGACGCTGGCCGGAGGACTGCTGACCGAACGGCTGTTGCTGCTGGCCGCCGAACTGCTGGCCGCCGAACTGCTGCGGGGGCGCGGTGCTCGGGCCCTGCTGCTGCCCCTGCTGATGGCTCTGCGGGGAGCCGAACTGCTGCTGCCCGAAGGGCTGCTGGCCGAACTGCTCCTGGCCGTAACTCTGTTGGGTTCCGTACTGCTGTTGCGGTCCGTACTGCTGGCCTTGCTGCTGCATCGGACTCATGTACGGGGTGGTGCTCATGCGGGTGCCACCTTCCCTCAGTGGTTGTGGTGCTTCAGCGATGAGCGTGGTGATGGAGCGTGTTGCTCCGGCGACGCGCGGGTGTCTCAGCCCGTGACGACAAGGCCGACGACCTCGTCGTCCGAGAACCAGACGCGTACGTCGGGGTGCCCGCCCGCGAAGGCGGCGTGCACCGCCTGGCGGATGTCGGGAGCCGGATGGTTCAGGTTCCGCCACTCGCCGGCGACGAAGAGCCGCAGACGCGGCGGGAGTTCGGGAGGATAGGGGATCAGCTCGTCCCAGTACCGCTCGGCCTGGCCCGAGCCGACCGCGGACGGCAGCAGGTTGGTGACCGCCGACTTGATGTCGGGGCGGTTGCCGATCCGCTGCGACGCGGGGCGGCCCGGTGCGTCCTGCTGCCGCGAGCCCGTCGAGCGCAGCATGGCACGCGCGCGCTCCGGCGTCATCAGCTGCTGGCCCGCGGCCTTCAGCATGCCCTGCAGACAAGCCAGGGCGCCGACGACGACCGGTGAGGCGGACGAGGTGCCGGAGAACGTGTCCGTGTACCAGGCGATCTCCTCCGCACCGCCCTGCAGATCGCCCGGCTGGTTCCAGTAGCCGCCGGTCGTGGTGGTCTCGCGGCCCCAGCCCTGCGCGTCCAGGCGGGCGCCGTAGTTGGAGAACGCCAGGCGGGAGCGGTCCGGGCCGTGATCACGGCCGTGCGTGCCGGGCGGCGGTGCGCCCGCGCCGACCAGGACGGCGCCCGAAGGCCGGTTGGAGGGGTTGAAGGGGTTGCGCCACGACTCGGGGAACTCGTCGGGCCTGCGCTCGTACACCGCGTCGTCCAGGGACTCCGCGCCGTTGCCCGCGGCGGCGACGACGATGACGCCCTTAGCGCAGGCGTACCGGATCGCCGCGTAGTCGTCGGGCCACCATTCAAGGGCGATGTAGCCGCGCTGGTCGTCACGCGGTTCGAAGTCGAACCGCGGTCCCGGCCTGTGCAGTTCGATCAGCACGATGTCACCGGGGCCGAGCCGGTCCGCCGCCGCGTGGATCGTGGCCGCGGTGCCCAGGGGCTGGAAGGAGGCCGCCGCGGTCGTGGCCTCGGGCGCGATGCCGTTGATGCCCACGTAGTTGCGGTCGCCGCCTATCACGCCGATCACCGCGGTGCCGTGGTTGCGCCAGGCCACGTCCTGGACGGGGGTGCCGATGACCACGCCGGCGAGCTTGCCGGTCAGGTCCTCGTGGCCCAGCTGCCAGGCGCCCTCGATGTCGATCACCGTGATGCCCTCGCCCGACCCGCCGAGCCGCTGCCACGCCCAGTGCGCGTCGATGCCTTCGGGCGCCGGGCGCAGATAGCCCTGGCGGCCCGTGAAGTCGGGGGTGACGGGGGCGCCTTCCTTGCGGCGCCCGGACTCGCCGATGCCGGGCTCACCGATGCCTGGCCCGCTCATGCCGGGTCCGCTCATGCCGGGTCCGCTCATGCCGGGTCCGCCCATGCCGGGTCCCCCGGACTGGCCCGACCGGCCCTGGGGCGCGGGCCGCGAGGGATCCGGGCCGAGCGACGCCGGTACCGCGCCCGGCTTGACGTACGCCGTGTCGATCCCCGGCAGCGCCGCCATCCGTGAGCGCAGCTCCTGCGCCCTGCTCTCGCCGCCGCGCACGCGGTAGAAGAGCGCCAGGTCCGGCACGCCGTCGCCGCCGTCCGTGGCCGTGTGCTGTCGGACCGCGGACTGCACGCGCTCCTCGTTGCCGAACAGCGGCTCCAGGGCGAGCTGTTCATCGCTGAGGAACATGTTCAGGGCCGACACGTCGGAGTCCGCCGCCGAGCGGACGCCGTCGGTCACGGCACGCAGCCTGGCCTCGGGCCGTGCGACGACGATCAGCTCCTGCTCGGACGCCCGGTAGGTGAATCCCGCCCCGTCAGGTCCGGGGCCACTGGCTCCCGGGCCCCCTGCCGGCTCTACCTGGTCGGTCATCGCTTCACCGCTCCCTTCGGTCCTGCCGGTGCCGTGCTGTGCGCTGTGGCGCGCATTCCGGGGCACACCCTGCTACCGCCGGGCGCGGCCGTCCACCCCCTTTGCCCCAACTGTGTTTGAAATCAAGGGGATCGGGGAACCCCGTGCAATTCGTCCGGAAGGCGATGTCACGCCTCAATCCGGCCATGTGCCGGACGCACGCAACGCAGTGGGGCGGCACCCTCTCGGATGCCGCCCCACGTGGTGTTCCGCTCTTCGCTCCAGTCAGTCCTCGGAGGAATCAGACGGTCCGGAATCGCCGCTGCTCTCCTCGTCCGGACCGGAGCCGGTTCCCGGATCCGTTTCAGGGCGCGCCTGCGGCTTCGGCGGTCGTGTGCGGTCGCCGCCCTGGCTGTCGCGCAGATACGAGGCCGCGTCACCGCCCTCCGTGGCATGGCCGCCGGGCTGCGGCGGACCGCCGCCGTCGCGCCGCCGCAGATAACGCTCGAACTCACGGGCGATCGCCTCGCCGGTCGCCTCGGGCAGCTCGGCCGTGTCCCGCGCCTCTTCGAGAGACTGGACGTACTCGGCGACCTCGCTGTCCTCGGCCGCCAGCTGGTCCACTCCCACCTGCCAGGCGCGCGCGTCCTCGGCGAGATCGCCGAGGGGGATCCGCAGGCCGATGAGGTCTTCGAGGCGGTTCAGGAGCGCGAGCGTGGCCTTCGGGTTCGGCGGCTGCGACACGTAGTGCGGGACGGCCGCCCACAGGCTCACCGCGGGGACGCCCGCGTGCGTGCACGCCTCCTGAAGGATGCCGACGATTCCCGTCGGACCTTCGTACTTCGTCTCCTCCAGGTCCATGGTGCGGGCCAGGTCGGCGTCGGAGGTGACGCCGCTGACCGGGACGGGGCGCGTGTGCGGGGTGTCGCCGAGCAGCGCACCCATGATCACCACAAGCTCCACGCCCAGCTCGTGCGCGAAGCCGAGGATCTCGTTGCAGAACGAGCGCCAGCGCATCGAGGGCTCGATCCCGCGGACCAGCACGAGGTCGCGCGGCTTGTCACCGCCCACGCGGACCACCGAGAGCCGGGTCGTCGGCCAGGTGATCTTGCGGACGCCGCCTTCCAGGAAGACCGTGGGGCGGTTGACCTGGAAGTCGTAGTAGTCCTCGGCGTCCAGCGCCGCGAAGACCTCGCCCTTCCACTCCTTGTCGAGATGCGCGACCGCGGTGGAGGCGGCGTCGCCGGCGTCGTTCCAGCCCTCGAACGCGGCCACCATGACCGGGTCGACCAGCTCGGGTACTCCCTCGAGCTCGATCACCCAGGCCTCCTTCCGACGTCCTTTATGTACGACCCAACCTTACGGCGTCCGGCGGGGCCCTCCGCAGCCCCCTTGCACGGGCTTCAATGACCGGATCACTGCCCCGCGAGAGACCCGCGCACTCCCACGGAGAGGGTGCTTCACAGCGTCGAGCGCAGCCACTGCTCCACGCTCGCGATGTGCACCGTCGCCCACGACCTGGCCGCTTCGGCGTCGCGGTCGCGCAGCGCGGTGAGGATCGCGCGGTGCTCGTGCAGGGTGCGGCTCACGGCGTCCTCCTGGGTGAGGCCGCGCCAGACGCGGGCCCGTGTGGTGGGTCCGGAGAGGCCGTCGAGGAGGGAGCACAGCACCGAGTTGCCGGACGACTGCACGATGCCGCGGTGGAACTCCAGGTCGCAGGCGACCAGTTCCTCCACCGAAGGTGCCGCTCCCAGGGCGTCCAACTGTGCGGTGAGCACGTCGAGTTCGGCCTCGGTGATGTGGACGCTGGCCATCGCCGTGGCGGCCGGCTCCAGGATGCGGCGCACCGCGAGGAACTCCAGGACCGTGTCGTCGCGGTGGAAGTCGACGACGAAGCTCAGGGCTTCGAGAAGCAGCTGCGGGTCCAGGCTCGTGACGTACGTGCCGTCGCCCTGCCGTACGTCGAGGATGCGGATCAGCGAGAGAGCACGCACCGCCTCGCGCAGCGAGTTGCGTGAAAGGCCCAGGTCGGCGGCGAGTTCACTCTCTTTGGGCAGCCGGTCGCCGGGGCGCAGGGCGCCGGAGACGATCATGCCCTTGATCTTTTCGATGGCCTCGTCGGTGACAGCCATGGGACCTCGCCTCGCAAGACAGAAGACATCCGATGTATCGGACGATTATGGCGTGCTCCTGGGCTGCCGTGCACGCGGGTCCGCCGAATACGTATTTCTCTCAGCGCTAAGATTTCCTCACTGACCACGGCACGGGCGAGAGGGAGGCTACGGCACATGGCCGGGAAGAAGTCGGCGGGGGCCAAGGGGGACGCGGTCGCATCGATCATCGAGGACTGGGCGAGAGAACGGCCGGAGCTCGACACCGCGCCGCTCGAGGTCCTCGCGCGGCTGCACCGGACCTTCCTGCGCTACAACACCAGGCTCACCACCGCGATCGAACGGCACGGCCTCGCGGTCGCGGGGTTCGACGTGCTGACCGCCCTGCGCAGGGCCGGGGCGCCCTACCGGCTCACGGCGGGCCAGCTCGCCGACTCCGGCCTCGTCTCGTCGGCGGGGGTGACGCTGCGCATCGACCGTCTGGAGAAGGACGGTCTCATCGTGCGTGAGCGCGACGCGGAGGACCGCCGCGTCGTCTACTCACGGCTCACCGATACGGGCCTCGCCAAGATCGACGAGGTGTTCGCCGAGCATCTCGACAACGAACGCCGGATGCTCGGCGGACTCACCCCGGCCGAGTGCCGCCAGCTGGCCCGGCTGATGTCCAAACTGGAGCGGTCCATCACCGACTCCGACGAACCTCACGAGACAGAGGCCTGAGCCTCCGCCTCCGCGCGGTACATCCGGCGCAGCCGCACCACACCCAGGTCGTGCTGGTAGAGGTTCTCGCGCTGATCGGCGTCGGCGGGCATCGCCTCCAGCATCACCCGGTCCTGTTCGAGCACCTGCCAGTGGCGCTCCTCGATGAGGGTCTTGTAGAGGAAGCGCCAGGTGTCGCGCTGCCAGCCCTGGACGCGCCGGTAGCGCCAGAAGAAGACGCCGGTGCGGTTCTCGTCGACCGGGCAGACCATGCCGACGATCCCGAACGGACCCCCGGGTCCTGCCGACGGCGGGTACGGAATGGTCAGGTCCACCCAGTCCACACCGGTGCGGCACAGCTCCACCCAGTCGAAGTTGACACCCCGCTGGTCGGTCTTCTCGAAGAAGTAGCCGCGGTCCGTCTCCCGGATGCGGAACTTGGCGGTGGTGTCGCCGTCGAACATCGTGTGCGACTCGTGGTGCAGGAACGCGCCGTGCATCGGGTCGAGGAGGTTCTCCACCGCGAACCGCCAGGGGCCGTTCCACTCCGCGTAACAGAGGATCGCGTCGACATCGGGGTCGGTGAGCGGCTCGGGCAGCGTCAGTTCCGCCGGCTCCGGATGCCGCTCGTCGCCGAAGTACGCGAGGATCGCGCCGCCGATCTCCCGTACGGGCAGCGACTTGACGAGTTTCCTGCCCTCCAGATTGCACCCCGGCAGTCCCGGTACGGAGGAGACGGTGCCGTCGGTCTCGATCTCCACGCCGTGGTACCAGCAGGCCACCCGGTCGCCCAGGTGTTTCCCCAGGGACAGGGGCGCCCCGCGGTGCGGGCAGCGGTCGGCGAGCATCGACAGGGCGCCGTCCGAGCGGCGGAAGAGCAGCCACTGCTCGCCGAGGGCGGTGACCTTGCGCATGGCGCCGGGGGCGACGAAGTCCGAGGGGGCGACGGGGTGCCACTGGTTGCGCAGACCGGTGGCGTAGATGTGGTCGGCGCTCGCGGTGAGGCTCGCGGTAAGGGCGGTCATCGGGGTCACGCTCCCAGTCGGATCATCTCGGCACGGAAGGACTCTTCGGTCCACTGGCTGCCGCCGGGCGCGGCAACCTGACGGGCGTTCAAGCCACGTACGACGTCGGCGAGTTCATGCCCCTCCTTGGTGAACACCTCTTCGAGGGTGGCGGCGAGCTTGTGCTCGTAGGGGGTCGGCTCGTGTGTCCGGGACTGGTGGACGTCCAGGTACGGCCAGTTGGTGGTCACTGTTGCCTCCGGTGGGGGATTACAGGTCGAGGACGAGACGGCCGGACGCACGGCGCGAGACGCAGATCATCATCGAGGCGTTCGCGGCGTGCTCGGCCTCGCTGAGCAGGAAGTCGCGGTGGTCGGGCGTGCCGCCGAGCACACGGGTCTCGCAGCTGCCGCAGATGCCTTCCTGGCAGGAGCTGGTGACGCTCAGGCCCGCGGTCTCGGCGGTCCGCAGGATGGACGTGTCGGCGTCGACGGAGAGGGTCACGCCGGAGCGGCGGCACTCCACTTCGAACGCGGAGTCGTCCCCGGCCCGCTCCACGACGGGCGCGGCGAACCGCTCCACGCGCAGCCGCTCGGCCGGGCAGAGCGCCTCCACGGCGGCGAGCAGCGGTTCAGGGCCGCAGCAGTACACGAGCGCACCGTCGGGTAGTCCGTCGAGCGCCGCCGCGAGGTCGATGTGACCGTGCTCGTCCTGCGGTACGACGGTCAAGTCGCCCCCTGAATCGGCCAGTTCACCCAGCTCGCCGGTGAACGCCATCGATCCCCGGTCGCGCCCGCCGTACACCATGCGCCAGTCGGCCCCGTGCCGCGCCGCATCGCGCGCCATCGCCAGGAGCGGGGTGACGCCGATGCCGCCCGCGATGAACAGGTAGCCCGGCGCCTCTTCGAGCGCGAAGTGGTTGCGCGGCTCGGAGGCGGTGACCGTCTGGCCGGGCCGCAGCGTGGTGTGCACGTGCCGCGAACCGCCGCGCGAGGAAGCCTCGTTGAGGACCCCGATGCGATACGTGGACACGTTCCGCGGGTCGCCGCACAGGCTGTACTGGCGTACGTGACCGCCGGTGTGGAGGTCGAGATGCGCGCCGGGGGCCCACGCGGGCAGCGGCTTGCCGTCCGGGTGGGTGAGCTCGACGGAGAGGACTCCGTCCGCCTCCCAGGTCATGCGGCGTACGAGGAGCGTGAGTTCACTCTCGTCCGTGGCGGGGTCGTTCATGGTGGGGTCCTCCTCACTGGCCGGGGATCTTGACGGGCGGGGTGAACGGGTTCTTCATCGGTCCGAGCCGGGCCAGGTCGACCTCGACGAGCGTCGGCCCGTCGGAGGCGACGGCGTGGCTGATCACGGGGTGCGCGTGCTCCTCGGCGGCGATCCTGGCGTAGGCGAGACCGCACGCCCCGGCCAGGAGTTCGAAGTCGGGCGTGGCGAGATCGACTCCGGAGCGGCGCTCGCTGTAGCGGTCCTGCATGTTGCGGAGCACCCCGTACCCGCCGTCGTTGAAGACGATCAGGGTCAGCCGGGGCCGCTCCTGGGCGAGCGTGAGGAGTTCCCCCAGATGGACGGCGAGCCCGCCGTCTCCCGCCAGGACCACGGTGGGCGCGTCGGGCCGCGCGAGCGCCGCGCCGATGCCCATGCCGAGCCCCTGTCCGATGCCGCCGCCGCGCGGGAAGACGTTGTCGCGGGGGTCGTACATCTCCAGGAGCCGGTTGCCCCAGCTGCTGGACGGGATGGTCACGTCACGGGCGACGACCGCCTCGCGGGGCAGCGCGGCACGGATGGCGTCGCAGATCGCCGCCTGGGGGCCGATGTTGTCGTGCAGGGTGGCACGGACGTCCTCGCGGACGGCCGCGACACGTCGCGTCCAGCTCTCGTCGGCCCGGCGTGCGTGCGGCAGCAGAGCCGCGAGCACGTCGGGCGCGTGACCGTGCAGGGCATGGAGCGCCGGGTACACACGGCCGAGGGCGTCGGCGTCGATGTCGACCTGGATGTGCGCCTCGGGGAGTGCGAGTCCGTAGTCGGCGGTCTCGTTGGACCGGAAGTGCGTGCCGACGGTCAGGAGAAGGTCCGCGTCCGCGAGGAGGGCGCGGGCGGCCGGGGTGGTGGCGAAGTTCCCGATGACCTGCGGGTGGTCCTCGGGCACCGAGCCGCGGCCGGAGTTGGAGGTGAGCAGCCCCGCGCCGGTGGAGTGGAGCAGCTCGGCGAGCTCGGCCCCGGCACGGGTGGCGCCGCCGCCCGCCCAGACGAGAGGACGCTCGGCGGTGGCCAGGAGGGCCTGGGCCGCGGCGAGTTCACCTTCGGCGGGAAGCGGGTGGCCGGAGCGTCGGCTCCCGAACGGCGAATGAGCGGCGACCGGCCTGCGGTCCGCGGGCGCCAGGCGGTGCGTATCCGAGGGCCCGGGTGCCGCGTCGGGCAGGGGCGGCGCGGGGGAGACGGATGGGGAAGCAGTGGGGGAGGCGGTGGGCTCTCGGTCCGCGTCCGCCGCGTGGTCCGGAGCAGCGGCCCGGGGGGTATCGGCGGTGACCGGTTCGCCTTCCGCCCGCGCCGGAGCCGACATGGCCGACTCGGCGGCCACCGCGCGCGCAGGTACTGCGCCGACCGGGTCGGCCGGGGTCGTGTGCGCCGGGTCGGCCGGTTCTGTGGCCCCCGAGCCGGCGAACGTCGCGTCCGCCGGGTCCGTCTGAGCCGCGTTCTCCGAGTCCGCCGGGTCCGTCTGGGCCGCGTACTGCAGATCCACCGGCCACTCCACGCTCGCCGGGCCGCCCGGATCCGTCAGTGCCGCCCGCGCCGCCTCGCGCAGGATCCGGCCCGCCGTGTCGGTGGACGGCACCGTCGCGGCGTACTTGGACACCGCCCCGAGCATGCCCAGCTGGTCCTTGGTCTCGTGGATGAAGCCCCGGCCGCTGCCCAGGAACTCGGCCTCCACCTGGCCGGTGACGTGCAGGACGGACGTGCCCGCGCTCAGCGCCTCGACCAGGGAGCCCGCCGCGTTGCCCGCGCCGGTGCCGGTCGAGGTGAGCGCGCAGCCCAGGGAGCCGCGTGCACGGCCGTAGGCGTCGGCGGCGTTCACGGCGGTCGCCTCGTGGCGTACCGGCACGAAGCGCAGCTCCCGGTCGACCGCCTCGACGAGCGGCAGATTGTGCACGCTGACGATCCCGAAGACCGTGTCGACGCCGAGTTCCCGCAGGACGGCGACGAGGAGATCGCCGCCGGTGGCGTAGTGCGCGGGTGGCATGGATGGCGTGGGTGACATGGAGGGCGTGGGTGGCATGGGATGAGCTCCTCAGAGGATGCCGCGGCCGACGCCGCCGCAGACGTCGATGCTGGTGCCGGTGGTGTACGAGGCGCGGGGCGAGAGCAGCGCGACGATCGCGTACGCGACCTCCTCCGCGCGGCCGAGCCGCCCGAGGGCGATGCCGCGGTCCGCCGCGAGACCGGCCTGCCACTCCTCGTAACTGAGACCGGACTCGGCGGCCGCGTAACGGCGGGTCCACTGCCCGGTGTCGATCAGGCCCAGGCAGACCGAGTTGACGCGGATGCCTTGCGGGGCGAGCTCGGCGGCCAGGGACTTGGAGAGGTTGAGGATGCCCGCGCGGGCCGCGCTCGTGGTGATGAGGCGGGGTTCGGGCTGCTTGGCGAGGACCGCGTTGACGTTGACGACGCTCGCCGCGTCCGACGCCGCCAGGTGCGGGCGCGCCGCGTGCAGGGGGTTGAGGACACCGGCGAACTTCAGCTCCAGCTCGTCGCGCCAGTCATCGGCGGTCGAGTCGTCAAGGCCCTTCATACGGGACTGCCCCGCGTTGTTGACGAGCCCGTCGACCGAACCGAAGGTGTCGGCCGCGCGCTCGGTGAACTCCCGCACGGCGTCCGCGTCGCGTACGTCGCACACCCCTGTCAGGAGGCGGTCGCCGCCGCCGAGCCCTGCCGCAGCCTTCGCGAGGCGGTCGGCGTCACGCCCGCAGGTCGCGACGCGCGCGCCCTCGTGGAGCAGGGCGCGGACCGTGGCCAGGCCGACGCCCGAGCTGCCGCCGGTGACCAGGACGGTCCGGTCGGAGAGGCCCAGATCCATAACTAGAAGCTCCGTTAGGTCAGTTCATGGTGAAGCCGCCGTTTACGGCGATCACCTGTCCGGTCAGATAGCGGGATTCCTCGGAGAGGAGGAAGGAGACGAGCCCGACGAGGTCGTCCGGCTGCTGCGGGCGCGAGATGGCCCGGTTGCCCCGGTACAGCGCGTGCCGTTCGGCCGGCACCGTCTCGGTGGCCTCGACCTCGGTCAGTCCTGGCGCCACCGCGTTGACGGTGATGCCCTTCTCGCCGAGCTCACGCGCCATCGCCCGGGTCAGCGCGATGACCGCGCCCTTGGAGGCGATGTAGTGGGCCAGGCGCGGCGATCCGTAGAGGGCCGCGTCCGACGCGATGTTGACGATCCGTGCGGGGGAGCGGAAGAGCGGGTGGAGCGCCTTGGCGACCAGCCACGGGCTGCGGGCGTTGACCGCCATCAAGCGGTCCCACGCCTCGACGTCGATGTCCTGGAACTCCTTGCCGCCGACGCCGTTGGCGAGCGCGGCATTGTTGACAAGGCCGTACAGCGAACCCAAGTCGCTTACGGTGTGCGCCAGTTCGTCGACCGAGTCCGGGTCCGCCACATCGCACCGTACGAAATGGGCGTCGAGCCCCTCCGCGCGAAGATCGGCGGCGGCTTCACCGCCCCGCGCCTCGTCCACCTCCGCGACGACGACCCGGAAGCCGTCCTCGCCCACCCGGCGGGCCATGGCGAGTCCCAGGCCACGGCCCGCGCCGGTGATGACGACGGTGCGGTCGTCCGTCACGGGTGACGCGTCAGGCACGGGTGACGCCGTGCATCGGCGAGTGCTCGGGGTACGTCGGAACCTGCGGCTTCTGTGTGCCGATGACGACGCAGAAGAGCGCGTCGGTGTCGCCCTCGTTCTTCAGGGAGCGTGCCACGCCCGCCGGGACGACGATCATGTCGCGGTAGCCGAGAGTGCGGTACTCGGCCTCGCCGGAGCCCCGGTGGATGCCCACCTTGACCTGCCCCTCCAGGATGAAGAAGGCCTCCTCGACGTCGTGGTGGGTGTGCTCGGGGCCCTCGGCGCCCGGCGGGAGCAGCATGTTGGAGAAGGTGAAGCCGCCGGACGGCAGGATGCGGCTGTCGTTCTCGTGGTTGCCGGTCGCGCCGGAGCCGACGTAACGGATCTGCCCGCGGCGGTACTGCGGGCCCGCCTTCTCCTGGAAGGACAGCGTGCTGAAGTCCGCGACACGGGACTCCTTGGTGGCGATCAGCGAGTCGGTGTACGTGCCGAGGTCGCCGCCGTTGTCGTACTCGGTGGTGGTCAGAGGCATGGAGGGGCTCCTTCTCAGAGGTGTTCGGGGATTTCTCAGAGGTGTTCGGGGATGCGGGCGGTGATGCGGAGGTGGGAGAGGACCCAGGCGTTGAAGGCCTCGGGCCGCTCCTGGTTGGCCAGGTGACCGGCGTCCTTGACGATCACGTAGGCGGTCTTGTGCAGGGCGCCTGCGATGGCCTGTGAGGCCTCGACGCCGGTGACCCGGTCCTGGTCGCCGCAGAGGACGAGGGCGGGAGCGGTGAGGGAGGGGATCTCGGGGCGCAGATCGGCGGCGGCCATGGACTCGGCGGCGTACGCGTATCCGGGCAGGCGCACGGACGCGGCCATGGTGTCGACGACCCGCCGGACGAGCTGAGGGGGCGCGTCCGGCGAGACGAGCCGGGGCCCGCGCCGCTCGGCGAACGCCCGCGGTCCGAGTTCGGCGAGCTCGGCGGCTCGCTGCCGCATGGCGTCGGCCTTCGCGGGGTCGGTGCCCGAGCCGGAGCTTGAGTCCGCGACGATCAGTGAGTCGACCAGCTCGGGATGCCGGGCCGCGAGGCGAAGGGCGATCACCCCGCCCCACGAGACGCCGAGTATGTGGGCGCTCGTGCCGCGCTCCCGGATGAGGCCGGCCGCCGCGTCCGCGAAGCCGTCCAGGTCCAACGGCCCTTCCGGATCAGCTGACTTGGCGTATCCAGGCGCGTCCCACGCCACGACTCTCACGTACGCGGACAGCTCGGCGAGCTGCGGTGCGAAGGCGGCGGACGAGGAGCCGATGCCGTGCAGGCAGAGCAGGAGCGGCCCGGCGGATCCCGCCTCCTCGACGTGGACGGCGGCGGCGGTCACAGGATCTGCCCCGTCCGTCCCGCAAGCGCCGCGAGGCTGCGCAGGACCGCGTACGGCACGACCTGGCTGGTCGCCGGGTTGTCCGGGTCGGGCAGATGCGCGACCTCGAAGCGGTACGTGCCGTGCGCGCCGGACGCCTCGACGACATGCCGGGTGCGGTGGGCGCCGGGATCGGCGACGACCTGGACCCGCACAGCGTCCAGGTCGCCGACGGCGAGGGCGACCGACGCCGCGACATTCGTCGACCTGGGGAACTTCACGGGGACGTCGCGCGCGGTTCCGGACATGACCTCGACCGGGCCGGTCGCCGTCCGCATCCGGGACAGCAACTCCTCGCTCATCCAGGGCTGTTCGAGCGTGGACGGCAGCTTCGTGGTGGTGAGTCGCACCTCGTCGAGCGGGCCGAGCGAGCGCACCGCCTGGAGCAGATCGAGCCCGCCGACGGCGCCTCCGGTGAAGTACACCCGGCCGGGCCCTGCGGACAGGAGCCGTTTGGAGAGCTCCTCGTCGGTGAGCGCGCCGGTCGAGGCGATCAGCAGATCGGTCCCGGAGGCCAGGACGCGCTCGCCCCATTCCCGTACGACGCCTTGGCCCGCCGCCTCCACGAGGAGATCGCAGCGCTCCATGGCCTCGTCGAAGGAGACCTGCGGGGCGGGGGCGCTGTCGCCGAGCGGACGGTTGTCGACGAGGCAGGTCAACTCCGCCCCGGTGACGCGTCCTTCGGCGAGCGCGGTACCCACCACACGACCGATCGCCCCCCAGCCGACGATGCCGACCTTGCGTACGGCGCTCATGCCTGGGCCTCCAGTTCGTTCCGGTGGGACAGCGGGCCGGGGTCGGGCGACCCCGCCATGTGGCAGCGGATCTCCTTCGACGGCGGCCCGGCCGTACCCCACAGGTCGGAGAGCTCGGGGATCCGCCGCCAGACGCGGGCGATCCACGCGTCCTCGACGATCTGCGCGACCTCGGACGTGTACTCGCAGACGAGCCCGGAGGGGTCGGTGAAGTAGGAGAAGGTGTTGTTGCCGGGGCCGTGCCGTCCCGGGCCCCACTGCGGATCGATGCCGTGGTGCCTGAGCCGGCCGAGGCCCCGCATGAAGTGGTCGACCGAACTCATCTCGTACGCCACGTGGTTGAGCGAGGCCCACTGAGCCTGGTTGAAGGCGATGCAGTGGTGATCGGCGTTGCAGCGCAGGAACGCCATCTGGTGCTCGGACCAGTCGGATACGCGAAGACCGAGCACATCGCGGTAGAAGGCGACGGAGGCGTCGATGTCCGCCGTGTTGAGCACCGCGTGCGTGACGCCGACCGGCACGGCGCCGTCCCGGCCGCGCGGCGCCACCGCGTGGACCTCCGCGCTGATCTCGATCAGACGGTGCTCGGGGTCGGTGAAGCGCAGGCCGTAGCCGCCGCCGACCTGGTCGAGCGGCCCCGGCCCGGCGACCGGTGTGATGCCGCGCGCGAGGAGCCTGCGGGCGGCCTCGTCGACCTCGGCGGGCGTGCCCACCGCGAAGGAGAGCTTGCCGAGGCCCGTGCGGTCGGCGCGGGTGAGCTTCAGGGCGTGGTGCTCGGCGCCGGTACCGCGCAGCCAGGCGGCGGTGCCGCGCTCGGCCTCGACGGTCTCCAGGCCCCAGACCTCCTGGTAGAAGTCGGCCGCCTCCGTGAAGGACGGGGTGAGGAGTTCGACGGAGCGCAGGGCTCGTAGACGGGCGATCGGGGCGGAGGGGGTGCGGGGTGGGGACATGACCTGCTCCAGAGGTACGGGGTTCAGTTGGCCCAGGGGAGAGGCGCGTCAGAGGTGCCCCAGTACAGGGACTTCTGGCGCTGATACGCGCGGATGCCGTCGCGGCCCTTCTCGCGGCCGAGGCCGCTCTCCTTCATGCCGCCGAAGGGCGTGGCGATGCTGAACTGCTTGTAGGTGTTGATCCAGACCGTGCCCGCTTCGACGCGCCGCGCGATCCGCCAGGCGGCCCGGTGGTCGCGGGTCCAGATGCCGCAGGCGAGGCCGTAGACACTGGAGTTGGCCTGGCGCACGAGGTCGTCCTCGTCGTCGAAGGGCAGCGCGACGAGGACGGGCCCGAAGATCTCCTCCTGGCAGGCCCGCGATGAGTTGGGGAGCCCGTCCAGGACGGTGGGCAGGTAGTACGCCCCGTCCCGGTACTCCGTGCCCTCCGGTACACCTCCACCGCACAGCACCCGTGCCCCTTCCTCGCGGGCGAGATCGACGTACGAGGCGACGGAGTCCCGGTGCTTGTGGTGGACGAGCGGGGCGACCTGGGTGCCGGGGTCGGTGCCGGGCCCGACGCGCAACTTCGCGACGCGCCGCACGAGCTCACCCACGAACTCCTCGTACAGCGCGCGTGCGACGAAGAGCCGTGACCCCGCGATGCAGGACTGTCCGCTGGAGGAGAAGACGCCGAACATCACGCCTGCCAGGGCCTGTTCGACGTCGGCGTCGGCGAGGACGACCGTCGGGGACTTGCCGCCCAGTTCGAGCGAGAGGGGCATCAGCTTCTCGGCGGCCGTGTGCGCGAGCGTACGGCCCGTGCTCGTGCCTCCGGTGAAGGTGACCTTGCCGACGCGCGGATCGCGGACGATCGCGTCCCCGACGAGGCTTCCGCGCCCGGTGAGCACGGACAACAGGCCTGCGGGAAGGTCGAGTTCATCCAGGGCGCGGGTGATCAGGCGGCCGAGTGCGAGGGAGACGAGCGGGGTCCACTCGGCGGGCTTGAGCAGGACCGCGTTGCCGCCCGCGAGCGCCGGGGCGAGCTTCTGTGCGTCGCTGGCGACGGGGGAGTTCCAGGGGTTGATCGCGCCGACGACGCCGATCGGCTCGTACACGCTCATCGTCACGTAGTCGCCGCGCGAGGGTGTGATCGCCTCCTCGGCTGTCTCCAGGGCGGCGGCCGTGTACCGGAAGGTGGCCGCCGCGCTGCCCACCAGGGCGCGGGTCTCGGTGAGCGCCTTGCCGGTGTCGGCGGTCTGCAGGGCGGCGAGCTCGTCCGCGGACGCCTCGATCAACTCGGCGACGCGGTGCAGGAGCAGGGCGCGCCGGTGGGGCAGGAGGCCACGCCAGCGCGGGTCCGCCGCGGCGGCGGCCGCTCCCCGCGCCGCTTCGGCAACCTCGTCGAGGGAGACCGCGTGGACGGTGGTGATGACGTCTCCCGTCGCCGGGTCGACGGTGTCGGCCGGGGCGCCCGCGCCGCGTCGCCACTCGCCCGCGATGAGTGCTTCGTCGGCTGGGATGCGGAGCATGGGGCCTCCTGGCGGGACGGGACTCGGGCGTGGCTGCCGTGCTGCCGTGCGGGGTGAGCGCTCGGTGCATTTCGGTAAGCGCTAGAAATCTAAGGGCTTAAATATCTGGAGCGCAAGACCCGACCGAGGAACAGTCTTCGGCGATTTCCCCTGCACAAGCTCTTGACGTGCTCCGGTGCCGGGGCGGTACAACTTAAGCCCTTAGAAACTTTGCGCTTACTCGCTTCTTGGCCCGGGTTTCCCCAGACGCCGTGGCCGGTCGCTTCCCCCGCTCGTCCGCCCCCGCCCCCTCAGCAGCGGAGTTCCCGCATGACGATCGACGCTTCCCCGGACCGAGCGGTCCGGGCCGCCATTGCCGCCCGCTTCGAACGGCTTCCTCTGTGCCGCTGGCACGTCACCGTCCGGCTCATCGTGGGCGTGGTCACCTTCTTCGAGGCCTTCGACCAGCTCCTGATCGCCTACGCCCTGCCCGGACTGCGCCAGGAGTGGGACCTCAGTACGTCCGCCGCGACGCTGCTGCTCACCGTCGGCTCGATCGGCATGCTGATCGGGGCGCTGCTCTCCGGGCGGCTCGCGGACCGGATCGGCCGGGTGAAGGTCATCGCGCTGTGCGTGGCGGTGTCCAGCGTCGCCAACCTGGCCCTGTCCTTCGCCACGTCACCCGACTCCTTCATGGCCCTGCGGTTCGTCCAGGGCCTGGCGATCGGGGGCGAGGTGCCGGTGGCGGCGACCTTCATCGCCGAGATCACCCGCAGCCACCGGCGTGGCCGCTTCGTCCTCCTCTACGAGCTGGTGTTCCCGGCGGGGCTCACCGTGGGCGCACTTGTCGCGGCCTGGGTGGTGCCGATCCTCGGCTGGCGCTGGATGTACGCCCTTGCTGCGCTGCCGGGTCTGCTCTGCATCCTCGTACAGCGGAAGGTCCCCGAGTCGCCGCGGTGGCTCGCGGACCACGGCAGGTCCGATGAGGCGTCCGAGGTGATGAGCGGGATCGAGGCAGAGGTCGAACGGATCACGGGGAAACCCTTGCCGCCCGTTCCCGAGGCGCTGCCCGTCGCGGCTCCCGGGGAGGCCGCGTCCGGACTGCGCGGCCTCTTCACCGGCCGCTACCGGCGCCGGACCCTGGTGATCGGCGTGCTCTGGTTCACCGGCTACTTCGTCAACTACGGCATCACGTCCTGGCTCCCGACGATCTACCAGAACCGCTACGACCTCTCCCTCTCGGACGCGCTCCTCTACTCGACGGTCACGTCCTGCGCGGGTCTGCTCGGCTGCCTCGTCGCCGCGCTCACGGTCGACCGGCTGGGGCGGCGGAAGGTCATCGCCGGGTGTCTGGGCGGGGCGGCGGTGATGCTGGTGGGGCTCGCGGCGGTGGGTGCGGGCACGCCCGTTCAGGTCCTGGTGTGGACCTCGCTGGCCGCGGTGTTCTTCTTCGGCTCCAACATCTGCCTCTACCTGTACACGCCGGAGCTGTTTCCGACGCGGATGCGGGCGTTGGGGAGCAGCGTGGGCGGGGCGATGAACCGGCTCGGCGTCATTCTCGGCCCGATTGTGGTGGGGGTCGTGTACGCGGGCGGGAGTGTGTCCATGGTGTTCGTGATGCTGGGGGCGGTTGCCGTGGCCGGGTGTGTGGTGGCTGCGGTCGGGGCGGAGGAGACGGCGGGGCGGCGGCTGGAGGAGGTTTCGCCGTAGGCTTCTTTCCCCAACCCCGCCCCTTCCCGAGGGGCGGGACTGGGGAAAGCCCCGCAGGGGCCGCCGTGACCCCTACCCGAAGCGCTCGATGCGGATGCGATCCACAGGCTGGCCCCCGGCAACCAGCAGGCGCGACGCGTGCTCGGCGAACCCGTTCGACCCGCAGATGTACGCCTCCCAGCCCCCCTCGGGCTGAGCCGCGCCGAGCAGCGGCGCCACGTGCTCGGCGCTCAGCCTGCCCTCCCTGCGCGTGAACACGACCGTGGTCTCGTCGCCGTACTCGTCCGGGTAGATCAGATCCTCCGGCGTACGCGCCGAGACGACGAGCCGCAGCGGCACCGGACGTCCTGCCCCCCGCCAGTGCCGCAGCATCGACATCAGCGGCACCACACCGGAGCCTGCCCCGAGCAGCAGCGCGGGACGGTCCCCGGGCCAGGCGAAGAACCCGGACAGCGGACCCCGCACCTCCACCACGTCGCCGACGCGGGCGACCGTGTGCAGGTGGCCGGAGACCTCGCCGCCCGGCACGTGGTCCAGGGTCAGCTCGATCTCGCCGCCCTCGTCAGGAGCTGACGCGATCGAGTAGTGGCGCTGGGCCACGTATCCGTCCGGCGCCGTGAGTCGCAGCATCAGGTGCTGGCCCGGCAGATGCCCCTGCCAGTCGGGCACCTTCAGGCGGAAGCTCGACACCGTGCCGGCCGCGTTCTCGCGCCGGACGTCCACCACCACGGCCCGCTGCCACTCCGCAGCCGCGCGATTGCTCACCGCGATCCGCCCGGGCACGGCGAACCGCGTCGGCGGCACGAAAGTCTCAGTCACCGGAGTAACGCTCCTCCCGCCAGGGGTTTCCCCGGGGGTGATAGCCGTTCTGCTCCCAGAAGCCCGGCTCCTCGTGGTCCAGGAGCCGCAGGCCCGCGACCCACTTCGCGCTCTTCCAGAAGTACAGGTGGGGGACGATCAGGCGCGCCGGGCCACCGTGCTCGGGAGGCAGCGGGCCGTCCCCGTACTCCCAGACGATCCACGCCTTGCCGCCCGTCACATCGGAGAGCGGGAGGCTCGTGGTGTAGCCCGTGTACGAGTACGCGACGACGTGTGTGGCCTCGGGGCGCGGCCTCGCGGCGGTCAGGAACGCGTCCAGGCTCACCCCGCCGAACCGCACACCGAACTTGGACCAGCTGGTCACGCAGTGGATGTCGCCGCGGTACTCGGACGCGGGCAGCGCGTGCGCCTCGTCCCACGTCCAGGTCCGCGGGGTCGTGACGAGCCCGTCCACGCGGAACGTCCACTCCGCTGACGTGAGCTCGGGCGTCACCTCGGCGGACAGGACGGGCCAGCCGTCCGCCGCGTCGTACTGCCCGGGAGGCAGCCGCGGGTCGCGGTCGGCGGCGCGGGCGCGGCCGGTGAAGCCGCGCGTGGGATTGATGGTCATACGGTGCTTGCCACTTCGGAGGTGCTCGGTGCCGCGGCGTCCGCCGCGTCTTGCAGGGCTCGCAGCGCGCGCTGCTCGTCCACTGTCTCCAGCGTACGGTCCCGCATCAGGACACGACCGTCGACGACCGTGTCCCTGACGTCGGAGGACGCCGCCGCGTACGCCAGCATCGACCACGGGTCGTGCCGCGGTGTGAGATGCGGCCGGGAGAGGTCGAGGACTATCAGGTCCGCGCGCTTGCCCGCCTCCAGGGAGCCCAGCTGGTCGCCGAGGCCGAGGGCCCGCGCGGATTCGATGGTCGCCATCCGTACGGCCTGCTCGGCGCCGACCGCCGTAGGGTCGCCGCCCGCCTTGTGCACGAGCGCCGCGAGCTTCACCGCGCCGAGCAGGTCGAGCGTGTTGGAACTCACCGCGCCGTCCGTGCCCAGGCCCACCGTGACACCCGCGTCGAGCAGGTCGGGGACGCGTGCGATGCCGCAGCCCAGCTTCAGGTTCGACACCGGGCAGTGCGCGACCGCCGTGCCGGTGCGGGCGATGGTCTCGATCTCCGCGTCCGTGAGGTCGACCGCGTGGGCGAGCAGCGTGTCCGGGCCGAGCACGCCGAGCGAGTCGAGCAGCTCCACGGGCCGCATGCCGTGCTGCTCGGTGACCATCTCCACCTCGCCCGCGTTCTCGGCGGCGTGGATGTGCAGGAGAGCGCCGTGCTCGCGGGCAAGCGCGCTGATCGCCGTCAGCTGCTCGGGACCCAGGGTGTACGCGGAGTGCGCGAAGAGGACCGGGCGCGTGCCCGGCGCCGGGGTACGGGCGGCGAGGTCCCCCGCGGCCCAGCCGATCCTGTCGGCGTAGGCGCGGCCGTCCGGCGGGCCCGGTACGTCCATGAACGTGGGGCCTGTCAGGAGGCGCCACCCCGCCTCGCGGGCCACGGCCTCGGCCGCCTCGTGGAACCAGTACATGTCGAGCGCGGTGGTGACCCCACCCCGTACGGACTCGGCGATCGCGCCCCCGATGCCCGCCGTCACCGTCTCCGGAGAGAGCTGCTCCGCCTCTGCCGGGATCACGCGCTCCAGGAAGCCCTGGAGCGTGACGTCGTCCGCGATGCCGCGGAAGAGGGTCATCGCCAGGTGGGTGTGCGTGTTGATGAGGCCGGGCAGGACGAGACAGCCGCGGGCGTCCAGCTCGTCCGTGGCCTCGTACGTGGCGCGCAGCCGCTCGGCCGGGCCGACCTCGACGATCCGGCCGTCCCGCACGGCGACGGCGCCGTGCTCCACGACGGTGCCCGACGCGTCGACGGTGAGGACGTCGCCGCCGTGGACCAGGAGATCTATGGAGCCGCCCCGGTCCTGGGCCGGCAGGTCAGTGGGGTGCATCGCTTCAGTTCTCCGTGAGGTCGTTCGAGGCGGTCGGTTCGCGTGTGGCTCAGTGCTCCGTCGAGGCCAGCAGGCGCAAGGCGTCCAAGGCTATCCGGGCCCCACGGTCGACTCCGTCGGCCACCACGTCGCGGTGCGGGTTGTAGCCACCGGTGGCCTCCTCGTCGACGAGTTCGTCGGCGTTGGCGCCGTCGACGACGAGCGCGCCGCCCGCCGTGAGGCCGTGCGTGGACGCGAAGACGTACAGCGCGGAGAGCTCCATCTCGATGGCCGCGATCCCGGCGGCCGCGTAGGCCTCGCCGGGCAGCGGCAGGAAGCCCGGCTGGAACGCGGCCCGCGTCCACACCACACCCCGGTGGTACGGGGCATCGGCCGCGCGGGCCGCACGCTGGAGCGCGATGACCGCCTCGGGAGTCGCGAACGCCGGGTACTCGGCGGGGATCAGCTGCTGCGTCACGCCGTCGTCGCGTACCGCCGCGTCCGCGATGACCAGGTCGCCGTCGCGGATGCCGGGGCGGATCGCGCCCGCCGTGCCGAGCCGCAGGAGGGTGGTGACGCCCGCCTCCGCCAGCTCCTGGAAGAGCAGGATCGCGCCGGGGGCGCCGACGCCGTGCGAGGCGACGACGACCGGGGTGCCCTGCCAGGTGCCGGTGAAGGTGCGGTACTCGCGGTGGTACGACACCTCCTTCGCGTCGTCCAGGAGATCGGCGACGGCGCCGGCGCGCGCCGGGTCGCCGACGACGACCGCGCGGGTGGGCAGGCCGGTGCGGGGGACGCGGGTGATGGGCAGCGCGTCGTTGAGTGTGCGGGCGTCGGTCGTGTCGGTCGTCATGAAGGTGCTCCTACCAGGGGCGTCTTGCGGCGGCGCCTGCGCGCCGTGGACAGGAAGAGGGCGGCCAGGGTCACCACGTACGGGGCGGCGTCGGTCGCCTGCTGCGGCATGCCGAGCCCCTGGAGACGGAAGCCGACGGCCTCCGCGATGCCGAAGAGCAGCCCGGCGAGCAGGACGCCGAGCGGCAGGGCGCGGCCCAGCATCACGGCCACCACGGCGATCCAACCACGCCCGGCCGTCATGTTCTCGGAGAACAACGTGACGTTGCCGAGAGCGAGTTGGGCGCCCGCCAGACCGCACAGGACACCGGACGTCAGGACGGCGGCGTACTGGTACTTCGCCGGGCTCACCCCCAGCGTCGCCGCCGCGTCGGGCGCCTCGCCGACGCCGCGCAGGCGAAGGCCCCAGGGATGGCGGGCGAGGAAGACCGCAGCCACGGCGACGGCGGCCCACGAGAGGTACACGAGCGCGGAGTGCCCGGACAGGACCGCCCCGACGAACGGGATGTCGATGCCGTCGAGCCCGGCGAGACCCGGATCGGAGAAGGTGCCCTGCACGCCGAAGACCGTACGCAGCAGGAACCCCGTCAGGCCGACCGCGAGGAGGTTGAGCGCGACGCCCAGGACGACGGCGTCCCCGCGCAGCGAGATCGTCCCGACGGCCAGGATCATCGAGTACGCAGCCGACGCGAGGGCGGCGAACACGACACCGAGCCAGGCGCTCCCGGTGAACCAGCTGCCCGCGACGCCGCTGAAGCAGCCGATCAGCATCATGCCTTCGAGGCCGATGTTGAAGACGCCCGCGCGCTCGCAGATCGCGCCGCCGAGTGCGGCGAGGAGGATCGGGGTGAGGGCGAGGAGCGCCGAGTGGAACAGCGCGGAGTCGATGCTCATCGCACGCTCACTTCCTTCGTTTCGTCGGGCAGCTCCGCGGGCTTCTTCCTGGCCCGCCGCCACGTCAGGTTCAGCCGGGCCGCCAGGAAGACGATGACGACGGCTTGCAGGACCTGGGTCAGCTCGCGCGGCACCTCGGTGGTCCGCTCCATGGCGAGCCCGCCCAC
This sequence comes from Streptomyces sp. NPDC055239, assembly GCF_053606205.1. Taxonomy (NCBI): domain Bacteria; kingdom Bacillati; phylum Actinomycetota; class Actinomycetes; order Kitasatosporales; family Streptomycetaceae; genus Streptomyces; species Streptomyces sp. NPDC055239. Next base: position 352,365 of record NZ_JBSGRD010000004.1, on the reverse strand, counting down.
TTCGAGCGCCGCGAAGAACAGGGCGGCGACGGCGGTCCCGACGGGCGCGGCGGCGGCAAGGAGCGCGGCCGTGAGGCCGGTCCAGGTGTGCCCGGCCGCGGTCAGCGAACCGTCGATGAAGCGGTAGGGGAAGCTGAGCACGCCGATGGCGCCCACCAGTCCCGCGACGGCGCCGGAGAGCGCCATGAGCCGCAGCGTGAGCCGTGGCCTGTCGACCCCCGCGTAGGCGGCGAAGCGCGGATTGAGCCCCGTCATGCGGATCTCGTAGCCGGAGGCGGTACGGGCGTCGGCGAACATGAAGACGGCCGCCGCGACCGCCACGAGGAGCAGTCCGACGGTGACGGTCGACGACCCGAACGCGGGCAGCTCGACCCCGTCCGGAAGGCGCCGGGTCTGCGGAAGGCTCGACCCCTCCTCCTTGAGCGGGAAACGCGCGAGGTAGGAGGCGAAGGACATCGCCGGGTACCCGAGCAGCAGGCTGCTGACGAGCAGCGGCACCCCGAACCGGTTCTGGCACACGGCGGCGAGCGCTGCGTAGACGGCGCCCGCCGCCATCCCCGCGAGCAGTGAGGCGACGACGGTCAGCGGCGCGGGCAACGGCGAGTAGAGCCCGGTGGCGGCGGCGGCGATGCCGCCGAGCACCAACTGCCCGTCCCCGCCGAGGTTGAGAAGCCCCGCCCGCATGGGGATCGCGAGCGCGACGGCGAGGCCGATGATGCTGGTCCCGGTGGTGAGCGTGGACCCGATGCCGTCGGGCCCGAGCGCGCCACTGACGACAGAGCCGTACGCCCCGAAGGGATCGGCGCCGGTCCCGATCAGGAAGAGCGCGCCGACGAGGACGGCGGCGGCGACGGAGTGGAGAGCGGGGGAGCGGAGGCTCCGGCCGCCGAGGGAGCGGATCGTGGCACCCATGTCAGGGGGCCTCCTTCACGGGGGCGGGGCCGCTCTCGCGGGGAGGCGGGACCGTCGCTTCGGTGCTGCCGGCGGTGCTGTCGTCGCCGGTGCCGCCCGCCATCGCGAGGCCAAGGGTGCGCTCGTCCGCGTCGGCGCGGGCGAACTCCGCGGCCACCCGGCCCTCGTACATCACGAGAACACGATCCGAAAGGCCCCGGATCTCGCTCAGTTCGGCGGAGACCATGAGGACCGCGTGGCCCGCGTCGCGGTGGGCGATCAGTTGGTCGTGGATCGTCTGGATGGCGCCGATGTCGACACCCCGGGTGGGCTGCTCGACGATCAACAGGGGGGATTCATGGGCGAGTTCACGGCCGATCACCAGCTTCTGCAGGTTGCCGCCCGAAAGGGAGCCCGCCGTGTGGCGGGACGAGGCCGCCTTGATGCCGAAGCGGTCGATCAGCACGCGCGCGTGGTCACGGAACCAGGCGGGGCGCAGGAGGCCGTGCCCCCGGTGGTGGCCCATCGCCAGGTTCTCGGCGATCGTCGCGCCCGGCGCCGTACCGACCGCCACGCGGTCCTCGGGGACGTACGAGAGACCCGCCGCGCGGCGCCCCGCGGCCGAGGAGTCCGTGATGTCCTGGCCGGAGAGCGTGACCCGGCCGCCGGAGACCGGGCGCAACCCGGCGATCGCCTCGACGAGTTCACTCTGACCGTTGCCCGCCACCCCGGCGATGCCCACGATCTCGCCCGCCCGGACGGACAGCGTCACCTGGCGCACCGCGTCCGTCGAAACGGCGTCGACCGAAAGGACCTCGCCGCCCGGCGCACCCGTCGGATGCACGCGGTCGAGCTCCACCGCGCGCCCGGTCATCGCCGCGGCGATCCCGTCCGCGCTGGTGTCGGCGGTCCGCATCCGCGCCGCGACCCGGCCGTCCCTCAGTACGGTCACGGCGTCGCTGCCCTCGATCACCTCACGCAGCTTGTGCGTGACGAGGAGGACCGTGCGCCCGTCGTCGGCCAGGGAGCGAAGGACGCCGAACAGGGCGTCGGCCTCCGCCGGGGTCAGGACGGCGGTCGGCTCGTCGAGGATCAGCGTACGAGCGCCGCGGTAGAGGAGTTTGAGGATCTCCACGCGCTGGCGCACGCCCACCGGCAGGTCCCCGACCTTCGCCGCCGGGTCCACCGCGAGCCCGTGCTCCTGTGCGAGCGCACCCACCCGCCGCACGGCCTCCCTCCGGTCCGTCAGACCGAAGCGGCGCGGCTCGGCGGCGTACACGACGTTCTCGGCGACCGTGAAGGACGGGAACAGCTTGAAGCTCTGGTGCACCATGCCGAGGCCCGCCGCGATCGCCTCGCTCGGACTCGCGAACGTCACCTCGCGCCCGTCGAGCAGGATCTGCCCGGCGTCCGGCCGCTGAAGACCGTAGAGCACGGACATCAGCGTCGACTTGCCGGCGCCGTTCTCGCCCATCAGGGCGTGGATCTCACCGCGCGCGACGGTCAGGTCCACCCGGTCGTTGGCGAGGGTGCCAGGGAACTCCTTCGTGATGCACCGCAGTTCGACCGCAGGGGCGCCGGTGTCGGCCTCAGGCGGCCGGGTCATTGACCTTCAGCTTCCCCGCGATGATGTCGTCCCGCAGCGACTCGACGCGCTTCAGGACATCCTTGTGGTCGGCGATCAGGCACTTGGAGTCCGCGAGCCCGGGCTCGAGACCGGTGAGCGACATACCGCCCTCCTTGAGGCCGTACGACACCGTGGTGCCGCCCTTGCCCTTCAGGATCTGCGCGATGCCCTTCTCGACGGCGACATCGGTCTTCTTCAGTACGTTGTCGACGACGACCCCCGGGCTCGTGAGGCACTGGTTCGCGTCGACGCCGTACGCCTCGAAGCCCTTGGCCTTCGCGGCCTGGAAGACACCGGTGTTGCCGCCCGCGGCGGCCGCCATCACCTGGTCGGCCCCGCCCGAACCGAGCGTCGAACCCTGGTCCTTGGCACGCGCCGCGTCACTGAACGGGGACTGCCCGCCGACGAAGAGCGTGCGGGACTTGGCGCCCTCCTCCACCTTCTTCGCACCGGCCGCGAACGGCTCGCTGTAGCGCCGGAACTGCACGGAGTCGAGGACGACGACGGCGCCCACCTTCTTGCTCTCGGTGAGCAGCCCGGCCTCGGCGCCCGCGAGGTACACCGCCTCGTGCTCGCGGAAGACCGCACAGGTGACGTTCTCGTACGTCTTCTTCGTGCACGCGTCGACGAGCAGGAACTGCTGGTCGGGATGGGCCTCGGCCTGCTGTGCCGCGATGTCGGCGAACTCGAACCCGACGAGTGTGATGACGTCGGGCGCGGAGTCAACGGCCGACTGCACGTTCTGCTGCCGCGAGGCCGGATCGCTGCTCTGGAAGACCTTCGGAGCCCCGCCGCCCTGCGCCTTCGCGGCCGACTTCACCCCGCTGACGGCCAGCTTGAGGAACTCGTTCTGGGCCACCGGATCGGGCGTGACGAGCGTGAACGCCTTGGCTCCGTCGGCTCCGCCGCCGTCCGAATCGCCCTTCTTCGCGGCGGCGTTGCAGCCGGTGGCGAGAAGGGCGGCGCCGACGGCGATCGAGGACAGCCGAAGGGACGTACGACGGGATACGCGAAGGGACATACGCGGAGACATACGCGGAGACATGGACATACGGGAGCGCCTTCTCGAAGGAGCCTGGTGGCCCAGGCGGTGGCGGGGAGTTCGGACGTGCGGGGCTGGAGAGCCGGAGAGAGCGGGGGCCGCTCAGCGACAGCGGCGACAACAGCGGCGACAGCGGCACATTCGGCGGCCGTCGGTCACGGCGGGGCAGCACATGGAGCCGGCGGTCCGCTGGGCTTTCATGGCCGTCCTCCTCGCACCGTGGGTCGATCCGTCCTGGGTGGCGGTGAGGGTAACACCGGATTTCGGACAGCTGCACGAACGTCTCGAAATATGGTTCGAGCAGGTCAGGTACGGTGACGGCACCCCTCCCCGCATGGCCGCAAACGCCCCTATTCTCCCGGAGTTGAGCAAGCACATGAGCAGCCAGGACCTGCGCGCCGTCACGTGGACGGCGGCGGTGGAGGGTGGCGTGCCGTCCCTCTCCCTCATCGACCAGACCGCGCTCCCGCACGCCTTGGAGCGTCTCGACGTCACGACCGTCGACCAGCTGATCGACGCGATCGTGCGCCTGGTGGTCCGTGGCGCCCCCGCTATCGGTGCGGCCGGCGGATACGGCGTCGCGCTCGCCGTGGCGCAGGCCGACCGCGAGGGCTGGGACCGCACCCGCCTCGACGCGGAGGTCGCGCGGGTGCGTGCGGCGCGGCCCACGGCAGTGAACCTCATGGTGTGCGTGGACCGGGTCGCCCCGCTCATCGACGCGGGTCTCTCCGCGGTGCTCGCGGAGGCGGACGCGATCGTGCGGGAGGACCTGGAAGCGAACCACGCGATGGGCGCGTTCGGGGCGGACTGGCTCCTGAAGCGCGTGTCCGTGGACCGGCCGCTGCGGATCCTCACCCACTGCAACACGGGTGCGCTCGCCACGGCGGGGTGGGGCACGGCGCTGGGCGTCATACGCGAACTGCACGGCCGCGGACACCTGGAGACCGTGTACGCCGATGAGACCCGCCCCCTGCTCCAGGGTGCGCGGCTCACCGCGTGGGAGCTGGCGCAGGAGGGGATACCGCACTTCGTCCAGGCGGACGGGGCGGCCGCGGGCACGATTCTGCGGGGTGAGGTGGACGCGGCGATCGTCGGCGCGGACCGGATCGCCGCGAACGGGGACACGGCGAACAAGGTGGGCACGGTGGGGATCGCGCTTGCGTGCGCGTACGCGGGGATCCCGTTCATGGTGGCCGCGCCCACGACGACCGTGGATCTCGCCACGGCGACGGGCTCTGACATCCACATCGAACTGCGGGGCGAGGAGGAGATCCTGGAGTGGGCCGGAGTCCGGACCGCTCCGGCAGGTTCACGGGGCCACAACCCCGCCTTCGACGTGACGCCGGGTTCTTTGGTGACGGGGCTTGTGACGGAGCGGGGTGTGCTGGAGGTGGGGGCGGGGGAGTTGCCGGGGGCGGGGCTGGGCTAGAGGCAGTTCGTTTCCCCGACCCGGGATAGCGCTGAGGTGAGCCCAAGAGCCGCCAGTTGTTGATCTTGAGGACGTGGCGGCTCCACTGCGCTGACGGCACCGGTGGTGATGACGAGCTGTTGGACGAAGTCGTCGCTCACGTGAAGGCAGCGTCGTGCCGTCCGGGACCTGAGAAACGACCACGGTCGGCCTCGTAGTAATCCGCGCTGTTGGGCCCCGCATCCCTGTGATGCGGGGCCCAACAGCGCAACCGAGCACGCAGGTTCACACGTGCTCACTCGTTGCCCACTGCCCAAGCTCACCTGTCGCGCAGGCGGAGGAGTTGGCATGAGGAGTTCGACGAGGCAGCGGTGGTCGCGAAATGATGTGGCGGCCCGTGGCAGAATCCCGCTTCTCCGAGCCGACTGAATTCCGGTGTCGGGGTCGGTCAGTCGTTGCGGAGCTTGCCGAACTCCTCGATCAGCACGGGATACTGCTCTTTGCCGTGTCCGGCGGCGATCGCCCGGTCTGCCATGGTCTTGAGCAACTTCGGCAGTTCGGCGTTCACTCCCACTGCCTCGCTCTCCTCGATCAGGTGCTCCATCGCCCGTGCGTCGGTCTCCAGGGCCGAGACCTCGGCGGGAAAGGAGCCGCTGTCGATCTGCTCGGCGTATCCAGGCAGCCATTCGGCCACACCGGCGGCGATCTGCCGCGCGAACGGTGCATACGTCGCGGCGTCGACGCCGGCCGTCCTGAGCATGGCCGTGCCCTGGAGCCAGGCGTTCAGGACGCTCCACATCATGGCCAGGCCGGCCACGTCGTACAGCGACGCAAGCCCATGGTCCGCCCCCAGGTAGGCGACGGTGCCGAGCGCGCCGAGTGCCGACTCGTGCGCCTCGAAGTCCGTCTGCGGCCCGCTGTGCAGAATCACCGCGTCGGCGGTGCCGATGGCCGATGGGATGGCCATGACGGCGCCGTCCAGGTAGCGGGTACCACGCTGCTCGGCCCATCGGGCGGCTTCCCTGGCCTGAGACGAGCTCCCCGAGGTCAGGTTGATCAACGTCGTGCCGTCCAGCTCGACTTCGTCCGCGCCGAGCAGCTCGTACAGGGCCGGGTAGTCGGTGACGCAGATGATCGTCAGCGAACCTGCCTTGAGCGCGTCGCCAATGGTCGGTGCCAGCCGTGCACCCTGGGCCACCAGTTGGTCGGCTTTGGAGGAGGTGCGATTCCATACGATGGTGGGATGCCCGGCTTTCAGGAACGCGCCGGCGAGCGCCTGGCCCATCAGGCCGAGTCCGATGATGGTCACGGGTGTTTCGGTGCTGTCGTTCATGACAGCATCGTCAACGTTGATACCGGTATGAAGGTCAAGTGAGGTAGCGATGCGGATCGGGGAACTGAGTCGTCGGACGGGAGTCCACACTCATCAGCTGCGTTACTACGGAGCCCAGGGGCTGCTGGAGGCGGACCGCGGCGCCAACGGATATCGCGAGTACGACGAGAACGCCGTACTGCGCGTGAAGCAGATCCGGCACTTGCTCGGTGCCGGTCTGTCTTCCGAGGACATCGCGTACGTGCTGCCATGTGCGCTCGGAGAGGCCCCGGAGCTGCCCGGATGTCCCGAGTTGCTGGCCGCGATGCGGTCACGGCTGCAGCGACTGAACGATCAGATGGCCACCCTCGCTCAGTCTCACGATGCTCTTGCCACCTACATCGATGCGGCCGAGCGAACGGGCCGCGAGAGCTACCCGCCCTTTGACGGTGCGGACCTGGGTCCCGCCCCGGACCCCGTACAAGATGCCCTCAATCGCCGGACGGGCTGAAACCCTTCAGCCTCTCCGGCGTTTGAGGACGAACGCGGCGGAGCCGGGGAAGGGGCGGGGTTGGGGAAAGCCCCGCAGGGCTAGCCCCGCGTCAGCTCAAGCTCCAGCAACCACTCCACGACCTCCGTGCGATGCCGCGCCTCCCGAGCATCGGCCCCCCACACATACAGCCCGTGTCCGGCGACAACCACCGCCGGCATCCCCGGCGAAAGCGCCGCCTCGAGACGGTCCCCCAGGACACCCATGTCCTGGCTGTTCTCGATCACCGGCAACGTCACAGCGACCTCGTGCGTCGCGTGCCCGAGCCCCTTCAGCATCTCCAGATCGCGGAAGGGAATCCCCCCGGGCAGGCGGTGCCCCATGGCCACCGACGCCACGGTGTGGACGTGCACCACGGCCCCGGCCCCGGTGAGCGCGGCGACCCGCGCATGCAGCGCCGCCTCCGCCGAAGGCCGCCCCGCGCCCAGCGCCGCACCGGACGCGTCCGTCAACACCACGTCCGCAGAGGTGAGTTCACCCTTGTCCCGCCCGCTCGCCGTCACCGCGAGCTGTAGCGGCGTACGCGAGAGGACCACGGACAGGTTCCCGGACGTACCCCTCATCCACCCGAACGAAGCGAACCGCGCGGCCTCGGCAGCGAGGACGGCGCCCGCCTCCTCCAGGTCAAGATCAGCAGTGGTCTCACTCATCGAACGCTCCTCGCAACGCTGATCTCATCGAAGGCCGAAACCTCCGCATGCCCGCCGACCCCGTCGGCGAAGTACGGCTCCCCGGCCCGCCGCACACCCACGGCCAGCCACCCGGCGTCCCGCGCCGCGTCAAGCTCCCCGAGCCGGTCGGAGAGGAAGAGCGTGCGGCCCGGATCCACCCCGACAGCGGCCGAAATCGCGCGGTAGGACCCCGGCTCCTGCTTCGGGCCCGCGTTCTCGGTGTCGTAGAAACCGCTCACGAGCTCCATCAAGGAACCCTCGGGCGAGTACGTGAACCACGCCCGCTGCGCCCCGACGGACCCGGACGAGTACACGTAAAGGCGTATCCCGTCCGCCGCCCAGCCGCGCAGCACGTCGATCACCTCGGGGTAGAAGTGCGAGACCAACTCGCCCCGCGCGAAGCCCTCCGCCCAGAGGATGCCCTGGAGCGTCTTCAGGGGCGTCGCCTTGCGGTCGGCGTCGACCCATTCGCCCAGGATCTTCTCCACACGCCCGGCGTCCGCGTCCGGCTCACCGGCCAGTTCCCGCACCTGGGCGACGGCCCGCGCCACCTCCGGCTCCTCGCCCCGCGAGTCGAGCAGCGTCCCGAAGCGCTCGCGCGCGTAGGGGTACAGCACATCCACCACGAACCCCGTCGCGCTCGTGGTGCCCTCGATGTCGAGCACCACAGCGTCCACGGCGTTCACGGCTGTTCCCGAACCCGAAGTCACGCGGCGTATCCCGCGTGAATCGCGTCGAAGTCCGGGAAGCGGTCCGCGATCGGGCTGCCCGTGAACGTGCCGATCCAGCCGTCCTCCTCGTGGAAGAAGCGGATCGCCGTGAACGCGGGCGACGTGCCCATGTCGAACCAGTGCGTCGTGCCGCGCGGCACCCCGAGCAGATCGCCCTTCTCGCAGTAGACCGCGTGCACTTCGCCGGCCACGTGCAGATAGAAGATCCCGGCGCCCGCGACGAAGAACCGCACCTCGTCATCGTCGTCGTGCGTGTGCTCGGCGAGGAACTTCTGCCGGGCCGCCTTCGCCTTCGCGGGCCACTCGGGGTCGTCGCTGGGGTGCAGCGCGACCACGTCGACCGTCTGGAAGCCCTCCTCGGCGTTGAGCTTGTCGATCTCCGCGCGGTACGCGGCGAAGACGGTGTCGCTGTCAGCGTCGGCGGGTACGTCCTCGCGCACCGGCCACTGCTCGTAGCGCACGCCGACGGGGGCGAGCGCGGCGGCGATCTCGGCCGGGTCCGCGGTGCGGCGTACGACGGTCTCGGTGCCGGACTCCGGCCAGGTCGTCAGGAGGGTCATGGCTCGCTCCAGAAGGGGACAAGGTGGGTACGGGGGGATGGTAACTCGCAGGTCAGCAGACGTCAGCCGTGCTTACTCGCCGTCCCACAGCGTGGACGGCGCAGCCCTGCGGACCACCGGCGCGACCTCCTCGGCGAACCGCTCAAGCGTCTCGATCTGCTCGCCGCGCTCCAGACCGAAGCCGTCCACGGTGATGGACTGCAGGTCGTGCCCGTACACCTCGTGGTAGCCGAGGATCTTGTCGATGATCTGCTGCGGCGAGCCGATGAGCTGGGGCCCGTCGGCGATCGCGTCCTCGATGGTGCGGAAGGGAGTGTTGTAGCCCGCCTTCCCCTCCAGATGCGGCTTGAAGGTCTGGCGCACCTTCGCCTCGTACAGCTCGCCGTAGCGCGAGACCGCCTGCTCCGCCGAGTCCGCGATGAGCAGCCCGCCGGAGCCCGCCGCCACCCGGGCCCGCGCCGGATCGTGCCCGTACTCCTCGAACCGCTCGCGGTAGTGCGTGATCAGCTTCGCGTACGCGGCACGCGGCTGAATGGCGTTGGCGGTGAAGAGCGGATCCCCGTGCTTGGCTGCCAGATCGGGGGAGTTGAGGGACGTCGCCGAGCCGTGCCAGATGCGCGGCAGGCCCGCGTACGGGCGCGGCACCGTCGTCACGTCCTTCAGGGCGGGCCTGAACTCGCCCTCCCAGTCGACGTTCTCCTCGCCCCACAGACGGCGGAGCAGTTCGTACTTCTCCTTCTGCAGATCCCACTGCCGCTCCTCGTCGAGCCCGAAGAGATCGAAGTGACCGGCCTCCGCGCCCTTGCCGATCACCAACTCGATCCTGCCGCGCGAGATCTGATCGAGCGTCGCGTAGTCCTCGGCCACCCGGACCGGGTCGAGGATCGCCACGACGGTGACGCCGGTCAAGAGTTTGATCCGGTTGGTCCGTGCGGCGAGCGCGCCGAGCACGACCGTCGGACTCGACGACAGGAAGGCGCCCGCGTGCCGCTCTCCCACGGCGTACGCGTCGTATCCGAGCCGCTCGGCGGCCACGCCGACCTCGATCACGTCATCCAACCGGTCGGCGGACGTGGGGAGGTGGCCGGTCAGCGGGTGCGGGGCATGACCGATGATCGACAGGACCTGGAACTTCATGGTGCCCTCTTTCGTGACGTGATGTGTGCCGCCGGGGGGGATCAGCCCTGCTTCTGCCAGGCCTGCGCGAGCAACTCGTACGACCGCACCCGGTCCGCGTGGTCGTGCGTGATGGTGGTGATGAGCAACTCATCCGCACCAGTGGCCTGTTGGAGTTCTGCCAGGCCTGCCGTCACCGTCTCGGGGCTGCCCACGAACTGCGTGTCGACGCGGTCGGCGACCAACTCGCGCTCCTCCCGCGTCCATTCGAGGCGGTCCGCTTCCTCCGGCGTGGGGAACTTGATCGCACCCTCCGCCCTGCGGATGGACCGCACCCATGGCGCGTACCCGGCCGCGAGCCGCCGCGCCGAGGCGTCGTCGGGCCCGACCACGGCGTCGGCGGACACCAGGACATAGGGAGCGGAGAGCGTCGCCGACGGCCGGAACGCGGCGCGGTAGGCATCCACCGCCTCGGTCACCGTGCCCGGACTGACGTGGTAGTTCGCCCCGAACGGCAGCCCCCGCGCACCCGCCACCTCGGCGCTCTCGCCCGCGCTGCTGCCCAGGACCCACACGTCGACGTCGGCACCATCGCCCGGTATCGCGTGCGCCTCGGTGCCGTCGTCGCCACGGTACGTACCGCCGAAGAGCGCCAGGATGTCACCGACCTGCTCGTCGTACGCCGGAGTCCGCGCGCCGGGCTGCTGGAGCAGCTTGAACTGGAGTTGGAAGCGCGGGGACTGCAGCAGCCGTGCGAGACCCGCCGGGACCGCCGACCCCGTGGGACGCGGGCGCCCGGACCTGCCGAGCCCCAGATCGATCCGCCCCGGATACAGCGCGTCCAGAATCCCGAACTGCTCCACGACCGACAGCGGAGTCTGGTGCCCGAGCAGCACCGCGCCTGAGCCCACCCGGATCTCCCGCGTCGCCTGCGCCACCGCCTGGATCACCAGGGCGGGCGCCGAACCCGCGACACCGGGGTTGAGGTGGTGCTCGGCCAGCCAGTAGCGGCGGTAGCCGAACTCCTCGGCCGCGCGGGCCAGTTCGACGGTGTTGCGCAGCGCCGTCGGAGCGTTTGAACCGGAGGTGACGGGGACCAGATCGAGTACTGAAAGAGGAACCGGAGGCATCCTCCTACTCTCCCCGTGCCGTATTGCACGCGTATGTACGCGGTGTGGCGGCCCCGCCGGGCAACCGGCTGGGCACGCCGAAGGGGCGGCCCCTCAAAAGAGAGGGAGCCGCCCCTTCGACCAGCCAGTACTTACAGCCGGTGCCTACTTGCCGTCGAGCACGTCCTGGACCTTGCCGCGGACCTCGTCCGTGGCGAGGCCGCGGATCGTCAGCGTCGTACGGCGACGCAGGACGTCGTCCGCCGTCTCGGCCCACTCGTGGTCACGGGCGTAGACGACCTGCGCCCAGATCTCCGGGGCGTCCGGCGATACGCGCTCGGCGAGCTCCGGGTTCTCGTTCGCGATACGGGCGATGTCGAAGGAGAGCGAGCCGTAGTGCGTCGCCAGGTGCTTGGCGGTGTCCGCGGACATACGCGGACCGGGCGCCGGACCGTCGACGAGGAGGCGGTGTGCGACCGCGCGCGGGTTGGCGATGCCGGGCAGCGGCAGACGCTTCTGGAGCTGCGAGATCGGCTCGTAGTCGTCGCCGAGCGGGTGACCCGGCAGCGACTCCAGCTTCTTCATGACCGTACGACCGATGTGGCGGAAGGTCGTCCACTTGCCGCCCGCGACGGAGAGCATGCCGGCCGCGCCCTCGGTGACGACCGTCTCGCGCTTGGCCTTCGACGTGTCGCCGGGGCCGCCGGGCAGGACGCGCAGACCCGCGAAGGAGTACGTGATCAGGTCGCGGGACAGCTGCTGGTCGCGGATGGAGAACGCGGCCTCGTCCAGGATCTGCGTGGTGTCGGACTCGGTGACGCTCACGTCCGCCGGGTCGCCCTCGAACTCCTCGTCCGTCGTGCCGAGAAGGAGCATGTCCTCCCACGGCAGGGCGAACGTGATGCGGTACTTGTCGATCGGCGTGGCCAGCGCGGCCTTCCAGGGGGCGGTGCGCTTGAGGACCAGGTGCGCGCCCTTGGAGAGGCGGATGGAGGGGGCCGCGTCCGGGTTCTCCATCTTGCGCAGGTGGTCGACCCACGGGCCGGTCGCGTTGAGCACGAGGCGGGCGTTGACGCCGAACTCGTCGCCGCTCATGCGGTCCTTGAGCTCCGCGCCCGTGACCCGGCCCTTGGTGAAGCGCAGGCCCGTGACCTCGGCGTGGTTGAGGACGACGGCGCCGGCCTCGACGGCCGCGCGGACCGTCATCAGGGCCATGCGGGAGTCGTTCATCTGGTCGTCGCCGTACACGGCGACGGCCTTCAGGTTGTCCGTGCGCAGCTCCGGCACGTCCTGCGCGGCCTTCGAGGGGCTGAGCAGGTGGCCGACGCCGTCGCCGAAGGCGGAGAGCGCCGAGTAGGCGAAGACGCCCGCGCCCAGCTTGGCGGCGCCGTGCGGGCCGCCCTTGTAGACGGGCAGGTAGAAGGTGAGCGGGTTCGCCAGGTGGGGGGCCACCTGACGGGACACCGCGCGACGCTCGAAGTGGTTCTCCGCGACCAGCTTCACCGCGCCGGTCTGCAGGTAGCGCAGACCGCCGTGGAGCAGCTTGGAGGAGGCGGAGGAGGTGGCGCCGGCGAAGTCACCGGCGTCCACCAGGGCCACCCGCAGTCCCGACTGCGCGGCATGCCAGGCGGTGGAGATGCCCAGGATCCCGCCGCCGATCACCAGGAGGTCGTACGTCGCCTTGGAAAGCTGCTCCCGGGTCTCGGCGCGGCTCGGGTTGGAACCGGCAGCCGGATGCGTCCCGAGGGCAGGGACGCTCTGCAGGGTGGTCATGTTGATTACTCCTCGCCACTCTCATCGAGCCAACCCATGGACCGCTCGACGGCCTTGAGCCAGCTCTTGTACTCACGGGCACGGGTGTCCGCGTCCATGCTGGGTGTCCATTCCGCCGCCCGGCGCCAGTTGGCGCGCAGCTCGTCGGTGCCGGACCAGAAGCCGACGGCGAGACCGGCGGCGTAGGCGGCGCCGAGGCAGGTCGTCTCGGCCACCATCGGGCGCACCACCGGTGCGTCGAGGAAGTTCGAGAGCGTCTGCATCAGCAGGTTGTTGGAGGTCATGCCGCCGTCGACCTTGAGGGCCGTGAGCTCGACGCCGGAGTCCTTCGTCATGGCGTCGGTGATCTCACGGGTCTGCCAGGCCGTGGCCTCCAGGACGGCGCGCGCGATGTGCGCCTTGGTGACGTACCGGGTGAGACCGGTGATCACGCCGCGGGCGTCGGAGCGCCAGTACGGGGCGAAGAGGCCGGAGAAGGCCGGTACGAAGTAGGCGCCGCCGTTGTCCTCGACCGACGACGCGAGCGTCTCGATCTCGGCGGCGGAGTTGATCAGGCCCATCTGGTCGCGCATCCACTGCACGAGCGAACCGGTGACCGCGATGGAACCCTCGAGCGCGTAGACCGGCTTCTGGTCGCCGATCTGGTAGCCGACGGTGGTCAGCAGGCCCGAGTAGGAGTTGATGGCCGACTCACCGGTGTTCATCAGCATGAAGGTGCCGGTGCCGTACGTCGACTTGGCCTCGCCCTTGGCGAAACAGGTCTGGCCGAAGAGGGCCGCCTGCTGGTCGCCGAGCGCGGAGGCGACGGGGGTGCCGGGCAGGATCTCGCCGAGCTTGCCGCCGGTGACCTCGCCGTAGACCTCGGCGGAGGAGCGGATCTCGGGGAGCATCGCCATCGGCACGCCGATGGACTCGGCGATCGACTCGTCCCACTGCATGGTGTGCAGGTTCATCAGCATGGTGCGCGAGGCGTTGGTGACGTCGGTGACGTGCTTGCCGCCGTTGACACCGCCCGTCAGGTTCCAGATGACCCAGGAGTCCATGGTGCCGAAGAGGATGTCGCCCGCCTCGGCGCGCTCGCGCAGACCGTCGACGTTGTCGAGCAGCCAGCGGGCCTTCGGCCCGGCGAAGTAGCTGGCGAGCGGCAGGCCCGTCTGGCGGCGGAAGCGGTCCTGGCCGACGTTGCGGCCGAGCTCCTTGCACAGGGTGTCGGTACGGGTGTCCTGCCAGACGATGGCGTTGTGCACCGGCTCGCCGGTGTTCTTGTCCCAGAGCAGCGTGGTCTCACGCTGGTTGGTGATGCCGATCGCCTTGATGTCCTCGTGGGTGATGCCGGCCTTGGAGATGGCGCTGGCAACGACCTCCTGGACGTTCGTCCAGATCTCGCTCGCATCGTGCTCGACCCAGCCCGGCTTCGGGAAGATCTGCTCGTGCTCCTTCTGGTCGACCGAGACGATCCGGCCGTCCTTGTCGAAGACGATGCAGCGGCTCGAAGTGGTGCCCTGGTCGATGGCCGCGATGAAGGGGCCTGCGGTGTGTGCGTCGGTGCTCACGGTGTACTCCTGGTCTTCTTTGCTCTCGGCGGTCTTTCTGCGGCGGTCATCGGCGGTGCTCGCGGTCCTACTTGAACGCGAGGTTGTAGATGCCGCCGGCGATGGCGCCACCGATCAACGGGCCGACGATCGGCACCCATGCGTAGGCCCAGTCCGAGCTGCCCTTGTTCGGCAGCGGGAGGAGGGAGTGCACGATGCGCGGACCCAGGTCACGGACCGGGTTGATCGCGTAGCCCGTGGGGCCACCGAGCGAGAGGCCGATGCTCACCACGACGAGGGCGGTGATCAGCGCGCCGAGTGTGCCGATGCCGTTGCCGCCGTCGTTCAGGCCCTGGGTGAGGATCGCGAGGACCAGTACGACCGTCGCGATGATCTCGGTGAGCACGTTCTGCGCGTAGTTGCGGATCTCGGGTCCTGTGGCGAAGACGCCGAGCACCGGACCGGCCTTGGGAGCGGCCTTCTGGTCGACGAGACCCTCCTCCATCGGCTGCGCCGCGAGGATCTCCGGGTCCGTGAGGTGGGCCTTGAACTGACCCAGGTAGGCGAGCCAGACCAGGACGGCGCCGATGATCGCGCCGAGCAGCTGGGAGCCGAGGTAGAGCGGAACATCGCTCCACTTCGTGCCGCCCTCGATGGCCAGGCCGACGGTGACCGCCGGGTTGAGGTGGGCGCCTGACACGCCACCTGCCAGGTAGGCGCCGGTGAGCACCGCGAAGCCCCACCCGAAGGTGATCGCGAGCCAGCCGGCGTCCTTGGCCTTGGAGGCCTTGAGCGTGACGGCGGCGCAGACACCGCCGCCGAGCAGTACGAGAATGGCGGTACCGATGGTCTCGCCGATGAAGATGTCGGAGCTGGACACCCGCGACTCCTTTGTCCTTCGTCCAGGGGAAGGCGAACCCCGGGTCCCTCCGGTGGTCCGCGACCTCAGGTGAGGTCCTGCCGGCCCTTGGCCTTGTCACACTCTAACGCGTAATGCCGGTAGGTGTTCGACAATGCCGACCGATGGACGCGAGTCTCGCCCCGGGGTTACTCGCCCGTCAAGAGTTCTGTAATTGAAAATACGATCGTTATTGATCGTTCCGGGTTATCGGTCGCGGCAGGGGGCGCCACGGGGCGAAACACCGTCACACGATGATCGCGCGGAAGGGTCTCCGCTGCATGTCGAGCGGCTGGGGGCGTGCCCCGCAAAGGGCGCGGGGCACGCTCAGAAACGCCCGGCGCCCAGGTCCCGTGACACGGCGCGGGCGCAGTCCCGTACGGCCGCGATCAGATCGGGGCGCAGCTCCCCGTCCTTCTGGACGCGCTCCACCGCACCGGTGATGCCGACCGCGCCGACCGGCATGCGGCGCCGGTCGTGAATGGGGGCGGCCACGGAGGCGACGCCTTCCCAGGTCTCCTCGACGTCGGCGGCGTACCCGCGCGCGCGGGTCACGTCGAGGACGCCCTCGAAGTCGTCGGGGTCCACGACGGTGCGCGAGGTGAAGCTCTGCCACTCGGCCTCAGCGGCCTCGCTGTGCGCCACGGGGTCGTAGGCGGCGAGAACCTTGCCCAGGGCGGTGGAGTGCAGCGGATGCATCGCACCCACTTCCAGGACCTGGCGGCTGTCGTCGGGCCTGAAGACGTGGTGCACGATCAGGACGCCCCGCTGGTGCAGGACGCCGAGGTAGACGCTCTCGCCGCTGGAGCGGGCCAGGTCGTCCGTCCACACCAGGGCGCGGGCCCGCAGCTCGTGCACGTCCAGATAGCTGTTGCCCAGGCGCAGGAGCTCGGCGCCGAGCTGATAGCGGCCCGACGCGGACTCCTGTTCGACGAAGCCCTCGGCCTGCAAGGTGCGCAGAATGCCGTGAGCCGTGCCCTTGGCGAGGCCAAGGGCGGACGCGATCTCGGAGAGGCCGAGCCGTCGCTCTCCGCCCGCGAGCAGCCGCAGCATCGCGGCCGCCCGTTCGAGCGACTGGATGTTCCGTGCCATCGCAGCCCCTTCCTCCGTCCCCTCTGACTCCATGTTCGACAATGCTGAACACTATCGGTCGTTGCCGACCTCCCGCGACAGAGCGGCAGGCTGTGTTTGTCGTAGGTTCTCGCAAGTTCTCGCCGTTTCCCGCTGGGCCACGAGCTACACCTCCTTGCGGCGAGTGAACCGGCCACGCGTCCGCCCCGTGAACACTCCAGCGCTCTGGACCTTCGTCCGGCTACCCTGACCGGGTGCGCCTTCCACCGAAGCGCAAAGCCGACAGCCGTCGCACCTCAGGGAGCTCTTTCATGGCCTCGTTGCCGACCCCCTCGTCCGGTCCCTCGAACGGAACCCGGGCCGACGCCCTCCGCGAAGCCCTCGCCACCCGTGTGGTGGTGGCCGACGGTGCGATGGGCACCATGCTCCAGGCACAGGACCCCACTCTCGAGGACTTCCAGAACCTCGAGGGCTGTAACGAGATCCTGAACGTGACGCGCCCGGACATCGTCCGCTCGGTCCACGAGGAGTACTTCGCGGTCGGTGTGGACTGCGTGGAGACGAACACGTTCGGCACGAACTTCGCGGCCTTGAACGAGTACGACATCCCCGAGCGGAACTTCGAGCTCTCCGAGGCGGGCGCCCGCATCGCCCGCGAGGTCGCCGACGAGTTCACCGCGTCCACCGGCCAACAGCGCTGGGTCCTGGGCTCGATGGGTCCGGGCACCAAGCTGCCGACGCTGGGGCACGCCCCGTACACGGTCCTTCGCGACGCCTACCAGACCAACGCCGAAGGCATGATCGCGGGCGGCGCCGACGCCCTCCTGGTGGAGACCACCCAGGACCTCCTGCAGACCAAGTCCGCGATCCTGGGCGCCCGCCGCGCGCTGGACGCCACCGGCTCGAACCTCCCGCTGATCTGCTCGGTCACCGTCGAGACGACCGGCACGATGCTCCTCGGCTCGGAGATCGGCGCCGCGCTGACCGCCCTGGAGCCGCTGGGCATCGACATGATCGGCCTGAACTGCGCCACGGGCCCGGCCGAGATGAGCGAGCACCTGCGCTATCTGGCCCGCCACTCGCGCGTCCCGATCTCCTGCATGCCCAACGCGGGCCTGCCGGTCCTTGGCAAGAACGGCGCCCACTACCCGCTGACCGAGGCCGAGCTCGCCGACGCGCAGGAGACCTTCGTACGCGAGTACGGCCTCTCCCTGGTCGGCGGCTGCTGCGGTACGACCCCCGAGCACCTGCGCCAGGTCGTGGAGCGCGTCCGGGGTGTGGAGACGGTCCGCCGCGAGCCGCACCCCGAGCCCGGCGCCGCCTCGCTCTACCAGACCGTGCCCTTCCGCCAGGACACCGCGTACATGGCGATCGGCGAGCGCACGAACGCCAACGGCTCGAAGAAGTTCCGCGAGGCCATGCTGGAGGGCCGCTGGGACGACTGCGTGGAGATGGCCCGCGACCAGATCCGCGAGGGCGCCCACATGCTCGACCTGTGCGTCGACTACGTGGGCCGCGACGGCGTCAAGGACATGGCCGAGCTCGCGGGCCGCTTCGCCACCGCCTCCACCCTGCCCATCGTCCTGGACTCCACCGAACTGCCGGTGCTCCAGGCCGGGTTGGAGAAGCTGGGCGGCCGCGCCGTCATCAACTCCGTCAACTACGAGGACGGCGACGGCCCCGAGTCGCGCTTCGCGAAGGTCACCGCCCTTGCCAAGGAGCACGGCGCCGCGCTGATCGCCCTGACCATCGACGAGGAGGGTCAGGCCCGCACCGTCGAGCACAAGGTCGCCATCGCCGAGCGCCTCATCGACGACCTGACGGGCAACTGGGGCATCCACGAGTCGGACATCCTCATCGACGCCCTGACCTTCACCATCTGCACCGGTCAGGAGGAGTCCCGCAAGGACGGCATCGCCACCATCGAGGCGATCCGCGAGCTCAAGCGCCGCCACCCGGACGTGCAGACCACCCTGGGCCTCTCGAACATCTCCTTCGGCCTCAACCCGGCCGCCCGCGTCGTCCTCAACTCCGTCTTCCTGGACGAGTGCGTCAAGGCGGGCCTGGACTCGGCGATCGTGCACGCCTCCAAGATCCTGCCCATCGCGCGCCTGGAGGAGGAGCAGGTCAAGGCCGCCCACGACCTGATCTACGACCGCCGCGAAGAGGGCTACGACCCCCTGCAGAAGCTCATGGAGCTCTTCGAGGGCGTCAACATGAAGTCGATGAAGGAGGGCAAGGCCGAGGAGCTCCTCGCCCTGCCCCTGGACGAGCGGCTGCAGCGCCGCATCATCGACGGCGAGAAGAAGGGCCTGGAGGCAGACCTCGACGAGGCCCTGCTGACCCGCCCGGCTCTCGACATCGTCAACGACACCCTCCTTGAGGGCATGAAGGTCGTCGGCGAACTGTTCGGATCCGGCCAGATGCAGCTGCCCTTCGTGCTGCAGTCCGCCGAGGTCATGAAGACCGCGGTCGCCCACCTGGAACCGCACATGGAGAAGTCGGACTCCGAGGGCAAGGGCACCATCGTCCTGGCCACCGTGCGCGGCGACGTCCACGACATCGGCAAGAACCTCGTCGACATCATCCTGTCCAACAACGGCTACAACGTGGTCAACCTCGGCATCAAGCAGCCGGTCGCCGCGATCCTGGACGCCGCGGCCGAGCACCGCGCGGACGTGATCGGCATGTCGGGCCTCCTGGTGAAGTCGACCGTGATCATGAAGGAGAACCTGGAGGAGCTCAACCAGCGCAAGATGGCCGCAGACTTCCCCGTCATCCTCGGCGGTGCCGCGCTCACCCGCGCCTACGTCGAGCAGGACCTCCACGAGATCTACGAGGGCGAGGTCCGCTACGCCCGCGACGCCTTCGAGGGCCTGCGCCTGATGGACGCCCTCATCGCGGTCAAGCGCGGCGTCCCCGGCGCCACACTGCCCGAACTGAAGCAGCGCCGCGTGCCCAAGCGGGACACCCCCGTCCTGGAGGTCAGCGAGGAAGAGGGCCCCGCCCGCTCGGACACCTCCGTCGACAACCCCGTGCCCACCCCGCCGTTCTGGGGCACCCGCGTGGTCAAGGGCATCCAGCTCAAGGAGTACGCCTCCTGGCTCGACGAGGGCGCCCTGTTCAAGGGCCAGTGGGGCCTCAAGCAGGCCCGCAAGGGCGACGGGCCCACCTACGAGGAGCTCGTCGAGACGGAGGGACGCCCCCACCTGCGCGGCTGGCTGGACGAGCTGCACACCAAGAACATGCTGGAGGCGGCCGTCGTCTACGGCTACTTCCCCTGCGTCTCCAAGGGCGACGACCTGATCATCCTGGACGACGAGGGCAACGAGCGCACCCGCTTCACCTTCCCGCGCCAGCGCCGCGGCCGGCGCCTGTGCCTCGCGGACTTCTTCCGCCCCGAGGAGTCCGGCGAGAAGGACGTGGTCGGCCTCCAGGTCGTCACCGTCGGCTCGAAGATCGGCGAGGCCACCGCGAAGCTCTTCGAGGCCGACTCCTACCGCGACTACCTCGAACTGCACGGCCTGTCCGTGCAGCTGGCCGAGGCCCTCGCCGAGTACTGGCACGCGCGCGTGCGCGCCGAACTCGGCTTCGGCGGCGAGGACCCCGCCGACGTCGAGGACATGTTCGACCTGAAGTACCGCGGCGCGCGCTTCTCGCTCGGCTACGGCGCCTGCCCCGACCTGGAGGACCGCGCGAAGATCGCCGAGCTCCTGGAGCCGGAGCGGATCGGAGTGCAGCTCTCCGAGGAGTTCCAGCTCCACCCGGAGCAGTCCACGGACGCCATCGTCATCCACCACCCCGAGGCGAAATACTTCAACGCGCGCTAAGCCGACAAGTCGTACACTTGTCGGTCCAGTGCAGGCCGGTTGCTCACCCGTCAGAAGGGAGCAACCGGCCTTCTCGTCCCTCACGGAGGTGTGCCCGGATGACCAGTACGGTTCCCGCGCTCGATACCCGAACGGCCGAAGGCTCCGACCTCCAGGCGGTGCTCCTCGACATGGACGGAACACTCGTGGACACCGAGGGATTCTGGTGGGACGCCGAGGTCGCGGTGTTCGCCGCACTCGGGCACACGCTCGACGAGGCCTGGCGCGACGTCGTCGTCGGCGGGCCGATGACCCGCAGCGCCGGATTCCTCATCGCGTCCACCGGGGCCGACATCACGGTGCCCGAGCTGACCGTGCTGCTCAACGACGGCTTCGAGGACCGCATCGGCCGCGCCCTGCCGATGATGCCGGGAGCCGCCAGGCTGCTCGCCGAACTCGCCGCGCACGAGGTGCCGATGGCACTGGTCTCCGCGTCGCACCGGCGCATCATCGACCGCGTGCTCGACTCGATCGGATCCCACCACTTCACGCTGACGATCGCGGGCGACGAGGTGACCCGGACCAAGCCGCACCCCGATCCCTATCTCCTCGCGGCAGCGGGGGTTGGGGCAGAACCGGCCAGATGTGCCGTCATCGAGGACACCGCGACCGGCGTCGCCGCGGCCGAGGCCGCGGGCTGCCGAGTGGTGGCCGTGCCGTCCGTCGCGCCCATCGCGGCGGCGACCGGCAGGACCGTCGTCCCGTCCCTCGAACACGTCAACCTGCCTTTCCTACAAGGTCTGATGGCCGGAAAGTGCTGAGCGGTTGAAGGTGTGACCTTTCCCACTTCACGGGGGGTCGACAGCCGGTCAAGGCTGTGTCGGAACGCCGATTTGCGCGAGTTGTGGAGTGGTGTTGTGTCCCGATTGAGGGGAACCTGACGAAACCTTCCCGTGTCGGGTTATCGGTGTGTCCGCGCCCGGTTTCGCTGCGTGATTGGGGGGCAACTCCGGTACCTTCCGGCCCTCCTGGCGGCGCGGACTAATGTCTTCGCGAGAACATCGCCACACCCCACGGTCCGACTGACCCCACCCCTCGTTGTCGGTCCGCACGGGACCAACAGCTCTGGAGAACGTCGAGCATGAACCGTAAGACTTTGGTGCTGCCTGCCTTGGTAGGTCTGCTCGCTCCCGCGCTCGCGGCGTGCGGCGGGGCGGACAGTGGGGGAGACGACGCGATCGCTGTCGGCACCACGGACGTGTTCTCCACCTCGCCCGAGGTTCCGGCCCCCTTCGACCCGGCGTTCGCCTATGACGCGGGCTCCTGGAACATCCTGCGCCAGACGGTCCAGACGCTGATGGCGTCGCCGCGCGGCGACGGAGAGCCGGAGCCCGACGCCGCCCAGAAGTGCGGCTTCACCGACACCGGCAACGAGCGCTACGAGTGCACGCTGCGCAAGGGCCTGACGTTCGCCGACGGCAAGCCGCTGACCGCCAACGATGTGAAGTTCTCCATCGAGCGGGTGCGGGACATGAAGATCAAGGACTCCACCGGCTCCTCCAGCCTGATGGCCAACGTCGACGCGATCGAGACCGAGGGCGACCGGGGCATCGTCTTCCACCTCAAGAGCGCCGACGCGACGTTCCCGTACAAGCTGGCCACGCCCGTCGCGGGTGTCGTCAGCTCGGAGCACTACGGCAAGAGGAAGCTGCGCGACGGCTTCGACATCGACGGCTCGGGCCCGTACACCGCCAAGCAGGAGGTCAAGGGCAACACCCTCGTCAAGACGGTGTTCTCCAAGAACCCCAACTACAAGGGCGCGTACAAGCCCAAGAGCGACGAGATCGAGCTGCGCGACTACGCCTCCACCGAGGCCATGGGCAAGGCCCTCAAGGACGGCGACATCGACATGATGACGCGCACCATGTCGCCGGAGCAGATCAAGCAGCTCGACACGGACCCGGGCAAGGACATCGACCTGGTCGAGACGCCGGGCCTCGAGATCCGCTACATCGGCTTCAACACGGACGCCACCACCGTCAAGTCCAAGGCGGTCCGCCAGGCCATGGCGCAGGTCGTCGACCGCGGCGCCCTCGCGGCCGGTGTCTACGGCGACGCGGCCGAGCCGCTCTACTCCCTGGTGCCGGCCACGGTCGTGGGCCACACCAACTCGTTCTTCAACAAGTACGGCAACCCGAGCACGGCCAAGGCCCGCAACCTGCTGCAGAAGGCCGACATCAGCACGCCGGTCAAGCTCACCCTGCACTACACGACGGACCACTACGGACCGGGCACCAAGAAGGAATTCCAGGTCCTGCAGAAGCAGCTCAACGACACCGGCCTGTTCGACGTGTCGATCAAGGGCGAGGGCTGGACCACCTTCCGCCCCGCCGAGCAGAAGGGCGCGTACGACGTCTACGGAATGGGCTGGTTCCCCGACTTCCCGGACCCCGACAGCTTCGTCGCGCCGTTCCTCGACAAGGGCAACTTCCTCAACTCGCCGTACGCGAACCCCGTCATCATCGACGAGCTGATCCCGCACTCGCGCCGTGAGGCGGACCGCCTCTCCGCCGCCAAGAGCATCCAGAAGATCCAGGACATCGTCGCCGAGGACGTGCCGTTCATTCCCCTCTGGCAGGGTAAGCAGTACATCGCCGCCCGCGACGACATCACGGGCGTCGAGTGGGCCCTGAACTCGGCATCGAGCCTGCAGCTGTGGGAGCTCGGCCGCGGTGTGAGCGACTAGTCCTCGCGCACACCCGCACAAGCCTCGCCGGGCTTCGCTCCACCGATTGACATCAACGACAAGGCACGTTCGTGAATTTGCGTAACCAGTGGCTGGCCCTTTCCCTCACGGGAGGGCTGGCCACCGCCCTGCTGACCGGCTGCGGAACAGAATCCGGCGGAGCGGGAGCGGACGGTGACGCGGTGGTGATGGGGATGTCGGACGACGTCGTGGCCACCGACCCGGCTTCGGGCTACGACCCCGGGTCGTGGCTCCTGTTCAACAACGTCTTCCAGTCCCTGATGAGCTTCCCCAGCGGGGCCACGGAGCCGGAGCCCGAGGCCGCCGAGGAGTGCGGCTTCACAGGATCGGGGACCAAGGTCTTCGAGTGCACGCTGCGCGACGGCCTGAAGTTCAGCAACGGCGACGCGCTGACCGCGAAGGACGTCAAGTTCTCCTTCGACCGCATGATGAAGATGAACGACCGGGCCGGTCCGGCGATCATGTTCCCGATGCTCGACCGCGTCGAGACGCCGAACGCCAAGAAGGTCGTCTTCAAGCTCAAGTACGCCGACGCCACCTTCCCCAGCAAGATCGCGTCCGGTGCCGGATCCATCGTCGACCACGCGTCGTACGACATGGACCGGCTGCGCGGCGACGGTCAGGCCACGGGTTCGGGGCCGTACAAGCTCGACTCCTTCAACGAGGATCAGGCGGTGTTCTCGGTCAACCCCGAGTACAAGGGCACCGCCAGGGTGAAGAACAAGGGCGTCACCCTCAAGTTCTTCCACGACGACCAGAAGGGCCTGAAGAAGGCACTCCTGGACGACAAGATCGACATCGCGTACCGGGGCCTCGCCTCCGACGACGTCGCGGACATCGAGCAGGACACCTCCGACGCGAGCCAGAACATCGACGTCGTCGAGGGCACGAGCGCCGAGGCGCAGCACCTGGTCTTCAACATGAAGGACCCGGTCGTGGGCAAGCTGGGCGTCCGCAAGGCCATGGCATACCTGCTCGACAGGGACGCCCTGGTCAGAGACGTCTACCGGGACACGGCGACGCCGCTGTACTCGATCGTCCCGGCCGGGATCGGCGGTCACGACACCGCCTTCTTCGACACCTACGGCGCCCGCCCGCAGCGCTCCAAGGCCGCGGCGGCCCTGCGCGACGAGGGCCTGAGCGGCAAGGTCGAGCTCACCCTCTGGTCCACGCCCTCGCGCTACGGCCCTGCCACCGACCAGGAGCTGAAGACGATAGCCAAGCAGCTCAACGCGAGCGGACTCTTCGACGCCGACGTGAAGTCGGTCCCGTTCAGCCAGTACGAGCAGGACATCAAGTCCGGCAAGTACGGCGTGTACGTCAAGGGCTGGGTGCCGGACTACCCGGATCCGGACAACTTCACGCAGCCGTTCTTCGGCAAGGGCAACGTCCTCGGCAACGGTTACCGGAACAGCGACATCACCGGGAAGATCATCCCCGGCACCGCCGCCGAGACCGACCGCACCAGGACCGACGACGACTACGCGCGGCTCCAGGACACCGTCGCCGACGAACTGCCGATCCTGCCCGTCTGGCAGGCCAAGCAGTACGCCGTCATCCGCGACGACGTGTACGGCGTGGAGTCGTGCCTCGACGCGTCGACGGTGTTCCGCTTCTGGGAACTCAGCAAGGCCTGATCGCTCGCACGGACTGTATGAAGGCGGCCGCCCCTCCCGGGGCGGCCGCCTTCATACGTCTTGCCGTACGGCTGTCACTGGGCGCCGGGTCGCACCAGACCGCTCTCGTACGCGTACACGGCGGCCTGCACCCGGTCGCGCAGCCCGAGCTTCGTGAGCACATGACCCACGTGCGTCTTGACGGTCGTCTCGCTCACGAACAGGTCCGCCGCGATCTCCGCGTTGGACAGGCCGCGCGCCACCAGCTTGAGGACCTCGACCTCCCGCTCGGTGAGCGTGTGCAAGGTGTCCGGCACCGGCTCGTCGCCCGACGGGAGATGCCCCGCGTACTTGTCGAGGAGCCTGCGCGTGATGCTCGGCGCGAGCATCGCCTCGCCCGAGGCGACCACACGGATCGCCTGTACGAGCTCGATCGCCGGGGCGTCCTTGAGCAGGAAGCCACTGGCACCCGCCCGCAGCGCCTCCACCACGTACTCGTCGAGGTCGAAAGTGGTCAGGACCAGAACCTTCGCTGGTCCGTCCCGGCCAGGCCCGGTGATCTGCCGGGTCGCCTCGACACCGTCCATCCTCGGCATACGGATGTCCATCAGGACCACATCCGGCTGCAGCGCCCGCACCTGGTCGAGAGCCTGCAGGCCGTCCCCGGCCTCGCCGACGACCGCGACATCCTGCTCGGCCTCCAGAATCATCCGGAACCCGGTGCGCAGCAGTGGCTGGTCGTCGACCAGTAGGACACGGATCGCCACGTAACTCTCCTTCGCTAGCCCGGGGCCATTCTGCCCTGCGTGTCCTCTTCCGACTCGGGCACCCTCACAGCAAGGGGGTACGGCGGGGGAGTCCCACCGAATTCGGGACAAACGGCCTGATGGTCGCACCAACCGCAGAGTTTCGTCGGCCGGGGCCGCCAGTCACCGCTCTCGGTGGCGAGCGTGATCGCCTCCCACAGGGCGTGCAGCTTCCGCTCGACCTGCTCGAGGTCCTCGGTCCTCGGGTCGTACGTGATGACGTCCCCGCTGCCCAGATAGACGAGCTGGAGGCGGCGCGGGACCACACCCTTCAGGCGCCACACCACCAGGGCGTAGAACTTCATCTGGAAGAGCGCGCCCTCGGAGTACTCGGGGCGGGGGGCCTTGCCCGTCTTGTAGTCGACGATCCGCACCTCGCCGGTGGGCGCCACGTCCACGCGGTCGATGATGCCGCGCAGCTTCAGGCCCGAGTCCAGCTCCGCCTGCACGAACAGCTCACGCTCGGCGGGCTCCAGACGGGTCGGGTCCTCCAGGGTGAACCACCGCTCGACGAGCTTCTCCGCGTCCGCGAGCCAGCGAGTGAGCCGCTCCCCCTGCTCGTCGTCGGCGAACAGCTCCGTCAGCTCCGGCCTCGCCTCGCGCAGACGGTCCCACTGACCCGGGATCAGGGCCTTGGCGCGCGGCGCCGTCCGCTCGCCCGCGGGCGCGTCGAAGAGCCGCTCCAGGACGGCGTGCACCAGCGTGCCGCGGGTCGCCGCCTCGCTCGGCTTCTCCGGCAGCTTGTCGATCACCCGGAACCTGTAGAGCAACGGGCACTGCATGAAGTCACTGGCGCGCGAGGGCGACAGGGACGCCGGGCGCACGGCCTTCACGGCACCCTCGGTGCTGGTTTCCATGAGGACAGACCCTACGACCCGCCACTGACAACGGCCGCATACCATCGACGACAGACCCTCTCGCCCTGCATGATCGTGCGTGTACCGCGCCGGACAGGGGCGAGGGACGCTTCGAACAAGGGGACATCGTGGACGAGAGCGCCGGGAGCGGCAGGCCGCAGCCCGACGGGACGGACGGTCGGCGGCCGGAGGCCCCAGACGGCTCCGGCCACTCGGAATCGTCACGTCCGGTGGACACGGCCGACTCCGAGAGCGGAGAGGGTGCGCAGGGCGCCCGGCCCCGGACCCCTGAGGAAGCACCCCGGCAGGCGCCCGAGGAGACGGGGCGCCCCGCTGAGGAGCCCGCGCGTCCCGGCGACCGCCTCACGAAGACCCCGCACGACGGGAAGAACCCGCACGACACGCCCGGGACGAACCCGCACGACACCCATCCCGAGTTCGCGCACGCCACCCATGGCCCCGCGCCCAAGAAGACCCCGCCCAAGGGGAAGAAGGGACCCGGGGGAGGGCTGCTCATGGGGCGGCCCTTCGGCGTGCCCGTGTACGTGGCACCGAGCTGGTTCCTCGTCGCCGCCCTCATCACCTGGGTCTTCGGCGGCCAGCTCGACCGCGTCCTGCCCGAACTCGGCGCCGCCCGCTATCTCGTCTCGCTCTTCTTCGCCGTCGCCTTCTACGCCTCCGTGCTCGTCCACGAACTGGCCCACACCGTCGTCGCCCTGCGCTACAAGCTGCCGGTGCGCCGCATCCAGCTGCAGTTCTTCGGCGGCGTATCGGAGATCGAGAAGGAGTCGGAGACACCGGGACGCGAGTTCGTCCTCGCCTTCGTGGGCCCGCTGCTCTCCCTGGTCCTCTCGGGCGTCTTCTACGCGGGCATGCGCGCCGTCGAGCCCGGCACCGTGCCCGGCGTCCTGCTCGCGGGCCTGATGATCTCGAACCTCATCGTCGCCGCCTTCAACCTCCTGCCGGGCCTGCCCCTGGACGGCGGCCGCATGCTCCGCGCCGTCGTCTGGAAGATCACCGGCAAGCCCATGAGCGGCACGATCGCCGCAGCCTGGGTCGGCCGCGCGCTCGCCATCTCCGTCCTGATCGGCCTGCCCCTCCTCAACCAGTCCGGCGCGCTCGGCGGCGAGACCCAGGACATCGGCGGCATGGACACCGTCATGGACGCCCTGCTCGCCGCGATCCTCGCCGCGATCATCTGGACCGGCGCGGGCAACAGCCTCCGCATGGCCCGTCTGCGCGAACACCTGCCCGAGCTTCGCGCCCGTGCACTGACCCGCCGCGCGGTGCCCGTCGGGACCAGCACCCCGCTCTCCGAAGCGCTGCGCCGCGCCAACGACGCCGGGGCAAGGGCCCTCGTCGTGGTCGACGCCGACGGCGACCCCATGTCCGTGGTGCGCGAGGCGGCCATCGTCGGCGTGCCCGAGCACCGCCGCCCCTGGGTCACCGTCAGCGGCCTCGCCCAGGACATCACCGAGGGCATGCGGATCTCCGCCGAGCTCGCGGGCGAGGAACTCCTCGACACCCTCCGGGCGACCCCCGCCACGGAGTACCTCGTGGTCGAGGCCTCCGGCGAGATCTACGGAGTGCTCTCCGCCGCCGACGTGGAGCGTGCCTTCGTCAAGGCGATGGCCCGCCCCAGCTGACACCCACCCTGGTCCCCGGCCCCCGCGGGGGCCGGTAGGCTGGTCACATGTCCGAACCGACCGGTGCCGCCCGCCGACGCGGGCCCTTCAAGGTCGGGGACCAGGTTCAGCTCACCGACCCCAAGGGCCGCCACTACACGTTCACGCTCGAGGCCGGGAAGAACTTCCACACCCACAAGGGTTCCTTCCCCCACGACGAGCTGATCGGTGCTCCCGAGGGCAGCGTTGTCCGCACCACGGGAAACGTCGCCTACCTCGCGCTGCGCCCCCTGCTCCCCGACTATGTCCTGTCCATGCCCCGCGGCGCCGCCGTGGTCTACCCCAAGGACGCGGGGCAGATCCTGGCCTTCGCCGACATCTTCCCCGGCGCCCGCGTCGTCGAGGCGGGTGTGGGCTCAGGCTCGCTCAGCAGCTTCCTCCTGCGCGCCATCGGCGACCAGGGAATGCTGCACTCGTACGAGCGCCGCGAGGACTTCGCCGAGATCGCCCAGCAGAACGTGGAGCGCTACTTCGGCGCCCCGCACCCCGCCTGGCAGCTCACCGTCGGAGACCTCCAGGACAACCTGAGCGACACCGACGTCGACCGCGTCATCCTCGACATGCTCGCCCCCTGGGAGTGCCTGGACGTCGTCTCCAAGGCGCTGGTCCCCGGCGGCATCCTCTGCTGCTACGTGGCGACCACCACCCAGCTCGCGAGGACCGTCGAGTCCATCCGCGAGATCGGCGGCTTCAACGAGCCGACCGCCTGGGAATCGATGATCCGCAACTGGCACGTCGAGGGCCTCGCCGTCCGCCCCGACCACCGCATGATCGGGCACACCGGCTTCCTGCTCACCGCCCGCCGCCTCGCGGACGGCGTCGAGCCGCCCATGCGCCGCCGCCGCCCCTCCAAGGGCGCCTACGGCGACGACTACACAGGCCCGAACGCCGGCGGCGGCACTCCCCGCGCGGAGAGCTGAGAACCCCGCGGGTGCCGATACCCGCGTACCACCGTTGAACGCAGCGGCGCCGCCGCCGAGTTCCCCCTTCACCCGGGGAACTCGGCGGCGGCGCCTTTTCGTTCATGCCAGGTCAGTTCACGCCGGTCCGTTCATCGACCCCGGTGTTCCGCCGCACTGTGAGGTATGGCACGATGCTGGCCACCTCCCCCACCGGCACAGCCCTCACAGGAGACACTCCTAGTGCAGCACCCAGCCGTCCCGGAACTGGCACACAACACCACCCGCCCCATCCACTGGCTGGCCACCGCGGCCGCGCTCGCCGCCGTCATCGCGGGCTCGTCCTTCCTGCAGCCCGATCCCGCGAACGCCGCCCAGCCGGCCTCCAAGCCGTCGGGCAAGACCGCGGCGGCCCCCGCGCCCGCCCCGGATCCGGCCACCGTCACGTACCCCATCACCTGCGGCAACGTAAAACCCGTCGTCAAGAAGAAGGCCTCCGGGGACCTCGACGGGGACGGCAGCCCCGAGACCGTCGCCGTGGTGCACTGCGCCGCCGGATCGGGCACGCCGCCCGACGGCGTGTACGTCGTCACGCGCGCCACCGGAGGCAAACCCCGGATCGTCGCCACCCTCGTCGACCCGAAGGACCGCCAGAACGTCAGCGACTTCGCCGTACGCGCCGGCGTGATCACTGCCACGCTCCACGGCTACTCGACACCGGACGTGCCCAGCTGCTGCCCGGACCTCAAGGACGAGGCCAAGTGGCAATGGAAGGACGGCACGTTCGCCCGGTCCACGCCCGTCGGGGCTCACAGCGTGTGACGGCGGAGCCATGAAGAACTCAGCCATGAAGAGGGGCCTGTGCCCGCCGGTCGACGGCGGGCACAGGCCCCTCTTCATGGCTTCATCGCCGAGTCACCGATGAGCTCGCGACCTCACGCCGCGTCGGGGCCGTAGACCTCCACGCTGTCCGAAACACGACGTACGTGGATGCAGTCGCCCGGGCACTCCTTCGCCGAGTCCGCCACGTCACGCAGAAGCGTCAGCGGAACGGGCGTTGTGGCGCCCGGCGTCTGCAGGAGCTCGTCGTCGCCGCTCTTCACATAGGCCAGACCGTCGATGTCCAGCTCGAAGACCTCGGGCGCGTACTGGGCGCAGATGCCGTCGCCGGTACAGAGGTCCTGGTCGATCCAGACCTCCAGGAGATCGCGCCCCTCAGGGCCGGTCCCAGCCTCGTTCTGCACGGTCATTTCTCCTGCCGATCGCTGCGTCGGGCGAACCGACTTGAGGACAAGTCGGGCCAGCCCTGACGGGTGTTGAACGCTTCGACGATACAACCGCCCGCTTTCCGATGTTGTTGGGTGGGTATCCACCTGGTGTGAGGGAGAGCGCAAGGGTGAAGATCGGACACACCTCGACCGTCTTTGTGATCTAGGGGTTTCAATCGACACCCACCCAGGTAGGGTCTGGAAGCGTCCAGCTCCCCTTGGAGGAGGTGAGGACCGTGGCAGCCCACGACGACGACATCAACCGCGGCATCCGGCCGGGGCGAGGGTCTGAGGACCCCGCCGGTCAGGTTGCCTATCTCGAGCAG
Organism: Streptomyces sp. NPDC055239; assembly: GCF_053606205.1. Classification (NCBI taxonomy): domain Bacteria; kingdom Bacillati; phylum Actinomycetota; class Actinomycetes; order Kitasatosporales; family Streptomycetaceae; genus Streptomyces; species Streptomyces sp. NPDC055239. The sequence goes on along the minus strand of NZ_JBSGRD010000004.1, from coordinate 322,041 downwards.
GAAATCGCCGTCCTGCGACGTAAGCTCGCCGACTCTCCGCGTCATACGAGGATTCTCGAAGAGCGGATCGTCGAGCTGCAGACAAATCTGGCCGGCGTATCCGCACAGAACGAGCGGCTCGCCAACACGCTCCGTGAGGCCCGCGACCAGATCGTGGCCCTCAAGGAGGAAGTCGACCGGCTCGCGCAGCCGCCGGCCGGCTTCGGAGTCTTCCTCATGGCTAATGAGGACGGCACGGCCGACATCTTCACCGGGGGCCGCAAGCTCCGGGTGAACGTCAGCCCCAGCGTCGAGCTCGAAGAGCTCAGGCGCGGCCAGGAACTCATGTTGAACGAAGCGCTCAACGTGGTCGAGGCCATGGAGTACGAGAGCGTCGGGGACATCGTCACCCTCAAGGAGATCCTTGAGGACGGCGAGCGTGCCCTGGTGGTCGGGCACACCGACGAGGAGCGAGTGGTGCGGCTCGCCGAACCACTCCTCGACGTCACCATCCGCCCCGGCGACGCACTCCTGCTCGAACCCCGCTCCGGGTACGTCTACGAAGTGGTTCCCAAGAGCGAGGTCGAAGAGCTCGTCCTCGAAGAGGTACCGGACATCGGCTACGAGCAGATCGGCGGCCTGGGCAACCAGATCGAGCTGATCCGCGACGCCGTCGAACTCCCCTACCTCTACCCGGACCTCTTCAGGGAGCACGAACTGCGGCCGCCCAAGGGCGTCCTGCTGTACGGGCCCCCCGGCTGCGGCAAGACACTGATCGCGAAGGCCGTCGCCAACTCCCTTGCCAAGAAGGTCGCCGAGGTGACCGGGGCGGCACAGGGGAAGAGCTTCTTCCTCAACATCAAGGGCCCCGAGCTCCTCAACAAGTACGTCGGCGAGACCGAGCGTCACATCCGCCTGGTCTTCCAGCGTGCGAGGGAGAAGGCGAGCGAGGGAACCCCCGTCATCGTCTTCTTCGACGAGATGGAATCCCTCTTCCGCACCCGCGGATCCGGAGTCAGCTCGGACGTGGAGAACACCATCGTCCCCCAGCTGCTCGCCGAGATCGACGGCGTGGAAGGCCTGGAGAACGTCATCGTCATCGGCGCCTCCAACCGCGAGGACATGATCGACCCCGCGATCCTGCGGCCCGGACGACTCGACGTCAAGATCAAGATCGAGCGCCCCGACGCCCAGGCGGCGAAGGACATCTTCGCCAAGTACCTCACCGAGCGGCTCCCGCTGCACGCGGACGACCTCGCCGAACACAGCGCCGACCGGCGCACCACCGTGGACGGCATGATCCAGTCCGTCGTGGAACAGATGTACGCGGAGTCCGAGGAGAACCGCTTCCTCGAGGTGACGTACGCCAACGGCGACAAGGAAGTCCTGTACTTCAAGGACTTCAACTCGGGCGCCATGATCGAGAACATCGTCGGACGTGCCAAGAAGATGGCCATCAAGGCCTTCCTCGACGCCAACCAGAAGGGCATCAGGGTCTCCCACCTCCTCCAGGCTTGCATCGACGAGTTCAAGGAGAACGAGGACCTGCCCAACACCACCAACCCGGACGACTGGGCCCGCATCTCCGGCAAGAAGGGCGAACGGATCGTCTACATCCGTACGCTCGTCACCGGAAAGCAGGGCGCGGACACCGGACGCTCCATCGACACGGTGGCCAACACCGGTCAGTACCTGTAGAAGACAGGGCGGCTGCGGGTGTCCTTCGTGGGTACCCGCAGCTGTCTGTTTTTCAATGAAGGCAATGATCTCCCCACCAGCGCAAAGGCGCTCTAGGCTCTTCGGTACCGCCGAGTCGCGCAGTGCGGGGACGGGCACCGCACACGCACCGGAGAACCAGCGGTACTTGAGCGCCGCACCCGAACGGGAGCGCCGCCGGGCAAGGAGGGCCGCATGACCGTACGGCGAGTAATGGGCATCGAGACGGAGTACGGCATCTCCGTCCCCGGCCACCCGAACGCCAATGCCATGCTCACCTCGTCCCAGATCGTCAACGCCTATGCCGCGGCGATGCACCGGGCGCGACGCGCCCGCTGGGACTTCGAGGAGGAGAATCCGCTGCGGGACGCACGGGGCTTCGACCTCGCACGTGAGACCGCCGATGCCAGTCAGCTCACGGACGAGGACATCGGTCTCGCCAATGTGATCCTCACCAACGGGGCGCGCCTCTACGTGGACCACGCGCACCCCGAGTACAGCTCACCCGAGGTCACCAATCCCTGGGACGCCGTCCTGTGGGACAAGGCCGGCGAACGCATCATGGCGGAGGCGGCCGAGCGGGCCGCGCAGCTGCCGGGTGCCCAGCCGATCCACCTCTACAAGAACAACACCGACAACAAGGGTGCCTCGTACGGCACGCACGAGAACTATCTGATGAAAAGGGAAACCCCCTTCTCGGACATCGTGCGCCACCTGACGCCGTTCTTCGTCTCCCGGCAGGTCGTCACGGGCGCGGGACGCGTCGGCATCGGCCAGGACGGGCACGAACACGGCTTCCAGCTCAGCCAGCGCTCCGACTACTTCGAGGTCGAGGTCGGCCTGGAGACCACCCTCAAGCGGCCCATCATCAACACCCGGGACGAGCCGCACTCCGACGCGGAGAAGTACCGCCGCCTGCACGTCATCATCGGCGACGCGAACCTCTCCGAGATCTCGACCTATCTCAAGCTCGGTACCACGTCCCTGGTTCTCGCCATGATCGAGGACGGCTTCATCGCGGTGGATCTCGCCGTCGACCAGCCCGTGCGCACCCTGCACCAGGTCTCCCACGACCCGACGCTCAAGCGCCTCATCACGCTCCGTAGCGGCCGGACACTCACCGCCGTACAGCTCCAGATGGAGTACTTCGAGCTGGCCCGCAAGTATGTGGAGGAGCGGTACGGCTCCGACGCCGACGAGCAGACCAAGGACATTCTCAGTCGCTGGGAAGACGTCCTCGGCCGCCTGGAGAGCGACCCGATGAGCCTCTCCGGAGAGCTCGACTGGGTCGCCAAGCGAGAACTCATGGAGGGCTACCGCCGCCGTGACGGCCTCGACTGGGACGCGGCGCGGCTGCACCTGGTCGACCTTCAGTACGCGGACGTACGGCCCGACAAGGGCCTCTACAACCGTCTGGTGGCCCGGGGCAAGATGAAGCGCCTCCTGGAGGAGCCTCAGGTCGAGCGCGCCCAGACGAAGCCTCCTGAGGACACCCGCGCGTACTTCCGCGGCCGCTGCCTGGAGCAGTACGCGGACGACGTGGCCGCGGCCTCCTGGGATTCGGTCATCTTCGACCTGCCGGGCCGCGACTCCCTCCAGCGTGTGCCCACACTGGAACCGCTGCGCGGCACGAGGAACCACGTCAAGGAACTGCTCGACCGCTGCCGTACGGCAGAGGACCTAGTACGGGTGCTCTCCGGAGGCTGAAAGACCCGGCGTGTGGGAATCATCGAGGTGGTCCCCGGACGTTGCAGTAACTACGGGGCCGATGTCAGACCTGGCTTATAGGGTCTGATCAAGTGCATCGAACCGAACGAGCGGGGTGAGGTAGATGGCGACCAAGGACACCGGCGGCGGACAGCAGAAGGCGACGCGTTCCACCGAGGAGGTCGAGGAGCAGACAGAGGAAGCACAGGGCTCCGAAGACCTCAAGGAGCGCCAGGAGAAGTTGAGCGACGACGTGGACTCCGTCCTCGACGAAATCGATGATGTGCTCGAAGAGAATGCCGAGGACTTTGTGCGCTCATTTGTGCAAAAGGGCGGGCAATAGCGGGCATGTCGGGTGAGGGTGCGTGCGGTGCCGGCAATGCGTGACGGATTGCCGGGCCGCTGCTCAAGCGCCTCAGCCGTTCATGTGGATCACTGCCAAGAGCCGGGTAGGGTCCCTTCGTACTGTGCTTCAACTGCATTCCGGCCATCGGCAAGTTGGGAGACGATCCCGGCACCGTCCGCCGTGCGGCCGCATACCTGGAAGGAAACGCGTGGAAGCCAACACTCGTAGCACCGGGCGTCTACCGGCTGCCTTCCTGACGCCTGGGTCCTCGTCCTTCATGGACTTTCTGTCCGAGCATCAGCCAGAGATCCTGCCAGGCAATCGGCAGTTGCCGCCCACGCAGGGTGTGATCGAGGCGCCGCACGGCACGACGATCGTGGCGACGACGTTCCCCGGTGGCGTGGTGCTCGCCGGTGACCGGCGGGCGACCATGGGCAATGTCATCGCGCAGCGCGACATCGAGAAGGTCTTCCCGGCCGACGAGTACTCGGCCGTGGGCATCGCCGGCACCGCCGGTCTCGCCGTGGAGATGGTCAAGCTCTTCCAGCTGGAGCTCGAGCACTTCGAGAAGGTCGAGGGTGCCACGCTCTCCCTGGAGGGCAAGGCGAACCGGCTTTCCACGATGATCCGGTCGAACCTGGGCATGGCCATGCAGGGCCTGGCCGTCGTCCCGCTCTTCGCGGGGTACGACGTGGACCGCGAGAAGGGCCGCATCTTCTCGTACGACGTCACGGGCGGACGCTCCGAGGAGCACGGCTTCGCGGCCACCGGCTCCGGCTCGGTCTTCGCGCGTGGTGCGATGAAGAAGCTCTACCGCAAGGACCTGTCGGAACAGGAAGCCACGACGCTCGTCGTCCAGGCGTTGTACGACGCCGCGGACGACGACTCGGCGACGGGTGGTCCCGATGTCGCTCGCCGCATCTATCCGATCGTCACTGTGATCTCCGACGAGGGTTTCCGGAGGCTGGGAGATGAGGAGTCTTCCGAGATCGCCCGCTCGATCCTCGAGCGGCGCATGGAGCAGCCCGACGGCCCGCGGGCCTCGCTGCTCTGATCGATCCGTATTCGCCACTGACTGAGTCACTGACAGAAAGGGACGGATAGCCGGTGTCGACGCCGTTCTATGTCTCACCCCAGCAGGCCATGGCCGACCGGGCGGAATACGCCCGCAAGGGCATCGCCCGTGGTCGCAGCCTTGTTGTGCTGCAGTTCGCCGATGGCATCGTGTTCGTCGGCGAGAACCCGTCCCGTGCGCTGCACAAGTTCAGCGAGATCTATGACCGGATCGGCTTCGCGGCCGCCGGCAAGTACAACGAGTACGAGAACCTGCGGATCGGTGGCGTGCGGTACGCCGATCTCCGTGGATACACGTACGACCGTGACGATGTGACGGCCCGTGGGCTCGCGAACGTCTATGCCCAGACCCTCGGCACGATCTTCTCGAGCCAGGCGGAGAAGCCGTACGAGGTCGAGCTGGTCGTCGCCGAGGTGGGCGCCACGGCTGACTCCGATCAGATCTACCGGCTGCCGCACGACGGTTCGATCGTGGACGAGCACGGCTCGGTCGCGGTCGGCGGCAACGCCGAGCAGATCAGCACGTATCTCGATCAGCGTCATCGTGACGGGATGTCGCTCGCCGAGGCGCTGAAGCTGGCCGTGCAGTCGCTCTCCCGCGACACGAACGGCAGCGAGCGGGAGATTCCCGCGGAGCGGCTCGAAGTGGCGGTGCTCGACCGTACGAGGCCGCAGCAGCGGAAGTTCAAGCGGATCGTCGGGCGTCAGCTCGCGCGGCTGCTCGAAGGCGGCGCGTCGGCACCCACGGACGCCGATTCCGACAACGAAGAGCCGGATGCCGACTCCGACGAGAGCTGAATAGTTCAGTTCGTCGTACGCCCCGTGTTCCGGCCCTGTGGCCGGGGCGCGGGGCGTACGCATGTGCGGGGTCAGCGGTCGGCGGGGGCCGTCGAGCCGCGGGTCACCAGGCCGACGGGGAGGGTGTCGGTCCGTGGCGTACGGCCGTCGAGGACGGCGAGCAGGGACGTCATGCCGCGTTCGCCGAACCGCTCGGCGGGCAGCCGCACGGTGGTGAGTTCGGGTTCCACGGCGGTCGCCAGGGTGAGGTCGTCGAAGCCGGTCACCGAGAGGTCCTCGGGCACGCGCAGGCCGAGGCGGCGGGCCGCCTTGCAGGCGCCAGCGGCGAGGATGTCGTCGTCGCAGACGAGTGCGGTGGGGCGGGGTCCGGGGGCGCGCAGGGCGGCTTCAGCGGCCGTGCGGGCGTCGTCGACGGTGAGGAGTGCCCTGGCGGTGCGTACGGCCGCTCCGGTGCCCCTCAGCGCCGCTGTGAGGGCGTCGGAGCGTACGTCGAAGGTCCAGGAGTCGACGTCCGCGGCGAGGTGCAGGAAGTCGCGGTGGCCCAGGGCGAGCAGATGCTCGGTCACCTGGCGCATGCCGTCGCCGATGTCGAGGTTGACGGTGGCCGCGCCGAGGCTGTCGGCCGGGTCGCTGTCGAGCATGACCAGAGGAAGCGCGTCGCCCTGGATGGTGGCGAGGGTGTCGGAGGCCATGGAGGACGCGAGGATGCCGTCGAGGGCGGCCCGGCTGGAGTCGAAGGGGTCGCGGGCGGGGCCGACGCCTTCGGGGGAGGGGTAGAGGACGACTCCGACGCCGTGTTCGGCGGCGACGCGGGCGGCTCCGGTGTAGACGCGGGCGAAGAACTCGTTCGTGAGGGCGGGGACGACGAGGAGCGCTGTCCTGGTGCGGCCGAGGCGCAGGTTGCGGGCGGCGAGGTTGGGACGGTAGCCCAGCTCGCGTGCGGTGGCCCTGACGCGCTCGGCGGTGCGCTCGGCGACGCGGCCGCGCCACTTCTCGCCGAACACCAGGGAGACGGTGGCCTGGGACACCCCGGCGGCGCGTGCGACGTCGCGGCTCGTGGGGCGTGGGCCCCCGGCTTCTTGCTGCGGTCCGGCCACCGGCACCTCCCAGATCGTGCCCGCGGGACCGGGGCAGCGGGCGGCCACCCAGTAGACCGCGGCCAGCGCACATGGTACGTATGACCCTCGACGTTATACGTAACACCTAGGCGCGTCAGCGCGCGGGGGAGGGAGCATCACATGGCTTCCGGATACGCGGAGATCCTCCGTGCGCGGTACGTGACGCGGCTGCTCGCGGGCACCTTGGTGGGGCGGCTGCCGAACGCGACCGCGCCGATCGCCATCGTGCTCTTCATCCGCGCCGAGGGAGGGTCGTACAGCCTGGCCGGAGCGCTCGCCGCGGTCTACGGGGTGGCCAACGCCGTCGGACAGCCGCTCCTCGGGCGCCTGGTGGACCTCTACGGGCAGCCGCGCGTGCAGCTGCCCGCGGCGCTGCTCTCCGCCCTCGGCATGGCGGCCTTCGCCTTCACCGGCCCCGACGCGCTCGCCCTCGCCTACGCTTCGGTCGCCGCGGCGGGTCTGACCACGCCACCCCTGGAGGGCGGTCTGCGGGCGCTGTGGCCGAGCGTCCTTCGCGACGAGAAGCAGGTGCACGTCGCGTACGCCATGGACGCGGTGGCGCAGGAGATCATGTTCACCGTGGGGCCGCTCCTCGTCACCGGATGTGTCGCGCTCTGGTCGGAGCAGGCCGCGCTGCTCGTCGTCAACGCCGTCGGAATCCTGGGCGCCCTCTCCGTGGTGGTCTCCAAGCCCTCGCGCGCGTGGCGCTCGGCCGACCGTGAGGCGCACTGGCTCGGGGCGCTGCGCTCGCCCGGGCTCCTCGCGCTCCTTGGCGCGTATCTCTTCGTCGGCGTGGCGCTCGGCTCCATCAACGTCGCGGGTTCGTCGTACGCCGACGGGAACGGCGGCGACGCCGTGTACGGGTGGCTCATCGCGGCGGTGGGGTTCGGCGGGCTCGTCGGCGGTGTGGTGTACGGGGCGCGGGAATGGAAGGGCGTACCGGAGAAGCGGCTCACCGTGCTCGTCGCGCTGCTCGCCGTCGGCTACCTGCCCCTGATGCTCACGCCGGGCGCGGTCGCCATGACGCTGCTCGCGGCTCTCGCCGGGGTCTTCCTCGCGCCCTCCCTGGCATGCGCGTTCATCGTCGTCGACCGGCACGCTCCGGCGGGCACGGTCACGGAGGCGTTCTCCTGGCTGGTGACCACCTTCATGGTCGGCGCCTCCCTGGGGACGGCGGGCGCGGGCCCCGTCGTCGAGTGGGGCGGGACCACGGCGGGCTTCGTCATCCCCGGGGTCGCCGGAGTGGCCGCCCTGCTTGTCCTGCTGGCCACGGCGCGGACGCTCGCACTCCCCGCTGAATCGGCGGTGGTTGCGGGTTCATCCGAAAATGATCGAAACGGTGCCGTCGAACCCGGTTTCAGGGCAGGGCATCAGGCGTAATGTTCAGTCATGGACCGCCGCATTTTCGGGCTGGAGAATGAGTACGGCGTCACGTGCACGTTTAGGGGACAGCGCCGTCTGTCGCCTGACGAGGTGGCGCGCTACCTCTTCCGCCGTGTTGTCTCATGGGGCCGCAGCAGCAACGTCTTTCTGCGGAACGGCGCCCGCCTCTATCTTGACGTCGGGTCACATCCGGAATATGCCACACCGGAATGTGACAACGTGACCGAGCTGGTCACCCACGACAAAGCGGGCGAGCGCATTCTGGAAGGCCTGCTCGTCGACGCCGAACGCCGCCTGCACGAGGAGGGAATCGCGGGCGACGTCTATCTCTTCAAGAACAACACCGACTCGGCGGGAAACTCCTACGGCTGCCACGAGAACTATCTGGTGGCCCGGCACGGGGAGTTCTCGCGGCTCGCGGACATCCTCATTCCCTTCCTCGTCACGCGACAGCTGCTGTGCGGCGCGGGCAAGGTGCTGCAGACTCCGCGCGGCGCCGTGTACTGCGTCAGTCAGCGTGCCGAGCACATCTGGGAAGGGGTCTCCTCCGCGACCACCCGCTCCCGGCCGATCATCAACACCCGCGACGAACCGCACGCGGACGCCGAGCGCTATCGAAGGCTGCACGTCATCGTCGGCGACTCGAACATGTCCGAGACGACCATGCTCCTGAAGGTCGGCGCCACCGACCTCGTCCTGCGCATGATCGAAGCGGGCACGGTGATGCGGGACCTGACATTGGAGAACCCGATCCGGGCGATCCGCGAGGTCAGTCACGACATCACGGGCCGCCGCAAGGTGCGTCTGGCCAGCGGCCGTGAGGCCTCCGCCCTCGAAGTACAGCGCGAGTACTACGAGAAAGCCGTGGACTTCGTGGACCGCCGCGGCATTCGCACGGGCACCGTCGAGCAGGTCCTCGAGCTGTGGGGCCGCACGCTCGACGCGATCGAGGCCGAGGACCTCGACCGCATCGGCACCGAGATCGACTGGGTCATGAAGTACAAGCTCATCGAGCGGTACCGGGCGAAGAACAACATGACCATGTCGCATCCGCGGGTCGCGCAGATAGACCTCGCGTACCACGACATCCACCGCCGGCGCGGGCTGTACTACCTCCTGGAGAGGAAGGGGCAAGCCGCCCGCATCTGCAACGACTTGAAGATCTTCGAAGGCAAGTCGGTGCCGCCGCAGACGACCCGCGCGCGGCTGCGCGGTGACTTCATCCGCAGGGCCCAGGAGCAGCGCCGCGACTTCACGGTCGACTGGGTGCACCTGAAGCTCAACGACCAGGCACAGCGCACCGTGTTGTGCAAGGACCCCTTCCGGTCGGTGGACGACCGGGTGGAGAAACTGATCGCCGGTATGTAAGCCAAGATGCAGGAGATGCGTTGCGGGAACGCAACGCGGGGCGCCGTACGTTCCTCGTACGGCGCCCTTCTCCATGCGTAGAGTTGCGCGCACGCCAACCGACAAGATCGACCGATACGAGGCCCCCACCGTGCGCCGACGCTCACTTCTTCTCGCTGTTCCGGCAGGCCTGCTCACGCTGGCCGGCTGTGGTGACGACAAAAAGGCCGACAAGGCCAAGTCCAGCGACAGTCCATCCCCTTCCAACTCGTCGTCGGCCGCGCCGACGGCGAAGATCGTGGACGGGCCGCTGCCCGAGGTCACGAAGGGGACGAAGTTCGGTGAGAAGCCGACCGTCGCCAAGGGGCCGGGCAAGGCGTCCTCCGACCTCGCGGTCAAGACCCTGGTCGAGGGCAAGGGCGAGGTCGTCAAGAAGGGCGACTACCTCCAGGCGAACTACCTCGGCCAGATCTGGGCCACGGCCAAGGTCTTCGACAACTCGTACGACCGCGGCAACCCCACGGTCTTCCCGATCGGCACCGGTCAGGTCATCCCCGGCTGGGACCAGGCCCTGGTCGGCAAGAAGCTCGACAGCCGCGTGCAGCTCGCGATCCCGCCGAAGATGGGTTACGGCACCGAGGGCAACAAGCAGGCGGGCATCAAGGGCACGGACACCCTGGTGTTCGTCGTGGACCTCGTGGGCACCTTCAGCAACAAGAGCTCGGCCAAGGGCAAGGAGGTCGCGCAGTCCAACATCGACCTCCCCAAGGTCGGCACGAACACCGACGGCAAGGCCCCCTCGATCGAGGTCCCGAAGAAGAAGGACGCTCCCGAGAAGCTCGTCGCGACGTACATCCTCGAGGGCGACGGCGACGAGATCAAGGAGACCGACAGCCTCCTGTGCCAGTACAAGGGCGTGCTGTGGGCCGACGGCAAGGAGTTCGACTCCTCGTACAAGAGCGGCCAGCTCGCCTCGTTCCAGCTGGCGCAGGTCGTCAAGGGCTGGGCGCAGGGCCTGACCGGCAAGAAGGTCGGCAGCCGCGTCCTGGTCGTCGTCCCGCCGAAGCTCGGTTACGGAGACAAGCCGCCGCAGGGCAGCACCATCAAGAAGGACTCCACGCTGGTCTTCACCGTGGACATCCTCGCGAAGATGTAACACTGTCCCAGCTGGCCATTCGTATCAAAGCAGGAGCATTAGACGTGAGCATCGAGAAGCCCGAGATCGACTTCCCCGACGGTCCGGTCCCCACCGACCTCGAGATCGTGGAAATCTGGGAGGGCGACGGCCCGGAGGCCAAGGCGGGCGCCACCGTCAAGGTCCACTACGTGGGTGTGGCCTTCTCCACCGGTGAAGAGTTCGACGCCTCCTGGAACCGCGGCACGCCGCTCCAGTTCCAGCTGGGCGCCGGTCAGGTCATCGCAGGCTGGGACCAGGGCGTGCAGGGCATGAAGGTCGGCGGACGCCGCCGGCTGACCATCCCCGCCCACCTGGCGTACGGCGACCGGGGCGCCGGTGGCGGCGCCATCGCGCCCGGCGAGTCGCTGATCTTCGTCTGCGACCTCGTCGGCGTCTGAGCGACGACTGAGGTCAGGTCTGATCAGACCTGACCACTGAGGGCCCATGCCTGTTCCGGCATGGGCCCTCCCGTCTCCCACCACCACCCTCAACGGATTCCCTTCGGGATGCCCCCCCTTGCTCTCAGCTTTCACCGAGACACCCCGGGGCGGTACGGTCGGCGGTCGGAAGTCATGTTGAGGAAGGGCGTCGATGGCCATTGCCAAGGCCGAGCGGCTGATGAACCTGGCGCTGTGTCTGCTCGGGACGCGGCGGCCGCTCAGCAAGCGCGAGCTGCGCGAGTCCATCGAGGCCTATCTGGAGGCGGGGTCCGACGACTCCTTCAACCGGATGTTCGAGCGTGACAAGGACGATCTGCGCGAACTCGGTCTGGTCATCGAGACGGTGGAGAACCTCGACGGCGAGGTGGGTTATCTCGCGCGCCGCGACAGCAACCGCCTGCCGCCCATCACCATCGACGCCGAGGAAGCCGCCGCGCTCGGCCTCGCGGCCAAGGTCTGGCAGCAGGCCAGGCTCGCCGGAGCCGCCAGCGGCGCCCTGCAGAAGCTGCGCGCCGCCGGACTGCCCGAGGACGTCGACCCGTACGAGGCGCACAGCGCCCTCGAACCGCGCATCCCCGTGCACGAGGCGTCCTTCGAGCCGCTGATGCTGGCCTGCCGCGACCGCCGCCCCGTCGTCTTCGACTACCGCAAGGCCACCGCGGCCCGCCCCGAGCCCCGCCACGTCGAACCGTGGGCGCTCGAGTGCTGGCGCGGCCACTGGTACCTCGCGGGCTGGGACCGCGACCGCGGCGCCGAGCGGGTCTTCAGGCTCTCCCGGATCACCGGGAAGGTCCGCGCTCGCGCCGGGAAGTTCACCGCCGACATCCCCGATGTGGTCACGGTGCGTGAGACCGTCGCGAGCTGGGCGGGGGAGAGCGCCGACCGCTCCGCTCTGATCAGACTGCGTACGGGCGCGGGCTATCCGCTGCGCGCCAAGGCCGCTCACATACGTGAAGTGGGCGAGGGATGGGACGAGTTGGAGATTCCGTACGGGCACGGGCTCGACGCCTGGCTGGTGGAGTTCGGGCCCGATGTGGTGGTCCTTGAGCCCGCCGAGCTGCGGGCCGACGTAGTGGACCGGCTGCGCGCCGTGGCCAAGGGCTGAGGGGACGTACGACCATGGCCTCGAACGCCATCGACCAGACCCGCCGGATGCTCTCCCTGGTGACCTACTTGCGCGAGCGCCCTGGCGCCCACGTCAGTGACGTGGCCCGCGCCTTCGGGATCACCGAGGACGAGCTGATCTCGGACCTGGACGTGCTGCCGCTGTGCGGGACCAGTTTCCGCGGCGGCGACCTCCTCGACATCGACACCGACGGCGACCGCATCTGGTGGCACAACCCGGACGACGTGGCGGCCCCCCTGCGGCTCGCCGCCGACGAGGCCACCGCGCTCCTGGTGGCCGCCCGCGCGGTCTCCACCCTCCCAGGGCTGCGCGAGAGCGACCGGCAGGCGCTCCTTCGCGCCACCGCGAAGCTGGAGGCGGCAGCCGGTGAGAACGCGGGCGCCAGCGCGCGGCTCTCGGTGACCTTCGAGTCCGAGGGCGGTGTCTTCGCCGAGGTCGACCGCGCCATCTCCGAGCGGCGTCGGCTCTGGCTGCGCTACTACTCGCCCGCGCGTGACGAGCTCACCGAGCGCGAGGTCGACCCGATCCGGCTCTTCGCCGTCGGGCACACGTACATGGAGGCGTGGTGCTACCTCTCCGAGGCGCGCCGCACCTTCCGCCTCGACCGGGTGGCCGAGATCAAGATCCTGGACGAGCCGTCGTCGCCGCCCGAGGTCGAACTGCGTGACCTCTCCGAGGGGCTCGTGCAGCCCGCCGCCGAGGACCCCGAGGTGGTCGTGGAGGTCGGGCCCGGCGGCCGCTGGGTCGCCGAGTACTACCCCCACGACAGCGCCGAGGAGCTCCCCGACGGCGGCCTGCGGATCACGCTGCGCACCCCGGACCCCACCTCGCTGCGCAGGCTCGCGCTGCGGCTCGGCGGGGACGGGCACATCGTCTCCCCGGCGGACCTCGCGGACAGCGCGCGCAAGGCCGCGCGCGAGGCACTCGCGGCCTATGACGAGCACGACAAGCACCCCGGCGGGTCGCATGACAGGCAGGAGCAAGGGCGTTGAACACCAGCATCTTGTCCGAGATTCCCGGAATGTCGAGAATCGCCCCCGTACTCTTCAAGGCCGCCTGCCCCGACTGCCGAGCCCGCTTCGAACTCTCCGCAGGCTCTCTGCGCCTTGCGATCGGCGCCTCGGCCCGCACCACCTTCTACTCGTTCACGTGCCCCGAGTGCGGCACCGCGGTGCGCAAGCCCGCCGGTGAGCGCATCGTCGAACTGCTCACCGGCGGCGGGGTGCGGACGCTGCGTCTGCACTCGACCGTCTAGGCTCGGCGCATGTTCTGGGCGATGCTGGCGATTGCCGCGGGGTTCTGTGGCCTCGCCGTGCTCGGCGTACTGGCGATTCGGGTCTTCATCGAGGCGCAGCGCCTCAGCAGTCAAGTGACGCAGACCACACAGCGGATCAACCGCGCCGCGGAGGATCTTGAGGCGGCTGCCACAGGTGTGGCCCGTGCGAGCCGGGACACCCTCTAGGGCCCGTGAATCCTGGCGGTGCGGCCGGGACACGTATCGACCCCGCGGCCTGTCAACTTCCCTTGTCCGGCGGGTACGCTGCTGAAGTGGCCCGGAGTGCGAGGCGCGGGCCGCAACTGGGAGTACGCACAGGGATTGCCCTGCGTTCACCCCTGAGCGTTACGATCGCTGCCAGCACGGTGGTCGGACAGCCAAGTCCGGCCTGTCCGGCAGCCCCGCCCCTGCCGCCTCGGTGAGAAGGTAAAGACCTATGTTCGGAAAGATCGGCGCCCCCGAGATCATTCTCATTCTCGTCGTCATCGTTCTGCTGTTCGGCGCGAAGAAGCTTCCCGACATGGCCCGGTCGCTCGGCAAGTCCGCGCGCATCCTCAAGAGCGAGGCCAAGGCGATGAAGTCGGACGGCAAGAAGGACGAAGCCGCCCCGGCCGACCCGCCCGGCGACCCTTCCGCCGCTCAGCCGCGCACGATCCAGGCCGCGCCCGGCGACGTGACCAGCTCCCGTCCGGTCACCGAGCCCACCGACAGCACGAGCACGACCAAGCGCTGATTCAAGGCCGGCGACGGCCGGCCTGCCGCACGAGATGAGGACGTGGGTTGCTCAAGTCTGCCCGCAAGAAGGAACAGGATCCCGAGGGGCGGATGCCTCTTGCGGAGCACTTGCGCGAGCTCCGCAATCGGCTCGCGAAGGCCGTGCTGGCCATCATCGTCGTCGCGATCGTCGCCGCGTTCTTCTACAAGAACATCATCGAGTTCTTCACGGACCCGATCCTGAAATCCGTGGGGTGCGAATCCAGCTTCGCCGAGCTCGCGGCGAACGGCGGCCACGAGACCTGCGCGCGCATCGTCCTGAACGGCCTGCTCACGCCGTTCACGCTCGCCCTCAAGGTGTCCTTGACGGCCGGTGTGGTCCTCGCTTCGCCGGTCTGGCTCTACCAGCTCTGGGCGTTCGTCGCGCCCGGGCTGCACCGCAGCGAGAAGAAGTACGCCTACGGATTCGTGGCTGCGGGCTTCCCGCTGTTCCTCGGCGGCGGTTTCTTCGCGTACAAGACGCTGCCGACGATGGCCCGGGTGCTGCTCGACTTCTCACCAGCCGGAGTCGACAACCAGCTGCCGCTCGACGAGCTGCTCGACCTGGTCACCCGCATGGTGATCGTCTTCGGCCTCTCCTTCGAGCTTCCGCTGCTCCTGGTGATGCTGAACCTCACCGGGGTGCTCTCCGGCAAGCGGATGCTCGGCTGGTGGCGCGGCATGATCATGGGCATCACGGTCTTCGCGGCCGTGGCGACGCCCAGCACCGACCCGCTGACCATGATGATGCTCGCCGGACCGATCTGGGTGCTCTACTTCGCGGCCACCGCCTTCTCGATCCTCAACGACCGGCGCAAGGCCAAGATCGAAGCCGAGGGGCCCGATGACGACGAGGCCTCCGACCTGGACCTCACCCCTGACGACGTCGGCGAGATCGAACCCGTGTCCGCGAACCGTGCGCTGCCCGAGCAGGCGAGCGGCGACAGCACGAACCGGGATCGGGTGAACGGTTTCGACGACGCGACCTGATCTTGTAAGGTCCTCCCTCAAACTCCGTCCGGGGGGACCCTCAGTGACCAGCGAGATCACTCTCTTCGTCAATCCCACCGCGGGCCGCGGCCGGGGCGCCCATGCGGCGCAGCCGGCCGCTTCCGCGTTGCGGGCCGCGGGCTTCTCCGTGCGCACGGTCATCGGCGAGGACGCCGGCGACGCGCTGCGCCGGGCCCGGGACGCCGTCGACGCCGGTACGGGCGCGCTGATCGCCGTCGGCGGCGACGGCATGGCTAGCCTCGCGCTGCAGGCGGTCGCGCAGACGCCCACCCCCTTGGGGGTGATCGCCGTGGGCACGGGCAACGATTTCGCGCGTGCCCTCGGGCTTCCGGTGCGCGACCCGGCCGCGGCGGGGGCGGTCGTCGCCGCCGCGCTCGAGGCGGGGCGCACGCGGGACGTCGACCTGGGGCGGGTGGGCAAGACGTGGTTCGGCACCGTGCTCGCCTCCGGCTTCGACTCACGGGTCAACGACCGGGGCAACCGGATGCGCTGGCCCACGGGGCGCTTCAAGTACGACCTGGCGATGGCCGTCGAGCTGGCCGCCTTCCGGCCCGTCCCGTACCGGATCACGCTGGACGACGGCCGGGCCCACGAGGTCGACGCGACGCTCGTCGCCGTGGGGAACGGACCGTCGTACGGCGGAGGCATGAAGATCTGCGCGCGGGCGGACATGGGCGACGGCCTCTTCGACGTCACGGTCGTCGGCGACTGCAGCCGTACGACGCTCCTCAAGGTCTTCCCGCGCGTCTATAAGGGCACGCACCTGGACCATCCCAAGGTCACCGTGTTCCGGGCCGCGAAGGTGGAGCTCGCCGCACCGGGCGTCACCGGGTACGCCGACGGGGAGCAGCTCGGGGAACTGCCGCTGACGGCGGAGTGTGTGCCGGGGGCCGTGCGGGTCCTCGCGCCCTGAGGCTGGGCGGCCCGCAGGTACCCCGAGCCCGCAGGTACCCCAAGACGGATAATGATCGTCCGTTGTCAGTGGTGGCCGGTAGTCTCGAAAGCACGATGACAGAGGACCTCTCACCGGCCGAGCGGTACGCGGCGGCGCGCGAGCGCGCTGTCGAGCAGGCCACCGCACTCGCTGGCTTCCGCGAGATGTACGAATTCGGCCTCGACCCCTTCCAGATCGACGCCTGTCGGGCGCTCGAGTCGGGCAAGGGTGTTCTCGTGGCCGCCCCCACGGGCTCGGGCAAGACGATCGTCGGCGAGTTCGCCGTGCACCTCGCCCTGCTGCAGGGCAAGAAATGCTTCTACACGACGCCCATCAAGGCGCTCTCCAACCAGAAGTACGCCGACCTCTCCAAGAGATACGGCGCGGACAAGGTCGGTCTGCTGACCGGCGACAACAGCGTCAACTCCGATGCCCCGGTGGTCGTGATGACCACCGAGGTGCTGCGGAACATGCTGTATTCGGGCTCGCAGTCGCTGCTCAACCTCGGCTATGTGGTGATGGACGAGGTGCACTACCTCTCCGACCGCTTCCGTGGCGCCGTCTGGGAAGAGGTGATCATCCACCTTCAGGAGTCGGTGACGCTGGTCTCCCTGTCGGCGACCGTCTCGAACGCCGAGGAGTTCGGCGACTGGCTCGACACCGTGCGCGGCGACACCCAGGTGATCGTCTCGGAGCACCGGCCCGTGCCGCTGTTCCAGCACGTCCTCGCCGGACGCCGGATGTACGACCTCTTCGAGGAGGGGGAGGGCCAGCGCAAGGCCGTCAACCCCGACCTCACGCGCATGGCGCGGATGGAGGCCAGCCGTTCGTACAACCCGCGTGATCGCCGCAAGGGCAAGATGATCCGCGAGGCCGACCGCGAGCGCGAGCGCAGACAGCGGTCGCGGATCTGGACGCCGGGCCGGCCCGAGGTCATCGACCGGCTCGACTCCGAGGGTCTCCTTCCCGCGATCACGTTCATCTTCAGCCGCGCGGCCTGCGAGGCCGCCGTGCAGCAGTGCCTGCACGCGGGACTGAGGCTGAACGACGAGGACGCGCGGGCACAGGTCCGCGAGATCGTCGAGGAGCGCACGGCCGCCATCCCCGACGAGGACCTGCACGTCCTTGGTTACTACGAATGGCTTGAAGGCCTTGAGCGCGGCATCGCCGCGCACCACGCGGGCATGCTGCCGACCTTCAAGGAGGTCGTCGAGGAGCTCTTCGTGCGCGGGCTCGTGCGCGCGGTCTTCGCCACCGAGACCCTCGCGCTCGGCATCAACATGCCCGCGCGCAGTGTGGTGTTGGAGAAGCTCGTCAAGTGGAACGGCGAGCAGCACGCGGACATCACACCCGGTGAGTACACGCAGCTGACCGGCCGTGCCGGGCGGCGCGGCATCGACGTCGAGGGCCATGCGGTGGTCCTGTGGCAGCGCGCCATGAGCCCGGAGCACCTCGCGGGCCTCGCCGGCACGCGTACGTACCCGCTGCGGTCCAGCTTCAAGCCGTCGTACAACATGGCGGTGAACCTGGTCGAGCAGTTCGGGCGGCACCGCTCGCGCGAGCTCCTGGAGACGTCCTTCGCGCAGTTCCAGGCCGACAAGTCGGTCGTCGGGATCTCCCGGCAGGTGCAGAAGAACGAAGAGGGTCTTGAGGGCTACAAGGCCTCGATGACCTGCCACCTGGGCGACTTCGACGAGTACGCACGCCTGCGCCGCGAGCTGAAGGACCGGGAGACCGAGCTCGCCAAGCAGGGCGCCAACCAGCGCAGGGCGGCTGCCGCCGCAGCCCTTGAGAAGCTCAAGCCCGGTGACGTCATCCACGTGCCGACCGGGAAGTACGCGGGCCTCGCGCTCGTCCTGGATCCGGGGATCCCCGCGGGGCGGGTCAACGGCCACCGCGGCTTCGAGCACCAGGACGGGCCGCGCCCCCTTGTCCTCACCTCCGAGCGGCAGGTCAAGCGGCTCGCCTCGATGGACTTCCCGGTGCCGGTCGAGGCCCTGGAGCGGATGCGCATCCCGAAGTCGTTCAACGCGCGCTCGCCGCAGTCGCGCAGGGACCTGGCGTCCGCGCTGCGCACGAAGGCCGGGCACATCGTGCCGGAGCGCCATCGCAAGGGGCGCGCGGTCGCCGCCGACGACCGAGAGATCGCCCGGCTCCGTACGGAGCTGCGGGCGCACCCCTGCCACGGGTGCGACGAGCGGGAGGACCACGCCCGGTGGGCCGAGCGCTACTACCGCCTGCGCCGGGACACCGTGCAGCTGGAGCGGCGCATCGAGGGGCGCACGAACACCATCGCGCGGACCTTCGACCGGATCGTCGCGCTCCTGACCGAGATGGACTATCTGCGGGCTGACGAGGTCACCGAGCACGGCAAGCGGCTCGCCCGGCTCTATGGAGAGCTGGACCTCCTCGCGAGCGAATGCCTGCGGGAGGGCGTGTGGGAGGGGCTCAGCCCGGCCGAACTGGCCGCGTGCGTCTCGGCGTTGGTCTTCGAGGCCCGGATGGCGGACGACGCGCTCGCCCCCAAGCTGCCCTCCGGGAAGGTGAAGGCCTCGCTCGGCGAGATGGTGCGGATCTGGGGGCGGCTCGACGCCCTGGAGGAAGAGTTCAAGATCAACCAGGCGGAAGGGGTCGGGCAGCGGGAGCCGGACCTCGGCTTCGCCTGGGCGGCGTACATGTGGGCGTCGGACAAGGGCCTCGACGAGGTGCTTCGGGAGGTCGAGATGCCCGCGGGGGACTTCGTCCGGTGGTGCAAGCAGGTGATCGACGTCCTTGGGCAGATTTCGGCTGCGGCTCCTCGTGAGGGGAGCACGGTCGCGAAGAACGCCCGTAAGGCCGTGGATCAGCTGCTGCGAGGGGTTGTGGCGTACAGCTCGGTCGGCTGACGGCGGATGGTGGTGGGGGGGCGGGGCGGGGGGTTTGCCCGCCCCCCCCCCCCCCCACCCCCCCCCCCCCCCCGCCCGGGCCCCGCCCCCCGGGCCGCCACCTCCCCCCCCCACCGGGGGACCGGGCGGCC
>NZ_JBSGRD010000004.1:0-302830 GCF_053606205.1 Streptomyces sp. NPDC055239 | reverse complement strand
GGCCTGGGGTTTCCCAGGCCCGCCCCCCACTGCTCACGCCGCCGCGCTCGGCCGTGCCGCGTCCCGCTTCGCGACCTCTTCCCGCACGATCGGGATCACGTGCCGTCCGAAGTCGATCGCGTCGTCCAGGAGGTCGTAGCCCCGGGCGGAGAGGATCTCCACTCCCAGGTCGTAGTAGTCGAGGAGGGCCTGGGCGACCGTCTCCGGAGTGCCCACCAGGGCCGTCGAGTTGCCCGCGCCGCCCGTCTCCGTGGCCGTCGGGGTCCACAGCGCGCGGTCGTGGCGCTCACCCGAGGCCGCCGCCGCGAGCAGACGCTGGGAGCCTGAGTTCTCGGGGTTCTTCAGCGGGTGGCGGCGGGACAGGGGCGCGCCCGCCTTGCGTGCCTTGATGCGGGCCAGCGTCGCGTGCGCCTTCTCCCAGGCCAGTTCCTCGGTCGGCGCGATGATCGGGCGGAAGGCCACCTGGATCTTGGGGACGTCCGTGCGCCCGGCGGCCTTCGCCGCCGCCTTCACCGATTCGATCTGCTCGGCGGTCTGCGCCAGCGGCTCGCCCCACAGGCAGTAGATGTCGGCCTCCGCGCCCCCGGCGGCGTACGCGGCGGGTGACGAACCCCCGAACGAGACGCGCGGATGCGGTTGTTGGACCGGGAAGGTGTCGCTGACGAAGTCGTTGAAGCGGTAGTGCTCGCCCTCGTGGTCGAAGGGTTCGTGCGAAGTCCATGCCTTCTTGATGATCTGGATGGCCTCGCGGGTGCGCGCGTACCGGTCGACCTTGGTGTGGAAGTCACCTTCGCGCTGCTGCTCGTGGTCGTTGCCGCCCGTGATGAAGTGCACCGCGAGCCGGCCGTCGCTGATGCGGTCCAGGGTCGCGAACGTCTTCGCGGCGAAGGTGGGGTACGAGACGTTCGGGCGGTGCGCGACCAGTATCTGGAGCTTGTCCGTGCGGGCCGCGATGTAGGCGGCGGCGGGGGAGGGGTCGGGGGATCCCGATCCGTACGCGAACAGGACCCGGTCCCAGCCGTGGTCCTCGTGGGCCCGGGCCAGCCGGAGCGTGTAGTCCTTGTCGAAGGACACGCCCGAGCGGGCGGTGACTTCGGAGCCTTCGTTGGTCGCGGCGATGCCGAGGAACTCGACGGGCATGGCGGATTCTCATCTCAACTTGTCGTGGTGTGCGCTGACTTGGAAGCAGTCAGAAGCAACACGACGCGGACCACACGCGACCGAAGTCGATGTGGTCGCGGGTGACAAGACGCAGCTGAGGGCGCATGCGCTCAGTGGAACAGCAGTCCATACAGGGCGTCAACCATGGCCTGGCCGCAACTGTTCCCGCCTGTTCGGTGCCATTACTCCACGTGTTCGATTGATCGCCGGGCGTGCAAATGGAGCCGAGTGTATGCCCGTCGGTGAGTCCGGTGCAGAGGGTTGCCGAATATGACTCAGGGCTGTTTTCGGCGGACTAAGCTCGCCCGGAGCGCGGCGAGTTGAAATGAGTTGCGATAGATTCGTGCGTTTGTTCCTAGACCTTTCGACAGTTCGGATATGTCCATCACTCTCAACTCCTCCTACAATCCCCACATTTCGCGGCATCAACCCCCTTCCTTTCCCCCAAGACAAGTGTTCAGAGGGCATACATGGTGAGTGTTCAAACGCCTCCCGGTGGCCGAGAAGTCCCTTACGTACGCGTGCTGTTGCTGCCCGCCATGCTGATGGCGGCGGCGACCGGAGCCGCTGTCGCGGCAGTGACGGAACCCGCCCGTCTCGCGGTGGGCTGTTGCGGCGCGATCGCGACCCTCGTGGTTGTCGCGGTCGGCGCCGAAGCGGTACGCCGCGGCCGGTCCCTCCGGGAGACACGCACGCGGTACGCACAACGGATCGCCTTCCTGGAGCGGCGCATCGCGTCCCACGACGACGAGACCGTCCGCCTGGGCAGGGAGATCATTCCCGAGGCGGTCTTCCGGCTCCGGCAGGGCGAAGCGCCCTCGGAAGTCATCCGCAACCTCGTCGACAGCGACGAGTCCTTCTCCGGACTCCCGCAGTCACAGCGCCAGATGCTCCGCCACGTCCTGGACACCCTGGACACCGGCGAGGCCATGCGCGAGTCCTCGCAGCGCGCCTTCGTCAACATCGCCCGGCGCGTCCAGGCCATCGTCCACCAACAGGCAGCGGAACTGCGCGAGATGGAGGAGTTCCACGGTCGTAACCCCGAGGTCTTCGACGACCTGCTCCGCATCGACCACGGCACCGCGCTCATCGGCCGCCTCGCCGACTCGATCACCGTGCTCGGCGGCGCACGCCCGGGACGCCAATGGCCCAAGCCCGTACCGCTGTTCAGCGTGCTGCGCGGCGCCATGTCCCGGATCCTGGAGTACCAGCGCGTCGACCTGCACTCGATCGCCAAGGTCGCCATCCGCGGCACATCCGTCGAACCGCTCATCCACGCCTGCGCCGAGCTGCTCGACAACGCCACCCGCTACTCCCCGCCGCAGACCCGCGTGCACGTCACCGCCGTCGAGGTGCAGACAGGCATCGCCATCGAGATCGAGGACGGCGGCGTCAGCCTCAGCGAGGAGGCGCGGGCACGGGCCGAGCGCATGCTCGCGCAGGCACAGGCCGGTATCGACCTGAACGACCTCGGTGAGAGCCCCCGCCTCGGCATGGCCGTCGTGGGCCGGCTCTCGCAGATGTACAACCTTCAGGTCTCCCTGCGGCAGTCCGCGTACGGCGGCGTCCGCGCGGTGCTCATCGTCCCGCGCGAGATGATCACCACAGGACCCGCTCCCGGCCTCGCGCACGGCATCGGCGCCTCCGCCGTGCCCCGGGTGAACTCCGAGGGCAAGCCCATCCAGGAGGCCCACGGCATCCGGCGCAAGAAGCCCCGCGTGATGACGGCAGGACCGCCGATCTCCAAGGGGCTCACCGCCGCCATGGAGGACGACGTCCCGGAGGTCACGGAGTGGACGTCGAACGGTCTGCCGCAGCGCCGCAGCCGGGTCCGCACCCCGCTGGGCGAGCGCCTCGCCCAGGAGGCCGCCGACGAGAAGTACGCCGCGCAGCGCGCCCAGTACTCCCCGCAGCCGACGGCACCGGTCGTTCCCGAGCAGGCGAAGAAGGAGGAGAAGGAACCCGGCCTCTGGATCGAGGCCTTCATGAAAGGCGTCAACGGCGACGATTCCGCGGCCGATGACCCGTTGTTCCCCAAGGGCCACAGCGAGAACGACCACGGCAACGCCGACAACGCCGACGAGGGGGGCTGGAAGTGATCCAGCAACGGGCCAATTTCGACTGGATGCTCAAGGAGCTCGCCGACGGGGTGCCGCAGACACGGCAGATCGTGGTGCTCTCCGCGGACGGCCTGCGCATCGCGCGCTACGGCGGCGACCCCGACGGCGCCGACCGGCTCGCCGCGGCCTGCGCCGGTCTTCAGTCCCTGGCGGCCGCGGTGGCCACCGAGATCCCGCAGAGCGGCGGCGGGATGCGCATGGTGATCATCGAGGTGGACGGCGGCTACTTCTATCTGATGGCCGCGGGAGCCGGTGCCTATCTCGCCGTGCTCGCCGACGAGACCGTCGACGCGGGCCTTGTGGGCAACCGCATGCGGGACCTGGTCGTGCGGATCGGCGCCCATCTGACGAGCCCGCCCCGGCGTGACGGGCAGGCTGTATGAGTCCTCCGCAAGGCGAGAACCCCTCCCACCGGGACGACCCTCCTCAACGGGAACGGCGCAGCCCGGAGAATCCCGAGCGGCTCTACATCCTGACCGGCGAGGACACGGAGAGGGCGCCGCTCGACCTCGTCACGCTGATCGTCGCGCACGGCGAGGCGCCGCCCACGGCCGAGCCGGAGCACTCCTCCGTCCTGCGGCTGTGCAGGACCCCGCTGTCCGTCGCCGAGCTCTCGGCCTATCTCGCGCTGCCGTTCAGCGTGGTGACCGTCCTGCTGACGAAGATGCTCGGGGTCGAACTGGTACAGGCGCGGGAGCCGATCGTGCGCTCCGCGCTCCCCGATCGTTCCCTTCTCGAAGCGGTGATGCATGGACTTCAAAAGCTCTGACACGATCACCGGGCCCAGCAGCGACGAGGTCCTTCCGCACACGGCCACGGCCGCCGTGAAGGTCGTGATCGTGGGCGGGTTCGGGGTCGGCAAGACGACGATGGTCGGCTCGGTCAGCGAGATCCGTCCGCTGACGACCGAAGAGACCATGACCCAGGCCGGCATCGGGGTCGACGACAACTACGGCTCCGAAACCAAGACGGCCACCACCGTCGCGATGGACTTCGGCCGGATCAGCCTCTCCGAAGAGCTGGTGCTCTATCTGTTCGGCACCCCGGGCCAGGAGCGCTTCTGGTTCCTGTGGAACGGCCTCTTCGAAGGTGCGCTCGGCGCCGTCGTCCTCATCGACACCCGCCGTCTCGAAGTCAGCTTCGACGTGATCGGCCGCCTCGAGGAGCGCGGCGTGCCCTTCGTCGTCGCCGTCAACGACTTCCCCGACGCGCCCAGTCACCCGATGGACGCGCTGCGCCGTGCCCTCGACCTCGACGAGGCGGTGCCGATGGTGAAGTGCGACGCCCGGCAGCGCGCGTCGAGCCGGGACACCTTGCTGACCCTCATGCGGTACCTGCACTCCCTGACCGTGGCCCCTGTCTGACGCCCCATCTCTTCCGCAACCCCGGAGCGAAGAACGTGACGACTCCTTCCCACTCTGACCCCGGCATGGACTCCCCGGCCATGCCGCCGCCCGGCTGCCCCGCGCACGGCCTCGGCCCCGGCGGTCTGCGCCGGCTCTACGGGCCCGAGGCGGACACCGACCTCGGCGGTCTGTACGAGAAGCTGCGCGCCGAGCACGGCGCGGTGGCCCCGGCCCTGCTGCACAACGACGTACCCATCTGGGCGGTCCTCGGCCACAGCGAGAACCTCCACATGATCCGTACCCCCTCGCAGTACACCCGCGACTCGCGCCAGTGGCGGGCCGTCCAGGACGGCTCCATGGGCCCCGAGCACCCGCTCGCCCCCGTCGTCACCTGGCAGCCCATGGCCAGCTTCGTGGAGGGCGACGAGCACCAGCGGCTGCGCGACGCGGTCACCGGCGCCATGGCGGGCCTGGACCACCGGGGCATCCGCCGCTACATCAACCGCTACAGCAACCTCCTGCTCAACGACCTCTGCCAGCGCGGCAAGGCCGACGTCGTGAGCGAGTTCGCCGAGCATCTTCCGATGATGGTGATGTGCCATGTCCTCGGCATGCCTGAGGAGTACAACGAGCGGATCGTGCAGGCCGCCCGCGACATGCTCCGGGGCACCGAGACCGCCATCGCCAGCAACGCGTACATCATGGACGCGCTGATGCGCCTGGTCGCACGGCGCCGGGCGCAGGCCGAGGAGGACTTCACCAGCAACCTCATCGCGCAGCCTCAGCAGCTGACCGACGAGGAGGTCGGCACACACCTGCGGCTCGTGCTCATCGCCTCGTACGAGGCGACGGCCAACCTCATCGCGAACGCCCTGCGCATGGTCCTTACCGACCCGCGCTTCCGCGCCCAGCTCAGCGGCGGCCAGATGACGGTGCCGGAGGCGGTCGAGCAGTCCCTGTGGGACGAGCCGCCGTTCAGCGCCATGGTCGGCTACTTCGCCAAGCAGGACACGGAGCTCGGCGGGCAGCAGATCAAGGCGGGCGACGGCCTGATCTTCGGCATCGCGCCGGGCAACGTGGACCCCGTCGTCCGCCCGGATCTCGCGGCCAACATGCAGGGCAACCGCTCCCACCTGGCGTTCGGCGGCGGGCCGCACGAGTGTCCGGGGCAGGACATCGGCCGCGCCATCGCCGAAACCGGCGTGGACGCGCTGCTCATGCGCTTCCCGGACGTGGAACTCTCCGTCGAGGAACACGAGTTGCGGTGGACCTCGTCGATTCTCTCCGGTCACCTGGTGGCGCTTCCGGTGCAGTTCGCGCCGCGGCCTCCGCAGGACGTGATGGCGCGGCCCATGGCGCGCGTGCCCGACGCGCGGAGCGACTGGCAGGTGTCGTCCCCGTCGCCCCGGCCCGCGTACGCGGCGACGTCGCAGCCGGTGGTGCCGCCCGCAGGACCGCCGCCCGTACCGGAGTCCGCACCGGCGGCGGCGACCGTGCCGCGCCAGGGGGCGTGGCGGCGGCTCGTCACCTGGTGGCGGGGCTACTGACCGCCCGCTGACGGGTTCGCCCAGGTGTCGTACGAGGCCCAGGCGCCCAACTCGCGGGCGCTGACGAAGCGATGGTCGGCGCCCGTGACGGGGTCGGTGAACTCAAGGACGCGGGACAGGAGTTGAAGGGGCCGCCGGAAATCGTCCGGCGGCACCGGACCGCGCACCACCGGGTAGACCGGATCGCCGAGGATCGGCAGGCCCAGGGCGTTCAGGTGCACGCGCAGCTGGTGGGTGCGGCCGGTGTGCGGGATGAGCCGGTAGCGGGCCAACTCGCCCCGCTGGTCGGCTAGTTCGATGCGGGTCTCGCTGTTGGGCTCGGCATCGGGGACTTCGTACGCGGCGATGATGCCGCGCTCCTTCACGATGTGGCTGCGCGTGGTGCGGGGGAGCTCGATATCGGGGTCGTGGGCGGCCACGGCCTCGTACTCCTTGTGCACCCGACGCTCGCCGAACAGTGTCTGGTACGCGCCGCGTTCCTGGGGGCGCACGGTGAAGAGGATCAGCCCTGCGGTGAGCCGGTCGAGACGGTGCGCGGCGCCGAGCGCGGGGATGTCGAGCTCCCTGCGGAGCCGGGCGAGCGCGGTCTCCACGACGTGGCTGCCGCGGGGTGTGGTCGCCAGGAAGTGGGGCTTGTCGGCAACGACGATGTGCTCGTCGCGGTAGACCACATCGATGGTGTACGGCACCGGAACCTCGTCCGGCAGATCCCGGTGGAACCACACGAAGGCGCTGGGCACATAGGGGGCGTCCGGCGCCACGGGAAGTCCGTCCGCCCCGACGACGAGCCCGTCCCGCAGCATCCCGTCGATCATTCCGGGCCCGGCCTTGAGCCGCTCGACGAGATGGTCCCGTACGGTCGCCCACGCTCCGTCGGCCGGCAGCTTGACCCGCATGGGGTCGACGCCGCGCCGCTGCGGCAGGGGAGAGGGCGGGATGCGGGGCTTACGGGTCACAACGGGCAAGAATACGGGGCCTTGCGGTGGCGCCCTACCGTTTTCCCCAGGTCAGGGGCAAGGTCAGGAGGCCGCTGTCCGGTCCCCTTGCACGCGGGCGTGCAGATGCATGTCGTGCCAGCCGTCCGCGTGCAGGACCGCGCTGCGCTTGGTGCCCTCCGGTGCGAAGCCCGTCTTGAGCGCGACGCGGCAGGAGGCTTCGTTGGCCACGGCGTGGGTGAGTTCGAGGCGGTGCAGGCCCACTTCGTCGAAGGCCCAGTCGCTCAGCGCGGAGAGGGCGCGCGGTGCGATGCCCCGGCCGCGGGCGGAGGGCATGGTCCAGTAGGCGACTTCGGCCTGGCCGTCGCTGAGCACGATGAGACGCAGCGCGATCCGGCCCACCACCGCGTCCGTCGTGGCGTCGGCGATGGCCCAGTACGCGTCGCACTCCTCGGGCCAGGCCTGACGCCAGCCGTCGATCCAGCCCCGGGCCTCGTCGACGGAATCGGCCACGCGCGCGTGCCAGCGCTGGATCACCGGGTCCTGGAACGCCTCGTACACGGCGGGGGCGTCGGCCGCCTGCCAGGGGCGGATGATCAGCCCTCCGGGTACGGGGATGGTCGGCTGATCCTGGTGGGCCAAGGTGCCCGCCGGGACGACGTCAGGGATCTTGAAGGGCATGGGGGCATCGTGCCAGCGGTCGACACCAGGGGACACCAGTTTTGCCCCTTAGGGGGCGCGGGGAACTGCGCGACAAGCCCCCACCGGCCGTCGGATGGAGATGGGCCCGCACGCCGCTCAAGCCGAGCGCAGCGGTCAGGCCGAGGGCACCGACTCCTGCTCCGCCTCCACCTGCGCGTTCCAGTCGCGCTTGGACGCCTGCCAGCCGTCCTCGTTGTGGCCGAGGCGCCAGTAACCGGAGATCGAGAGGCGCTCGCGGGGCACCTGGCGCTCCATGCGGAGGTAGCGGCGGAGCTCCTTCACGAATCCGGCCTCGCCGTGCACGAACGCCTGCACGTCGCCCGCCGGGAAGTCCAGGGAGCGTACGGCCTCGACGAGTGCCTCGCCGACGGGGCGCTGACCGCGGTGCAGCCACTGGATCTCCGCGGCCGAGTCGATCTTCTGCTCCTCGTCCGCGTCGGCGACCTCCACGAAGGCGTACGCCTTGGCGCCGTCGGGCAGTGCTTCGAGGGCGGCAGCGATCGCGGGCAGCGCGCTCTCGTCACCGGCGATCAGGTGCCAGTCGGCCTCGGCGTCAGGGGCGTATCCGCCGCCCGGGCCGTTGAAGCGGATCGTGGCGCCAGGCTTGACGTTCTTGGCCCACGGTCCGGCCAGGCCCTCGTCGCCGTGGACGACGAAGTCGACGGCGAGCTCGCGGGTCTGCGGGTCCCAGGAGCGGACCGTGTACGTGCGCGTCACGGGCCACTGGTCGCGGGGGAACTCCTCGCGGATCCGCTGGATGTCGAAGGGCTCCGGGTAGGTCACGCCCTCGGCGCCGAAGAGCAGCTTCACGTAGTGGTCGGTGGAGTCGCCCGCCGTGAACTCGGCGAGGCCCTCGCCGCCCAGGATCACGCGCTGCATGTGCGGGGTGAGGCGCTCGGTGCGCACCACTTGGGCGACGTGGGTCTTCGGTGCCTTGCGTGCCGGACGTTCTGCCATGGTGGCGGCCTCCCCTGATCAAATGTTGCTTAGGCTTACCTAAGCTAACACCTCAGTCCTGGAGAGTCGTGAGCAACCGCTTGAGTGCTCCGCCCAGGCCCCATCGGGCGGCCAGCTCGTCCAGGGCCGCGGGATCGCGGGGCTCGCCCGGCAGCGCGAGGTCCACGTCCGGCAGCGGTACGTCGCCCGCGACGCGGACCACCGTCGGCGCGACGGCCACATAGGCGCGGGATTCGTCGAGCCGCTTGCGCTGCGAGGGCGTCAGCTTGCTCTTCGGGTCGTCCACGGCGGCCATGATTCCGGCCAGATTTCCGTACGCGTCGAGCAGCTTGGCCGCTGTCTTCTCGCCAATGCCGGGCACGCCGGGCAGGCCGTCGCTCGGGTCGCCGCGCAGCAGGGCCAGGTCGACATAGCCGGATCCGTCCACTCCGTACTTCTCGCGGAGCCAGGCCTCGTCCGTGAGCTGGAGGGAGCCGACGCCCTTGAGGGGGTAGAGGACGCGGATGCCGCGCTCGTCGTCGACCAGCTGATAGAGGTCGCGGTCGCCGGTGACGATGTCGACCGGGCCTGTGGCGCGGCCTGCGTAGGTGCCGATCACGTCGTCCGCCTCGTACGACGGCACGCCCACGCGGGCGATGCCCAGTGCGTCGAGGACGTCCTCGATGATGGGGACCTGCGGGGCGAGGGTGTCGGGGGTCTCCTCGGCGTCCGGGCCCTGCTCGACCTCCTCGGCGACGCGATGCGCCTTGTACGACGGGATCAGCTCGACCCGCCAGTGCGGGCGCCAGTCCGCGTCCATGCAGGCGACCAGGTCGTCCGGGCGGTGGTCCTGGACGAGCCGGGCGATGAAGTCGAGCAGCCCGCGCACCGCGTTGACCGGTGTGCCGTCCGGGGCCTTCACGGAGTCGGGGACCCCGAAATAGGCGCGGTAGTACAGGGACGCCGTGTCGAGCAGCATGAGCCGTCGCGTTCGCTGAGTCACCTTCGCATCATGCCGCACGGCACTGACAGCGGACCGGCTCCGGCTCCGTCAAGGTGTTGTTTCCGCCCGGGTGGAGAGGGGCCTGATCGGGGCGCGTCCTGAGAGATGGAAGTGAACAGAATGTGAACTGGGTCACTCTTGCGTTTGTTCTGTGTAAGTCGGGGCAGGCGCCGAGCCGGAGCGCCTCCGGTCGAGGATTCAACTATTTCGCCGGGTAAATAGCGGGCAGAAACCGCGTCGCTCCACGGCCCGCCGGCGGGGGAGGCGGGCCGTCTTGGTTCAACCCGAGAGGTGTATGTGTCCAGGCTGCAAGCCGAACACCTGTACAAGGTTTTCGGCAGACGACCCGCTGACGCGGTGGAGAAACTCCGCCACGGAACCGACCGAGAGGAACTGCGCGCCGAAGGCACCACCGCGGCCGTGATCGACGCTTCCTTCACGGTCGAGCCGGGCCAGATCTTCGTCGTCATGGGTCTCTCCGGATCCGGCAAGTCCACGTTGTTGCGCATGCTCAACGGCCTGTCGGAGCCGACGGCCGGGCAGGTGCTCTTCGAAGGTCAGGACCTGACCGCTCTGAGCGCCCGTGAGCTGCGCGAGGTGCGCTCCAAGAAGATCAGCATGGTCTTCCAGCACTTCGCGCTCTTCCCGCACCGCAGTGTCCTGGAGAACGCCGGTTACGGCCTCGAGGTGCAGGGCGTGCCGCGCGCCGAGCGCGAGGAGCGCGCCACGGTGGCGCTCGAACTCGCTGGGCTCAAGGGCTGGGAGAAGTCCTGGCCCGACGAGCTGTCCGGCGGTATGCAGCAGCGTGTGGGCCTGGCCCGCGCGCTCGCGACCGACGCGGACCTGCTCCTCATGGACGAGTCGTTCAGCGCGCTCGACCCGCTGATCCGCCGTGACATGCAGGACCAGCTCCTCGAGCTCCAGAAGCGGCTGAAGAAGACCATCGTCTTCATCACGCACGACCTGAACGAGGCCATGCGCCTGGGCGACCAGATCGCCGTCATGCGCGACGGCGAGATCGTCCAGATCGGCAACGCCGAGGACATCCTCGTCACCCCGGCCAACGACTACGTCGCCGCGTTCACGCAGGACGTGGACCGCTCCCGTGTTCTGACGGCGGGCGCGATCATGGCAGAGCCCGAGACCGCGTTCGGCACCAGAACGGCCGGCGGCAAGGAGCTGAAGACCGCACAGGACGTGCTGTCCGAGGCCCCCGCCACGGTCAAGGCGGGGACGCCGATCATCGAGCTGTTCACGCCGTGCTCCACCAGCGACGTACCCGTCGCCGTGGTCGACGACGAGGGCAAGCTCACCGGTGTCGTGCCGCGGGCGCGGCTGCTCGCGGTGCTCGGTGAGCCGATGACCCCCGAGAACGAGGCGCAGGACGACGCTGTCCCGCTCGACAAGACGCAGGACAACGGCGGACAGGCCGTGAGCAAGGTGGTCAGCGGTGCCTAGAATTCCCTTCGGCGAGTGGGTCAACGACAGCGTCGACTGGCTGCTCAGCCACATGGCCTGGCTGTTCGACTTCTTCCAGACCGTCTTCCAGGGCGCGTACGACGGCATATCCGACGTGCTCCAGGCGCCCGAGCCGCTGCTCCTGGCGGGCATCTTCGCCGTCATCGCGTTCTGGCTGCGGGGCGCGGTCGCCGGTGTGCTGACGTTCGCGGGCTTCGCGTTCATCATCTCGCTGGAACTGTGGGACCACGCGATGATGACGCTGGCCCTGGTGCTCGTCTCGACGATCATCGCGCTGCTCATCTCCGTGCCCGTGGGTATCTGGGCGGCACGATCGAGCACGGTCAGCGGCATCGTCCGCCCGGTGCTCGACTTCATGCAGACGCTGCCGGCGATGATCTACCTCATCCCCGCCATCCTCTTCTTCGGGATGGGCGCCCCCGCGGGCATCGTCGCCACCCTGATCTTCGCCCTGGCCCCCGGCGTCCGTATGACGGAGCTCGGCATCCGCCAGGTCGACAAGGAACTGGTCGAGGCCGCGGACGCGTTCGGCACCACGCCGCGCGACATCCTGCTCCGCGTCCAGCTGCCCCTCGCGCTTCCCACGATCATGGCCGGTGTCAACCAGGTCATCATGCTGGGTCTGTCCATGGCCGCCATCGCGGGCATGGTCGGCACCGAGGGCCTCGGCGCCGACGTGAACGAGGCCATCGGCCAGCTCAACGTCGGCCTCGGTTCCGAGGCGGGCGTCGCGATCGTCATCCTGGCGATCTACCTGGACCGGATGACCAGCTCGCTGGGCAGCCAGGTCTCGCCGCTCGGCCGTCGCGCCGTCGCGAAGCTGCGTGCCGCGCAGGGCCTGAACATCTTCACCTACCGCCCGCAGGCCGCCGTCGCGGTCATCGGTGTGGTCGTCCTCGCGCTCGTCGCGGGCGGCATGGGCGTCTTCGGCGGTTCCTCGTCGAACGAGACCACCGCGGACTCGAAGAACGTCGGTCAGGGCAAGGAAGTCAACATCGGCTACATCCCCTGGGACGAGGGCGTCGCCTCCACCTTCCTCTGGAAGGAGATCCTGGAGCAGCGCGGCTTCAAGGCGCAGACCAAGCAGCTCGAGGCCGGTCCGCTGTACACCTCGCTCTCGCAGGGCAGCATCGACTTCCAGACCGACTCCTGGCTGCCGACGACGCACGCCGCGTACTGGAAGAAGTACGGCAAGGACCTCGAGGACATGGGCTCGTGGTTCGGCCCGACCTCGCTCGAGCTCTCCGTTCCCTCGTACGTCAAGGGCGTGAAGTCGCTCGAGGACCTCAAGGGCAAGAGCGGCAAGTTCAAGGGCAAGATCGTCGGCATCGAGCCGAGCGCCGGAATGATGGGGCTCCTCAAGGACAAGGTCCTCAAGGAGTACGGCCTCGACAAGGAGTACAAGGTCGTCGACGGCTCGACCCCGGCGATGCTGGCCGAGCTGAAGCGCGCGTACGCCAAGAAGGAACCGATCGTCACGACGCTCTGGTCGCCGCACTGGGCGTACAGCGACTTCGACCTGAAGAAGCTCGATGACCCGAAGGGTGCCTGGGGCAAGGGCGACGGCGTGCACTCGCTTGCGCGGAAGGGCTTCTCCAAGGAGAACCCGCAGGTCGCCAAGTGGCTCAAGGACTTCAAGATGACCGAGAAGCAGCTCACGAGTCTTGAAGCGGAGATCAACAAGGCGGGCAAGGGCAAGCAGCAGGAAGCCGTCCGTGCCTGGCTGAAGAAGAACCCGGGTGTCGTCGACAAGCTGGCCCCGCTGCCGAAGAACACCACCCCCGCCGAGGCGAAGCGTCCGCTGAACGCCGCGTACTTCGCGTGGGACGAGAACATCGCCGTCACCAATCTCTGGAAGCGTGTTCTGGAGAAGCGCGGCTACAAGATGAAGCTGACGCCCTCCGACGTCGGCCCGGTCTACACCGCTCTCGCACAGGGCGACCTCGACCTGGATCTCGACGCCTGGCTGCCGACGGCCCAGAAGCAGTACTGGGACAAGAACAAGGCGAACCTCAAGGACCTGGGCTCCTGGTACAGCCCGACGTCCCTCGAGATCGCCGTCCCGTCCTACGTCAAGGGCGTGAAGTCGCTCGAGGACCTCAAGGGCAAGGGCGACAAGTTCAAGGGCAAGATCATCGGCATCGAGCCCGGCACGGGCGTGATGACGGCGCTCAAGAACAAGGTCCTGCCCGGCTACGGCCTCGACAAGGAGTACAAGATCGTCTCCGGTTCGACGCCCGCGATGCTCTCCGAGCTGAAGTCGGCGTACGCCAAGAAGGAGCCGGTCGCGGTGCTGCTCTGGTCGCCGCACTGGGCGTACAACGAGTACAAGCTCACCAAGCTGGATGACCCCAAGCTGGGCTTCGGCAAGGGCGACACGATCCGCACGATCTCCAGCAAGGAGTTCCCCAAGCAGTACCCGCAGCTCACGAAGTGGCTCAAGAGCTTCAAGATGAGCGAGAAGGAACTGGCCAGCCTGGAGAACGAGATCAACAAGGCGGGCAAGGGCAATGAGCCCTCGGCCGTCGACACCTGGCTGAAGAAGAACCCGGGCTTCGAGCAGAAGATGACTCCGCAGTCATAGCTCTGTAGTCCTGGCTCATCACCGCTGAATGCGCTGATCACGCTGTATTCGCTGAGTCACCCCGAGGGGTGGGTCTCGTCCTTGTGGCGAAGCCCACCCCTCGCGGCGTTCCCGGGGACGCCCCGCCTCCTCTTCACCATGGCCCTCGCCCTCGCCGCCGCCCTGTTTCTGGCGCACCTGGCCGACGCGACCTTGTCGACCTAAGGTATTGCGATTCGGCGGCGTCCGGTATTGACCGAAAGGGCATTGCCCGAAAAGGAGACGAAGGGAGCGGGAGAGGGATGAGGGCAGGAGGGAAGCGGAGTGAAGGGAAATTGCCGCGTTCTGTCTTCGTGATTGCTGACTGTAATAGCAAATTCGATGCTTTGGGCGAGATCGGTTACTTTCACCCGATGGGTGGGCATCGTCCGCAGAGGATGGCGGGCCGGCCGTGCGGCAACTTCAGATTCACCTCAAGGGGGCCTTGAGGTCGTCCAGTGCCTCGTCAACTTGCCTGATAGGAGCAGAAGATGCTCACTAATCGCGACATTGCGGAGCCATCTGTTCCGGGGATCGGGAGCTGGCTCTGGCCGTGTGGCGGATGTCCCCGGTGGAGGCTGTCTCACGTGGCTGTCCGCTTCGCCGCCGACTCGGCGATCGCTGCCGCCCAGCCCGGCTCGACCCCGGCGTCCCTCGCGGCCCTGTGGAGCCGTCGCCACAGGTCGGAGCTGGTCCACGCGGTGCAGCGGCGGTGTGCCGTGGCCGGCGGCACGCTGAACGCGGGCGGTACGTGCCGCCAGGGGCAGCCGCTGGTCAGCACGTACACCACCGCCGTGAACACGGCGCGTTCATCGCGTGGGGCCGTACCCCCGCCCTGGGGACGCGAGGTGAACGGAGGCAGCAAGGGAACCACCAGGTCCCAGAGTTCGTCGGGAACGAGACGGCGTGAGAGGTCGTCGGTCACGCTCGCCATTTTGCCGTAGGCGGTGCACCACGTGAGACGTGACGTAACTGCCTCACTAATGCGAACCACTTGCCCTAGAGTGCCCGTTGAGAGTGAGTACAACGGGGAACGGGGAAAGGTGACGATCGCTGTGACGATTCAGAACACGGAGCAGGAAGACCTCTGGAGCGAATCGCTGAAGACGCTGAATTCCTTGGAGGAACTGGAGCCTCATTGCCCGTGCCGGTCCGCGCTCCACTCGGCCGTCGAGCCTCCGGCCGTCAGCGTCCTGACGGCCCGTGAGAGGGAGGTGCTGCTGCTCCTGGGGGCGGGGCTCCCCAACCCGGTCCTCGCCCGGCAGCTCGGCATAGCGGAGCGCACGGTGAAGGCCCATGTCGCGCGCGTCATCGAGAAGTTGGGGCTCAGGACCCGGCTTGACGCCGTCGTCGTGGCCATCGTCCATCACAGCCTGCTGTGTCCGGACGGGGCGCGCATCGGCACGTCGATGCGTGCCTGACCCAAAGGTCTCCTTGCACTAAAGGGCAGTGCACAAAGATTCACTGTTGGGCGTTCTCCGATGTTCATACGATCTTGCCGCCAATAAGGCTAGATCGATGAGCATCGATGAACGGGGAACAACAGAATGGTCATTACGCGGATCACTGTCGCGTCACTGGCTGCAGCGGGAGCCCTGGTCGTGGGTTCGGGCGTGGCGTCCGCCTTGCCCGAACCCACGCGCACCGCGACGGCGCCCACGGCCGACGCCGCGGCGACGGGGGCGGCGACGGAGGCGGCTGGGGCGGCCAAGATGCGGCGTCTCTACGCGCTGACCCGCTCCACGGAGACGAGCGTCAAGGACTGGCGCGCGACGCGCAAGCTCGCCAAGCAGGGCGTCGACCGCTGGAACTTCCGGTGGGACACCGACTGGTGCACGCGTCTTGCCGACAAGCCGGGCGGCTTCGACTTCCGGCTCTCCTGCGGGCGGCACGACTTCGGGTACCGCAACTACAAGCAGCTGATCGGCAAGACCGCCTTCGCGGGCTCGTCGCACGAGCGACGGATCGACAAG
The DNA here is from genome assembly GCF_053606205.1 of Streptomyces sp. NPDC055239. Lineage (NCBI taxonomy): Bacteria > Bacillati > Actinomycetota > Actinomycetes > Kitasatosporales > Streptomycetaceae > Streptomyces > Streptomyces sp. NPDC055239. The sequence goes on along the minus strand of NZ_JBSGRD010000004.1, from coordinate 287,026 downwards.
GCGTTCCTCTTCGACATGAAGCGTCAGTGCGCGGCCCAGCCGCACAAGACCACCGCGCAGCGTGCGAAGTGCCGCAAGACGGCGAAGGCGTACTACGACCGGGTCAGCTGACCTCGGCGCCTCCCCGCCGCTGAACATGTAGCGGAGCGGAGCAGTGAGGGGCGGGGCGGGGGAATGCCGTGTGGCGCATCCCACCTCGCCTTTCGTGCCGATTCGGGGACCGCGTGCCTAACCTCGGTGAGGTCCCCGCCGCCTGTTCACGCCTCCCCGCGTGCATCTCCCCGTGAGCCTCCCCCCCCATGACCTTCCCTCGCTCCACGAAGGCCTTGCCGGTTCTTGTCGCCCTGGCCCTGGCTCTCATCGGGGTGCTCCTCATCTCGCACCTGGCCGACGCGAGCGCCGCTCCCGCCTCGGCGGGCACCGCGCGTCTGGCAGCGCTCGCCGACGACGTGACCGCCGCCGACGGCCACCGCTACGACACGCGGGACGACACCGGCCGCACCATGGACGCCGCGCAGATCGCACAGACCCCCGACGGCACGTACCTGGCCGTCTACCACACCCTCCTGGACGACGGCCGCTTCCATGCCGCCGTCGCCACCTCCGCCGACCTGCGGCACTGGCACCGCCGCCACGACTTCGGGCCAGGCACCCACCAGGCGTCGCTCGCCGACGACGGGCGCGGCGGGTACGTCCTCGCGTACGAGAAGGACCCGCGGAACCACATCGCCGTACGCGCGTACGCCGACGAGGCGGCGCTGCTCCACGGGCGCGCCGCGCGTGCCTACGACGCGCCGCGCACCCTCTCGCGGTGCGCCGAGGGCACGCCGAGCATCACCGCCGTACGCGCGAACACGATCGAGCTGACCGGGCACTACCGCGCGGACTGCGACACCGACCGCCAGCTGCGCGCCACCCTCACCGGGTTCCGCGACTGGCACGCGGCGCCGGACCGGCGGCTGGACCGGGCGCTTCAGGCGTGGGGCAACGGCGGGAACCTCGGGGACCGCGCGCCGGTCGAGCTCGACGGGCAACGGGTGCTGCTCGTGGAGGGACAGCGCTCGCGGGGCGACTTCGGGAGCTGGCGGACGTACGCGTACGACCCCGCGAGCGGCAGGGCCGACCGGCTCGCCATCTCCACGCACGGCGGCAGCCGCGCCTTCGCCAATCCGTCGGCGACCCTCGTCACCGACCCGCGGGGCAGGCCTGCCCTGCTGGTCAGCCTGTTCATACCGGGGGAGGGAGCGGCCCCCGGAGAGGCGGGTCAGCTTGTCTACTGGCACAAGCTGTAGAAGGCGGTCTGTGCAACGGGGCAAAACCGTTTGGCGAACATGCGTAGGGTGCAGAAAACCCATCAGGGTTGAGAGTGGACCGACGCGCAGAAGGGAGCCGAGGCGATGGACGAGCAGAAGGAAACCCTCCGGGTGGGCTCGGCCGTGCGGCGCCGCCGCCGGCAGCTGGAGCTCACACTCGCCGTGGTGGCCGAGCGCAGCGGTCTCTCGGTGCCCTTCCTGAGCCAGGTCGAGAACGAGCGGGCGCGGCCGAGCAGCCGCTCCCTGCAGCGTGTCGCCGACGCCCTCCTGACGACCGACGTCGAACTGCTCGCCGCCGCGGATCCCGCGTGCACGGTGGACCTGATGCGCGCCGGCGAGGGTGACGGCGAGGGTTCATCGCCGTCCTCCTCTGACGCCCGCGTACGCAATCTGGTGCGCGGTCACCACCAGTTGCACGCCATCGAGTTCACCGGCGACCACGACGAGGGACGCGAGTTCCAGCACCGCAACGACGAGTTGATGTACGTGATCGGCGGCGCCGTCGAGGTCGAGGCGGAGGGCAGGGCCTACCGGCTCGGGCGCGGCGACAGCCTGTATCTGACGGGCGGGGTGCGGCACAGGTGGCGGGCGACCGTGCCGGACAGCCAGGTGCTCGTGGTGGCCGTCGGCGATCACATCGAAGCGGTGGACGGCTCGCGGCGCTGAGGGGGATTGCTCTGTGGCCGGAGTACGGGTCGTCTCGCTGGTGCCCTCGCTGACGGAGGCGGTCGCCGTCAGCGTGCCGGGTGCGCTGGTGGGGGCCACGGAGTGGTGCAGCCATCCGGATGACCTCGACGACCTCGGCGTCGTCCGCGTCGGCGGTACGAAGAACCCCGACGTGCCCCGGATCATCGGTCTCGCTCCGGACCTGGTGATCGCCAACGAGGAGGAGAACCGCGAGCCCGACCTCGCGGAGCTGCGGGCGGCGGGGGTCGAGGTGCTCGTGACGGAGGTGCGCGACCTGCCCGGCGCCTTCCGTGAGCTGGCCCGGGTGCTTGCCGCCTGCGGGGCGGGGCGGCCCGGGTGGCTGGACGAGGCCGAGACGGCATGGGCGCGACTCCCCTCGCCGGAAGCCAGGTTGAGTGCTGTCGTCCCCATCTGGCGGCGCCCTTGGATGGTCCTGGGACGCGACACGTTCGCCGGGGACCTGCTGCGGCGCCTGGGCGTCGACAACGCGTACGCGACGCACGCGGAGCGCTATCCACGCATCCCGGTCGAGGAGCTGCGTTCCATGGCCCCGGACTTGATGATCCTGCCCGACGAGCCCTACCGCTTCACCCGCGAGGACGGCCCCGAGGAGTTCACCGCCCCGTCGGCGCTCGTCAGCGGCCGCCACCTCACGTGGTACGGCCCGTCGCTCGCGGAGGCGCCCGCCGTGCTCGGCGCGGCGCTGCGAGCGGCCCGTCCGTGACCGGCTCCTTCGACGAAACGTAGTGGCTTCGGCGCAGGGAGAGGAAGATCAGCAGCGCGAAGGCTGCGAACGCGGTGCCTGTGCGTGCGTAGTTGAACGCCTCCCAGCGATCCAGGATCTGGGCGTGATCGGCTGGTGCCGACGTGGCTGCCCACCGCTTGATGCGGCCGTTGATGGGGACGTTGCCGAGACGGGTGATCAAGAAGGACGCGACAACGAGGATCCCGGCCCCCGTGGCCAGTCGCCGTGAGGCGCCACGCGTCATGGTGGCAAGCGCGAGGGTGCTGAGCGCCGATATACCCATGGCGCCTTGCATGGTGATGCCGTTCATCTGCATCAACTGGGTGTGGAAGGACAGCCTCATGTCCAACGGCACGGAGTTGAAGGTGGGGACGAGATTGGCCGCTCCGTAGCCGAACGCACCGGCGAGGGCGCCGGTGGACAGCAGAGCGAGGCCCTGCACGACCCGGGTGCGCAGGCGGGTCACTGTCCCGTCTCCGGTTGGGCGGAGGGCGTACGGCCGAGTTGGTGGATACGCCGCACCCGTCCGTCGTCGGCGACTTCGCCGATCAGGAGCCACTCGCTGACCACGTGGCCGAGCTTGCGATGTTCCGCGCTGAGGCGGCAGCGTGCGGCGAACCGGCGCCCGTCGACGAGGAGATCGTCCATCCGCATGTGGCTCGCGGTGACGTTCTTGCGGGCCGGGACCGCGTGGGCGATCAACTGGTCGCGGGTGAGCTCGGTGCCGTCGGTGACCCAGACCGCGTCCTCGGTCAGGGTGCGACCCACGATCTGTGCCGGGTCCTCGTCGGAGAGGGCCATGTCGCGGGTGTAGTCGAGCAGGAGGCGGCGCGCCGCCAGTTCAGTTGTCTCTGACATGGCTGTCAGTTTTGAGTGGTGCCATATAGTTGTCAACCGTGTCAGAGATAAGGCGTCGCCGTCAGCGAGTAGAGGTCCAACGCAACCGTGCCGCCCTGGTGTCGGCGGCGGCCCGGGTGCTCGCCGAGCGCCCCATGGCGAGCATGGCGGAGATCGCTTCGGCTGCCGGTGTGACACGGCAGACCGCCTACGTGCACTTCGGTACCCGCGAGGCACTCATGGAGTCGGTGCGCGATGAGCTGAGCCGCCGGTCCTTCGCCGTGCTGGAAGCGGCTGATCTTGAGGCCGGTACGGCGACGGAAGCCCTCGGCCGCTTCCTCGCCGCGGCCGGGACCCTGCTGGCCGAGCAGTCGGCGTTCGACCACTCCGACACTGCCCCGGAGGCCGATGCGGCACGCCATGTGCCGATCGAGCGGCGTCTGGAGGAACTGATCCGCCGTGGGCGCGACAGCGGCGAGTTCACGGTCGGCCTGGAGATCGGGTGGCTGGTGGCCGCGGTGATCGCGCTCGGTCACGCCGCTGACCATCAGATCCGCGTCGGTCGCATGGACGCGCGGGACGCGGCGACGCAATTCCGGTCGTCGGTGATGCGCTTGTGCGGCGTCGAGGACCCTGACCGTGACTGTTCGATGTAGCTACTTCTACTGAGGTGCCGCGAGCAGCTTGCCGCTGATCACGCCGCGCAGCGTCTGCGTGAGCGCCACAGCCCAGGCCGTCACGAGGAGGGCGTACAGGGCGAGTGCCAGCCAGTCGTAGACCGCGAGGCCGGTGTGCTTGCCCAGGCCCTCTGCGCCCGTGACGCACGTACCGACGGGGAACGTGAACGCCCACCAGGTCATCGCGAAGCCCATGCCCCGGCGCCGGGCCCGCACCACCATCGCGGCCGCGAGCGCCAGCCACAGCAGGGCGAAGCCCATCACCGGGACGCCGTAGAGCACGGCGAAGACGGCGAATCCCTGGTCGTACGGGGCCGGAACGACGCCTGTCGCCGCGGTGTCCGCGAACTTGTTCACGGCTGTCGTCGACTGGCCGAGCGGGCCGAGCACCAGGAAGAGCGTCGGGGTGAGCGCAAGGGGGAAGGGGCCGCCGGTCAGCAGGCGGGCGAAGATCAGCGGCAGCATCACCAGGGTGGCGAGCAGGCTCAGGCCGAACATCGCGAAGCAGGCGAAGAGGAGCGTCTCCTGGGCCTGACCCGCGGGGAGATGGGGCACCAGGAGGGGGCCGAGTGCGGCGGACACCATGGGAGCCACCAGGGGGAGCAGCCAGACGGGCGATGCCTGGCCAGGCTCCGTGCGGTGCTTGACCACCATCAGGTAAGGGATCGCGACGGCGGCCCCGAGACCGATGGCCGTACCGGCGGTGAAGAGCACGGCGTCCAGCGCGACCGCCGCGCTCGTGCCGATCCAGTCCTCGCCCACGAGGAGGGCGCCGCCGCCGACCGAGAGCAGGGCCATGGAGAGACAGCCGTAGAAGGGGGCGACGGCCGGGTCGAGGAGATGGGCGCGGGCCTGGTCGCGGTGGTGGATCCAGTGCAGGGTCCGGGCGGTGAGGAGCGCGGTCAGCATGAGCAGGGAGAGCGCCCAGATCGCGGTGCAGGCGGTGCGCAGACCGGGGATGTGGACCGGCAGGGTCGCGCCCGCGCCGGCGATGATCGCCGTGCCCATGACGGTGGCGTACCAGTTCGGGCCGAGGTGACGGGTGGCGAGAGCGATGCGAGGGGTGGTGGGGGCGGCGGTGTGCGGGGGTGCCTGCGGGTGGGCGACGGTGACCATGAGTCCACGGTCGCCGTTCGGCGGTCCCCCCACCAGGAGGCATCTTCGTATGAGGGCATAACCTGGGCTTATGGGTACGTCTTCTGGTTCCGCCGGTGTCTCCGGTACGTCGCCGGGCGCGGCGCCGCTCGCGCACCGGGTGCCGGACCTCGGGGCGCTCGAACTGCTGCTCGCCGTGGCGCGGCTCGGCAGTCTGGGGCGGGCCGCGAAGGAGCTGGGCATCACGCAGCCCGCCGCGAGCAGCCGCGTCCGGTCGATGGAGCGGCAGCTCGGGGTCGCACTCGTCGACCGGTCGCCGCGCGGCTCTCAGCTCACGGACGCGGGGGCGCTCGTCACGGACTGGGCGCGGCGGATCGTGGAGGCGGCGGAGGCGTTCGACGCGGGTGCGCAGGCGCTGCGGGACCGGCGGGACTCGCGGCTGCGGGTCGCGGCGAGCATGACGATCGCCGAGTATCTGCTGCCGGGCTGGCTGATCGCGCTGCGGACGCAGCGGCCGGACACGGCGGTGTCGTTGACGGCGGGCAACTCGACCGCGGTCGCGGAGCGGCTCATCGCGGGGGACGCGGACCTCGGCTTCGTCGAGGGGCTCTCGGTGCCGTCCGGCCTGGACTCGGCGGTCATCGCCCACGACAGCCTGATCGTCGTCACGGCGCCGAGCCACGCCTGGGCCCGGCGCGGAAAGCCGCTGGGGGCCGCGGAGTTGGCGGCCACGCCGCTGATCCTCCGGGAGGAGGGCTCGGGGACCCGGCAGGTCCTCGACGCGGCTCTGGGCGGACTCGCCCGCCCGCTGATCGAGCTGTCGTCCACCACGGCGGTGAAGGCGTCGGCGGTGAACGGGGCGGGGCCCGCGGTGCTGAGCGAGCTCGCGGTGGGCGAGGAGCTGTCGGCTCGGCGCCTGGTGGAGATCCCCCTGGCGGGGGTTCGGCTGCGCCGGGACCTACGGGCGGTGTGGCCTACGGGGCACCGTCCCACGGGACCTGCGCGGGATCTGCTGTCGCTGACGCGGGCGGGTTCGCCCTGAGGGGTGGGGCATCTTGTGCCGCGGCAGGGCGTCTAGAGCTCCGTGGGGTGCGTCGGATCGATGCCCTTGGGCGCCGGCTCCCACGTCACGTACTCCACGGCGACGCTCAGGACCGTGAGCCCCGCGAAGACCCATCCCAGGGTGGGGTGTCCTGAGCCGGTCAGGGCGAGTGCGGCCACGCCGAGGACGGCCAGCTTGACGGCGACCTCAGGCCCGACCGGCAGCGGGAACTTCGGCCCGCCCGCGGCAAGGAACAGCCCCCACACCACCCCTGCCAGGACGGCGCTGCCGACCCCGATGGCGATGCCGGACAAGGTGTTGGTGCCGGTGTCCAGGCCCCAGAAGAACAGCGCCACCAGCATTCCGCCCTCCAGGGCGAGGCCCAGCCCCGCGTTGGCGATGGTGAGCGGGTTCCACTTCCGGTCCTGTACGCGCCCGGGCTTGGCGATTCTCATGCCTCGGCTGCCTTCTTGAGGCCCTTCAGCCACCTCTCCAGGACGGCGTGCAGTTTGGCTTCGGAGAAAAACAGAACGAGCAGAGGTCCGCCCATGGACTCCTCCGTGCGGACCAGCGTCGCGCCGTCGCCGCTCGCCTCCAGCACATGCCGGTGGACGGCTTTGGCTCCCGCCGCGAGCCCGGTCCAGACGATCTCCCGGCCGGGGTCGATCACCGCGAAGCGGGACTTGATCCGACTCCTGCCGTTGGTCCAGGTGAACCGGGCGTCCACCTCTGCGCCGCCGGTGGGGGAATCGACGGTGACATCGTGGATGGCGGCATCGATCTTCTCCCACTGCGCGGGCTCGCTCAGCAGCGCCCAAACCCGTTCGACAGGTGCTTCGATGCGGATCTCGTACGCCGATCGGAGCGGTGCCTGTTCGTCCAGGCGCCCCTTCTTCGCGTGCTCCTCGTGCAGTACCTCCAGCGAGGGGCCCCGATAGAGCAACCGGTTCAGCATGTCCAGCCCTTCCAGGGTCCAAGAGAACGCCGCGCTTCCGGTACTCCGTCGCGCCGGAGAAACGATACGGCCGGATGGCTCAAAATGCGCTGCCTTATGAGTACTTGACGGCAGAAGGCCTTGCCTTGATCCGGGTCCGTCTGCTCGGCCGGTTCGGTGACGACCGGAGGGCGTCCGGAGAAGGGCCCTAGCCCCGACCTTCTGCCGCCCGGACCAGCGCCGACATGACCCGGAGGTCCTCACCCACCTCCGGGTGCCACTGCACGCCAAGGACCCAACCCCCGGAGGGCAGTTCCACCGCCTCCGCCGTGCCGTCCGCCGCGTGTGCCGACACGATCAGGTCCCGGCCCAGGCGGTCCACCGCCTGGTGGTGGTACGTCGGGACGGCCGTCGAAGCGTCCGGAGCGATGGACTCGTACAGCGTGCCCGGGACCGGCTTCACCTCGTGCGTTCCGAAGACGCCCACCGCCTCCACATGCCCCTCCATGTGCTGCACCAGCGTCCCGCCGAGGGCCACGTTCAGGAGCTGCATCCCGCGGCAGATGCCGAGGAGCGGCGTGCCGGACGACAACGCCGCCTCGATCAGGGCGAGTTCCCACGCGTCCCGCTCCCGCGCCGGTGGGCCCGTGCGTTCTTCGCGCTCCGCGCCGTAGCGGACGGGCTCGACGTCAGGGCCACCCGCGATGACCACGCCGTCGAGACGGGCGACGACCTCATCGGCGTACGAAGGATCGTCCGGCGGAAGCATCGCGGCGAGGCCGCCCGCCGCCTGCACCAGGCGCGGGTAGCCGACGGGGAGCAGCGCCGCCGGCAGCTCCCACACGCCCCAGCTCGCCTTCGACTCCAGGTACGTGCTGACACCGATCAGCGGTCGTCGGCCGGTGGTCTCGCTCACCCTTGTCTCCCTCTCGCTCAGTCACACTCGGTCAGTCGCGTTCCAGTTCCGCCTCCGCGGCGGCCAGCGCCGCGAACTCCTCCTCAGGCGCCCGCGCCACAAGATGCTTGCGGCTGTAGAAGCCGAAGTACGCGACCGCCACCACGTATACCGCGAGCGCGATCAACGCCGCTGTCACGTCCACCAGGAAGGTGGCCACCAATGCCGCGCAGGCCAGGACCAGCGCCACCGACGAGGTCAGCGTGCCGCCCGGTGTGCGGTAGGGCCGCTCCAGGTCCGGCTCCCTGCGGCGCAGCACGATGTGCGAGAGCGACATCAGGGCGTACGAGATGGTCGCGCCGAACACCGCCACGTTCAGCATCCGCGCGCCGTCCCCGGTCGCCGCCGCCAGGCCGAAGCCGATCGCACCGGGGACCAGAAGGCCCAGGTAGGGGGCCTTGCGGCTGCTCGTGAGCGAGAGGAAGCGGGGGAGGTAGCCCGCCCTCGACAGGGCGAAGAGCTGGCGCGAGCCCGCGTAGATCAGGGAGAAGAACGAGGCCACGAGGCCCGCAAGACCCGCGTAGTTGACGATGCGGCTGAGCGCCGTCGGCTCGCCGCCCGGCTGCAACGCCTCCACCAGCGGGTTGCCCGCACCCTGGATCGCGTCCGCGCCGCGCGCGCCTGCCGACGCGAAGAACGTCATCAGCGCGAGCACGATGAGGATGGCCATCGACCAGCGGATCGCGCGCGGCAGCGTACGGGCCGGGTCCTTGGTCTCCTCGGCGGCGAGCGGTACGCCCTCCACGCCCAGGAAGAACCACATGCCGAACGGGAACGCCGCCCAGATGCCCAACAGGCCCATCGGCAGCCAGGAGTTGGCACCGAAGGCGTCACCGTCCACCGCGATGTCGTTCAGCTTCGACGCGTCGAAGTCCATGAACGCGCCGACCGCGAAGACGAGCAGCGCCGCCACCGCGATGCCCGTGACGACGAAGCTGAAGCGCAGTGCCTCGCCCACGCCCCACAGGTGGATGCCGATGAAGACGACGAAGCAGGCCAGGTACACCGGCCAGCCGGAGGTGAGGCCGAAGAGGCCGAGCGACTCCACGTAGTCGCCGATGAAGATGGAGATCGCGGCCGGCGCAAGGATGTACTCGATGAGGATCGCCGTGCCGGTGAGGAAGCCGCCCCACGGGCCGAGCGCCCTGCGTGCGAAGCCGTAGCCGCCGCCCGCCGTGGGCAGCACCGACGAGAGTTCGGCCAGCGAGAACACCATGCACGCGTACATCACGCCCATGAGCCCCATGGCGATCGCGAGGCCGCCGAACCCGCCCTCCGCCAGGCCGAAGTTCCAGCCCGAGTAGTCGCCGGAGACGACGTACGCGACGCCGAGGCCCGTGAGCAGCAGCCAGCCCGCGCTGCCCCGGCGCAGTGTTCTGCGCTCCAGGTAGTCGTCCGCCGGTTCGGCGGTGCTTGTCTTGGGGGACTCCACGGTCATGGCAGCACGGCTCCTGGGCGAGTGACTCAATGGAACGGATCCATACCTTTGTCGTCCCGAGTGCGAGAAATCAAGACCCCTGCGTAACGCCGCCGTAAATCCCCGCGCACCCCGCCCCTTATGTCAGGAACCCGTCATGTCGGGAGGCCCTTACGTCAGGAAGCCCCGCAGCAACGCGGCCGTACCGGCGCAGTGCTCGCGCATCATCTCCCGCGCCCCGTCCGCGTCCCCGTCGAGCACCGCCTCGACGAGCGCGGTGTGCTGGCGCTGCGAATGCTCCAAGTTCCGCACCAGGAGCGGGATGCAGTCCAGGAGGTCGTTGACGCTCGCGCGCACCGCCGCGTACTGCGCGGTGAGCGAGGGGGAGCCGCACAGCTCCGCAAGGGTCAGGTGCAGGAGGGTGTCCAGGCGGCGGTACTCCGAGAGGGGTGCCTCGTGGGTGCGCGCGAGCGCCGTGCGCAGCCTCTCCCGCTGCTCCTCTGTCAGGCCGTGCGCCGCGCAGAGCCCGGCCGCGCCGACCTCCAGAACCTCGCGGAAACGCAGCGCGTCCTCGACGTCGACGCCCGCCACGCGCCGCCGCAGCTCGTCCTCACCGGCAGCCTCGGGGCGCGGGCGCACGAACGTGCCGCCGTACCTGCCCCGCCGCGACTCGACGAGACCCTGGTCCTGGAGCACCTTCAGGACCTCGCGCAGCGTCACCCGGCTGATGCCGAGACGGTCGGCCAACTCCCTCTCCGACGGCAGGCGTTCACCGCCGGGCACCAGGCCGAGGCGTACGACCTGGAGGATCTGTTCCAGGGCTTCCTCGAAGCCGTTGCCCGCCCGTACGGGGCGAAGGACCGGCGTGAGCCCGTCGTCGCCGGGAGAAGCCGTCGCGTCGGCGTCCGTGTGCGACATCTGGCCGTACCCCCTTCCCAATCAATGGTTCTCGGCAATACCTTATGGCTCTCGGCTGACCCAAGGAGGATTTTCCCGTGGCAGACCGCACACCCCCGCTCGGGATCGAGGAGCTGCGTGCTCTCGTCACGAGCGGCGAGATCGACACTGTCGTCCTGGCCTTCCCCGATATGCAAGGGCGGCTCCAGGGCAAGCGGTTCGCCGCCCCCTTCTTCCTCGACGACGTCCTGGAGAACGGCACGGAGGGCTGCAACTACCTCCTCGCCGTCGACCCGGAGATGAACACCGTCGAGGGCTACGCCATGTCCTCCTGGGACCGCGGCTACGGCGACTTCGCCATGCGCCCCGACCTGAGCACCCTGCGCCGCGTCCCCTGGAACGACGGCACCGCGATGCTCATCGCCGACCTCGCCTGGAACGACGCGTCGCCCGTCGTGGCCGCGCCCCGCCAGATCCTGCGCCGCCAGCTCGACCGGCTCGCCGAGCTCGGCTTCACCGCCAACGTCGGCACGGAGCTCGAGTTCATCGTCTTCAAGGACACCTACGAGCAGGCCTGGGACGCGGGCTACAAGGCCCTGACCCCGGCGAACCAGTACAACATCGACTACTCCGTGCTCGGCACGGGACGCATCGAGCCGCTCCTGCGCCGCATCCGCAACGAGATGGCCGCCGCCGGACTCGTCGTCGAGTCGGCCAAGGGCGAGTGCAATCCGGGCCAGCACGAGATCGTCTTCCGTTACGACGACGCCCTCGTCACCTGCGACCAGCACGCCATCTACAAGACCGGCGCCAAGGAGATCGCGTCCCAGGAGGGTGTCTCGCTCACCTTCATGGCCAAGTACAACGAGCGCGAGGGCAACTCCTGTCACATCCACCTCTCGCTCGCGGACGCGGACGGCACCAACGCCATGGCCGGTGACGGTCCTGGCGGCATGTCGGCCGTCATGCGGCACTTCCTGGCCGGGCAGCTCGCGGCGCTGAGGGAGTTCTCGCTCCTCTACGCGCCCAACATCAACTCGTACAAGCGGTTCAGGCCCGGCTCGTTCGCGCCGACCGCCGCCGCCTGGGGCTACGACAACCGCACCTGCGCCCTGCGCGTCGTCGGTCACGGCCGCTCCCTGCGCTTCGAGAACCGCCTGCCGGGCGGCGACGTGAACCCCCACCTCGCGGTCGCCGGACTCGTGGCCGCCGGTCTGCACGGCATAGAGCAGAAGCTCGAACTGCCCGAGGAGTGCACGGGCAACGCCTACACCGGTGACTACGCGCACGTCCCCACCACCCTGCGCGAGGCCGCCGAGCTCTGGGAGAACAGCGCCATCGCCAAGGCCGCCTTCGGCGACGAGGTGGTCGCGCACTACAGCAACATGGCCCGGGTCGAGCTGGACGCCTTCGACTCCGCGGTGACCGACTGGGAGCTCCGCCGCTCCTTCGAACGTCTGTGAGGCACCCTTGCTCAAGGTATTGAATCCGGCGACCGAAGAAGTCGTCGCGACCGTCCCCGCCGCCACCGCGCAGGACGTCGACGCCGCCGTCGTGCGCGCGGCCGCGGCGCAGGCGAAGTGGGCCGCCGCGGCTCCGGCCGACCGGGCGCGGCTGCTGCGCCGTTTCGCGGCAGTGGTGGACGAACACCTCGAAGAACTGGCCCAGTTGGAGGTGCGCGAAGCCGGTCACGTCATCGGCAACGCCCGCTGGGAGGCCGGCAACGTCCGCGATCTCCTCGACTTCGCCGCCGGGGGAGTGGAACGCCTCAGCGGCCGTCAGATCCCCGTGCCCGGCGGCCTGAACGTGACGATCCTCGAACCCCTCGGGGTCGTCGGCGTCATCGCCCCCTGGAACTTCCCGATGCCGATCGCGGCCTGGGGCAGCGCCCCGGCGCTCGCGGCAGGCAACGCGGTCATCCTGAAGCCCGCCGAGACGACCCCGCTCACCGCGCTGCGCCTCGCCGAACTCGCCCTGGAAGCGGGCCTCCCCGAAGGCCTCTTCCAGGTCCTGCCCGGCGTCGGCGACATCGCGGGTAACGCCCTGGTCGAGCACCCCGGCGTCGCCAAGATCGTGTTCACGGGATCCACGCGCGTCGGCAAGCAGATCATGGCCAAGTGCGCCGACCGCGTGAAGCGCGTGACGCTCGAACTCGGCGGCAAGAGCCCGAACATCGTCTTCGCCGACGCGGACGTGGAGGCAGCCGCCCTCGCCACCCCCATGTCGTACCTCGACAACTCCGGCCAGGACTGCTGCGCGCGCACCCGTGTCCTCGTCCAGCGCTCGGTGTACGACCGCTTCCTGGAGATCGTGCGGCCCGCCGTCGAGTCGATCGTCGTCGGCGACCCGGCGGACGAGAAGACCCAGATGGGTCCGCTGATCTCCAAGTCGCAGCTGGAAAAGGTGCGTTCGTACGTTCCGGCCGGCGCCGGAATCCACGGCACCGCCCCCGAGGGCCCCGGCTTCTGGTTCCCGCCGACGCTCCTCACCGACGTCGACCCCGAGTCTCCGGTGGCGACGGAGGAGGTATTCGGCCCGGTCGCCGTCGTCATCCCCTTCGACGACGAGGCCGACGCGATCCGCCTGGCCAACGCGACCGAGTACGGCCTGTCGGGGTCGATCTGGACGCGGGACGTCAGCAGGGCGCTGCGGGTCTCCCAGGCCGTCCAGGCCGGGAACCTCTCCGTCAACTCGCATTCCAGCGTGCGCTATTGGACCCCGTTCGGGGGTTACAAGCAGTCCGGACTCGGCCGTGAACTCGGCCCGGACGCGCTCGCCGCCTTCACGGAAACCAAGAACGTCTTCATCAGCACGGAAAGCCCGGAGGCCTGAGCCCTATGTCAGAGAACATCTGCCGCCGCCTGGTAGGCCGCACCGCCGTCATCACCGGCGCGGGCAGCGGCATCGGACTCGCCACCGCGCGGCGCCTCGCTTCCGAGGGCGCACACGTCGTCTGCGGCGACATCGACGAGAGCGCGGGCAAGGCCGCGGCGGAGGCGGTCGGCGGGCTCTTCGTCAAGGTCGACGTCACCGACGCCGAGCAGGTCGACGCGCTCTTCAAGACGGCGTACGACACCTATGGCTCGGTCGACATCGCTTTCAACAACGCGGGCATCTCGCCGCCCGACGACGACTCCATCCTGGACACGGGCCTTGAGGCCTGGAAGCGGGTCCAGGAGGTCAACCTCACCTCCGTCTACCTGTGCTGCAAGGCCGCCATCCCCTACATGCGGCGCCAGGGCAAGGGCTCGATCATTAACACCGCGTCGTTCGTGGCGAGGATGGGCGCGGCGACGTCCCAGATCTCGTACACCGCGTCCAAGGGTGGAGTCCTCGCCATGTCCCGCGAGCTCGGCGTGCAGTTCGCCCGCGAGGGCATCCGCGTGAACGCGCTCTGCCCCGGCCCGGTCAACACCCCGCTCCTCCAGGAGCTCTTCGCCAAGGACCCCGAGCGGGCCGCGCGCCGCCTCGTCCACATCCCCGTGGGCCGCTTCGCCGAGGCCGACGAGCTCGCCGCCGCCGTGGCGTTCCTCGCCAGCGACGACTCCTCGTTCGTGAACGCCACCGACTTCCTGGTCGACGGCGGCATCTCGGGGGCGTACGTCACGCCCATGTAGTTCATCCTCCGGCAACCACCCCGTCAGCCGGGCGTCGCACGACGCCCGGCTGACCTGCGTAGACAGGGGAGTGTGTTCGTGAACTTCAAGCGCCGCGCCGCCGCGGCAGCAGCAGTGATCGCCGTCGCCGGAGCCGGTCTCGTCACCGTCCAGGCCACCGCGGAAGCCACCCAGCCCGTGCGGTCCAAGACCAAGGACTGCCCCTCGCTCACCGTCTCCAAGGGCTGGTACGGCGAGAACAAGGCCCGACTCCAGAAGATGATCGACACGTACGGCCGCTGCGGCGACGCCGGGCACACGGGCTCCGCCAAGCCCGTCGCCGCCTTCGACTGGGACAACACGGTCATCAAGAACGACGTCGGCGACGCCACCATGTTCTGGCTCCTGCGCAACAGCAAGATACGTACGCCGAAGAACGGCGACTGGCACACCACGAGCCGCTATCTCACCGACCCGGCGGCCAAGGCCCTCGCCAAGGCCTGCCCCACCACCGGCACCACGCTCCCCACGCGCCGCGACACGGACTGCGCCGACGAGATCCTCTCCGTCTACAGCGAGGGCACCACGACAGGCGGGGACGCGGCCTTCGCGGGCTTCGACCACCGCCGCATGGAACCCCAGTACGCCTGGCTCGCCCAGCTCACCCGCGGCTGGTCCACCCGGCAGGTCAAGGAGTTCGCGGCTGCCGCCCGCAAGGAGAACCTCGCCGCGCCCGTCGGCACCGAACAGCGGGTGGGCACCGGCAAGGTCACCGGCTGGGTCCGCTACTACGACCAGCAGCGCGACCTGATCCGTACGCTCAAGAAGGCCGGATTCGACGTCTATGTGGTCTCCGCGTCGCCCGAGCCGGTCGCCGAGGTGTGGGCGAAGAGCGTCGGCGTCGACGCCCGGCACACCATCGGCATCCGCAACGTCGCCGCACACGGGAAGCTGACGGCCCATCTGCGGGGCTGCGGAACCGTCGAGGACGGCGACGACTCGATGATCACGTACATCGACGGCAAGCGCTGCTGGATCAACCAGGAGATCTACGGAGTCCGGGGCGCGGCAGCCGAGAAGGTGCAACCGGCCAACAAGCGACAGGTGTTCTCGGCCGGTGACTCCGACACCGACATCTCCTTCCTGCGCGACGCCACGGGCCTGCGCCTCGTCCTGAACCGCAACAAGAACGAGCTGATGTGCCGCGCCTACGACAACGGCGACCGCCGCTGGCTGGTGAACCCCATGTTCATCGAGCCCAAGGGCAAGCTCGCCAAGCCGTACCCGTGCGCCACCGCCGGCTACACCGAACGCGACGGCAAGGAAGGCCCCGTGCGCCGCACCGACGGGTCGGTCATTCCCGACCAGAAGGACACGGTGCACGGACCCTGACCGGACCAGTTGGATTCATGTACGGTCCATGCGCATGCGTAACAGACATGCCTTGGCGTTGACGCTGGCTTCGGCCGCCGCGCTGGCGGCCGTGCCCGCGTCGCTTCCCGCGGCCGCCAGCACGCCCGCGAACACCACCGCTGCGAAGGCCCATTGCCCGCAGCTGTCAAAGAAGCTGACCTGGTACGGCGACAACCGGGCCAAACTTCAGCAGATGATCGACGAGCGCGGACGCTGCGGCTCCCACCGGGGTCACGACCAGAAGCGTCCCGTCGCCGCCTTCGACTGGGACAACACCGTCGTCAAGAACGACATCACCGACGCGACGATCGCCTGGTCCCTCCACCACGACAAGATCCTGCGCCCCGCCAGCTGGAAGTCCACCAGCAAGTGGATGACGGACGCGGCCGACAAGGCGCTCACCAAGGCCTGCGGCACGAAGGTGCCGGTCGGCAAGCCGCTTCCCACCTCCACCGACACCGACTGCGCGGACGAGATCTTCGAGGTCCGCGAGGACGGCAAGACGATGAGCGGCGCCGCCGCCTTCGCGGGCAAGTGGGACCACCGCCACACCGTCCCGCAGTACGCCTGGGTGCCCCAGCTCTTCGCCGGCCACACCGTGCCCGAACTGGAGTCCTACGCGGCGAAGGCCCGCAAGCAGGTCCTGGCCGCCCCCGTCGGCGCCACCCAGACCGTCGGCACGCACGAGATCCCCGGCTACGCCCGCTACTACGACCAGCAGCGCGACCTGATCCGCACGCTCAAGAAGGCCGGGTTCGACGTCTACATCGTCTCGGCGGGCTCCGAGCCGGTGACGGAGGTCTGGTCCAAGGGCATCGGCATCGACCGCAAGCACACCATCGCCATCCGCTCCGTCCTTGACCGCAAGGGACGGATCACCACCTACAACCAGGGCTGTGGCGACGTACCCGTGAACAAGGGCGAAGCCATCCCCTACATCGACGGCAAGCGCTGCTGGATCAACCAGGAGATCTACGGCGTCAAGGGCAAGGCGGCCTGGGAGAAGCAGGACCCCTCCCACCGCATCGCCCTCGGCGGCGGTGACGCCGACACGGACGTGACGTTCGTCGGCGACGCCACGGGCGCCCACCTCGTCCTGAACCGGAACAAGAACGAGGTCATGTGCCGTGCGTACGACAACGCCGACGGCCGCTGGGTCGTGAACCCCATGTTCATCGAGCCCATGAAGCAGAAGCCCGACCTCTACCCGTGCTCGACGGCCGCGTACAACGAACCGGACGGCAGCAAGGGCCCGGTCCGGCGCGACGACGGCTCGGTGGTGCCTGATCAGGCGGACACTGTGTTCTGACTGTTCTGATCTTCACGGCACGTCCTAGAGTGCCGGGATGAGCATGACGCCACCTCCCGGCTGGTACACGGACCCGTCGGCCCCACCGGCGCAGCACGTAGAGCGCTGGTGGGACGGGTCCGCGTGGACCGAGCACCGGCGTGCGCCCGAAGTCCCTCAAACGGGCCTGGCGCAGCCGGGGTTCGGCCCGACGCAGGCACAGGCGCAGATGCAGGCGCAGACCCAGGTCCAGCCGCTGCCGGGGGCGTCCAGAGGAGGCCGGGCCAGGGTGGTGGCGCTGACCACCGCAGGGGTCGTCCTGGTCGCGTCGATCGTCACGGGCACGGTGCTCCTGAGTGAGGACGACGGCGAGCCGCAGGGCGGTCTTCCCGAACCGGCCATATCGCAGCCGGTGGAAACGGCCACGAAGACCTCGCCGACGCCCACCACGTCGGCGCCCGACCCCGACCCCTCCACCCTCGTGGACCAGCTCAACGGCATCACGATCCCCGTCCCCGACGGCTGGGAGAAGGCCGACAACACGGTCGGCGGCGACCCCACCGTCCGTACCCCGAAGACGTACGACTGTCCGGGCGAGGGAAGCCTCTGCCGCCACGGCACGGTCTACTCCCGCACGTCGACGGGGACCGACGAACGCTCGCCCGAGGCGCTGGCCCGGGGCGACATCAAGGACGCGGCGGACCGTGCGTACGACGAGGACAAGGTCGGCATGGAGCCGTTCGGCGGGATCGCCCGGCACGAGAAGGTCAAGGAGGGGAACGTCGCGGTCGGTGGCCGCTCCGGCTACTTCGTGCGCTGGCGCGTCCACACGGAGAAGGGCCCCGGCGGATACGTCCAGTCGCTCGCCTTCCCCTCGAGCCGCGGGTCCGAGGCGCTGATCATCGTCCGCTTCGCCATCGACGCCGGGGGCGAGGCGCCGCCGCTCTCCGACATGGACAAGATCACCAAGGGGATCCGCGCCGTCGGTGACAGCGACACGGGCGGCGGCGTGGGAAGCAGCGTGGGCGCCTCGCCCTGACGGCCTGTCGGAGGCTAGAGGAACGTGTGGCCTTCACCTCGGTACGTCGGCACGGTGGCCGTCACGCGATCGCCCTCGACGAGGTGGAGCGCGTCGAACCGCTCGCACAGCTCCCCGGCCTTGGCGTGCCGGAACCACACCTTGTCGCCGATGAGGAGATCGTCGGCGGGGGCTCCGAGCAGCGGGGTCTGCACCTCGCCCGCGCCCTCCTGCGGGTCGTAGCGCAGCCCCTCCGGGAGGTACGGCACCGGGGAGCGGTCGGGGCCCGCGGCACCCGAAGCGGGGTAGCCGCCGCCGAGCACGGTCACGGTGCCCACGCCGGGGCGGCGCACGACGGGCTGGGCGAAGAGCGCGGCCGGACGTCCGCTGAACGACGTGTAGTTGTCGAAGAGGCGCGGTACGTACAGGCCGGACCCGGCGGCGATCTCGGTCACCGCCCGCTCGGCCGCCGTGTGCTGCACGCTGCCGGTGCCGCCGCCGTTCACGAACTCCAGGTCCGGCGCGACCGCCCGCACCGCGCGGATGGTCTCGGCCCGGCGCACCGCGAGCTCCTTGCGGGCGGCGGCCTGCATGAGGCGGATGGCCCGCGAGCGCGCGGGACGCCCGGCGATCGCGTCACCCACCCCTGCCACATGCCCTTCGTACGCCATCACGCCCACGAGCCGGAAGCCCGGCCGCCGGGTCACGGCGCGGGCGAGCGCGGCGACTTGGGCGGGGGAGTGCAGGGGCGAGCGCAGCGCACCGATCCGCACCCGCCCCCCGAGCACCTTGAAGGCGGTGTCCAGCTCCAGGCAGACCCGGACCTCTTCGCGCCCGCCGTCCCTGGCCTCGTCGATGAGCCGCAGCTGCGCCGGGTCGTCGACCATCACGGTCACCGATGACGCGAGCTTCGGGTCGGCGGTCAGCTCGGCGAAGGCGGCGCGGTCCGCCGAGGGATAGGCGAGCAGGATGTCGTCGAAGCCGGACCGCGCGAGCCACAGGGACTCGGCGAGCGTGTAGGACATGATCCCGGCGAAGCCTTCGCGGGCCAGGACGCGTTCGAGGAGCGCACGGCAGCGCACTGACTTGCTCGCGACCCGGATCGGCTTCCCGCCGGCCCGGCGCACCAGATCGTCGGCATTGGCGTCGAATGCCTCCAGATCGACGAGCGCGAGGGGGGCGTCGAGGTGTGCGGTGGCCCGGTCGTAGCGGGCCCGGTCTGCTGCACGGGGGGTCATGGCCGAAGCCTGCCAGACGCGATTACTCGAGGGTAGGGGGATGATCCGGGCAGATCGCCCGGGGCCGCGGACTGGTTCCCTCACGGCCGGATTCTGCCCTTAGAGTTACGCGCAGAAGAGCGAGGAAACGGGGGGTGCATGAGCACGGAAGCGCGACGGGCTCCCGTACCGCCACGTCCCACGACGCCGCCTCCGCCGTCGGGCCCGCCCGCGTCTGCGGCCCCGTCGCCTCCCGCTCCGTCCCCGCGCTTTCCGGATCTGCGTCCGCCGACGGCCGACCCGGAACCGGACCCGGACCCGGCCCCGGAGTCCTCGGACGGCCAGGGTTCCGTGCCGCCGCCGAGGGCATCTACGGCATCTGCTCGAACCCCTGAAGACGACCGGGGCGCCGAGCAGCAGCCGCCGCCGTCGGTGACCGACCCCGCGCCCGCCGACGGCGACCAGGACTCCCTCCTCGGGGACCTCCTCGCGCCCTTCGACCGGGTACGGATGCCGAGGCCCACGGCAGCGCAGGACGACACGGACAACGCAGACAACGCAGATGACCCGGGTGCCCCTGCCACCGACGCACAGCAGTCGCCGCCCCCACCGCCCGCGTCGGCGCGCTTCCCCGATACACCGCCCCCGTCAGCGATGCCCCGGACGCAAGCGCCGACCCCTGATCCCGAGTCGGATGCGCCACCTGCCTCGGCCCGTTTCCCCGACGCACCGCCGTCCTCGGCGACGACGCGGACGCAGGCGCCGAGCTCTGATTCCGCGTCGGGTTCCGACCCCGTGTCGGGTCCGCCGCCCGCGTCGGCCCGTTTCCCTGACACACCGCCGCCGTCAGCGATGCCCCGGACGCACGCACCGAACCCCGAGACCGCCCCGGCTCCCGTTCCGCCCCCGCCGCGCCCTCCATCCCCGCCGAACCACGGCGTAGCGGACGGGGAGAGTGAGCCAGGCGCCGCCGCGGACTATCCACTGCGCCCCCCGATGCCCCCGATGCCGCCGTCGGATCCAGCGCCGACGGACATATCCGCGTCCGTTCCGGCGCCTGCCGCCGCGCCCCGGCCCGCGTCCGCCGAGGCCCGCAAGCCCGCCCCCGAGGCACCGCCCACCCACGCCCACGCGCACGCCCACACGCCCAAGCCCATATCCACCCCCGCACCTGCCCCCACCCCGACCCGCTCCCCGCGAACAACCGCCGCCCGCCGTGCGGTCGGCGCCGTCGACCTGACGCCGGGACCCGGGGCAGGGCGGCCCTTCGTGTCGTTCGCGCGGCCCCCGCTGTACGACGACAGCACCACGCGGCTGCGGCCCGTCCGCTCCTGGATTCAGCCCCGCGTCACCGCGGCCGCCGCCTGCGCCGTGCTCGGGCTCGGGCTCATCGGGGGCGCGGCCACCGGGAGTTGGCTGACCGGGGGCTCCGAAGGGACGGGCGCCACGCGGAACACGTACGCCGTCGCCGGCCAGCTCTGGCACAGCGTGCCCGTCGACAAGCTCTTCCCCGTCACCCTCAGGGGAGAGGGCGCGGGCCCCGGCGGAGCCGACCGCACCTGGACCCGGGTCGCCGTCGCCCCCGACAGCAACTGCGAGAACGCCTTCGACCCGCTCCTGCGCAAGGCACTCGCCTCGGCCGGCTGCCTCAGGCTGCTGCGCGCCACGTACACGGACGCGACCCGCAGCCATGTCACCACCGTGGGCCTGCTGTTCACCAAGGCCGACGCCGACGCGATGCGCTCCCTGCGCACCCGCTTCACGGAGGAGGGCCTCGACCGGCGCACCGACCTGATGCCACGGCCGTACGCGGCCAAGGGCACCCCGGCCGCGGACTTCGGCGACGCCCAGCGAGCCTCCTGGACCGTGTCCGTGCTCCCTGACGCCCCGGTCGTCGCCTTCTCGGTCTCCGGCTTCGCCGACGGCCGTACGGTCACCGAACCCGAGCCCGCCGACGAGGCCGTGAAGACCTCCGCAGCCACCGACCCCGCCCAGGCGGGCCTCGGCAACGAGGCGAAGGGCATCGCCGACCGCGTCGAGCGGCGGCTGCGCAAGACCATCGCGGCGACGGAGAAGTCCTCATGAGAATCCGCCGGTTCGGAATCCGCCGGTTCGGCGTCGCCGCCCTCGCCGCGTCGATCGCCCTCCTGCCCGCCACCGCCCACGCGGACGACGGCATACGCGCCCAGCAGTGGGCCCTCGACGCCATGCACACGAGTCAGGCCTGGCAGACCACCAAGGGCAAGGGCATCACCGTCGCCGTCCTGGACACCGGCATAGACCGCGACCACCCCGACCTGGCGGGCAGCGTCCTCGCGGGCAAGGACATGGTCGGCTTCGGAGCGAAGAAGGGCGACCGCCCCTGGGCCCGGCACGGCACCGCCATGGCCGGCATCATCGCGGGCCACGGACACGGCGCGGGCGGCGGCGACGGCGTGATCGGCATCGCGCCGCAGGCGAAGATCCTGCCGATCCGCGTGATCCTGGAGGACGGTGACCCGCACCGGTCGAAGGCCCGCAACACCCGGGGCAACGCCCTTGCCGACGGCATCCGCTGGGCCACCGACCACGGCGCCGACGTCATCAACCTCTCCCTCGGCGACGACTCCAAGTCCGCCCACCCCGAACCCGCCGAGGACGCAGCCGTCCAGTACGCCCTGAAGAAGGGTGCCGTCGTCGTCGCGTCGGCGGGCAACGGCGGAGAGCGCGGCGACCACATCTCGTACCCGGCGGCCTACCCCGGAGTCATCGCCGCCACCGCCGTCGACCCGGCGGGCAACCGCGCCTCCTTCTCCACCCGCCGCTGGTACGCCACCGTCAGCGCCCCCGGCAAGAAGATCGTCATCGCCGACCCCGACCGTGAGTACTACGAGGGCTGGGGCACCAGCGCCGCATCGGCGTTCGTCTCCGGTGCCGTCGCCCTCATCCGCGCCGCCCACCCCGGTCTGACCCCCGCCCAGATCAAGCAGCTCCTGGAGGACACCGCCCGCGATGTTCCCAGCGGGGGCCGCGACGACTCACGCGGCTTCGGCTTCATCGACCCGGCGGCCGCGATCGCCGAGGGCGGCAAGAAGAAGCCGGAGGGGCTGAGCTCAGCGGCGTACGGGAAGAAGTACTTCGGTTCGGGCCCGGACGCGCCCCGGAGCGACGGCGGACCCGCAGGATGGGTGGGCCCGGTCGCGGGCGGCATCGGCATGGCGCTCCTGGGGGCGGCGGTCTACCTCTGGCGCGGCCGCCGGGGAGCCCGTCCCGGCACCACCCGATAGGCCAAGGGGCGCGGTCGATAGGGTCAGGACCGTGGCGAACAAGAACATCCCGGACCCCGGCTTCTCCGACGACGACGGGTCCGCAGACCCCCGGCTCACCGCGGCACTGACGGCGTGGGCCGCAGACCGCACGGCCCACGGCCCCGTCCTTGAGGCGCTCACCGGCGCCCGGCTGCTCGTCCCCGTGGTCGCCGTGCTCGGCGAGGTGGAGGAGGACGAGAACGGCCTTCGCCGCGAGAAGTCCAGTGACATGGCGGTCCCCACCCTCAAGGCGGGCGACCGCAAGGCACTGCCCGCGTTCACCTCGACCAAGGCCCTCGCCCTGTGGGACCCGCAGGCCCGGCCCGTCGCGGTCCCGCTGCACCAGGCGCTCCAGGCCGCGGCGCACGAGCAGGCCGACACGATCGTGCTGGACCTCGCGGGACCCGTCCCCTACGAGATCAACAGGACCGCCCTGATCGCCCTCTCCGAAGGCCGCCACACCCGGGACCCGCTCCTGGACCCCGCCGTCACGGCCGCCGTGCGCGCGGCCGTCGCCGCCGATCCTGCCGTCCAGCGCGCCTACCTCGGCGCGGGCACCGCGGACGGCACCCTCGCGCTCGTCATCGACGCGTCGGCGGACCCGTCCGAAGCCGCCCAGCGCGTCGCCCGGCACATCGCGTCCGACGAAACACTGAGGGCCCGCCTGGTGAACGGCCTCGACCTGGCACTGCTTCCGGCCGAGGCGACGCCACCGGGCGAGCCCCTTTACGTACGAGAAGGCTGAGAGATCCTGAGAAAGCCGGGAGATCAGCCGAAGATCGGGCCCGTGTACTTCTCGCCCGGACCCTGACCCGGCTCGTCCGGCACCGCGGACGCCTCGCGGAAGGCCAGCTGCAGCGACTTCAGACCGTCGCGCAGGGGAGCCGCGTGGAACGAGGAGATCTCCGTGGCGCTCGCGTCCATCAGACCGGCGAGCGAGTGGATCAGCTTGCGGGCCTCGTCCAGGTCCTTGTGGTTCTCGCCGCCTTCGGCGAGGCCAAGGTTCACGGCCGCGGCGCTCATCAGGTGGACGGCGACCGTGGTGATCACCTCGACCGCGGGGACGTCCGCGATGTCACGGGTCAGGGTGTCGAAATCGGGGGAGTCACCGGTGGCGGACTCGGGGGTGGGGGTCGCGTCGCTCATGTCCCACACGATAAGCGGAGCATCGCCCGGGGTGACTCGCGGGAGTGCGTGGGCCCGCTGGTTAGCCCCACCCCCGTGGAGCTGCTAACCTTGTGTAACGACCGGCCGGACACTCGCGTGCCACGCAGAGACCCGGCCCACAAGTGGAGGCTCCGCTTCCCACCTAGTCGCTCCCAGAGCGGCGGGTCACCGGTCAGGCAGCCGCAGTCCCCGAGACTACGGCAGGCCCGAGATGCGCCCCGCGATCATCGCGGAGGTGCTCCGGTAGTAATGGAGCCCCTTCCTGTGATCGGTTGGGGCATTTTTTATGTACTCACTCGGTTGGTCGAGATAACAGACGTAACGCGGCTGTCCGCCAGACCGCCGCGTGGTGCTACCGAGGAGGATCCATCAGCGCCGAGCCCCGCATCAACGACCGGATTCGCGTCCCCGAGGTGCGACTCGTCGGGCCCAGCGGCGAGCAGGTCGGGATCGTTCCGCTTGCCAAGGCCCTGGAGCTCGCACAGGAGTACGACCTCGACCTGGTCGAGGTGGCGGCGACCGCCCGTCCGCCCGTGTGCAAGCTCATGGACTACGGGAAGTTCAAGTACGAGTCGGCCATGAAGGCCCGTGAGGCGCGCAAGAACCAGGCGCACACGGTCATCAAGGAGATGAAGCTCCGGCCGAAGATCGACCCGCACGACTATGACACCAAGAAGGGTCACGTCGTCCGGTTCCTCAAGCAGGGCGACAAGGTCAAGATCACGATCATGTTCCGTGGTCGCGAGCAGTCCAGGCCGGAACTCGGCTTCCGACTGCTGCAGCGTCTCGCGAACGACGTCGAAGACCTCGGGTTCATCGAGTCGAACCCGAAGCAGGACGGCCGAAACATGATCATGGTCCTCGGTCCG
This sequence comes from Streptomyces sp. NPDC055239, assembly GCF_053606205.1. Classification (NCBI taxonomy): domain Bacteria; kingdom Bacillati; phylum Actinomycetota; class Actinomycetes; order Kitasatosporales; family Streptomycetaceae; genus Streptomyces; species Streptomyces sp. NPDC055239. Next base: position 262,572 of record NZ_JBSGRD010000004.1, on the reverse strand, counting down.
CACAAGAAGAAGACCGAAGCCATGGCCGAGGCTCGTGAGGCCCAGGCCGCCCGCAAGGCCGAGCGACAGGGCCGCACGGACGACGACTCCGCCGACGAGGTGACGCCCGACGAGGCCGTTGCCGAGGTCGAGACGCCTGTTGAGACGCCTGCCGAGGCGCCTGCCGAGGAGCCCGCCCAGGCCTGATCCGGGACGCGCCTCCCAAGCGCGCCTTGGATGACAACCGATACATCTGACGCTCCCTGCCCGCGGTTCGCAGGAACCGGGAACGGCAGGGAGTGCCAATGACGAGGAGAGAACGGCGCTATGCCGAAGAACAAGACGCACAGCGGTGCCAGCAAGCGCTTCAAGATCACCGGCTCCGGCAAGGTGCTCCGTGAGCGCGCCGGCAAGCGCCACCTGCTCGAGCACAAGTCGTCCCGTCTGACGCGTCGCCTCAGTGGCAACGCCGAGATGGCCCCGGGCGACGCCAAGAAGATCAAGAAGCTTCTCGGCAAGTGAGTTCGGGCGCACACCGCGCCTGAACTCCGACCGGGACCCAATCGATACCGGGTCGTGTGAGTCCAACCACGGCCCCGCTACAAGGAGTTAACAAGTGGCACGCGTCAAGCGGGCAGTCAATGCCCACAAGAAGCGTCGGGCGATCCTCGAGGCTGCCAAGGGTTACCGCGGCCAGCGCTCGCGCCTGTACCGCAAGGCCAAGGAGCAGGTCACCCACTCCCTGGTCTACAACTACAACGACCGCAAGAAGCGCAAGGGCGACTTCCGTCGGCTGTGGATCCAGCGCATCAACGCCGCTGCCCGCGAGAACGGCATGACGTACAACCGCCTCATCCAGGGTCTGAACGCCGCCAACATCGAGGTGGACCGCAAGATCCTCGCGGAGCTCGCCGTCAACGACGCGAACGCGTTCGCCGCGCTCGTCGAGGTTGCGCAGAAGGCTCTGCCGTCGGACGTCAACGCCCCCAAGGCTGCCTGACGCTCCGCTGCACCTGAGCGTTACTCGCGGACCCGCAGGCCCATTGGCCTGCGGGTCCGCGTGCGTTCGGCCTCGCGTCAGCCGTCAACTGTTCTCTGCCGTCCGCGGGCTGTATGTGGCTGGTCGCGCAGTTCCCCGCGCCCCTGAAGGGGCTCTCTCTGCAAGGTGAGTTTCATGGTTGCCGGCCCCGAGTTGATCTCTCCCAAGTCGTCCCGTGTCAGTGCCGCCCGGCGGCTCGGCAAGCGGAACTTCCGGGGGAAGGAGCGGCTGTTTCTCGCCGAAGGGCCGCAGGCCGTGCGGGAGGCCGCCGCGTATGCGGACACGCTCGTCGAGCTGTTCGCCACCGTCGATGCCGCCGAGCGCTACGCCGACATCGTCGGCGAGGCCCGTACCGCAGGTGCCCGTCTGCACCTGGCGGACGAGGACGTCATCGCCGACATCTCGACGACCGTGACGCCACAGGGGCTCGTCGGTGTCTGCCGGTTCATCGACACCCCCTTCGACAGCATCCTCGCTGCGAGGCCCAAGCTGGTCGCCGTCCTCGCGCACGTGCGTGACCCCGGCAACGCCGGCACCGTGCTGCGGTGCGCCGACGCGGCGGGGGCCGACGCGGTCGTCCTGACGGACGCCTCCGTGGACCTCTACAACCCCAAGTGCGTGCGCGCCTCTGTCGGCTCGCTGTTCCATCTGCCCGTCGCCGTCGGCGTACCCGTCGAGCGGGCCGTCCAGGGGCTCAAGGACGCGGGCGTACGCATCCTCGCGGCCGACGGGGCGGGCCAGGACGACCTCGACGACGAGCTCGACAAGGGCACCATGGGCACCCCGTCCGCCTGGGTCTTCGGCAACGAGGCCTGGGGGCTCCCGGAGGAGACCCGCGCACTCGCCGACGCCGTGGTGCGCGTTCCGATCCACGGCAGAGCCGAAAGCCTCAACCTCGCCACAGCCGCGGCCGTGTGCCTCTATGCGTCCGCCCGTGCACAGCGCGCGGCTGGAGGGTGCCGTTCCGTCACCGGCAGCTAGTAGGGTGACGGGCTCGGAGGCCTCCTGCGCCGGTCCGAGAGGTGGGGTACGGGGAATGAGCATCGGCACGAGCGGATCACCGGGAGTACGGGACGTCCCGCGTACTCGCGCGGACCATGGCGCCCTCGGTGACCTCGGCGGGCTCGGCCTCGACCCGGACGACCTGCCCGACGGCCTCGTCGTCGCGGACGAGTCGGGGCACGTCATCTGCTTCAACGCCGCCGCCGCCCGCATCACCGCGGTGCACGCCTCCGACGCCCTGGGCGCGCCCCTTGAGCGCGCCCTTCCTTTAGAAGACCTCGAAGGCCGCCGCTGGTGGCAGCTGACCGATCCGTACGGCGGCCTCGCCACCCGCTTCGCCCAGCCCGAGCGCAATCTGCTGCTCCCCGGCGGGCGTGAGGTCCTCGTCTCCGCGCGCTATGTGCGCACCGCGCCCACCGGCCCCGTCCGCCGCGTCGTCGTCTCCCTCCGCGACACCGAGGCCCGCCGCCGCACCGAGCGCAGCCATGCGGAGCTGATCGCCACCGTCGCCCACGAGCTCCGCTCGCCCCTCACCTCCGTGAAGGGCTTCACGGCGACGCTGCTGGCCAAGTGGGAGCGCTTCACCGACGACCAGAAGAAGCTGATGCTGGAGACGGTGGACGCCGACGCCGACCGCGTCACCCGGCTCATCGCCGAGCTCCTCGACATCTCGCGCATCGATTCCGGACGGCTCGAACTGCGCCGTCAGCCCGTCGACATCGGTGCCGCCGTCGGCCGCCACATCCAGGCCCATGTCGCCTCGGGCCAGGACGCGGACCGCTTCCTGGTCCGGGTCGAGCAGCCGATGCCCGACCTCTGGGCCGATCCCGACAAGATCGACCAGGTGCTCAGCAACCTGCTGGAAAATGCCGTGCGTCACGGCGAAGGAACCGTCACCATCGATGTGGCACCCTCGGCGTCCTCGCGTGAGCGGGGCGGGGTCGAAACGGCTGTGACCGTGAGCGACGAGGGGGCCGGTATTCCGGAGGAATCGATGGGCCGTGTCTTCACCCGCTTCTGGCGGGGCAGCAAACGCGGCGGGACGGGACTCGGCTTGTACATCGTGAAGGGCATCGTGGAGGCGCACGGCGGGACGATCACCGTCGGCCGCGCGCCCGGTGGCGGCGCCCAGTTCCGATTTACGTTGCCCGTGAGCACTCCGGCGTATCTTCTCTGATCTTCCCTGGTCACCTCTGATCAGCACTGATCACTTCTGATCCGCCCGAGCAACGCCCGCGGGCTCATTCACCTGCGCCACCCCCGTTAGACTCGATCCTTGGCACGTTTGCGTCCCCCTATGTGGACGATTCGTCTCCGAGTCGTAGACGGGGACCATCACCAGCCAACCGGAAGCACGGGAAGAGATGTCGGCACCGAACAAGTCGTACGACCCTGTTGAGGTCGAGGCACTGAAACCTGAAGAGATCGAGCGCATGCGGGACGAGGCGCTCGCCGCCTTCGCCGCCGCGGGCGACCTCGAACAGCTCCAGGAGGCCAAGGTCGCGCACACCGGCGGCACCTCGCCGCTGTCCCTCGCGAACCGCGAGATCGGCGCGCTGCCCCCGCAGGCCAAGGCCGAGGCGGGCAAGCGCGTCGGCATGGCGCGCGGTGCGGTCAGCAAGGCGCTCGCCGCCCGGCAGAGCGAGCTCGAGGCCGAGCGCGATACCCGAGTGCTCGTCGAGGAGGCAGTGGACGTCACGCTGCCCTACGACCGCGTACCGGCCGGTGCCAGGCACCCGCTGACCACGTTCATGGAACGTGTGGCGGACGTCTTCGTCGCCATGGGCTACGAGATCGCGGAGGGCCCCGAGGTCGAGGCGGAGTGGTTCAACTTCGACGCCCTGAACTTCACCCCGGACCACCCGGCCCGGCAGATGCAGGACACGTTCTTCGTCCAGGGCCCCAAGGGCGCCAAGGACACGGCCGGTGACGAGTCCGGTGTCGTGCTGCGCACGCACACCTCGCCCGTGCAGGCCCGCGCGATGCTCGACCGTGAGCCGCCCGTCTACATCGTCTGCCCCGGCCGTGTGTACCGCACGGACGAGCTCGACGCGACGCACACCCCGGTCTTCCACCAGATCGAGCTGCTCGCCGTGGACGAGGGCCTGACCATGGCCGACCTCAAGGGCACCCTCGACCACATGGTCCAGTCGCTCTTCGGCGCCGACATGAAGACGCGCCTGCGTCCGAACTACTTCCCCTTCACCGAGCCGTCCGCCGAGATGGACATGGTCTGCTACGTCTGCCGTGGCGAGTCCGTGGGCAACCCCGACCGCCCCTGCCGCACCTGCGGCAGCGAGGGCTGGATCGAGCTCGGCGGCTGCGGCATGGTCAACCCGAAGGTGCTCACCGCCTGCGGCGTCGACCCCAAGAAGTACAGCGGATTCGCCTTCGGGTTCGGCATCGAACGGATGCTGATGTTCCGCCACAACGTCGAAGACATGCGAGACATGGTCGAGGGTGACGTCCGGTTCACCCGGCCCTTCGGGATGGAGATCTGATGCGGGTCCCGCTTTCCTGGCTGCGGGAGTACGTCGATCTCCCCGCCACCGAGACCGGCCGTGACGTACAGGCCAAGCTCGTCGACGTCGGCCTCGAGGTCGAGACCGTCGAGCAGGTCGGCGCCGGCCTCACCGGGCCGCTCGTCGTCGGCAAGGTCCTCACCATCGAGGAACTGACGGAGTTCAAGAAGCCCATCCGCTTCTGCACCGTCGACGTCGGCTCCGCCAATGGCACCGGTGAGCCGCAGGAGATCGTCTGCGGCGCACGGAACTTCGCCGTCGGCGACAAGGTCGTCGTCGTGCTTCCCGGCGCCGTCCTGCCCGGCGACTTCAAGATCGCCGCCCGCAAGACGTACGGCAAGACCTCGCACGGCATGATCTGCTCCGGCGACGAGCTGGGCATGGGCGACGACGGAAGCGGCGGCATCATCGTCCTTCCGCCCGAGCACGAGGTCGGCACCGACGCCATCAAGCTGCTCGAACTGGTCGACGAGGTCCTGGACATCGCCGTCACGCCCGACCGCGGCTACGCCCTGTCGATGCGCGGCGTCGCCCGCGAGACCGCGATCGCGTACGGCCTGCCGCTGCGCGACCCGGCGCTCCTCGACGTGCCCGCGCCGAACGCGCACGGCTACCCGGTGAAGATCTCCGACCCGATGGGCTGCGACCGCTTCACCGCGCGCACGGTCACCGGGCTCCGCCCCGAGGCCCGCTCGCCGATCTGGCTCCAGCGCCGCCTCCAGAAGGCGGGCATGCGCCCGATCTCGCTCGCCGTCGACATCACGAACTACGTGATGCTGGAGCTCGGCCAGCCCCTGCACGCCTACGACCGCTCCCGCATCGAGGGCGCCATCGGCGTCCGCCGTGCCGAGCAGGGCGAGAAGTTCACGACGCTCGACGGCACCAAGCGCGTCCTGGACGCCGAGGACCTGGTCATCACCGACGACCGCGGCCCGATCGGCCTCGCGGGCGTCATGGGCGGCGCGAACACCGAGATCGCGGATCACGCGGAGGCCGCGGGCACCACCGACGTCGTCATCGAGGCCGCGCACTTCGACGCGATCTCCATCGCCCGCACGGCCCGGCGCCACAAGCTGCCCTCCGAGGCGGCCAAGCGCTTCGAGCGCGGCGTCGACCCGCAGGCCGCTTCCGCCGCCGCGCAGCGCACGGTGGATCTGCTCGTCGCGCTCGCGTCCGGCACCGCCGAGTCCGGGGTCACCGAGGTCATCGCGCCCTCCGCGCCCCACACGATCAGCATGCCCGCCGATCACCCGGACAAGGTCGCCGGTGTGGTCTACGGCCGCGAGACCGTCGTACGCCGCCTTCAAGAGGTCGGCTGCGACGTCTACGGCCAGGACGCCCTGACCGTCACCGTGCCCTCCTGGCGTCCCGACCTCGCCGAGCCGAACGACCTCGCCGAAGAGGTCATCAGGCTCGAGGGGTACGAGAACCTCCCCTCGACGCTGCCCAAGCCCCCCGCGGGCCGCGGTCTGACCGACCGGCAGCGCCTGCACCGCCGCATCGGCCGTGCGCTTGCCGGGAGCGGATTCGTCGAGGCGCCGACCTACCCCTTCATCGGCGAGCAGGTCTTCGACCAGCTGGGCCTCGAGCCCGGCGACCCCAAGCGCCGGGTCGTGAAGCTGGTCAACCCGCTCTCCGACGAGGAGCCCGCTCTTCGTACGACACTGCTGCCGGGGCTGCTCGGCGCGCTGCGCCGCAACGAAGGCCGCGGCAGCCACGACCTGGCGCTCTTCGAGACGGGCCTGGTCTTCCAGCCCCGCGCGGAGGCCCGCGTCGCGGTGCGTCTGCCCGTCGACCGGCGTCCCACCGCCGAGGAGATCGCCTCCCTGACCGAGGCGCTCCCCGTGCAGCCGCGGCACGCCGCCGTCGTTCTCGCGGGCGCCCGCGAGCAGGCCGGCTGGTGGGGCAAGGGCCGTCCGGCCGAGTGGTCCGACGCCGTCCAGGCCGCGCGCGCCCTGGCCGCCGAGTCGGGCACCGAACTGCTCGTGCGCCAGGGGCAGTACGGCCCGTGGCACCCGGGCCGGTGCGCCGAGCTCGCCGTCGTGATCGACGGCGCGGAGCACGTCATCGGGTACGCGGGCGAGCTGCACCCGCGCGTCGTCAAGACGCTCGGTCTTCCCGCGCGCACCTGCGCGATGGAGCTCGACCTGGACCGTCTCGAGGACGCGAGCGCCGGTGTCCCGCAGGGGCCGAAGATCTCCACGTTCCCGGTCGCCACACAGGATGTCGCGCTCGTCGTCGACGGGGGCGTCCCCTCCGCCGACGTCGAGAAGGTGCTGCGCGAGGGCGCGGGTGAACTCCTCGAGTCCATCCGCCTGTTCGACGTCTTCACCGGCGAGCAGATCGGCGCGGGCAAGAAGTCGCTCGCGTACGCGCTGCGCTTCCGCGCCACCGACCGCACGCTGACCGTCGACGAGGCCTCCGCGGCACGTGACGCGGCCGTCGCCCTGGCGACGGAGCGGACGGGCGCGGTGCTGCGCGGAGCGTAGTCACCGCCAGTAGTCGCCACCAGGCGCACGAGAGGCGCACAAGAGGCACAAAGAAGGGCGTATCCGGATCTCCGGGTACGCCCTTCACTCGTTTGAGTGGCAAGAAAGCCCTCTCTGTCCCGAGCGGCTCGGGCGGTCGACAGAATCGGTCCGGCCGCCGGGCAGTGATCCGCGCGGTGCGCGGTCCGCACGCTGAACAGGGCCTTAGGGGGGCCGTCGGCATGATCGGTATCAGGGCTGGAACGTCCCGCCGGGCACTGCTCCGGGCGAGGAGCCGGGCGAGGAGCCGGACCAGGCTCCGGGCGAGAGCCGGGGCGAGTGCCGGGACGAAGGTGCCCCGGGTGGACCCGCCGAGGATACGGCGCGTGCTCAACGTCGACCTTCCGGTGGTGTGGGGCGCGGCCGTCGTCACCTACAGACTCGTCTGCCCGCTCGCCCGTGAGGAGAGCCTCGAAGGGCGGATCGTCAGCAGCGCGGTGTTCCTCACGGTCGGCGCCGGTCTGCTCCTTCACGTCCGCGGCATGCTGCTGCGGGAGTTGCGCCAGCTCCGTGAGGTCGCGGGCGCCGCGCAGAAGGTCCTGCTGCGCCCGCTGCCACCACGCGTCGAGGGCCTCACGGTCGCGGCCGGGCAGCTCTCCGCGTCGCGCGGCGCCTCCGTCGGCGGCGATCTGTACGAGGTGGTGGCCACCGACCACGGCGTCCGCGTCGTCATGGGCGACGTGCGCGGGCACGGCCTGACCGCCATCGGTACGGCCGCCGCCGTGCTCGGCAGCTTCCGGGACGCGGCACATGAGGAGCCCGAACTGCCTCACGTCCTGAGAAAGCTGGAGCGCTCTCTGGGCCGTCACCTGCGGGAGCGGTCGAGAGCCGAGCATCCGGCGAGCGGGGTCGCGGCTCCGGAAAGTCCGGTGGTCGAGGAGTTCGTCACCGTACTCCTGATGGAGATCGGCCCCGATGGCGAGATGACCGCGCTCAACTGCGGTCACCCCTGGCCCTACCGCCTGAGCGGGCGTGCAGAGCCGGTCGTGGGCGGGGAGCCGCTGCCGCCGCTCGGCCCCTTCCCGCTCCCCGCCGAACTGCCCGTTCTGCACTGCGGATCGCTCCTCGCGGGGGAGGCGCTCGTGCTGCACACGGACGGCATGGAGGACGCCCGGGACGCGGCCGGACGGTTCTTCCCGCTCCAGGCGGCGCTCACCGAAGCGGCGCGGGTCCCGCCGGTCGTGCCCCAGACCGTGATCCGCGCGGTGTACGCCCAACTCCTGCGCCACACGCGCCGGTTGCCCGCCGACGACGCCGCGCTGCTCGTGCTGCGCAACGACCGCCGACGGGTGCCCCTGCAGCAGGGCGAGGCGGTGCGCCGGGAAAGCACCATGACATGACGCACCGCCGACTTCCGCCGGCCGTGCGCCGTCCGTCCCCGCCTTGGAAATGTCGGGCAGACAGCGGGGCGGACGACGCCGGTGAGGGCCGCCGCACTTTTTGAGGGGGAGCCGGCGGCCCGGCCGGCCTCCTTGTGAGGAATCTCAGTCAAGCGTGACAGGAGGGGTGAGGGCAGAGCGCACACCCCCCGGATTCGGGCACTCCGTTCACACCCCGTGTGAAGTCACCTCTACTACGCTGGCCGTACCGAGTCACCGGAGGGCCTCCCATGCAGCCCAATACCCTGCTCGACGCGATCCTCGACGAAGCGGGAATCTCCCACGCGGGCCTGGCTGCCCACGTCAATCAGGCAGGGAAGAGGCGAGGCCTCGCCCTGCGTTACGAACATACCGCCGTCTCAAGGTGGTTGAAGGGACAGCGCCCGCGCGGCCAGGTGCCCGACCTGATCTGTGAAGTCCTCGCGGGGCGACTCCAGCGCACCGTGACCCTGGACGACATCGGCCTCGGAGTGCCCGGCCTGCCTGCCGCGGCGTTCAACTCGATGGCCTCGACGCTGTCCGGCTTCGTGGAGCGGGCCACCGCGCTGTGGCGCTCCGACGAACAGCAACGACCGCACCTGCTCGGCGCACCCGCCGTCACGGGAACACCCGCGGTGATGCCCGTCTGGGAGTGGGAGAACCCTCCCGAGGACGTGGACGTCTCGCGCGGCGGCAGGCACCCGGTGAGCACGGCCGACATCGACATGATGCGTGCGGCCCGCGCCCACTACGAGCAGATGTACCGCAAGACCGGCGGCATCGCGACCCGCACCCGCATCGTCGGCTTCCTCAACGCCGAGGCGGCGCCCCTGCTGCGCGGCAGCTACACGGACGAGACGGGGCGCCAACTGCACAGATCCACCGGCGGGTTGGTGGCCATCGCGGGCATCTGCGCCTACGACTCGGACGCGCACGGCCTTGCCCAGCGCTACTTCCACCAGGCCCTGCGGCTCGCGAAGGCGAGCGGGGACAGGGGGCTTGGCGCCTATGTCATCGCGCTCCTGGTCAACCAGTCGCTGTACATGCGCGAGTACCGCCAGGCGGTCGCCTTCGCGGAGGCCGCGCTGCGCGCCGCGGGGCGCGATCTCACCCCGGCCCTCGCCTCCGACCTCTACGCCATGCAGGCGAAGTCGTACGCACATCTGGGCGACGGCAGGAGCGCGCTGTCCTGCATCCGGCGTGCGGAGGTCGCCGCGGAACGCATCCGGCGCGGACGCGAGCCGGACGAGACCGGCTATGTCCAGCCCGGACTCGTCAACGTACAAGTGGCGGAGGCTCTGCTCAGTCTCGGCGACCTCACGGGGGCGTACGAACACGCGGCGGCGGCGGTGGACACACCGGCGCATGACCGGGGCCGGGTCCATCGGCTCGCCATGCTCAGCCAGATCGAACTGCGCCAGGGGAACACCGACGAGGCGGTGGCCACGGCCGTGGAAATGGCGGAGCAGGCGCGCGGGATGGAGTCCCAACGACTGCGTGACCGGCTCCGGGCCGTGCGGGAACATCTGGTGCGCAGCGACTGCGCGGGCACGTCCGAGGCGGCCGAACTCATCGACGGAGCGCTGCGCGTGCCCTTGTGATGCGCACCCCGCGTACGCCGGTGACGACCCTCGGCCAGCGCTGACCCCCCGGACCGTTCGCACGCTGCTCTGACCAACCTCCTGCTGCGATATTGCCATCTCATTCAGCGGAAGGTGGCAGAACCGTGCAGTGGACGAAACAAAGCGAACAAACTGTGTATGGAAACCGATGGTTCACGGTCAATCTGGCAGATGTGGAATTGCCCGACGGCCGGCACCTCGACCACTTCCTGATCAAGCTGCGGCCCGTCGCCGTGGCCACCGTCGTCAACGAGGCCAACGAAGTGCTTCTGCTGTGGCGGCACCGTTTCATCACCGACAGCTGGGGCTGGGAACTCGCCGCGGGTGTCGTCGAGGACGGCGAGGACATCGCGTACGCGGCCGCCCGGGAAATGGAGGAGGAGACCGGCTGGCGGCCGGGCCCGTTACGACACCTGATGAGTGTCGAGCCGTCCAATGGGCTCACCGACGCCAAGCACCACATCTACTGGTCCGATGAGTGCACCTACATCGGTCATCCCGAGGACGACTTCGAGTCCGACCGCCGTGAGTGGGTCCCACTCAAACTCGTCCCTGACATGGTGGCCCGGGGTGAAGTACCGGCCGCCAACATGGCGGCGGCGCTCCTGCTCCTGCACCACCTGCGACTGGGCCAGGACGCGCACTAACGGCCGACGGCCTGCCAGACCGCCACGGCGAGGGCACCGACCGCCGTCAGGGCGAGAAGGGCGGGCAGCGGCCAGCGTGTGTGTTCCAGCGCGGCGATACGTACGGTCAGGTCGTCCTGGTTCTTGACGCTCTGTTCGTCATGTTGGGTGAGCAACGCCAGCTGTCCGTCGACGCGGGCGAGGCCCACGTCCAAGCTGCGACGTAACTCGGCGAGTTCTTCGGGGACCACGCGAGGCTCGGGGTCGGCGGTCACAAGTCCGCTCCATTCTGTAGCTGTTTATCCCCCTGATGCGCACAGAAAGTCAACTCGCCTGGTGGCCAGGGCGACAGAGTGTGCGAAGGGCATATGCGAGCCCAGAGCGCACACGGTGTGTGAACGGCGCGGGCCCGGCACTCGATCGAGTGCCGGGCCCGCTTGCGGTGCGAAATGCCGGGTGCCGGTGTGAGTCGTACCGGGCGTACGTATCTGCCGTACGGAGCGGTCCTACGTATCAGGCGTACGGATAGAAGCCCGAGCCGGACTTGCGGCCGAGACGGCCGGCGTCCACCATCCGCTGGAGCAGCGGGGGCGCGGCGTACAGCGCCTCCTTGTACTCGGCGTACATGCTGTCCGCGACCGAGGCGACGGTGTCGAGGCCGATCAGGTCGGCGAGCTTGAGCGGGCCCATCGGGTGGGCGCAGCCGAGCTCCATGCCGTTGTCGATGTCCTCGCGGCTCGCGATGCCCGACTCGAACATCCGGATCGCGGAGAGCAGATACGGGATGAGCAGCGCGTTGACCACGAAGCCCGAGCGGTCCTGGGCGCGGATCGCGTGCTTGCCGAGCACCTTCTCGACCATGGACTGCGCGCGGCTGATCGTCCCCTCGGACGTCGTGAGCGCGGGGATCAGCTCCACGAGCTGCTGCACCGGGGCCGGGTTGAAGAAGTGGATGCCGATGACCGCGTCGGGGCGGGACGTCGCGACGGCCAGCTTCACCAGCGGGATGGACGAGGTGTTGGAGGCGAGGATCGCGTCCTGCCGCGTCACCACCTGGTCGAGCACCTGGAAGATCTGGGTCTTGACCGCCTCGTTCTCGACGACCGCCTCGATCACGAGGTCGCGGTCGGAGAACTCCCCGAGGTCGGTCGTGAAGCTGAGACGGGCGAGCGTCTCGTCGCGCTCCTCGTCCGAGATCTTGCCGCGCTCGGCGGCCTTGGAGAGCGAGTTGTAGAGCCGGGTGCGGCCGATCTCCAGGGCCTCGCCGGTGGTCTCGGCGACCTTCACATCGAGTCCGGAGCGGGCGCAGACCTCCGCGATCCCGGCGCCCATCTGGCCACAGCCCACTACTCCGACGCGTTCAATGTCGGGCATAGAGTCGGTCACCTCGTGCCTTTCGCTGATCAACGGGCGGGCAGCCCCCCGTACGGTTGCGGCGTCTGCCCCAGCGGCGAAGGTTACTCCGGAACCTCCGGTGCGTGATGTGCCGGGTCGGGCATGCTGTCCCCTACAGACTGCGGTTCCGGCGGATATACCAGCCCAGGGGGCGAGCGGATGAGGCGTATGTCACGCCGAGGGTTCACGATTGCGGCGGCCACGATGGTGGCGGGGCTCACAGCGGCAGGGGACGCCGCGGCCGGCCCCGAGCGGGCGCCGTCCCGCCGTGAGCTGCGGGGCATGTGGCTGGCGACCGTCGCCAACCGCGACTGGCCGTCGAAGCCCGGCCTCACGGCGGCCCAGCAGCGCGCCGAGCTGATCGGCCATCTCGACACGGCCGTCCGGCGCAGACTGAACGCCGTGGTCTTCCAAGTGCGCCCCACCGCCGACGCGTTGTGGCCCTCGCCGTACGAGCCGTGGGCGGAGTGCCTCACCGGCGTGCAGGGCAAGCACCCCGGCTGGGACCCGCTGGGCACCGCCGTGACCGAGGCGCACCGCAGGGGTCTTGAACTGCACGCCTGGTTCAACCCCTTCCGCATCGCCAACCACACGGACCCCTCACGTCTCGTCCCGACACATCCCGCGCGGCTGCACCCCGACTGGGTCGTGCCCTACGGCGGGAAGCTGTACTACAACCCGGGGCTGCCCGAGGTACGGCGCTTCGTGCAGGACGCGATGCTCGACGCCGTGCGCCACTACGCCATCGACGCCGTGCACTGGGACGACTACTTCTACCCGTATCCCGTCGCCGGGCAGGTCTTCGACGACGACGACGCCTTCGCGCGCTACGGCGGCGGCTTCCCCGACCGGGCCGCCTGGCGCCGCGACAACATCGACGGCCTGGTGCGCGAGATGGCGACGCGGATCAAGAAGGTGCGTAAGCACGTGCAGTTCGGGATCAGCCCGTTCGGGGTCTGGCGCAACGCCTCGACCGACCCGCTCGGTTCGGACACCCAGGCGGGCGTGCAGACGTATGACAACCTGCACGCCGACACGCGCGGCTGGGTCAAGAAGGGCTGGCTCGACTACATCTGCCCGCAGCTCTACTGGAACATCGGCTTCGCCGTCGCGGACTACGGCAAGCTGCTGCCCTGGTGGGCCGACGTCGTCAGCGGCACGGGCGTGCGGCTCTACGTGGGGGAGGCCCTCTACAAGGCGGGCGATCCGGCGCAGCCCGCGCCCTGGCAGGACCCGGCGGAGCTGTCCCGCCACCTCACGTACGCCAAGGGGTTCCCGCAGGCGCGCGGGCACGTGTACTTCTCGGCGAAGGAAGTGGGCGTGGACAAGAACGGCGCGATGGCGCGCGTGGTCGCCGACCACTACCGGAAGCCGGTCAAGCCGCCCCGCTGATCTGCTTGTGCTGATCGGTTATTGAGCCGGGTCCTGGTGTCGTACGACGGTGTCGGGGCCCGGTGACATCAGTGTTTCGTGACCGTCCTCGAAGCGGACGCGGTACGGCGGGCCGCCGTCCGCGCCGAGCACCTCGACGACCTCCCCGATCCGGTCGTGCTGCCCGACGGTCCTGCCGTGCAGCACCAGCTCGTCGCCTACGGTTGCACGCATCTGGAGCGACCTCCTCGTCCCACCCTGCGGTTGCTTTCCGTGGCCGCAAGTCTACGGCCGGTGGCCGGAGCTGAGGCCTGGCTGTAGGCGGCTAGCCGCGCGCCCGTTGGGTGACCGCGATGCACACGAGGACGGCGGCCGCGGTGAGCGGTGCGGCGGGCGTGAGGTGCTCGCCGAGCAGGAACACCGACCAGACCAGGGTGAGCAGCGGCTGCGCGAGCTGGAGCTGGCTGGCCTTGGGTACGCCGATCGCCGCCATGCCCCGGTACCAGACGACCAGGCCGAGGAACTGCGAGCCGATGGCGGAGTAGAGGAGCCCGGCAGTGCTGTGCCCGGTGAGCTGGAAGGTCTCGTGCTGGAGGGCGAGTACCGCGCCGATCAGGGCGAGCGGCAGGCACAGGACCAGCGCCCAGCCGATGACCTGCCAGCCCGGCATCTCGCGGGCCAGACGGCCGCCCTCGGTGTAACCGGCCGCGCAGATGAGGAGCGCGCCGAAGAGGTAGAGGTCCGCGGTCGTCAGAGCGCCGCCGCTCTGCTGCACGGTGAACGCGATCACCGCGGCGGCGCCCGCGAGGGCCGCCACCCAGAACATCCGCGAGGGCCGTGCCCCTGTGCGCAGCGCCGAGAACACGGCAGTCGTCAGCGGAAGCAGGCCGACGACCACGGCGGCGTGGGCGGTGGTGGAGGTCTGCAGGGCGAGCGTGGTGAGCAGCGGGAAGCCGATGACGACTCCGGCGCCGACGACCGCGAGCCCGGCCCAGTGGCGGCGGGCGGGCAGCGGGACGCGCAGGGCGAGCAGGGCGCCGCCCGCTATGACCGCGCTCAGGACGCCGCGCAGGGCCACGAACGACCAGGGGCCGATGCCCTCGAGGCCCCAGGCGGTGGAGGGGAAGGTGAGCGAGAAGGCGATGACGCCGAGTGCGGCCATGACGGTGCCGCTGCGGCGGGAGTCGTTGCCCGCGCCCGCGCCTGCCGGGGTGGCGCCTACCGGGGCGGCGGTGGTCGTAACTGCTATCCGGCTCGGGCGAGTAGCGCTATCCTGTGCTGTCATGTACGAGAGTAGCAGCGTCGCTGAGCTGGCAAAGCAGTTGCGGGACGAGCTCGACCGCTATTCACCTGGTGGAAAGCTGCCGTCGAGTCGAGCCATTGTCGACCGGTTCCGGGTGAGCCCGGTGACCGTGTCGCGGGCCCTGGGGCAGCTGGCCGCCGAGGGCCTGGTCGTCACGCGGCCGGGCGCCGGTGTCTTCCGCGCCGAGCCGCAGGACGCCGCCGCGCCCGCCGGGGACACCTCGTGGCAGGAGGTGTCGCTGAGCGCGGACGTGGCGACGGAGCTTGTGCCGCGCGCGGTCGACGCCTCCGGGGTCGTCGTGACGCTCGCGGCGCCGTCGCCCGGCGTCATCGAGTTCAACGGCGGCTATCTGCACCCTTCGCTGCAGCCCGAGCGCGCGATGGCTTCGGCCCTCGCCCGTGCCGGACGGCGGCCCGGCGCGTGGGGGAGGCCGCCGCTCGACGGGCTTCCCGAGCTGCGGGAGTGGTTCGCGCGGGGCGTCGGCGGCGCGATCACGGCCGCCGAGGTGCTGATCACCGCGGGCGGCCAGAGCGCGCTCACCACCGCGCTGCGCGCCCTTGCCCCGCCCGGGACGCCGGTCCTCGTCGAGTCGCCGACGTACCCCGGCATGCTGGCGATCGCCCGCGCGGCGGGGCTGCGGCCCGTGCCGGTGCCGGTGGACATGGACGGCGTACGTCCCGACCTGCTCGACGCGGCGTTCAAGGCCACGGGTGCGCGGGTGTTCGTCTGCCAGCCGCTCTTCCAGAATCCGACGGGGGCCGTGCTCTCGGCGGAGCGCCGCCCCGAGGTCCTTCGCATCGCGCGCGAGGCCGGGGCCTTCGTCATCGAGGACGACTTCGTACGGCGGCTCGTCCACGAGGACGCGGGTCCGCTGCCGAGGCCGCTGCAGTCCGACGACCCCGACGGGGTCGTCGTGCACGTCTGCTCGCTCACCAAGGCCACGTCGCCGAGCTTCCGGGTGAGCGCGCTCATCGCACGCGGACCGGTCCTGGAGCGGCTGCGCGCGATCCAGATCGTCGACCACTTCTTCGTGCCGAGACCGCTCCAGGAGGCGGCACTCGAACTGGTCGGCTCCCCGGCCTGGCCGCGCCATCTCCGCAACGTGGCGGGCGAGTTGAAGGAGCGCAGGGACGCGATGGCGGCGGCCCTGCGCCTGAACCTGCCCGAACTCGCCCTGCCGCACATCCCCGCGGGCGGCTACCTCCTGTGGCTGCGCCTGCCCGACGGCACGAACGAGACGGACCTGGTGGGCGCGGCCCTGCGCGCGGGCGTCGCGGTGGCCCCAGGACGCGCGTACTTCGCGGCCGAACCCCCGGCGGCCCACCTGCGGTTGAGCTTCGCGGCGGTCGCGGGCGTGGGGGAGATCGGCGAGGGGGTGCGCAGGCTCCGGGCGGCGTGTGACGAGGTGTGGGGCACGTCCGGCTGAGGCCCGCCCCCGCGCGCCGCCCGGCAAGGGCTTCGTGAGCGCGCTCGTGGCCGCCGTCAGGGGCCATCTGGAGCCGTACGGTCTGCGGCGGATTCTGCTGGCTACGGCCGATGCGCACGGGGTGTACGAGAAGGTCGGATTCGGTGTGCTCGAAGACCCGGCGAAGTGGATGGCGCTTGGCAGGCAGTGAGCGGATCCCCGAGCGCGAGGACCGCGTACGTACTCGCGACGAAGCCTTGACCCGCACAGCCGCGCGCCCCACGATCGCCGCATGCACGTTCGTGTATCGCTCATCGCCGCCGCGCGAAGCGGCTCGCTGCTCGCCGAGCGTTTCGACGACGACCGGCCGTTGGACCAGAGCGGATGGCACGAGGTCCAGCTCGCCGCGCCCGCGCTGCTGCCCCTCGGCGTGGCCGAGCTGCGCTACTGCTCGCCCACCCCGCGCAGTCGCGCGACCGGCGACGCCCTCGGCTTCGCGCCGCTGGTCCAACCGGCCCTGCGCGACTGCGACATGGGGCGCTGGCGCGGTCTGACCCTGGGTGAGGTGACGGCGAGCGAACCGGCCGCCGTCGACGCCTGGCTGCGGGATCCGTACGCGGCGCCGCACGGCGGAGAGTCGCTCCTCGCGTTCATCTCGCGGATAGGCGGCTGGCTGGACACGCGACCCGTCGACGACGGTTCACGGATCCTCGCGGTGGCCGAGCCCGCGGTGGTCCGCGCGGCCCTCGTCTACGCCCTGAAGGCGCCCCCGTCGACGTACTGGAACGTCGACGTCCACCCCCTGTCGACGGTCACTCTGACCGGTCACGGCGGTCGCTGGAGTCTGCGGATCGCCGCGTGTACGCGGTCGTGAGGATCAGGTCCTTGGCGGGTCCGGCGACCCGCCACCGTGTCCGCCAGTGCCCCTCGTCGTACACCTCGAACTCGCCACGGTAGAGGTCGAGCGCGCACGGGTGGTCGGCGGTGTGCCTGCCCGTGCGCAGGTCCAGGTCGTGGAAGGGGCGGCCGTCGGCGAAGTGGACGTGTGCGGTGGCCGGGGCGTCGCCCGGCAGGAAGCGCAGCGTGCGTTCGGCGGGGCGGGCGGTGCCGCGCCAGACGAAGGTGCCGGACTCGTGGTGCAGGAGGCCGCCACCGCCGTCGTCGAGGCGCGTGAACACCGTCGTGCCCGTGAAGTGCCCCTCCGCGTTCCCGGCCAGATCCTGTGCGGTCCGCTCGACCGTCCACTCACCGGCCAGGTACGCGAGGACGTCCGGCACCGCGTAGTGCGCGTCGTCGCTCATGGGTCCGTACTTTACTCGGCGGCTGCTCGGCGACTACTTGGCTGCTACTTGGCGGCTATTTGTCGACGAGGCCGAGGCTGTTCTCGTCGTAGCGCGTCCCCGCGACCGTACCGGCGGGGGCCACCGCGTCGATCGCCGCGAGCTCGTCCGCGGAGAGCTCGACGGCGAGCGCCCCCAGGTTCTCCGTGAGGTACTTCTCGCGGCGCGTGCCCGGAATCGGCACCACGTTGTCGCCGCGGTGCTGTACCCAGGCCAGGGCGAGCTGCCCCGCGGTGACGCCCTTCTCGGCGGCGAGCGCGTCCAGGGCGGCGACGATGGACAGGTTCCGTTCGAGGTTCCCGTCGGCGAACCGCGGCTGCTCGCGCCGCATGTCGCCTTCCTGGAGGCTGTCGACGGAGGTGTACCGCCCGGTCAGGAAGCCGCGCCCGAGCGGCGAGAACGGCACGACGCCGATGCCGAGCTCCCGGCAGACCGGCGCGATCTCCGCCTCGAGGTCGCGCGTCCACAGCGACCACTCGCTCTGCAGCGCGGCGATCGGATGCACCGCGTGCGCCCGCCGGATCGTCCGCACGCTCGCCTCGGAGAGCCCGATGTGGCGGATCTTCCCGGCCTCGACGAGCTCGGCCATCGCGCCGACGGTCTCCTCGATCGGCACGTTCTGATCGACCCGGTGCAGGTAGTACAGGTCGATGTGGTCGATCCCGAGGCGCCGCAGCGACGCCTCGCACGCCTGTCGTACGTAGACGGCGTCGCCCCTGATCCTCGGCGGTTCACCGAGCCGGTTGGCGAAGCCGAACTTCGTGGCGACGACTGCCTGCTCGCGCCGTCCGGCAAGGGCGCGGCCGATCAGCTCTTCGTTGTGCCCAGCGCCGTAGAAGTCGGAGGTGTCGAGCAGGGTGACGCCGAGGTCGAGGGCGCGGTGGATCGTCGCGATCGACTGGGCGTCGTCCGCGGCGCCGTACGCGTGGCTCATCCCCATGCAGCCGAGCCCCTGCGCGGAAACGGTCAGCCCTCCGAGACGGCGGGTGGGAATGCCGGTCATGGCGGTACCTCCAGGTGGAGCCGTGTGCCCTGTTCGGGGCGGACGGCTTCGACCCTAGAAGTTGGAGTCGACTCCAAGTCAAGCCATTTTACCGGGCGTTGAGCAGGGCGTTGAGGCGGTCACTTCCCGTCCGCCGCCGCGTACAGCGCCGCCACGTCGAGCTTCTTCATGCCGAGCATGGCCGCCATGGCGCGCTGTGCCCGCCCTTGGTCGGGGTCGGACATGAGCTCGCCCATGGCGGCGGGGACGACCTGCCAGGAGAGCCCGAACCTGTCCTTGAGCCAGCCGCACGGGCCTTCCTCGCCGCCCTCGGAGAGCTTCGTCCAGTAGTGGTCGACCTCTTGCTGGTCGGCGCAGTCGATCGTGAAGGAGATCGCCTCGCTGAAGGTGAACTGGGGGCCGCCGTTGAGCGCCAGGTACGGGCGGCCGTCGAGCTCGAACGCGACGGTCATCACGGTCCCGGCCGGTCGGGGCCCGGCGTCGCCGTAGCGGGAGACGTTCGTGATCTTCGAGTTCGGGAAGACCGAGACGTAGAACTCGGCTGCTTCCTCGCCCTGCGTGTCGAACCAGAGGGTGGGTGTGATCCGGGGCATGACTCTCTCCTGTCGTCGGCGGAGCGCGTGTCTGTCTGCTTGCTACCTGTACTGACCCTCGCTCCCGCACGAACTCATCGCGCGCCGCGCCGTTTGTTCCGGCTCTGTCGGCCCTGTTTGACCTTGACACGGTGACAAGGTCTTCACTGCTCGCCGAGGAGGTGGTCTCGATGACGACCACGACGCACGACACGGACGTGCTGCGAGCGCTCGAGGCGCTGGAGGACGGCCGTTCGTCGGTACGACTGCGCGCTGCTCTGGCGGTCGGCACGGCGCCCGACCCGCGCTTCGTCGACAAGCTTGTCGAGCGATGCGCGATCGAGCCCGAGTTCTTCGTCCGCGACACGCTGACCTGGGCGCTCACCCGCCATCCGGCGTCCATGACGCTGCCCGGCCTGGTCCGCGAGGTCCGCTCGGAGCGGCCGCAGGCCCGGAGCCAGGCGCTGCACACGCTGTCCAAGATCGGGGACCGGAGGGCGTGGCCGGCGATCACCCGGACGCTGCTTTCCGACACCGACGACGAGGTGGCCCGGAGCGCCTGGCGGGCGGCGGTCGTGCTCGTGCCGGAGGGGGAGGAGTCCGCGTTGGCCACGGTCCTCGCGACGCAGCTCGGGCGCGGTGAGCGGGAGACGCAGCTGAGCCTCAGCCGGGCGCTGGTCGCGCTGGGCGAGGTGATCGTGCCCGCCCTGCGCGCCGCGACGACGGCCCCTGAGCCGGGCGTGCGCACGCACGCGCTCGCCACGGAACAGCTGCTGCGCGACCCGGACGCCGGATTCGAGTTCGCGATCGATGAGGCGAAGCGCGTGGTGGCCCTCGGCGGATCAGGCCAGGAGGGACGATAGGAGGGGAGTACGAGAGGAGGGACGGCGGAACGTGTTGATCGGTGAGGTGGCGCGACGGTCCGGGGTCAGTGCCCGCATGCTCCGGCACTATGAGTCGCTCGGCCTGGTGCGGCCTTCCGGCCGTACGGGCTCCGGCTATCGGGAGTACGCCGTGGAGGACATCCGGCGGATCTTCCATGTCGAGAGCCTGCGGTCGCTGGGACTCTCGCTGCGTGAGATCGGGCGCGCGCTCGACGACCCCGGATTCACGCCGTCGGCGCTCGTCGACGACCTCATCCTCCAGACGCGCGAGCGCATCGCGGCCGAGACCGAGCTGCTCACGCGGTTGCGCCGGATCGATGCCGCGGATCCCGCGGGCTGGGAGGACGTCCTCCAGGTCGTCGCGCTGCTCCAGGCTCTGGGCTCGAAGAGTCCCGACGCCCGCCAGCGCGCGGCCCTCTCCTCGGCCGACGAGGTTCCGGTGCCGGTGGAGGCCCTGGTCGAGGCGGCACTGGGTGAGACGGAGCCGAACGTCGCCGGGGCCCTTCGCTGGGCCCTTGCGCGGTCGGGCGGCGAGGGCGGCGCGGCACTGCTCGCGCGGGGCCTCGGCTCACCGGTGGCCGCAGTGCGGGAACGTGCCGTCCAGTGCCTCGCCGAGCTGCCCGGCGAGGAGGCCGCCGCACGGCTGCGGGACGCCCTCGGGAACTCCGACGCCGTGGTCCGGGGGTATGCGGCTCTGGCGCTCGGGGCACGTGGTGCGGCCGATGTGGTCCCGACGCTCGTCGACATGATCGTGGAGGGAAGGAACGACACCGATGCGGCCGATGTACTGAGCGTGCTGGCGAGCGATACCGCGTCGGCGGATGAGATTGCGGCTCGGCTCGTCGAGCGCCTCTCCCACGACGCCACCGGCGCGCCCGCACGCGGACGTCTGACCCAGGCGCTCGCGGGTGTCCCGGGGGAGAGGACATCACGCGCGCTCGTGGAGCTGACGCACGACGAGGACCGTGCCGTCGCGCTGACCGCGACGTACCTGCTGCGGCTGCGCGAGTCATCCTGACTGTGACCGAGACTCTTAGTTGGCGCTTGAGAGAGTTAGTCGGCGGATCATGATGATGGACGCTCACTTTGCGTGAGTGTCGGGGGCGGTAGTGATCTGCCTGGATGATCGATTCCAAGGGGCCAATGGTCATAGGCGGTCAGTGAGCGCAGGACGGGCTGTCCTGTGCGGTCGTCGTGCCAGATCGCGGCGGTCAGCTCGAGGACGCGCTGCAGGACGCGGGCGACGACACCTCGGCGTCGGTGAGCTGCGGGGCGATCCCCACGGCCGGCGGCCAGGGTGGTGCTGCGTCGGGAAATCAGCGGACAGACGCGGCCGAGCGGGCTGCGGCGCACCGTCCGCGGATCGGGCCCGACCGGAGCCGGCGGCCCGGTGCGTTGGCCCGGGCCGCTCTACCGACGCCGCGTCAGTTGCCCTGGCGTCACCGCGTGGTTCACGCTCGCGGTCCCGGTCCGCGTGCGTGCCGAGCGCCGCTCATGCCTCGGCGGGTGCGCCCGTCGCCGCCGCGATCAGGGCGGTCGCCGCCGCGCGGGAGGTCGCGGCCACCGTGGAGTCGTGGTCCATCAGGGCGGAGATGCCGGCGCCGTCGTAGAGGAGTTGGAGCTGGCGGCCCAGGGCGTCGGGGTCGGCGGCGTCGGCCTCGGCGGCGAGGCGGGTGAAGAGTTCGCGCATCCAGCCGCGGAAGGCGTCCGCCGCTTCCTGGACAAGACCGCCGGGGCTGGCCTCGGCACCGGCGCGGATGAAGGCGCAGCCTCGGAAGTCGGGCCGGTCGAACTGCCGCCCCTGGGACTCGAAGACCGCCAGCATCTGCTCGCGGGGCGTGTCGCGCTCCGCGATGGCCCGGGTGATCCGGTCGGCGGTGCTCGCGTGCCGGGTGTCGAGGTATGCCCGGACGAGCTGCTCCTTGCCGCCGAAGGTGTTGTACAGCGACGCCTTGGCCACGCCCGCGTGCTCGATGATCCGGTCGATCCCTACGCTCTGCACGCCCTCGGCGTAGAACAGTTCGTCCGCGGCGGCGAGCAGGCGCTCACGCGCCGACGGTTTCGCGGTGCTCTGGACACTCGCCATGACGGTCACTCCTTCAGACAGACCTGTCTACATTATGCTCCGGCGGCGCCCCTCCGGCCGTGCCCCGGCCGCAGGCCACCCCTCAGGCGTTGCCGCCGACCCGCTCGCCCGGCAATACCGCCGCCCCGCCCCGGCCGCCGCGCAGCAGCCCGAACAGCGCGAACGCCGCGAGGACGATCACGGCAACGCCGTACTCCTGCGCGGTGGCGGTCAGTCCGCCCGCGTGGACGACGAGGAACCCGGCGATCACGGCGGGCACCCCCATGCCCAGGTAGGAGACAACGAAGAGCAGCGACAGCACCCCGGAACTCTCGTGCGGCCGGGCCAGCGGCATCACCGTACGGATGCCGCCCTGGAACCCGCTGCCGAAGCCGACGCCCGCGATGGCGGTGCCGACGAAGAAGCCGGTGGGGGAGGAGTCGCGGATCGAGACGAGGGTGAGGGCCACCCCGGCGATCAGCGCGAGGATGCCGGTGAGCATCACCGTCCGGGTCGCCGCCTTCCGCAGGACCACCACCGAGACGGCGGCCACCCCGGCGAGCACGAACAGGCTCAGCCCGCCGAGGACTTCGGACCCGGAACCGGTCAACTGCCGTGCGAGGGACGGGCCGAGCGACCCGTAAAGACCGGCCAGCGCCCAGACGGCGAACAGCACCGGCGCGGCCACCAGCATCGGGCGGCGCACTGCGCGCGGCAGTTTGATCTCCGGTGCCAGACTGGCCAGCGCCCCCGGCTTGCGGGTCACCGTCTCCGCCATCAGCGCGACGGCGACGGCCTGGAGGACGAAGACCGCCAGCAGCCCGAGGTAGACCAGATGCGTGGGGGCGGGCAGGAACTGGACCACGAGGCCGGAGACCAGCGCGCCGGTCGCCGTGCCGATGCCCGGGACGACCGCGTTGGTGAGCGTGCCGCGCGGCCGGTCGATGTCCATCATCCCCGCCCCGATCGCGCCGAGCGCGGCGCCGGTCGACAGTCCCTGGACTATCCGGGCGACCAGCAGCCCCGGCACGCCGTCGGCGGTGGCGAACACGACCATCGAGGCGACCTGCGCCGCCAGCGCGGCCAGCAGCACCGGCCGCCTGCCGACGTGGTCGGAGAGCTTGCCCATGGTGAGCAGCCCGAGCAGCACGGCCACCGCGTACACGCCGAAGACCACGGTGGTGGTGATCGGGTCGAAGCCCCATTCGGCTTGGTAGACCGCGTAGAGCGGGGTCGGCGCGCTGGAGGCCGCCAGGAACGAGACGGTGATCGAGGCGAGTACGTACAGCGCCACGTTCGGCGGCAGCCGCCTGCCCCGCGCGGATACGGCAGCGGAGTCGGATCGGGAGGCGGATCCGGCGAGCGCCGCATTCGAGGTGCGCGCCGGTTTGGACGCCGGGACGACCGAGAGATTCGTCATGACCATTCCCGTCCGAAGTATGAGTAGACCTGTCTGTCTAATCGCGTATCAGATTAGACAGACAGGTCTACTCAGGTCAAGCGGGAGAGGCGAGCGTCGCTCGGGGCGGGCTCACGGACTCACGTTGCTGCCCCTGGCTGCCATTGCATAAAACTGCGGCTATGCGTATAGTCATGCTCTCCAAGAGGAGGGTTCCATGGCGGTACGTGCAGCAGTGGCAGGAGCGAGTGGGTACGCGGGCGGTGAATTGTTGCGTCTGCTGCTCGTCCACCCCGAGGTGGAGATCGGCGCCCTGACCGGCAACTCGAACGCGGGCCAGCGCCTGGGCGCGCTGCAGCCGCACCTGATGCCGCTCGCCGACCGGGTCCTGGAGCCGACCACCGCCGAGGTCCTCGCCGGTCACGATGTCGTCTTCCTCGCTCTGCCCCACGGGCAGTCCGCCGCCGTCGCCGAGCAGCTCGGCCCGGACGTCCTCGTCGTCGACATGGGCGCCGACTTCCGGCTGAAGGACGCGGCCGACTGGCAGAAGTTCTACGGCAGCGAGCATGCCGGGACCTGGCCCTACGGCCTGCCCGAACTGCCCGGCGCCCGCGCGGCCCTCGAAGGGTCCAAGCGCATCGCGGTGCCCGGCTGCTATCCGACGGCCGTCTCGCTCGCGCTCTTTCCCGCGTACGCCGCCGGGCTCGCCGAGGCCGAAGCGGTCATCGTCGCCGCTTCCGGGACCTCGGGCGCGGGCAAGGCGGCCAAGCCGCACCTGCTCGGCTCCGAGGTCATGGGCTCCATGTCGCCGTACGGCGTCGGCGGTGTGCACCGGCACACCCCGGAGATGATCCAGAACCTCTCCGCCGTCGCGGGCACCCCCGTCACCGTCTCCTTCACACCCACCCTCGCCCCGATGCCGCGCGGCATCCTCGCCACGTGCACCGCGAAGGCGACGGCGGGCGTCACCGCGGAGTCCGTGCGGGCCGTCTACGAGAAGGCCTTCGCCGACGAACCGTTCGTGCACCTGCTCCCCGAGGGGCAGTGGCCCGCGACCGCCGCGGTGTACGGCTCGAACGCCGTGCAGATCCAGGTCGCGTACGACGAGGCGGCGGGGCGCGTCATCGTGATC
Organism: Streptomyces sp. NPDC055239; assembly: GCF_053606205.1. Lineage (NCBI taxonomy): Bacteria > Bacillati > Actinomycetota > Actinomycetes > Kitasatosporales > Streptomycetaceae > Streptomyces > Streptomyces sp. NPDC055239. The sequence continues at coordinate 238,027 of NZ_JBSGRD010000004.1, read as the reverse complement.
AGCGCCATCGACAACCTCGCCAAGGGCACCGCGGGCGGCGCGGTGCAGAGCATGAACATCGCACTCGGGCTCCCTGAGGAGCTCGGTCTCACCACGATCGGAGTGGCACCGTGAGCGTCACGGCAGCGCAGGGATTCACGGCGGCGGGCATCGCCGCCGGGATCAAGGAGAACGGCAACCCGGACCTGGCCCTCGTGGTCAACACCGGGCCCCGCCTGGCCGCCGCGGGCGTCTTCACCTCCAACCGCGTCAAGGCCGCCCCCGTCCTCTGGTCGGAGCAGGTGGTCAAGGGCGGTCTCGTCTCGGCGGTCGTCCTCAACTCCGGTGGCGCCAACGCCTGTACGGGACCGCAGGGCTTCCAGGACACGCACGCCACCGCCGAGAAGGTCGCCGACACCCTCGACCTGAACGCGGGTGAGGTCGCCGTCGCGTCGACGGGGCTCATCGGCGTCACGCTCCCCATGGACAAGCTCCTGCCGGGTGTCGAGAGCGCGGCCGGTGAACTCTCCGCGCACGGCGGCGAGAAGGCCGCCATCGCCATCAAGACCACCGACAGCGTGCACAAGACGGCCGTGGTCACCAAGGACGGCTGGACGGTCGGCGGCATGGCGAAGGGCGCGGGCATGCTCGCCCCCGGGCTCGCCACGATGCTCGTCGTCCTCACCACGGACGCCGACCTCGAAGCCGGTGTCCTGGACAAGGCGCTGCGGGCCGCCACGAAGGTCACCTTCGACCGGGTCGACTCCGACGGCTGCATGTCGACGAACGACACGGTGCTGCTCCTCGCCTCCGGCGCGTCTCAAGTCACTCCGGAGTACGCCGAGTTCGCCGAAGCCGTCCGCACCGTCTGCGACGACCTCGCCCGCCAGCTCATCGGTGACGCCGAGGGCGCGAGCAAGGACATCCGGATCGAGGTCGTGGGCGCTGCTTCCGAGGACGACGCCGTGGAGGTGGGCCGCTCCATCGCCCGTAACAACCTCCTCAAGTGCGCCCTCCACGGCGAGGACCCCAACTGGGGCCGGGTGCTCTCCGCCATCGGCACGACGAAGGCCGCCTTCGAGCCCGACCAGCTGAACGTCGCCATCAACGGCGTCTGGGTCTGCAAGAACGGCAGCGTGGGCGAGGACCGCGACCTCGTCGACATGCGGTACCGGGAAATCAAGATCACCGCGGATCTGGCGGCCGGTACCGCGGAGCCCGTCGTGATCTGGGCGAACGACCTCACCGCCGACTACGTCCACGAGAACAGCGCGTACGCGTCATGAGCGGCAACGCGAGCGACAACGCGAGCGGCAATCCGACAGCGCGCAAGCACACCGCGCTCCCCAAGGCGCAGATCCTCATCGAGGCGCTGCCCTGGCTGACCCGGCACCGCGGCAAGACCGTCGTCATCAAGTTCGGCGGCAACGCCATGGTCGACGAGGAACTGAAGGCCGCCTTCGCGCAGGACGTCGTCTTCCTGCACCACGCGGGCCTCAAGCCCGTCGTCGTGCACGGCGGCGGCCCGCAGATCAGCGCGGCCCTCGACCGGCACGGCATCGTCAGCGAGTTCAAGGCGGGCCTGCGGGTCACGACCGAGGACGCCATGGACGTCGTACGCATGGTGCTCGCCGGTCAGGTCCAGCGCGAGCTCGTCGGCCTGCTCAACCAGCACGGCCCGCTCGCCGTCGGCCTCACCGGCGAGGACGCGCACACCATCACCGCCACCAAGCACCAGCCCCGTATCGAGGGCGAGTTGGTCGACATCGGCCGGGTCGGTGAGATCACCGAGATCGACACCGGCGCCATCGAGGCCCTGCTCGCGGACGGCCGTATCCCGGTCGTCTCCTCGATCGCCCGCTCCCAGGACGACGGACATGTCTACAACGTCAATGCTGATACGGCGGCTGCGGCACTTGCGGCTGCGCTGGACGCCGAGACCCTCATGGTCCTCACGGATGTCGAGGGCCTCTATGAGGACTGGCCGAACAGCGACGAGGTGATCAGCCGGCTGACCGCGAAGGAGCTGGAGAAGCTCCTTCCCGAGCTGGCCAGCGGCATGGTCCCCAAGATGGAGGGCTGTCTGCACGCCGTGCGCAACGGAGTGGAGACGGCTCGCGTGATCGACGGACGGGTCCAGCACTCGATCCTGCTGGAGATCTTCACCGACGAGGGCATCGGCACGATGGTCGTGCCGGACGCGCCCGACATCCGGACAGAGGGGGCGGCGGCATGACCGGCAACGAGGAGCTGACCCAGCGCTGGCAGGACGCGCTGATGGACAACTACGGCACCCCCAGGCTGCCCCTCGTCCGCGGCGCGGGCAGCAAGCTCTGGGACGCCGACGGCAAGGAGTACGTCGACTTCGTCGGCGGCATCGCGGTCAACGCGCTCGGTCACGCGCACCCGGCGATCGTCGAGGCGGTCAGCACCCAGATCGCGTCTCTCGGCCATGTCTCCAACCTCTTCATCGCCGAGCCGCCGGTCGCGCTCGCCGAACGGCTGCTCCAGCTCTTCGGGCGCGCGGGCCGGGTGTACTTCTGCAACTCCGGCGCCGAGGCCAACGAAGGCGCCTTCAAGATCGGCCGCCTGACGGGGCGGTCGCACATGGTCGCCACGGACGGCGGCTTCCACGGCAGGACCATGGGGGCGCTCGCGCTCACCGGCCAGCCCGGAAAGCAGGAGCCGTTCCTGCCGCTGCCGGGCGACGTCACCCACGTTCCGTACGGCGACGTCGAGTCCCTGCGTGCGGCGGTCACCGAAGAGACGGCCATCGTCGTCATCGAGCCCATCCAGGGCGAGAACGGCGTCGTCGTACCGCCCGCGGGCTATCTGAAGGCGGCCCGGGAGATCACGGCGGCCACCGGAACCCTCCTCGTCCTCGACGAGGTGCAGACCGGAGTCGGCCGCACCGGACATTGGTTCGAGTACCTCGCGCACGAGGGAGTGCAGCCCGACGTCGTCACGCTCGCGAAGGGCCTGGGCGGCGGCCTTCCGCTCGGCGCCACGGTCGCGTTCGGCGCGGCGGCCGAGCTCCTCAAGCCCGGTCACCACGGAACGACGTTCGGCGGGAACCCCGTGGCCTGCGCCGCGGGACTCGCGGTGCTCGACACGATCGAGGCCGACGGGCTCCTGGAGAACGTGAAGCGGGCGAGCGAGAAACTGCGCGACGGAATCGAGTCACTCGGACACCCCCTCGTGGGCCATGTCCGGGGTGCGGGCCTGCTGCTGGGTATCGTGCTCACGGAGCCGCTCGCGCCGCAGGCGCAGCAGGCGGCTCAGGACGCCGGCTTCCTGGTCAACACGCCCGCCCCCGATGTCGTACGGCTGATGCCGCCGCTGAACGTGCGCGACGACGAGGTGGACGCGTTCCTCCGGGCCCTGCCCGGCGTGCTTGACCGGGCCACCGCGGCGGGCGGGGACGGACGATCCGGAGAATGAGACGACGATGAGTCAGGCGCAAGGCAACGAGCACGTGGAACACCCGGATCACGCCGGGCCCGCCGTGCCGCAGACCCGCACCGCACGCCACCGCCGGATCGTGGACATCCTCAACCGGCAGCCCGTGCGCTCCCAGAGCCAGCTGGCGAAGCTGCTCGCCGACGACGGCCTCACGGTCACGCAGGCGACGCTCTCGCGGGACCTCGACGAGCTGAACGCCGTGAAGATCCGCAACGCCGAGGGCGATCTCATCTACGCGGTACCCAGCGAGGGCGGTTTCCGCACTCCGCGGGCGCCGCTCGGGGAGTCGGCCAAGGAGGAGCGGATGCGCCGCCTCTCCGCGGAGCTCCTCATCTCCGCGGAGGCCTCGGCCAACCTGGTCGTCCTGCGGACGCCGCCTGGTGCCGCGCAGTTCCTCGCCTCGGCGATCGACCAGGCGGAGCTTCAGGACATCCTGGGGACGATCGCGGGGGACGACACGCTGATGCTGATCAGCCGGGAGGCTATGGGGGGTCAGGCGTTGGCGGATCATTTGCTGCGCTTGGCGTCGAACGAGCACTGATTTATCCCCGACCCCGCCCCTTCCCGAAGACCCGCTCGGCGCGGGGGCCATGTGCCTTGTGCTCGCCGTCGTCACCGGCTTCGCCGAGTTCGTCCTCAATCGCCGGACGGGCTGGAGTATCCAGCCCGTCCGGCGATTGAGGACATCTTGTCGGGGGTCCCGGGGTAAGGGCGCGCCCTTACCCCAGCACCCCACCCAGCGGATCATCCCCAAGAAACGCCACCAACTCCGCAAGCCCCGGCGCCGTAGCCGGCCCCCGTCGCGTCACCGCGTAAGCCGCCGCCGCGTTCGCGCCGCGCGCGGCAGTCAGGGGATCAAGCCCTCGCCCCAACAGGGCGAGGAACGCCCCCACATGGGCATCGCCCGCGCCATTGCTGTCCACCGCGTCGACAGCGAAGCCGGGCACATGAACCACCCCGCCCGAGCCAGGCGCAGCCAGCCAGCAGCCGTCCTTGTCGGCCCGCACAAGCACCCCCGCCCCAGGCGCAAGGCGCCCGAGCAGGGCGGCAGCAGCATCCCGCGGCTCGGAGTGACCGCTCATCAGGCGGGCCTCGCGGGCATTGCAGCTGAGCCAGTCCGTCCGGGCGAGGACCGGGTCCAGGACGGGCGCGGGGATGTCGGCGACCAGCGGTCCCGGGTCGAAGCAGAGGCGGATGTCAGCGGGCAGCGCCGCCGCGAAGGCGGAGAGCAGCGGGCCGTTGACCTCCATGACGAGGCCGTACCCGGACAGCTGAACCGTGTCGCCGGGCCGCAACGCCCCCGCGAGCGCCGAGGTCTCCGCCGCCGTCATCCGCGCGTCCACGCCGAAGCTGGTCACGAACGTCCGCTCGCCCCCGGCATCGACGAGGGCCACACAGAACCCCGTGTCCCCGTCCGTACGCACCGGATGCAGGGTCTCGATGCCCTCGTCGGCGAGGGAACGGCGGACGAGATCCCCGTAGGGCCCGGTTCCGTGAAGGCCGGCGTACACCGCGTCGGCCCCGAGGCGCCGCGCCGCCGTCAGCGCGTTGAAGCCGCCGCCCGCGTACAGCTCCGTACGGGAGCCGATCACGTCGCCGCCCCGCTCGGGCAGCGCGGGTACCTCGATGACGAGGTCGGCGATGACGTTCCCCGCGAGGACGAGGCGGGGGCCGGAGTCAGTCGTGCTCATCGGACGGACTCCTCAAGTGCGGGAGAGGAAGCAGAGGTTGTCGTCGGACCGCGTCGGCCGAAGACGGCGTACACCGCCGCGCCCACCCCTATCGAGACCGCCCAGCCCAGGCCGTTGACGCCCGGCCAGGTGTCGGCGAGCGGCCCGGAGAACCACACGTCGTCCGCGCCGGTCCCGGCGGTCGTGAAGAGGAGGCCCGACACGATCGCGGCCACCCAGGCGAGCACGGCGGGCAGCCGGAAGCCGCCGCTGTACCAGTAGCCGCTGGTCCGTGAGGTGTTCATCAGGGCGTCCGAGTCGTAGTCGCGGCCCCGCATCATGTCGACCGCGATCACGCCGATCCAGGCGGAGATCGGCACGGCGAGCAGCGTCAGGAAGGTGGAGAACGGGCCGTAGAAGTCGTCGGCGATCAGCATGAAGTAGATGCCGCCGAGGAACATCAGCACGATGTCGATGACCACGGCCCAGGCCCGCGAAACGCGCAGACCCAGCGTGATCATGGTGAGGCCCGCGGAGTACGTCGACAGGTGGTTCGACATCAGCAGGCCGCCGAAGGCCGCGATCAGATACGGGATCGCCATCCAGGACGGCAGCATCGCGTTGATCGCGGAGACCGGGTCGGAGGAGGTGGCGAGCGAGGGGTCGCCCGCGGTGAGCAGCGAACCCAGCGAGATGAGCAGGACGAGCGGGATGCCCGCGCCGAAGGCGGACGCGGTGACCAGACGGCGCCCCGGGATCGCGCGGGGGAGGTAACGGGCGTAGTCCGCACCGGCGTTGGCCCAGCCGATGCCCGTGCCCGCGGCGATGAAGCCGATGCCCGCGATGACACCGCTGCTCGGGCCCGCCGGGGTTTCGAGGACCTTCGACCAGTCGACGGTCGCGACCAGGAAGCCCATCACGATCAGGTTCAGGACACCGAACAGGACCGTCGCCCACTTGTTGATCCACATGATCGTGGCGTGCCCGAGGCCGCTGATCAGCAGGGTGCAGGCGATGAACACCAGCAGACACAGGACGGTCAGGAAGGAGTTCTGGTCGACGCCGAAGGCCACCTCGAGGAGGGCGAGCAGCGCGTACGCCGCCGTGGTCGTCGTGATCGTCTCCCAGCCGACCCGGCTCAGCCAGGAGACCAGCGTCGGACCCGCGTTGCCGCGCTGGCCGAACACCGCGCGGGAGAGCGTGAGGGCGGGCGCGCCGCCCCTCTTGCCCGCCAGGCTCAACGCTCCCACCAGCGCGAACGAACCGAACGCACCGACGATCGCGACCAGCGCGGCCTGCCAGATGTTCAGTCCGCGAAAGGCGACGAGCGACGCGCCGAGCGGCAGCCCCAGGATCGAGATGTTGGCGGCGAACCAGGTCCAGAACATCTGGCCCGCGTGGCCATGACGCTCACTGTCGGGGACCGGTTCGATCCCTCGGGTCTCTACGGTGCCGACCTGATCGTTCTTCGTCGAAGCGGCCATGACGGGACCTCCTTGCGCGATACGTGGAACGGGGACAGGGGGAGAGGGGGAGAGGGATCTAGCGGTGGGTGAGCAACTGGGCCGTAAGGGGCTCCAGTTCGAGGTTGTTGACCGTACGAAGAGTGCGTACGGCGTCGGCGGGCAGGCCCGAGAGGCCGTGCACCGACCCTGCGACCGCGCCCGCGATCGTGCCGATCGTGTCGCTGTCGCCGCCGAGGTTCGCGGCGAGCAGGGTGCTGCGCCAGGGGTCCCCGCCGGTCAGGGCGAGCACGGCGAACGCGGCGGGCACCGACTCCTGGCTGGCGACGCTGGTGCCGATGAGGGCGACGATGCGGTCGAGGGCCGTGGCCTCGTCCAGGCCGTCCACCAGCTCGCGGGCCCAGGCGATCCGGGCGGAGATGTCGGCTCCGGCGATCCAGTTGCCGCGCCGGGCTCCGGCCTCGGCCGCCGTGATCGCGGCCCGGAAGACCTCGTCGAGCGTGCCGCCCGCGACGCCCGTGCTCACCGCCGCCGCGACGGCCGCCGCGCCCGCGATGCCGACGTTCGTGTCATGGGTGACCTGGCAGGACTCCACGACCCGGTCGAGGAAGTCCGGCAGGGGATCGGCGGCGAAGGCGATGCCGACCGGGGTGACGCGCATCGCGGCGCCGTTGGTGGTGCCGTACCTGCCCGCCTCCTTGGGGTCGGTGCCGCCCGCGACGGAGTCCAGGGCGGCCTTGGTGGAGGGGCCGAGCAGGTCGAAGGAGCCCTTGGCCTTCATCTCCCGCTCCCAGGACAGGAGCGCGTCGGCGAACCGCTTCGGGGCGATGTGCCCGCCGCCCTCGACGAGCAGCCGCGCCACGATGACCGCCTGGTCGGTGTCGTCCGTGACGGCACCGGCGGGCATGCCCGCGCTCACGGGGTTGTCGGACTTGGAGGCCTCGAATCCGGTGACGGTGCCGTAGACCCGTACGACGTCCTCGCGGGACATGATCTGGGTCGGCATGCCCAGGGCGTCGCCGAGCGCGAGTCCGTAGAAGGCGCCGAGCGCGCGGTCGAGAAGGGCGGGGGGTGCGGTGGTCATCAGTGGCCTCCTCGGCCGGTACGTACGTGCAGTTGGAACCGGGACGGGTCGAGCAGGCTGGTGACCTGCTCCACGACGTCCCCATCGGCATCGCGGAAGACCTGGGCGAGCCGGATGAACGGCTCGCCCGAGGAACGGTGGAGCAGTCCCGCGTCCGTCTCGCCGAGGCCGGAGACCGTGATGTGGGCGTCGCTCGACGCGGCGACGTGTCCCGCGGCGAGCAGGGTCCGGTTCAGGGAGCCGCCTTCGAGGCCGCGCTCGGGCAGGTCTGCGAGGGCGGGCACGGCGGGGACGCGGCTGCGCTCCAGGGAGACGCCGCCGCCGTCGGGCAGTCGCCTGACGCGGTCGAGGGCGATGAAGTGCGGTTCCGCCAGGCCGAGTTCGGCGGCGAGCTCCGGGTCGGCGATCCGCTCGAAGCGGAGGGTGTCCGTGGAGAGCTCGGTGCCCTGGTCGGCGAGCGCCCGCGTCCAGCCGAGCTTCTGGTCGAGCGGGGTGCCGTCGAAGGTGACGAGCGAACCGATGCCCGCGTGCGTCTCGATGAGGCCTTGCTCGCCGAGCACACTCAGCGCCTGACGCACGGTGGTGCGACTGACCCCGAACCGCTCCCGCAGGGCGTGCTCGCCGGGGAGGCGGCTGCCGTCGGCGTGGACCCCGGCGCGGATCTCGTCGGCCAGTACGTGCGCGACGCGATGATGTTTATGAACCTGTCCAGGCATGTCTAGAAGGTAAGCGGAGCTGATCCGTCCCGTCTACGGTTTCCGGCAGATTATTTGCTCAGTGAACGTTTGCGGGCGTTGTGGATGCTGCGGCGAGTGCCCCCAAGCCCTGGAATCAGGCCTGTACGGCCTGCTTCTCGGCGCGCCGCGCCCGGTGGGACATCCAGGCGGCGACCAGCGCCCCTGAGACGTTGTGCCACACGGAGAACACGGCGGCGGGCAGCGCGGCGAGCGGGCTGAAGTGGGCCGTGGCGAGCGACGCCGCGAGCCCCGAGTTCTGCATGCCGACCTCGAAGGCCATGGCGCGCGAGGCCGGAGGCCCGAGCCGGGCCAGCTTGCCCGCGCCGTAGCCGAGCGCGAGGCCGAGGCCGTTGTGCAGCACGACGGCGACGAACACCAGGAGGGCGGCCGACTTGATGGCCGCCGCGCTGCCCGCGACCACGACGGCCACGATGACGGCGATGGTCAGGGCGGACAGCCACGGCAGGGCGCTGAGGATCCGCTTGATGTAGCGCCCGAACAGCAGGCGTACGACGAGACCCGCGAGGACCGGGAGCAGCACGGTCTTGAGGATGTCCGTGACCATCGAGCCCGCGTCCACGGGCAGGTACTCGCCCGCGAGGAGCAGCGTGAGCGGCGGGGTGATGAGCGGCGCGAGCACGGTGGAGACGGTGGCCACCGAGACGGACAGGGCCACGTCGCCGCGCGCCAGATAGGTCACGACGTTGGACGCGGTCCCGCTCGGCGCGCAGCCGACGAGGATCACACCGGCCGCGAGCTGGGGCGAGAGCCCGAGCGCGTGGGCGATCAGCCAGCCGAGCCCCGGCATGATCACGTAGTGCGCGACAAGCCCGAGCGCGACGGCCCAGGGCCGCTTGACGACACCCTGGAAGTCGAGCGGGGTCATGGTGAGCCCCATGCAGAACATCACGAGACCCAGGAGGTACGGGACGTTCGTGCCCCAGTCCTTGAAGGCGTCCGGCGCGAGCAGGCCGAGCGCACCGGCGGCGAGCACGAGGACGGGGAAGACCGTGACGGCGAGGCGGGCCGCCTTGTCGCCGCTCTCGGTTGAACTGGGGGTCGTCTGTTCGGTTTGCACCCGGCGATGCAACGCCGCCGTGCGGCGCGGACGCAACCCCGTCTCGATATGTGGTCGCTACACGGAGCCTCTCCGGACGGAGTCTCTCCGGACGGGGCGGCTCAGTACCGCGTGATCGCCGTGGCCCCCGACTCCGTCCCGATCGCCATGTGCGGCCGCCGCCCCTGCTCGGCCCACCGCAGGATCGCCCCCATCGCCTCGCGCGGCACGGAAACGCAGCCCGCCGTCGCCCCGCTCCCGTTGACGTGCAGGAAGATCCCGGCGCCGCGCCCCCGCACCGGGCGGTCGTAGTTGAAGCCGATCACCAGGGCGTGCGCGTACTGGGGGTCGTACGTGATGAGGTGCTCGGACTCCGCGGCGCGGCAGTCGCCGGGGCGGGGCTGGGTCCAGCGGTTGTAGGTGCGGGACTTGTTGTCCTGGCACCACCAGGAGTCCTTCGTGACGCGGCGGTAGGAGTAGTCCGTACCGGACGGCTTGGCGGCGATGCCGAAGGCGTACGGGAGGCGGAAGAGCCCGGTGGGCGTCGTGTTCGTCCCCTGCTTGCGGGAGCCGCCCTCTGTCAGCCCCTTCGCGCCGAACCGCGCCGCCACGGACCCGGACTTCACCCACCGCGCCCCGCGCCGGTCCCACCAGGTGACCGTGCCGGTCGTGGATCCGGTGCGCGCGGCCCGCGCGGTGATGAGCTGGGTGCCGCCACCCGTGTCGGCCATGCGCTCCGGCAGCGGGGTGTCCGCTGCGGGCGCCGCGCCGAGGGTGCCGGTGACGGCGAGGAGGAGGGCGGCGGCGGACGCGAGGGCGGCGGCACGGGGGCGCATGGCTCAGACCGTACTGGGAGGCAAGGGCAACGGCAGCCCGGGCAGGCCGTCGATGCTCTGCGCGATGTACTCCTTCTTGGTGAAGTACTCGCTCAGCGACGCGTCGTCCTCGCGCGCGAAGCGCCTGCCGTGCAGGTCGCGGTCCTCGTCGTACGACATGAAGGGGACCGCGTATCCGCAGCTGTCACGGACGAGTTCGGCCGTCACGACGATGATCGCGCGCAGGCCGTGCGGGGTCGGGTCGATGCCGGGGAAGTGCCCGAGCAGCTCGGCCCAGCGTGGGTCGTCACGGAAGACGGGTTCGCCGCGGCCGTGCACCCGGACGATGTTCGGCGGGCCCTGGAAGGCGCACCACATCAGAGTGATGCGACCGTTCTCGCGCAGGTGCGCGACCGTCTCCGACGTGCTGCCCGCGAAGTCCAGATAGGCCACCGTGTGTTCGTCGACGACGGCGAACGAACCGGTGAGGCCTTTGGGGGAGAGATTGACCGTGCCGTCGCCGGAGAGGGGCGCGGTCGCGGTGAAGAAGAGAGGCTGGGCCTCGATGAACGAGCGGAGTCTGCCGTCGATGCGTTCGTAAGTCTTTCCCATGTCTAAGGATTATCGTCAGAAATCCTTCGCCTGTCTAACGACTTGACGTGGCATCTCGCACTGCGGCTAGATTGACGAAACATACGGAGCACTGCATACTCATGCATGACGGCGAATGCAGGGTGCAGGGTTAAGGAGCACGTGAAGTGAGCAGCAACAACGGCGGTGACGTCCGGCTCTGGGGCGGTCGGTTCGCGGACGGCCCGGCGGAGGCCCTGGCCAAGCTGTCGGCATCGGTCCACTTCGACTGGCGCCTCGCGCCGTACGACATCGCCGGTTCCCGCGCCCACGCGCGCGTGCTCCACAAGGCGGGCCTGCTCACCGAGGACGAGCTGACCCGCATGCTGGCCGGGCTCGACACGCTCGAAGCCGATGTGGCGTCGGGCGCGATCGTCGGCACCATCGCCGACGAGGACGTGCACACCGCCCTGGAGCGCGGCCTCCTCGAGCGGGTCGGCCCCGATCTCGGTGGCAAGCTGCGCGCCGGCCGCTCGCGCAACGACCAGGTGGCGACGCTCTTCCGGATGTACCTGCGGGACCACGCCCGGATCATCGGCGGCCTGATCGCCGACCTCCAGGGCGCGCTCGTCGGCCTCGCCGAGGCGCACCCGGACGTCGCGATGCCGGGGCGCACGCACCTCCAGCACGCCCAGCCCGTGCTGTTCGCGCACCACGTCCTCGCGCACGTCCAGCCCCTCGCCCGGGACGCGGAGCGCCTGCGGCAGTGGGACGAGCGGACGGCCGTCTCGCCGTACGGCTCGGGCGCACTCGCCGGCAGCAGCCTGGGTCTCGACCCGGAGGCCGTCGCCGCCGACCTCGGCTTCGAGCACGGCTCGGTGGCCAACTCCATCGACGGGACGGCGTCGCGGGACTTCGCGGCGGAGTTCGCCTTCATCACCGCGATGATCGGCGTGAACCTCTCCCGGATCGCCGAGGAGATCATCATCTGGAACACGAAGGAGTTCTCCTTCGTCACCCTCCACGACGCCTTCTCGACCGGCTCGTCGATCATGCCGCAGAAGAAGAACCCGGACATCGCCGAGCTGGCGCGCGGCAAGTCGGGGCGCCTCATCGGCAACCTGACGGGCCTGATGTCGACGCTGAAGGCGCTCCCGCTCGCGTACAACCGCGACCTCCAGGAGGACAAGGAGCCGGTCTTCGACGCCTGCGACCAGCTGGAGGTCCTGCTCCCCGCGTTCACCGGCATGATGGCGACGCTCACCGTGCACCGCGAGCGCATGGAGGAGCTGGCCCCTGCCGGGTTCTCGCTCGCCACGGACATCGCCGAGTGGCTGGTCAAGCAGGGCGTACCGTTCCGTGTCGCACACGAGGTCGCGGGCGGTTGCGTCAAGGAGTGCGAGGCACACGGCATCGAGCTCGACGAGCTCACGGACGAGCAGTTCGCCAAGATCTCCGAGCATCTCACCCCGGAGGTCAGGACCGTCCTGAACGTCCCCGGCGCCCTGGCGTCCCGCAATGGCCGCGGCGGCACCGCACCCTCGGCCGTCGCCACCCAGCTCGCCGAGGTCAAGGCCGATCTGACGGTCCAGCAGGAGTGGGCCGCGGCGCGTAAGTGACGCCGGGACAGCGCGTGCCGCGTTGACGTGGGCATCGCGGGTTACGTTGGTCGTTCTTCCGCAAGAAGCCGAAGGAGCCGACCGAACGGAGCCCGCGATGCCCTTCTCGCGCCTGGCCGCAGCGACCACCCCCACCGCCCACATCGGTTTCGGCCTCGCCGCCGTCGGCAGGCCCGGCTACATCACGCTCGGCCGTGACGCCGACCTGCCGTCCTCGCGCAGTGTCGAGGCCCTGCGCGAGCGCACCCTCGAACTCCTCGACGCCGCCTACGCCCTCGGCGTGCGGTACATCGACGTGGCGCGCTCCTACGGCCGCTCGGAGGAGTTCCTCGCCGACTGGCTGCACGCGAGGCCCGACATCCGTGACGTCGTGATCGGCAGCAAGTGGGGCTATACGTACACGGCCGCCTGGAACGCCGACGCCGCGCCCCCGCACGAGGTCAAGGACCACAGCCTCGCCGCGTACGTCCGTCAGCGCGAGGAGAGCGCCGAACTGCTCGGCGAGCGGCTCGACCTCTACCAGATCCACTCGGTGACGCCGCAGAGCCCCGCCCTCACCGACAAGGAACTGCACGCCAAGCTCGCCGAGTTGTCTTCCGAAGGCGTGAGCGTCGGGCTCTCCGTCAGCGGCCCGCAGCAGGCGGACACGATCCGCGCCGCCCTCGCCGTGACGGTCGACGGCGAGCCGCTCTTCCGTACCGTCCAGGCCACGTACAACGCCCTGGAGACCTCGGCGGGCCCCGCCCTCGCCGAGGCCCATGACGCCGGACTCACCGTCCTTGTCAAGGAGGCCATGGCCAACGGCCGCCTCGCCGACCCGCACGCCCCCGCCGCCCTGCGCGAGATCGCCGGGGCGACCGGGTTCGGCAGCGACGCGATCGCCCTCGCCCTCGTCCTGCGCCAGCCGTGGGCGGGCGTGGTCCTCTCCGGCGCCGCGACCTCGGTCCAGCTCGTGTCGAACCTGCACGCGGCGGCCGTCGACCTCGAAGGGGAGCACCTGGAGCGCCTCGCGGGGCTCGCCGAGGAGCCGGTCGCGTACTGGGAGCGGCGCGGGCAGCTGCCCTGGCACTGAAGCAACCCTTGGGCCGACGGCCTCTTAGTGAGAGCTGCACGTGAGAGCTGTACGTATCTCGTGAGACAAATATGTCTCACGAGGTCTATAGTTGTCTCATGTCAGTCGATCGAGACCAGGTGCTGCGCAGCGCCGCGGCGCTCCTCACCCGTAAAGGGTCCGCCACGATGGACGAGGTGGCGCGCGCGGCGGGGATCAGCCGTGCCACCCTGCACCGCCATTTCGCGGGGCGCGACGCTCTCGTACGGGCCCTGGAACAGCTCGGCATCCAGGAGTGCGAGGCCGCCCTGGAGGCGGCCCGGCTCGGCGACGACAGCGCCGAGGAGGCGCTGCGCCGCCTGGTGAAGGAGCTCCAGCCTGCCGCGGGCCTTCTCGCGTTCCTCGTCACCGAGAACCAGCTCTTCGAGGACGGCGCGCAGCACGAGGGCTGGACCCGGATCGACGACGGCATGGGCGCACTCTTCCGGCGCGGCCAGGAGAGCGGCGAGTTCCGCATCGACCTGAGCGCCGTCTGGCTCACAGAGGCGCTGTACGGGCTCATCGGCGCGGGCGCCTGGGCCGTCCTCGACGGCCGCGTGGCCGCCAAGGACTTCACACACATGATCGCCGAGCTGCTGATCGGCGGAGCACGACGGAGAGTGGAACCATGACCAGCATCGAACAGCGGACCGCGTCGACGGAGGTCGAGCGCAGCCCAGGCCGCTGGCTCGCGCTCGCCGTGCTGGTCCTTGCCGTGCTGCTCGTCGCCGTGGACGCGACGGTGCTCGGCCTTGCCACGCCGTACATCAGCGAGGACCTCAAGCCGACCGGCACACAGCTGCTGTGGATCGGCGACGTGTACTCGTTCGTCATCGCCGGTCTGCTCGTCTCCATGGGCAGTCTCGGTGACCGCATCGGCCGCAAGAAGCTCCTGCTGATAGGTGCCGTCGCCTTCGGCGGAGTCTCGGTGCTCAACGCCTACGCGACCACCCCCGAGCTCCTCATGCTGGCCCGGGCGCTGCTCGGTGTCGCGGGTGCGACGCTGATGCCGTCCACGCTCGCGCTGATCCGGAACATCTTCCACGACCCGCGCGAGCGCAGCCTCGCGGTCGGCATCTGGGGCGCGATGGCGTCCGCGGGCGCCGCCGTCGGTCCTGTCGTCGGCGGATTCCTGCTCGAGCACTTCTGGTGGGGCTCGGTCTTCCTGATCAACCTGCCGGTGATGGCGGTCCTGGTCGTCGTCGGCATCAAGTTCCTGCCCGAGTCGAAGAACCCGGCGCCGGGTCCCTGGGACATGATCAGCGTCGTGCTCTCGCTCATCGGCATGATCGCCGTCGTGTACGCCATCAAGGAGGCGGCGGCGCACGGCATCCGCTGGGACGTCGGAGCGGCGGGCGTGCTCGGCGTGGCGGCCCTGACCTGGTTCGTACGGCGCCAGCTCACCCTGACAGCGCCCCTCCTGGACATGCGGCTCTTCCGCAACCGGGGGTTCTCCGGGGCGGTGCTCGCCGATCTCCTCACGGTGCTCGGGCTCTCGGGCCTCGTCTTCTTCCTCTCCCAGTTCCTGCAACTGGTCCAGGGGCGGCGACCGTTCGAGGCGGGCCTGGCCGAACTTCCCGCCGCGGTGGGCGCTGTGGCGGCCGGTCTGATCGCGGGCGTGGTCGCGCGGCGGTTCTCCGTGCGCGCGGTGGTCGCCGGTGGACTCGCGGCGGTGGGGCTCGCCCTCGCGGCGCTCACCACGCTGAGCCAGAGCACCGGCTACCCGCTCCTAGGGGCCTCGCTCCTGGTCGTCGGCATCGGCGCGGGCTTCTCGTTCACGGTGACCGCCGACGTCATCCTCTCCAGCGTGCCCAAGGAGCAGGCGGGCGCCGCGTCCGCGGTCTCCGAGACGGCGTACGAACTGGGCGCGGCACTCGGCATCGCCCTGCTCGGCTCCATCGTGACCGGCGTCTACCGCGGCTTCACCGCCCCGGCGAGCACCCCGCCGGACGTGGCATCGGCCGCGCACGAATCGCTCGGCGGCGCCGTGGAGTCGACGGCGGGCCTCCCCGCCCACGAGTCCCAGGCCCTCCTCGCCTCGGCCCAGGACGCCTTCGTCGACGGCCTGCGCCTGGCCGCGGGCGTGGGGGCGGGGGTACTTCTCGCTACCGCGGTGGCTGCGTGGTTCCTCCTGAAGGGCTCGAAGCTGGAGGACGGCGTCGAGCACTGAGAGGAGCGCCCCGAAGGGGCGCGGGGAACTGCGCGACCAGCCACGAACGGCCGCAGGAAACACGAAACGCCCGGCGCGGTGCGGAGGGGGAAACCTCCGCACCGCGCCGGGCGCACGTTAAGACCAGTTCCCGGCGGCTACGCCGCTTTCGCCTTAGTGGCGTACATGTCCACGTACTCCTGACCGGACAGCTGCATGACCTCCGTCATGACGGAGTCCGTCACCGCCCGCAGGACGTAGCGGTCGCGGTCCATGCCCTCGTAGCGCGAGAACTCCATCGGCTCACCGAAGCGCACCGTGACCCGGCCCGGGCGCGGGAGGCCCTTGCCGCCGGGCTGGAGCTTGTCCGTGCCGATCATCGCGAAGGGGACGACGGGCGCGCCGGTCATCAGGGTAAGGCGGGCGATACCCGTACGGCCGCGGTACAGGCGGCCGTCGGGGGAGCGGGTGCCTTCGGGGTAGATGCCGAAGAGCTTGCCCTCCTCCAGGACGCGCCGCCCGGTCATCAGGGCGGCGACACCGCCGTGGCCGCCGTCGCGGTCCACGGGGATCATGCCGGAGCCGGTGAAGAACCAGGCCATCAGGCGGCCCTTGAGCCCCTTGCCCGTGACGTACTCGTCCTTGCCGATGAAGAACACCGGACGCGGGCAGACGAGGGGCATGATCATCGAGTCGATGAACGTGAGGTGGTTCCCGGCCATGATGACCGGACCGGTGCCCGGAATGTTCTCGGCGCCTTCCACCCGAGGGCGGAACATCAGACGCAAGATCGGTCCGAGCACAGCCTTGATGAGCGCGAGACGGGACAACGGGCCCTCCGGTGTCAACGGGTTGACGACGAGTATGTGCAGGTGAGGACGATACTCGCGGGTCCCCGCTCACCGCACATCGGGTTCACGCACTTGATACGCAGAGTTGACGTGCGAGTGCGTGGTGTAACGCTCGAACCACCCTCCCTGTGACGACGTTATCCCTGTGTGCCGCGTGTGGCGCGCCCTAGTGGCCCTTGTCACGCCCCGCGGTCACGCGCTGCCACCGTGTTCGGAGGCTGTCGGCCGTCGGCCTCGAGACGGGCCGCGCCGGACCGGATCCCACCGAACGGACTCCGCCCCGCACACCAGTCGCCATCCGGCGTCACCCTTCCGTTCGGTCCAGGGTCTCCCTTGCGTCACGTGCGGCCACCTACGATCGTGCCGCTTTGTCAGGTGCAAGGCAGCACATCGGGAGGAGCGCTCAATGGCTACGCAGAAGTCCAGGCAGTCGGGGTCGGGGGAGCGGCGCCCGGGGCGGCGCGCACTGCTGGGAGCGGCCGTACTCGGGGCGAGCACGGCCGTCGTAGGACTGCCCGGCGTGGCGCGAGCCGACGCGAAGCACGGGCACGGGCACGGGGGATACAAGGACCTGCCGAAGCCCACGATCGTCGCGCACCGCGGCACCAGCGGCTACCGGCCCGAGCACACGCTCGGTTCGTACCAGCTCGCGCTCGACATGGGCGCGCACGTCATCGAGCAGGACGTCGTGCCCACCAAGGACGGCCATCTCGTATGCCGTCACGAGAACGACATCACCGCGACGACGGACGTCTCGGCGCACTCCGAATTCGCGTCCCGCAAGACCACCAAGTCCGTGGACGGCGTCTCGCTCACCGGCTGGTTCACCGAGGACTTCACGCTCGCCGAGCTGAAGACGCTGCGCGCCAAGGAGCGCATCCCCGGCACGCGCCAGCGCAACACCCTCTACGACGGCCGCTGGGAGGTGCCCACCCTGGAAGAGGTCTTCCAGTGGGCCGAGAAGCAGGGCCGGGCGCACGGCAGGCGGATCTGGCTGCACATCGAGACCAAGCACCCCACGTACTTCCGCAAGCTGGGCCTGGGTCTGGAGGAGCCGCTCGCCAAGCTGCTCCGCAAGTACGGACGGCACAAGAAGAACTCGCCGAACTTCCTGCAGTCCTTCGAGCCGAGCAGCCTCCAGCGCCTGGGCAAGCTGGTCGGCCCGCCGCGCGTGGTGCTCCTGTCCACCGCGAACTCCCGCCCCTGGGACTTCGTCGAGGCGGGCGACCCGCGCACCGTCGCCGACCTCATCAAGCCCGAGGGCCTGGAGTGGATGGCGTCGTTCGCGCAGGGCATCGGCCCCACGCTCGACCTGATCATCCCGAAGAAGTCGGACGGCAGCCTGGGCACCCCGTCCACCCTGGTCAAGGACGCGCACAGGGCGGGCCTGATCCTGCACCCGTACACGATGCGCAACGAGAACACCTTCCTGCCCACGAACTTCAAGAAGGGCACCGACCCGAACGCCTACGGCGACGCCTTCGGAGCTTTCAAGGCATATCTGGAGACGGGCATCGACGGTCTCTTCTCCGACAACTGCGACACCGCGCTGCTCGCCCGCGAGGACTTCCTCAGAGGCTGACACGTGCGGGCGTTCGCCGTGTGAGCTGCGTCAACAGCAGAGCGCCAGGCCCCGGTTGGGGTGACAGACGGCCGCTCCGGCAACCTCCTGCCGGGGCGGCCGCGTCCCGCCCTGCATGACTCACCCGCTCATCCCCGCGCTCCGTCCACTGCTCGCCGCCGAGGCCTCCGCCGCGGCACACGGCTCCGGCACCGACCCCGGCGACCTCGAACAGGCCGTCTGGCTGCGCCTCCTCGAACGCATGGACGCCGCCGACCCACCCGCCGACCCGGCCACCTGGCTGCGGGCCGCCGTCGCCTCCGAGGCCCGCAGCACCCGGCGTACGGCAGAGCGCGAAGTGGCGTACGCGACCGAGCCCGCCGACGACACGGAGTGCGGCCCCGAGCAGCGCGCCCTGCGGGCCGACCGCTACCGCACCCTGTACGCGGCGGTACGCAGACTGCCCGGCCGCTGCCCCGGTCTCATGGCGGCGCTGCTGTCCCCCAAGGACCTCACCTACCGGGAGATCGCGGGCGAGTTGGGAATGTCACAGGGCAGCCTGGGGCCTGAACGCTCGCGTTGTCTGGGGTGCCTTCGCAGAATGCTCGCGGCGGAGGTTGCAGTTCCCGAGCCGCGGGGAATGGAGCGATAGACAACCGGCGGAGCAGGTGAGCGGGAGGCATGCACACATGGGCATGAGCGTGACCATCTCGGAGGCGGGCGGACAGGACGCCGAGAAGATCCTCAAACTGCAGTACCTGTGCTACCAGAGCGAGGCCGAGCTGTACGGCGACTATTCCATCGAGCCGCTCACGCAGTCCCTCGACTCCATCAAGGCCGAACTGACCACGGGCAGCGTGCTGGTGGCCCGGCTCGGCGACGAGGTCGTCGCGTCGGTGCGCGGCACGGTCGACCCCGACGGCACGGCGCGTATCGACAAACTGATCGTCCATCCCAGGATGCAGCGGCACGGTCTGGGCGGCCGTCTCCTGGACGCGATAGAGCGGCGGCTCGGCGCGGGCGGCACCGCCAAGTGTTTCCAGCTCTCCAGCGGCCATCGCAGCGAGCAGAACCTCCAGCTCTACCGCAAACATGGGTACGCGGCGGTGAAGACCCAGCCCGTGAACGAACGGCTCACGCTGGTGACGCTCGCCAAGGAGGCGAACGAGGGGGCGAACATGGTCAGGGCCTAGCGCCCCGAAGGGGCGCGGGGAACTGCGCGACCAGCCACATGCGGCCCGCAGCGTACGGCTCAACCGGCGGACGCCCTCCGCGCCTTGTTCAGCCAGAAGATCGCCGTCACCGGAAGGATCACCGGGATGAAGAGATAGCCCATCCCGAAGTCCGACCACACCGTGGCGTCGGGGAACGCGGACGGCTCGACGAGCGTCCAGGTCCCCACCGCCAGGACGCCCACCAGCTCGGCGGCGCAGCACACCAGCGCCGCCTTGCGGGCCTTGTCGCCGCCGCGCACGAGCGAGTACGTGATGAAGCCGTAGACGAGCCCGGCGAGCGCGGACAGCGTGTACGCCAGCGGCGCCTTGTGGAAGTCCGTCGAGATCTGCACGGCGGAGCGCGACACGGCGCCGACCACCATCACCCCGTACAGCCACACCAGAAGGATGCCGGGCCCGCCGATCAGCCTCTGCCGGGTGGGGGCGGTCTCCTCAGAGTGCTTGTCGGGCTCTGTCACCGTCACCTCAGCCTCCCCAGATGTCGTAGAGCCGCACTTGGAGCACGGCGAGGACCACGCCGCCCGCGGCGACCGTGATGGAGCCCCAACGGGTGCGCTCGGCGAGGGACATGAAGCCCGCCGCCGGGATGCAGGCGAAGGCGCCGATCAGATACGACACGAAGATCGTCGTGCCCTGCTCGGGCTTCTCGCCCCGCGCCAGCTGCACGATGCCGACGATCAGCTGGACCGTGGCCAGGAACGTCACCACGGCCATGCCGATGAAATGCCAGTCCTTGGTCGGCTGGTCCCGGTAGGCGGCGAAACCGCACCACGCGGCGAGCGCGAGCGCGGCCACGGCGGTCGCGATCGTCAGGGCAACAAGCATGCGGTGACTTTATTACGGGCCCTATGACCCGATGCGCGCACCCCTGGGGTGCCCCGTACGCTCGGACACCATGAAGATCCACGCTGAAGCGCTCCTGTTCGACAACGACGGCACCCTCATCTCCTCCATGGAGTCGGTGTACCGCTGCTGGAGCCGCCTGGCGCAGGAGTACGGGATCACCGCGGAGGAATTCGAGCGGGTCGAGCTGCACGGCCGCCCCGCCGCCGAGATCATCGCCGACATGCTCCCCGCCGAGCGTGTCGCCGAGGCCGTGGCCCGTATCGAGGAGCTTGAGGTCTCGGACGTCGAGGGCGGTGTCGTCCTGCTTCCCGGCACGCGTGAGCTCCTTGAATCCCTGCCCCCCGAGCGCTGGGCCGTCGTCACCTCCGCCGGGCGGCGCCTGGCGGAGGCCCGGCTCGCCGAGGTCGGCATCGACCCCGCGATGCTGATCGCCGCCGACGACATCACGCGCGGCAAGCCCGACCCGGAGCCCTTCCTGCTCGCGGCGGAGAAACTGGGCGTCGACCCGGCGCGCTGCGTGGTCTTCGAGGACGCCCCCGCGGGTCTGACGGCGGGACGCGCGGCCGGGATGACCACCGTGGCGTTGGCCACAACGCACACCGCGGGCGAGCTCTCCGCCGACGTCGTGGTGAAGGACCTCTCGGCCGTGTCCGCACTGGCCACCGAGGGTGGCGTGGAGATCACCGCCGGGGACTGAGCACCCACCGTCCGTCGTCCGCACCTGTCCACCGATTGTCCGTATAGCGGACGAGGGTGACAGGTCGCGGACACACGCGTGTTTTACTGGTCCACATGACCACGACGAGCAGCCGCACCCTTGCGACCGAGGCGATCACGACGCCCGGTGCTCGTTGCATGTGTCGAATGTGCGCCTTCTGAGGGCCCCCGCACCACCCCTGAGCATCGCGCCCCGAAGCGAAGCCGCTGTGCCGCGCCCCTATGCGACGTACGCCCCCCGTACATGACGTAGGAAGCGGCCTGCCCCGCGCACACGTCCTCCGGTTCTTTTCGCCACCGCGAGAAACCGTGCCGCGTTCCCCACGAATGCCCCGTGCCCGGCGACAACCGCGCCGCGCACTCGACAGTGACGGAAACCCCTGTGATCACCACTTCCGGCCTCACCAAGGTCTACCGCTCACGCGGTCGTGAAGTAACTGCCCTCGACGGCGTCGATCTGCATGTCCGCGAAGGCGAGGTGTACGGCGTCATCGGCCAGTCCGGCGCCGGCAAATCCTCCCTGATCCGCTGCGTGAACCTCCTGGAGCGCCCCACCGCCGGCACCGTGACCGTCGCGGGACAGGACCTCACCGCCCTCGCGGGGCGCGGCAGCCGCGCGAGCAAGGACCTGCGCCGGGCGCGCAGCCGCATCGGCATGGTCTTCCAGCACTTCAACCTGCTGTCCTCGCGCACCGTGCAGGACAACGTCGAGCTGCCCCTGGAGATCCTCGGGCTCAGCGGCGCCGAGCGCTCCCGCAAGGCGCTCGAACTGCTCGACCTCGTCGGCCTCGCCGACAAGGCGAAGTCCTACCCGGCGCAGCTCTCCGGCGGCCAGAAGCAGCGCGTCGGCATCGCCCGCGCCCTCGCGGGCGACCCGAAGGTGCTGCTCTCCGACGAGGCGACGAGCGCCCTGGACCCGGAGACCACCCGCTCCATCCTCAAGCTCCTGCGCGACCTCAACCAGCAGCTCGGTCTGACCGTCCTGCTGATCACGCACGAGATGGACGTCGTCAAGAGCGTCTGCGACTCCGCGGCGCTCATGGAGAACGGCCAGATCGTCGAGTCCGGCACCGTCACCGAGCTCCTCGCGACGCCCGGATCCGAGCTGGCCGCCGCGCTCTTCCCGGTCAGCGGCGAGGCGACGGGCGACGATCGCACGGTCGTCGACGTGACCTTCCACGGCGAGGCCGCGACCCAGCCGGTCATCTCCCAGCTGTCGCGCACGTACAACATCGACATCTCGATCCTCGGCGCCGCGATGGACACCGTCGCGGGCAAGCAGGTCGGCCGCATGCGCATCGAGCTGCCGGGCCGCTTCGAGGAGAACGTCGTGCCGATCGGCTTCCTGCGCGAGCAGGGACTGCAGGTGGACATCGCGGGCGAAGACCCCGCGACCACCCCGAAGGACAGCACGCCGCTGGTCAAGGAAGGTGCCAAGTGACCTGGTCGGAGATGCAGCCCCTGCTGGAGCAGGCCTGTTGGGACACCCTCTACATGGTGGGCTGGTCGACGCTGATAGCCGTCGTCGCCGGACTGCCGCTCGGCATCCTGCTTGTCCTCACCGACCGGGGCGGGCTGCTGCAGAACACGGTCCTGAACAAGCTCATCGGGCAGATCGTGAACATCGCGCGCTCGATGCCCTTCATCATCCTCATGGTCGCGCTCATGGGCTTCACGCGCTGGATCACGGGTACGACGATCGGCCGCGAGGCCGCCATCGTGCCGCTCGCGATCGGTGCCACGCCGTTCTTCGCGCGCCTCGTGGAGACCGCCGTGCGCGAGGTCGACGGCGGCCTCGTCGAGGCCGTGCAGTCGATGGGCGGCAACACCTGGACCATCGTGCGCAAGGTCCTCGTACCGGAGTCGCTGCCCTCGCTGATCTCCAGCACCACCACGACGATCGTCACGATCATCGGCTACTCGGCCATCACCGGCGCCGTCGGCGCGGGCGGCCTCGGTGACATCGCGATCCGCTACGGATACCAGCGCTTCGAGACCGAACTGATGTGGATCACCGTCGGCGTCCTCGCCGTGGTCATCTCGATCATCCAGTTCGCGGGCGACTACGCGGCCCGCAGGCTGCACCGGCGCGGCGGCCACTCGGGCGCCGCTCCCAAGCTGCGCCTGCTCAAGCTCAAGGCGTCGTCCCCGCCGCCCCCGACCCCCTCGGTCTGAATCCACCCGGCCGGTCCGAACTCACCCCGCACACCCCATCGCGGGGCGTACCACCCATGGAGAAAGGCACTTTTCGTGCGTAACACCGCCAAGATCACCACCGCTGTCCTCGCTGCCTCAGCCCTCACCCTCGGGCTCTCCGCGTGCGGCTCCGACAAGGGCTCCGCGGGCGACAAGGACGGCAAGCTCATCGTCGCCGCGACTCCCACGCCGCAGGGCGAGATCCTCGACTACGTCCAGAAGAACCTCGCCAAGAAGGCCGGCCTCGACCTCGAGGTCAAGGAGTTCACCGACTACGTCACCCCGAACACCGCCGTCCAGCAGGGCGAGGTCTTCGCGAACTACTTCCAGCACAAGCCGTACCTCGACGACTTCAACAAGAAGAACGGCACCGACATCGTGCCCGTCCCGAACGCGACGGTGCACCTGGAGCCGCTCGGCGTCTACTCCAAGAGCGTCAAGAAGCTCGACGACCTCAAGAAGGGCGCCACGGTCGCCCTGCCGAACGACACCACCAACGAGGCCCGCGCGCTCAAGCTCCTGGCCGACAACGGCCTGATCGAGCTCAAGAAGGGCGTCGGCTACGACGCCACGCCCAAGGACGTCGCGAAGAACCCGAAGAACATCAAGTTCAAGGAGCTCGAGGCGGCCCAGGTGCCCCGCTCCCTCGGTGACGTCGACGCCGCCGTGATCAACGGCAACTACGCGCTCGAGGCCAAGCTCAGCCCGGCCAAGGACGCCCTCGTCGCCGAGCCCGCCAAGGACAACCCCTACGGCAACTTCCTCGCCGTGAAGAAGGGCGACGAGAACGACCCGCGCGTGAAGAAGCTCGCCAAGCTCCTCACCTCGCCCGAGGTCAAGAAGTTCATCGACGACAAGTACGACGGTGCCGTCGTCGCGGCGTTCTGATCATGCGTACGCGCGTCATGGCGGCGGTCGCCGGAGCACTCGCCCTCACGCTGGGCCTGAGCGCCTGCGGCAGCGAATCGGCATCGGGCTCGGGAAGCGCCGACGGTGACAAGCTCACCGTCGCCGCCACCCCGACCCCGGCCGGCGAAGTCCTCACGTACATCAAGGAGAACCTCGCGAAGAAGGAGGGGCTCGACCTTCGGATCACGGAGTTCACGGACTACGTCACGCCGAACACCGCGCTCCAGGAAGGCTCCCTCGACGCCAACCTCTACCAGCACACCCCGTACCTGGAGGACTTCAACAAGTCCAAGGGGACGAGTCTCGTGCCGGTGACCGAGGTCTACCTGCCCGCGCTCGGGGTGTACTCGAAGAAGGCGAAGGACATCACCGAGCTGCCCGCCGGTGCGACCGTCGCCGTTCCGAACGACACCACCAACGAAGGCAGGGCGCTCCAACTCCTCGCCTCCAAGGGCCTCATCGGGCTCAAGAAGGGGGCCGGTTCGACCGCGACCCCCGAGGACATCACGTCCAACCCGAAGAAGCTCACCATCAAGCCGCTGGAACCCGCCCAGCTGCCGCGTGCCCTTCAGGACGTCGACGCCGCGGCCATCAACAACAACTACGCCCTCGATGCCGGGCTCGACCCCAAGAAGGACGCCATCCTTCTGGAGTCACCCAAGGACAATCCGTACAACAACGTCCTCGCCGTCAAGAAGGGCGACCAGGACGATCCCCGGGTGAAGAAGCTGGCCAAACTGCTCACTTCACCCCAGGTGAAGCAGTTCATCGAGGACAAGTACAAGGGCTCCGTCCTGCCCGTCGAAACGAGCTGACGCACAGTCCGTTTCCGCACTCACCACGGGGTCCGCTCCCGCCACGGGAGCGGACCCCGTGGTGGGTTTGCGCGCCGACATGCTGCATGCTGGGCTCTTCAGCAGGCCCGAGGGTTCCAGGTTACGGAGCAGCGCATGACTACCTTCCCCGACATCTCCATCAGCACGGAGCGGTTGGTGCTGCGCCCGTTCGAAGACGCCGACGTCTGTGCGTACGCGGAGATGATGAACGACGAGATGGTCACCGCCTGGACCTCCGCGCCCCAGCCCTACACCGAGGACGACGCCCGCGACTGGATCACCCGGCTCGCGCCCGCCGAGCGCACCGAGGGCCACGGAATCGCCCTCGCCGTCACGGAGTTCCTCACCCAGCGCCTGGTCGGCACGGTGCAACTGCGCGACACCAGCTGGCGCGTGCGCTCCTGCGAACTCAACTACGTCGTCGCCCCCTGGGCCCGCGGCGAGGGCTACGCGTCGGAGGCGGCGCTCGCCATCGCCCAGTGGCTCTTCAACGACCAGCGCTTCGAGCGCATCGAGCTGCGCACCGCCGCCGACAACACGGCGGGCCAGCAGGTCGCGCAGAAGATCGGCTGCATCAGCGAGGGAGTCCTGCGGGGCGCCTGGATAGCGCGTACGAGGAACGGCGGGGATCCGTTCGGCGGCTGGATCGAGGTCCGCACCGACCTCATCGTGTGGAGCCTGCTCCCCGAGGATCTCGAAGGAGTCGGCGACCAGCTCGCGGACAGCGGGTTCAGCGCGTTCTCCGAATGGAACTGACCGCTTGAACACCTGAGGCCCCCACCAGGTACGCTCGCCCCTGGTCGCACGCGGTTGCCCCCTACACGCGAAGCCCGGCCACCACGGACACCACGCGAGAACCGACCCAGGAGACAGACGACGATGGCCGACCGCGTCACGGTGATCGGCTGGGACGGTTCGCCGCTGACCGCCGCCGCTCGCTCGGCGCTCGGCGCCGCCACCCTCGTCGCGGGCGCCGCCCACCACCTGGCACTCACCGAAGTACCACAGGGCGCCGAACGGATCCGCCTGGGCAGCGTGAGCCTGGCCGCCCGCCGCATCGCCGCCCACCGCGGCACCGCCGTGGTCCTCGCCGACGGCGACCCCGGCTTCTTCGGCGTCGTACGCACCCTGCGCGTCCCCGAATTCGGCCTCGAGGTCGAAGTGGTGCCCGCCGTCTCCTCCGTCGCCCAGGCCTTCGCCCGCGCCGGAATGCCCTGGGACGACGCCGAGGTCGTGGTCGCCCACCCGCGCACCCTGCGCCGCGCGGTGAACGTCTGCCGCGCACACACCAAGGTCGCCGTCCTCACCTCGCCGGGGGCGGGCCCGGCCGAGCTCGGCCTGCTCCTGGCGGGCGTGCACCGCACCTTCGTGATCTGCGAGGAGCTCGGCACCGAGCGCGAACAGGTCACCGTCCTCACCTCGGACAAGGCCGCCGACCACACCTGGCGCGACCCGAACGTCGTCATCGTCATCGGCGGTACGGTCCCCGCCTCGGACACCGGCTGGATCGCGGGACGCGACCCGGGCACCCCGCGCGGCTGGGCGCTGCCCGCCCCCGCCTACGGGGGCGAGGCCCAGCTCGGCGAGGGCGAGAGCGACCGCCTGCGGGCCGCCCAACTCGCCCGCATCGGCCCGCGCGTGGGCGACCTGGTCTGGGACATCGGCTGCGGCAGCGGCGCGTTCTCCGCGGAGACCGCCCGCTTCGGTGCCGCCGTCATCGCCGTCGACGCCGACCCCGACGCCTGCGCACGCACCGTGGCGGTCGCCCGCCACTTCGGCGTCCAGCCGCAGGTCGTCCACGGCACGGCGCCGCACATCCTCGAAGACCTGCCCGAGCCCGACGTCGTACGGGTCGGGGGCGGAGGAGCCGAGGTCGTCTCCGCCGTCGCCGACCGCCGCCCGGCGCGCATCGTGACGCACGCGTCGACCCGAGACGCGGCCGAACTCATCGGCAGGGGCCTGACGGAGCACGGATACGCGGTGGAATGCGCGCTGCTCCAGTCCGTCGAGCTGGACACACGCGCGTGGACGGAGCGTGAGCGGACCGTGGTCTTCCTGCTCTGTGGACAGTTGCCCGATCGCGCCCCGTGACCCTGTTGCCGCACGGTGCGGGGTAGGCTGGCCGATCGTTGTACCGCACCGAGTGCCCGGCGAATAGTTGTCCAATGTCCGGAAAGCTCGCCCGTTTTGGGGGGTGTGTGGTACGGCAGGACCGGAGGGCGCGCAACGTGGCGCAGCCCACAGCGGGCCGTTGCGGATCAAGCCGCCGTGGTGGCGGGCCGACCGGGACAATGCCTGTTGTCCGTACGCGGTTCGTGCCGCGCGGCGTGCACGCTCGTTGAGGATGACGGGCGGTTGGTGCGCCGCTCCGGGCAATGGGGCTTCCCCGGCCAAAGGCTGAGGGGCGGTCGAAGAAGCACTAACCGATGGGCGAGGGGTTACGCATGACCGACACCGGCCAGGTCCCGGGCGAGGGACTGCCGGAGAACGCAGGCATGGTGGAGCAGCCGGGCGTCCCCGCCCCGGGTGCGTACACCTACCTGGACCCCTCCGAGAATCCCGCCGAGAGCGTCGCCCCCGCCGACGATGACGACCTTCTGTTGATGCCGGGTGCCCAGGGCGCCTGGAGCGAGCCGCAGCCGGCCGCCGACCAGTACGGGGTGGCCCAGAACGGGACCGCGCAGCACGGCGTCGCTCAGCCGGTGGGTGCGCAGCCTGTGGGTGCTCCGGTGGGTGCTTCTGTCAGTGCTCCTGTGGGTGTCCAGCACGCGTCTGTCGCGCAGGCCGCCGGTCAGCAGCAGGGCGTGGGGCAGCACGCGGGTGACCCGTCTCTCGCAGATCAGTACGCGGCCGGTCAGCCGGTGGCCGAGCCGTCCATGGGGGACCAGTCCCTCAATGGCCAGTCCGTCGGTGGGCGGCACTCGGCCGGTCATTCGCTGGGCGGGCAGCAGTCGCTCGGGCAGCCGCAGGCCATGCACCAGCCGGGCCCGCACGAGACGGCAGGACGCGACAGTGGCTCGGTCGACCTGAACGGCGTCCAGCTGCCCGGCGCGCCCACGCCGGCGCCCGCCTCGCACCCCGGCCCTTCCCGCCGTCCGCTGCACCGGGGTCCTTCCGGCCCCGTCGTGCCCGACGGCACGGGGAGTCCCGTACGTTCGCTCGCCGACCGCGGCCCGGCCGGTGCCCCGCAGCACGCCGTGCCCATGCGGCACGCGGGTCCGCCGACCGTGGGGCCCGAGTACCTCGACATGCCGCGTGACGACGAAGGGATGCCGGGACCGCAGCTCGGCGAGATCGCGCCGCAGGGTGCCACGCCGTGGACGCCTCAGCCGCAGCCTTCGCAGTCCCCCCGGCCTCCGCAGGCCGTCGTACCAGCAGAAACGGTCGTCCCGGACGCCACACCCGTCACAGAGGACGCACAGGGCACTCAGGACGCACAGGGTGCACAGGGCGCGCCGGACTCACTCGTCGCCGAGGCCCCGCAGCCCGAGGTGATGCCCTCCGCCGCGCCTGCCGCCCCCGTCGCGGAGACGCCCGCAGCAGCCTTCCCGCAGGCCGCGGACGCCGCCGAGGCCGACGGCCAGTTCGCGGACGCCGTCGCTGAAGCAGAGCAGCCGTCGGCCGTACCGGCCGTGGACCCGTCCGCGTCCGCGCCCGCCCCGGAGGCGAGCCAGGAGCTCCCGCCCGCCGCCGACGCCGAGCAGATGGCCGCCGTCGGTCAGACCGCGCACGCGTCCGGCTCCGGGCAGCCGCAGTTCGCCATGGCCGGAGCGCAGCCCTGGTCGGACGCGCCGCTCGCGGCCGCCGGGCACACGGCACAGGGCCCGCACATCCCGCAGGCCCCCCAGCACGCGGACGCCGCCGTGGCCCAGGCGCCCGCGCCCCTCGGCCAGTTCGTGCCGGTCGAGGGCTCGGTGCCGACGACGCCCCACCTGGCCCCGACGCCGCCGCACGCCCTGTCCGTGCCCCCGGAGCACTTCGAGGCCCCGCAGCCCGACGCCCCCGAGGCACAGCCGGAGCCCGTCGCCGTCGCGCCGGAAGCCGTACCGGCGGCAGAGTTCCCGGAGACCCCCGAGCCCCAAGAGCCCGCGGCTCTCCCCGAAGCCGCAGAGGCCACTGAGGCCACTGAGGTCGCCGAGGTCACTGAGTCCGTGGAAGCCGCAGAGACCCTCGAGCCCGCGTCACCGCAGCCCGTGGCCACCGTGCCCGCGCCGCGTGACGGAGGAGAGCCCGCGGCGGATACCCCCGTACCCGAAGCGGCGGAAGAGCCCGTGGCGCATGCGCCCGACCCGACGGACACCGCAGCCGCCGAAGCCATGCCTCTCGCCGTGAGCGAAGCACCCGCCGAAGCACTCGCCGAAGCGGAGGCAGCGGCAGAGGCCCCCGAGCCCGAGCCCGTCGCCGTCGCCGAAGCCGCGCCGCCCGTCGAGGCCCCGGAAGCCACGGACGAGGCGGCTCCCGCCCCTGAGCCCGCCCCTGAGCCCGCCCCGGAGCCGGTCCAGGAGCCGGAGCCGGAAGCGGTTCAGCGGCCGGAGACGCCCGCCGCCCCCGCCTACGACGACGCCGAGCGCGAAGCCGTCCTGCGCGTCATGCGCGAACGCCGCGACATCCGCAACGGCTTCCGCAGCGACGCCATTCCGCACGAGGTCCTGCTCCGCGTCCTCGAGGCGGCCCACACCGCGCCCTCCGTGGGCCACTCCCAGCCCTGGGACTTCGTCGTCATCCGCTCGGCCGACACCCGGCGCACGATGCACGAGCTGGCCATGCGCCAGAAGGACGCGTACGCGAAGTCGCTCCCCAAGGGCCGCGCGAAGCAGTTCAAGGAACTGAAGATCGAGGCGATCCTCGACACCCCGGTGAACATCGTCGTCACCGCCGACCCGACCCGTGGCGGCCGCCACACCCTGGGCCGTCACACGCAGCCGCAGATGGCTCCGTACTCCTCGGCCCTCGCCGTCGAGAACCTCTGGCTCGCGGCGCGCGCCGAGGGCCTCGGCGTCGGCTGGGTCAGCTTCTTCGACGAACGCGAGATGGTCAGGACCCTCGGCCTGCCCGAGCACCTCGAAGTGGTGGCCTACCTCTGTGTCGGATACGTCGACGAGTTCCCCGAGGAGCCCGAGCTGATGCAGGCGGGCTGGTCCAAGCGCCGCCCGCTCTCCTGGGTGGTCCACGAGGAGACGTACGGCCGTCGCGCCCTGCCCGGCGAGGACCCGCACGACCTGCTCGCCGAGACCGTCTCCAACATCCGCCCGCTGGACGCCAAGGCGCTCGGCGAGGCGTGGGAGCGGCAGAAGCGCATGACGAAGCCGCCGGGCGCGCTCGGCATGCTGGAGATCATCTCCGCCCAGCTTTCCGGTCTCTCCCGGCAGTGCCCGCCGCCGATCCCGGAGCCCGCGGCCGTCGCGATCTTCGCGGGCGACCACGGCGTGCACGCCCAGGGCGTCACCGCCTGGCCCCAGGAGGTGACCGCGCAGATGGTCGCCAACTTCCTCGGCGGCGGCGCGGTCTGCAACGCCTTCGCCAACCAGGTGGGCGCCGAGGTCTGCGTCATCGACGTGGGCGTGGCCAGTGAACTCCCGGCGACGCCCGGCCTGTTGCCCCGCAAGATCCGTGCGGGCACCGCCGACATGACGACCGGTCCCGCGCTGAGCCGCGAGGAGGTCAAGGCGGCCATCGAGGTCGGCATCGAGACCGCCCGCGACCTGGTGGCCGCGGGCAACAAGGCCCTGCTCACCGGCGAGATGGGCATCGCGAACACCACGGCGTCCGCGGCCCTCATCTCCGTCTACACGGACACCGACCCGGGCGAGGTGACCGGCCGCGGCACCGGTATCAACGACGAGATGCACAGCCGCAAGGTCGACGTCGTGCGCCGCGCCCTCGAACTGCACCAGCCCGACCCGGCCGACCCGATCGGCGTCCTCGCGGCGATCGGCGGCCTGGAGCACGCGGCGATGGTGGGCCTGCTGCTCGGCGGCGCCTCCCTGCGTACCGCCGTGATCCTGGACGGCGTGAGCGCGGGAGCTGCGGCCCTGGTCGCCCGCGCCATCGCCCCCGAGGTCCTCGCGGCCTGCATCGCGGGCCACCGCAGCGCGGAGCCGGGCCACGTGGCGGCCCTCAACAAGCTGGGCCTGCGCCCCCTGATCGACCTCGACCTCCGCCTGGGCGAGGGCACAGGCGCCCTCCTGGCCCTCCCGGTGGTCCAGAGCGCGGCCCGCGCGATGCACGAGGTGGCCACGTTCGACTCGGCGGGCGTCACGGAGAAGTAGCCCACGTCTGTGGGCAGGGGTCCGGGGCGTCGCCCCGGTTTCGGTAAGGGGCGGGGCTGGGGGAGAGCCCCCGCCCCGCCCCAGCCATACTGAACCCGCACGTCAAAGCAGCACCGCAACGCAGCCGCCCCACCGTCGCAGCGGCACCCGCACAGCCCCGCGCCCCGCACGAGGAGCCACCCGCCATGGCCGAAAACCCCGCCTACCCCGTAGGTCTCCGCCTCACCGCCCGCCGCACGGTCGTGCTCGGCGGCGGCCAGGTGGCCCAGCGTCGCCTCCCCGCCCTCATCGGTGCGGGCGCCGACATCCTCCTCGTGTCGCCGTCGGCGACCCCCTCCGTGGAGGCCATGGCGGACGCGGGTGAGATCCGCTGGGAGCGCCGTCGCTACGAGAGCGGCGACCTGAAGGACGCCTGGTACGCGCTCATCGCCACCAGCGACCACGAGGCCAACACGGCGGCCTCCGCCGAAGCGGAGGCGGAGCGCGTCTGGTGCGTCCGCTCCGACGACGCCGAGGAGGCCACCGCCCTCACTCCGGCGACCGGCCGCTCCGAAGGCGTCACCGTCGCCATCCTCACCACGGACATCGACGGCCGTGACCCCCGCCGTACGGCCGCCATCCGCGACGCGGTCGTCGAGGGACTGCGCGACGGCACCCTCGTGGCGCCGCAGCAGCGCAGCCGCACCCCCGGCGTCGCTCTCGTCGGCGGCGGCCCCGGCGACCCGGACCTCATCACGGTCCGCGGCCGTCGTCTCCTCGCCGAGGCGGACGTGGTCATCGCCGACCGGCTCGGCCCCCGCGACCTGCTCGACGAACTCCCGCCGCACGTCGAGGTGATCGACGCGGCGAAGATCCCGTACGGCCGCTTCATGGCGCAGGAGGCCATCAACAACGCCCTCATCGAGCACGCGAAGCAGGGCAAGTCGGTCGTCCGCCTCAAGGGCGGCGACCCCTTCGTCTTCGGGCGTGGCATGGAGGAGGCCCAGGCGCTCGCCGAGGCGGGCATCTCCTGCACGGTGGTCCCCGGCATCTCCAGCTCGATCTCCGTGCCGGGCGCGGCGGGCATCCCCGTCACGCACCGCGGGGTCGCCCACGAGTTCACGGTGGTCAGCGGGCATGTGGCCCCGGACGACGAGCGCTCCCTGGTCGACTGGCCGTCCCTGGCCAGGCTGCGCGGCACCCTCGTGATCCTGATGGGCGTGGACAAGATCGGCAAGATCGCCGAGGCGCTCACCGCGCACGGCCGGTCGCCCGAGACCCCCGTCGCCCTGATCCAGGAGGGCACCACCGCGGCCCAGCGCCGCGTGGACGCCACCCTCGCGACGGTCGCCGCCGAGGTCGCCGCCCACGAGGTGAAGCCCCCGGCGGTGATCGTCATCGGCGAGGTGGTGAACGTGGGTCCGGGCGGCCCCGCGTAACCCTCGGCCATCACGGGCCCCGTACGACCCCTGGCCACCCCCGCCCCCACCCCCAGCCCCACGTAACCACCGGTAACCCAACCCGCCCCAAGGCGTTGGCACCACACCCAGGACAAGGCAGTATCACCCTGTGGCTGATCTCATCACCGTTGACGACCCCGCCGACCCGCGCCTGAGCGACTACACGGGCCTGACCGACGTCGAACTGCGCCGCAAGCGGGAGCCCGCCGAGGGTCTCTTCATCGCCGAGGGCGAGAAGGTGATCAGACGTGCCAAGCAGGCGGGCTACGAGATGCGCTCGATGCTGCTCTCCGCGAAGTGGGTCGACGTCATGCGGGACGTCATCGACGAGGTCCCGGCCCCCGTCTACGCGGTCAACCCCGACCTGGCCGAGCAGGTCACCGGCTACCACGTGCACCGGGGCGCCCTCGCCTCGATGCAGCGCAAGCCGCTGCCGACGTCGGACGAACTCCTGACCAGGGCGCGCCGCGTCGTCGTCATGGAGTCGGTCAACGACCACACCAACATCGGCGCGATCTTCCGCAGCGCCGCCGCCCTCGGCATGGACGCGGTCCTGCTCTCACCGGACTGCGCGGACCCCCTCTACCGCCGCTCGGTGAAGGTCTCCATGGGCGCGGTCTTCTCCGTCCCCTACGCCCGCCTCGAATCCTGGCCCAAGGGCCTGGAGAGCGTACGCGAAGCGGGCTTCAACCTCCTCGCGCTCACCCCGGACGAGAAGGCGAAGACCCTGGACGAGGCGGCGCCCCACCGGATGGACCGGGTCGCGCTGATGCTCGGCGCGGAGGGCGACGGCCTCTCCACTCAGGCCCTGGTCGCGGCGGACGAGTGGGTCCGCATCCCGATGGCGCACGGCGTCGACTCCCTGAACGTGGGAGCGGCGGCCGCGGTCGCGTTCTACGCGGTGGCGACGGGCCGCCCTCAGCTCTGAGGGCCGGGCCCCGGGTCCTGCCGCGGGTTCTGCTGTACGGCGTGCACATCGTGTGCGCCGCTGCCACCTAGGCCGCGAGCGGGCCCCTGGCAGCCCTGGGCCGCCGCGATGGCCAGGGCCACGAGCAGCGTCACGACCACGAACACGAAGAGCCGCTGGCGCAGCAGACGCGGATTGGCCGGCCGCCGCGCGCCCGAGCGTGTCGTGTTGCGGGGCTGCGAGGGACGCGGGGTGGACCGCGAGGAACTGGATCCGGGCCGCGAGGAATTCGGCCGCGAGGATCCGGTGCGCGACGAACTGTTCCGTGATGAGCCTGTCCGCGATGAGCCGGTGCGCGAGGAACCCGGCCGTGACGAAGCCGGCCGCGGCGGGGGAGTGCCCTGCGGATGACGCCGCTGGGTCTGCTGGTCCGCGTACTCCTCGGCCATGCGTCCCGTGGGCCGGTCCTGGTTCTGGCGGGGCGCGGGCGGCCGGGGGTCGCCCAGGCCCTGTGCCTCGCGGGCCGCGATCTCCTTGAGCCTGAGCGACAGTTGGAGCGTGCTGGGACGCTCCTCGGGGTCCTTGGCGAGGCAGGCCCTGATCAGCGGGGCGAGCGCGTCCGGAACCCCGCCGAGCTGCGCCTCCTCATGGACGACGCGGTAGAGCATGACCTCTGAACTGCCGTGCCCGAAGGGTGAGTCCGCCATCCCCGCGTACGCGAGGGTGGCGCCGAGGGCGAACACGTCCGTGGCGGGCGTGACGGCGGCGCCACGCACCTGCTCGGGCGCGAGGAAGCCGGGTGATCCGACGGCGGTGCCCACGTGGGTCAGCGTCGAGGCGCCGGTCGCCCAGGCGATGCCGAAGTCGATGATCCGCGGCCCCTTCGGGGACAGCAGGATGTTCGACGGCTTCAGGTCACGGTGTACGACACCGGCTTCGTGCACGGCGACGAGGCCTTCGGCGAGCGCCGAACCGACGACCGCCACGTCGGCCGCGGAGAGCGGCCCCTCGGCGGCGACCTTGTCGTGCAGCGACGGCCCGGGAACGTACTGCGTGGCGAACCACGGCCGGTCGGCGTCGAGATCGGCGGCGACGAGCCGCGCCGTGCAGCCGCCACGAATCCGGCGGGCCGCGGAGACCTCCCGCGCGAAGCGCGAGCGGAACTCCTCGTCCTCCGCCAGATCGGGCCGGATCACCTTCAGGGCGACGCGCTGCCCCCGCCGGTCCGACCCCAGGTAGACGACACCCATGCCGCCGGCGCCCAGCCGCCTGTGCAGTCTGAACGAGCCGACGACACGCGGGTCCTCGCGCCGGAGCCGCATCATCGCCATGTCCATCCCTGCTGCCCGGTCCGTTGTCGTGCCACAGCTTACGTTTCCACGGCCGGGCAGGTGCAGAGGCCGCGCCCTCACGGCCCGACCGATTGTCAGTGCCGGGTGGGAAACTTGAAGAGTGGTCAGGGGTACGGGGGCGGGCGGCTGTTGTGCGGGTCGCCGTTCCCAACCATCCATCACTGAAGGGGGATTGATCCCGTGAAGGGTGATCGTGTGGAGATAGTCGTGGACGCCGGTGACACGACACGTACGTACGAGGTGGTGGCGAGCCGGGCGGGCCGCCGGGTGGAGACAGCGGTCCGCAGAGGGGTGGTCGAAGTGAGCGAAGTCACCCGCTGGGGGTCCCCCCACGCCCTTCAGGCAGTGGGGGAGGCTCCGTCGTGCGGACGGCACGGTTCATGTCGACCCGTGTCCTGGCTCTGGTCGAGCAACCCGTGCCCAGAGAGGACACATCCGAGCAGGCAGTCCGTCCCCTCCGGGAAGACCCCGAGACCTAGGACCCCGTCTCCACCCATGGGAGTACACGAGCGACGATCGGTCATCCTCCGGGAGGCCCGGCAATCGGTACGAGGGCATGACGCCCCGGGTCTTCGCCGCACCTAGATTTGAAGTCAAGCGGCGGGTGCAGCACTCGTCCCCCGAGGTCAGGCACCCGCCGCGGCACAGCTCACACAGTTCCTACAGAAGTTCATACAGACTCGGTCAGGAGAGGAACCATGGCGGACACGGCACCGCGGGCAATGATCCGCACGCAAGGACGGAAGGCCTTCGCCACGTTCGGCGTCCGCCCGTCCGGCACGCGTCACCCCTTGGTGGCGACGGCCATGGTTCTTCCTCTGGCGGCCCTGCTGGTAGTCGTCTTCGGCGGCTGGGAAGCAGTGGTCACACAGGCGTCGTCCGTGGGCGTGATGCTGGGGCGCTGAGCGGCGCCCCAGGCCCGGATGAGCGGTCCGGGCGGGGACATCCGGCCAGGAAACCCCGTGGGGACGGGGGTGCGGCGGACGGCACGAGAAATGCCCGCGCAGCTGGGGAGCTGCGCGGGCCTTTCTTTGCGCGGGGCTCCGCCGGGGTCCTTGGGCGCCGTCGATCACCGGCTCCGCCGAGTTCGTCCTCAAACGCCGGACGGGCTTGAATTCCAGCGCGCGTACGCTCACGGGAGCACCGATCGATGTACCCCGGGGGACCCATGACCGCCTTGCTGTCCGCGCTGACCGCCAAGGTCCGTCACACAGCCCACCGCACCCCGCGTACCTGCGCTTGCGCCCCCGACCAAGTCCTGGCGGACCGGGGCGACGCCACCGTCGTCCGGCACGGGGACAGCGTCGCCAAGGCTCACGCCCCCGGCACCGACCCCGCAGAGCTCGCGGCCCGCCTGAAGGTCGCCGCCGCCCTGACCGGCACCCTCCTGCCTCCGCTCGACGAGACGGCGATCCCGCTCCACGGCCGTCTGGTCACTCTCTGGGAGGCCGGTACCCCGGTGGACCGCGACGACCCCGACGCCGCTCCCTGGGAAGCCGCCGCGACCCTCCTCGCCCGCCTGCACGCCACACCCGCGGCCGAACTCCCGCACGCGCTGCCGGACATGCGCGGCCCCACGAAGGCCGCCCTGGCGATGACGCGGATGCGGGACGCGGGACCGCACCCCGCGGCCGTCCCCGTCGAGCGCGCCTGGGCCACGCTCCCCGGCTGGGCCCGCGCCGAGGCCCCCGCACCGCTCCCGGGGCTCCTGTGCCACGGCGACCTGCACCTGGGCCAGCTGGTCCGCACGTCAGCGGGGCGCTGGCTGCTCATCGACGTCGACGACCTGGGCCTGGGCGACCCGGCGTGGGACCTGGCCCGCCCGGCGGCCTGGTACGCCTGCGGCCTCCTGCCCGCGGACGAGTGGACCCGCTTCCTCACGGCCTACCGCGCGGCATGCGGACCGGCGGTACCGGCGGACGGCGCGGACCCCTGGCCCGCACTCGACATACCGGCCCGCGCCCTCACCGCGCAGACCGCCGCCCTGGCCGTCGCCAAGTCCGTCAGGGAGCGCAGGTCCCTGGACGAGGTCGAGCAGGCGTTGGTCGACGCCTGTGATCGAATGTCCGCCCTCCCGCCGGAGTTGGCGCCCACCTCCACGAAGTAGGGTGCAACGCACCGAAGCCGGGCAGTCTTCCGGCGAAACAGTCACGACCGGCGAGGAGTTGAGCCGCCCATGCAGTGTCCCAAGTGCCATGCACCGATGCACACGTACAACCGCAATGGCGTCCAGATCGAGCAGTGCAGCGGTTGCCGCGGGATATTCCTCGACTACGGCGAGCTCGAGGCCCTGAGCCGCGTCGAGAGTCAGTGGGGCGGCCAGCAGGCCCCGCCCCCACCGCCAGGCCCGCAGGGGTACCCGGCCGCTCCCGCCCCGGCGTGGGGCGCTCCGCAGCACGGCGGTCACCACGGCGGCCACGGTGGACACGGTGGGCACTACGGCCACAACCAGCGCCACAAGAGCTTCGGACACATGCTCTTCTCCTCCTGATCCTGACCGATCAGAGGAACGACGAAGCCCCCGGCCGTGGGAACGGCCGGGGGCTTCATGCGGATGGTGCGCGATACTGGGATTGAACCAGTGACCTCTTCCGTGTCAGGGAAGCGCTCTCCCGCTGAGCTAATCGCGCGGGTCAACCTACGTGTGCTGCGTGTGGTGCGTACTGCATGTGATGCCTACTGCGTGCGCGATACTGGGATTGAACCAGTGACCTCTTCCGTGTCAGGGAAGCGCTCTCCCGCTGAGCTAATCGCGCGGGGATCCTTGCGGACCAGGACTTCAGTTGTGCTGCCAGTTGTTCTGCGTGCGCGATACTGGGATTGAACCAGTGACCTCTTCCGTGTCAGGGAAGCGCTCTCCCGCTGAGCTAATCGCGCTTGGAGGTGGAGACGGGATTTGAACCCGTGTAGACGGCTTTGCAGGCCGTTGCCTCGCCTCTCGGCCACTCCACCAGGAGTGCGGGGGGTCGGGAAGATCCCCCACTTCCTGCGAGCGGACGACCAGGTTCGAACTGGCGACCTCAACCTTGGCAAGGTTGCGCTCTACCAACTGAGCTACGTCCGCTTGTCTTTCCCGGCCCGCTCACGCGTCCCGGCGACGTGTTGAACTCTAGCGGATTCCTGGGCCAGTACAAAAACGCGTTTGCGCAGCGTGCTGCGCTGTCACCGGCCCGGGGCGCCACCAGGACGCCGGTCATAGACTCGCAGACGTGCACAGCGCCCCTCAGATGTCCTCCCGGCCGCCCTCCGGGGCGCCCCTGCCCATGGCGCGCTTCGGCGGCCTGCTCGCGACCGGCCTCAGGGACGTGACCAGCGATCCCTCGGCCCTTGACTCCCGCGGCTTCTGGGCGGTCAGTGCGAGTTTCGAGGGCGAACTGGTCTGTGCCCGCTTCGACGACGTACGCGAGGAGCCGGTGCCCGCTCCGGTGCCCGGGGCGTGGCGTGGCCCGGCCGCCGGTGACTGGACGTCGTCGCTCGACCGCACCGCGTACGTGGACGGCGTACGACGTGTGCGCGAACACATCGCGGCGGGCGACGTCTATCAGGCGAACCTCTGCCGCGTGCTGTCCGCGCCGGTTGCCCAGGGCGCTGACGTCGATGCTCTGACGGCGCTCCTCGCGCGCGGGAACCCCGCTCCGTATGCCGGAACGATCCGGCTGCCCGGGCACGGCGTCGAGATAGCCACGGCGTCGCCCGAGCTGTTCCTGCGGCGCGAGGGGCGTGTCGTCGAGTCTGGGCCGATCAAGGGCACGGGCCGGACCGAGGCGGATCTCCTCGAAAAGGACTACGCCGAGAACGTCATGATCGTGGACCTCGTCCGCAACGACCTCGGGCGGATCTGTGCGACCGGCTCCGTGAGCGTCCCCGACCTGTGCGTGGTCGAGAAGCATCCCGGTCTCGTCCATCTCGTCTCCACCGTTCAGGGGGAGCTGCGCCCCGGCACCGGCTGGCCCGAACTCCTCGACGCCACCTTCCCGCCCGGGTCCGTCACAGGCGCCCCCAAGTCCAGCGCCCTGCGCATCATCGACGCCCTGGAGACCGCGCCCCGCGGCCCGTACTGCGGCGGCATCGGCTGGGTCGACGCCGACCGGGGCACCGGCGAACTGGCCGTGGGCATTCGCACCTTCTGGATCGACCGCGCGCAGGGCGTGCTGCGGTTCGGCACCGGGGCGGGGATCACCTGGGGTTCGGACCCCGAGGGGGAGTGGCGGGAGACCGAGCTGAAGGCGGAGCGGCTGTTGGCGGTAGCGTCAGGAGCGTACGAAGTGAACGGAGGGACCCCATGGTGAAGATCTGGCTCAATGGCGGCCTGCAGGACCTCGAGACCGCCCGCGTCTCCGTGCTCGACCACGGCCTCACGGTCGGCGACGGAATCTTCGAGACGGTGAAGTCGGTCGAGGGGCGGCCCTTCGCGCTGACCCGGCACCTGGACCGGCTCGCCCGTTCGGCACGCGGCCTCGGCCTGCCCGAGCCGGACCTCGACGAGGTGCGCGCGGCCTGCGCCGCGGTTCTCGACGCCAACCCGATGCCGCTGGGGCGCCTGCGCATCACGTACACCGGAGGCCTCTCGCCGCTCGGCTCCGACCGGGGTGACC
Organism: Streptomyces sp. NPDC055239; assembly: GCF_053606205.1. Taxonomy (NCBI): domain Bacteria; kingdom Bacillati; phylum Actinomycetota; class Actinomycetes; order Kitasatosporales; family Streptomycetaceae; genus Streptomyces; species Streptomyces sp. NPDC055239. The sequence continues at coordinate 198,619 of NZ_JBSGRD010000004.1, read as the reverse complement.
AGGGGCAGACCCTGGTCGTCGCCATCGGCGACGCCCAACGGCGGCCCGACACGACCGCCGTGATCACGGTGCCGTGGACCCGCAACGAACGTGGCGCCCTGACCGGCCTGAAGACCACGTCGTACGCCGAGAACGTCGTCGCCCTTGCGCGCGCCCACGAACGGAGCGCTTCGGAGGCGCTGTTCGCCAACACGGTGGGGCAGCTGTGCGAAGGCACGGGATCGAACGTCTTCGTCGTGCTCGACGGCGAGATCCACACGCCGCCGGTCGCTTCCGGGTGCCTGGCGGGCATCACGCGCGCGCTAGCCGTCGACTGGACGAACGCGCGCGAGACGGATCTGCCGTTCGACGTCCTCGACCGCGCCGACGAGGTGTTCCTGACCTCGACGCTCCGTGACGTCCAGGCCGTTCAGCGCGTCGACGGGCGGGAACTGCCGGGCGCACCGGGCCCGGTGACCGCCAAGGCGATGCGGATCTTCGACGAGCGTGCGGCGGACGACCTCGACCCGTGACCGGTTGGGTGACAGACCGCAAGTGCACGTAATCCTGATGACGCTCGAGCCGCAGGACGGGTAGAACACCACTGATGACCACGACCCTGCGGCCGACCGGGCCGCTTCAGCAGAGCGCTGACGGCGCCAAGTCACGCACGTACGAAGTGCGCGTGAACAGCCGTCCTGTCGGCGGGATAGAACTCGCCACGCACGCCGTGTTCGGACCGGCCGTCGCCGAGATGCGGGATCTGAGCATCAAGGAGCCCGACCGCAGGCGCGGGCGTGCCACCGTCGCCGTGCTCGCCGCCGAGGAGGTGGTGCGCGGCTGGGGCTGCAAGCGGATCGAAGTGGCCGTGCCCGCCGAGGCCGCGGCGGCCCACCGCCTCGCCGTCTCGCTCGGCTATGTGGAGCGAAACCGCCAGATGGTCAAGCCCCTGACCGCCGAGCCGCCCGCGCTGCCCGCGGGTGTCGAGGGGCGGGAGATGACCGAGGGCGAGTACGAGGTCTGGCTGGCCCGCGAGAAGGAGGACTACGCGCAGACCTGGATCGAGCGCGGGGTCCCGGAGGCGGAGGCGCGGGCCAAGTCCGACGCCGACCACGCCGACCATCTGCCCCAAGGCCTTGCCACCCCCGGCACCAGCCTCAGCGTGCTCACCCACGAGGGCACGAAGGTCGGCACCCTCTGGCTCGCGCTGCGCGACGGCGACGCGTTCGTCTTCGACGTCGAGGTCGACGAGGAGTACCGCGGACGCGGCCACGGCCGCTCCCTGATGCTCCTTGCGGAGACGCAGGCCCGCGCGGTGGGCCTGCGCCGCATCGGCCTCAACGTCTTCGCGGGCAACACCCCGGCCCTGCGCCTGTACGAGTCCCTCGGCTACGAACCGGTCATGTACTACGTCTACAAGCAGCTGCTCTAGACGACTCCGGGAGGGCCGAAGAGGCTTCAGGAGGTGCTAGGAGCCGTCCTGCCCGGAAGCCGCGAGCAGGAGGTCCGTGATCTCCTCGACGCGTTCGCGCAGGCCGTCCTGGCTCTTGCCGCCGTCGAGGCGCTCGCCACCGATGACGTACGTCGGTGTCCCGGTGACGCCGATCGCCTTGCCCTCGGCCTGGTCGGCGTCGACGATCAGGATGTGCCGGCCGTCGACGAGGGCGGTGTCGAACTCCTCGGCGTCCAGGCCGAGCGCGCGTGCGGTCTCGATGAGGAAGGGCTCGCCCTTGCGGTCGAGTTCCTCGACGTTGCCGAGCACGGCCTCGACGTACGGCCAGCCCTGCCCCTGCTCGAAGGCCTCCTCGGCGGCCTGGGCGGCGGCGAAGGCGTGCTTGTGCTTTTCAAGGGGGAAGTGCCGCAGGCGCAGGTCGACGCGGTCGCCGTAGTGCTCACGGAGCGCGCGTACGTCGTCGAGGGCAGTCCGGCAGTCCGGGCACTGCAGCTCGCACCAGATGTCGATGACGAGGGGACCGGTGGGGCTGGTGGGGGCAGCGGGGACAGAGTCGCTCATGGGGCACAGTCTTCCAGCCCGAGAGCGCCCTCCCAACCGGGGCCGCGGCGGCGACCGGAACCTGCGGAGGAGGCGTGACCCTGATATGTCCCTGAAGTCCGCTCGGGGCGTGGCCTGTGAGGGCCCTCCCGGTGCAGGATGGAGGGGAAGACAGTGCTCACGACACCGTCTGCGCCCGCACGCCGCACGCCTGGAGGATCCGGATGATTGCCGAGACCGTCTGTTCCGCCGTATCCGCGGCCGGCCTCGGCATTGCCGCGATCACGGCCTACCGCAAGCGTTTCCTCGCGGCGACGCGCCTCGCCGCCTATTCCCTGGTGCCGGTCGGCCTGGTGATGACCGGCGTCGTCGGATGGCTGGCCGACACCGCCTTCAGCATGAAGGCCTGGGTGGGCTTCGGCGTCCTCGGCGTCGCCTGGCTGCTCTTCATGACCACCCGTGCCGTGGAGCGCCGATCCGGCGGTACCCGCAAGGAGCGCAAGGCCGCGAAGGCCGCCCAGCGCGAGGCGGTGGCCCCCGCGGCGTCCGCGCCGTCCCTCGGCCAGGGTGCCCGCCCGGCCGCCCAGGCCGTGGACCGGCCGAAGGCGGCGGCCGCGCCCAAGGAGGACTTCAGCGACATCGAGGCGATCCTGAAGAAGCACGGCATCTGACGTCAACAACCGTCCGCGTCCGACGGGCGTGAGAGTCCCTCGTTCGTGTGGACGGTGGTGGCGCCGAGTGCGACGAGGTGCGTCGCTGACGAGCCATGAACGGGACATGCGGTATTCGGACTTGTGCAGGTCGCGGAATGCGGCGAACTCCCGCGCTTTCCTGACGTGTTGGTAAGCGGCACCCCCGGGACTGCGTCATCATCGCGGCGAGATGCAGGACACCGCACAGGGCGATGCCGCCCCGCCGAACGATGAGCGAGCCGCGACAGAAGAGCCCAAGGGTTGTCTGTTCGCGCTCTCCCAGCCACCCCTGATGATCTTCCTGGCGGTGATCGGTGTCCTGATCCTGATGGGGTCGTTGCACGATCTGCTCGGGCCCTAGGGGCCGCTGCGGCTACGGGCTCGCGGGCTCAGCCCGCCGCTTCCTTGCGCCGGGCCCGGTAGGCGGCGACGTGCAGCCGGTTTCCGCAGGTGCGGCTGTCGCAGTAGCGGCGCGAGCGGTTGCGGGAGAGGTCGACGAAGGCGTGCCGGCAGTCCGGCGCCTCGCAGCGCCGCAGCCGCTCCTGCTCACCGGCGACCACGAAGAACGCGAGCGCCATCCCGCAGTCCGCCGCGAGGTGGTCGGCGATGGAGGCCCCGGGCGCGAAGTAGTGCACGTGCCAGTCGTAGCCGTCGTGGTCGGTGAGCCGGGGGGTGGTGCCCGCCTCCGCGACCAGTTCGTTGATCACCGTCGCCGCGGCCTGTGGCTCCGGCGCCGCGAAGACTTCGTGGAAGCGGCTGCGGATGTGCCGGACGCCCGCGAGGTCACGCTCCGAGAGCACGCCTACGTCACTTATGTCGTGGCTTCGTACGAATTCGGTGAGGGCTGTCACGTCCGCGAGACCGTCCGTCTCCGCGTTCGCGGCGTCCTCGGTGTCCGGTGCGGTGTTCACCAGATCGACCACCGCGTCGAGTGCGCACCGGGTGTCGTGGGTGATCAGCACGATTTGCTCCCTGGCCTGGGGGTAGTGGGGTCTCCCCGGCTCATTGAGAGCTTGGAAGGGTCCCCGCCGATGCAGGCCGATGCTAGCGGCTTCACGACACGGCACACCGGCGCCGTCGCCCCGAGTCGGACGGCGCCGGGCGCTCTCGCGCGGCCTTGGCTAGCTTTCGGCCAGGATGTGCGAGAGCTCCGTATCCAGATCGAAGTGGCGGTGTTCCGTGCCGGGAGGCACGGCCGCATCGGTTCGCTTCAGGAACGATTCAAGAGCCCGCGCCGGGGCCTCGAGCAGAGCCTCACCTTCAGGAGAGCTCAGGGCGATGCAGACAACGCCCTGACCGTGGCTCCGGGACGGCCAGACTCGGACGTCGCCGGTACCGGTGGGCCGGTGCAGGCCCTCGGCGAGGAGGTCGCGGGCGAACACCCATTCGACTGTTTCCTCGGCTCCGGTGTGGAAGGTGGCGTGCACGGCGTAGGGATCGGCCGTGTCATACCGCAGTCCTGCGGGGACAGGCAGTGAGGACTCGCTCGACACAACGAGGCGCAGGTGCAGCTCGCAGCTGACCGTGGTGTTCATAAGCGCCAGGGCCTTTCGCTCAGTGTGCGCTCGGGGATTCGCACGTCGGCGAAATCGACATGCCACCTACGGTGCCGTTGTAAACCCCTCTGAGGGTTTTGGGTGTCTTTAGGTAGCTCGTTCGGCGGGTTGTTTGTTCGGTGCGTACAGCCATTCCAGTGACGGGTTTCCGTCCGGTAGGGTTTGGCCGTATGAATACGGGGAGTGACGAGCCGGGAGTTGCCGAAACAATCACCGGCACGAAGGAAGAACAGCCGCTCGGATCGCGTGCGCCGGAGTACGTCCAGGCCCGCAGGGCGCTGCACCTCAGCTGGCAGGTCGGTGTGTTCATCGTCGGCCTGGCCGTGGTGGTCGCGGGCATCATCATGCTGCCGCTGCCCGGACCGGGCTGGCTCGTGATCTTCGGTGGAATGGCGATCTGGGCGACCGAGTTCGTCTGGGCTCAGCTGGTCCTTCGCTGGACGAAGCGGAAGGTCACCGAGGCGGCGCAGCGTGCGCTCGACCCCAAGGTGCGCCGCCGGAACATCATCCTGACGACCGTCGGTCTGGTGATCATCGCCGTGCTCGTCGGGATCTATGTCTGGAAGTTCGGCTTCGAGATGCCATGGAAGATCAAGGAGTGACCTCCGGGTGACTCCACGGCGGTCGGGGGCACCCGCTGACATGCGGTAATGTTCTCCGTGCGCCCGGGGCGATTAGCTCAGTGGGAGAGCGCTTCGTTCACACCGAAGAGGTCACTGGTTCGAACCCAGTATCGCCCACCCCGGAACTGCGGCCCGGAGGCTTTCAGCCTCCGGGCCGCAGTCGTGTATTGGCTTGTTTTCCCTTACGCCGCAAGGAAATTGATGCCCCGTCGGCTTCGGTAAGGGAAAAGCGGCGTCAGTGCATTCTGCCGAGAACGTCTCGAACCCGGCGTGCGTCGCGCATACGCTGTTCGTACGTGGCGCCGATGGCGAGAAGCAGGAGTCCGGCGAGCGCGGGCGGCAGCCAGCGCGGCAGGGCGTCCACCACTTGGACGATGTAGGGCGCGAGTTCGTGCAGCGCGACCAGAGTGAGGACCGTGCCGCCGAGCACAAGCGGAGCCTGCAGCCGATGCCGGGCACCCACCAGAGTGATCAGCAGGGCCGCCGCGCCGAGCAGCAGCGGACGCTGCCAGTACAAGTCGCCCCAGGCGGCGATGAGGCTCGGCAGGAGCGTCGCCGCGAGGCCCGGTCCGTAGGCCGTCCAGGAGGACGTGTCCGGTACGCGGCGGAGCCGTAGCGCGCCGATCAGGAGCGCCGGGACGGTGACCGGCAAGGTGTAGGCCTCCGGAATGTCCACGTCCCAGGCGGCCAGGCGTACCCAGGTCGCCAGGAGGAACAGCGCCCCGGCCGCGTACCCGACAGGGCGGCGGTCCGTGCGGAGCGCGGTGCCCGCGGCGATGACACCACAGAGCGCGAGGGCCAGGGCGAGGGTCGTCGCATGCTCCCCGGTGAGGGCGAGCGCGAGTCCACCCGCGAGCGCCCCGGCGATCTCGACCGGCTGGATGATCAGCGGATGCCGACCGAGCCGGGCCGCGACGAGGGCGCTGAGCGCCGGGACGACGAGCATCAGAAGCCCCGTGTGGTCCACACGGAGGTCCAGGGCGACCCCTGAGGCGCAGGCGAGCGCGGTGGCGTACGCGATCGTGGCGCAGGCGGCGGTGGCCGCCACGCCCGCAGTGGCCTCCGGCCGGCCGGCGGCGAGCACGGCAGCCGCCAGCGACAGTGCCGTCAGAGCGCTGAGGGTGCCGAGCGTCGCCTGAGTGGTGGCCAGCGCCAGGAACGCGACACTCACCGAGGAGGCAACCGCCAGGCTCAGGGCGGTGAGGGCGATCGCCTTCGACCCTGCGCGCGACGCGATGGCGAGCAGGGCGGCGGTGAGCGTGATGTACGCCGCCAGCCCGGCCGCATAGGGGAGTTGGAGCGCGGACGGAAGGATGAGGAGAGCGGCCCAGGTGAGGGCCAGGGCGCCGGAGCGGGGGATGTCGGGGTTGGTGAAGTGCGGTGCGGTGGGCGGCGGTGTGGTCGGGGCGGGGGCTGCCTGGCTGTGTGTCAGGTCGCCCAGTTGCCACCCAGTGGCCGTCGGCAGAAGCCGGGGCGCCGCGACCAGGACCCCGGCGATGACCGTGAGCACCAGCGAGGCCATGGCGGGGTGCTCCACGGGTAGGCCGGGCACAGCGGTTGCGTCGCCCATGCCGTGCGGAGCGCCCGACCACACCTTCCCGGCCCAACTCACCGAACCGGCAAGGGCGGAGACGAGCGCGGGCAGCGTCCACAGTGCCGCGAGCGCTTGTACCAGAAGTGCCGACCCGGCGATCCCGCGCAGGACGGGGCGCGGCAAGGCGGTGCGTACGACCGTCAGGAGTGCGATGGCGCACGCCAGATAGGCGGGCACCGTCCACGCGGCAGGCAGTGTCTCGCGCAGCACGCCACCGATCCCGGCCGCCACCAGCAGGCCGCCCGCGAACGCCGCACCCGTCGCGTGCGGAGGCTGCGTGATCAGCCATGCCGCCACCAGTGCGATCGCCGCCGCAAGGATCAGGAGCCCGCCAGCCCGCGCCGCGTCGGGCAGATCCGCGGCCGCCCAGGACAAGTAGCCGGCGCCCACCGCACCCCACAGGCCCGCGGCGCAGGCGCCGACGGTCGCGATGACCCGTACGCCCGCGTCGCCGACCCGCAGCGCGACGGCGACATCGAACGCCGCCGTCACCAGGAGGGCCGCCACCGTCGCGTGGTCGCCCGCGTCCGTGGCTCGCGCCCAGAGAACCAAGGGGAGCTGCGCGGTCGCCACGGCCAGTGGCAGAGGCAGCCGCAGTTCGCGGAACGCCAGGCCGTACGCCACCCACAGCGCGGCGAGCACGGCGGACGCCGCCGCCGTATAGCCGATGCCGTCGGCCTGAGGCAGGGCGACGGCATGGACGGCGTACGCGTCAAGGACGGTCAGGGCGAGGCCGAGCGCGCCCACCGTCTCCGCCGTCGAACGCAGCTTCCGGCGCAGCAGCACCGCGGGCACGCCCAGCGCCGTCAGCGTCACGGCCGCGAGGACGGCGCTGCGCCCGCCGATGCCCAGGTGCCCCCAGCTCACCAGGGTGAAGGCGATCGCCGCGATCGTCAGCAGGATGCCGCCCAGCGTGAGCAGCACGTTCTGCACGTTCGGCGCAGTGGCCTCGGGGGCGCGGACCGGCCGCGGAGGAGCGGGAGCGGGCCCGGCCGCCACCTGAAGGGCGCCGAGCAGCCAGGCGCGGCGCTGCAGCAACTGCGTCCTGCGCGCGTCGAGTCGACGCAGCTCCAGATCGAGGACGCGGAGCTCCTCGGCCGGAGGCGGAATGTTCGTCATGTCGGTGGAGTGTGGCCCAGGACACTTCGGCGGGCATCGGTTCGGATACTCACTACGTACTCAGATCGGGCGCCCTACCGGCAGACTCGTTCCATGGACTGGAGCCACTACCGCTTCCGCAGCGTCTGGAACGTACCCGCGCCGACCGCCGACGTGTACGCCGTCCTCGAACGCGCCGAGAACTATCCGGCGTGGTGGCCGCAGGTGCGCGAGGTGGCGCCCGTGGACGAGCACACCGGCACCGCGCGCTTCCGCTCCTTCCTGCCGTACGACCTGCTCGTCACCGGCGAGGAACGGCGCCGCGACCCGGCGGCAGGGATCCTGGAGATCGCGATGACCGGAGATCTGGAAGGCTGGGCGCGCTGGACCGTCACGACGGTGCCCGGCGGGACGCGTGCGGTCTACGACCAGGAAGTAGTGGTGCGCAAACCGCTGATGCGACGCCTTGCCGTTCCCGGGAGACCCGTCTTCCTCCTCAACCACGCGGTGATGATGCGCGCGGGCGAGCGTGGCCTGAAGGCGCACCTCAGGCGAGGCTGACGGCTCTCGCGGAAGCGGTTCGGAGCCGGTTTCGGAGCGGTTTGAAGGAAACCCGCGAAGACCTGTATTGTTCAGTCCGTTCCCGGGCGATTAGCTCAGTGGGAGAGCGCTTCGTTCACACCGAAGAGGTCACTGGTTCGAACCCAGTATCGCCCACCCGGAGAATGCCGGTCCGTCACCGACGGACCGGTTTTTTCATGCCCGCAGGGAGCAACCCTCACAGGTAGCAACCCTCAGGCGGCCGCCGGCATTTCGGGGCGCAGCGGCCATGCGGGATCCACCGTCTCCGGCGTACCGCTGCGCGCGAACCAGGCCTGCAGACCGCGCGCCTGCGCCGCGTGCCACACCGCCTGCAGCGCGTGCAGCTCGGCAGGCGAGAGCCGTTCGAGCCGCGAGGCGAAACGCTGCCCCACGGCGCGTACGACATCCAGCGCGGCCTGCGCGTCGGCCGCCGCGTCGTGCGCCTCGTCAAGCTCCACCGCGTAGTGCGCGCACAGATCCGTCAGCGTGCGACGGCCCTTGCGATACCGGTCGAGCTGCTTGTCGAGGACCCGCGGATCCAGGACGCACAGCGGCGAGCCCGCCATGTAATGGTCGAGCGACGACGCCCGGTGCCTGCGCAACTCCCGGTCGAGCATCGTCAGATCGAAGGGGGCGTTCATGACGACGATGGGGCGGCCCGCCGCGCCCTGTTCCGCGAGTTCCCTCGCTATCTCCTCCATCACCGGCGCGGGCCACCGGCCGTTGTGCTGCAGGTGTTCCTCCGTCAGGCCGTGTATCGCGGTGGCACCCTCGGGCACCGGAACGCCCGGGTTCACCAGCCAGCGGGTGATGCGCGGGCGAGTGCCCACGCCTTGCTGGACGACGACGGCGGCCGACACAATGCGGTCGGTCTCGACGTCGACGCCCGTGGTCTCGGTGTCGAATGCGGCCAAGGGCCCCTCGTACCAGCACGTCATAGTGACGCAACTCCTCGTTCATGTCCGGCAGATGGCTTTCCTCCCTGCCCACGCTGGTGATACCCGGGCCGTTTGCGCTGTACGCGGCCCGGAGACAACAGAGGTACAGGGTTTGGAAGTTGACCGGCCCGAAGCGGGGATTCACTGGTTCGGAAGGCACGTTGAACATGGCGCTCGCGCAGCCCGAACAGGGTGGGCTGCTGCCCGAGCGGATCGCACCGCCGCGCGGCACACTCGCCACCACCGCCTGTATGGAGACCCTTCAGGTCGGTTATCTGCACGCCGTCGCCGCCGCGGCGGGGTGCTCCCTCTCGCAGCCCTTCCCGGACAACGGAATCGACTGGCACGTCAGCCACAGCGCCCCCGGGCACACGGTCGACGACGAAGTCACCATCAAGGTGCAGCTCAAGTGCACGTACCAAATACCGCCGCACCCACCGGGCGCCACCTTCTCCTTCACGCTCGACAACCCGCACCTGGAGAAGCTCGCCCGCACCCCGGTCGCGGTGCACAAGATCCTGGTCGTGATGCTCGTGCCCCGGTCGCAGGACGACTGGCTGCGCGCGAGTCACGACCGGCTCGACCTGCGGCACTGCTGCTACTGGACCAACCTCGCCGGACACCAGGTGACCGGCCGGCGCAGGACCACCGTGCGCGTCCCGACCTCGCGGATCTTCGACGACAAGGCCCTCTGCGAGATCATGACGCGGGTCGGGACGGGAGGGAGACCCTGATGCACCGCCCGATCGAAGAGCCGCTACGCCCCGCTCGCCCGCACCCCGTGGAAGCCGCGGGCGCCTGGCCCGATCCCCGGAGCTCCCTGGGTCCTCCCGACCCTTCGCAGGTCGACCCCGCCGTGCTCGGCGCGCTGCTCGAGAGGCACGGCTGGAACCGGCGCGGGGGAGCGGCAGGACGCTACGCCCGCTGGAGCCCGCCGGGACCCGGCGCCTCCGGCACGAGTCTGCTCGTGCCGGAGAGCAGAGCCTTCCCCGACTGCGACGACCTGCTCGGCGAGGCGCTCACCGCCCTGTCGCGCAGCGCGTCACCGTCCGCGCGTGACGTCCTCGTCGGGCTCACCGTGCCCAGCGACGAGATCCGCTGGTGGCGCGATGTCCCGGCGGGGCCCGCGGGCGCCGCGACGTGGCCGGCGGAGGAGCAACTGCGGGCGGCGGCGCGCCAGATGCTGCTCGCGGGCGCCCTCGCGGCGCGCGGCCGTGCCGGGTACTACGGGGCGCGGCACCGCGGGCCCGCCGCCGCGTCCCTGGAGAACGTCCTGGTGGGGCCCGCTCCCGGCGGGCGGCAGCTCACCGCGTTCGTGCCCGTCCTGACCGGACGTCTCCTCGCGGTGCGGCTGCACCAGGCGCTGTACGCGGTCCGCGAGGCCGTCGACTACCAGCGCGCCACCGGCGGCATGGACGCCTTCGACGGCGCCGTCGAGGCGGGCGTCAGCCATGAGCTGACGGAGGCCGTGGTGGCCCTGGTGCGGGGCACGGAAGGGGCGCGGGTCGCCGTGGAGTGGGCGCCCGCCGCCGGGGTGCCCGACGGGTGCGCCGTGGACGCCGAGCCCGTCGAGTTCTCGCCCGGTGACCTGCCGGTGCTCCGGGAGGCGGGCGCCCGCTATCTGCGGGACGAGCCCGCGATGCCGGTGCGGATCACGGGGGCCGTGGTGCGGATGCGGCGTTCGGGGCCGCGGGGCGAGGGCACGGTGCGGGTCCGGGTGCTCGCCGGCGTGGACGTCCCCCACGTACGCATGACCCTCGACGAGGAGTCGTATCGCATCGCGGGCCATGCCCACCTGGTGGGGCTGCCGATCCGGGTGCACGGACGCCTGGAGAGCCGGGGCGGCTTCCGGCGGCTCACCGGGGCGTCGGGAGTGGTGCCTGTGCAGGTGGACGAGGCGGAGAAGGACCGTTTGATGAAGTCGCTCCAGGAGCATCTCGACTTCTTCGAAGAGGCGTGCGGCGGGGACTGAGGCGGGGCACGGCCGATGCCCGGGGGATAACCGTTTCGCGATGGGCGCCCCCGGCTCGGTACGATTCGTATCGCGCGCAGGAGCAGATCTGCCGCGACCCCCTTCAGGTAGGAGAAGACCGGTGTCAGACGTCCGTGTGATCATCCAACGCGATTCCGAGCGGGAAGAGCGCGTGGTGACGACGGGCACTACGGCCGCCGAACTCTTCCCCGGTGAGCGCACCATCGTCGCCGCCCGCGTGGCCGGCGAACTGAAGGACCTCGCGTACGCCGTACAGGACGGCGAGGAGATCGAGCCGGTCGAGATCTCCTCCGAGGACGGCCTCAACATCCTGCGCCACTCCACCGCGCACGTGATGGCGCAGGCCGTGCAGGAGCTCTTCCCGGACGCCAAGCTGGGCATCGGCCCGCCGGTCAAGGACGGCTTCTACTACGACTTCGACGTCGAGAAGCCCTTCACTCCCGAGGACCTCAAGGCCGTCGAGAAGAAGATGCAGGAGATCCAGAAGCGCGGCCAGCGCTTCTCGCGCCGCGTCGTCACCGATGAGGCCGCCCGCGAGGAGCTCGCCGACGAGCCGTACAAGCTGGAGCTCATCGGCATCAAGGGCTCCGCATCCACCGACGACGGTGCGGACGTCGAGGTGGGCGGCGGCGAGCTGACCATCTACGACAACCTCGACCCGAAGTCGGGCGACCTGTGCTGGAAGGACCTCTGCCGCGGTCCCCACCTGCCCACCACCCGCAACATCCCCGCGTTCAAGCTCATGCGCAACGCCGCCGCCTACTGGCGCGGCAGCGAGAAGAACCCGATGCTCCAGCGCATCTACGGCACCGCCTGGCCCACCAAGGACGAGCTCAAGGCCCACCTGGAGTTCCTCGCCGAGGCCGAGAAGCGCGACCACCGCAAGCTCGGCAGCGAGCTGGACCTCTTCTCCATCCCGGAGCAGATCGGCTCGGGCCTCGCGGTCTTCCACCCCAAGGGCGGCATCATCCGCCGGGTCATGGAGGACTACTCGCGGCGCCGCCACGAGGAGGAGGGGTACGAGTTCGTCTACACCCCGCACGCCACCAAGGGGAAGCTCTTCGAGACCTCGGGCCACCTGGACTGGTACGCCGACGGCATGTACCCGCCCATGCAGCTCGACGAGGGCGTGGACTACTACCTCAAGCCCATGAACTGCCCGATGCACAACCTGATCTTCGACGCACGCGGGCGTTCCTACCGTGAACTGCCGTTGCGCCTCTTCGAGTTCGGCACCGTGTACCGGTACGAGAAGTCCGGCGTCGTGCACGGTCTGACCCGTGCCCGCGGCTTCACCCAGGACGACGCGCACATCTACTGCACCAAGGAGCAGATGGCGGACGAGCTCGACACGACGCTCACCTTCGTCCTGAACCTGCTGCGCGACTACGGCCTGACCGACTTCTACCTCGAGCTGTCCACCAAGGACCCGGAGAAGTTCGTCGGCTCGGACGAAGCCTGGGAAGAGGCCACCGAGACCCTGCGCAAGGTCGCCGAGAAGCAGGGCCTTCCGCTGGTCCCCGACCCGGGCGGCGCCGCCTTCTACGGCCCGAAGATCTCCGTGCAGTGCAAGGACGCCATCGGCCGCACCTGGCAGATGTCGACCGTGCAGCTCGACTTCAACCTGCCGGAGCGCTTCAACCTGGAGTACACCTCGCCGGACGGCACCAAGCAGCGGCCGGTGATGATCCACCGCGCGCTCTTCGGGTCGATCGAGCGGTTCTTCGCGGTGCTTCTGGAGCACTACGCGGGCGCGATGCCGCCGTGGCTCGCCCCGGTGCAGGCGGTGGGCATCCCGGTCGGGGACGCGCACATCCCCTACCTCCAGGAGTTCGCGGCCGACGCCAAGAAGAAGGGCCTGCGGGTCGAGGTCGACGCCTCGTCGGACCGCATGCAGAAGAAGATCAGGACGCAGCAGAAGCTGAAGGTCCCCTTCATGATCATCGTCGGTGATGACGACATGAACGCGGGCACGATCTCCTTCCGCTACCGCGACGGCTCGCAGGAGAACGGCATTCCGCGCGAGCAGGCGCTCGCCAAGCTCCTCGACGTGGTGGAGAGCCGCGAGCAGGTGTGATCCGTCCCCGCCCAGGCGGGAAAGAGGCCCCCGGGACGCTCAGCGTCCCGGGGGCCTCTCGTCGTCCTCCCGCGCGAACACCTGGAGCAGCCACGACGAGAACGCCCCCGTCACCGCGCCGAGCAGCGCAAGGCCGCAGAACATCAGGCCCACCGCGACCACACGCCCCGGCGGCGTCACGGGTGTCACGTCGCCGTAGCCCACGGTCGCGAGCGTGGCCGACGCCCACCACACGGAGTCCCCGAAGGTACGGATCGTCGCGCCCTGCGCCGCGTGCTCGTACTGGTAGACGGCAAGGGAGGCGGCGAAGCCGAGAAGCAGCGCCGAAAGACCGGAGTACGCCACCACGCGCGCGTGCAGCGGGAGACGCGGCCGTCCGTGCCTGTGCTGGACGGTCTCGTAGATGTGCACGACGCGCAGCGGCCGAAGCAGGGGCAGGACGAGGACGAGGGCGTCCAGCCAGTGGGTGCGTACGAAGCCGAGGCCCTGGCCGCTCAGCCGCCACCGCACCGCGTAGTCCACGGCGAACGCGGCCCAGGCCGCGAAGAGCACCGTGAGGAAGACGCCGCGCCACACCCCGGGCAGGCCCGAGGCCAGGACCAGTACCGCGTACGAGGTCAGGTAGAGGAGCGAGGCCACCGCGAGGAGCGCCTCCGCGCGTTTCTCCCAGCGTGCCTGACGGGTGTCATCGGTCATCGACCCAGCTTCGCGGTGCTGCGCCCTGCGGGCGCCCCGCCGACACGCTTCGATCGGGCTAAGTCATATGCTTCACTGCATGACGAGTGAGCCGGAGCAGCAGATCGGAGTGGGGACGCAAGACGCGTTCCAGCGCCTGTGGACGCCCCACCGGATGGCGTACATCCAGGGCGAGAACAAGCCGAGCGGTCCGGGCGCCGACGACGGCTGTCCCTTCTGCTCCATCCCGGCCAAATCCGACGAGGACGGCCTGGTCATCGCCCGTGGCGAGCAGGTGTACGCGGTGCTCAACCTCTACCCGTACAACGGCGGCCACTTGATGGTCGTGCCCTACCGCCACGTCGCCGACTACACGGAGCTGACCACCCCGGAGACGGCCGAGCTCGGTGAGCTCACCAAGCAGGCCATGACGGCGCTGCGGGCCGCGTCCGGTGCGCACGGCTTCAACATCGGCATGAACCAGGGCACGGTGGCGGGCGCCGGCATCGCCGCGCATCTGCACCAGCACATCGTGCCGCGCTGGGGCGGGGACACGAACTTCATGCCGGTCGTCGGGCACACGAAGATCCTTCCGCAGCTGCTCGCGGACACCCGCAAGATGCTGGCCGACGCCTGGCCCGCCGCCCGCTAGGGCGACTCACGCGTCGTACACGTCCGCCTTCCTCGGCATCGGGTCCTGGATCATGCCGCTGAGGAGGCCGGAGCGGTTGCCGAACTTCTGGGTGTCCACGCCGTTCTCCTCGAGGACCTTGATGGCCGCCGAGTGCACCACGCGGAGCACCGGTGTGGCCGCGCGCAGCGCGTCGTCGGCCATGAAGCGGTGCCGCCACGGCTTGTCGGCCCATGCGTGCCGCAGGCCGAAGGGCTCGGGCAGGACCAGCTTGCCGCCGAGGTGGTCAAGGACCGGCGGGTACCAGGTGAAGGGGGCGCGGAGCGCGAGGCGTACGACCTCGTCCGCGTTGACGAGCGGCAGCTTGCGGTCCGTGGTCTCCCAGAACTTGATGGGCTTGGCGACCTTCTTGACCTTGGGGTCGGGCTTGCTGGTGAACAGGGAGTGGACCGGGCCGAGGGCGTGCCCTGTGACCTCGATGCGCAGGGTCTCGTGCAGGACGGTCACCGTGATCAGCATCGTGATGACCAGCTGACCGTCCCAGAGCGTGAACTGGCAGCCCAGATAGTGCCGGTCGCCGCCGCCGAACTGCTGCTCGTTGCAGATCCGCTGTATCTCGTGGCCCCGCACCTGGAAGGCGTCGACCTCCGTGCCGCTGGGGCGCGACACCGCCTTCGCGTTCTCCCCGATGGGGGAGACGATCCAGTGCTTTATCGACGGGGTCGGGAAGCCGCCCGAGTGCAGGGGGCCGCGTTCGAGCAGGCGCAGTTGGTCGTGCACCGCCCGGATGATGTCCCAGCTGCGGAACGGGTGGATGTCCGTGCCTTCCTTGACGGAGACCAGCTCCTCGGCGAGCTGCCAGCTTCCCCAGCGCGTGCCCATGCCCAGTATTCCCTTGGGGCCCGCGTAGAAGACCGAGTTGCTCTGCTGCTCGGCCGAGAGGCGGGCCAGGCCCTGGCGGAGCTGCTCGGCGGCCGTCTCGCCCGGGCTGCCGGGCACCGCCTCGGGGATCTTGGCGCCGATGCCACCGCCTGAGAGCAGGCTCGACCAGCGCTCGCGCAGGCCTCTGGCGGTGCGCTCGGCGATCAGCTTGGCCCAGAACCAGCCCACCACGGGGATGACGATCGCCGCGCGTATGTACCAGCCGAGGATGCCGTGGATCGGCAGCTTGATGAGAAAGATCACGGCGAGGACGCCCACGGCCACCAGGGCGGCCGTGGCGATGGCGCTCGCCCGCTTGTTGTCCCGCTTGACGACCGCTTGCTTGATGCTGAAGAGCAGCAGCCAGACGAGGAGTCCGGGCAGGAAGAGCAGCCCGCACAGCACCATCACGACGGTGAGCCAGCGGTCGCGCTGCTTGCGGATGTTGCTCGCCGCGAGGCAGTGCTCGACGATCGACTGCGGTTCCATGCCGAAGGACTGGATCAGCGGCTTTCGGGCGCCGCCGAGCATCCGCATCTGAACGGCCCGCGAGAACGCCTCGCCCAGATTCGGCGCGAAGAGCTTGAAGAGGCCGTCCTTCACCTCGGATTTGTGCCATTCGTTGTTGGCGTCGAGGATCTTCGCGGCCTTGTCGTCGCGGTAGGCGGCCGACGCCAGGGCGTGGGTCGCCGCCGTCTGTCCCGCGGCCCCGGACAGCGGGACCTGGGCCCCGGGCCTGAAGTCGAATACGTCGTCCGCCACTGCCGCCCCCATCGCCGCAATACTTCGCTGCTGCGGCTCTTCCCGACTTCCCTGCCTGGCACACCTGTTGATCAGGTCATCAGCGTATCTGTGCGCACCGACATCCGGCAGGGGACATCCGGATGCCGTCCGCGCGCGCTGGGCGCAACTGGCGGCATCCGGTGGGTCGTCCCCCAAAATTCCTCAACTAGGAAACGTCCTGGGCCTGTTCACGGATCCTCTCGGAGAGCTGTGGCGGCATGGGTTCGTGGCGCGCGTACGAGCGGCTGAAACGCGCGGTGCCCTGGGAGAGGGACCTCAGGTCCACGGCGTAGCGCCCGATCTCGATCTCGGGCACCTCGGCCCGTACGAGGGTGCGTCCGCCGGGCGCCTGTTCGGTTCCGATCACCCGGCCTCGGCGCCCCGAGAAGTCGCTCATCACCGCGCCCACGTGGTCGTCGCCGACCAGGACCCGCACCTCGGCCACCGGCTCCAGGAGGTGGATCCTCGCGTCGGCCGCCGCCTCGCGCAGGGCGAGCGCGCCCGCCGTCTGGAACGCGGCGTCGGAGGAGTCCACCGAATGCGCCTTGCCGTCGAGCAGCGTGATGCGCACGTCGATCAGGGGGTAACCGGCGGCCACACCCCGCGCGGCCTGTGCGCGCACGCCCTTCTCGACGGACGGGATGAACTGCCGGGGCACGGCGCCGCCCACGACCTTGTCGACGAACTCGATGCCGCTGCCGCCCGGCAGCGGTTCGACCCCGATCTCGCAGATCGCGTACTGGCCGTGGCCGCCGGACTGCTTCACATGGCGGCCGCGTCCCTGCGACTTGCCCGCGAACGTCTCCCGAAGGGAGACCTTGTGGCTCACGACGTCGACCTGTACGCCGTACCGGCTGCGCAGCCGTTCCAGGGCGACATCGGCGTGCGCCTCGCCCAGGCACCACAGCACCACCTGGTGGGTGTCCTGGTTCTGTTCGAGGCGCATCGTCGGGTCCTCGGCGACCAGGCGGGAGAGCCCCTGGGAGAGCTTGTCCTCGTCCGCCTTGCTGTGTGCCTGGATGGCGAGCGGCAGGAGCGGGTCGGGCATCTCCCAGGGCTCCATCAGGAGCGGGTCGTCCTTGGCCGAGAGGGTGTCGCCCGTCTCGGCGCGGTTCAGTTTGGCGACGCAGGCCAGATCGCCCGCGATGCAGCTGGTGAGCGTGCGCTGCTGCTTGCCGAAGGGGGAGGAGAGGGCGCCGATGCGCTCGTCGACGTCGTGGTCCTCGTGACCCCGGTCGGCCAGGCCGTGCCCGGAGACGTGCACGGTCTCGTCGGGACGCAGGGTGCCGGAGAAGACGCGTACGAGCGAGACACGCCCGACGTAGGGGTCGGACGCGGTCTTCACCACCTCGGCGACGAGCGGCCCCCGGGGGTCGCAGGTCAGCGCGGGCCGTGCCTGGCCGCCCGGTGTGGTGACGGCGGGCGCCGGGTGCTCGAGAGGGGTGGGGAAGCCGCCCGTGATCAGTTCCAGGAGCTCCACCGTGCCGATGCCCTGCCGGGCGCCTTCGGCCGCGGGCGCCGCCGCGAGGACGGGGTGGAAGGTGCCGCGTGCCACGGCCCGTTCCAGATCCTCCACGAGCGTCTTGAAATCGATGTCCTCACCGCCGAGATAGCGGTCCATGAGGGACTCGTCCTCGCTCTCGGCGATGATCCCCTCGATCAGTTTGTTGCGCGCGTCCTCGATGAGCGGGAGCTGGTCATCGCCGGGTTCTGACTCTTTGCGTTCGCCGGACGCGTAGTCGAAGATCCGCTGCGAGAGCAGCCCGACCAGGCCGGTCACCGGCGCGTGCCCGTCAGGGCCCTTGGCGCCGTGCAGGGGCAGGTACAGCGGCAGTACGGCGTCGGGGTCGTCGGCGCCGAACGCCTCGGCGCAGGTCCGCGTCATCTGGCTGAAGTCGGCGCGGGCCGCCTCCAGGTGGGTCACCACGATGGCCCGCGGCATGCCGACGGCCGCGCACTCCTCCCAGACCATGCGGGTCGCGCCGTCCACGCCGTCCGCCGCCGAGACGATGAAAAGGGCCGCGTCCGCCGCACGCAGACCGGCCCGTAACTCGCCGACGAAATCGGCGTACCCAGGGGTGTCCAGGAGATTGATCTTGTAGCCGTCCCAGTCGACGGGGACCAGGGACAGCTGTACCGAACGCTGCTGGCGGTGCTCTATGTCGTCGTAGTCGGAGACGGCCGTTCCGTCCTCCACACGGCCCGCCCGGTTCACCGCCCCCGCGGTCAGCGCGAGGGCCTCCACCAGAGTCGTCTTGCCCGATCCGCTGTGGCCGACCAGCACCACATTCCGTACGGACGCGGGGTGGTCGGCCGCTGTAGCCCTGCCGGCGGCTCCGGGGTGTCCGTTCGCCTTGTCGCCCATGCCTTGGCCTCCCGGTTACGTGCACGGTGAGGAGGCACCGCCCCCTCGGGGATGCTGGCTGCTCGCGGACACGCGGGGGCCGTGTGCGGGTCGGCTCCGGCGACGCCCGCGGTGCTTTCGAGCTTTCCACTCGGGTCACTGTGCGTCCATACGTCGTACGCGATCGTGAGGGGGCGAGCCGGTCCGTCAAGGGCGTGACTACGATGGGCCAGCCGGTGGCCAACAGGGCCGCGCGGCTCACCGACCCCTCGGGAAGGCCATGCTGAACAAGTACGCGCGTGCATTCTTCACGCGTGTTCTCACACCGTTCGCCGCGTTTCTCATCCGTCGCGGCGTGAGCCCCGACGCGGTCACGTTCATCGGTACCGCCGGTGTGGTGGCGGGCGCGCTGGTCTTCTTCCCCCGCGGAGAGCTGTTCTGGGGCACGATCGTCATCACGCTCTTCGTGTTCTCCGACCTCGTCGACGGGAACATGGCGCGGCAGCTGGGACGCTCGAGCCGTTGGGGAGCCTTCCTCGACTCGACGCTCGACCGGGTCGCCGACAGCGCGATCTTCGGCGGCCTCGCGCTCTGGTACGCGGGCTCCGGAGACAACAACGTCCTGTGCGCCGTCTCCATCTTCTGCCTGGCCAGCGGCCAGGTGGTCTCGTACACGAAGGCGCGCGGCGAGGCGATCGGCCTGCCCGTCGCGGTCAACGGCCTGGTGGAGCGCGCCGAGCGTCTGGTGATCGCGCTGGTCGCGGCGGGCCTCGCGGGGCTGCACAAGTTCGGGGTGCCCGGCATCGACATCCTGCTGCCCATCGCCCTGTGGGTCGTCGCCGTCGGCAGCCTCGTCACCCTCGTCCAGCGTGTCGTGACGGTGCGCAGGGAGTCGGCGGAGGCGGACGCGGCCACGGGGGCCGCACAGGGCAGTGAGGCCACGCCGTGAAGGACCGGCTGACCGACGCGCTCTACGGAGCCGCCTGGAGCTCGGTCAAGAAGCTCCCCGAACCGGTGGCGGTGCGCCTGGGCCGGACCATCGCCGACGCCGTGTGGAAGCGGCGCGGCAAGGGTGTCCTGCGTCTTGAGGCCAACTACGCGCGCGTGGTGCCCGACGCGAGCCCCCAGCGCCTCGCCGAGCTGTCCAGGGCGGGCATGCGTTCTTACCTGCGCTACTGGATGGAGTCGTTCCGGCTGCCGTCGTGGAGCCGGGAGCGCGTCGAGGAAGGCTTCGACGGCACGGACATGCACTACCTGACGGACGGCATCGCCTCCGACAGGGGAGTGATTCTGGCCCTTCCGCACCTGGGCAACTGGGACCTCGCCGGCGCTTGGGTCACCACGAAACTTCAGACGCCGTTCACGACGGTCGCCGAGCGGCTCAAGCCCGAGACGCTGTACGACCGTTTCGTCGCCTACCGCGAGGGCCTGGGCATGGAGGTCCTGCCGCACGAGGGCGGCTCGGCCTTCGGCACGCTGGCGCGGCGCCTTCGCGCGGGCGGCCTCGTCTGCCTCGTCGCCGACCGGGACCTCTCGGAGTCCGGCGTCGAGGTGAAGTTCTTCGGGGACACCGCGCGGATGCCCGCGGGGCCCGCGATCCTCGCGCAGCAGACGGGGGCGCTGTTGCTTCCCGTGACCCTCTGGTACGACGAGACGCCCATCATGAAAGGGCGTGTTCACGCCCCCATCGATGTCCCCGAGACAGGTACCCGTACGGAGAAGACGTCTGTCATGACGCAGGCGCTGGCAGACGCCTTCGCCACGGGTATCGCCGATCATCCGGAGGACTGGCACATGCTGCAGCGCTTGTGGCTCGCTGATCTCGACCCCGCGAAGGGGCCCGCCGACGGTTCCGGGCACCTCGCCGAGGGGACCACGCCGTGAGGATCGGCATCGTCTGCCCTTACTCCTGGGACGTGCCGGGCGGCGTCCAGTTCCACATCCGTGACCTCGCGGAGCACCTGATCCGCCTCGGACACCAGGTCTCCGTACTGGCTCCCGCGGACGACGAGACCCCCCTTCCGCCGTACGTCGTGTCGGCGGGCCGAGCCGTTCCGGTGCCGTACAACGGCTCGGTGGCCCGGCTCAACTTCGGCTTCCTCTCGGCCGCGCGGGTACGGCGATGGCTGCACGACGGCACGTTCGACGTCATCCACATCCACGAGCCGACCGCGCCGTCGCTCGGCCTTCTCGCGTGCTGGACGGCGCAGGGACCGATCGTCGCCACTTTCCACACGTCCAACCCGCGCTCGCGGGCGATGGTCGCCGCGTATCCGATCCTGCAGCCCGCCCTGGAGAAGATCAGCGCGCGCATCGCGGTCAGCGAGTACGCGCGCCGCACGCTCGTCGAGCACCTGGGCGGCGACGCGGTCGTCATCCCGAACGGCGTGGACGTCGACTTCTTTACGAAGGTCGAGCCCAAGGTGGAGTGGCAGGGCGGCACGATCGGCTTCATAGGGCGCATCGACGAGCCGCGCAAGGGCCTTCCGGTCCTTATGAAGGCGCTGCCGAAGATCCTCGCGGAGCGTCCGGACACCCGGCTGCTCGTCGCGGGACGCGGTGACGAGCACGAGGCTGTCTCCTCGCTGCCCGTCGAGATGCGCGAGCGCGTGGAGTTCCTCGGCATGGTCAGTGACGAGGACAAGGCGCGGCTGCTGCGCAGCGTGGATGTGTACGTCGCTCCCAACACCGGGGGCGAGAGCTTCGGGATCATCCTGGTCGAGGCGATGTCGGCGGGCGCACCCGTACTCGCCAGCGATCTGGACGCCTTCGCGCAGGTCCTCGACCAGGGTGCCGCGGGCGACCTGTTCACCAACGAGGACGCGGACTCGCTGGCCGCGGCGGCCCTGCGCCTCCTCGGCGACCCCGAGCGCCGCGAGGAGCTGCGGGAGCGCGGCAGCAGGCACGTGCGCCGCTTCGACTGGTCGACGGTGGGTGCCGACATCCTCTCGGTGTACGAGACGGTCACGGACGGAGCGGCGGCGGTGGCCGCCGATGAACGCCCGGGTCTCCGGGCGCGCTTCGGGCTCGCACGGGACTGATCGCCGCCGGTCCGGGGAGCCCGGCGGTCATGCGGACGGGCCGCCTGGACTAGCCTCGGGCCGGTGACCTCGACACTGATCTGGATCGCGGTGGCCCTCTTCGCGATCGGCCTCTACCTGAGCTGGACCGCGGGCCGGCTCGACCGGCTGCACGCGCGCATCGACGCGGCCCGCGCCGCTCTCGACGCCCAGCTGCTGCGCCGCGCCTCGGTCGCCCAGGAGCTGGCCACCTCGGGGGTGCTCGACCCGGCGGCCTCCATCGTGCTCTACGAAGCGGCGCACGCGGCCCGGCAGGCGGAGGAGGAGCACCGCGAGGTCGCCGAGAGCGAGCTCAGCCAGGCGCTGCGCGCGATCTTCGGCGAGGCGCAGCAGCTCGAGGTGATCCGCGAGGCTCCGGGCGGCGACGAGGCGGCGACCGAGCTGGCGGCGGCCGTGCGCCGGGTGCCGATGGCCAGGCGCTTCCACAACGACGCCGTACGCGCGGCCCGCGCCCTGCGCAGGCACCGCAAGGTCCGCTGGTTCCGCCTCGCGGGCCACGCGCCGTTCCCCATGGCCTTCGAGATGGACGACGAACCGCCGGTCGCGCTGGTCGACCGCGCGACCGCGTAGAGCTGCCCCGGCGAGTACCCCTCAGAGCCACGGCGTCCCCGCTGACCAGGGACGTTGGGGAAAAATGAGCCACCGGTCACCCATTGGCCCTTGCTGTGGACTGGTCGCCGGGAGTTTCCTCGTAGACGCAGGAACCCGTCTTCAGCGAGCGAGGTCAACTCCGTGTCCAGCACCCTCTCCAGCAGCAACCAGTCGCCCGAGACCGGCACCGCGCGCGTCAAGCGCGGCATGGCCGAGCAGCTCAAGGGCGGCGTCATCATGGACGTGGTCAACGCCGAGCAGGCGAAGATCGCCGAGGACGCCGGCGCCGTCGCCGTCATGGCCCTGGAGCGGGTCCCGGCCGACATCCGCAAGGACGGCGGCGTGGCCCGGATGTCCGACCCGAACATGATCGAAGAGATCATCGAGGCCGTCTCCATCCCGGTCATGGCCAAGTCCCGCATCGGCCACTTCGTCGAGGCCCAGGTGCTCCAGTCGCTCGGCGTCGACTACATCGACGAGTCCGAGGTCCTGACCCCGGCCGACGAGGTCAACCACAGCGACAAGTTCGCCTTCACGACCCCGTTCGTGTGCGGCGCCACCAACCTGGGCGAGGCCCTGCGCCGCATCGCCGAGGGCGCGGCCATGATCCGCTCGAAGGGCGAGGCCGGTACCGGCAACGTCGTCGAGGCCGTGCGTCACCTGCGCCAGATCAAGAACGAGATCGCCAAGCTGCGCGGCTTCGACAACAACGAGCTGTACGCCGCGGCCAAGGACCTCCGCGCCCCGTACGAGCTGGTCAAGGAGGTCTCCGAGCTCGGCAAGCTGCCGGTGGTCCTCTTCTCGGCCGGTGGCGTCGCCACCCCCGCCGACGCCGCCCTGATGCGCCAGCTCGGCGCCGAGGGTGTCTTCGTCGGCTCCGGCATCTTCAAGTCGGGCGACCCGGCCGCGCGCGCCGCCGCCATCGTGAAGGCCACCACCTTCTACGACGACCCCAAGATCATCGCGGACGCGTCCCGCAACCTCGGCGAGGCCATGGTCGGCATCAACTGCGACACCCTCCCCGAGGCCGAGCGCTACGCGAACCGTGGCTGGTAAGGCACTCCGTAGATGAATGACATGCCTGTAGTAGGCGTCCTGGCACTCCAGGGCGACGTACGGGAACACTTGATCGCCCTGGCCTCGGCGGACGCCGTGGCCAGGCCGGTCAGGCGCCCCGAAGAGCTGGCCGACGTGGACGGCCTGGTCATCCCGGGCGGCGAGTCCACCACCATCTCCAAACTGGCTGCCCTCTTCGGCCTGATGGAGCCCCTTCGCGCGCGCGTGCGGGACGGTATGCCGGTCTACGGCAGCTGCGCCGGCATGATCATGCTCGCCGACAAGATCCTCGATCCGCGCTCGGAGCAGGAGACCTTCGGCGGCATCGACATGATCGTGCGCCGCAACGCCTTCGGGCGGCAGAACGAGTCCTTCGAGGCGGCCGTCGACATCGCGGGCATCGACGGCGACCCTGTTGAGGGCGTCTTCATCCGCGCCCCCTGGGTCGAGTCGGTCGGCGCGCGCGTCGAGGTGCTCGCCGAGCACGAGGGGCACATCGTCGCCGTCCGTCAGGGCAACGCGCTCGCCACGTCGTTCCACCCCGAGCTGACGGGCGACCATCGCGTGCACGAGCTGTTCGTCGGGATGGTGCGGGGGCACGCGGCGGCGGGATCCTAGTAGGATCTCTGCGTTCGTACAGTTGGGTAACGCGAAGGAGACAGGCAGATGTCCGGCCACTCTAAATGGGCTACGACGAAGCACAAGAAGGCCGTGATTGACGCCAAGCGCGGCAAGCTCTTCGCGAAGATGATCAAGAACATCGAGGTCGCGGCCCGCACGGGCGGCGCCGACGTGTCCGGGAACCCGACCCTCTTCGACGCCATCCAGAAGGCCAAGAAGAGCTCGGTCCCGAACAAGAACATCGACTCCGCGGTCAAGCGCGGCGCCGGTCTCGAAGCCGGTGGCGCCGAGTACGAGACGATCATGTACGAGGGCTACGGCCCGAACGGCGTCGCGGTGCTCATCGAGTGCCTCACGGACAACCGCAACCGCGCGGCATCGGACGTGCGCGTCGCGATGACCCGCAACGGCGGCTCCATGGCCGACCCGGGCTCCGTCTCGTACCTCTTCAACCGCAAGGGCGTCATCGTCGTCTCCAAGGGCGAGGGCGAACTGTCCGAGGACGACGTTCTCGGCGCGGTCCTGGACGCGGGCGCCGAAGAGGTCAACGACCTCGGTGAGTCCTTCGAGGTGCTCAGCGAGGCCACCGACCTGGTCGCGGTCCGCACCGCCCTCCAGGAGGCCGGCATCGACTACGACTCGGCCGACGCCAACTTCGTCCCGACCATGCAGGTCGAGCTGGACGAGGACGGCGCGCGGAAGATCTTCAAGCTCATCGACGCGCTCGAGGACAGCGACGACGTGCAGAACGTCTTCGCCAACTTCGATGTGAGCGACGAGGTCATGGAGAAGGTCGACGCCTGAGTCGGGCCTCGGACCGGCCGTGCCACGGCTTTCGCTGACGGGCCGACAGGGGACACACCCCCTGTCGGCCCGTCGCGTTGTCAGTGCGAGCCGATAGCCTGCACAAACAGGTGAGCGAAGAAGTGGGGGTACTCGTGCGCGTGCTGGGTGTGGACCCGGGCCTGACCCGGTGCGGTGTGGGGGTCGTCGACGGAGTCGCCGGACGCCCCCTGACCATGCGCGCGGTCGGCGTCGTCCGCACGCCCGCCGACGCCGAGCTCGGCCTCCGCCTGGTCGCCATCGAGCAGGGCATCGAGCAGTGGCTCGACGCACACGACCCCGAAGTCCTCGCGGTGGAGCGGGTGTTCAGCCAGCACAACGTGCGTACGGTGATGGGCACGGCCCAGGCCAGCGCCGTGGCCATGCTCTGCGCCTCGCGCCGCGGCATCCCCGTCGCCCTGCACACGCCCAGCGAGGTCAAGGCCGCCGTCACCGGCAGCGGCCGTGCCGACAAGGCGCAGGTCGGGGCGATGGTCACCCGCCTCCTGCGGCTCGACGCACCGCCCAAGCCCGCCGACGCGGCGGACGCCCTCGCCCTCGCCATCTGTCACATCTGGCGCGCCCCCGCCCAGAACCGGCTCCAGCAGGCAGTCGCCCAGAACCGTCTCCAGCAGGCAGCGGCCTTGCACGCATCGCGAACGTCCACAGCCCGGACAGCCCAGGCCCAGACAGCCAAGAAAGGCCGTACCGCATGATCGCCTTCGTCAGCGGCCCCGTCGCCGCCCTCGCCCCCGATGCCGCGGTGGTCGAGGTCGGCGGTGTCGGCATGGCCATCCAGTGCACGCCGAACACGCTCTCCACCCTGCGCATCGGCCAGCCGGCCAAGCTGGCCACCTCCCTCGTCGTCCGGGAGGACTCCCTCACCCTGTACGGCTTCGCGGACGACGACGAGCGCCAGACCTTCGAGCTCCTGCAGACCGCGAGCGGCGTCGGACCACGCCTCGCACAGGCCATGCTCGCCGTGCACAGCCCGGACGCACTGCGCCGCGCCGTCGCCACCGCCGACGAGAAGGCGCTCACCGCGGTCCCCGGCATCGGCAAGAAGGGCGCCCAGAAGCTGCTCCTGGAGTACAAGGACCGCCTCGGCGAGCCCCTCGGCAAGGGCGGCCCCGCGATCGGCACCCCCGTCACCTCCGGCTGGAGCGACCAGCTGCACGCGGCGCTCATCGGCCTCGGGTACGCCACGCGTGAGGCCGACGAAGCCGTCGCCGCCGTTACCCCGCAGGCCGAGGCGTCCGAGAAGCCGCAGGTGGGCCAGCTCCTCAAGGCCGCCCTCCAGACGCTGAACCGCACCCGCTAGCACCCGCCGGCACCCGCCGGCCCCTGACCAACCAGAACCACATCGCGAGGCGAGCTCATGAACTGGGACGAGACGACCGACGACGCGACCGCCGCACCCGACGCGGCGGCCGAGCGGCTCGTCGGTGCGTCCGCCGACGGCGAGGACCAGGCGGTCGAGGCCGCCCTGCGCCCCAAGGACCTGGACGAGTTCATCGGCCAGGAGAAGGTCCGTGAACAGCTCGACCTCGTCCTGCGCGCCGCCCGCGCGCGAGGCGCCACCGCCGACCACGTCCTGCTCTCCGGCGCTCCCGGACTCGGCAAGACCACCCTCTCGATGATCATCGCGGCCGAGATGGGCGCCCCGATCCGCATCACCAGCGGTCCCGCCATCCAGCACGCGGGCGACCTCGCCGCGATCCTCTCCTCCCTCCAGGAGGGCGAGGTCCTCTTCCTCGACGAGATCCACCGGATGTCCCGGCCCGCCGAAGAGATGCTCTACATGGCGATGGAGGACTTCCGCGTCGACGTCATCGTCGGCAAGGGCCCCGGCGCCACCGCCATCCCGCTGGAACTGCCGCCCTTCACCCTGGTCGGCGCCACCACGCGCGCGGGCCTGCTTCCGCCGCCGCTGCGCGACCGCTTCGGCTTCACCGCGCACATGGAGTTCTACGAACCTGCCGAGCTGGAGCGCGTGATCCACCGCTCCGCGCAGCTGCTCGACGTGGCGATCGACGCGGACGGCGCCGCCGAGATCGCGGGACGCTCGCGCGGCACGCCCCGTATCGCCAACCGCCTGCTGCGCCGCGTGCGGGACTACGCACAGGTCAAGGCCGACGGAGAGATCGACAAGGACATCGCTGGCGCGGCCCTCAAGGTCTACGAAGTGGACGACCGGGGCCTCGACCGCCTCGACCGCGCCGTCCTGGAGGCACTGCTCAAGCTCTTCGGCGGCGGACCCGTCGGCCTCTCGACGCTCGCCGTCGCCGTGGGGGAGGAGCGCGAGACGGTCGAAGAGGTGGCCGAGCCCTTCCTGGTGCGGGAGGGACTGCTCGCGCGCACCCCGCGCGGCCGGGTCGGAACCCCCGCGGCATGGGCGCATCTCGGGCTCGTCCCCCCGCGGCAGGCGGGCGGAATCGGACAAGGGGACCTGTTCGGGGCGTGACGGCGCGCGTAGTCGCACGGTCAGGAACTGCGGTGCCATGCTGAGCGTTGTTCGTTAGGTGCGGACTCGCTTAGACTCCGCCGATGCCGCCTTTGCGGGCGGCGTGCCCACCCCCGTCCATCAGGCCGCTTACCTGCGCGGTCATGCGAAGGAAACTCCGTCCCGTGAATATCGTGACCCTCCTCCCGTTCGTCGTGCTCATCGGGGCCATGTTCCTGATGACCCGCTCCGCCAAGAAGAAGCAGCAGGCGGCCGCGGCGATGCGTAACGAGATGCAGCCCGGCACCGGCATCCGCACGATCGGGGGCATGTACGCCACCGTCAAGGAGGTTCACGACGACGCCGTCCTCCTCGAGGTGGCTCCGGGCGTGCACGCGTTCTACGCGAAGAACTCCATCGGCGCCGTCCTCGAGGACGATGAGTACAACCGCATCGTCCACGGCACGAGCGTCGACCTGAAGTCGGACGACCCCGTGGTCCCGGACGACGCCTCCTCCCTCACCGAGACCGACGAGCCCGCCGCCGGCGCTTCCGACGACTCGCCCATCGACCTCGGCAAGAAGGACGCGGACAGCGCCCCCGAGGCCGACGACGCCGAGCCGAAGCCGAAGAAGACCGACGGCGAGTCCGACGCGAAGTAGCCACGACCGGGGCCCGTGGGGCGCGCCGCTCGCGCTGCCACGGCCCCCTCAGTGCGTGGGTTTCGTGACGGGTCTCGACACCATTTCATGGCCGCCCAACCTGGGAACTCCCCGCTCAGCGCTGGGGCAGTGCACCGGACGCCAGGCGGTTGGACAGGGAGAACGAGAAGGTGGCAGCACCTAAGAAGGGCCGAAGGCAGAGCGCCCCGGGCAAGCCGGGCCGCTCTTTGGTCTTCATCCTGATCGCCCTCGTGGCGCTCACCGGAGGGATGTTCCTCTCGGGGAACTCGACGCCTCGCCTCGGCATCGACCTCGCCGGCGGCACGAGCATCACGCTCCAGGCGAAGAACGAGCCGGGCCAGAAGAACGCGATCAACCCGACCAACATGAACACCGCGGTCAGCATCATCAACAACCGCGTCAATGGTCTGGGTGTGTCCGAGGCCGAGGTGCAGACCCAGGGCGAAGACAACATCATCGTCAACATCCCCAAGGGCACGAACGAGAAGCAGGCGCGCGAGCAGGTCGGTACGACCGCTCAGCTCTACTTCCGTCCCGTCCTGACGGTGGCCGCCGGTGAGCCCACCCCCGAGCCGTCCGCAAGCTCGTCCGGCAAGGAAAAGGACAAGAGCAAGGACACGCCGAAGGCGACCGGCTCGCCCAGCCCCCAGGGCCGTGCCGTCACCGACGGCCTGAAGGCCGACGCGACGCCGACCCCCAAGGCCTCGGACAAGGGCAGCGACAAGGGGGCGCCGACCCCCACCCCGTCCGCCGACCCGGCCACCGCGGCGCTGCAGAAGAAGTTCACCGCGCTCGACTGCACCGACAAGGCGCAGCGCGGCAAGGTCGGTGACGGCGTCAAGGCGTCCGAGCAGACCATCGCCTGTGGCAAGAACAACGCGGGGCAGTGGGAGAAGTACGTCCTCGGTCCGGCCGAGCTCAACGGCAAGGACGTCGACGACGCCAAGGCGACGATCAACCAGCAGAGCGGCGCCTGGGTCGTCAACATGGAGTTCACGGGCGGCGGCTCGAAGAAGTTCGCGAAGACGACCAGCAAGCTTTCGCAGCAGCAGCCGCCGATGAACCAGTTCGCCATCGTCCTCGACGGCGAGGTGGCCTCGGCCCCCAGCGTCAACACGACGCTGAACTCGAACGCCGAGATCTCCGGCAGCTTCACCCAGGAGTCGGCACAGGACCTCGCCAACATCCTGTCGTACGGCGCGCTGCCGCTCACCTTCCACGAGCAGAGCGTCACCACCGTCAGCCCGGCACTCGGCGGCGAGCAGCTGCACGCCGGCCTGATCGCCGGCGCCATCGGCCTCGCGCTCGTCATCATCTACCTGGTGGTCTACTACCGCGGGCTCTCGCTGATCGCCATCGCGAGCCTCCTGGTCTCGGCCGCTCTGACGTACACCCTGATGACGCTGCTCGGCCCGGCCATCTCCTTCACCCTGAACCTCCCCGCGGTGTGTGGTGCGATCGTTGCGATCGGTATCACCGCGGACTCGTTCATCGTGTTCTTCGAACGTGTCAGGGACGAGGTCAGAGAGGGGCGCACACTGCGGCCCGCCGTCGAGCGCGCCTGGCCGCGTGCCCGGCGCACCATCCTCGTCTCCGACTTCGTGTCGTTCCTCGCCGCCGCGGTGCTCTTCGTCGTCACGGTCGGCAAGGTCCAGGGCTTCGCGTTCACGCTCGGCCTGACCACGCTGCTCGACGTCGTGGTGGTGTTCTTCTTCACCAAGCCGCTGATGACCCTCATGGCGCGCAAGCCGTTCTTCGCGAACGGTCACAAGTGGTCCGGCCTCGACCCCAAGCGGCTCGGTGCCAAGCCCCCGCTGCGCCGTACCCGCCGCGCCACTGGTTCGTCCGCTGGCCCTGTCGACCCGAAGGAGGCGTGAGATGTCGAAGCTCGGCAATCTCGGCGCCAGGCTCTACCGCGGTGAGGTCGGCTACGACTTCGTCGGCAAGCGCAAGATCTGGTACGGCGTCTCGATCCTGATCACCATCACGGCCATCGTCGGCCTTGCGGTGCGCGGCCTGAACATGGGCATCGAGTTCGAGGGCGGTGCCGTCTTCACCACCCCGAAGACCAGCGTCTCGGTAGCGCAGGCGGAGAAGTACGGCGAGGACGCCTCCGGCCACGACGCGGTCGTCCAGGAGCTCGGCTCCGGCGGTCTGCGCATTCAGGTCGCAGGTGTCGACACCGCCAAGTCCGACCAGATCAAGGCCGATCTGGCGAAGAACATGGACCTCAAGCCCGAGTCCATCAACGCCGACCTCGTGGGCCCCAGTTGGGGTGAGCAGATCAGCAAGAAGGCCTGGACGGGCCTGATCATCTTCATGGTCCTCGTGGTGATCTATCTGGCGATCGCCTTCGAGTGGCGCATGGCGGCCGCCGCGCTGATCGCCCTGATCCACGACCTCACGATCACCGTCGGTGTGTACGCACTGGTGGGCTTCGAGGTCACCCAGGGCACGATCATCGGTCTGCTCACGATCCTTGGTTATTCGCTGTACGACACCGTGGTGGTCTTCGACAGCTTGAAGGAGCAGTCGAAGGACCTCGCCAAGCAGACGCGGTGGACCTACAGCGAAGTCGCCAACCGCAGCATCAACAGCACCCTGGTGCGCTCGATCAACACCACGGTCGTCGCGCTCCTGCCGGTCGCGGGACTGCTCTTCATCGGCGGCGGCTTCCTGGGCGCGGGCATGCTCAACGACATCTCGCTGTCGCTGTTCGTCGGCCTCGCGGCCGGTGCGTACTCGTCGATCTTCATCGCCACGCCGCTCGTCGCCGACCTCAAGGAGACCGAGCCGCAGATGAAGGCGCTCAAGAAGCGCGTCCTCGCCAAGCGTGCCGCTGCCGCGGCCAAGGGCGAGTCCGTCGAGAGCAGCGCCGCGCAGGACGATCAGGACGATGACGACGAGCCGCAGGACGACGAGCCCGCGGGGGCGACCCCCGCAGGCGTCGTAGGCCCGCGCACCCAGCCGGCCTCGCGGGGCCGCGGCCGTGGCCGTCCTTCGGGGAAGCGCCGATGACCGAGCTCGCCGGAACGACGGAGTTGCTGCTCAGCCGCATCCGAGACGTTCCCGATTACCCCGAGCCCGGGGTGATGTTCAAGGACATCACCCCGCTCCTCGCGGACCCGGAGGCGTTCGCCGCACTGACCGAGGCCCTCGCCGACCTCGCCGTGCGGTACGGCGCCACGAAGATCGTCGGCCTGGAGGCCCGCGGCTTCATCCTGGGCGCCCCGGTGGCGCTGCGCGCCGGGCTCGGCTTCATTCCCGTACGGAAGGCGGGCAAGCTCCCCGGAGCGACGCTCAGCCAGTCGTACGACCTGGAGTACGGCAGTGCCGAGATCGAGGTGCACGCCGAGGACCTCGCCGCCGACGACCGCGTCATGGTCATCGACGACGTCCTGGCGACCGGCGGCACCGCCGAGGCGTCCCTGCGGCTCATCCGCCGTGCGGGCGCTCAGGTCGCCGGTGTGGCGGTCCTGATGGAGCTCGGCTTCCTCGGGGGCCGCGCCAAGCTGGAGACGGCCCTGGAGGGCGCCCCGCTGGAGGCCCTCCTCACCGTCTGAGCAGGCACCACGCACACCCCGAGGCGGGCACCGGAGGAATCCGGTGCCCGCCTCGGGTGTTTCTTCTGTAGAGAGCTCGGGTTCGCCGTGTGGAAACCTCAGGTGTTTCTTCGGTAGTGAGCAGTCTCACGGGCTGAGGACGAGCCAAAGGTCCAGGATCGATACCATGGGCTCTTCGGGGCCTGACCCAAGGACCCGGATCGCGCACGCACAGGGAGCGCCTCTTGCCAGACGAGTCCAAGGCACTCACCGCCGCCAAGGCCGCAGAGCAGGCCAAGCGCGCGGCGGGGGCCTCTCCTGCGTCCGCGAAGGGCGCCACGCCTGCCAAGGGTGCGACGCCCGCGACGCCCGCGACGCCCGTCAAGGGCGCCACACCGGCGAAGCAGGAGAGCACGCCCAGCACGCCTCCCAGCACCAAGCCCGCACCGGGCACGTCCAGCGCCGCGCCGGGCGACGCCGCCAAGCGCGACAAGCCGGCCGCCGATCCGTCGCGGCCGGGGCCCCCCACCGAGGCCCGCGCCGGAAGCACGACCCCCGCGCCACGGCCCACCGCGGCCAGGAACGAGCGCTCCGGCTCCTCCAACCGCGTACGGGCCCGCCTCGCCCGCCTCGGCGTCCAGCGTTCCAACCCGTACAACCCGGTCCTTGAGCCGCTGCTGCGGATAGTGCGCAGCAACGACCCCAAGATCGAGACGGCGACGCTGCGCCAGATCGAGAAGGCCTACCAGGTCGCCGAGCGCTGGCACCGCGGCCAGAAGCGCAAGAGCGGCGACCCGTACATCACGCACCCCCTCGCCGTGACGACGATCCTCGCCGAGCTCGGCATGGACCCGGCCACCCTGATGGCGGGCCTCCTGCACGACACCGTCGAGGACACCGAGTACGGCCTCGACACCCTCAAGCGCGACTTCGGCGACCAGGTGGCCCTGCTCGTCGACGGCGTCACCAAGCTGGACAAGGTCAAGTTCGGCGAGGCCGCGCAGGCCGAGACCGTGCGCAAGATGGTCGTCGCCATGGCCAAGGACCCCCGTGTCCTGGTCATCAAGCTCGCCGACCGCCTGCACAACATGCGCACGATGCGCTATCTCAAGCGGGAGAAGCAGGAGAAGAAGGCCCGCGAGACCCTTGAGATCTACGCGCCCCTGGCCCACCGCCTGGGCATGAACACCATCAAGTGGGAGCTGGAGGACCTCGCCTTCGCGATCCTCTACCCCAAGATGTACGACGAGATCGTGCGTCTGGTCGCCGAGCGCGCCCCCAAGCGCGACGAGTACCTCGCCATAGTGACCGACGAGGTCCAGGCCGACCTGCGCGCCGCCCGCATCAAGGCCACCGTCACCGGGCGCCCGAAGCACTACTACAGCGTCTACCAGAAGATGATCGTCCGAGGCCGCGACTTCGCCGAGATCTACGACCTGGTGGGCATCCGCGTCCTCGTCGACACGGTCCGCGACTGCTATGCCGCCCTCGGCACGGTCCACGCGCGATGGAATCCGGTCCCCGGCCGGTTCAAGGACTACATCGCGATGCCGAAGTTCAACATGTACCAGTCGCTGCACACCACGGTGATCGGCCCCAGCGGCAAGCCCGTCGAGCTCCAGATCCGTACGTTCGACATGCACCGCCGCGCCGAGTACGGCATCGCCGCGCACTGGAAGTACAAGCAGGAGCCGTCCGCCGGCGCCTCCAAGGTGCGCACCGACGTGCCCAAGAAGGCCGGTGGCAAGGACGACCACCTCAACGACATGGCGTGGCTGCGCCAGCTCCTGGACTGGCAGAAGGAGACCGAGGACCCGAGCGAGTTCCTCGAATCGCTCCGTTTCGACCTTTCGCGCAACGAAGTCTTCGTCTTCACGCCGAAGGGCGACGTCATAGCGCTCCCGGCGGGCGCGACCCCGGTCGACTTCTCGTACGCGGTGCACACCGAGGTCGGCCACCGCACCATAGGGGCGCGGGTCAACGGACGGCTCGTGCCGCTCGAATCGACCCTGGACAACGGCGACCTGGTGGAGGTCTTCACCTCCAAGGCGGCCGGCGCGGGCCCCTCCCGCGACTGGCTCGGCTTCGTCAAGTCGCCACGGGCGCGCAACAAGATCCGCGCGTGGTTCTCCAAGGAGCGCCGCGATGAGGCCATCGAGCAGGGCAAGGACGCCATCGCGCGGGCCATGCGCAAGCAGAACCTGCCGATCCAGCGCATCCTCACGGGCGACTCCCTGGTCACCCTCGCGCACGAGATGCGCTATCCCGACATCTCGTCGCTCTACGCGGCGATCGGCGAAAGCCACGTCACCGCGCAGTCCGTCGTGCAGAAGCTCGTCCAGGCGCTCGGCGGCGAAGAGGCCGCCAACGAGGACATCGCCGAGAGCGCGCCGCCCTCGCACGGCCGGAGCAAGCGCCGCGCCAACGCCGACCCCGGTGTCGTCGTCAAGGGCGTCGATGACGTGTGGATCAAGCTGGCCCGCTGCTGTACGCCCGTCCCCGGCGACCCGATCATCGGCTTCGTCACGCGCGGCAGCGGCGTATCGGTGCACCGCAACGACTGCGTGAACATCGACTCGCTCTCCCGCGAGCCCGAGCGCATCCTCGAGGTCGAGTGGGCGCCCACCCAGTCCTCGGTCTTCCTGGTCGCCATCCAGGTCGAGGCACTCGACCGCTCGCGCCTGCTCTCGGACGTCACGCGCATCCTCTCGGACCAGCACGTGAACATCCTGTCCGCGGCCGTCCAGACCTCCCGCGACCGGGTCGCCACCTCGCGCTTCACGTTCGAGATGGGCGACCCCAAGCACCTGGGCCATGTGCTCAAGGCCGTCAGGGGAGTCGAGGGTGTGTACGACGTGTACAGGGTGACGTCTGCACGCAGGCCGTAAACCGGTCCACTACGTAGAGGGGCTCCCGTACATCATGTACGGGAGCCCCTCTACGTAGAGCGCGAAAAACTCAGCGGCCGAACTCAGCCGCCGAACTCGTGCAGACCCTTCAGCGCCTGGTCGAGCAGCGCCTGACGGCCGTCAAGCTCCCTCTGGAGCTTGTCGGCCTTGCTGTCGTTGCCCGCCGTGCGCGCCTTCTCGATCTGGTCCACCAGCTTGTCGACAGCGGCCTGCAGCTGACCGGTCAGACCCGCGGCACGCGCACGTGCCTCAGGGTTTGTACGGCGCCACTCGGCCTCCTCGGAGTCCTGCATGGCCCGCTCCACCGCGTGCATCCGGCCCTCGACCTTCGGGCGCGCGTCACGCGGGACGTGGCCGATGGCCTCCCAGCGCTCGTTGAGCGCGCGGAAGGCGGCGCGCGCCGACTTGAGGTCCTTCACCGGGACGAGCTTCTCGGCCTCCTCGGCCAGCTCCTCCTTCAGCTTCAGGTTCTCCGTCTGCTCGGCGTCCCGCTCCGCGAAGACCGAGCTGCGCGCCGCGAAGAACACGTCCTGGGCGCCGCGGAAGCGGTTCCACAGATCGTCCTCGTGCTCGCGCTGGGCGCGGCCCGCGGACTTCCACTCGGTCATCAGGTCGCGGTACCGCGCGGCCGTGGGACCCCAGTCGGTCGAACCGGAGAGGGCCTCTGCCTCGCCGACCAGCTTCTCCTTGGTCTTGCGGGCCTCTTCGCGCTGGGCGTCCAGCGAGGCGAAGTGGGCCTTGCGACGCTTGGAGAACGCCGAGCGGGCGTGCGAGAAGCGGTGCCACAGCTCGTCGTCCGACTTGCGGTCGAGGCGCGGCAGACCCTTCCAGGTGTCCACCAGGGCGCGAAGACGCTCGCCCGCGGCCCGCCACTGCTCGCTCTGGGCGAGCTCCTCGGCCTCGACGACCAGCGCCTCCTTGGAGTGCCTGGCCTCGTCCGACTGCTTGGCCTTTTGGACCTTGCGCTCTTCCCGGCGCGCGTCGACGGTCTCGACGAGCTTGTCCAGGCGCTTGCTCAAGGCCTCCAGATCGCCGACCGCGTGTGCCTCGTCCACCTGCGTGCGCAGGTGGTCGATGGCGGTCATGGCGTCCTTGGCCGACAGGTCGGTCGTCTTCACCCGGCGCTCGAGAAGTCCGATCTCGACGACCAGACCGTCGTACTTGCGCTCGAAGTAGGCAAGGGCCTCGTCAGGAGATCCCGCTTTCCACGAACCGACTTCGCGCTCAGTGCCGTCGGCCTTGCGCACGTACACGGTCCCCGTCTCGTCGACGCGGCCCCACGGGTCGCTGCTCACAGCGCCTCCTCCACATGATGCCTGTGCTGGGCCTTGAGCCCCCGGCATCGTCCACAGTTTCGTCACCGCCAACATAGGCGACCGGCGGGGCGGCTGTCCGCATCCCGCACATTGGAAGTTTGCCTGGCAGCGGTCAGGATTTCGACACGGTCGCCTTGTTGATGACGACCGTCGCGTTCGGGGCGCCGTCGCCCTGCCCGGTGCTCTCGCCGGCGTCGGCAATCTTCTTGAGCACCTTCATACCGGAATCGGAAATGGTCCCGAACGGTGTGTAGTCGGGCGGGAGCTGACTGTCCTGGTAGACCAGGAAGAACTGGCTGCCGCCGCTGTCGCGGCCCTTCTTCTCCTGGGCGTTGTACTGGTTGGCCATCGCCACCGTGCCCGCCGGATACACGTTCCCCTTGAGCTTCTTGTCCTTGAGGTTCTCGTCGGGGATCGAGTAGCCGGGGCCGCCCTCGCCGGTGCCCTTCGGGTCGCCGCACTGCAGGACGTAGATGCCGCCCGTGGTGAGCCGGTGGCACTTGGTGTGGTCGAGATAGCCCTTGTTCACCAGGAAGTTGAAGGAGTTGACCGTGTGCGGGGCCTTCGCCGCCGAGAGGCCGAGGCCGATGTCGCCGCAGGTGGTGCTCAGCTTCATCGCGTAGTCCGCCGACTTGTCGATGGAGAGCGCCGGTTCCTTCTTGAAGCTGAGCGGCTTCACCTTGCCGCCCGCGGGCTGCTCGCAGGGATCCGCCTTGGTGGTGGGGTTCGCTGCTGCCTCGTCGTTCGGCTTGCCGTCGTCGTCGAAGGCGCCTGCCGCGTACGACACCGCGCCACCGGCAAGGACCACCGCGAGCGCCGAGGCGATCACCGCGTTGCGCATCCGCGCCTTGCGCCGCGCCGACTCCCGGCGCTGCTGCTGCCGCAAGAACTTCTCCCGGGCGAGCTGACGCCGCCGCTGATCGTTGCTGACCACCGGGTGATCTCTCCTCTGCGTGGATGACCGCTTCTGTGTGCCCCGTACCGTATATGGGTTAGCTGTGGAATCGGGAGCGCCGGTAGGCTCTGATCTGCCGCGATCCTGCGCGGCCACCTCCGCCGGACGACGAACGAAGGACGATCGTGCTCATTGCCGGGTTTCCCGCCGGGGCCTGGGGCACCAACTGCTACTTGGTCGCCCCCGCCGCAGGCGAGGAGTGCGTGATCATCGACCCGGGCCATCAGGCCACCGAGGGAGTCGAGGACGCACTCAAGAAGCATCGGCTCAAGCCCGTCGCGGTCGTCCTGACCCACGGCCACATCGACCATGTCGCCTCGGTCGTCCCGGTCTGCGGGGCGCATGACGTGCCCGCGTGGATCCACCCCGACGACCGGTACATGATGAGCGACCCGGAGAAGGGCATAGGCCGTTCCTTCGGCGCGCAGCTCCTCGGTGAACTGACCGTGGGGGAGCCCTCCGACGTCAAGGAACTGACTGACGGCGCGCGTCTGAAGCTCGCCGGTCTCGACTTCTCCGTCGCGCACGCGCCGGGGCATACGAAGGGGTCGGTGACCTTCCAGTTGCCCGAGTCCGCCGAGGTCCCCTCGGTGTTCTTCTCGGGCGACCTGCTCTTCGCCGGCTCCATCGGACGCACCGACCTGCCCGGCGGATCGCAGGACGAGATGCTCGAGTCGCTGGCGCGCGTGTGCCTGCCGCTCGACGACTCGACCGTGGTCCTGCCGGGTCACAACGAGCACACGACGATCGGCCGTGAGCGCGCCACCAACCCGTATCTGCGCCAGGTGGCCGCCGGCCAGGGAGCCGACGCTCCCCGACGAGGAATGTGACGAGAAGACCCGTGAGCACCTTCAAGGCCCCCAAGGGCACTTACGACCTGCTTCCGCCGGACTCAGCGAAGTACCTGGCGGTGCGCGAGGCCATCGCCACGCCGCTGCGGAACTCCGGGTACGGCTATGTCGAGACGCCCGGCTTCGAGAACGTCGAGCTGTTCTCGCGCGGCGTGGGCGAGTCCACCGACATCGTCTCCAAGGAGATGTACGCCTTCGAGACCAAGGGCGGTGACCAGCTCGCTCTGCGCCCCGAGGGCACCGCGTCCGTGCTGCGCGCGGCTCTGGAGGCCAACCTGCACAAGGCGGGCAACCTCCCGGTCAAGCTCTGGTACTCCGGCTCGTACTACCGCTACGAGCGCCCGCAGAAGGGCCGCTACCGCCACTTCTCGCAGGTCGGCGCGGAGGCGATCGGCGCGGAGGACCCGGCCCTGGACGCCGAGTTGATCATCCTCGCGGACCAGGCGTACCGCGCCCTGGGGCTGAAGCAGTTCCGCATCCTGCTGAACTCGCTCGGCGACAAGGAGTGCCGCCCGGTCTACCGCGCCGCGCTGCAGGACTTCCTGCGCGCGCTCGACCTGGACGAGGAGACACGTCGACGTATCGACATCAACCCGCTGCGGGTCCTCGACGACAAGCGCGACGACGTCCAGAAGCAGCTGGTCGGCGCCCCGATGCTGCGCGACTACCTGTGCGACGCGTGCAAGGCGTACCACGAGCAGGTGCGTGAGCTCCTGACATCGGAGGGCGTCGCGTACGAGGACGACCCGAAGCTGGTCCGCGGCCTTGACTACTACACCCGTACGACCTTCGAGTTCGTCCACGACGGCCTCGGCTCGCAGTCCGCGGTGGGCGGCGGCGGCCGTTACGACGGCCTGTCCGAGATGATCGGCGGCCCCTCGCTGCCGTCGGTCGGCTGGGCACTCGGCGTGGACCGCACGGTCCTGGCCCTGGAGGCCGAGGGCGTGGAGCTCGAACTGCCCTCGGCGACCAGCGTGTTCGCGGTGCCGCTCGGCGACGAGGCAAGGCGGGTCCTGTTCTCCAAGGTGACCGAGCTGCGCAGGGCGGGCGTCGCGGCCGACTTCTCGTACGGCGGCAAGGGGCTCAAGGGAGCCATGAAGAACGCCAACCGCAGTGGCGCGCGCTTCACGATCGTCGCCGGTGAGCGGGACCTCGCCGAGGGCGTCGTGCAGCTCAAGGACATGGAATCCGGCGAGCAGGACGCCGTCGCGGTGGACTCCATCGTGGACGTCCTGAAGGGCAAGCTGGCCTAGCCGCACGCGAAAGAACGCGAAAGAACGAGCACGCAGGGCCCCGGCGGACCGAACGCCCGGGGCCCTTCGTGCGTACCTCCTTATGTCCATCGAACGGTGGACACACGCGCGCGTGCGGCACAATGTCCCTGCCCGAAGGCCCCCACAAGCGACGGAACGGCGTGATGAGCAAGACGACCCCGGCAAGCGAGAGCCGCCCCTCCGACCACGATCGCGAGCGGGGCGGGGCGGACGCGGACGCGCCAGGCAGTGTCGGCGGGAGCCGTGCGTTCGCGCTGCTCCTGGTGATCACGGGTGCGGCGGGGCTGCTCGCGGCGTGGGTGATCACGCTGGACAAGTTCAAGCTGCTCGAGGACCCGAATTTCACGCCGGGCTGCAGCCTCAATCCGGTGGTGTCCTGCGGCAACATCATGAAGAGCGAGCAGGCGTCGGTCTTCGGGTTCCCGAACCCGATGCTGGGCATCGCCGCGTACGCGGTCGTGATCTGTGTCGGCATGAGTCTGCTCGGCCGTGCGCGCTTCCCGCGCTGGTACTGGCTGACGCTGAACGCGGGCACGCTCTTCGGGGTCGGCTTCTGCGCCTGGCTGATGTATCAGTCGCTCTACGAGATCAACTCGCTGTGCCTGTGGTGCTGCCTGGCCTGGGTCGCCACGATCATCATGTTCTGGTACGTGACCTCGTTCAACGTCCGTAACGGCCTGCTGCCCGCGCCCTCCTGGCTGCGCACGTTCTTCAGCGAGTTCACCTGGGTGCTTCCGGTGCTGCACATCGGCATCATCGGGATGCTGATCCTCACGCGCTGGTGGGACTTCTGGACCAGCTGACAGCGCCGACGGCGTTGTCAGTGGGCTGACGTAGGGTTCGAAGCGTGGAGCCCGATCTGTTCACCGCAGCTGCCGAGGACCGCCAGGAGAAGGACCCTTCGACAAGTCCCCTGGCCGTCCGGATGCGCCCGCGCACCCTCGAAGAAGTCGTCGGCCAGCAGCATCTGCTGAAGCGGGGCTCGCCCCTGCGCAGGCTGGTGGGCGAGGGTGGGGGCGGACCGGCGGGACCGTCGTCGGTGTTCCTGTGGGGTCCGCCGGGCATCGGCAAGACGACCCTCGCGTACGTGGTCTCCAAGGCCACGAACAAGCGCTTCGTGGAGCTCTCCGCGATCACCGCGGGCGTGAAGGAAGTCCGCGCGGTCATCGAGGGGGCCCGCAGGGCCCTTGGCGGCCACGGCAAGGAGACCGTCCTCTTCCTGGACGAGATCCACCGCTTCAGCAAGGCCCAGCAGGACTCGCTGCTGCCCGCCGTCGAGAACCGCTGGGTGACACTGATCGCGGCGACGACCGAGAACCCGTACTTCTCGATCATCTCCCCGCTCCTGTCCCGCTCCCTGCTCCTCACACTCGAACCGCTCACGGACGACGACCTGCGCGGCCTGCTGCGCCGGGCGCTCACCGAGGAGCGGGGCCTCGGCGGCGCGGTGGAGCTGCCCGAGGACACCGAGGAGCACCTGCTCCGGATCTCGGGCGGCGACGCCCGGCGCGCGCTCACAGCCCTGGAGGCGGGCGCGGGCTCGGCCATCGCCAAGGGCGAGAAGGAGATCACTCTCCAGACCCTGGAGGAGTCGGTCGACCGCGCGGCCGTGACGTACGACCGCGACGGCGACCAGCACTACGACGTCGCGAGCGCCCTCATCAAGTCCATCCGCGGCTCGGACGTGGACGCGGCCCTGCACTATCTGGCCCGGATGATCGAGGCGGGCGAGGACCCCCGCTTCATCGCACGGCGCCTGATGATCTCCGCGAGCGAGGACATCGGCCTCGCCGACCCCACGGCACTGCCCACGGCGGTCGCCGCCGCCCAGGCCGTCGCCATGATCGGCTTCCCGGAGGCCGCGCTCACCCTCAGCCACGCGACGATCGCCCTCGCCCTGGCCCCGAAGTCGAACGCCGCGACGATCGCCATCCAGTCCGCCCAGGCCGACGTCCGCGCGGGGCTCGCTGGCCCCGTCCCGCCCCACCTGCGCGACGGTCACTACAAGGGAGCGGCCAAGCTCGGCCACGCCCAGGGCTATGTGTATCCGCACGACGTACCGGGCGCGATCGCCGCCCAGCAGTACGCACCGGACACCGTCGCCGCCAAGCGTTACTACCAACCCACTCGCTACGGCGCCGAGGCGAGGTACGCGGACGTGGTCGAGCGGGTGCGCGAGCGCCTCAAGGGCGAGTAGCCGCACCCCGTCGCGGGTCCTCGCGGCCCGCGTCGGATGCACCCCCCGTCACCCGGTACACTTGCCCGAAGTGCTGCGTCCCGTGTCCGGTCTTGTACCGGCACCACCAGAACGGGACATCCAGCCGGAGCCCCGGACCTCACCGTCCAGGAATCTCCAGGAGCGTCGCGCACCGTCGAAGGTGTCGCGGGCAGCCCACCACCATCCCGCACTCCGGGAAGCGGTCGGTGGGCCACTCGCGTGCTGCACATAGTGCCCAGACCAGGGAGCGGCTGCCCGCCGGATCCAGAACCACCGGATCCGATGGGTTTCCCAGGCTGCGGATGCGACCTCCCCTAACCCTGGTGAAGCCGTATTCACATGGAACAGAGAGGTTGGTTCATGACGAACCAGTCCCGCCCCAAGGTCAAGAAGTCGCGTGCCCTCGGCATCGCGCTGACCCCGAAGGCCGTCAAGTACTTCGAGGCCCGCCCCTACCCGCCGGGCGAGCACGGCCGTGGCCGCAAGCAGAACTCGGACTACAAGGTCCGTCTGCTCGAGAAGCAGCGTCTGCGCGCGCAGTACGACATCAGCGAGAAGCAGATGGCTCGTGCCTACGACCGCGCCAAGAAGGCCGAAGGCAAGACCGGCGAGGCTCTGGTCATCGAGCTCGAGCGCCGTCTCGACGCCCTGATCCTTCGTTCGGGCATCGCCCGCACGATCTACCAGGCCCGTCAGATGGTCAGCCACGGCCACATCGAGGTCAACGGCGGCAAGGTCGACAAGCCGTCGTTCCGCGTCCGTCCCGACGACGTCGTGATGGTCCGCGAGCGCAGCCGTGAGAAGCCGCTGTTCGTGGTCTCGCGTGAGGGTGGCTTCGCCCCCGACGGCGAGATCCCGCGTTACCTCCAGGTGAACCTGAAGGCCCTGGCCTTCCGTCTGGACCGTGACCCGAACCGCAAGGAGATCCCCGTGATCTGCGACGAGCAGCTCGTCGTCGAGTACTACGCCCGCTGACCCGGATGTAGCTCTCCCTGCTTCAGCCCGTCGCCCGCCCTGCCTTCCTGGTGGGGCAGGCGGCGGGTTTTTGCGTTGTCCTTGGGGCCCGCTCCCAGGGCCCGCGACACGGCCGCGTCCGCGGTCAGCCGGGTCCCGGCGGCGACGCACTCCTCGTAACGGGCGTCGCCCAACTGCTCGCGTGCCTGTGTCGCGCACAGCTCGTGCGGCCCGCCGAAGTAGCCGGAGCCGAACAGCGGAAGACCCACCGAAGGCCAGATGCGGGACGCGGCGCCCTGTAGGACCGCGGCCTCGGCCGGATCGCCCTCCACCGCGGTGAACAGGGCGAGCAGCTCGATCGCGAGCACTGTGCCCAGCAGATCGTTGAAGGCGTGGTCCAGAGCAAGGCACCGCATGACCAGCTCACGGGCGGTCGCGGTCTCACCGCGCGTCCAGGCCGCGAAGCCCAGGACATAGAGGGCGTACGCGAGGGTCCAGCGCTCGCCGTGGTCCTCGCAGACCTGGCGTACGTCCTCGCAGAGCACGACCGCGTCGGCGAGCTCGCCGCGGAAGGCGAGGGCCATGGCCAGCTCGACCTGGCCCATCAGGACGTTGCTGTTGAGCTCGCCGATCTCGTGGTACTGGTCGAGGGCCGAGCGCAGCAGGGTCTCGGCGCGCGGCATGTCGTCGGCAAGGAGCGCGAGGCAGCCGATGCGGTGCACGGCGTACGCGGTCGCGATGGCGCTGCCCGTGCGCTCCGCCTCGTCCTTGCACTCCTGCAGCGCGGCGAGCGCGGCGACCGTGTCACCTTGCAGGACCGCGACGTATCCGAGCACCCACAGCGCCTTGAGGCGCGAGTCGTCGTGGTCGCCGTCCAGTTCGAGTGCGCGGTCGAGCCAGTGCCGTCCTTCCGCGAGTCGCCCGCAGCCGACCCAGTAGAACCACAGGCTGCCCGCCAGATACTGGCCCAGATGCGTCTCGTCCGGCTCGGTCAGGCAGTACTCGAGGGCGCCCCGCAGATTGGGCAGTTCCAGGTCGACGAGTTCGGCGACCCGCGCCTGGCGCGGCGAGAACCAGTCCAGCTCGCACCAGGTGGCGAGCCCCATGTACCAGTCGCGGTGCCGACGCCGCATCCGCGCGGAGTCGCCGGTCGCCTCCAGCCAGTCGGCGCCGTACGCCCGGACCGTGTCGAGCATGCGGTAGCGGACACCCGTCGGTCCTTCCTCGCGGGTCACGACGGACTGGGCGAGCAGCTCGTCGAGCACGTCGAGGATGTCGTCGGCGTGCAGGCCGTCCCCACTGCAGATGTACTCGGCCGCCTCCAGGTCGAAGGGGCCGCAGAACACGGAGAGGCGCGACCACAGCAGGCGCTCGCCCGCCGTGCACAGCTCATGGCTCCAGCCGATGGCCGTACGCAGGGTCTGATGCCGCGGCGGCACATCGCGCCGGGTCCCGGTGAGCAGCGTGAAGCGGTCGTCGAGCCGGGAGAGCAGCTGCGCGGGCGAGAGCGCACGCAGCCGCCCCGCCGCCAGCTCGACGGCCAGCGGGATCCCGTCGAGGCGGCGGCACAGCTCCGCCACGTCGGCTTCGTTCCCCTCGTCCAGGGCGAACCCCGAAAGCCCCGCGGCCGCGCGGTCGGCGAAGAGCGCGGTCGCGTCCGGCGTGGGCAGCGGCGCGAGCGGGAAGATCCGCTCGCCCCCGGTGTCGAGGGGCCGGCGCCCCACCGCGAGCACACGGAGCCCGGGGGAGCGGAGCAGCAGATCCCCCACGAGCGAGGCGCACGCCTCCACCAAATGTTCGAACCCGTCGACGACGAGGAGGACTTCCCGCTCCGCGAGATGCTCGATGAGCATCTTGCGCGGTGTGCGGTGCGTGTGATCCGTCAGGCGCAGCGCGTCGGCGACCGCGTGTTCGACGAGGTCCGGGTCCCGGACCGCCGCGAGCTCCACCAGCCAGGCGCCGTCCCGCGGCGCGGCGTCACAGGCGGCCCGCACCGCGATGCGCGTCTTCCCGACGCCGCCGACACCGGTCACCGTGACCAGGCGCCCGGCCTCCAAAGCGGAGGCGAGAGAGGCCAGTTCGTCGATGCGTCCGACGAAGGTGTTGAGTTCGAGAGGAAGATTGCCGGGTTTCGGCGGCTGTGCGGAGGAGCTGTGCCGGTGGTCGCCCGTGCGCTGATCGCGTCGCATGATCTACGGAGCGTACCCATGCATAAGCACTCCGTACAATCAATAGAGGTAACTCCCTTGGTCCGACGCGGTAATGCGGTGCGGAGCCCTGGCCCCGGCGCGATAGGGTCGGGTGACGACTTTTCGATGTTCAGGGCCGATATTCAGGGAGCGGTGCACAGTGTCGGGTGGAGAGGTGGCCGGGATCCTGGTGGCCGTCTTCTGGGCGATCCTGGTCTCCTTCCTGGCCGTGGCGCTGGTGAGACTGGCGCAGACGCTCAAGGCGACCACCA
This sequence comes from Streptomyces sp. NPDC055239, assembly GCF_053606205.1. Taxonomy (NCBI): domain Bacteria; kingdom Bacillati; phylum Actinomycetota; class Actinomycetes; order Kitasatosporales; family Streptomycetaceae; genus Streptomyces; species Streptomyces sp. NPDC055239. The sequence goes on along the minus strand of NZ_JBSGRD010000004.1, from coordinate 154,364 downwards.
AGCTCGTCGCGGATGTGACCGAGCAGGCCGTCCCGCTTCTCGCCGACGCTTCCAGTGCGGTGCGCTCCGCGCAGACCCAGATCGACCGGGTCGACGCCATCGCCTCCGACGTACAGGAAGTCACGTCGAACGCGTCCGCGCTCTCCTCGACGGTGGCCTCCACCTTCGGCGGGCCCCTCGTCAAGGTCGCGGCGTTCGGTTACGGGGTGCGCAGGGCCCTGGGCCGCAAGGCAGGACCCGAATCAAACAATGTGCCCCCGGCGCCCGCCCGACGTACCGTGATCGTGGGGCGTTCTCTCCCCTCAGCGCGGCGGCGGGGCAAGCGGAAGAAGGACTGACGCAGCGATGTTCCGCCGTACGTTCTGGTTCACCGCGGGCGCCGCTGCCGGTGTGTGGGCCACCACCAAGGTCAACCGCAAGATCAAGCAACTGACCCCCGAAAGCCTCGCGGCGCAGGCCGCGAACAAGGCGGTCGAGGCGGGTCACAAGCTCAAGGACTTCGCTCTCGACGTCCGCGACGGCATGGCCCAGCGCGAGGCCGAACTGGGCGAGGCCCTCGGCCTCGACGCCCCGGTCGACCACGAACTCCCCGGGCAGCGCCATGTGGTCGTGGCCATCGAGAACGGCAAGACCAGCAAGACCGACAAGAACAAGCAGGGCAAGTACCTCTCGAATGCGAAGTACTCGTACAACCGGAATGAGGACCACTGATGGAGTCGGCCGAGATTCGCCGCCGCTGGCTGAGCTTCTTCGAGGAGCGCGGGCACACCGTCGTCCCTTCGGCGTCGCTCATCGCGGACGACCCGACTCTGCTCCTCGTCCCCGCCGGCATGGTGCCCTTCAAGCCCTACTTCCTGGGTGAGGTCAAGCCGCCGTTCTCGCGCGCCACGAGCGTGCAGAAGTGCGTGCGTACGCCCGACATCGAAGAGGTCGGCAAGACCACGCGCCACGGCACGTTCTTCCAGATGTGCGGCAACTTCTCCTTCGGCGACTACTTCAAGGAAGGCGCCATCACGTACGCCTGGGAGCTGCTCACCAGCTCCGTGGCGGACGGTGGCTTCGGCCTCGACCCCGAGCGCCTCTGGGTGACGGTCTACCTCGACGACGACGAGGCCGAGACCATCTGGCGCGAGAAGGTGGGGGTCCCCGCCGAGCGCATCCAGCGCCTGGGCAAGAAGGACAACTACTGGTCCATGGGCGTCCCCGGACCCTGCGGCCCCTGCTCCGAGATCAACTACGACCGCGGCCCCGAGTTCGGCGTCGAGGGCGGCCCTGCCGTCAACGACGAGCGCTACGTGGAGATCTGGAACCTGGTCTTCATGCAGTACGAGCGCGGCGAGGGCACCTCGAAGGACGACTTCGAGATCCTCGGCGATCTGCCCAGCCAGAACATCGACACCGGCCTCGGTCTCGAGCGCCTCGCCATGATCCTCCAGGGCGTACAGAACATGTACGAGACCGACACCCTGCGCGTGATCATGGACACGGCCACCGAGCTGACCGGCGTGCGGTACGGCGCCGAGCACGGCTCGGACGTCTCCCTGCGTGTGGTCGCCGACCACATGCGCACGTCCGTGATGCTCATCGGCGACGGCGTCACGCCGGGCAACGAGGGCCGTGGCTATGTGCTGCGCCGCATCATGCGCCGCGCCATCCGCAACATGCGCCTGATGGGTGCCACGGGCCCGGTCGCCCTCGAACTCGTCGACACGGTCATCAAGTCGATGGGCGAGCAGTACCCCGAGCTCCGGACCGACCGCAAGCGCATCGAGACCGTCGCCCTCGCCGAAGAGGCCGCCTTCCTCAAGGCCCTCAAGGGCGGCACGAACATCCTCGACACCGCCGTCACCGAGACCAAGACCGCCGGTGGCAAGGTCCTCTCCGGCGACAAGGCGTTCCTGCTGCACGACACGTGGGGCTTCCCGATCGACCTCACCCTGGAGATGGCCGCCGAACAGGGCCTCTCCGTGGACGAGGACGGCTTCCGGCGCCTGATGAAGGAGCAGCGGGAGCGGGCCAAGGCCGACGCCCAGGCCAAGAAGACCGGCCACGCCGATCTGCACGCCTACCGCGAGATCGCCGACAACTCCGGCGCCACGGACTTCACCGGCTACACCCTCACCGAGAACGAGGCCGTGATCGTCGGCCTCCTGGTCAACGGCGCCTCGTCCCCCGCGGCCCGCGAGGGCGACGAGGTCGAGGTCGTCCTCGACCGCACCCCCTTCTATGCCGAGGGCGGCGGCCAGATCGCCGACTCCGGCCGGATCCGCCTCGACAACGGCGCCGTCGTCGAGATCCGTGACGTGCAGAAGCCGGTCCCCGGCGTGCACGTCCACAAGGGTGTCGTCCAGGTCGGCGAGATCACCGTCGGCGACCAGGTCTGGGCCTCGATCGACGTGCACCGCCGTCGTGCCATCGCCCGCGCCCACTCCGCCACGCACCTCACGCACCAGGCGCTGCGCGACGCGCTCGGCCCGACGGCCGCCCAGGCCGGTTCCGAGAACCAGCCTGGCCGCTTCCGCTTCGACTTCGGCTCCCCGTCGGCCGTGCCCACGGCCGTCATGACGGACGTCGAGCAGAAGATCAACGAAGTGCTCGCGCACGAACTCGACGTGCAGGCCGAGGTCATGTCGATCGACGACGCCAAGAAGCAGGGCGCCATCGCCGAGTTCGGCGAGAAGTACGGCGAGCGGGTGCGCGTGGTCACCATCGGCGACTTCTCCAAGGAGCTGTGCGGCGGCACGCACGTGCGCAACACCGCCCAGCTCGGCCTGGTGAAGCTGCTGGGCGAATCGTCCATCGGTTCGGGCGTGCGCCGCATCGAGGCCCTGGTCGGCGTCGACGCGTACAACTTCCTGGCCAAGGAGCACACGGTCGTCGCCCAGCTCCAGGAGCTGGTCAAGGGCCGTTCCGAGGAGCTGCCCGAGAAGGTCTCCGCCATGCTCGGCAAGCTGAAGGACGCCGAGAAGGAGATCGAGAAGTTCCGCGCGGAGAAGGTCCTTGCGGCCGCCGCCGGTCTCGTCGACCAGGCCAAGGACGTTCGAGGTGTTGCTCTCGTCACCGGTCAGGTGCCGGACGGCACGGGCGCCGACGACCTGCGCAAGCTGGTCCTCGACGTACGCCACCGCTTCCCCGGCGACCGCCCGACGGTGGTGGCCCTCTTCACCACGGCCAACGGCCGCCCCCTGACGGTCATCGCCACGAACGAGGCCGCCCGCGAGCGCGGCCTCAAGGCCGGTGACCTCGTCCGTACGGCCGCCAAGACCCTCGGCGGCGGTGGCGGCGGCAAGCCGGACGTCGCTCAGGGCGGCGGACAGAACGCCGCGGCCATCGGCGACGCCATGGCCGCCGTCGAACGCCTCGTGGCAGAGACGGCCTGATGCCCGACTCCGAGGGCGGCATGCGCAGGGGCCGGCGTCTGGCCATCGACGTCGGCGACGCCCGGATCGGGGTCGCCTCGTGCGACCCCGACGGGATCCTCGCCACGCCGGTGGAGACGGTGCCGGGACGCGATGTCCCGGCCGCGCACCGCCGTCTGAAGCAGCTCGTCGACGAGTACGAACCGATCGAGATCGTCGTCGGCCTCCCTCGCTCCCTCAACGGCGGCGAGGGCCCGGCGGCCGTCAAGGTCCGCGCGTTCGTCCAGGAGCTCGCCCGCTCGGTGGCCCCCATTTCGGTGAGGCTCGTGGACGAGAGGATGACCACAGTGACGGCCAGTCAGGGGCTGCGCGCCTCAGGCGTGAAGTCCAAAAAGGGCAGGTCTGTCATCGATCAGGCGGCGGCCGTCATCATCCTGCAGCAGGCCCTTGAGTCCGAACGGGCGTCAGGCAGTGCTCCGGGCGAGGGCGTCGAAGTGGTCATCTGATCGCGATACGGTAACGTTCCGCGCGATGCGGCGGTGTTCGAACAGCTGCCGCACAGCAGCAAGAGGCGGAACGGTTGCCCGATCACTCAGACGGCGACCCCGCCTCGCGGCGTGTAGGGGATCGATGACTGAGTATGGCCGGGGCCCAGGCTCCGAACCGTGGCATCCCGAGGACCCGTTGTACGGGGACGGCGGATGGGGAGGACAGCAGGCCCCCGCCGGCCCGTCCTCCTACGGCGGCCAGGGGCAGTACTACCCTCAGCAGCCGCAGCACCCTCAGCAGCAGGCGCAGTACGACGACTGGAGCGCGGGCGGGCAGCAGGCTTACGGCCAGCAGCAGTACGGCGGCCCTGCCGGTCAGCAGCAGTACAACGGCAATCCGGAGCAGCAGTACGGCGGGGGCCCGGAACAGCAGTACGGCGGCAATCCGGAGCAGCAGTACAACGGCAACCCCGAACAGCAGTACGGCGGAGGTCCGGGGCAGCAGTACGGCGGGGGTCCGGAGCAGCCGTACAACGGCGGCCACGAGCAGCAGTACAACGGCGGCTGGGACAACGGCCACCAGGGCCAGGTCCCGTACGGCGCCGACCCGTCGGACCCCTACGGCAACCAGCCCGGCGGCTACGGCCCCGAGAGCCCCGACTACTACGGCACCCCCGACGCGTACCCCCCTCCGGAGCCGCCGTCCCGCCGCCGTCCCGACCCCGAGCCGCAGCAGGACTGGGATCCGGGCCCGGACCAGGGCGAACACGCCTTCTTCTCAGGCGCCGATGACGACGAGGACGAGGACGACGATCCGCCGGGGCGCCGTGGTGGGCGCGGGGACCGTCGAGGCGGACGGGGCGGCAAGAAACCGAAGAAGCGCAGGAGCGGCTGCGCGTGCCTGGTCGTGACGCTGGTCTTCGGCGGCGGTCTCGGCGGAGTCGGCTATTTCGGCTATCAGTTCTACCAGGACCGATTCGGTACGGCGCCTGATTTCGCGGGCGAAGGCACCGGAACTGCCACCGTGGACATCCCCAAGGATTCCGGCGGCTATGTGATCGGCCAGAAACTGAAGGAAGCCGGAGTCGTCAAGAGCGTGGACGCTTTTGTCTCCGCGCAGGCTCAGAACTCCGACGGAAACACCATTCAGGCCGGCGTCTACACCCTCAAGAAACAGATGTCGGCCAAGAGTGCCGTAGAACTGATGCTGAGCCCGAAGAGCCGCAACAACCTCATCATTCCCGAGGGCAGGCGGAACGCGTGGGTCTACAAGCAGATCGATACGCGCCTCAAGCTCAAAAAGGGTACGACCGAGGGCATCGCCAAGAAGGAATGGAAGACGTTCGGCCTTCCTGACTGGGCGAACACGAACAAGGACATCAAGGATCCGCTCGAGGGATTCCTCTACCCCTCCAGCTATGGGGTCGCAAAGGGCCAGAAGCCTGAGACCATCCTCAAGAACATGGTCTCCCGTGCCACCGAGAAGTACGACGAGTTGGGTCTCAAATCGAAGGCAGCCGAGCTGCAGCTGGAGAACCCGCTGCAGGTTCTCACGGTGGCCAGCCTCGTCCAGGCCGAAGGCATGACGCACGACGACTTCAAGAAGATGGCGGCCGTTGTCTACAACCGTCTCAAGTCGTCCAACACCGTGACCAATCAGAAGCTCGAGTTCGACTCGACGTACAACTACCTCAAGGGTCAGAGCGAGATCAATATCCCGATCTCTAAGATCCGGGGCGATTCTGACCCGTACAACACCTACTTCCACAAGGGCCTCCCGCCGGGGCCGATCGGAAACCCGGGTGACGAGGCGCTGGCGGCGACACTGGCTCCGGACGGTGGCGACTGGATGTTCTTCGTCTCCGTCGATGGAAAGAAAACCCAGTTCACCAATACGCTGGCCGAGCACGACAAGCTGGTGCGGGAATTCAACGATCGGCAGAAGAATGGCGACTGAACGAGGCCGCCGAGCCGCAGTCCTCGGCTCACCCATCGCCCACTCCCTCTCCCCGGTGCTGCACCGCGCCGCATACGGGGATCTTGGCCTGGCCGAATGGACGTATGACCTGTTCGACGTCGACGAGGAGGCTCTGCCCGGCTTCCTGAAGGACCTCGGTCCCGAGTGGGCCGGGCTCTCGCTGACCATGCCGCTCAAGCGCGCGGTGATCCCGCTGCTCGACGAGATCAGCGAGACGGCCGCCTCCGTCGAGGCGGTCAACACCGTCGTCTTCACGGACGACGGCCGCCGCGTCGGCGACAACACCGACATCCCCGGCATCGTCGCTGCCCTGGGGGAACGCGGCATCGAGCAGGTCGATTCGGCCGCGATCCTCGGCGCGGGCGCCACCGCGTCGTCCGCGCTCGCCGCGCTGGCGCGGATCTGCACGGGCGAGGTCGTCGCGTACGTACGCAGCGAGGCGCGCGCCGCCGAGATGCGGCAGTGGGGCGAGCGGCTCGACGTGGAGGTGCGGACGGAGGACTGGGCGCACGCCGAGCGCGCGATGAGCGCGCCGCTGGTGATCGCCACGACGCCTGCGGGCGCGACCGACGCGCTGTCGGCCGCAGTGCCCGAGCGCCCCGCGACCCTCTTCGATGTCCTGTACGACCCGTGGCCCACCGCTCTGGCGGCCCGCTGGTCGATGTACGGCGGGGCCGTCGTCAGCGGGCTCGACCTCCTCGTGCACCAGGCCGTGCTGCAGGTCGAGCAGATGACCGGGCACGTGTCGGCGCCGCTTGCCGCGATGCGCAAGGCGGGGGAGCACGCGCTGGCCGCGCGCCAGGACTGACCCTGAGCCGTCCGCTTTCTGGACCGGAGGCCGGGTCCCGCCCCCCGACGTGGGAGGATCAGGGTGGCGGGCCAGGGCCGCGCACCCGGTCGCGCCACGCAGTTCCAGGCGCGAGCATGAGGAGCACCGTTGAGCAGGTTGCGTTGGCTGACCGCGGGAGAGTCCCACGGACCCGCACTTGTCGCGACGCTGGAGGGTCTTCCCGCCGGCGTGCCGATCACCACGGAGATGGTGGCGGACCACCTGGCCCGGCGGCGGCTCGGCTATGGGCGCGGTGCGCGCATGAAGTTCGAGCGCGACGAGATCACCTTCCTGGGCGGCGTCCGGCACGGCCTGAGCATGGGCTCGCCGATCGCGATCATGGTGGGCAACACCGAGTGGCCCAAGTGGGAGCAGGTCATGGCGGCCGACCCGGTCGACCCGGAGATCCTCGCCGACCTGGCCCGCAACGCCCCGCTGACCCGGCCCCGGCCCGGCCACGCCGACCTCGCCGGCATGCAGAAGTACGGCTTCGACGAGGCACGGCCGATCCTGGAGCGTGCCTCGGCCCGTGAGACCGCGGCCCGCGTCGCGCTCGGCGCGGTCGCCCGCTCGTACCTCAAGGAGACGGCCGGGATCGAGATCGTCAGCCACGTCACGGAACTGGCGGCGGCCAAGGCGCCCTACGGCGTCTACCCGACCCCCGCGGACGTCGAGAAGCTCGACGCCGACCCGGTGCGCTGCCTCGACGCGGACGCGAGCAAGGCGATGGTCGCCGAGATCGACCAGGCCCACAAGGACGGCGACACCCTGGGCGGTGTCGTCGAGGTTCTCGCGTACGGCGTGCCCGTCGGGCTCGGCTCGCACGTGCACTGGGACCGGCGCCTTGACGCGCGGCTCGCCGCCGCGCTCATGGGCATCCAGGCCATCAAGGGCGTCGAGGTCGGCGACGGCTTCGACCTCGCGCGGGTGCCGGGCTCCAAGGCGCACGACGAGATCGTCTCCACGGATGACGGCATCCGGCGCACCTCTGGGCGCTCCGGCGGCACCGAGGGCGGCCTGACCACCGGTGAACTGCTCCGTGTGCGCGCCGCGATGAAGCCCATCGCGACCGTGCCGCGCGCGCTCGCCACGATCGACGTCGCCACCGGCGAGGCCACCAAGGCGCATCATCAGCGCTCCGACGTGTGTGCGGTCCCGGCCGCGGGCATCGTCGCCGAGGCGATGGTCGCGCTGACCCTGGCCGACGCCGTCGCCGAGAAGTTCGGCGGCGACAGCGTGCCCGAGACCCGGCGGAACGTGGCCTCGTACCTCGACAACCTGCAGATCCGGTGACCGGCCCGCAGATCGTCCTGGTCGGGCCGATGGGCGTGGGCAAGTCGACGGTGGGCGCACTGCTCGCCGAGCGCCTCGGCTCCGTCTACCGCGACACCGACGCCGACATCGTCCTCGTACAGGGCCGGGAGATCTCGGACATCTTCCTGGACGAGGGTGAGTCGCACTTCCGTGACTTGGAGCGGGAGGCCGTGCGCACGGCGCTCAGCGAGCACGAGGGGATCCTCGCTCTCGGCGGGGGCGCGATCCTCGACGATGCGACCCGCGCGCTCCTCGCGCCGCACCCCGTCGTCTATCTCTCGATGGACGTCGAGGAGGCGGTCAAGCGCACCGGCCTGAACGTCGCGCGCCCGCTGCTCGCGGTCAACCCGCGCAAGCAGTGGCGCGAACTGATGGACGCTCGCCGCCAGTTCTACGCCGAAGTCGCCCGCGCCGTCGTCGCCACCGACGACCGCACCCCCGAAGAGGTCACCCAAGCGGTCCTCGACGCACTGGAGTTGAAGGAAGCATGACGGAGATTTCGGGGCAGGCGCCCACCCGCATCCAGGTCGGCGGCACCGCGGGCACCGAGCCGTACGAGGTGCTCGTCGGACGGCAGCTCCTCGGTGAGCTGCCCGCCCTGATCGGCGAGCGGACCAAGCGCGTCGCGATCATCCACCCGGAGGCGCTCGCCGAGACCGGTGAAGCACTCCGCGACGACCTCGCAGGACAAGGGTTCGAGGTCGTCGCCATCCAGGTGCCGAACGCGGAGGAGGCCAAGACCGCCGAGGTCGCCGCGTACTGCTGGAAGGCCCTTGGCCAGTCCGGCTTCACCCGCAGCGACATCATCATCGGCGTCGGCGGCGGAGCCACCACGGACCTCGCCGGGTTCGTGGCCGCGACCTGGCTGCGCGGGGTCCGCTGGATCGCCGTTCCGACCACCGTGCTCGGCATGGTGGACGCGGCGGTCGGCGGCAAGACCGGCATCAACACCGCCGAGGGCAAGAACCTGGTGGGCTCCTTCCACCCGCCCACGGGTGTGCTGTGTGACCTCGCCGCGCTCGACTCGCTGCCGGTCAACGACTTCGTGTCGGGCCTCGCGGAGATCATCAAGGCCGGTTTCATCGCCGACCCCACGATCCTCGAACTGATCGAGGAGGACCCGCAGGCGGCGCGCAGCCCGCAGGGCCCGCACACCGCCGAGCTGATCGAGCGCTCCATCAAGGTCAAGGCCGAGGTCGTCTCCGGCGACCTCAAGGAGTCGGGCCTGCGCGAGATCCTCAACTACGGCCACACGCTCGCGCACGCCATCGAGAAGAACGAGCGCTACAAGTGGCGGCACGGCGCCGCCGTCTCCGTGGGCATGGCCTTCGCGGCCGAACTCGGCCGCCTCGCCGGGCGTCTTGACGACGCGACCGCCGACCGGCACCGCGCCGTCCTGGAGTCGGTCGGCCTGCCCCTGAGCTACCGCTACGACCAGTGGCCCAAGCTCCTGGAGACCATGAAGGTCGACAAGAAGTCCCGCGGTGACCTGCTGCGTTTCATCGTCCTCGACGGCCTCGGCAAGCCGACCGTCCTGGAGGGACCCGACCCCGCGGTGCTGCTCGCCGCGTACGGGGAAGTGGCGAAGTAGCGCTCCAGTAGCGCCGAATCGGCCCATCGGAACAAGCCACGGGCACCCTGCGGCCTCCCCGGCCGTTCACACAACGTCGGCCGGGGGCGGTACCGTTCGGTAACGGGTGGCCCCGGCCGCCGCCCGACCAGCGTCAGTCGCACGAGACGGAGTGGCACCGGATGCAGCACGCAGTGGGGTCTCCGCTGCCGCCGCCCCATCAGCCGGGGCACGGACCAGCCACCGGCTGGTCCCCGGCCGCACATCACCCGAGCGGTCCGCCGCCGGGTGCCGCGCCGGGCGGCCCACCGCCTCCCGCGCCGGGCTTCGCCGGCGCCCCGCACCCACCGGGCACGGCCCCTCATCCGCAGGGACCTGGCCCCCATCCGCAGGGACCGGCCGCGCACCCGCACGCCCCGGTGCCGGGAGCCCCGCAGCACAACCACATGCCGGGCGGCGTCCCCGTGCCCCCGACCCCGGACACGACCGGCCACATCCAGCTGCCGCCCGGCGGCCCCGTCGCCATGCCGAGCCCTCCGCCCGGCACCGCCCAGGCCGACAGCGGCGCCACCACTCTCGCCGTCCTCCTGATCGGCCCCGCGGGCGCGGGCAAGACGAGCGTCGCCAAGTACTGGGCGGAGCACCGCCGGGTGCCGACCTCCCACATCAGCCTCGACGACGTACGCGAATGGGTCCGCTCGGGGTTCGCCGACCCCCAGTCCGGCTGGAACGACCACTCCGAGGCGCAGTACCGCCTGGCCCGCCGGACCTGCGGTTTCGCCGCACGGAACTTCCTGGCCAACGGCATCTCGTGCATCCTCGACGACGCGGTCTTCCCCGACCGCCCTGTCGTCGGCCTCGGCGGTTGGAAGCGTCACGTGGGCCCGGGGCTGCTGCCGGTGGTCCTGCTGCCCGGCCTGGAGATCGTCCTGGAGCGCAACGCCGAGCGCAGCGGCAATCGCCGCCTCACGGACGAGGAAGTGGCCCGCATCCACGGCCGTATGGCCGGTTGGTACGGCTCTGGCCTGCCCATCATCGACAATTCCCAGCTGGACGTGCCCGCCACGGCCCGGGTCCTTGACGACGTCCTGGCCCGCTCCATCGCGAGCCCGCCGCAGTGGTAGGCCCTTCCGCCTCCGTATGCCTCGGTCGGACGCGCTGAACCGGCCGTCCCGCGCCGCCGCTCATAGGCTCGTCCCATGTCAGAGGTGTACGCGGCCCGCCGAGAGCGGCTGAGAGAGCGCTGTGCCGCGGGTGGCAGCGCGTCGGCGTTGGTGTCCCGTCCCGCCAACGTGCGGTATCTCGCGGGAGCGGCGCCGCACGGCTCCGTGCTCCTGCTGGGCAGCAGCGAGGATCTGCTGCTGTGCGGCGGTCCGCTCGGTGACGAGCAGGGCGAGGGGCGGCCCGACGCGGCCCTTCGGGTGCAATTGCTCGACGCGTCAAGCGGGGATCCGGCCGTCGCGGGGGCCGATCTCGCGGCCGCGCAGGGTGCCGACTCGCTGGCCATCGAGGAGCACGACCTCACGGTCGCCCGGCATCGCGCCCTTGGCTCCGTCGCGCCCAGGCTGCGGCTCGCGGACCTCGGGGGAGCGGTCGAACAACTGCGCCTCGTCAAGGACGAGGAGGAGATCTCCTGTCTGCGGATCGGCTCCGAGATCGCCGACCAGGCACTCGGTGAGCTGCTCGAATCCATTCTCGTGGGGCGTACGGAACGCCATCTCGCCCTGGAACTGGAGCGCCGCCTCGTCGACCACGGCGCGGACGGGCCCGCCTTCCCGACCTCCGTCGGCACCGGACCGAACTCCGGCCGCGGCGCTCACCGGCCGTCGGACCGTCGGGTGGAGGAAGGAGATTTCCTCTCCGTGTGCCTGGGGGCCAGCTACCGCGGCTACCGTTGTGAGATCGGACGTACGTTCGTCATCGGTACGTCTCCCGCGGACTGGCAGATCGAGCTCTACGACCTCGTCTTCGCCGCTCAGCGGGCGGGCAGGGAGGCTCTCTCACCAGGTGCGGCCTACCGTGACATCGACCGCGCGGCACGCCACGTACTGGACTCCGCAGGGTATGCGGACGGTCTCCCTGCGTTGATGGGACACGGGGTGGGGCTCGAAATCGACGAGGACCCGCAGCTGGCGCCCGCGGCCATGGGTAAACTGGACGCTTGCGTGCCGGTCACCGTCGAACCGGGGGTTCACATCCCGGGACGGGGTGGTGTCCGGATCGATGACACGCTCGTCGTGCGCCCCGAGGCGGACGGCGGACCCGAGCTACTCACCATCACGACCAAGGAGCTGCTCGCGCTCTAGCTTTTCGAGCTGTGCGCGTGCGCCGCGGTCGTCCACGTCAGTCCAGGAGATTCCGCAACCGTGGCTTCCACGAACGACCTCAAGAACGGCCTGGTGCTCAAGCTCGACGGGGGCCAGCTCTGGTCCGTCGTCGAGTTCCAGCACGTCAAGCCCGGCAAGGGCCCCGCCTTTGTGCGCACCAAGCTCAAGAACGTGCTGTCCGGCAAGGTCGTCGACAAGACCTTCAACGCCGGCGTCAAGGTCGACACGGCGACGATCGACAAGCGCGACATGCAGTTCTCCTACATGGACGGCGACTACTTCGTCTTCATGGACATGGAGACGTACGACCAGCTGCACGTCGACCGCAAGTCCGTCGGTGACGCCGCCAACTTCCTGATCGAGGGCTTCACGGCCTCCGTCGCGCAGCACGACGGCTCGGTCCTCTTCGTCGAGCTGCCCGCCGCGGTCGAGCTCGTCATCCAGGAGACCGAGCCCGGTGTCCAGGGTGACCGCTCCACCGGTGGCACCAAGCCCGCGACGCTGGAGACCGGCCACCAGATCAACGTGCCGCTCTTCATCACCACGGGCGAGAAGATCAAGGTCGACACCCGTGACAGCGGCTACCTCGGCCGGGTGAACAGCTAACCGTGGCTGCTCGTAATACGGCCCGCAAGCGCGCCTTCCAGATCCTCTTCGAGGCCGACCAGCGTGGTGCCGATGTGGTGACGGTCCTCGCGGACTGGGTGCGTCACTCGCGGTCCGACACCCGGCAGCCGCCGGTGAGCGAGTTCACGATGGAGCTGGTCGAGGGCTATGCGGAGCACACGCGCCGCATCGACGAGCTGATCTCGCAGTACGCCGTCGGGTGGACCCTGGACAGGATGCCGGTCGTCGACCGCAACATCCTGCGGCTCGGTGCCTACGAGCTGATCTGGGTCGACGAGACGCCGGACGCCGTGGTCATGGACGAGTCCGTGCAGCTCGCCAAGGAGTTCTCCACGGACGACTCGCCGTCCTTCGTGAACGGACTGCTCGGCCGCTTCAAGGACCTGAAGCCGACCCTGCGCCGCGACGAGGCGTAAGGCCGCGACCGTGTGAGGCGCAAGCCTCCTATGCCGCTCAGAGGGCCCGCAGCAACGCGCTGCGGGCCCTCTGGCGTTCTCTGGGACTCCTGGGGCCTCTGCGCCCTGCGAGGGCTCAGGGGCGCACGTAGAACGCCGGGGTGGCTGGAACCCGATCGGTTCCAGCCACCCCGGCGTTACGTTTCTGCTCAGCTGCCCCTTGAAGGATCAGACGTCGTCGTGGGCGACGGCGCGGCGCGCGTCCGCGTCAAGGACGCCCCAGCTGATCAGCTGCTCGGTGAGAACCGAGGGCGACTGGTCATAGATCACGGCGAGAGTGCGCAGGTCGTCCTGGCGGATCGAGAGCACCTTGCCGTTGTAGTCACCGCGCTGCGACTGGATCGTGGCCGCGTAACGCTGCAGCGGTCCCGCCTTCTCGGCCGGGACGTGCGCCAGGCGCTCGAGGTCGAGCACGAGCTTGGGCGGCGGCTCGGCGGCACCGCCCGGAGCGGTGCCTGGCAGCAGCTCCTGGACCGGGACCCCGTAGAAGTCCGCCAGCTCGGCGAGGCGCTGTACGGTCACGGCGCGGTCGCCGCGTTCGTACGAACCGACCACGACCGCCTTCCAGCGTCCCTGGGACTTTTCCTCGACACCGTGGAGGGAAAGGCCCTGCTGGGTACGGATGGCGCGGAGCTTGGCCCCGAGCTGTTTGGCGTATTCGCTGGACATATAGCTCCCCGGACGAAGAACGGTAACTCACTGTGAGGTTACGCAGCGTTACTTGGGTGCGTCAAGCCGAATGGTCCGTACCGCCCCCTCCGAGGGGGCGGTGACCGGGGGTGTTGCCGGTGCTGGTATCGTGGATGGCGCAATTTCGACGTCCTTTAAGGTCCGTCCCGTGAGGCGGAGAAGGAGGTCCGTTTCATATGGACTCGCACGACACGAACGAACCCGATGTCGCCCGGCCCGTGCTCGAAGGCCCGGACATCGCACGGGTGTTGACCCGAATCGCACACGAGATCGTCGAGCGCGCCAAAGGCGCCGAAGACGTGGTGCTGCTCGGCATTCCCACCCGCGGCGTCTTCCTCGCCCGGCGACTCGCCGAGAAGCTCGAAGAAATCACCGGACGCACGATCCCGGTTGGCTCACTCGACATCACGATGTACCGCGACGATCTGCGCATGCATCCGCCGCGCGCACTCGCCCGCACCGAGATCCCCGGTGACGGCATCGACGGCCGCCTCGTCGTCCTCGTCGACGACGTGCTCTTCTCCGGCCGCACCATCCGCGCGGCCCTCGACGGCCTGAACGACATCGGCCGTCCGCGCGCCGTGCAGCTCGCCGTCCTCGTCGACCGCGGCCACCGCGAACTGCCGATCCGCGCCGATTACGTCGGCAAGAACCTCCCCACGTCGCTGCGGGAGACGGTCAAGGTCCAGCTCGCCGAGGAGGACGGCCGCGACGCCGTGCTGCTCGGCGCCAAGCCCGCTTCCGCGTAGGCCCGGCTTCCCCCACGGGGCACCGGGGCACACCCCTGCGCGCCCGCGTGCCCGCACACCTCCACATGACGGAGTACACCCAGATGATGCGACACCTCATCTCGGCCGCCGACCTCACCCGCGACGACGCCGTTCTCATCCTCGACACCGCCGAGGAGATGGCCCGGGTCGCCGACCGGCCGATCAAGAAACTGCCCGCGCTGCGCGGCCGCACGATCTGCAACCTGTTCTTCGAGGACTCGACCCGGACCCGGATCTCCTTCGAGGCCGCGGAGAAGCGCCTCTCCGCCGACGTCATCAACTTCGCCGCCAAGGGATCCAGCGTCTCCAAGGGCGAGTCCCTCAAGGACACCGCCCAGACCCTGGAGGCGATGGGCGTCGACGCCGTCGTCATCAGGCACGGCGCGTCCGGCGCCCCCTACCGCCTCGCCACCTCCGGCTGGATCGACGCCCCGGTGATCAACGCGGGCGACGGCACCCACCAGCACCCCACGCAGGCCCTGCTCGACGCGTTCACCATGCGACGCCGCCTCGTCGGCAGGGACGCGGGCCTTGGCAAGGACCTCAACGGCAAGCGCATCACGCTCGTCGGCGACGTCCTGCACAGCCGGGTCGCGCGCTCGAACGTGGACCTCCTGCACACCCTGGGCGCCGAGGTCACCCTCGTCGCCCCGCCCACGCTCGTGCCGGTCGGCGTGGACACCTGGCCCTGCGACGTCTCGTACGACCTGGACCGCGTGCTCCCCAAGTCCGACGCCGTGATGATGCTGCGCGTGCAGCGCGAGCGCATGAACGCCGCGTTCTTCCCGACCGAGCGCGAGTACTCGCGCCGCTACGGCCTCGACGGCGAGCGCATGGCGAAGATGCCCGAGCACGCCATCGTGATGCACCCCGGCCCGATGGTCCGCGGCATGGAGATCACCGCCGAGGTCGCCGACTCCGACCGCTGCACGGTCATCGAGCAGGTCGCCAACGGCGTCCACACCCGCATGGCGGTGCTCTACCTGCTCCTGGGCGGCAACGAACCCGCCGTCACCCACACCCGCCCCACCGGTTCCGAGGAGAAGTAACAACATGAGCAAGACCCTGATCCGTGGTGCGAAGGTCCTTGGCGGCGAGCCCCAGGACGTCCTGATCGACGGCGAGACCATCCTCGAGGTAGGCACCGGCATCGAAGCGGGCGACGACGTGACCGTCGTCCAGGCCGAGGGCAAGATCCTGCTGCCCGGCCTCGTCGACCTCCACACCCACCTGCGCGAGCCCGGCCGCGAGGACTCCGAGACCGTCCTGACCGGTACGCGCGCCGCCGCGTCCGGTGGCTACACCGCCGTGTTCGCCATGGCCAACACCTTCCCCGTCGCCGACACCGCCGGAGTCGTCGAGCAGGTCTACCGCCTCGGCCAGGAGGGCGGCTACGCGGACGTCCAGCCGATCGGCGCCGTCACCGTCGGCCTCGAGGGCAAGAAGCTCGCCGAGCTCGGCGCCATGCACGAGTCCGCGGCCGGTGTCACCGTCTTCTCCGACGACGGCAAGTGCGTCGACGACGCCGTGATGATGCGCCGCGCCCTGGAGTACGTGAAGGCCTTCGGCGGCGTCGTCGCCCAGCACGCGCAGGAGCCGCGCCTCACCGAGGGCGCCCAGATGAACGAGGGCATCGTCTCCGCCGAGCTCGGCCTCGGCGGCTGGCCCGCCGTCGCCGAGGAGTCGATCATCGCGCGTGACGTGCTGCTCGCCGAGCACGTCGGTTCGCGGGTGCACATCTGCCACCTGTCGACCGCGGGCTCCGTCGAGATCGTGCGCTGGGCCAAGTCGCGCGGCATCGACGTCACCGCCGAGGTCACCCCGCACCACCTGCTCCTGACGGACGAGATGGTCCGCTCGTACAACCCTGTCTACAAGGTCAACCCGCCGCTGCGCACCGAGCGCGACGTCATGGCGCTGCGCGAGGCCCTGGCCGACGGCACGATCGACATCGTCGCCACCGACCACGCCCCGCACCCGCACGAGGACAAGGACTGCGAGTGGGCCGCGGCCGCCATGGGCATGGTGGGCCTGGAGACCGCGCTCTCGGTGGTCCAGCAGACGATGGTCGAGACGGGCCTGCTGACCTGGGCCGCGGTCGCCGACCGGATGTCCGTCAAGCCCGCCGAGATCGGCCGGGCGAAGGGCCACGGACGCCCCGTCTCGGCAGGTGAGCCCGCGAACCTCACGCTTCTCGATCCGGCTTACCGTGGAGTCGTGGACCCCGCGGGCTTCGCCTCGCGCAGCGGCAACACCCCCTACGAGGGCCGTGAGCTGCCGGGCCGCGTGACGCACACGTGGCTGCGGGGCCGCGCCACGGTCGTCGACGGGAAGCTCGCGTGACATCTCTGATCTCTGCGGCCGCAGGAAATGCCGCCGCAAACGCCGCCACAATCGCCGCCGAGAAGAAGTCGGCCGACGTGACGGACTGGGCCGCCCGCGCGGGCTGGGTCGTCGGCCTCCTGCTTTTCATCGCACTCGTCTACTGGCTGATGCGCGAGGGCTGGAAATGGCGAGGCACGCTCCAGGGCGACCTGCCGGAGCTGCCCAGCGCGCCGAGCGAGCCGGGCCCGGCGAAACTTGAGCTGAGCGGCCGCTACCACGGCTCGACCACGGCTGGGCAGTGGCTCGACCGCATCGTGGCGCACGGCCTCGGTACCCGCAGCCGCGTGGAGCTGACCCTCACGGACGCGGGCCTCGACGTCGTACGCCCCGGGGCGGCCGACTTCTTCGTCCCGGCCGCCCAGCTTCGCGAGGCCCGCCTCGACAAGGGCATCGCCGGAAAGGTCCTCGCGGAGGGCGGTCTGCTGATCGTCACCTGGGAGCACGGCGAGAAACGACTCGACTCGGGCTTCCGCTCGGACCACGCGGCCGAACAGGCCGAGTGGGTCGAGGCCATCAACAACATGATCCATACGACCAGCACGACGGAAGGCACCGCACGATGACGACCTCCACAAGGGGAGCCGCCAAGACTCCCGCCGTACTCGTCCTGGAGGACGGCCGCATCTTCCGCGGCCGTGCCTACGGGGCCGTGGGGGAGACCTTCGGCGAAGCGGTGTTCTCCACCGGCATGACCGGCTACCAGGAGACCCTCACCGACCCCTCCTACCACCGCCAGGTCGTCGTCATGACGGCCCCGCACGTCGGCAACACGGGCGTGAACGACGAGGACGACGAGTCCGCCCGCATCTGGGTCTCCGGCTACGTCGTGCGCGACCCCGCGCGCGTGCCGTCGAACTGGCGCGCCAAGCGCTCGCTCGACGAGCAGCTCGCCAACCAGGGCGTCGTCGGCATCTCCGGCATCGACACCCGCGCCCTCACCCGCCACCTGCGCGAGCGCGGCGCGATGCGCGTCGGCATCTTCTCCGGCGAGGCCTGGACCGGCGTCCGCGACGAGGCCCTGCTCGCCAAGGTGCAGGCATCGCCGCAGATGAAGGGCGCCGACCTCTCCGCCGAGGTCGCCACCAAGGAGACGTACGTCGTCCCCGCGATCGGCACCAAGAAGTTCACGGTCGCCGCCGTGGACCTCGGCATCAAGGGCATGACCCCGCAGCGCATGGCCGAACGCGGCATCGAGGTGCACGTCCTGCCCGCCACCGCCACGGTGGAAGACGTGTACGCGGTCAACCCCGACGGCGTGTTCTTCTCCAACGGCCCCGGCGACCCGGCCACCGCGGACCACCCCGTCTCCGTCATGCGGGGCGTGCTCGAACGCAGGACGCCGCTCTTCGGCATCTGCTTCGGCAACCAGATCCTCGGCCGCGCCCTCGGCTTCGGCACCTTCAAGCTGAAGTACGGCCACCGCGGCATCAACCAGCCGGTGCAGGACCGTACGACCGGCAAGGTCGAGGTCACCGCGCACAACCACGGCTTCGCCGTCGACGCGCCCCTCGACAAGGTCTCGGACACCCCCTTCGGGCGGGCCGAGGTCTCCCACGTATGCCTCAACGACCAGGTGGTGGAGGGGCTTCAGCTGCTCGACCAGCCGGCCTTCAGCGTCCAGTACCACCCCGAGGCGGCCGCGGGCCCGCACGACGCCGCGTACCTCTTCGACCGCTTCGTATCTTTGATGACCGCAGAAGGAGCCCAGCGTGCCTAAGCGCACCGATATCCAGTCCGTCCTGGTCATCGGCTCCGGCCCGATCGTGATCGGCCAGGCAGCGGAGTTCGACTACTCCGGCACCCAGGCCTGCCGCGTCCTGAAGGCCGAGGGCCTGCGCGTCATCCTGGTCAACTCCAACCCGGCGACGATCATGACCGACCCGGAGATCGCCGACGCCACGTACGTCGAGCCGATCACCCCCGAGTTCGTCGAGAAGATCATCGCCAAGGAGCGCCCCGACGCGCTGCTCCCGACCCTCGGCGGCCAGACCGCGCTCAACACCGCGATCTCCATGCACGAGCAGGGCGTCCTGGAGAAGTACGGCGTCGAGCTCATCGGCGCCAACGTCGAGGCGATCAACAAGGGCGAGGACCGCGAGCTCTTCAAGGGCGTCGTCGAAGAGGTCAACAAGAAGATCGGGCTCGGCGAGTCCGCCCGCTCGTACATCTGCCACTCCATGGACGACGTCCTCAAGGGCGTCGACGAGCTGGGCGGCTACCCCGTCGTCGTCCGCCCCTCCTTCACCATGGGTGGCGCCGGTTCCGGCTTCGCGCACGACGAGGAGGAACTGCGCCGCATCGCCGGACAGGGCCTCACGCTCTCGCCGACCACCGAGGTGCTCCTCGAGGAGTCCATCCTCGGCTGGAAGGAGTACGAGCTCGAGCTGATGCGCGACAAGCACGACAACGTAGTGGTCGTCTGCTCCATCGAGAACTTCGACCCGATGGGCGTGCACACCGGCGACTCGATCACCGTCGCGCCCGCGATGACGCTGACCGACCGCGAGTACCAGGACCTGCGTGACGTCGGCATCGCGATCATCCGCGAGGTCGGCGTCGACACCGGCGGCTGCAACATCCAGTTCGCCATCGACCCGACGGACGGGCGGGTCATCGTCATCGAGATGAACCCGCGTGTCTCGCGGTCATCGGCGCTCGCGTCGAAGGCCACCGGCTTCCCGATCGCGAAGATCGCCGCGAAGCTCGCCGTCGGGTA
This sequence comes from Streptomyces sp. NPDC055239, assembly GCF_053606205.1. Taxonomy (NCBI): domain Bacteria; kingdom Bacillati; phylum Actinomycetota; class Actinomycetes; order Kitasatosporales; family Streptomycetaceae; genus Streptomyces; species Streptomyces sp. NPDC055239. The sequence goes on along the minus strand of NZ_JBSGRD010000004.1, from coordinate 134,856 downwards.
CACGCTTGACGAGATCCCGAACGACATCACCGAGAAGACCCCGGCCTCCTTCGAGCCGACGCTCGACTACGTAGTGGTCAAGGCCCCGCGTTTCGCCTTCGAGAAGTTCCCCTCGGCGGACTCGACCCTGACGACCACCATGAAGTCGGTCGGCGAGGCCATGGCGATCGGCCGCAACTTCACCGAGGCGCTGCAGAAGGCGCTGCGGTCCCTGGAGAAGAAGGGCTCGCAGTTCACCTTCGTGGGCGAGCCCGGTGACAAGGCCCTTCTTTTGGAAGAGGCCGTCCGGCCGACCGACGGGCGCATCAACTCCGTCATGCAGGCCATCCGCGCGGGCGCGACGCCGGAAGAGGTCTTCGAGTACACCAAGATCGACCCCTGGTTCGTCGACCAGCTCTTCCTGATCAAGGAGATCGCGGACGAGCTCGCCGCCGCCGAGCGCCTGGACGCCGACCTGCTCGCCGAGGCCAAGCGGCACGGCTTCTCCGACGCCCAGATCGCCGAGATCCGCGGCCTGCGCGAGGACGTCGTCCGCGAGGTCCGGCACGCGCTCGGGGTCCGCCCGGTCTACAAGACGGTCGACACCTGCGCCGCCGAGTTCGCCGCCAACACGCCGTACTTCTACTCCTCGTACGACGAGGAGAACGAGGTCGCCAAGCGCGAGAAGCCCGCGGTCATCATCCTGGGCTCGGGCCCCAACCGCATCGGCCAGGGCATCGAGTTCGACTACTCCTGCGTCCACGCCTCCTTCGCGCTGAGCGACGCGGGCTACGAGACCGTGATGGTCAACTGCAACCCGGAGACCGTCTCCACGGACTACGACACCTCCGACCGTCTGTACTTCGAGCCGCTGACGCTCGAGGACGTCCTGGAGATCGTCAACGCCGAGGCGCAGGCGGGGCCGATCGCGGGCGTCGTCGTCCAGCTCGGCGGCCAGACCCCGCTCGGTCTGGCGCAGGCGCTCAAGGACAACGGCGTCCCGGTCGTGGGCACCCCGCCCGAGGCCATCCACGCCGCCGAGGACCGCGGCGCCTTCGGCCGGGTGCTCGCCGAGGCCGGTCTCCCCGCGCCCAAGCACGGCACCGCCACCACCTTCGACGAGGCCAAGGCCATCGCCGACGAGATCGGCTACCCCGTCCTGGTCCGCCCGTCGTACGTGCTCGGCGGCCGCGGCATGGAGATCGTGTACGACGAGACCCGCCTCTCCGCGTACATCGAGGAGTCGACCGAGATCAGCCCCTCGCGGCCTGTCCTCGTCGACCGCTTCCTCGACGACGCGATCGAGATCGACGTGGACGCGCTCTACGACGGCCACGAGCTCTACCTCGGCGGCGTCATGGAGCACATCGAGGAGGCCGGCATCCACTCCGGCGACTCGGCGTGCGCACTGCCCCCCATCACGCTCGGCGGCCACGACATCAAGCGCCTGCGGGCCTCCACGGAGGGCATCGCCAAGGGCGTCGGCGTACGCGGCCTCATCAACATCCAGTTCGCGATGGCCGGGGACATCCTCTACGTCCTGGAGGCCAACCCGCGTGCCTCGCGCACCGTCCCCTTCACCTCGAAGGCGACCGCGGTGCCGCTCGCCAAGGCCGCCGCGCGCATCTCGCTCGGCGCGACCGTCGCCGAACTGCGCGCCGAGGGCATGCTCCCGGCGACCGGTGACGGCGGCACGCTGCCGATGGACGCGCCGATCTCGGTGAAGGAGGCCGTCATGCCGTGGTCGCGCTTCCGCGACATCCACGGACGTGGCGTCGACACCATCCTCGGCCCGGAGATGCGCTCCACCGGTGAAGTCATGGGCATCGACTCGGTGTTCGGCACGGCGTACGCCAAGTCGCAGGCGGGCGCGTACGGTCCGCTGCCGACCAAGGGCCGTGCCTTCATCTCCGTCGCCAACCGCGACAAGCGCTCGATGATCTTCCCGGCGCGTGAACTGGTCGCGCACGGCTTCGAGTTGCTCGCCACCTCCGGCACGGCCGAGGTGCTCAAGCGCAACGGCATCAACGCCACGGTCGTGCGCAAGCAGAGCGAGGGCGAGGGCCCGAACGGTGAGAAGACCATCGTCCAGCTCATCCACGACGGCGCGGTCGACCTCATCATCAACACCCCGTACGGCACGGGTGGCCGCCTCGACGGCTACGACATCCGTACGGCGGCCGTGTCCCGCTCCGTGCCCTGCCTGACGACGGTCCAGGCGCTTGCCGCCGCCGTCCAGGGCATCGACGCGCTCAACCACGGGGACGTGGGCGTCCGTTCACTCCAGGAACACGCGGAGCATCTGACCGCGGCCCGCGACTAGCAGCCCACCAGGGGGACACCGATCCGGTGTCCCCCTTCTGGTGAGAACACCGAGGACTCGACCATGTACAAGTTCTTCTTCAACCTCGTCTTCAAGCGCATGGACCCGGAGCAGGCCCACCACATGGCCTTCCGCTGGATCCGGCTCGCGGCCCGCGTCCCCGTGCTTCGCACCTTCGTCGCGGCCGTGCTCGCGCCGCGCCACAAGGAACTGCGCACCGAGGCCTTCGGTCTGCGGATGCACGGGCCCTTCGGCCTCGCGGCGGGCTTCGACAAGAACGCCGTCGCGATCGACGGCATGTCGATGCTGGGCTTCGACCACATCGAGATCGGCACCGTCACGGGGGAGCCGCAGCCCGGCAACCCCAAGAAGCGTCTCTTCCGCCTCGTGCAGGACCGTGCGCTGATCAACCGCATGGGCTTCAACAACGAGGGCTCGGCGGCCGTGGCCGAGCGCCTGGACGCCCGCAGGGCCGTCTTCAAGACGGTCGTGGGCGTCAACATCGGCAAGACCAAGGTCGTGCCCGAGGAGGAGGCCGCCGCCGACTACGTGAAGTCGACCGAGCGGCTCGCCGCCCACGCCGACTACCTCGTGGTGAACGTGTCGTCCCCGAACACCCCGGGCCTGCGCAACCTCCAGGCCACGGAGTCGCTTCGCCCGCTGCTCACCGCCGTACGCGAGGCGGCCGACCGCAGCGTCACCGGGCGGCGCGTGCCGCTCCTGGTGAAGATCGCCCCCGACCTCGCGGACGAGGACATCGACGCGGTCGCCGACCTGGCCGTAGAGCTGGGCCTCGACGGCATCATCGCCACGAACACGACCATCGCGCGAGAGAGCCTCGGTCTGCGGTCCGACCCTTCGCTCTACGGAGAGACCGGCGGACTGTCCGGAGCGCCCCTCAAGGAGCGCTCCCTGGAGGTCCTGCGCCGCCTCTACGCGCGCGTGGGCGACCGCATCACCCTGGTGGGCGTCGGCGGCGTCGAGAACGCCGAGGACGCCTGGCAGCGGATCCTCGCGGGCGCCACCCTGGTGCAGGGCTACAGCGCGTTCATCTACGAAGGGCCCTTCTGGGGCCGCGCGATCCACAAGGGCCTCGCCGCCCGTCTGAACAACTCGCCGTACGCCACGCTCGCCGAGGCAGTCGGCGCCGACGTGAGGAAGCCCGCATGAGTGCTCTTGAACCCTTCGGTACGCGCCTGCGCGCCGCCATGGACGAGCGTGGGCCGCTCTGCGTCGGCATCGACCCGCACGCGTCCCTGCTGTCCGCCTGGTGCCTGAACGACGACGTGGCGGGCCTGGAGCGGTTCACGGCGACGGTCGTCGAGGCACTCGCGGAAAGTGTCGCGGTCTTCAAGCCGCAGAGCGCGTTCTTCGAGCGCTTCGGCTCGCGCGGCATCGCCGTCCTGGAGAAGGCCGTCCAGGAGCTGCGCGCGGCCGGCGCCCTGGTGGTCATGGACGCCAAGCGTGGTGACATCGGCTCGACGATGGCCGCGTACGCGGAGACCTTCCTGCACAAGGACTCGCCGCTGTTCAGCGACGCCCTCACGGTCTCGCCCTACCTCGGCTACGGCTCGCTGAAGCCGGCCGTCGACCTCGCGCGCGAGAACGGCACCGGGCTCTTCGTGCTCGCCCTCACCTCCAACCCCGAGGGCGCCGAGGTGCAGCACGCGGTGCGCGAGGACGGCCGCACGATCGGCGCGACGATGCTCGGGCACCTGGCGGCCGAGAACGCGGGCGCGGAGCCCCTGGGGTCCTTCGGGGCCGTCGTCGGGGCGACGCTGGGGGACCTCTCCTCGTACGACCTCGCGGTCAACGGCCCGCTGCTCGCCCCCGGCATCGGTGCGCAGGGTGCCACCCCGGCGGATCTGCCGGGCGTCTTCGGAGACGTCGTACGCAATGTGGTGCCGAGCGTCAGCCGTGGCGTCCTGCGCGAGGGTCCCGATGTCGCGGGCCTTCGGGTCGCGGCGAGCCGGTTCGCGGACGAGATCCGTGAGGCCGTCGCGTCGGCGTGAGGGTGCCCCGAGGGTGATTTTCCGCCTTCGAAGGACGTGTCCGGCCACGTCCTCACGTCTCGCTGATGGCTCACCAGGCCAAATCCGGGGTGAAATGCCCGAAATGCACACCTCGGTAGAGGCTGACCAGGACTTTTCGTCTGTTCTCGCTGACTCTGGCGGCCATGCCCGCTAGTCTCCGACGAGAGCGAACGGGCAAGCGCGTTGCACGTTGCTCACCAGGTGTGGGGCGACTAGGTTCCTCACCGGTCCGTATCCGACAGTTCGACATCCGAGGTGACGTAGGCGTGGCTCTTCCGCCCCTTACCCCTGAACAGCGCGCAGCCGCGCTCGAAAAGGCCGCCGCGGCTCGCCGGGAGCGGGCCGAGGTCAAGAATCGACTCAAGCACTCCGGCGCCTCCCTTCACGAGGTCATCAAGCAGGGTCAGGAGAACGATGTCATCGGCAAGATGAAGGTCTCCGCTCTCCTGGAGTCCCTGCCGGGCGTGGGCAAGGTCCGCGCCAAGCAGATCATGGAGCGTCTTGGCATCTCCGAAAGCCGCCGTGTGCGCGGTCTCGGCTCCAATCAGATCGCCTCCTTGGAGCGTGAGTTCGGCGGTGGCGCTGCCTGACGTTCTCAGGCACTCCTGAGAACCTGGATAATCGCTGCATGGCTGCAACATCCCGGGGGACGACCCCCGTACCCCCGGACGTACGTCCGCGGCTGACCGTGCTCTCCGGCCCCTCCGGGGTCGGCAAGAGCACGGTCGTCGCTCATATGCGCAAAGAACACCCCGAGGTCTGGCTCTCGGTCTCCGCCACCACGCGGAAGCCGCGCCCCGGCGAGAAGCACGGTGTCCACTACTTCTTCGTCTCCGACGAAGAGATGGACAAACTGATCGCCAACAGCGAGCTGCTCGAGTGGGCCGAGTTCGCGGGCAACCGCTACGGCACCCCCCGGGGTGCCGTCCTCGAGCGCCTGGAGGCGGGCGAGCCCGTCCTCCTGGAGATCGACCTGCAGGGCGCACGCCTGGTCCGCGAGTCGATGTCCGAGGCGCAGCTGGTCTTCCTCGCCCCACCGAGCTGGGAGGAGCTGGTGCGCCGGCTCACCGGCCGGGGCACCGAGGAGCCCGTGGTGATCGAGCGCAGGCTCGCCGCGGCAAAGATCGAACTCGCCGCCGAGGCCGAGTTCGACACCACCCTGGTCAATACCTCCGTCGAGGACGTGGCGCGCGAGCTGCTAGCCTTGATGAAAGTTGTTTGATCTTCTTCATCCTCAGTAATCCCGGATTGATCTCCACATCTCCATTCGAAGATCAATCCCCATCGGAAGGCAGAGAGTGTCCTCTTCCATCACTGCGCCCGAGGGCATCATCAACCCGCCGATTGATGAGCTCCTCGAAGCGACCGACTCGAAGTACAGCCTCGTGATCTACGCCGCCAAGCGCGCGCGCCAGATCAACGCGTACTACTCGCAGCTCGGTGAGGGCCTGCTGGAGTACGTCGGCCCGCTGGTGGACACCCACGTCCACGAGAAGCCGCTCTCCATCGCGCTCCGTGAGATCAACGCGGGCCTGCTGACGTCCGAGGCCATCGAGGGCCCGGCGCAGTAGTCACAGTTCTTTTCTCGCAGTTTTATTCACCACAGGCCCGGCAGAGCGACTGCCGGGCCTGTGGTGTGTGATGGAGTCGTACGTTCCCGATTACGGGGATCAGGAGTGCGGGGAGGCACCGTGGGCAAGCCCAAGGTCGTTCTGGGGGTCAGCGGCGGTATCGCCGCGTACAAGGCCTGTGAGCTGCTGCGGCGGCTGACCGAGTCGGGCCATGACGTACGCGTCGTGCCGACCGAGTCGGCACTGCACTTCGTGGGGGCGGCCACATGGTCGGCCCTGTCCGGCAACCCGGTCTCGACCGAGGTCTGGTCCGACGTCCACGAAGTGCCGCACGTACGGATCGGCCAGTCCGCGGACGTCGTGATCGTCGCCCCGGCGACGGCCGACATGATGGCGAAGGCGGCCCACGGCCTCGCCGACGACCTCCTGACGAACACGCTCCTCACCGCCCGCTGTCCGGTGATCTTCGCGCCCGCCATGCACACGGAGATGTGGGAACACCCGGCCACGCAGGAGAACGTCGCCACGCTGCGCCGCCGAGGCGCCCTCGTCGTCGAGCCCGCCGTCGGCCGCCTCACGGGCGTGGACACGGGCAAGGGCCGTTTCCCGGATCCGGTGGAGCTCTTCGACGTCGTACGTCGTGTCCTGGCGCGCGGAGATCTGGCCCAGGACCTCACGGGCCGGCATGTCGTCGTCAGCGCGGGCGGCACGCGCGAGCCGCTCGACCCGGTCCGCTTCCTGGGCAACCGATCCTCCGGCAAGCAGGGGTACGCCCTCGCCCGCAGCGCGGCGGCACGCGGCGCCCGGGTCACGCTGGTGTCGGCGAACGCGGCCCTCCCCGCGCCCGCGGGCGTCGACATACTGCCCGTAGGCACCGCAGTCCAGCTCCGTGAAGCGGTCATCAAGGCCGCGGCGGACGCCGATGCCGTGGTGATGGCGGCGGCCGTGGCCGATTTCCGCCCGCAGACGTACGCGGCAGGAAAGATCAAGAAGAAGGACGGCCAGGAACCGGCGCCCATCGCCCTGGTCCGCAACCCCGACATCCTCGCCGAGATCGCGGGCGAGAGGCCGCGCCCCGGCCAGGTCGTCGTCGGCTTCGCCGCCGAGACGGACGACGTGCTCGCCAACGGCCGCGCCAAGCTGGAACGCAAGGGCTGCGACCTGCTCGTCATCAACGAGGTGGGCGAGCGCAAGACGTTCGGCTCCGAGGAGAACGAGGCGGTCGTGCTCGGCGCGGACGGCAGCGAGACCCCCGTGCCGTACGGACCCAAGGAAGCGCTCGCGGACACGGTCTGGGATCTGGTGGCTGAACGCCTGCCGAAGAATTCCTGAAAAAAATAAGGTGACCTCCGGAAAAAGCCGGAGGCCGCCAGAAAAAGTCGCCTGCCCAAGCCTCACCGGAACAGGCACGAAAACCTGGGCCCGAGTGTCACAATCGCCCCACTGGGGGCCTCAAACCCATGAAATTCGGGCGTGAGGCCCTCTGGTGGAGAACGATCGTCGTACCGCACAATGCAGTGCCGCAGGTCACAGCCCTCCCAAGTGGCGAGACACGTGCTCCGGCGGCCGAGTGCGACCGATAAACTGGTCTCGGACGACGCCGGGCGCAGCTCCCGGCCGTCCACCAATGATCAGCCAGCAGCCGCTGCAACCACAGGGAGCGATGTGTCCCGCCGTCTCTTCACCTCGGAGTCTGTGACCGAGGGTCACCCCGACAAGATCGCTGACCAGATCAGCGACACCATTCTCGACGCCCTTCTGCGTGAGGACCCGAAATCCCGGGTCGCCGTGGAGACGTTGATCACCACCGGCCTGGTGCACGTGGCCGGTGAGGTGACGACCAAGGCGTACGCGCCGATCGCGCAGCTGGTGCGCGACAAGATCCTCGAGATCGGTTACGACTCCTCCAAGAAGGGCTTCGACGGCGCCTCCTGTGGCGTCTCGGTGTCCATCGGCTCGCAGTCCCCCGACATCGCGCAGGGCGTCGACACGGCGTACGAGAAGCGTGTCGAGGGCGACGAGGACGAGCTCGACAAGCAGGGCGCGGGCGACCAGGGCCTGATGTTCGGCTACGCGTGCGACGAGACGCCGGAGCTGATGCCGCTCCCGATCCACCTCGCGCACCGCCTCTCGCGCCGCCTCTCCGAGGTCCGCAAGAACGGGACCATCCCGTACCTGCGCCCCGACGGCAAGACCCAGGTCACCATCGAGTACGACGGCGACAAGGCCGTCCGCCTCGACACGGTCGTCGTCTCCTCGCAGCACGCGTCGGACATCGACCTGGACTCGCTCCTCGCCCCCGACATCCGGGAGTTCGTGGTCGAGGCCGAGCTGCGGGCGCTCCTCGATGACGGCATCAAGCTGGAGACCGAGGGCTACCGCCTCCTGGTCAACCCGACAGGCCGCTTCGAGATCGGCGGCCCGATGGGCGACGCGGGCCTGACCGGCCGCAAGATCATCATCGACACGTACGGCGGCATGGCCCGCCACGGCGGCGGCGCCTTCTCCGGCAAGGACCCGTCCAAGGTCGACCGCAGCGCCGCCTACGCGATGCGCTGGGTCGCCAAGAACGTGGTCGCCGCGGGTCTCGCAGCTCGCTGCGAGGTCCAGGTCGCCTACGCGATCGGCAAGGCCGAGCCGGTGGGCCTGTTCGTGGAGACCTTCGGCACGGCCACGGTCGACACCGACAAGATCGAGGCCGCCATCGCCGAGGTCTTCGACCTGCGCCCGGCCGCGATCATCCGCGACCTGGACCTGCTGCGCCCGATCTACGCGCAGACCGCCGCGTACGGCCACTTCGGCCGGGCGATTCCCGACTTCACGTGGGAGCGGACGGATCGGGTGGATGCTCTGCGGAAGGCTGCGGGGCTTTAAGGCTCGCCCTTCCAGGCTTCGGGGCCCGGCTCTCCTACGGGAGGGCCGGGCCCCGATCCGTTGAGGCGGCGGGGCAGCGTGGTCAGGATTCGATCGAGGGCGCAGCCGGGTCGGATCCGTTCGGGGACGCTGCCGCGGCAGCTGGCTGCGCGGCGAAGCGGCGACGTATCTCCTGGGCGGTGTCTTCGTCCCAGTCCTCTATGTTCATGGCCACCTGCTCGGCCAGCATCAGGCATTCCTCGTCGCCCGGAGTGCGTCCCAACCGTCGTATGAAGTCGGTGAAAGCCTCCGCGGCGCTCGGCTCCGTGGGGGCCTCCTGAGCGAGGGACTCTTCGAACGCAGAGGACTTCCCGAAGACGTCAGATTCCGGCTCCGGGAGCGTGATCGGTGGGAATGCCTCCGGCACGAGATGCCGGAACGGCTCGGCGACCTCTTCGTTGTTGGCGGCGGAGGTGAGGCGGGCCAGCATGCCGATGTCGTTGACGGCCTTCTCCACATGGTCGTCGTTCTTCGCGAGCCACCACACGACCGCGCTGCCGGTGTCCCGCAGGACGTCACCGCCGAGGTACTCGCGTTTGTTGCGCTCGTAGTTGCGCTCGTGTTCCCAGAGATCCTCGTTCTTCCGAATGGCCGCGAGACGGTCCAGGCGCTGCTGGTCCTCGTCCGGGAGCACGAGGACGACGTCCAGGGCCATGGCACGAATGTGTCCGCCGGGGGCCGGTTCCATCACTCCCAGCGCACCGCTGAGCTCGTGCTGGACGAGGGAGCTTCTGAAGGGCTTGCGGCACGAGGTCACGGCGCGGGCACGTTCGATGACGGCGTCCATCGCCAGGGCGCCCGCATTGATGAGCGAGACGTCGGCCGACGCGTCCGCCGGGCACCAACGGACGGTGGCCGAGAACAAGAAGTCGTAGTCCGCGAACCGGCTGGGCAGGGAGATCCGGTCCACGTACACCTCGCGGCGCTCGACCGGGGGGACGGGCCGCTCGGGCACTGTGCCGGGTGGGAACGGGTCCCGCCTGCGTGCCCGTGCTGCGGCCGTTGCGGCCACCGCCAGGGCGGACAGCAGCAAGGCGACGGCTGTGGGCCACACCCAGAACGGCCAGTCGAGGCAGAGACCGAGGATGAGGACGAGCAGTGCGCAGATGAGGGTGAGGAAGGTCGAAACCGTCTTCTGTCCGGTGCTCATGAGGGGGCTGCCTCCTGTTGTCGCGGCATGGTCGAGTCTCGTGACACGCGTCGGGTCTGGGCCTCGTTGATCTTTCGCAGGAGCAGCGCCGAAAGCTCGGGCCGGGCGTGCTGCCGGGCCGACGCGTAGAGGCGACTGAGAAGCGCGTACCGGGTCTCTGCCGCAGCCACCAGGACATCGAAGAGCCGGTTTGCTATGGCGTGGTCACTCGTGGCGTCGGCTGCGGAGATCCATGTCGCGGCGCAAGCGGTCCAGCGCTCCGGCTCGGCGTGAACGAAGGCGGCGGCCCACCCCGCCGTGAGCCAGCTTCGGGTTGTCGAGGAGCGAAGGAAGGGCTTCGGGAGCCTTGTCGGAGCCGTGAGATCGAGGAACAGATCGGTGTCCGGCCGCCGGTGGGCGTCGGAGGACCGGACAGTGAGGCGGTCCAACAGACGCAGGTGGAGCCGCAGGTCCTCAGGGTCGTTGGTGACGTAGCGCAGAAGGCTTTCACGAGCGATCCCCGGGGACTGCTCGTTACGGGCCAAGTGGTGCAACCGGACCAGCGCGGCCTCCGGGTGGCGTACCGACATGACCTTCTCGCAGACTTCGACGAGTACGTGGCGCAGACTGGCGGAGAGCTGCCGTTGCGTGGACCATTCGTAGATCCGGTGTCGGAATTCCCCGCCGCAAGCTTCGCTGAGGACGCTCTGTTCGAGCAGGTGCGCTGCGGCTCGCAACCAGTGGTTCCGTGCCGGGGCATCGGTCCAATCGTTGACGAGGTGGATCAACTCCCCGGTGTCTTCGGTCGACAGACACAGTTCGGTGAAGCGGCGGACGAGATGCTCGCGGTCGGCGTCGGTGAGTTCCGGCAGGCCGACCATCTGGCAGACCCAGGAACGCAGCGGCTCTCTGAGGTCCGGCCTGGTGGTCCAGAAGTGTCGCCGGACGGCTCGGGCGAAGCCGCGCCTCTCGAAACGGACTCGGAAGGCACCGTCCGAGACGGCGTCGATCTTCTCCAGACGTTCGTCGAGTCCGGGATGCTCGAGGAGGGGGCGGACCTCCACCGGGGACTTGGTGGCCGAGAGCAGGGCCGCTGTAGCCACGTGCACGGCCTCGGCCCGCGCTCCATGCAGCAGCGCTGAGGAAAGGAGCAGGGCGCGCTGCGGTCCTCTGCGCACATGAGGAACGAGCTCGGCGACCTCCGGGCCGCGATCGGTCTGCTCTGCGACGGCCTGTTCGCACCAGGCACCGAAGGCGCCCGCTTCGTGCTCGGCCGCGTGCATCTCCAGGATCCGGACCGCCAGCCGGGCCAGTTCCCGCATGGAGGGCTTCGTCTCCATGAAGGAGAGCAGAGCCGAGGGAGGCGGGTCGCAGATCCTGGTGTCGAGGCCGCCGCAGCGCAGGTGGCGGACGATGACATCCAGCTGGTCGGGTGGCGCGATTCTCCTGCGGAACGTCAGAAACTCGGGGGCCAGTTGGTCCGGCCGCAGTTTCGGGAGCACCACAGCCAGATGGGCGTGCTTGCTCTGGAGGACGTGGTAGAAATCCCACAGCTGTGCCTGGACGGTGTTCCACAATCGCTCGTTCGCGGCGGAGAGGTCGAGGAGCATCCGATCCTGCTCGCCGATCAAGTCCACCGAGAGGCGCGGGGCCTTTCCCTCGTCGGGCTCGGTGGTGAGTTCGTGGTACGTCCCTGTCCCGCGGGGGAGTTCGCACAGCAGGACGCGAGCGGTGGAGCTCCTGCCGCTGCCCGGCTCCCCGTCCAGGAAGAGAATGTTCCTGGACTCCAGGACGTCGTACGCGGAGTTGATGTGCGCGGGACGGGAGAACTGCTGCTGCAGGTGCCGTAGTTGGCTCTCGGCCACACGCCGACGGGCGGTGGGCTGGGATTCGAGTAGGTTCTCCGCTGGACTTTCCGCCGGGTTCGTGAACGTGATGTTCATGTTCCCGGAACCGCTGTTGACGGCATGTGCCGGACCGGAGAAATCCGTACGGGAGTCGCCGCTCACCGTTCGTCGTCCTTGTTCCGTCGGTGAGACGCGTCGAAGTCCTGTCGGATGCCGCCGTGGTTGTCGCCAGCGACAAACGTCGAGATCGCGTTGTCACCGGTGACGTGGGCCGAGTTGCTGTACAGATTGCCGGTGCCGGTGTGGACCGGCCCCGGGGCTCCCTTGATGACAGTGCCTGCGTCGCCGTTCACGGTGCCCGCCTGGACGACGGTGCCGCCTTGCACCGTACCCACGTTGTTCTGCGTCGTGTCCGTCCCGGCGGTACTGGCTGTCCCGGCCTGTTCGGCCCTTGCGAGTTCCGGGATCAGGTCGATGAGCGCGTCACCGATGCGCTGGATGTCGTACGCGTCGTTCTGGTTGTCGTAGCGCAGCGTCTGGCAGTCGGCGAGGCGGGCCAGGGGCCTTGGCAACTGGCTTCTCGTGGGGCGTTCGGTGCGCCGTCCGGCAAGGACGGGTACGACGGGAATGCCGCACCGGAACGCTTCCAGAAGTTCCTTGCGCACCCAGTCCTCCTGGCGGCGCAGAGCGGGGTGATCGATCCAGTCGGGGCCGATGACGGCCAGGAGAACGCCACTGCGGCGCACGCCGCGCGTCAGCTCCTCGTCGAAGAACGCACCGGGCGGGATGGACTTGTTGGCACGGAAGATCCGGCCTGTGCCGAACCGCGCGGTGAGCGCGTTGTGGAGGGTGGTGGCGGTCTGGTCGCCGTCCCCTGTGCGGTAGTTGACGAAGACATCGGGCATGGCGAAATGACCTTTCCGTCTCAGCGGGTGTCTCAGTGGGTGTCTCAGTGGGCGGGTGAAGGTGCCGCTCAGTGCCCGGCAGGTGTGAGCGCGGCGTTGAGCTGGGGGGAGATGGCCAGGAAGGCCGGACGGCGGGGATGTCGTGCCAGAGTGCGTGCCAGCCGCCGCAGGTCGGTGGCGATGGTCGCGGAGCCCACGCAGTCCGTGGTCCGCAGGAGACGGCCGGTCAACTCGCAGGAGAGGTCGAACTCGCCGGCGACGGCGTGTGCGAGGGCGCGCCGAACGCCGTACCTCGCCTGCGTACGCAGGGCATGCCCGGGAATATGAGCGCATTCCCGGTCCAGGTGCTCTGCCGCCTCCCGTGGCCTGCCGAGGTCCACGAGACACCAGCCAGTGATCATGGCAGCGGGGTCCCCGAGATGGGTGGTTCCCAGGGCCGGGGCTTCGGTGTCGCGCTTGCCCGATGACAGGAGATCGCGGGCGGAGTCGAGCGCACGCATGCAGGCGTCGTAGTCACCGGCCAGGGCATGGCCCTGTGCTTCACGCTGGGCGGCGAGTCCGCGGATCCGGTCAGGGAGACGCTGCGATCGTGCTCGCGCGGCGAGGGCGATCGTGTCCGCGGCGTTTCCCTCGTAGTACGTGATCAAGGCGCGACGTACGAGTGCGTAGGAGGCAAGGTCGTGATCGCCGGCGACTTCGGCGAGCTCGACGGCGTGGTCCGTCCAGCGCAGGGCGGCCTCGTCGTCTCCGGACTCCTCCGCCATCCACCCCGCGTACTCCGCGTAACGGGCGGCGAGACCCCGTAACTTCCGAGCCGTGCGCGGGCCTGTGCGGGTGGCTAGTGCGCACAGTGAGTGCGTCTGCTCGGTGAGAGTGGGCAGGACACTGCTTGCCGGGGACATCTGGCCCAGACGGCGGTACTGGTCGAACAAGGCGTAGGAGATCTCCAAAAGGTTCGACCCCAGTGCGTCGGGCTGTTTGGAGAGGCCGGAGACATCCGAGACGCCCAGGAGGGATGCCGCACCGGTGGCCATGACGCGACGCCTGCTCAGAGGCATGACGCTGTCCTTCTTCGCTTCGTTCGGTACATCCCCCTGGGGCAGCGGAAGTGCCGGGACGAGTGCGGCGAGGGCTCCGTGGGCGTGCAGGGCAACGTCGCAGAGCCTGGCCAATTCCGGGGTGGGCCGTTTCCAGCCGGTCTCGACCTTGCTGATGTGGCCCTTGCTGTAGTGAACCGCCGCGGCCAGTTCCGTGAGCGTGAGACCGGCTGCGATGCGGCTGCGGCGCAGTTCGGGTCCGAACCCCGCTAACTGTTCTTGCACATGAACCCCCTTCTGACCCGTGCCTCGCGATGCCGTGGGCGTGTGTCGGCCGATGCCAGCGTCGTGCCACTCGGTGACACGAGCAAGGCTGTGGGTGGTGTTTCCCGTTTCCTCTTTGACCTGGGCTTCCGCTTCCGGGGTGGAAGGCAACCCGACGGCTGGATCTCTGTCGAGAGGGCTTAATCGGCCACAGGGATGGCTGGCCCGTGCCGTCCGCATCCGTGCCCGAGACCGGCCGGGTGTCAGTGGGGTCTGGTAGGAATGCAGCTGTGAGCAGGGAGAACGGGGCGGGTGACGCCGAAGGGCCCGGGAGCGGAGCGCCTGAGCAGCTTGCGCTGATTCGGGACAGTGTCCGCAAGGCCAAGGTGCCCCGGGCCAAACCGCGTACGTGGCGGGGAGCCGCGTTGGCGAAGAGTCTGCCGGTGGCTCGGGTGCTGGTCGACAAGGGGGTGCTGCATCTTGATCGGTACTTCGACTATGCGGTGCCCGAGGAGTTGGACGAGCAGGCGCAGCCCGGGGTGCGGGTTCGGGTGCGGTTCGGGGCCGGGGCCCGGAATGTGCGGGGTGGGCGGCGTGAGGGTGGGGGGTTGATCGACGGGTTCCTCGTGGAGAGGGTCGCCGAGTCGGATTACTCCGGGCCTCTGGCCGCTCTGGCGCAGGTCGTTTCGCCCGAGCCCGTGCTCGAGGGGGAGTTGCTCGGGCTTGCTCGGGCTGTGGCCGATCGGTACGCGGGCAGCCTCGCCGATGTGCTGCAGCTGGCCGTTCCGCCCCGGCATGCGCGGGCTGAGGCGCGGGCGGCTGCGGAGGTTCCGGCTCCTCCGGCCGCGCCTGAAGTGGGGTCCTGGCGGCGGTACGGGCATGGGGCGGAGTTCCTCGGGGCGCTTGCCTCGGGGGGTGCGCCTCGGGCTGTGTGGACCGCGCTTCCCGGGCCGGAGTGGGCCGAGGAGATCGCCAGGGCCGTGCAGGCGACTCTTGCCTCGGGGCGGGGTGCCCTGGTTGTGGTGCCTGCCGGGCGGCCCGCCGCGAGGGTCGATGCGGCGCTGACCCAGCTGATGGGGGCGGGACAGCACGCTCTGCTCACCGCTGATGTGGGGCAGGAGCGGCGGTATCGGGAGTGGCTCTCCGTGCGGCGCGGCGCGGTGCGGGCCGTGGTGGGCACCCGGGCCGCCATGTTCGCCCCCGTACGGAATCTTGGGCTTGTCGCCGTGTGGGACGACGGCGATGCCAGTCACAGTGACGACAACGCGCCCTTTCCGCATGTCCGTGAGGTGCTTGAGCTGCGGGCCTCGCGGGACAAGTGCGGTTTCTTGTTGGGGAGTTGGAGTTGCACGGTGGAGGCCGCGCAGCTTGTGGAGAGCGGATGGGCGGCGCCCCTTGTCGCCGATCGTGAGCAGGTGCGGGGGGCGGCGCCGCTCGTGCGGACCGTGGGGGACGGAGACCTCGCCCGGGACGAGGCAGCCAGGGCCGCGCGGCTTCCGACCCTTGCCTGGAACGTGGTGCGGGAGGGACTGAAGCACGGGCCCGTCCTCGTGCAGGTGCCTCGGCGGGGTTACGTGCCCCGGCTCGCGTGCGACAGGTGCCGGGAGCCCGCGCGGTGCCGGCGCTGTGCGGGGCCTTTGGAGGCGCGGGACGGCGGTGGGCTGTGGTGCGGCTGGTGCGGGGTCGAGGAAGGCGCCTGGCACTGCGGGGAGTGCGGGGGGTTTCGGCTGCGGGCGCAGGTGGTGGGGGCGCGGCGTACCGCCGAGGAGTTGGGGCGGGCGTTTCCCGCGGTGCCGGTGCGGACCTCGGGGCGCGAGCAGGTGCTCGACACCGTGCCGGGGACGCCCGCGCTGGTGGTGAGTACGCCGGGGGCGGAGCCTGTCGCCGAGGGCGGGTACGCCGCCGCCCTGCTGCTCGACGGGTGGGCCATGCTGGGGCGGCCCGATCTGCGGGCCGGGGAGGAGGCGTTGCGGCGGTGGATCGGCGCGGCCTCGCTGGTGCGGCCGCAGGGCGTCGGCGGGACCGTGGTGGTCGTCGCCGAGCCGACTCTGCGGCCCGTGCAGGCGCTTGTGCGGTGGGATCCCGTGGGGCATGCGGTGCGCGAGCTTTCCGAGCGGGCCGAGCTCGGGTTTCCGCCCGTGTCGCGGATGGCCTCGGTGGCGGGTACGTCGGAGACGCTCTCTGGGTTTCTCGCCGGGGCCGAACTTCCGGGGGACGCGGTGGTGTTGGGGCCCGTTCCCGTGCCGGACGCGGGGCCCGGGCCCGCGCGGCGGGCCGGTTCCGCGCCGGTCGGGGAGCAGTGGGAGCGGGTGCTGATTCGAGTGCCGCCGGGGAGCGGGGCCGCGCTTGCCGCTTCGCTGAAGGTGGCGCAGGCCGCGCGGATGGCCCGGGGGGCCGTTGAGCCCGTTCGGATTCGGGTGGATCCCCTGGACATTGGATAGGCCTTGTCGTCCCGGCGGTGGGCACAACGTGGTCGGCTTCAGCTGCGGGTTGGGTGGCGTAGGCCCGTAACGGCGACGGCTGCCTGCGCCGAGTGGGGGACCCGGTGGAGGCAGCCGTCGCCGGTCGTGTGGTCAGCCGTTGCGTGGGCCCGGGAACGCGTTGGGGCGGGGGTCCTCGCGGAGGGCGGGGCTGCCTGCCGTGGGCTGGGTCGGCATCGCGCGGGCCGCGGGGACCGAGGGGAGCGGGGCGCCGACAGGGACGGGGGGCCGGGCGGTCGTGGGAGAGGGCACCACCTCCGTGGCGCGCTCCGCGTCCGCCGCCGCCTGGGTCGTGGCCCTGCGGGCGCCGTAACGGCGGTGCACCGCCTGCTTGGTGACCCCGAGGGCCGAGCCCACCGCGTCCCACGAGAAGCCCAGCGAGCGGTCGAAGTCCACCGCGGCGGTCACCAGCGTCTCGACGCTGTCCCGCAGTTCCTGGGCGAGGCGGACGGTCGGGGCGGGGGCGCGCCCGTACACGACGAAGCCCGCTGAGGGGCTGGAGCGGCGCGGGCGGTAGACGTTGCCGAGCTGGGCGGTGAGCGTACGCAATGCGTCCACCTGCCGGCGGACCCGCTCGATGTCCCGAACCAGGAGATGCAGGCTGGCCCGTGCCTGGGCGTCGTGGGTTGCGTGGTCGGCCATGAACAAGCCTCTCGAACCGGCGTTGAAAAGGATCGGGCCGCGTCAGCGGCCCGTTGTGGTCAACTCTTTCTTGACCAACGCGCTAGTTCGTGTGGGGTCACGGTGCAGGGGCGTATGCGCATATGCACGGGGCGCGTGTACGCGCGTACGCCCCCAGGTGAGCGGCACCGGTGAGGAGCGGTCCAGCACCGGGCGGCCCCGCGGGGAGCGGCCCGGCGGAGCGGCTCATAGACTGGTGCGCTGCCCGCACGTTTCCGTCCGAGAGGCCGACAGCCACCGATGAAGCTCGTCTTCGCAGGCACCCCCGAGGTCGCCGTCCCCGCCCTGGACGCCCTGATCGCCTCCGACCGGCACGAGGTGGCCGCCGTCGTCACCCGGCCCGACGCCCCCGCGGGCCGTGGCCGCAGGCTCATCGCGAGCCCCGTCGCCCAGCGCGCGGAGGAAGCCGGCATCGAGGTCCTCAAGCCCGCGAAGCCGCGCGACGAGGAGTTCCTGGCGCGGCTGCGCGAGATCGCGCCCGACTGCTGCCCGGTCGTCGCCTACGGCGCGCTGCTGCCCAAGGTCGCCCTGGACGTCCCGGCCCGCGGCTGGGTCAACCTGCACTTCTCGCTGCTGCCCGCCTGGCGCGGTGCCGCGCCCGTCCAGCACGCCGTGATGGCGGGGGACGAGATCACGGGTGCCTCCACCTTCCTGATCGAGCAGGGGCTCGACTCCGGGCCGGTGTACGGCACCGTCACCGAGGTCGTCCGACCCACCGACACCAGCGGTGACCTGCTCACCCGCCTCGCCTTCGCGGGCTCCGGACTCCTCGCCGCCACCATGGACGGCATCGAGGACGGCTCCCTGAAGGCCGTGGCGCAGCCCGCCGACGGCATCACCCTCGCCCCGAAGATCACCGTCGAGGACGCCCAGGTGGACTGGGCCGCCCCGGCCCTCCGCGTCGACCGCGTCGTGCGCGGCTGCACCCCCGCGCCCGGAGCCTGGTCCGTGTTCCGCGGGGAGCGGCTGAAGATCATCCAGGCCGCTCTCGTCGCCGACCGCACCGACCTCGCGCCCGGTGCGCTCGCCGCGGCCAAGAACAATGTGTACGTGGGCACCGGCTCGCACGCCATTGAGCTGCTCTGGGTCCAGCCCCAGGGCAAGAAGCCGATGCGCGGCGCCGACTGGGCGCGCGGGGTGCGGATCGCCCCGGACGAGCGCCTCGGCGCCACCGACGTACCCACCGACGTACGCTGAATCAGTTCGACCCATCCAATAGCGGAGCACCTTTGAACGACCAGCCCGGCCGGCGTCCCCAGAACCAGGGCAAGCCCGGCAAGCCGCACCGCCGTCCCCAGAAGGACCCCGTCCGTTTCCTCGCCTTCGAGGCGCTGCGGGCCGTGGACGAGCGCGACGCGTACGCGAACCTCGTCCTGCCGCCGCTCCTGCGCAAGGCCCGTGACAAGGGCGATTTCGACGCGCGTGACGCTGCCCTCGCCACCGAGCTCGTCTACGGGACGCTGCGCAGGCAGGGAACGTACGACGCGATCGTGGCCGCCTGCATCGACCGGCCGCTGCGCGAGGTCGACCCGCCGGTCCTCGACGTCCTGAACATGGGCGTGCACCAGTTGCTCGGGACGCGCATCCCGACGCACGCCGCCGTCTCCGCCTCCGTGGAACTGGCGCGCGTGGTGCTCGGTGACGGGCGGGCCAAGTTCGTCAACGCGGTCCTGCGCAAGGTCGCCGCCGACGATCTCGAAGGCTGGGTGGAGAAGGTAGCGCCGCCCTACGACGAGGACGCCGAGGACCACCTCGCCGTCGTCCACTCGCACCCCCGCTGGGTCGTCTCCGCGCTCTGGGACGCGCTCGGCGGCGGCCGTGCGGGCATCGAGGATCTTCTGGAAGCCGACAACGAGCGGCCCGAGGTGACTCTCGTGGCACGCCCGGGCCGTACCACCGCCGATGAACTCCTCGACGCGGTCGGCGAGGAGAACGCGCTGCCGGGGCGCTGGTCGCCGTACGCCGTGCGGCTCAGCGAAGGCGGCGAGCCCGGATCGATCGGCGCCGTGCGCGAGGGCCGTGCCGGGGTCCAGGACGAGGGCAGTCAGCTCGTCGCGATCGCACTCGCGAACGCCCCGGTCGAGGGGCGCGACGAGAGGTGGCTCGACGGATGCGCGGGCCCCGGCGGCAAGGCCGCCATGCTCGCCGGTCTGGCCGCCCAGCGCGGCGCGGCCCTGCTCGCCGCCGAGAAGCAGCCGCACCGGGCCCGTCTCGTGGCGCAGGCCCTGCGCGGCAACCCTGGCCCGTACGAGGTCATCGCCGCCGACGGCACCCGGCCGCCCTGGCAGCCAGGCACCTTCGACCGCGTCCTGATGGACGTGCCCTGTACGGGGCTCGGTGCCCTGCGCCGCCGCCCCGAGGCCCGCTGGCGCCGCCGCCCGGAGGACCTGGAGAGCTTCGCGCCGCTCCAACGGGCTCTGCTGCGTACCGCGTTGGAGTCCGTGCGCGTCGGGGGCGCCGTCGGTTACGCCACCTGCTCACCGCATCTCGCGGAGACGCGGGCCGTCGTCGACGACGTGCTCAAGCAGCACGAGGGCGCCGCCGAACTGATCGACGCGCGCCCGCTGCTGCCCGGCGTCCCGGCCCTGGGCGACGGGCCCGACCTCCAGCTGTGGCCGCACCTGCACGGCACGGACGCGATGTACCTAGCGCTGATCCGGCGCACTGCCTGAGTTCGCGGCACCGCCCGAGTTCGGACCGCCTGAGTTCGGGCTGTGCGAGTTCGGGCTGCCCGAGGTCGCCGTCGGAGTACGGACGACCGCCGGGTCCTTGCTCAAGGCGTTCGGCCACCACACCTTCGGCCCCACGTCCAGGAACAACGCCGTGACAAGGACGGACCGTACGACGAAGGTGTCGAGCAGGACGCCGATCGCGACCGCGAAGCCGATCTCGGCGAATGCCACCATCGGGAGCGTGCCGAGCGCGGCGAACGTGCCCGCGAGGACAAGGCCCGCCGACGTGATGACCGCGCCGGTCGCGGCGAGGCCGGTCAGGACGCCCGCACGGGTGCCCTGTCGGCCCGCCTCCTCACGGATGCGGGTCGACAGGAAGATGTTGTAGTCGATGCCGAGCGCCACCAGGAACACGAAGACGAAGAGCGGGAAGTCCGTGGACTCGCCCGCGTAGTCGAAGACGTGGCGGAAGACGAGCGCACTGATCCCGAGCGCGGCGGCGAAGGAGAGGACGACCGTCGCGATCAGGAGCAGCGGCGCGACCAGGGCGCGCAGCAGCAGGGCGAGGATCAGCAGGACGACCGCGAGGACGAGCGGGATCACCAGCTTGTTGTCGTGGGTCGTGGCGCGGTCCATGTCGAGGATGGCCGCCGTGTTGCCGCCCACCTGCGCGTCCGCGTCGGGCACCGCGTGCACCGCGTCGCGCACCCGCTCCACGGTCCGCTTGGCCGCCCCGCTGTCGGAGGCGTCGGTCGTCGTCGCCTCGAACAGGACCCTGCCCTCGTACTCCGGTTTCGTCCCCGGCGGTACGACGATGCTCGACGGGACCACCCCGCTCGTCCTGGCGACCACGGCGCGGACCTCGTCGCCCTGATCGGCGTTGGCCACGATCACCAGCGGGTCACCGCTGCCCGCGTCGAAGTACTCGGCCTGCACCTCCTGGCCCACGATCGAGTCGGGCTTGTCCGTGAACGAGTCCGCGTTGCTGATCCCCTCGGCCCGCAGCTGCGTCAGGCCGAGCGCCAGGGCGCCGAGCGCCAGGGCCGTGATGGTCCAGGTCAGGCGGGGACGGCGGGCGATGCGGCCGCCCGTGCGGGCCCACACGCCGCGCTCGGTGGGCTCGGCCGAGCCGTTGTGCGGGATCAGCGGCCAGAACAGCCACCGGCCGCAGACCACCAGGAGAGCGGGGAACAGCGACAGCATCGCGATCAGGGCGACCGCGACACCGATGGCGGCGACGGGGCCGAGGCCCCGCGTCGAGTTCATTT
Source organism: Streptomyces sp. NPDC055239 (assembly GCF_053606205.1). Taxonomy (NCBI): domain Bacteria; kingdom Bacillati; phylum Actinomycetota; class Actinomycetes; order Kitasatosporales; family Streptomycetaceae; genus Streptomyces; species Streptomyces sp. NPDC055239. The sequence continues at coordinate 113,754 of NZ_JBSGRD010000004.1, read as the reverse complement.
CGGCGGCGAGCAGCATCAGCATGCTGACGACGACCGTGGCGCCCGACGCGATGACCGCGGGGCCCGCCCGGTGCAGGGCCAACTGCATCGCTTCGTGCCGGTCGTCGTGGCGGCGCAGTTCTTCGCGGTAGCGGGCGACAAGGAGCAGGGCATAGTCCGTCCCCGCCCCGAAGACGAGGACCGTCAGGATGCCCGCGCTCTGGCCGTTGACCGTCAGGCCCGCGTGCTCCGCGAGCAGGTAGATCAGGGCCTGTGCGGTGAAGAGAGAGACGATCACCGAGATCAGCGGGACGATCAGGAGTACCGGACTGCGGTAGGTGATCAGGAGGATCACGACGACGACGCCGCCCGCCGCGAGGAGCAGCGTCGAGTCGAGGCCGTCGAACGCCTCGGAGAAGTCCGCGGACGTACCGCCCGGCCCGGTGACGTGCACCTCGAGGCCGTCGGCGTTCTCGCCGGTCGTGCCCACACGCTCTCGTATGGAGTCGACGGCGGGCGCGATCCGCTCCCAGCCCTTCGTGCCCATGGTGATGGGCACGAAGACCTGCGCCGCCCTGGCCTTGTCGGCGCCCACGATCTTCTTCGTGTCGAAGAGGGGGCCGCGCGTCTCCGCGCCGCGGATGCCGTGGGCGCGCAGTTCCTCGAGCTGGCGGACATCCTTGGCGATCTGCACCCGGTCCTTGACGGTGAGCCCGCTCTCGCGGGCGTACACGACGATCGCGGGGATCTGTTCGGGCCGGAACTCGTCGGACATCTTGAGGACCTGCGTGGACTCCGCGGAACCGGGCAGCCAGGACGACGCCTGGTTGTCCTGGGCGTCGTTGAGCTTCTGGGCGAGCGGTGCGGCGGCGACGATCACCACCAGCCAGAAGAGCACCACGAGCCACTTGGTGCGCCGCCCGCACACCAGCCGGGCCACGCCACGCCCCGCCTGGCGCTGTCCGTCCGACCGTTCGTCTGGCATGGCTACCCCCGCTGCCCCACGTGGTGCCGGTGGACCGCCCAGCATGGCACGCGGTCCATGGTCAGAGGAGTCCGTGGGTTCACGCTTCGGACCGCGGAGGGCAACCGGCGCCGGGCATGGCAGTCTTGGGGCATGGCCGTGCAGATCAACCCCAGCATCCTGTCCGCGGATTTCGCCCGTCTTGCCGAGGAGGCAACAGCGGTCGAAGGTGCCGACTGGCTCCATGTCGACGTCATGGACAACCACTTCGTCCCGAACCTCACCCTGGGGGTACCGGTCGTAGAGTCCCTGGCGCGGGCGACGGACACGCCGCTGGACTGCCATCTGATGATCGAGGACGTCGATCGCTGGGCTCCGCAGTACGTCGAAGCGGGCGCCGGATCGGTCACCTTCCACGCGGAGGCCGCCGCCGCACCCGTCCGCCTGGCCCGCGAGATCCGCGCCAAGGGTGCCCGCGCCTCCATGGCCCTGAAGCCCGCGACGCCCATCGAGCCGTACGAGGATCTTCTTCCCGAGCTCGACATGCTGTTGATCATGACGGTCGAGCCGGGCTTCGGAGGGCAGTCGTTCCTCGACATCATGCTGCCGAAGATTCGCCGCACCCGTGAGCTGATCAGCAAGCACGGCCTCGAACTCTGGCTCCAGGTCGACGGCGGGGTCTCCGCCGCGACCATCGAGCGCTGCGCCGAGGCGGGCGCCGACGTCTTCGTGGCGGGCTCCGCCGTGTACGGCGCTGAAGACCCGGCGGCTGCGGTACGTGCACTGCGCACCCAAGCGGCGGAGGCGACGGCCGCCGCGGCATGGGCATGCGGCCACTGAGCCACAAGAACATGAACGCGGTCCTCCGGGGCTGATCAAGTACGTCGGATCTGCAAGGATGAACGGCGAACCCAAGTTGTGCTGCGGCAATGCGCGTGAAGCCGTTGCAATGTGCGCGAAGCCGCATCAATGGGTGTGGAAGCCGCACCAGTGGGTGTGAATGCGTATGCGTGTGAATGCGTTAACAACAGTTGCTTGAATTGAACAGTCTTGAAATGACAGTGAGGAGATCGTCGTGTCGACGGGCGGCCGGTCAGCCATGCGGATGGGACCCGCGGAGCTGGTGCAGGCGGCGGCCATGGCCCGCCGCTTCTATCTCGAGGGCAAGTCCAAGATCCAGATCGCCGAGGAGTTCGGCGTAAGCCGCTTCAAGGTGGCCCGGGTTCTGGAGACGGCCCTCGAGCGTGATCTCGTACGGATCGAGATCCGTGTGCCCGCCGAGCTGGACGCGGAGCGCTCGGACGCGCTGCGTGCCCGCTACGGCCTGCGGCACGCGGTCGTCGTCGAGTCGCCCACCTCGGTTGACGAGATCGAGGAGTCGCCCGACCCCGAGAACCTCGGCGAGGTCGCGGCCGATCTGCTCGGCGAGCTGGTCAACGAGGGCGATGTCCTCGGTCTCGCGTGGGGGCGCTCGACCATCCACATGGCGGCGGCCCTCGACCAGCTGCCGCCGTGCACCGTGGTGCAGCTGACGGGTGTGTACGACGCCGGGACCGCCGAACGCGGTTCGGTCGAGGCCGTGCGGCGCGCCGCGCAGGTCTCCGGCGGCGAGGCCCACCCCATCTACGCGCCGATGCTGCTTCCCGACCCGGCCACGGCCGCCGCGCTGCGGAACCAGACCGGGATCGCGCGGGCGTTCGAGTACTTCGACAAGGTCACCGTCGCCGCCGTCTCCATCGGCTCCTGGGAGCCCGGCATCTCCACCGTCCACGACATGCTCAGCGACGAGGAGCGTGCGCACTACGCGTCGCTCGGCGTGGCCGCGGAGATGTCCGCGCACCTCTTCGACGCCGAGGGGCGCCGGGTCGGGCGCGATCTGGGGGAGCGGTGCATCACCGTCGAGGCGGATCGGCTGCGGCGGATTCCTGAGGTGGTCGCCATTGCCGGTGGGCAGCGGAAGGCCGCCGCGATCGACGCGGTGCTGCGGTCTGGGCTCGTCACCAGCTTGGTCACTGACACGGCTGCCGCTGATCAGCTCTTGGTTCGGGGGGCTACTCCGCATCCCGCGTTGGATCGGGAAGACCCGGACGGTAGCTGATTTTCTCTGTCTGCGGGCGCGTTGTGGCTGGTCGCGCAGTTCCCCGCGCCCCTGGCGGGGCCTCGTGGCAGCATCTGTCGCATGGTGACCCGGTCTGTCCCTCGCGCGCTGGCGGCGCTTCTTGTCTGCCTCGCCGTCCTCCTCACCGGGTGTTCCTCCGGCAGCGGCGGGGACGTGGAGCCGTCCGCGCCCGCCTGGGCCAGTGGCATGGCGACCGTCCCTGTCGACCGGCTGCCCGCAGAAGCCCGGCGGACGTTGCGGCTCGTCGATGACGGGGGCCCGTTCCCGTACGCCAAGGACGGTTCCGTCTTCGGCAACTTCGAGGGCGAGCTGCCGAAGCAGCGGCGCGGCCACTACCGCGAGTACACCGTGCGCACCCCCGGCGAACGTGACCGGGGCGCACGGCGGATCGTCACCGGAAGCGGCGGCGAGACCTACTACACCGACGACCACTACGCGTCCTTCAAGGCGGTACTGAGATGACGTCCGAACCGCTGGCGCCGGTCCTCGAGGCCGTCCGCGCCGCCGGCCTGAGCACCGTCTCGCTCGACCTGAGCGGGGTGAGCGACAAGGCGGCCTTCATGGACCGCTGCGCCCGTGCGCTCGAGCTCCCCGACTGGTTCGGGCGCAACTGGGACGCGCTCGCCGACTGCCTCACCGACCTGGGGTGGGCGCCCGCCGCACCCGGCCGTCTGCTCGTCGTCACCGGCTGGCAGGAGTACGCCGAAGCGGCGCCCCAGGAGTGGATCGTCGCCCAGGAGGTGTTCACCGACGCGGTGGCTTACGCGCGGGAACGCGGGGCGGGCCTGGAGATCGTCCTCGCGCTCGGCACCCGCGCCTGAGCGGACGGTGACCGTCGTGGCCAGGTCTTGGAGGATCCGACCAGGGCCTGTGTGGCGCCGCTGGGTGATCATCCCAGGCGGCGCATCGCCCCGGACATGGGACACTGAAGTACGTGCTTTTCCCTCGGCCTAACTGTCCGGGGGCCACCTCTTTTCGACTGGGATGAGCAGCACGTGCGTTTCCTCAATGACATCCAGCCTGCGTACGACCTGACGTACGACGACGTCTTCATGGTGCCGCGGCGCTCCGCCGTCGGATCGCGTCAGGGCGTGGACCTCTCCGCCCCCGACGGCACCGGCACCACGATCCCGCTGGTCGTCGCGAACATGACCGCGATCGCCGGGCGCCGGATGGCCGAGACCGTCGCCCGCCGCGGCGGCCTCGTCGTGATCCCGCAGGACATTCCGATCGAGGTCGTCACCGAGGTCATCTCCTGGGTCAAGACGCGCCACCACGTCCTGGACACCCCCATCGTCCTGGCCCCCACGCAGACCGTCGCCGACGCGATCGCCCTGCTCTCCAAGCGCGCGCACAACGCGGCCGTCGTCGTGGACGCCGACCAGAAGCCGGTCGGCGTCGTCACCGACACGGACCTGAACGGCGTCGACCGCTTCACCCAGATCTCCGAGGTGATGTCGAAGGACCTCGTGCTGCTCGACGCGGACATCGACCCGCGCGACGCCTTCAACAAGCTGGACGCCGCCAACCGCCGCTATGCCCCCGCCGTGGGCAAGGACGGCCGCCTCGCCGGCATCCTGACCCGTACGGGCGCCCTGCGCGCGACTCTCTACTCGCCCGCTCTCGACGCCAACGGCAAGCTGCGCATCGCCGCCGCCGTCGGCATCAACGGCGATGTCGCGACCAAGGCCAAGCAGCTGCTCGACGCGGGCGCCGACACGCTCGTCGTGGACACCGCGCACGGCCACCAGGAGTCGATGATCGCCGCGGTGAAGGCCGTGCGCGCGCTCGACCCGCAGGTGCCGATCGTCGCGGGCAACATCGTCGCCGCCGAGGGCGTACGTGACCTGATCGAGGCCGGTGCCGACATCATCAAGGTCGGCGTGGGCCCCGGCGCCATGTGCACCACGCGCATGATGACCGGCGTCGGCCGCCCGCAGTTCTCCGCGGTGCTCGAATGCGCCGCGGAGGCCGCGAAGTTCGGCAAGCACGTGTGGGCCGACGGCGGTGTCCGTCACCCCCGTGATGTCGCCATGGCGCTGGCCGCCGGTGCGTCGAACGTGATGATCGGTTCGTGGTTCGCCGGGACGTACGAGTCCCCGGGCGACCTGCAGCAGGACGCCAACGGCCGCCTCTACAAGGAGTCGTTCGGCATGGCGTCGGCGCGTGCGGTCAAGAACCGCACCAGCGAGGAGTCGGCTTACGACCGTGCCCGCAAGGCGCTGTTCGAGGAGGGCATCTCGACTTCGCGGATGTTCCTGGACCCGGAGCGGCCCGGCGTCGAGGACCTGATCGACTCGATCATCGCGGGCGTCCGTTCGTCCTGCACGTATGCCGGTGCCGGCTCGCTGGCGGAGTTCGCCGAGCGGGCGACCGTGGGTGTGCAGAGCGCTGCGGGCTACGCGGAGGGCAAGCCCCTTCACGCCAGCTGGAGCTAGCCGCTTCGCGGGGAGCTGTGCCATTCGTCCGCGGGTTCGCCGTGGCTGATCGCGCAGTTCCCCGCGCCCCTTCGGGGCGCTGACACCACCGCTTTTGCCAGCAGTTCGTGGCCCTCGTCTCCCGGATGTACGCCGTCGACCAGGTGCCCGGCGTGCAGCAACCCGGAGCCCGGGAGCAGGCCCGCCCCCGCGTCCACCGCCGCCCGTTCCACGGCGGATCGCAGGTCCCCGAGCGTGGCGCCCAGCGCGTTGGGTGTCGTCTCGGCGTCCGGGCGCACCACCGGGGAGACAACCAGGAGGGGAGCGTCCGGGTGGCCCCGGCGTAGCAGGTCCAGGAACGCCCGCGTCGTCTCGTACAGGAGCCCCGCCGAATGCGGCGTGCGCGACCAGCAGTTCGTGCCGAAGGCGACGGTGAGCAAGTCGGCTTCCAGTGAGGCGAGTTGCTCGGCGGATGCCAGTTCTCCGCGTGCCGCGCCCGCGTAGCCGAGGTTCACCGACTCCACGCCGAGAGCCCGTCCCGCAAGGGCGGGCCACGCCAGATGCGGACGCGAGACCGACCAGCCCTCCGTGATCGAGTCGCCGTAGACGAGCCAGCGCGGCCGACGGGCCGCAGGCGTCAGGGTGCCGTCGACCGGGCGTACTCCGTGCAGGGCGGGCCGGAGCGCTTCCGGCAGGTGGAGGGTGAACTCGCCTTCGGGATAAGGGAGATGGATCAGAGTTCGGCACTCGTCGCCGGGAGACGCGGGTGTGTCGATGGCGTCCTCGTCCGCGAGGAGCGTGAACACCGCTGGCGCGTTGCGATACGAGTCCGCCGCCGACGAGGGAGAGGCGGTGTACGCGATCTCCACCGCGCTCACTCCGCGCGCCGTGAATGCGAGGCGTACCCCGGCCGGGACACCCGCCCGCTCCCACGTGTCCCCGGGCAGCCGCTCCCGGTCGGCCGGGTCGGCGCGCACCACGCGGCCGTCCTCGGTCCACCAGGCCGCACCGCGCACGAACTCCCTCACCGGGCGCCCCCGATGGTCGGATACGGGAACTTCACGCCGACCCCGCCGTCCACCACGAGCGTCTGCCCGGTGACGTAGGAGGAGAGCGGCGAGGCGAAGAAGAGCAGGGCGGATGCGATGTCCGAGGTCTCGGCAACCCGGTCGAGCGGGGCGTTGCGGGCGTTCCGCGCACGGCCCTCCTCGCCGATCAGGCCCGCCACGCGCGGCGTCCAGACGACGCCGGGGGCCACCGCGTTCACCCGTACCCCGCGCGGGCCGTACTCCACCGCCGCCGAGCGGACCAGGGAGATCAGGCCCGCCTTGGCCGCGCCGTAGGCGGCGTGCAGGGGCGCCGCCGTCAGGCCCGAGACCGACGCCACGAAGACCAAGGGACCGCCGCCCGCGTCGGCGAGCGCATCGCCGCCGTACTGGACCGCGAGCCAGGCGTGCCGCAGGACGAGGGAGAAGTGCCAGTCCCAGGACGCGTCGTCGAGCTCGTCGAGCGGCGTGTAGCGGGCCATGCCGACGATGTCGACGACACCGCCGATCTCGCCCAACTCCCTTCGTGCGTGAGCGAAGAGCTCCCGCATCTCTTCGCGCCGCGTCACGTCGGCGACGTACGCGATGCCGCCCGTCTCGGCCGCGACCGCATCGGCGCGGCCCTTGTCGAGATCCACGCACAGGACCCGCGCGCCCGCCGCCGTGAGCGCGTGCGCGGTCTGGCGGCCGATGCCGTTGCCCGCGCCGAGCAGGACGAAGGCGCGGCCGTCCAGGCGGTGCAGGGTGGCGTAGTCCGGGACGGGGGAAGTGTCGAGAGGCTCGCTCACGGTGTCGCCCGCCGAAGGCTCGCTCAAGGCGCCGCCCGCCGGGGCCGGTACGACGCGAGCTCCGGGATGACTTCCTTGCCCAGGATCTCGATCGTGCGCAGGACCTCCTGGTGTTCCAGGTAGCCCCACTGGACGTAGCAGATGAGCTGGTCGATGCCGAGGTCGGCGTAGCGCTTGGCCTTACGCACGATGGTCTCCGCGTCGCCGATGAGGATCATGTCGCCGTCGTTGAACTCCTCGACGGGGACGCTCCCTTCGATGATCGGAGTGAGGAGCGGGAAGGTCCGCTCGCGCTCGGCGGGGGTCAGGTGCGGCAGTTCCCAGTCGAGCGTGAACTGGGCCAGGTTGCGGTACCACCAGGCCACCGAGTCCCAGACCCGCTGCGAAGGCCGGTCCGCCACGTGCACCAGCGTGTACGCGCTGACGCGGTCGGTGGTGACGTCCGTGATCGGGGCGGGCGTGCGCGCCGCCGCGCGGTAGGCGGCGACCTGGCGGGCCATCGCGTCGAGCGGCTGCATGATCGAGAAGGAGAGCAGGCCGAGCCCCGCCGCGCCCGCCACCTCCGCCGAACCGGGGGACGTGGCCGCCATCCAGCAGGGTGGGTGCGGGTCCTGGACCGGCTTGGGGGTGACCATCCGCCGGGGGAAGGTGAAGCGCTCGGACTCGTAGGCGAAGTACTCCTCGCGCCACATGCCCGTCACGATCTCGATCGCCTCGCGCCAGTCGGACCGCGACTGCTCGCGGTCGACGCCGAAGGCCGTCTGCTCCATGGGGGTTGACCGTCCCGTGCCCCATTCCACGCGCCCGTCCGAGAGCACGTCCACCGCCGCCACCTTCTCCGCGATCCGTTGCGGGGGAGTGAAGCCGAAGGGGGTGAGCGTGACGCCGAAGCCGAGGCGTATCCGCTCGGTGAGCGCCGCGAGATGCCCGAGCAGGACCTCGGGCGCGGGGCAGTGCGAGCGGCCCTCGCGGAAGTGGTGCTCCACGGCCCACACCGTGCGGAAGCCGACCCGGTCCGCGAGCCGGATCTGCTCCACGGCCTCGCGGTAGGCGCGCTGCTCGGCGGTGCGCTGGCCGAGCGGGTGGGGTCCGTTCCAGGGCTTCGGTACGTCGATCTCGTACAGCACATCGAGGTCCATGGCCTGCTGCCTCCCTCTCGACCGTCCTGCGGTGCGCGATCGGCTCGACCGGGGTGCACGATGAGGCAGATCTGACGAAGTGTCAACCACTTCCCCGGCGCCTCGGCACGCAACGGACGAATCGGACCGCGCAACGAAGACCCGCGGGGAGGGGAAGTACGCAACGATCGTGCGGGGCCGCGCAAGGTTGCTCCATTACGTATGTGAAGCTCGCCTCATAGAGTCATCCGCTGTACGTGGTGTGGCGGGGCCCGCCTGCTCGGCGGTCCCCGACCATGCGTGGGAGCTGCCGTGGGTCCCGCCGCCCTGACAGGCAGCGATGAAGGAGCCACGCGTGCTCGACCAAGGCGCACCCCCGCAGGACCGCCCGAACCCCTCGGGGGCCAGGGGGTTCGGCGGCCGCTTGATGCGGCGCAAGCCGGTGGAACTCCTGGTCGCGGAGGGCGGCCAGGGTGAAGGCGGCTCGCTGCGGCGCTCCCTCGGCATGTGGCAGCTGACGATGATCAGCATCGGCGCCACGCTCGGCACCGGCATCTTCGTCGTCCTGGGCGAGAGCGTCCCCAAGGCCGGGCCCGCCGTGACCCTGTCCTTCGTGCTCGCCGGGCTCACCGCCCTCTTCTCTGCGCTCTCCTACGCCGAGCTGGCGGGCTCCATTCCGGTCGCGGGGTCCTCGTACTCGTACGCGTACGCAACGATGGGCGAACTCGTCGCCTGGGTCTGCGGCTGGTGCCTGGTCCTGGAGTACGGCGTCTCGGTCGCCGCCGTCGCCGTCGGCTGGGGCGAGTACCTCAACGAACTGCTCGACGGCACCATCGGCGTCACCATCCCGGACGTGCTCTCCTCGGCACCCGGCGAGGGCGGCATCATCAACCTGCCCGGCCTGATCGTCGTCCTGCTCGCCATGGTGTTCCTGCTCGGCGGAGCCAAGGAGTCGGCGCGGGCCAACACGATCATGGTCATCGTGAAGATCGCCGCGCTCGCGCTCTTCTGCACCATCGGTTTCATGGGGTTCAAGTCCGGCAACTACTCCGACTTCATGCCGCTCGGCACGGCCGGCGTCAGCGCCGCCGCCGCGAGCCTCTTCTTCTCCTACATCGGCTTCGACGCAGCCTCCACCGCCGGTGAGGAAGCGAAGAACCCGCAGCGCGACCTGCCCCGCGCGATCATGCTGTCGCTGATCATCGTCACGGCGCTCTACGTCCTGGTCGCGGCTGTCGCCGTCGGCGCCTGGAACTGGAAGGACTTCGAGGGCTCCGAGGCCACGCTCGCCGCGATCATGAACGACGTCAGCGGCCAGAGCTTCTGGGGCACGCTGCTCGCCGCGGGCGCGGTCATCTCCATCGCGTCCGTCGTCCTGACCGTCCTCTACGGCCAGACCCGCGTCCTGTTCGCCATGTCCCGCGACGGCCTGGTCCCCAAGGTGTTCGGCAAGGTCAGCAGGAAGACGGGCACGCCCCGCGTGAACACGGTCATCGTGTCGCTCTTCTGCGCCGCGCTCGCCTCCGTCATCCCGCTCGGCAAGCTCGTCGACGCCACCAGCATCGGCACGCTCTTCGCCTTCGGCCTTGTCAACATCGCGGTGATCGTGCTGCGCCGGACCAAACCCGACATGCCGCGCACCTTCCGGGTGCCGCTCGGCTGGCTCTTCCCCGTGCTCGGCTTCGGCTTCTGCGCGTACAACATGTTCAGCCTCGACTCGATCACCTGGATCGTCTTCGGTGTCTGGATGGCCGTCGGCCTCGTGTTCTACTTCCTTTACGGCATGAGCCGCTCCCGATTGGCCTCCGCAGAGAAGTGATCCACCCCCAGTGCGACTGAACGATCTCGACGAACGCATCGTGCACGCCCTCGCCGAGGACGCCCGCCGTTCCTACGCCGACATCGGCCAGCTGGTCGGGCTCTCCGCGCCCGCCGTCAAGCGGCGCGTGGACCGGCTCCGGGAGACGGGCGCCATCACGGGATTCACCGTGCGGGTCGACCCGGCCGCGCTCGGCTGGGAGACCGAGGGGTTCATCGAGATCTACTGCCGTCGCAACACCTCGCCGGAGGCGATTCGGCGGGGTCTGGAGAGGTATCCGGAGATCGCGTCCGCGTCCACCGTCACCGGTGACGCGGACGCCGTCGTCCAGGTCTTCGCCGCCGACATGCGGCACTTCGAGCGCGTACTGGAGCGGATCGCGGGCGAGCACTTCGTGGAGCGGACGAAGTCCGTGCTCGTGCTTTCACCCTTGATGCGCCGATTCTCTTCGGGAGCGCCCGCCTAGTGCCTGCGGCCCTTCGGGGCGCTGCTTCATCGGCAGTACGCGCAGGTCGCCGCTGCCCGGCTTCGTCTTGTCGAACGGAGCCGTACTCACGCACTCGGGCGCACCCTGCGCCGGGCGGTGAACAACGATACGACCCCGGTCCCAGGCCGCCACGCAACGAATCGCCGCTCAGGGCCTCACACGCGCAACGGATCGAGCGGCGGCCCGCAACGCTCGCGCCTTGTCGGGCCGGGGCCGCCGACCGTACCGTCTAAATGATCCCCACCAGCCCCTCAGTCCCTTCGCATGCCCCGAGGTCCCGCCATGCCCCCGCTGCGCACAGCCCTGCTCCAGAGCTCGGGCCGCCCCGGCTCCGTCGCCGCCAATCTGAAGGCGCTCGACGAGTCCGCCGCCCGTGCCGCCGACGCGGGCGCGGGCCTCCTGGTGGCGCCCGAGCTGTACCTCACCGGGTACGCCATCGGCGACGACGTGCCGCGCCTCGCCGAGGCCGCCGACGGAGCTTCGGCCGCCGCGATCGCCGAGAGTGCCGTACGCCACGGCGTCGCGATCGCCTACGGCTACCCGGAGCGGGACGGCGAGCAGGTCTTCAACTCCGTCCAGCTGATCGGCCCCGACGGCGGGCGCCTGGCCAACTACCGCAAGACCCACCTCTTCGGCTGCTTCGAGCGCGAGTCCTTCACCCCCGGCGAACAGGCCGTCGTCCAGGCCGAGCTGGGCGGGCTGCGGATCGGCCTGATGATCTGCTACGACGTGGAGTTCCCGGAGAACGTCCGCGCGCACGCCCTGGCGGGCACCGACCTGCTGCTCGTGCCCACGGCCCAGATGCACCCCTTCCAGTTCGTCGCCGAGTCCGTCGTTCCGGTGCGGGCCTTCGAGAACCAGATGTACGTCGCCTACGTCAACCGGGTCGGCAAGGAAGGGGAGTTCGAGTTCGTCGGACTCTCCACGCTCGCCGGACCCGACGGCGTCGCGCGCACCCGCGCCGGACGGGAAGAGCAGATGGTGTTCGCCGACGCGGACCCGGCCTTCCTCGCCGCGTCGCGCGAGGCCAACCCCTATCTGGACGACCGCCGCCCGGGTCTGTACTCGTCCCTGACCTGAGCCTCCCGCTCCCGAGCTTCCCCTTCTTCTGTTCTGCCGTTCCCGCAAGGAGTCCGTACCTCATGACGTCCACGGTGCCCACCGCCGTCCAGCACACCGACGCGCAGCCGCCGATCACCATGTTCGGTCCGGACTTCCCGTACGCGTACGACGACTTCCTCGCCCACCCGGCGGGCCTCGGCCAGATACCCGCGACCGAGCACGGCACGGAGGTCGCGGTCATCGGCGGTGGCCTGTCCGGCATCGTGGCGGCGTACGAACTGATGAAGATGGGCCTCAAACCCGTCGTCTACGAGGCGGACCAGATCGGCGGGCGCCTTCGCACGGTCGGCTTCGACGGGTGTGACGGCGACCTGACCGCCGAGATGGGCGCGATGCGCTTCCCGCCGTCCTCGACGGCGCTGCAGCACTACATCGACCTGGTGGGCCTCAAGACCCAGCCGTTCCCCAACCCCCTCGCGGAATCGACCCCCTCGACGGTCGTCGACCTCAAGGGCGAGTCCCACTACGCGACGTCCGTCGACGACCTTCCCCAGGTCTACCGCGACGTGATGAACGCCTGGAACTCCTGCCTGGAGGAGGGCGCCGACTTCTCCGACATGAACCGCGCCCTGCGCGAGCGCGACGTACCGAAGATCCGCGAGATCTGGTCCAAGCTCGTCGAGAAGCTCGACAACCAGACCTTCTACGGCTTCCTCTGCGAGTCCGAGTCCTTCAAGTCCTTCCGGCACCGCGAGATCTTCGGTCAGGTCGGCTTCGGCACGGGCGGCTGGGACACCGACTTCCCGAACTCCATCCTGGAGATCCTGCGCGTCGTCTACACCGAGGCCGACGACCACCACCGCGGCATCGTCGGCGGCAGCCAGCAGCTGCCGCTGCGCATGTGGGACCGCGAGCCGCAGAAGATCGTGCACTGGGGGCTCGGCACGTCCCTGAGCTCGCTGCACGAGGGCGGTGTGCCGAAGCCCGCCGTGACGCGTCTCGACCGCACCGCGGGCAACCGCGTCACCGTCACCGACGCGTCGGGCGACATCCGCACCTACCAGGCGGCGATCTTCACCGCCCAGTCCTGGATGCTGCTCTCCAAGATCGCGTGCGACGACACGCTCTTCCCCATCGACCACTGGACGGCGATGGAGCGGACCCACTACATGGAGTCCTCCAAGCTCTTCGTGCCGGTCGACCGGCCGTTCTGGTTGGACAAGGACGAGGAGACGGGACGTGACGTCATGTCGATGACGCTCACCGACCGGATGACGCGCGGTACCTACCTGCTCGACGACGGGCCGGACAAGCCCGCCGTCATCTGCCTCTCCTACACGTGGTGCGACGACAGCCTCAAGTGGCTGCCGCTTTCGGCGAACGAGCGCATGGAGGTCATGCTCAAGTCGCTCGGCGAGATCTATCCCAAGGTCGACATCCGCAAGCACATCATCGGCAACCCGGTGACCGTGTCCTGGGAGAACGAGCCCTACTTCATGGGCGCCTTCAAGGCGAACCTGCCCGGTCACTACCGCTACCAGCGGCGCCTGTTCACGCACTTCATGCAGGGCTCGTTGCCCGAGGACAAGCGGGGGATCTTCCTCGCCGGTGACGACATCTCCTGGACCGCGGGCTGGGCCGAGGGCGCTGTGCAGACCGCGCTGAACGCGGTGTGGGGCGTGATGCACCACTTCGGCGGTGCGACCGACGCCACCAACCCCGGGCCCGGCGACCTGTACGACGAGATCGCACCCGTCGAGCTGCCGGAGGACTGACGGGCAGCGTCGTTTCGCCTGGGGCGCGTGGGAATCTGCCGGGCCGTCGTGGCTGGTCGCGCAGTTCCCCGCGCCCCTTCAGAGCGCTTTATACCCCGGCCGCCCGTGCCGCCTCGTACACCTCCGCCGCCAGATCCTTCAGCTCCTCCGCGTCCCGCGTGCTGCCCTGGAGTTCGATGAGGATCTCCTCCACCGCGCCCACCGAGGCGTGGGCCTGGAGGTCCTCGACGATCTGCGCGACGTTGCCCTGGAAGGGGGAGCGCTTCTCGCCCTCGTAGGCCTTCGCCGTGTACCGGGCGTTGGCCCGCAGGACGCTCTGAACCGGTTCGGTGCGTCCCCGCTCGGCGGCCAGTTCCTTCAGCGCCTGGGCCTGCTCGGTCAGCGCCTTGGCGCCCATGCCCACCGGCATCCAGCCGTCGGCGCGGTCGACGAGCCTGCGCTGGGAGCGCGGGCTGTTGGCGGGCAGCAGGATCGGGATGGGACGGGCGGGCTTCGGGCCGACCACGGAGGGCGCGATCGTGGTCAGCTCCCCTTCGTACGACACCGGGTCCGGGCCCCAGACCGCGTGGCAGACGTCGATCAGCTCGTCCAGGACCTTGCCGCGCTTGTTGAAGGGGGCCACCGCCGCGGCCGCGTACTCATCGTGCGACCAGCCGGTGCCGAGGCCCGCGACGACGCGACCGCCGCTCGCCGCGTCCAACGTGGCAAGCGAGCGCGCCAGTTGGAACGGCACGTGCAGCGGGGCGACCAGGACGCTCGTGCCCAGGCGCGCCCGTTCCGTGGCCGCGGCCGCCAGCGTCAGCGTGATCAGCGGGTCGGGCACCGAGCGGTACGTGTCCGGCCAGGGCAGGCCGTCGATGCCGTACAGACCCTGCGTCGCGGGCTCGGGGAACAGGACACGCTCGTAGACCCACAGGCTCTCGTACCCGATCTCCTCGGCCGCGCGGGCCACCGCCGGGACGTCACGGCCGATGCTGTACTGCCGGCCCTGCGGGAGGCTGAGTCCGAGTCGTGTGGGCATGCTGGTGCTCCTTCACATCCGGGATCGCTTCCGTCAACGTACAGCGACAGGAAGGGAGTTATCCGGCGACCCTCGCGAAGCGGCCGGATCAGTCCGGTAGGGGCGTGAGGAGCATCCGGCCGACCAGGCCGACCGCTCCATCCAGGCGGTCGCGGAACGTCTCGGCGACGGAGGGCAGGTCGTGCAGGGCCCGCATCGCGAGCGCTGTCGCCCAGGCGCTGTCCCTGGCCCGCTCCAGACTCCAGGAGCCGAGGAGATGGGTGAGCGGATCGGCGACCTGGAAGAGGTCGGGGCCCGGCATGAGGTCTTCGCGGATGCGCTCCTCAAGGGAGACGAGGATGTCGCCGACGCGGTCGAACTCGTCCTCCAGGTCCGCCGGTTCGCAGCCCAGGGCCAGGCAGGTGTCCACGACGGCCAGCGGAAGATCGTGCCCGATGTGCGCGTTGATGCCCGCGAGCGCGAACTGCAGGGGACGTACGCCGGGATGGCGCCGGAGTTCGAACAGCGGCCGCCAGCAGGCGGGCGGCCTGCGGTCGGCGGACACCGTGTCGACCGCCGTCAGATAGCGCTCGGCGAACAGGACGTCCAGCGTGATCGCGGCCCCGGCGTCCGGGAAGCCGCCGCTGTCGACCTGCCGGGCGACCTCTTCGGTGACCGAGAGATAGACCCGGTTGAAGACCCCGACCCCATCGCCCGAAGGGAACCCGTCGCCCAGCGCGCGCATCCGCGTCACCACGCCGTCAACCCCGTGCGCCGGGCCTGTGAACTCCGCGAACCGCTCCAACTGCGCCATGCTGGCAGGTTCCCAGCCCCGGGCCGACCCGCGTGCCGCCGCACCGCCCGCTTCCCCAGAACGAGGGAACGGCGACCGTGTGTGCCCCTGGAGGAGGGGCTACGACTTTGCGCGCGGCTGAGAGCCGTCGGTGCCCGCTTCCGGGACCTCGTCGGGGGCCTCGTCGGCGTCGTCGTACGAGGACGTGCCCGAATCGAGGAGCGGCTCCTGCGACTTGAGGTGCGGCGGGGCGAAGGCGCGAAGCACGTGATAGCCCGTGATCACGACGATCGTGCCGAGTGCGATGCCGCTGAGCTCGAAGTTGTCGCTGATCTTCAGTGAGACACCGCCGACGCCGATGATGATGCCCGCCGCGGCAGGTACCAGGTTCAGCGGATTGCGCAGATCCACCCCGGCGCTGATCCAGATCTGGGCGCCGAGCAGGCCGATCATGCCGTAGAGGATGACGGTGATGCCGCCGAGCACGCCGCCCGGGATGGCCGCCACGACCGCGCCGAACTTGGGGCAGAGGCCGAAGAGCAGGGCGAAGCCCGCGGCGGCCCAGTACGCGGCCGTGGAGTAGACGCGGGTCGCCGCCATCACGCCGATGTTCTCGGAGTACGTGGTGTTGGGCGGGCCGCCGACCGCCGTGGAGAGCATGGACGCGGCGCCGTCGGCGGAGATCGCCGTGCCGAGCTTGCCGTCCAGGTTGTCGCCGGTCATCTCGCCGACCGCTTTGACGTGCCCGGCGTTCTCCGCGACCAGCGCGATCACGACGGGCAGCGCGACGAGGATCGCCGACCACTCGAAGCTCGGCGCGTGGAAGGACGGCAGGCCGATCCAGTCGGCGTTGCCGACGGCGGAGAGGTCCAGGCGCCAGTGGTCGACGACCTTGCCCGAGCCGTCCGCCGAGTGGATCTTGCCGAAGGTCAGGTCGAGGACCCAGGACAGGACGTACCCGAAGATCAGCCCCAGGAAGATCGCGACGCGTGACCAGAATCCGCGCAGGCACACCACGGCCAAACCGGTGAACAGCATCACCAGGAGCGCCGTCCACTGGTCCTGCGGCCAGTACGTGGAGGCGGTGACCGGCGCCAGATTGAAGCCGATCAGCATGACGACGGCGCCGGTGACGATCGGCGGCATCGCGGCGTGAATGATCCGCGCCCCGAACTTCTGGACGGCGAGGCCCACCAGGAACAGCGCGGCGCCGACCACGAAGACCGCGCCCGTCACCGTCGCGGAGGAGCCGCCCTGCGCGCGGATGACGGCGGCCACGCCCACGAAGGAGAGCGAACAGCCCAGATAGCTGGGTACCCGGCCGCGCGTGGCGAGCAGGAAGATGACGGTCGCGACGCCCGACATCATGATCGCGAGGTTCGGGTCGAGGCCCATCAGGACGGGCGCCACGAACGAAGCGCCGAACATGGCGACGACGTGCTGGGCACCGAGCCCGATGGTCCGCGGCCACGAGAGCCGCTCGTCGGGACGGACGACGGCTCCGGGCGCGGGGGTGCGCCCGTCGCCGTGCAGTCTCCAGCGCACGCCGAGATCCATGGTTCTGTTCCGCCTTCTGTGCGCCGAGCTGTGGGTATGACCCGTGACCGGGACTGACCCGTGTCCGGATACGACCCGTGAGAATGACCTGAAAGATCAGCGCAATGTTAGTGCCGCGTAAGTTCGGCTACCCGTCGGGGCGGATGCGGATGCGGATGCGGATGCGGCGGCGGGCTCAGGGGCGCGGGCCGGGCACCGTCGCATCCGCGGGCTTGACCGCCGTGGCCTTGCCGCCCTCCGTACGCAGGACCCCCGCGAACACCGCGAGCCCGCAGGCCAGCACCGTCACCAGGCCGAAGGAGACCACCAGGCTCGTCGCGTCGGCGAGCGTGCCGATCGCGGACGGGGCGATCAGACCCGACGTGTACGTGATGGTGGCGACGCCCGCGATGGCCTGGCTCGGATTCGGGCCGCTGCGCCCGGCCGCCGCGAACGCGAGGGGCACCACGACCGCGATGCCGAGCCCGAGCATCGCGAACCCGCACATGGCGATCGCCGGATGCGGGGCCACCACCACGAGAAGTCCGCCGAGCGCCGCGACCACGCCGCCCACGCGCACCGTGCGGACCGAGCCGAAGCGGTCCACCACCGCGTCGCCCGCGAGCCGCGCGATCGCCATGGTGAGCGTGAATCCTGTGGTGGACGCGGCGGCGACACCGGCCGACGTGTCAAGGACGTCCCGCAGGTAGACCGCCGACCAGTCCAGGCTCGCGCCCTCGGCGAAGACCGCGCAGAAGCCGACCGCGCCGATCAGGAGCGCAGACTTGGGCGGCAGCGAGAACCGCGGCGGCGCCACTTCCTCGGGTGCCGCCTGCAGATCGAGCACGCCCTGGCAGGCGACGAGGCCGATCGCGGTGAGCGCCACGGCGGCGAGCGCGTGGTGCAGGCGGGCGTCCGCGCCCATATGGGCGGCGACCGTGCCGGCCGCGGAGCCGATCAGGGCGCCGACGCTCCACATGCCGTGCAGGCCCGACATGATCGACTTCTTCATGCGGGTCTCGACCTCGACACCGAGGGCATTCATCGCCACGTCCGACATGCCCGCCGTCGCGCCGTACACGAAGAGGGCGAGGCAGAGCGTGAGCAGATTCGGCGCGAGCGAGGGCAGTATCAGGGCCATCGTCCACAGGGCGAGAAGGCCGCGCAGCGCCGTCCGCGCGCCGAAGCGGTGGCTGACCCAGCCCGCGAGCGGCATCGCGAGAGAGGCGCCGATCGCGGGAAAGGCGAGGGCGAGGCCGAGGAGTCCCGCGCTGAGCCCCGCGTGCTCCTGGATCCAGGGCACGCGTGTCGCGAAGGAGCCGGTGACGGCGCCGTGCACGCAGAAAACGGCGGCCACGGCGTAACGCGCCCGCTTCAACTGCCTTGCGTCAAGGACCACTTCACTCATCGATGCTCCGCCCCTCCCGAGGTACCGTCCCGCTACGGCGACGTAAACTATCAGGAACCCTGCCTGATAGTTAGCAGGTTTATGGAAGGATCCCGGCATGCCCGCATCACCGAGCACCGCCCGGGCCATCAACGACCGGCTCGCCCTGGGGCTTCTGCAGCGCGAAGGACCGCTGACGGCCAACCAGTTGAAGCAGCTCACAGGCCTGTCGAGGCCCTCGGTCGCCGACCTTGTCGAGCGCCTCCAGGGCTCCGGCCTGATCGCGGTCGTGGGGGAGGCGGGTGCCCAGCGCCGGGGGCCCAACGCCCGGCTGTACGGGATCGTCGCCGACCGGGCTCACCTCGCCGCGCTCGACGTACGCACCGACGGCGTCTCCGTGGTCGTCACCGATCTCCTCGGCGCGGTGCTCGCCGAGGCCTCCGCGCCCATCGGCGGCGACACCGGCACCGGGCCCGCAGTCGAGCGGGCCGTCGCCCTCGTCGAGCGCACCGCACGGGACGGCGGCGTCCGGCGGCTGCACACCGTGGGGATCGGCGCGCCCGGCCTCATCGACCCCGCCACCGGTGAGCTGCGCGACACCACATCGCTGCCCGCCTGGCACCGCGGTCTCGCAGGCGCCCTCCAGGAGCGGCTCCCGGCGCGCGTACTCGTGGAGAACGAGACCAACCTCGCCGCCCGCGCCGAACAGCGCGACGGCGCGGCCCATGACCGCGACACCTTCGTGCTCCTCTGGCTGGGTGAGGGCGTCGGCGCCGCCGTCGTGCTCGACGGGAAGCTGCGCCGAGGGGCGTCGGGCGGCGCGGGGGAGATCGGCTTCCTGCCGGTGCCGGGCACGGACATGCTGCCGTCCGCCACCGCCTGCGAGGGCGGCCTCCACTCGCTGGTCGGCGCCGCCGCGCTGTGCGAGCTCGGTGTCGCGCACGGAATCCTGGAGCCGGGCGCGAGCGTCGCCGACGTGGTCCGCCACGCCGTCGAGACCGGCCACGAGGCCTATCTCGACGCTGTCGCCGATCGGATCGCCGTCGGCGCCGCCGCCATGGCCGCGATCCTCGACCCCGGCTGCGTGGTCCTGGGTGGCGAGGTCGGCCGTGCGGGCGGCGAAGTGCTCGCCGCCCGTGTGATGAAGCGCGTCACCGCGATGTCGCCGCTGTACACGGAGATCAGGGTGAGCCCTCTCGGCGGAGCCGCCGTGCTGCGGGGCGCGCTGCTCGCCGCACGGGACGCGGCACAGGACGAGCTTTTCGGGCCACGCCACTGACCTGACCGCCACCCGGTCGCTGTGAGCCAGGCCACAGGGGTTCGCCCGCATGGGCTTCGATCAGGCGTGGCAGACTGGCTGTGTACCAAAAGCAGCGCACTCCGGGGTCGGTGTAATTCCGAACCGGCGGTTACAGTCCGCGACCCGACCGCTTCCAGCGGCCGGTTGACCAGGTGAAATTCCTGGACCGACGGTGAAAGTCCGGATGGGAGGCAGTGCGCGGCGGGCGGGCATTCGTGTTCGTCGCCGAGTGGCTTGTTTTTGGGATACCCGGATTCCGGGTTCCCCAGGGAGAGGTCTCGTTTCCGGCGTCGCTCCCGGTGTCGTAGTCCGTTCACATTCTGTCGTCATCGACAGGCCCCGGAGTCCGTGCCCCTTGAGGCAGGAGGACCCGGTGGCCACCGCAGCCGCAGTAGCAGCGAACGAGCCCGAGCACGCAGCCATGCGCCGCGCCGTCAAGCTCGCAGCGCTCGGACTCGGCGCCACGAGCCCCAACCCGGTCGTCGGATGCGTGATCATCAACGCCTCCGGAGAGACCGTCGGCGAGGGCTACCACCAGCGCGCGGGCGGCCCGCACGCCGAGGTCCACGCCCTGCGCGCGGCCGGCGAACAGGCCCGCGGCGCCACCGCCCTGGTCACCCTCGAACCCTGTAACCACACCGGACGCACAGGCCCCTGCGCCCAGGCGCTCATCGACGCAGGGATCGCCCGCGTCGTCTACGCGGTCGGCGACCCGAACCCCGCAGCCACCGGGGGAGCGCAGCGACTGCGTACCGCCGGAGTCGACGTGCGATCGGGCCTCCTCGAGGACGAGGCCGCCGCGGGCAACGCCGCCTGGCTGACCTCCGTGCGGCTCGGCCGCCCGCACGTCACCTGGAAGTACGCCGCGTCGCTCGACGGCCGTATCGCCGCAGCCGACGGCAGCAGCCGCTGGATCACCTCCTCCGAGGCCCGCGCCGACGTCCACCGCCTGCGCGCCGAGTGCGACGCGGTCGTGGTCGGCTCCGGCACCCAGCGCGCCGACGACCCGCACCTCGCCGTGCGCGGCATCGAAGGCGCCGTCCAGCCGCTGCGCGTCGTCGTCGACACGAACGGCACCGCGGTTCAGCCCGGCGCCCGCGTCCTGGACGACGCGGCGCCCACGCTCATCGCGGTCGCCGACAACGTGACCACCGACGGCGATGGCGAAACGGTGCAACTCCCGCGCGCGGACGGCGGGTTGGACATCCCGGCCCTCCTCGACGAGCTCCACACGCGCGGGGTGCGTTCCGTCCTCCTCGAAGGCGGACCGACGCTCGCCGGAGCCTTCGTCGCCGCGGGCGCCGTCGACCGCGTCGTCGCCTATCTCGCCCCCGTCCTGCTCGGCGCGGGCCCCGCGGCCCTCACCGGCGGCGGAATCAAGACCATCACCGAAGCGTTGCGGCTCGACGTGAGCGAGACCGTCCGCATCGGCCCCGATCTGCGCGTCACCGCGACCCTCGTAGCGAAGGAGCACTGAAGTGTTCACCGGAATCGTCGAAGAGCTGGGCGAGATCACCGCCGTCGAGAACCTGGACGACGCATCGCGCTTCCGCGTCCGTGGCCCCGTCGTCACCGACGGCGCGAAGCACGGCGACTCCATCGCGGTCAACGGCGTCTGTCTGACGGTCGTGGAGCACGAGGGCGCGGAGTTCACCGCCGATGTGATGGCCGAGACCCTGAACCGATCGAGCCTCGGCGCGCTCGCGGCGGGATCGCGGGTCAACCTGGAGCGGCCCACCGCCGTGGGCGACAGGCTCGGCGGACACATCGTGCAGGGGCACGTGGACGGCACGGGCGAGATCGTCGACCGCAAGCCCTCCGAGAACTGGGAGATCGTCAAGATCTCGCTCCCCGCGGACCTCTCCCGCTACGTGGTGGAGAAGGGCTCCATCACCGTCGACGGCGTCAGCCTGACGGTGGTCGACGCCGGAGACGACTACTTCACCATCAGCCTCATCCCCACCACCCTCGCCCTGACCACGCTCGGCATCAAGCAGCCGGGCGACCCGGTCAACCTCGAGGTGGACATCATCGCGAAGTACGTCGAGCGGATGCTCGGCGACCGCGCCACCGCTGTTCCGACCGCCGCTCCCGCTCAGGAGGCCACGAAGTGAACTGGCTCAACTCCGAAGCCTTCACGGCCTTCGGGCAGCACGTGATCTGGTCCGACATGGTGGGCAACACCGTCGGCCTGATCGCCCTCGCCCTCGGCTGGCGGCGCTCCATATGGACCTGGCCCGCCCAGTTCCTCTCCGGAGTCATCCTCGTCGGCGCCTACGCCTCCGCCCACCTCTCCGGCGGTGTCGGCAAGCAGCTGCTCGTCATCGGCGTGGCCCTGTGGGGCTGGCGCCTGTGGACCAACGGCAAGCAGCAGGCGCAGGACGGCTCCATCGCCGTCCGGTTCGCGACCTGGAAGGAGCGCGGGGTGCTGCTCGGCGGCACGGCCGTCGGCACGCTCGCGGTCGGCGCCCTGTTCGCCGCCGTTCCCGACCTGTCCTGGAACCCCTGGCCCGACGCCTACATCTTCGTCGGCACGCTCGCCGCGATGGTCGCCCAGGCCCGCGGTCTCGTCGAGTTCTGGTTCGCCTGGCTCCTCGTCGACGTGGTCGGGGTGCCGCTCGCGTTCAGCAGTGGTCTGGCCTTCTCCGGCCTCGTGTACGTCATCTACCTCGCGCTCGTCCTGTGGGGCATGCGCGACTGGTGGCTGCGGTCGCGCTCTGTGTCCTCGCAGGCCTCGCAGCCCGTCATGGAAGGAACCCCGGCATGAGCGCGGCACCGGTTTGGTACAGCACGGGTCACGAAGAAGACGCCTCTGACCTCGCCCTCGACCCCGTGGAGGCGGCCATCCGCGACATCGCCGCCGGGCGGCCCGTCGTGGTCGTCGACGACGAGGACCGCGAGAACGAGGGCGACCTCGTCATCGCGGCAGAGAAGGCGACGCCCGAGATCATCGCCTTCATGATGAGCGAGTGCCGCGGCCTGATCTGCGCACCCATGGAGGGCGACGAGCTCGACCGCCTCCAGCTCCCGCAGATGGTCGAGAACAACACCGAGTCGATGCGGACGGCCTTCACGGTCTCCGTCGACGCGAGCGGCGCGCACGGCGTCACCACCGGCATCTCGGCCGCGGACCGCGCCACCACGCTCCAGATGCTCGCGTCGGGCACGTATCAGCCCACCGACTTCGTGCGCCCCGGCCACATCTTCCCGCTGCGCGCCAAGTCCGGCGGCGTCCTGGTGCGCAACGGCCACACCGAGGCCGCGGTCGACCTGGCCCGGCTCGCGGGCCTGCGGCCCGCCGGGGCCATCGTCGAGATCGCGGGCGAGGACGGCACGATGCTCCGTCTGCCGGAGCTGATCCCGTTCGCCCGCAAGCACGGCCTGACGATCATCTCCATCGAGGACCTGATCGCCTACCGCAGCGGCTCCGAGCCGACGGTCCGCCGCGAGGCCGAGGTCCGCCTGCCCACCGCATTCGGTGACTTCACGGCGTACGGCTACCGCTCCACCGTCGACGGCGTCGAGCACGTCGCCCTGGTCCACGGCGAGATCGGCGAGGGCGCCGACGTCCTGGTCCGCATCCACTCCGAGTGCCTGACCGGCGACGTCTTCCACTCCCTTCGCTGCGACTGCGGCCCGCAGCTCGAGGCGTCGATGCAGCGCATCACCGACGAGGGACGCGGCATCGTGGTCTACCTCCGTGGCCACGAGGGGCGCGGTATCGGCCTCCTTTCCAAGCTGCGCGCCTACGAGCTCCAGGAGCGCGGAAGCGACACCCTGGACGCCAACCTGGAACTCGGCCTGCCCGCCGACGCCCGGGACTACGGAGCGGGTGCGCGGATCCTGGACGACCTCGGCGTCCGCAGCGTGCGCCTGATGACGAACAACCCCGACAAGACCGACGCGGTGATCCGGCACGGCCTGAAGGTCACCGGACGCGAGCCGATGCCGGTCCAGGCGGGCGAGCACAACCTCCGCTACCTGCGCACCAAGCGGGACCGGATGGGGCACGACCTGCCCTGGCTCGACACCACCCCCGAAGTGTCGGCCTGCGGCAACCAGTAAGTACTGGCATACGAGAACGCGTACGAGAACGCAACGAGAACCAGGAGAAGCACGTGAGCGGCAAAGGTGCACCCGTACTGAGCGTGAAGAACTGCGGAGACCTGCGGGTCGCGGTGATCGCCGCCCAGTGGCACGAGAAGGTCATGGACGGCCTCGTCGACGGCGCCCTGCGCGCCCTGCACGAGCTCGGCATCGACGAGCCGACCGTCCTGCGCGTGCCCGGCAGCTTCGAGCTGCCGGTCGTCGCCAAGGTCCTCGCGGGACGCGGCTACGACGCGATCGTCGCGCTCGGCGTCGTCATCCGCGGTGGAACCCCGCACTTCGAGTACGTGTGCCAGGGCGTCACCCAGGGCCTGACCCAGGTCACGGTGGACACCGGGGTGCCCATCGGATTCGGCGTCCTCACCACCGACACCGAGGAGCAGGCCCTGGACAGGGCGGGCATCGAGGGCTCGCACGAGGACAAGGGGCACGAAGCGGTCACCGCCGCCGTCGCCACCGCGACCACGCTGCGTACGATCTCCGAACCCTGGCGGTGAGCGGGGCAGGGGAGCCGCGTAAAGTAAGCGACATCATGTCCAAGAAGACTTTCGAGGAGCTCTTCACCGAGCTCCAGCACAAGGCCGCCAACGGCGACCCCGCCACGTCGCGCACCGCCGAGCTGGTGGAAAAGGGCGTCCATGCCATCGGCAAGAAGGTCGTCGAGGAGGCCGCCGAAGTCTGGATGGCCGCCGAGCACGAGGGCAAGGAAGCCGCGGCCGAGGAGATCTCACAGCTCCTCTACCACGTGCAGGTGATGATGGTCGCCCGCGGCATCTCCCTCGACGACGTGTACGCCCATCTCTGAGCCGTACGCTCCCAGTTTCTCAACTCCCCCTGAACGCAAAGGAATCCGTCCTCATGCTGCGCATCGCCGTCCCGAACAAGGGTTCACTGTCCGGACCTGCGTCGGCGATGCTCCATGAGGCCGGATACCAGCAGCGCAAGGAGTCCAAGGAGCTCGTCCTCGTCGACCCGGACAACGAAGTCGAGTTCTTCTACCTCCGGCCCAAGGACATCGCGATCTATGTCTCGGCCGGCAAGCTCGACATCGGCATCACGGGTCAGGACCTCCTGATCGACTCCGGCGCGAACGCCGAGACGATCCTGCCGCTCGGCTTCGCACGCTCCACCTTCCGCTTCGCCGGGAAGCCCGGCACCGCGAGCACCATCGCGGACCTCGCGGGCAAGACCGTCGCCACCTCGTACGAGGGCATCGTCGCCAAACACCTCGCGGACAGCGGCGTCGACGCCTCCGTGGTCCACCTGGACGGCGCCGTCGAGACCGCCATCGAGCTGGGCGTCGCCCAGGTCATCGCGGACGTCGTGGAGACCGGCACCTCGCTGCGCAACGCGGGCCTCGAAGTGTTCGGCGAGCCGATCATGAAGTCCGAGGCGGTCGTCATCCGGCGCACCGGCGCCGAGACCGACGACCCCAAGGTCCAGCAGTTCCTGCGCCGCCTCCAGGGCGTCCTGGTCGCCCGGGCGTACGTGATGATGGACTACGACTGCCGCGCCGAACACCTGGAGCAGGCCGTCGCCCTCACCCCGGGCCTCGAGTCGCCGACCATCTCGCCCCTGCACAACGAGGGCTGGGTCGCCGTCCGCTCCATGGTCCCGGCGAAGGAGGCCCAGCGGATCATGGACGATCTGTACGCCATCGGGGCGCGGGCCATCCTGACCACGGCCATCCACGCCTGCCGCCTCTGATGACCCGGCAGGAGAACCCGGCGATGACAGACCAGACAGACCAGACCGACACCCCCGCCCTGCCCGTCACCTTCCGGCCCGGCCGGACCCGGGCCGTGCTGCTCACCGCGGGCGCCGCGATCCTCGTGGTCCTCACAGTGATCGCCCTGCTCATCCCGGGTCTCAGCACGGGGGAGCGGGTCAGCTTCATCTTCACCGGGGCGCTGCTCTTCGGTGTGCTCGCGCTCCTGAGCAGGCCCAAGGTCGTCGCCGAGGAATCCGGCGTGACGGTCGTCAACATCGCGACCAGCAGGCGCCTCGACTGGGCCGAGATCGTCCAGGTCAACCTGCGCCCGGGTGACCCGTGGGTGTTCCTCAACCTCAGCGACGGCACCAGCCTCCCCGTCCTGGGCATCCAGCCGGGCATCGCCAAGCAGCGGGCCATCAGCGACGCCCGTGCGCTGCGTGCCCTCGCCGAGGCCCGCACTCCGCAGGGCTGACGTTTATGGCCGGGTCTTGATTAATCTGGTGGCGGGGCACGCATGGTGTGCCGCCCCGCCTCTGTCGGGCCCGCCCGGTCCACAGAGGCTCCTGCTACCCGAGGAGTGACTCCCTCCGGCGATGGACGGTTCGTCCTGTAGTACATGCGCCGCCCCCTCCCGACACACCGGGACAGGTCAGACCAGGGAGGCGGCGGTATGACCACCTCCCTGCTGCTTCTCGGGGCGGCATTCCTGCTGATTCTCGCCAACGGCTTCTTCGTGGCCGCCGAGTTCGGGCTCGTCACCGTCGAGCGCCCGGACGCCGAGAAGGCCGCCGCCGACGGCGACCGACGGGCCCGTACGGTCGTCGGCGCCCTCAAGGAGCTGTCCTTCCAGCTCTCCGGCACCCAGCTCGGCATCACCATCACCTCACTCGTGGTCGGCATGCTCGCCGAACCGGCCCTCGCGCAGCTGCTCGCGGGCCCCTTCACGGCGACCGGCCTTCCGGAAGGCGCCGTACCGGGCGTCTCCGTAGTCGTCGGCATGCTTCTCGCGTCCGCCGTGCAGATGGTGATCGGCGAGCTGGTACCGAAGAACTGGGCGGTCTCCAAGCCGCTCCAGGTCGCGCGGTTCGTCGCGGGCCCGCAGCATGTGTTCTCGCGCCTCTTCAGGCCCGTGATCTCCCTCCTGAACACCACGGCCAACCGGCTCGTCCGGCTGTTCGGCGTCGAGCCCGCCGAGGAGCTGGCCTCGGCCCGCACCCCCGGCGAACTGGTCTCACTCGCCCGGCACTCGGCGCAGGCGGGCACCCTCGAACAGGACACCGCGGAGCTGTTCGTCCGCACGCTCTCCCTCGGCGAGCTGACCGCGCAGCACGTCATGACCCCGCGGGTGAAGGTCAGCGCGCTGCAGACGTCGGCGACCGCCGAGGACGTGGTGAACCTGACCCGCGCCACCGGGCTCTCGCGTTTCCCCGTCTACCGCGAGCGCATCGACGAGATCGTCGGCATGGTGCACCTCAAGGACGCCCTCGCGGTCCCCGCCCACGAGCGCCTGAGAGCGCCCGTGAGCCGCATCGCGCAGACGCCGCTCCTGGTCCCGGAGACACTGCCCGTGCGGCAGCTCCTGGAGCAGCTGCGCAGCCAGCAGCCGATAGCCGTCGTCGTCGACGAGTACGGCGGTACGGCAGGCGTGGTCACCCTGGAGGACATCGTCGAGGAGCTCGTCGGCGAGGTCCGCGACGAGCACGACCTCCTCGATCTGCCCGAAATCGCCGTGGCACCGGCCGAGGACGGCCGACCCGCCTGGGACGCCGACGGCAGCTGCCGCGTCGACACGCTCCAGCGGATAGGACTCGACGTCCCCGAGGGGCCGTACGAGACCGTGGCCGGACTCGTCGCCGATCTGCTCGGCCGCATCCCCGTCCCCGGCGACCGGGCCGAACTCCCGGGCTGGCGGCTCGCTGTGCGTCAGGTGGACCACTACCGCGCCGAGCGGGTACGGCTCGTACGGGCCCCGCAAGCCACGGATGCCCCGCAAGCCACAGATGCCGCAGAGGCCATGAGCGTGGCGGAGGCCGCACGATGAGTCTGCTCCAACTCCTGTTCGCCCTCCTCCTCGTCCTCGCCAACGGCTTCTTCGTGGGGGCCGAGTTCGCGCTCGTCTCCGTGCGCCGCAGCCAGATCGAGCCCCTCGGCACCAAGCGGGCCCGCCAGGTCCTCTACGGCCTCGAACACCTGCCGCAGATGATGGCGGCCGCCCAGTTCGGCATCACCATGTGCTCGCTGACGCTCGGCGCGGTCGCCGAGCCCACCGTCGCGCATCTCCTGGAGCCCGTCTTCGAGGCGGCGCACATCCCCGAAGGGGCGATCCATCCGCTCGGGTACGCCATCGCGCTCGCCGTGGTGGTCTTCCTCCACCTCGTCGTCGGCGAGATGGTCCCCAAGAACCTCGCGATGGCCGCCCCGGAGAAGACCGCGCTCTGGTTCAGCCCCGGCCTCGTCGCCTTCGCCCGCCTCTGCCGTCCGGTCACGGTGGCGCTCGGGGCGTGCGCGCGGCTCGTCCTGAAGCTCTTCGGGGTCGAGCCCAAGGACGAGGTCGAGGCCGTCTTCACCAGCGAGCAGCTCAACCGGCTCGTCGGCGACTCCGGCCAGGCGGGACTGCTCGAACCCGAGGAGCAGGAGCGCCTGGAGGACGCCCTGGAGCTGGGCTCGCGCCCGGTGACGGACGTTCTGCTCGACCGGGCGTCCCTGGTCACCGTGGGCGCGTCGGTCACCCCTGAGCAGGTCATCGAGCTCACCGGGCGCACCGGCTACTCCCGGTTCCCGGTCCGCGCGGAGAACGGCGCCTTCATGGGCTACCTGCACGTGAAGGACGTACTGGACCTCGAAGAGACGGACCGCGCGGTGCCGCAGCAGGTCTGGCGCGCGATGACGACGCTGCGCGCCGAACTCCCGCTGGACGACGCCCTGACGGTGATGCGCCGCGCCGCGACGCATCTGGCGCAGGTCGCCGACGCGTCGGGCAAGGTGCTCGGCCTTGTCGCCCTGGAGGACGTACTGGAGCTCCTGGTCGGCGAGGTCCGCGACCCGGCGCACCGGATCTCGGCTCCCCGCAAGCCCGAGGCGTCCAGGGACGGCGCCCTGGTGTGACCGGCCAGGGTGGGGGCCTCAGCGACCCTCGCCGGGGTGGGCGCCTCAGACGCCCCTCGGCGGGTCCTGCGGCCCCCGCCCCGAGAGCACCTCGCCGTACGCCTGCATCAGGTCCGGGAGTCGCAGTGTCGACAAGTCGTCACGGCTCGGATCGCCGGGATAGCCGGTGAGCCGCAGGTCGCGGTAGGCGCAGCTCTTCTCGTAGAGCGTGCGCAGGAAGCGGCCGTTGCCGAGCTCGTCGATCCACGCCTGGTCGACGACGTGCCCACTGATGGAGCGCAGCTCGTCGAGGGCCTCCTCGTCCCACACGTCGCCGTTCTCGTCGGCAAGGACCTCGCCGATGGAGGTGAGCTCCAGGGGGCGGTACGAGGGGAAGTCCACGCGAGTCGTGAAGCGTGACGACAGTCCGGGGTTGGCGGCGAGGAGACGGTCCATGCCCTCGGGGTAGCCCGCCAGGATCACCACCAGGTGGTCGCGGTTGTCCTCGGCGCGCTTGAGCAGGACCTGGAGGGCCTCGTCGCCGTACGCGTCGCCCTTGCCGTAGCCCGTGTTGGAGAGGGAGTACGCCTCGTCCACGAAGAGGACGCCGCCGATCGCCGAGTCGATCAGCTCATTGGCCTTCACGGCGGTCTGGCCCAGATACTCGCCGACCAGGTCCGCGCGCTGCGCCTCCACCAGATGGTCGCCGCCGAGCAGGCCCAGAGCGTAGAACGCCCTTCCCAGGATGCGGGCCACCGTGGTCTTGCCGGTGCCAGAGGGGCCGGAGAAAACGAAGTGTCGTTTCGGCGGTTGTACGGGCAGCCCTTGCGCGGCCCGCAGGCGAGCCATGTTCAGCTGTGCGGAGAGCGCCTTGACCTGGCGCTTCACCGGTTCGAGGCCGACCATCCCCTCCAGTTCGGCCAGTGCGGCCTCCAGGAGTGCGGGATCGGTGGGGCCCGGCGGCAGCTGTGGTCCCGGCTGGACGGGGATCACGGCCTTCTCGCGCACGGAGTCGGACTCGGAGGGCCCGCCGCTCGCGGGCAGGTCGGGCTCCGTGACCTTCAGATCGCGTCCTTCGGTACCGAAGAGCGGATCGATCCCGTCGGGCCCCTCCATCACGTCCTGCCCGAAGCCGGTCAGGGCGATCGCCGCCAGGTCGGTGACCTCGTCGTACCCGTCGCCCTCCGAGATCGCGGCGAGCCGCGCGGAGGTGTCCATGAAGGAGGGATCGACGCGGTGCACCGCGCGGTAGAGCGGCAGGGCCGCCGCCGAGCGGCCCGTGCCCTCGTGCGCGCGGGCCAGCCAGTAGCGCAGTTCCTTGCGCTGCGGCTGTTCGCTGCGGCACCGCATCAGCGCGGCGGACAGGAGCGGCTCGGCCTGGCCGTACATCTCCAGGCGTACGCGGGCCATGCCGCCGAAGAGGCCGGCCTCGATGCCCAGCATCGCGTCGTCGATCAGCGAGTCCGTGTGCCGGACCAACTGCTCCCAGTCCTTGACCAGGTAGGAGCGGCAGGCGTGCAGGAAGCGCACCTGCGGATCCGCGTCGACCGGCGGCAGACCGGCCAACGCCCGGTCGAGCTCGGGGACGTGGCGTCCGTCGAGCCAGTGCGAGGCGTGCGCGAGCAGTAGATCGCGCGTGCTCTCCAGGACGGGCTGGACCCACCAGCCGAGCCAGTACCAGGAGTTGAGCGTGCGCCCGTGCCGGGTGCGCTGTTCCCCGAACCTGTCCCGGTGCTGGAACATCCGGAGCAGCGCCGTCGTCGTGTCGATGCGCAGCGCGTGCAGGCCGAGCCAGCCGTCGGCCATGCCCGGATCCATCCGCACCGCCGCCCGGAACTCCTCCTCCGCCTGCGGATAGGCGCCCATCGTGTAGGCGTCGACGCCCCTCAGCCAGGCGAGGTCGGCCGGGGCGGGTGAGCCCACCGCGTCGAAGTCCATCACGTCCCCCACAAACCGTGCCCCCGTTTGTGTACCGCCGGACCGGTGTCCGTCGGCAACTTCGCTGAACCGCCGTGCTGCGGACGGACGTTGAACCGGTGCGCAGAGCAGCCGTCCGTAAGTCGCACCGAAAGGCATCGTACCTGCGGGGGAGTGCTCGGCCGTAGGGTGCCGCACGGCGGGATCGGGCAGGTGAGGGGGAACCTCGTCGTCACCGAGGGTGAGCGAAAGAGGGCTCACAGCGCCCGGAATGTGGGGCCGGAGGGCAGAACGAAGCCCCCGATCACGGGGGAACAACCGGGGGCTTCGAGTCTGCGGGCGGCCTCGAAAAGCCGCACATTGAGAACGTAAGTCCTGTAAGGGCCCTCGGTCAAGCCGAGTTGAGGCACTCATGGAAACTCGTCAGAACTTCCGGAAGTCGCTTTCCGCAGGTTCAGCACACTGCCTCTGGTCCCTCACTCTGTGTGACGGTCTGGTGTGGTGTATCCGTCTCATTCGGACCCTGGAACACCTCATATCCCTTGCGCCACTGTCGCACCAAAGACTGAGCAAAAGGTCGTGAAGGGTCTTCCGCGAAGTGCCGGCGCTCCGCGGGTTCCCACCCGTCCCAGAAGTCGCTCTGGACCGTCCCGTCCCGTTGGCGCCCCCGTCCCCAGGCTTCTTCGCGGGACAACTCCATCCACAGCAGCCGCGCCAGGAACGGGCGCAACGCGCGGCGGCCCGCGCCGACGCCCTCGACGAGGACCACGGGCGCGGGCGGCAGGGTGCGGGTCTCGGGCCCGAAGCGACGCGTGTTCCAGTCGTACGTCTCATAGCGCGCCGTTTCGCCGCGCGAGAGCGGCAGGACGACCTGCTGCCTCATCCGGTCCGTCCAGCCGAACAGCTCGTCGTGGCTCGCGATGTCGTCGAGCCGCAGGACGGGCGCACCGCCCAGGGCCTCGGCGAGGCGGTCGGCGAACGTCGACTTGCCGGAGCCCGCGTGTCCGTCCACGGCGACGAGGCGGACGGGGCCGCAGGAGGGCGGCAGGCGCAGCAGGTCCTCGGCGACACGGGGCAGGGGAGTGGCGTGTGCGGTCATCGCGTCCAGCGTACGGGCGCGGCGTATCCAGCGTACGGGTGCGGAATTGTCGATTCCGCGCGCCGTCCCTGCTCACGCCAGTGGTCGAGGCCAATATTGGCGGACGCGGTGGTGGTCACAGCGCTGGCAGAAGTCGGCGTGGAGCAGCCATAGTTGGCCTACCGCCGTGCATCTGACCTGCCCCTTCCGGATCCGTCCGGAACCCACGTCGACTGGGGGTCCCGCCATGGACCGAGCTGATGACATGTCCCGCAGAGCCGTCCTCTCCGCCGCCGCCGCCGCGGCCGTGGCCGCGGTGGCCGCGGCGGCCGCCACCGTGAGCCCCGCGCTCGCGGCGAGCGGCCTCCAAGGCGCCGCGCGCGCGAAGCGGCCGGTGAGCAACCGCTTCTGGGCCTCGCACGCCGACTGGAGCGCAGGTACCGCGAACGGCACCCGCGCCGTGTCCGGCGCCCGCCCCGGCGTGGAGATCGCCGAGGCGGCGGGCCGCACCGACTACGCCGATCCGCACACCGGCAAGACCGCCACCTGGGAGTACGCCCAGTGGACCTCGCCCGTGCACCGCCCAGAGGTCCCCGCGACTGAGTTGGTCGCCTCCTGGAACGCCCGCACGCCCACCGGCACGTGGCTCCAGGTGGAGCTCCAGGGAACGTACTCGGACAAGGCGAAGACTCCCTGGTACGTCCTCGGCCGCTGGACCTCGGGCGACGACAAGGAGAAGGACATCCGCCGCACGTCGGTCGACGACCAGACCGACGGAAAATCCAGCATCTGGACGGACACCTTCTCCATCAACGACACGACTACGGGCCTCCGTCTGGCCTCGTACCGCCTGCGCCTGACCCTGTACCGCAAGCCGGATGCCACGGCGACCCCCACGGTGTGGCGGCTCGGCGCGATGGCGTCCGCCGTCCCCGACCGCTTCACCGTCCCGGCGTCCAAGCCGAAGCTCACCAAGGAGCTGAAGGTCCCGCGCTACTCCCAGGAGACCCACGCCGGGCAGTATCCGGAGTACGACAACGGCGGCGAGGCCTGGTGCAGCCCCACCTCCTCGCAGATGATCATCGAGTCCTGGGGCCGCAAACCGACCCCGGCCGACCTCGCCTGGGTCGACCCGTCCTACGCCGACCCCCAGGTGTGCCACGCGGCCCGCTACACCTTCGACTACCAGTACGAGGGCTGCGGCAACTGGCCCTTCAACGCGGCCTACGCATCCACGTACAAGGACCTCCAGGGCGTCGTCACCCGCCTCACCTCGCTCACCGAACTGGAGTCCCTCATCGCCGCGGGCATCCCGGCCATAACGTCCCAGTCGTTCCTCAAGGAGGAGCTGACGGGCGCCGGTTACGGCACGGCGGGCCATCTGATGACGGTGATCGGGTTCACGTCGAAGGGAGACGTGATCGCCAACGATCCGGCGTCGTCCAGCAACACGGCGGTGCGCCGGGTCTACAAGCGGCGCGAGTGGGAGAACATCTGGCTCAGAACGAAGCGCAAGAACGCCACGGGCAAGGTCGTCTCCGGGACGGGGGGCGTCTGCTACCTGTACTTCCCGGTGAAGCTCTCCGCACGTCAGCGCGATGCACTTGCTGCTGTGGGGATCCACTGACAACACAGTGAAGCCCCCTCCGAACGATCAGGAGGGGGCTTCACTTCTTTCACTTCGGTTTCGCTGGGGAGCGCCTGGGGAGATCGTTGAGGAATCCGTCTCGAACCAGGCCTGCATCGCAGAACGCCCGCGGCCATCCGCCTCCGGCATCATGTGCGCGTAGATCCGCAACGTGATCGAAGCGTTCTCGTGGCCCAGCCAGCTCGAGACTGCCACGATCGGCTCACGGGCATCCAACTGCACCGACGCGAAGGTGTGCCGCAGCGCGTGGAAGCCGTTCTCCCGGCTCTCCGCGTAAGTCGTCACCGTGCGAGTGACGCCAGGACGTGAGGCAATCGCCTGCTTCGAGACCTCCGGCGGGGGAATCACCCCGGACTTCGAGAGTGCCGGCTTCCAGATCCGGCTGTCCCAGGCGTTGCGGCGCATCCCGCCACCCTCGGTGCCAGGAGGATGAGCGCATGCTCGCGCGGCTCCCGCTCCCGCGCAGTCTCGCCGGGGGCAGGGTTCGATCAGGGGAGCCCCTTCGATGTCATTTCAGTTGGCGAGTCTGCGGTGACATATGAGGGTCGCGCGATGGCAGTGAAGGCGAGGAAGCGTTCCGGCTTTCGCTCGTAGCGGCGGTGAAGGCGGCGGCAGCCGGACAGTCAGGACACGGTCCGTCCTGCGACCCAGCGGTGATCGATCACGCCGCCACCCTCGGCGTCGACCTTGAAATCCTCCAGCGTGCCCCCGGAGCCAGGGGCTTCACCCCCATTCCGAAACGCTGGGCGGTCGAGCGGGCCTACGGCTGGCTGATGCTGCACCGCCGCCTGGCTCGCGACTACGAGACGCTCACGACCCGATCCGAAGCCATGATCCACCTCGCGATGACCGACCTCATGGCTCGCCGCCTGACTGGCGAGGCCACCATCTCCTGGCGTGACCCGATATCACCAGACGTCCGTGGAGCTGCCGGGCTACCTGCTGCCCGACAGGGATCTTAGGTGGTGCTGTCCCACCGCAGACCACCGTCATCCTCGAGGACCCGCATGTGTCCGTTCAGGGGCTGGTTGGCCTCCAGAGCTTCCACGACTGCTTCCAACAGTTCCGCGAGCGAAGACCACATGCGCCCAGGAGGGAACGCGCTGAGGCCAAGTTCATCGCACGTACCCACCCGCCCTTGCTGCGAGCCGAGTTGTGTATCGAGGACGAGGTAGCCGCCGCCGTCGTCGCTCGCGAACGGAATCCACCCGGGGTGCCATCGCGCGTACTGGCCGTCGATTTCGAGCGGTATGCCATGCGCGAGGTACTCCGCCCTTGTCTCGTGCTCGAGTTCGACCTGCAACTGCTGGTGCCTCACGATCGCCTCTGCGCTCAGCAGCGCGTACACAGGTGGAAGGCGCATCGGATCGCTACCGTTATGGCACAGCAGGGAATCCGCCAACTGCTCAGGAAAGCTGAATCCAAGCCGCTGCTCTGCCGCAGCGATCTCTCTGTGAGTAGCAGGTGGCGGCAAGGCGTGGTGGGTGCCTGGCGCGCAGTCGCGGAGCCACGATTCCATGCGCGACCATGCGCAGCTCACAGGGTGAGGTGCCACGCGGCCTCCGTTGGGATTCTCGAGTTGACGGTGGTGCCCCACATGATGACTGAGTCCCCACCGAATGTGACGGCTACTGGAACTTGCTCTGCCTCACAAGCCGCACGTCGAGAGGCAGAGCAAGAAACCGAAAACACCGCGCTTAAGGGGAAAACGACCTCTAAGACACCATTTCAGTTGGCGGGATCTCGCGGCAGTCTGGGGTGATGGCTGCTGGGCTTGTCGAACGGTTGGCGCCGGATGATCTGTGGGAGTTGTTTCAGCGCGTGGTCCCGCCGGCCCCGGAACGGCCGCAAGGTGGAGGGCATCGTCGCCGAGGGGACCGCGAGGTGCTGGCCGCGATCATCTTCGTGGCCACCTCGGGGTGCACCTGGAATCAGTTGCCGCCTGGCTTCGGTCTGTCGGGGGTGACGGCCTTTCGCCGGTTCACCGTGTGGACCGAGGCCAGGGTGTGGGCCAAGCTCCACCGCTTGGTCCTGGACGAACTCGGGGCTCAGGGCGTGCTGGACTGGTCGCGATGCGCGATCGACTCCGTCAGCGTCCGGGCCCTCAAAGGGGGCTGCTGACGGGACCGAATCCGACCGACCGCGGCAAGAGCGGATCGAAAATCCACCTCATCGTTGACCGCAGCGGGCCGCCTCTGTCCATCGGCATCTCCGCCGCGAACCTCCACGACAGCCAGGCCTTCATTCCGCTGGTCCGCGGAATCCCGCCCATCCGCTCACGTCGCGGCCCCCGACGCCGCCGGCCCGGGAAGCTGCACGGAGACAAGGGCTACGACTACCGGCACCTGCGGCGCCGGCCGGCCTCCCGCGGCATTCGGCACCGCCTCGCCCGTAAGGGCATCGAGTCATCCCAACGACTGGGACGACACCGCTGGGTCGTAGAGCGAACCGTGTCCTGGTTGTCAGGCTGCCGACGTCTTCATCGCCGCTACGAGCGCAAGCCGGAACACTTCCTCGCCTTCACAGCCATCGCTTCGACCCTCATATGCCACCGCAGACTCACCAACTGAAGGGGCGTCCCCTGCTGCGATTCGCACACGGGCTGTTCGCCAAGGCCCTTGTCGGGCCCGATCGCTGCCGTCAGGCGCCCGCCTCCTGCTTCCCCGCGCTGCCTCGTCTGCGCAGGTCGCCCCTCGTGGCAGCTCGCTTGGAACCAACCGGCGAGGAAAGTGATCAATGCATGTGTAGGCACTGAATGGCCCGATGCTGTTCGAGAACGGGAGTCTTGAGTTGAGGTTCACGGTCCGTCCCCTGTTGTCTGGCAGCCCCGCTGTGGCTGTGTTGGCCGCGGTCGGTATCACCGCGGGTCTGCTGATCGGCCGGGAGGGGCTGCGCACTGTGGTGGGCTGCGGCGCGGCCGACGACCCCTACCCCTCCCAGACCGCGGCGGACTGGAAAGCGGGCGCGGACCACGTGGTGGTGGCGGTGCCGGCCTCCGAGCGGGAGAGCAACAGGCAGGACGTCGCCAAGGGGGCGGTGCGGTACACCGTCGACCGGGCGGTGACGTTCCGGAAGGAGAAGGTGCTGTGGTCCGCTGCCACCCCTCGGCATGAGCTGGGCACCGAGTTCGACATGACCGCCCCGGGCTGGTCGGTGTACCGCAACGGCAAGCGGATCAAGGGCACCGCCCCGGAGGCGCCCCGGCTGGAGACCGGTCACACCTACGTCCTCGCCCTGCGCTGGGACGCCGACCAGTGGATTGTCCTCGGCGAGGGCGCGGCCGTGCCGTTCGACGACCATGTGGCGGGGCGAGGGGAGTGGTGCGGCCAGGTGCTGAGCGAGGACGACTTCGCCAAGGGCGAGCGGTTCTCGCAGCGCGACGACCACAGTCTGGAGCAGGCCGTGCGCGGACAGGACGAACACGCCATCTCCCGCGAACTCGCGAAGGCGAGCAGCGGGAAGGGGCCGTAGCCCAGCTCGCAAACGCACCGGGCCGGCCGTCAGCTCCCTCGGCAGGAGCACAGGATGGCGATGATCCACCAGCGCCAGCTGTACGACGCCGAGGGCCGGCCTGTCAGCGAGCGCGAGTGCCTTGCGCTGTTGTGGGAGCGCGGGTATGGCCAGGTGGCATTCAGCTCCCTCACCTCAGGCAGTGATATCAGTGTCGGCTTCTACGTGCTCACGTCCTGGTCGGGCTTGGGGAGTTACCGACTCGAGGACGGACGGCCGCTGCTGTTCCGCACCGTCGTGCAGTACGCCGGACAACTGCGGCTGCCCGCGCTCGAGACCACTCGCTACTGGGCCAGCCGAGCCCGCGCCGTCAGCGGCCAGCGTGAAGTGGTGGACGCGATCGCGGCTGAGATCACGGATGTACGGATCGTGCACAAGTAGCCCCTGCCCACGCATACGAGCGCCCCGGGGCTCGACAAGCCCAGCAGCCATCACCCCAGACTGCCGCGAGATCCCGCCAACTGAAATGGCGTCTAAGGCCGCCAAGGCCGGGTGCCCTCAGCAGATGCGCCGCGTCAACGGCGCCGCCCTCACCGGCTGGGCCACCGGCCGTGGCCCGTCGCCCTGCAGTGAGCTCACCAGCGCGCCCCCTGCGCATGCAGCGCGGAGGGGGCCTTCGCGTTGACCGTACTACGTCACGAAATCACCACAACCGCCCCGAGTTCCGGCCGCCTGCCGCATGATGGCGCCCCGATCGCAGGCAAGGGGGGACCATGTTCAACCGTGACCCGCAGAAGGCAGCAGAGAAGGCCGCGCAACGTGATGCGAAGCGGCTGGAGCGCGAACAAGCAGCAGCTGGCCGGAAGGCAGAGAAGGACGCGCTGAAGGCATGGCGGCAGTCACACCCTGCTGAAGGCACCATGAATATGGCCGCCATGATGAAGCTGTGGCCGTCTTCCAAGATGGGCGTCACAGCCCTCGGCCCCGTAAGAGGCGGCAACGCCGAGTTCATCAACGCTGGCGCACACAAGGGCTGGACGGCCACCCGCCTCGTCGCTGGAGCGGCAACGTTCGGGGTCTCCGCGGCGGCGACTGGCCGCAAGAACAAGGGGGCGGCGGTCATCAACGTCACGTTCGGGAACGGTGCCGCGCAGACGTACACGGTCAAGCCGGACCCGTCGTACCCGAAGGCCGCCAATCAGTACGTGACCGCGTTCAACGCGCTCGCCGCGCAACTCGAGCAAGAGCAGTCCGCCAACAACTAGCCATACACGACAGAGCCCCGACCGGGGAATCCGGCCGGGGCCTTCGTCTGTGCCGCGCTACTTGATGTGCTTGCCGGCCAGGGTGATGAATGCACGAACGGATCGCCGGGCCAATTCAGAGCGCTCTTCAAGGTCGTCCTCGCCGATGGCGCAGTTGACGTCGCTCGCCACAACAAACGTCGCGTCCGCCTGGTTGAGGAGTGCGGCCACCGGGATATGGAGCGTGAGCCCGTTTATGGCCTGCCTGGCAACGCCGAGTAGCCGATGCCCCTCAATACGCGCGGCACGATGCTCGGCGCCTTCTTGTTCCTCGCTGCGGCGGTACCACCAGTCCTCCTGACTGCGAATCACGTCGATGATCGCGTTGGCGTAGGCGAGGACGGCAGCTTGGCGTTCGGCCCTGGCTGCAGAGCGCCTTTGGAAGACGTAGCCGAGCGTGGCGCCGAGGAGGGTCCCAATGACGGCGACCAGGCTGGTGAGGACCGGTGTCATTCGCCGAGGGGAGCACGCTCGCGCTCGGGGCCGCTAGATGCGGGTACCGCCCGCGCCATCCACCTGTCACCGGTTACCTGCCGGGGCAGCAGCGCTGGCTGCAACCTGAGCTGCCTGCGCAGAGTTCTAGTGCTTGCTGGCACTCCCCCTTGTCGTAGCTGCACAGACAACGGGGCTACGGTCGACGTCGCTCTCGCCGCCGAGTCGCCCAGTTGCCGACAGCGAGGACGATCAGTGTGAAGGCGGCGAGTGCTGCTATCAGCAGCGCCGCCCGGAGTTCGATCGTCGCGAGGAGGATGAACATTGCGATCGTGATCAGGGAGCCGATGATGATGTGCTCGTGGATCTGGCTTGTGCGCTGAGGCTCCGACCAGGGGTGTTGTTCATGGAACGACATGGCACACCTCCGCCCTGTCTCCAGGGTGCGCCCGTGCTGCGGTGATCGCATGCGACGCCGTCGGCGTGATGCCTGCTCCAGTCGACCGCATCGTGAGATAGGCGGATGCTGGATCTATGAACGGCATCCGCACAACCGCGGTGGCGCGCCTCTCCCTGGCTGCCGCGATGACTGCGTGCCTCCTGGGTGGCACCGTCAGCGTGGTGGCAGCAGCGCCTTCCGCAGATGTGGACTGGGGAGACACGAAGAAGTGGGACAGTGGCCTGGACGTCACCGTTTCGAAGCCGGTGAAGTTCACGCCCTCCGCCTACGCGGCCGGGCACGAGAACGGCCATCAGGCAGTGAAGTGGCGGATCAAGGTGCACAACGGGACGGACGAAGCGTTCCAGGGGGCCCTGATGACCGTGTACGTGAAGTCCGGCAGTGACGGCGACACCTGCGAGCAGGTCTTCGACGGCAGCCTTGGAGCCGGTATCGCGGGCAGCGTGTCACCTGGGTCGTCCGGTGCGGCAGAGTTCGCGTTCGATGTTCCCCGCGGACATCTGAAGAAGGTCGACCTTGAGGTGCGGCCCGATTTCCTCGATGACGCCGGGCAGCACTGGGTCGGTGAGGTGAAGTAGCTGCTCACTCCAGCACCTCGAGTTCTGTGTCGGGCCGCCAGTGCGGGCACGACCGTGACTCGGAATCCGTCGCTCGTCTGAGGCGCCTTCCCTCACCACAGGTCAGGCCGCCTCAGGCTCCGGGTGCCGCACGCGCTTCTTCAGCTCGGTCTCGACGGCGAGCCGTGACTCCCCGTACCCAGCGGCGAACGCGACGATCCGCTCCTGCACCGCGAGCGCGGGGCAGCGGGATTCGCTGACAGCAGTGCGGACGGCCCCTCCCTCAAGAGGGGAGGGGCCGTCCGCGTGCTTTTGCGACCAGCGGGGGGCTACTTGCCCTCGGGGGTGCCCCGCCGGAGTCGGGCCGCCTTCTCGTCCACCTCGCTCTGGGGTGTGCCGGCCTTCACGACGATCACCGCCTGAGAGCCGTCGGGCAGCGTCGCCTCGCGCATCTCCGTACCCAGCAACTCGGGGCGTTTCCGCTCCTGCTCGTCGTCCGTCATCAGACCTCCCAGCTCGACGAGGCACCACCGTACCCGCGCGGCAGCGGCGGATTCCGCCGCACAGGCGTCCGAGTACGTACTTCACACGAACGCCGCCGCCGGATGGCGGGCGGCCGGCCTCAGCTCTGGACCGGGTTCACCACCCAGTCCGGGTGCCCCGGCATGGGCGGTGTCTTCGAGCCGTACAGCCAGGGTCGCAGGAAGCCGTCCAGGTCCTGGCCGGAGATCTTTGACGCCAGGTCCATGTACTGCTGGGTGCTCGCGGTCTTTCCGCGGAAGTCGGTCACCCACGCCCGCTCGATCTTCTCGAATGTCGCGTCGCCCACCTGCTCCCGCAGGGCGTACAGGACCAAGGCCGAGCCGTCGTAGCGCATGCGCTTGAAGAGGTTCGGCTCGGTCGGCTCGGCGGGGGCGCCGTAGTCGTGGCGCCACTGGTCGTGGGCCGCGTAGGCGGTCTTCATGGCGGCCTCGAAGCTGTCGCCGCCGTGCTCCTCGGAGTACATCCGCTCGTAGAAGCGGGCGTGACCCTCGCTCACCCAGAGGTCGGACCAGCTCTTCAGGGCGACGCTGTCGCCGAACCACTGGTGGGTCAGCTCGTGCACCATGTTCCGCTCGGCGTCGACCTTCGTGCCCAGGAGATCGGCCTTGGGGATGAGCGAGAGCGTCTGGGTCTCCAGGGCGACACCCAGATCCGTGTCGCCGACCAGGAGGCCGTAGCGGTTGAAGGGGTAGGGGCCGAGCTTCTCCTGGAGCCAGGTGAGATGGTCCGGGGTCAGCTTGCGGTACTCGGCCGTCGGCTCGACCAGCGCGTCCGGGACGACGTCCCGCAGCGGCAGACCGCCCGGACCCTTGCCGTCGACCAGCTTGAACTTGCCGACCGCCATCTGCACCAGCTGCGTGGAAAGGGGCTGTTCGGAGTCGTACGTCCAGCGCACCCGGTCACCGGGGCGTTCCGTACGGTCGACCAGCTTGCCGTTCGCGACCGCGGTCCGGTCCTTCGGAGTGGTGATGCGGAAGGTGATCGGCGCCCGCTGGCTCGGGTGGTCGTTCGCCGGGAAGATCAGCCGCGCTCCGTTCGGCTGGGGATAGACCACCGTGCCGTCGGCGGTGGGGATCCAGCCGTAGTCCTCGATGGCGTCGTCGCGGTGCCGCGTCTGCGTCGGGTCGGCGGTGTACGTGACCTTGGCCGTGAACGTACGGCCCTTCGGGAGAGGGGACTTGGGTGTGATCGTCAGCTCGTCCCCTGCGCGTGACGTACGCGCGGTCGTCCCGTTGATCTTCACGCCGTGCAGGGTGTTGCCCCCGAAGTCCAGGTTGAAGCGGGAGAGCGACTGCGTGGCGGTGGCCTTGATCGTCGCCGTCGCCTCGAACGGCGTCTTCGGGGCCTGCCAGTCGAAGTCCAGGGTGTAGTGGTCGACGCGGTACCCGCCGTTCCCGTCCAGCGGGAACATCGGGTCGCCCAGGCCGGGTGCGCCGGGTGTCGCGGTCCCGGATGCAGAGGGTGCGGAGGACGACGCCTGCGACACCGTGCCGGTGAGGGCCGCGGTCACGGTGACGGCGGCCGCGAGGGCGATCCGTGCTCTGCGGCGGTGCGTCCGGTTGGTGCTGCTCATCGGAAACCTTTCGGTCAGAAGGTCGCGCGAACGAGTCGGCGGGGATGCGCCTGGGGGTGTGCCCCGCCGCCTAGTGAGACGCGTAACCCACGGCCCGAGTTGTACGGGATCCGGTGGTTAAGTGACCAAGCTCTCTCCCGCGACCGCGGAATCCGATGGCAAGGTGGATGGGTCAGTGGGGGGAGTCCACCGCCGGACGTCGCGTCGAGAGGCGTGACGCATACGTATCGAGTGATGCCATGACCGCTGCCACAGCCACAGCCACAGCCACTGCCACCGCACAGTCCCGCGCGACCACGCGCACCGGCGGGCCCGAGGAAGACGGCCCGAAGGTCCTTGAGCACGTCCTCGGCTGGACGCTCGTCGTCGTCCTCGCGATGCTCGTCACGCAGACCGGTCTGTTGTGACCCAGGTCTCAGGACTTTCACGGCTGTCGCGGCCCGGATCGAGGTCCGCCCGCCAGTGCCGTTGCGGCACGCCCACCAGACCGTAGAGCCATCGCACGGGCGAGCGCCGCGACAGCAGCGTGAGCCCCGCGAGGACCGCGAACAGCGGCAGGCCGAGCCACCCGCCCAGGAGCCGTACGAGGAAACTGGCGACCAGCGC
The DNA here is from genome assembly GCF_053606205.1 of Streptomyces sp. NPDC055239. Classification (NCBI taxonomy): domain Bacteria; kingdom Bacillati; phylum Actinomycetota; class Actinomycetes; order Kitasatosporales; family Streptomycetaceae; genus Streptomyces; species Streptomyces sp. NPDC055239. The sequence goes on along the minus strand of NZ_JBSGRD010000004.1, from coordinate 71,691 downwards.
CCCGAGGAACGGCAGGCCGTAGACCCCGGCCGCCGCGATGGTGATCGCCAGGAACCTGTGCACCTTGCGGTCCTCGTCCGCACCGGGCAGCGACCAGCCCTCCATCAGCCAGCCGATCTCCGTGAACAGCATCGTGCCGATCACGGCCGCGCCGAAGAGGAGCAGGGCGAGGAACGTCCCTGACGTCAGGAAGTCCAGTACGTGGTTGACCACGCTGTCCTGCCGCCAGCCGGCGAAGTCCCGTGCCGACGGGGAGAGGAACCGCTCGTACCCCCTGCCGTCCCAGCCGTGGATCAGGGTCGCGAAGAGCAGGAAGTACCCGCCCACGCAGCTGAGGTACGCCCAGTAGCCCGCCCCGACCAGGACGAGTCCCTGCGCCACAAGGAACCCGAGGATCGCGGCCACGGGGATGCCGCCCGCGTAGAAGAGCACGAACCCCGCCCACACCCCGTCGTGCCCGTCCGCGACGTGCATCGTCGCCCACGCGGGGTTCTGCCAGAGCAGGAAGAGCCCCGTCGGCACCATCAGGACCGCCGCGAACAGCGTGGTGAGCGCCAGATAGGGGTTGGCGGCGCGGCTGCGCGTCCGCGGCCCCTCGCCCGCGTTGATCCGCTCCCACACCTGGAGTTGCCGGCCCGCCGAGAGAGCGAACGTCGCGCCGATCGCGTACGCCCAGAAGAGGGCGGCCTGGATCTGGATCATGCCGATGCCTTCAGGGTGAGTCCGCCCGCCACGATCGAGTCCGATGTGACCAGGGCCTGTTCGGCCTGTACGTCGGTCATGAAGACGAACGGCGGCACGATGGGCGGCACCGGCAGTTCGTCGGGGGTGAAGGTCAGGCAGAGCAGGCCCTCCAGGCAGCCCTTGAACTTCGTCAGGTAGAGCGTGACGGAACCGCTCAGGTCCAAGGTGTCCGCGCCCAGGGCGAGTTCATCGCTGCCGTCGCGCGTCGTGAGCCGGTAGTCGGTGAGTGACGCTGCCTTCATCCGCAGCACCATGACCTTCAACGGCCCGTCGGAGGTGGGGATTTCGCGAACACCCGCAAGCAGGAAACCCTGAGGCGAGAAGAGCGTGGTGGTGATCGTCGGCGGGGTCCGCGCCGCCACGATCGCGTCGCCGGGCGCCGCCCGCGCCGGAGTGCCGCCCCACAGCGTCGCTCCGATGACGACCACCGGAAGCAGCACTCCGAGCGTGCGTACGCCCTGCCCGTCCCGCACCTTGGGCCGCTCAGGATCCTCGTCGGTGTCCTCGCCCGTGTCCTCGGCCATCGGCGTCCAGCCGAAGCCCATCGCGCTGCCCACGATGCCGAGCACCATGCCCACCAGGAACCCGCCCAGATTCGTGGCCGCGAACGAGAGCACCGACAGGATCAGGGCGTTGACGCTCACGTAGTGATGGGCGTGCGGCAGGAGCCACAGGAAGATCCCGGCGGCGATCAGGGCGAGCCCGATGCCGATCGCCGCGAGCCCGCCGAGCCCCAGGCTGACCAGGACCGTGAGCGGCGACAGCGGCACGAGGAGCAGCTCCGCGCCGCCCAGGACGAGCAGCAGGCCGCCCCAGAACGGCCGGGTGCGCCGCCACTTGCGCAGCACCCGGCGTGCTTCAGGCAGCGGCAGGCGCCGGTCGAGCCAGCCGCCGCCGTCTCCGCGCCACGCGCCGAATCCGGCTCCGCCTCCGGTTCCGGCTCTCCGGCCGCCGGTCAGAAGCATTTCTTGCCGCCGACGCTGACGTCGAGCTTCATGCCCTTGAGCCGGAAGTTCCCGCCGGTCGCCGACCAGGCGTGCGACTTCACCCCGGAGACGGTGATGTCCCCGGCCTGGAGCCCGAACTTCCCCTTCTCGCCCTTGACTCCGGACACCTCGTCGAGGGTCGAGGCGTCCCGGCCGATCTCGGCGGTGCCGAAGCGGGCGTCGCCCTTCAGGTCCTCGCCGTCGATGATGAGATTGCTCGCGGTGACCTCGCCCGCCGAGCCGCCCGCGGTCAGCTTGAACACCACCGTGCCCACCGGGGTCTTGACCTCGGCCGCCTGGCAGATGTCGGAGAGGGTCGCGTCACCGATTCCGAGGAGCGCCACGGGGTGCCCCTTGCCGTCGATGTCCCGGTCGGTCTGTACGTAGGAGGACAGGCCCTGGCTTGTGAGCTTGCCGGATGACACCTGGAAGCTGGTGCCGGAGACGGCGAAGGAGGCGGCGAGCGCCCCCTCGGCCATCACGGAGGCCATCACGCCGACGGCCAGGACGGCCGGCAGGGCCACGACGGCCGTCTTCTTCCAGGAGGTTCTGCCCTCGCGCGAAGGGCCCTCGCGCGAAGGGCCCTCGCGCAAAGGGGTGCGCGCTGCGCTCATGAGTCTTCCTCCCGTACGTCGGTCCACGTGCGTAGGGGGAGTGCGTGAGAGAGCGCCCAAGGACGCAGAACCGGCAGGTGGCGTGCTTCTGCCATACTGCGGATACCCGAGGCAGTTGGAGACTAGGGCCGAAATTGAATAATAGTCAACAGCGCGGCGCCGACCGTCCCGTGGACGCCCGCCCGCAGGCGCGCGGCACCGATCGCTCCGTGGCGCGCCGCGCCGAACTCATCACCATCGGGCGGAAGTTGTTCGCCGACACGTCGTACGACGCACTCTCGATGGACGACATCGCCAAACAGGCGTGCGTCGCCAAGGGGTTGATCTACTACTACTTCAAGTCCAAGCGCGGCTACTACCTCGCGATCATCGAGGACTCGGTCGCGGAACTGGTCGCGCGCGCCGGGCGCCACGACGACCTGCCGCCCGTGGAGCGGGTGCACAGCACCATCGACGGCTATCTGCGCTACGCCGAACACCATCAGGCGGCGTACCGCACCATCATCAGCGGGGGCGTCGGCTTCGACGCCGAGGTGCAGGCCATCCGCGACGGTGTGCGAGCTGCCCTGATCGGGGCCATCGCCGACGGGGCGTACGGCCGCCGCGACATCCCGGAACTCGCACGCACAGCGCTGCTCGGCTGGCTGTGCAGCGTCGAGGGCGTCACGCTCGACTGGATCGGCGTGCGGGGCCTTTCGCGCGAGACGGTCTGCGACCTGCTCGTGCGGACCCTGGGCGACACCCTGCGCGTCATCGAGGAGTTCGAGCCGTCGTTTCCTGCCCCGCCGCGGCCATGAGAGAGGGGCGGGAGCCGTACGGCCCCCGCCCCGACCACTCCGTGCGACCGGTCAGTTGATGGCCTTGATCAGCTCGCCGTTCGCCGTGTCGCCGCTGAGCTCCCAGAAGAAGGTGCCGCCCAGGCCGGCCTGGTTCTTGTAGTCCATCTTCCCCGCGATGGTCGCCGGGGTGTCATAGCTCCACCAGTCGTTCCCGCAGTGCGCGTACGCGGTCCCGCCGACCGTGCCGTTGGCCGGGCACTTGGCTTTGAGTTCCTTGTAGTCGTCGATGCCCGCCTCGTACTTGCCCGCGGCGGCCCCGGTGGCGGTGCCGCCCGGCTCCTTCTGCGTGACGCCCGTCCAGCCACGGCCGTAGAAGCCGATGCCGAGCAGCAGCTTGTCGGACGGTACGCCGAGACCCTGGAGTTTCTTGATCGTGGAGTCGGTGTTCCACGTCGCCTTGGGCGCGCCCTCGTACGCCTTCAGCGGCGAGTGCGGGGCGGTCGGGCCCTTCGCGTCCCATGCGCCGAAGTAGTCGTACGTCATCGGGTTGTACCAGTCGACGTACTGGGCGGCGCCCGCGTAGTCGGCGGCGTCGATCTTGCCGCCTTCCTCAGCGTCGGCCGGGATGGCCGCGGTGACGAGGTTGTCGCCGCCGAACTTCGAACGCACCGCGGACATCAGGTCCTTGTACGCCGCGCGCCCGCTGGTGTCACAGGTCAGACCGCAGGCGTTGGGGTACTCCCAGTCGATGTCGATGCCGTCGAAGACATCGGCCCACTTGGAGTTCTCGACCAGGTCGTAGCAGGACTGGGCGAACGCCGCCGGGTTCTTGGCGGCCTCGGTGAAGCCGCCGGACCAGGTCCAGCCGCCGAAGGACCACAGGACCTTGAGGTTCGGGTGGAGCTTCTTGAGCTTGCGCAGCTGGTTGAAGTTGCCGCGCAGGTCCTGGTCCCAGGTGTCGGCGACGCCGTCCACGGACTGGTCGGCGGTGTACGCCTTGTCGGTCGCCGCGTAGGCGTCGCCCGTCGTGCACTTGCCGCCCTGGACGTTGCCGAAGGCGTAGTTGATGTGCGTCAACTTGTCGGCGGAGCCGGACGTCTCGATGTTCTTGACGTGGTAATTCCGGTCGTAGACACCCCATTCGGTGAAGTACCCGACGACCTTGGAACCGGCTGCGGCCTTGGAGCCGACTGCGGCCTTGGAACCGGCCGCGGCCTGCGAACTCGCGGCCTTGGCGGTCCCGTTGACGGACCCGTTGTCGGGACCCGCCGTAGCGGTGCCCGCTCCGGCGAGGAGACCCCCGCCGAGCACGGCACAACACGCGGTGGCGATGAGCGCCCGGAAGGGGGCGCGGGGAAGGTGCGGTCTGAGCATCGTTTCTCCTCGTGGGGGGAGAGGGCGCATGGGGGGACATGGTGCTGTTGACCTGCGGGTGCCAGCTGACGTCAGTGAACGTTGAATTGGCATGAACGCGGAAAAGCGCTCGGCTGGACTCTAGGAGGACTAGACCAGTGGGGTCAATGGTTCGGACCAATTCCGCGCCCCTCTTGCGAACGTCGGCTATCTTTTGAGTAAGCGGTCGTTAACTAGTGACTGGCAGCCCCCGATCGGGCATACTCAACGCGCCAGAGCCGCTGGTCACAGCACCTTCCGCGACCCGGAAGTGCACCACTGGCCGGGCCGTGAGACACGGTGGCGCCCGCACTACCCCGCGGGTCCGCCGCAGTGCCGAAAGGGAGGATGCGATCGCCATGCCTGAGCGAACCTTGCAGCAGTCGGTGGACCGTCAGCTGCCCACAGACGAGGCCCGGGATCTGTTCTCGCTCGTCCGTGATCTCGTCCAGCGGGAGATAGCTCCCCGCGCGGCCGAGGAGGAGGACGCCGGGCACTTCCCGCGCGAGGTCTTCACCCTCCTCTCCGATTCCGGACTGCTCGGACTTCCGTACGCGAGCGAGTTCGGCGGCGGCGACCAGCCGTACGAGGTCTATCTCCAGGTTCTTGAAGAGCTCGCCGCAGCCCGGCTCACCGTCGGCCTCGGCGTCAGCGTCCACTCCCTGTCCTGCCACGCGCTCGCGGGCTACGGCACCAAGGAGCAGCAGGCCGAGCACCTGCCCGCGATGCTCGGCGGCGGACTGCTCGGGGCGTACTGCCTCTCCGAGCCCGCCTCAGGATCGGACGCCGCGTCGCTGCGGACGAAAGCCGTGCGCGACGGCGACGACTGGGTGATCAGCGGGACGAAGGCCTGGATCACGCACGGCGGAGTCGCCGACTTCTACACCGTCCTTGCCCGCACCGGCGGCGAAGGCGCCCGCGGCATCTCCGCGTTCCTGGTGCCGGGCGACGCCGAGGGCCTGAACGCGGCGCAGCCGGAGAAGAAGATGGGCATGAAGGGCTCACCCACCGCCCAGATCCACTTCGACGGGGTGCGGGTGTCCGACGCCCGCCGCATCGGCGAGGAGGGGCAGGGCTTCGCGATCGCGCTCTCCGCGCTCGACTCGGGGCGGCTCGGCATCGCGGCCTGTGCTGTCGGAGTGGCCCAGGCGGCGCTCGACGAGGCGCTTCGATACGCCACCGAGCGGCGGCAGTTCGGGCGGCCGATCGCGGACTTCCAGGGCCTTCGGTTCATGCTCGCGGACATGGCGACGCAGATCGAGGCGGGGCGGGCGCTCTATCTTTCCGCGGCGCGGTTGCGCGACGCGGGCAGGCCGTTCTCCAAGCAGGCGGCCATGGCGAAACTCCTTTGCACGGACGCCGCGATGAAGGTCACGACGGACGCCGTGCAGGTGCTCGGCGGCTATGGCTACACCGCGGACTTCCCGGTGGAGCGCCTGATGCGCGAGGCCAAGGTGCTGCAGATCGTCGAGGGCACCAATCAGATCCAGCGGATGGTCATCGCCCGTCACCTCGCGGGTCCCGAAACGCGTTGAACTGACCGAGCCTGACCGGGGGCGCCGCGAGCCGCGCCCACTCCGGGTCGTGGCGGCCAGGCAGGGTCTTGCCGCGCTCGGCCCAGTTGCGGATGAGGGCGCGGTAGATCGGCGGGTCCTGGGGGTGCGGAGGCTGGGGCTGGGGGTGCTGTTGGGGTGACTGATAGTGCTGCTGGGGCGGTTGATGGTGTTGCGGTGGATGGGGATGCTGCGGCGGTTGAGGGTCCTGGGGAACCGATTCTGCGGCGGCCGGGGGAGCCGGGGGAGCCGTTAGGAGGCTGCGCCTGCGTCGGCCGGTCGGCGGGTGCGCCATGGGCATCGGCGTGGGGGTGGTCATATGCGGCCAACGCGCCCCGCGGGGGACAGGTCACCGGCCGCCGGATTCGAGCGTCAGTTCGCGGCATGCCCTTGTGGCGGCCGAGACCGCCTCCCGCAACATCCCCCCATCCGTGCGATCCGCACGGAACCACCGCTCCGTGAACGCGGACCGACACGTCTCTGGCTCCGTCACACGGTCTGACGTACCGTCAACTCCTTGCCGGGGCAACGGAATTCGCCCCGCATCCGCGAACTGCCGTGCGCCCAGGGAGGCTGACCGTGGCAGACGACCGTCCCGTCCCGCTCGACGAGTACCCGATCCATCAGGTGCCGCTGTCCATGAAGCAGGTCGCGACGGGCGACCGCAACGCCTACGACCGCTGCATCTTCCACCTCTTCGACCACGAGGGGCGCTCCCTCCTTATCCTCGGACTCGGCGTCTACCCGAACGTGGGTGTGATCGACGCCTACGCCACCCTGCGCAGAGGAGACACGCTCCACGCCGTGCGCGCGTCGGACGCGCTCGGCGACGACCGGATGAACCTCTCGGTGGGCCCGCTGACCATCACCGTCGAGGAACCACTGCGGCGGCTGCGCCTGAGGTGCGCCGCCGATCCCGACGACCCCGAGTCCCTCTCGTACGACATCACGTGGACCGCGGACTTCCCCGCCCTCTGGGAGCCGCACCACATCCAGCGGCGCGGCGACCGGCTCTCCCTCGAAGGGCGTCGCTTCGTCCAGGCGGGCGGCTGCTCCGGTGTGATCCGCGTCGGAGGCCAGGACATACCGGTGACGGCGGGGGAGTGGACCGCGACCCGTGACCGCAGTTGGGGCGTGCGGCCGATCCCCGGGGAGGAACGCGGGCGCCTGGAGGAGGAGTTCGGTACCGAGGGCTTCCACTGGATCTGGAGCCCGGTGCGCTTCGACGACCGCTTTCTGATGGTCATCGCCCAGGAAGACGCGGGCGGCTACCGCTCGCTCAACGAGGCGACGCTCGTCAGGCCGGGAGTGCGTGACCGTCAACTCGGCTGGCCCCAGACCGACATCACCTACCGCTCCGGCACCCGCCACCCCGAGCGCGCCGTCATCCACCTGACCGACCCCGACGACCGCAAGCCCGTGGAGCTCGGCGTCGAGGTCCTCGCCTCGCTGCCGCTCGCCGTGGGCGCGGGCTATCCGCCGGCCGACGACTGGCAGCACGGCACCTGGCAGGGGCGTGGCTGGACCGACCGCCGCGACTACGACCTGTCCGATCCGGCGGCGCACCCGAGGGCGGCGTTCGGAGTCATCGACCATGCCGCCCGCTTCACCCTCGACGGGCGTACGGGATACGGCATTTTCGAGCACGGCAGCTTCGGCCGCCACGACCCGAGCGGCTTCACCGGCTTCGACTCCGTGGCCCCCTGAGATCCACACCTGAGAGGAGCCCGGCGATGGCGACAGCACCCCGCCCCCGCACCACCACCCGCGACCCGGAGGAACTCGCCCGCAGACTCACGGCCTGGCTCGCCACCCGGCTGCCCGGCGCCAAGGCCACCGGCGTACGGGTCCCGGAGTCCAACGGCATGTCGAGCGAGACCCTCCTGTTCGACATCGAGCACCCACAACCACCCCTGAGGGCCTGCGCGTTGCGCGTCGCCGCCGACCCGGCCGCGTACACGATCTTCCCGGTCTACGACCTGCCGCGCCAACACCGCACGATGCGGCTCGTCGCCGAGCGCACCGATCTGCCGGTGCCGCGTGTGCTGTGGCTCGAGGAGGACCCGGGGCCGCTCGGCGCGCCCTTCTTCGTCATGGAGCGGGTCGAGGGGCGCGTACCGCCGGACGTCATGCCCTATACGTACGAGGGGAATTGGCTCCACTGCGCCACCGACGCCGAACGGGCGCACCTCGAAGAGGCCTCGATCCGCCTGATCGCACACCTCCACGACCAAGTGCCCGTCGCGGAGGCCGAGTTCCTGGCCCTGCCCGGTGAAGGCAGCCCACTGCGCCGCCACGTCACCGCCCAACGCGCCTACTACGAATGGGTGGTCGAAGGCCTGCCCCGCTCACCCCTCATCGAGAGCGCCTTCGCGCGCCTGGAGGAGTGGTGGCCGGACGACGAGGGCGAGACCGTCCTCAACTGGGGCGACGCACGCATCGGAAACGTCATCTACGACGGTTTCGACCCCGCGGCCGTACTGGACTGGGAGATGGCGGCGCTCGCACCCCGCGAGGTCGACCTCGGCTGGATGGTCTATCTGCACCGCTTCTTCCAGGACCTGACGGTGAGCTTCGGGCAGGAGGGCCTGCCGGGCTTCCTGCGCCGCGACGTCATCGAGGAGCGCTACGCCCGGCTCACGGGCCACACACCGCGGTCCATGGACTTCCACACGCTGTACGCGGCGCTGCGGCACGCCGTCGTCATGCTGCGCGTCGCCTACCGCCAGGTGCACTTCGGCGAGGCCGAGATCCCCGAGGAGCCGGACACGCTGATCCTGCACCACGCCAGCCTGGCGGCCATGGTGCAGGGCAGCTACTGGTAGGCGTCAGGCCGCGGAGCGGTGGTCCTGCTCGGGCACGCGACGGGGGCGCGAGCCCTGGCCGCCGACGTGCGAGAAGGGCTGTGTGCGCCAGTCGAGTCCCTGAGGGAGCGTCAACAGGAGCCCCATCTCCTGCTCCTGAACCTCCATCGTCTCGTCCGCGGGCTCCGCGTCGGCCGCGGCGCGGCCCGTGCCCGCACACACCGTGAGGCCGAACGGGTTCCACCGGGTGACGCACAGCGCGTGCTCGGGCAGGACGTCCTCGTCGGCGAGGAGCGCGATCGGCTGCGCGCAGTCCGGGCACGTCACCCGGTACATCTCGAAGGTGTCGTACGCGTCGAACTCGGATTCACCCGATTCGACGCCCTCCGATACGAGTGCCGACGCGGATTCATCGGAGCGCTGCTGCTTACTGCGGGCAGAGCGACCGGGGCGCTTCAAGTTCTGCATGGGATTCTCCCCCTTGGGTGGGCCGAGAAGGCGCTGCGGCCTCGACCACAGCAAGCACTTCCCGTCCCGTCGTAGAGGTAATCGTGGCATCCCTTTGGACACGGTCACAGGTATGTGGCGTTCGTCACATGCCCGGAGAAGGTGCCGCCGTCGCGCCGACAGGTATCCGGAGGGATCAAGAGCCCTGTAGGTTCAGCGCATGGAGGAGCTGGACCGACAGATCGTGCAGCTGCTCGTCAAGGACGGGCGGATGAGCTACACCGACCTGGGCAAGGCCACGGGCCTGTCCACATCGGCCGTGCACCAGCGTGTGCGCCGCCTGGAGCAGCGCGGTGTCGTGCGCGGCTATGCCGCGGTCGTGGACCCGGAGGCCGTCGGCCTGCCGCTCACGGCGTTCATCTCGGTGAAGCCGTTCGACCCCAGCGCGCCCGACGACATCGCCGAACGCCTCGCGGGCGTCCCGGAGATCGAGGCGTGCCACAGCGTGGCGGGCGAGGAGAACTACATCCTCAAGGTGCGCGTCGCGACCCCGCTCGACCTCGAACACCTGCTGAGCCGCCTGCGCGCACTCGCCGGCGTCTCCACCCGGACGACGGTCGTGCTCTCCACTCCCTACGAGGCCAGGCCCCCGCAGGTCTGAGCCGCCCGTGGGTGACCCCTGCGCGGGGCCTGCACAAGAAGGGGCCAATACTGGTCCCATGAGCCTGAGCACCACCCCCCAGAACGGCCCTGAGGGCCACCGCACCGTGCTGCTGCGCGGCGGAGACGTCCACAGCCCCGCCGATCCGTTCGCCACGGCCATGGTCGTCGAACGCGGGCACGTCGCCTGGGTGGGATCCGAGGGCGCGGCCGACGCGTTCGCCGACGGCGTGGACGAGGTCGTCGACCTCGAAGGAGCACTCGTCACCCCGGCGTTCACCGATGCGCATGTGCACACCACGGGGACCGGACTCGCCCTGACGGGCCTTGACCTGACGGGTGCCCGCTCCCTCGACGACGCACTCGCTCTCGTACGCGTGCACGCCGTCGCCAGGCCGCACGACCGTGTGCTCCTGGGCCACGGCTGGGACGCCGCCCGCTGGACCGGCGGTCGCCCGCCCACGCGCGCGGAGCTGGACGAGGCGACCGGCGGCCGTCCCCTCTACCTCTCCCGCATCGACGTCCACTCGGCCGTCGTCACCACCGCGCTGCTCGACCTCGTCCCCGGCGTCACCGGGCGCACCGGCTTCCACGCGGACGCGCCGCTGACCGCCGACGCCCACCACGCGGTGCGCGCCACCGCCCTCGGCGCCGTCACCCCGCAGCAGCGCGTCGAGGCCCAGCGCGCGGCGCTGAAGCACGCCGCGTCCCTCGGTATCGGCTCCGTGCACGAGTGCGCGGGTCCTGAGATCTCCAGCGAGGACGACCTGACGGGGCTTCTTCGCCTCGCCGCCGAAGAGGCCGGTCCTCGTGTCGTCGGCTACTGGGCGCAGCAGGGTGCGGAAGGCGTCGCCCGTGCAAAGGAACTGGGGGCCGTAGGAGCGGCGGGTGACCTCTTCGTCGACGGCGCCCTCGGCTCGCACACCGCCTGTCTGCACGAGCCGTATGCCGACTCCGGCCACACCGGCACCGCCTACCTGGACGCCGCCGCCGTCACCGCGCACGTCGTCGCCTGCACCGAGGCAGGGGTCCAGGCGGGCTTCCACGCCATCGGCGACGCCGCGGTGACCTCGGTCGTCGAGGGCGTCCGCGCGGCCGCCGAGAAGGTCGGCCTGGCCCGCGTACGGGCCGCAAGGCACCGCGTGGAGCACGCCGAGATGCTCACCCCGGAGACGATCGCCGCCTTCGCCGAACTGGGCCTCACCGCCTCCGTGCAGCCCGCCTTCGACGCCCTGTGGGGCGGCGAGGACGGCATGTACGTCCAGCGCCTCGGCGCCGAGCGGGCCCGCACCCTCAACCCGTACGCGGCCCTCCTGCGCACCGGCGTCCCGCTCGCCTTCGGATCCGACAGCCCGGTCACGCCGCTCGACCCCTGGGGCACCGTGCGCGCCGCCGCGTTCCACCAGACCCTCGAGCACCGTGTGTCGGTGCGGGCCGCGTTCACCGCCCACACCCGGGGCGGCTGGCGGGCCGTCGGGCGGGACGACGCGGGCGTCCTGGTACCGGGGGCTCCCGCCGACTACGCCGTCTGGCGTACCCCGGAACTCGTGGTCCAGGCGCCGGACGACCGTGTCTCGCGCTGGTCGACCGACCCGCGGTCCGGAACCCCCGGTCTGCCCGACCTGACCCCCGGCCTCGAACTCCCCGTCTGTCTGCGCACGGTCGTCTTCGGAAAACCGGTCTTCGTAGGGCCGGAAGAGTGATGTCCCGGCGGTGCGTACCGCCGATCGCGGTCCGTTCTCGCGTCGCACGACCTGGGTATCCTCGGCACTGACCTGGCTGTTTTTGGAATCGCCCCAGGTCAAACGGCTATTGACAGAACGCCGCCGTAGGCCGGTAGGTTCGGCCGGGTCCACCAAAGGACGTCCGACCGGAGAATCTCCACGCAAACGTCGAACGCCGCTGGGCCATGGGTGGTGTGCCGCACCGGCGCACCACCACTGGGAGCCAGGTCCAGCGCCCGCGCCGCGGATGCGAGGGAACGTTCCACCGGGCCGGCAGGTGTGACCCGGGTCGGGCCCGGACGCTCAGTAGACAACGGCTTTCGGTCGACCCGCAGCCAGCGGGCCCCAGGTCGGCCCGAAGGGCGCCGGGCCCCGACCCGTAGTACTCCCCTCAACCGCACGTGCCGTCGTGGCCTCGCGGGACGCGGCCACTATGGTGGTCCTCTGCGTACGAACGAAGGGGCAGTAGTGAACGACGGCGGTGGGGTCTCCGGTACCGGAGATCAGGGGAGGCAGTTCGGCCCGCTCGGCATGGCCTTGGTGATCATTCCGACCTACAACGAGGCGGAGAACATCCAGTCCATCGTCGGCCGCGTCCGGGTCTCCGTGCCCGAGGCGCACATCCTCGTCGCCGACGACAACAGCCCCGACGGCACCGGCAAGATCGCCGATGAGCTCGCGGTCGAGGACGACCACGTCCACGTACTGCACCGCAAGGGCAAGGAAGGCCTCGGCGCGGCCTATCTCGCGGGCTTCCAGTGGGGCCTGGACAACGACTACGGCGTGCTCGTGGAGATGGACGCCGACGGCTCCCACCAGCCCGAGGAGCTGCCCCGGCTGCTCACCGCGCTCAAGGGCGCCGATCTGGTCCTCGGCTCGCGCTGGGTGCCGGGCGGCCGGATCGTGAACTGGCCCAAGTACCGCCAGCTCATCTCGCGCGGCGGCAGTACGTACTCCCGGGTGATGCTCGACGTGCCGATCCGCGACGTCACGGGCGGCTACCGCGCCTTCCGCCGCGAGACCCTCGAAGGCATCGGCCTCAGCGAGGTCGCCTCGCAGGGCTACTGCTTCCAGGTCGACCTGGCCCGCCGGGCGATCAAGTCGGGCTATCACGTCGTCGAGGTGCCGATCACCTTCGTCGAGCGGGAGCTCGGCGACAGCAAGATGAGCCAGGACATCGTCGCCGAGGCGCTGTGGCGCGTCACGGCGTGGGGTGTGGGGGAGCGGGTGGGCCGCGTGGGCCGGGCGCTCGGCCGCAAGGACACCGACACCCTCGGCCGCAAGGACGCCGACGCGCCGGACCGCAAGGACGTCGACGCGCCGGATCGCGAGGACGCCGAACCGCTGGGCCACAAGGATGCCGTGGGGGCGCAGGAACCCCCGGCAGATCCCAAGGCCTCCTGACCGTCGCTCCGGCGGTCGCTCGCGGTCGCTTGTTGATCATTTCCTTACGCCGGTCTGAGCCGGGCCCAGGCACACTGGATCCATGACGACTGGCGCATCGCCCACCAGACCCGCCCGGCCCCGGCGCTCCCGCGTCCTGAGGTTCCTGCCGCTCGGCATCGCCGCCTGGCTGGTCCTTGAGATCTGGCTGCTCACCGTGGTGGCGGGCGCCGCGGGCGGGCTGACGGTCTTCCTGCTGCTCGTGGCCGGTGTCGTGCTCGGCGGCATGGTCATCAAGCGCGCGGGCCGCAGGGCCTTCCGCGAGCTGAGCGAGGCCGTGCAACAGCAGCAGAGCGGCCTGGCGCCGAACTCCTCCGAGCGGGGCGGCGGCAACGCCCTGACGATGCTGGGCGGCCTGCTGATCATCCTGCCGGGGCTGATCTCCGACGCCCTGGGACTGCTCCTGCTCGTCCCTCCCGTCCAGAAGGCCGTCAGTCGTACGGCGGAGAAGACTTTCGAGCGCAAGGTCCGTGAGGCCACACAGGGCGGTCTCGGCGACGCGTTCCAGCAGGCGCGCATGCACCGCCCGGACGGCAAGGTCGTCCAGGGCGAGGTCATCAAGGACGACGAGCGCCAGGACCGCTCCCCGCACCCGGACGACCCGCAGCTCCCGCCGCGCTGAGCGGGCTCTGAGTGGCTCTGAGAGGCCGCCCGCCCGCGCGGGCGGCCCGAGAGCAGCACGAAGGCCGGGGCCACTGCTCAGCAGTGGCCCCGGCCTTCGTGTGCGGTGTTCTTCAGTTCGCCGTCAGGCGGACTTGCGGGAGTCCCGCGGATGCACCGCGATGTTCATGGCTCCTGAACGGAGAACCGCGAGGCGCTCCTCCAGGACCTCCTCGAGTTCCTCTCGAGTACGGCGCTCCATGAGCATGTCCCAGTGCGTACGCGCAGGCTTACCCTTCTTCTCCTCAGGTCCGTCGCCGTCTACAAGGAGTGCCTGAACCCCGCAGACCTTGCACTCCCACTCCGGCGGGATTTCTGCCTCTACCGAGAACGGCATCTCAAATCGATGTCCGTTCTGGCATGCGTACTCCACGGCCTGGCGCGGAGCCAAGTCGATGCCGCGGTCGGTCTCGTAGCTGGTCACCACGAGGCGCGTACCGCGAAGAGCTCGCTCACTCATGAATCGTGCCTCCCGGGCTTGTCGCCCACAGGACAGGTGTCGCTGTCGTCGTCATCCGGTCAACGTCCGGTCGGCGGTAAAGATTCCCGTTAAGGGTCATGCGTCGCCGTCGTATGCCGCCCCTTGTTGTACCCACCAGTGCCCGGTATGTCACATCTGACAGAGGATGTCACCCTGCGTTTCTGAATCTTCAGCGCGCAGTAACGGTCCGCCTGGTAAGCCAAACGCGTACACTACCGCCCTTTGGCTTCAGTTGCTAAATCCTGGCGGGTACGGGATTTCCCGCGTCGCGGATCGCGCGCCGTACGGGTACCCGCGCGAGCAGGACGAAACCGATCACGAAGAAGGCCACGAGCGAGACGATCGCGTCCCGGTAGCTCCCCGTGAGCTGGTAGGTCAGGCCGAAGATCAGCGGCCCGAGCCAGGCCATGCCGCGGTCGCTGATCTCGTACGCGGAGAAGTACTCGGCCTCCTTGCCCGCAGGCACCAGATGGGAGAACAGGGACCGCGAGAGCGCCTGCGAACCCCCGAGCACCAGGCCGATCCCCGCCGCGAGCACGAAGAACCACACCGGCGCGCCCGCGGGCAGGAAGAACCCGGCCCCGATCGTCACCGTCCACGCGACGAGCGAGCCGAGGATGGTGCGCTTGGCTCCGTACGTCCGTGCGAGGCGGCCCATGGCGAGCGCCCCCGCCACCGCGAGCACCTGTACGAGCAGGACCGCCACGATCAGCGTGGACTGGTCGAGGCCGAGCTCTTCGGAGCCGTACACGGACGCCTGGGAGATCACCGTCTGCACGCCGTCGTTGTAGACCAGATAGGCGAGCAGGAACGCCAGGGTGTGCGGATGGCGGCGCATGTCGCGCACGGTCGACGCCAGCTGCCGCCAGCCGCGCGCCGATGCGTGTGAGGACGACTGCGAAGGCGGCGCCTTGCGGTCACGGAGCCGCCGCAGCGGTACGAGCGTGAAGGCGCCCCACCACACACCTGCCGACGCCAGACAGATGCGCACGGCCGTGGACTCCGAGACGCCGAAGGTGTCATGGGCCAGGAACAGGACCAGATTCGCCACCAGGACGAGCGCGCCCGCCGCGTAGCCGAACGCCCATCCGCGCGAGGAGACCGCGTCACGCTCGTGCGGAGGCGCGATCTGCGGCAGATAGGAGTTGTAGACCACCATCGAGACGGCGAGCGAGGCGTTGGAGACGATCAGCAGGAAGCCGCCGAGGAGATAGCGGTCGCCGCCCAGGAAGAACATGCCGGCCGTCGACGCGGCCCCCACGTAGGCGGCCACCGCGAGCAGCGGCTTCTTGCGGCCCGTGCGGTCGGCCGCGGCGCCCGCGAGCGGCATGACGAAGACCGACACGATCACCGACGCCGACACCGCGTACGCGAAGAAGGACCCGGCGCTGACCGGGATGCCCAGCGGGTGGACGTATCCGTCGCCGTCCGCGGCCGACTTGGCGATCTCCGTCAGATACGGGCCGAGGAACACGGTCAGGACGCTGGTCGAGTAGACCGAGCAGGCCCAGTCGTAGAAGTACCAGCCGTGCTGCTCGCGCCGCCGCTGTGCGGAACTCTCGTCGGCCGGTGGTGCCGTACGCACGGTGTCGGTGCCCACCCGTGCCCCCTCGCTGGTCCCCGTGGTCCGCTGCCGCCCTTGAGGCGGTCAGGCCCAGGCTCCCCGGTCCTTCAGCACTTCGCGCAGCGTCTCGATGTGATCAGTGATGATGCCATCCACTCCGAGGTCGAGAAGAGCGGCCATGCGTGCGGCGTCATTGACCGTCCAGACGTGAACCTGCAGCCCGCGCGCGTGGGCGGCGCTCACGAAGCGCCGGTCGACCACCCGGATCCCGGCATGCGTCTCGGGCACCTGCGCGCACACCGCCGAGCGGCGCACGGCTGCGGGGACGCCGTACGAGCGCAGTCGCAGGGCCGCCACTCCCCGCGTACCGAAGGACGTGGCGAGGCGCGGGCCTCCGAGCCGTTGGGCCCGTGCGACGCGGGCCTCGGAGAACGAGCCGACGCACACGCGGTCCCAGGCGTCGGTGCGGCGCAGCAGCTCCAGGAGCGGGAGCAGGGCGGGCTCGGCCTTGACGTCCACGTTCCAGCGGACGTCCGGGAAGGTCTCCAGGAGCTCTTCGAAGAGGGGTACCGGCTCGCTGCCCGCCACGCGCGCGTGGCGCACGTCGTTCCACGGAAGGTCGGCGATCCGCCCGGCCGTGTCCGTCACGCGGTCGAGCGTCGCGTCGTGGAAGGCCACGAGGCGGCCGTCCGACGTGGCGTGCACGTCCGTCTCGACGTAGCGGTACCCCAGGTCGACCGCGCGCCGGAACGCGGCGGCGGTGTTCTCCAGGCCGTCCGCCGCCCCGCCGCGGTGGGCGAAGGGGAGCGGTCCCGGATGGTCGAGGTAGGGGTGGCGTACGCGCGTGGTCACCGCTGCAGTATCGCCTGCTCCGGTTGACCGTCGGCGACCACGGGGTCTCCCTCTGATGGAGCGGGGACGGCGAAGAAGCGCAGGAAGAACTGGGCCAGCGGGCCGATCGCAACGGCGTACAGGACCGTTCCGATGCCCACCGTGCCGCCGAAGACGAAGCCGGTGGCCACCACCGCCACCTCGACGAGCGTCCGCATCAGCCGGATCGAACGCCCGGTGCGCTGGTGCAGGCCCGTCATCAGGCCGTCCCGCGGTCCAGGACCGAACTTCGCCGAGATGTAGAGCCCGGTCGCCACACCGTTCAGGACGATCCCCGCCACGAGGAGCGGTATGCGGGCGCCGAGCGCGTGCGCGTCGGGCATCAGGGCCAGGGTGCCGTCCATCGCCAGGCCGACCACGAAGACGTTGGACACCGTGCCGAGGCCGGGGCGCTGCCGCAGCGGGATCCACAGGAGCAGCACCGCGGCCCCGATGAAGATCGAGACGACGCCGATGGAAAGACCGGTCAGCTCGGCGAGGCCCTGGTGCAGCACGTTCCACGGTTCGAGACCGAGCCCTGACACCACCAGGAGCCCGGAGCTCGCGCCGTACAGCGCCAGACCGACGTACAGCTGGATCAGCCGACGCGTGAGGTGTGGCGGCTTCTTAGGCGGCTTCGGCGTGGACAAGAGATGGCCCCCCTGCTGGTGATAGTGGCCTGACACATGACACTCTGTGGCTCGTAACAGGATGCCAACCATGGCCAATTCCAGGAAGGTGGACTGGGAATCATGGCTCAGTGGACTTCAGCGGTGGGCGCCACGCAGCTCGCCCGGCTGCTCACCTCGCAGCAGACGCGCCCCGCGGGCCCCGGCACGCGCCGCCCGCCCGCCTACCGCGCCCTCGCCGACGGCGTCCGCATGCTCGTCCTCGAAGGCCGCGTCCCGGTCGCCGCGCGCCTGCCCGCCGAGCGCGAGCTCGCCGTCTCCCTCGCCGTCAGCCGGACCACGGTCGCCGCCGCGTACGAGGCGCTGCGCACCGAAGGCTTCCTGGAGTCCCGCAGGGGAGCGGGCAGCTGGACCGCCGTCCCGGCCGGGAACCCCCTGCCCGCGCGCGGGCTCGAACCCCTTCCGCCCGAGGCGCTCGGCTCCATGATCGACCTGGGCTGCGCGGCGCTGCCCGCGCCCGAGCCGTGGCTCACCCGCGCTGTACAGGGCGCCCTGGAGGAACTGCCTCCGTACGCGCACACCCACGGAGACTTCCCGGCCGGTCTGCCCGCGCTGCGCCAGATGCTCGCCGAGCGCTACACCGCGCGCGGCATCCCGACGATGCCCGAACAGATCATGGTCACGACCGGGGCGATGGGCGCCATCGACGCGATCTGCCATCTGTTCGCACCGCGCGGCGAACGCATCGCCGTCGAGTCCCCCTCGTACGCCAACATCCTCCAACTCATGCGCGAGACGGGCGCCCGCCTCGTCCCCGTCGCCATGTCCGAGGGGCTCGAAGGCTGGGACATGGACCGCTGGCGGCAGGTCCTTCGCGATGCCGCCCCGCGCCTCGCGTATGTGGTCGCGGACTTCCACAACCCCACGGGCGCCCTCGCCGACGAGGACCAGCGGCGCAAGCTCGTCGACGCCGCGCGCTCGGCGGGAACGGTCGTCGTCGTGGACGAGACCATGATCGAGCTGGAGCTCGACGACGATCTGACGATGCCTCGCCCCGTCTGCGGCTTCGATCCGGCGGGCTCGACCGTCATCACCGTCGGCTCGGCGAGCAAGGCGTTCTGGGCGGGCATGCGCATCGGCTGGGTGCGGGCCGCTCCCGATGTGATCCGCAGCCTGGTCTCGGCGCGTGCGTACGCCGACATGGGCACCCCCGTCCTGGAACAGCTGGCCGTGAACTGGCTCCTGAGCACCGGCGGCTGGGAGTCGGCCGTGCGGGTGCGCAGGGACCAGGCCCGCGAGAACCGCGACGCCCTGGTCGCCGCCGTACGCCGCGAACTGCCCGACTGGGAGTTCGCGGTACCGGCGGGCGGCCTCACTCTGTGGGCCCGTGCCGGAGGCCTCTCCGGCTCCCGCCTCGCCGAAGTGGGCGAGCGGGTGGGGGTCAGGGTCCCGTCAGGGCCGCGCTTCGGGGTGGACGGGGCCTTCGAGGGGTATGTGCGGCTGCCGTTCACCGTGTCAGGCGCGGTGGCGGACGAGGCGGCGGCGCGCCTCGCGGCGGCCGCGCGCCTGGTGGAGACGGGGGCGGGCTCGGGCGTGGAGGCGTCGCGGGCCTTCGTGGCCTGAGGACCGGCTCCCGGTCAGCTCTCGGCGGGGACGGGCTGCGGCTTCGTGACGGGTTCCGTCGCCGCGGTGTCGGCCTCGGTTGCTTCGACGCCCTCGGCCGTCTCTGTGCCCGTGCCGGTGCCCCCTTCGGCGCCGGCGTCCGCATCGGCCGGGGTGCTCCGTGCGGGCAGCAGCTCCGTCACCGCATGGCGGTGCGACTCGCTCGTCGCGTCGTCGTACGGATCGGGCGTCGCGGGCACCTGGAGCCGGTGCACCTGACCCGTGCCGAGCCGGGCGTAGCCGCGGCCGGGCGGGACGTCGGACGTGGGCGTCGTGCGGGGCGGCACCCCGAGGATGTCCTCGACCTGGTCGAGCGTCGTGGGGCCGAGGACCACGCGCGCGCGTGTGTGCTGGCGCACCGGATCGCTCAGCGCGTCCAGGCTGTCGAACTGGTCGGCCACGACGACCGTGACATTGGCCGCCCTGCCGTGCCGCAGCGGCACCTGGAGCAGCGACTGCGGGTCCTTGCGTCCGTCGGCGGCAGCCAGGTGACCGAGCACGCTGGGGCGGTCCAGGATGATCCACAGGGGCCGCTTGGTGTCGTCGGGGGCGGGGTGGCCCGCCTGCCGTGCGCGGTTGGCGGAGATCAGGCGCCGCTCCGTCTCGTGCGCGGCCCACTCCAGGCTCGCCAGGGCTCCGGCGAGCCCGCACTCGATGGCAAGGACGCCGTCACGGCCGGTCAGACAGGCGTAGTCGCCGATGCCGCTGCCCTCGATGATCAGGATGTCGCCGTGGGTCAGGGCCTGTAGGGCGATGGAGCGCAGCAGGGTCGTGGTGCCGCTGCCGGGTTCGCCGACCACCAGGAGGTGGGGCTCGGTGGAGCGGGGGCCCGTGCGCCAGACGACGGGGGGTACGTCGCGCTGCTCGTCGCCGTCCGTCACGGGCAGGGTGCGCTGGACACCGGTGGGGTCGGTGAAGCCGAGCACGGTCTCGCCGGGGGCCGTGACGAACCGCTGGGCCGCGATGTCGGTGGGCAGCGGGGGCAGCACGTTCACCGTGAGCTGGTTGCCCTCCTCGTCCCACTCGAAGTGGTACTCGCGGCCACGGCCCGCCTTCGCGTGAAGGAGCTGCTCGATCCGCGCGCGTGAATCGGGCTCGCCGTCAGTGAAGTACGCGGGGTAGCGCACCACCAGATGGGAGACACGTCCGTTGTCGTCGAACTCGTACGACGTGAGGGCCCTGTCCCACTCGCCGCCGTGCGCGAAGAGCGGCGCGGGGTCCTCGGGGACGGAGAAGTACGGGACGAGCGCTTCGTAGAGGGACTGCAGCCGCTGGGTCTGCGCCTCGTCGGGGCCGGTGGGCGCCGGCGCCGTGCGTTCCCTGCCGGTCCACGCGGCGGCCGCCATCAGGCAGATGGCGGCGAGCAGCGGACCGTACGGAATGAGGGCCACGACCAGGACGACGGAGGCCACGAGGAACAGCAGCGGTCCGCGCCGGTCCTTGGGGGTGTCGGCCCACTTGCGCCGCCCGGCCGCTGCCAGCCGGCGCAGTCCACGAGTGATCGTGATCAGCGGGTGGAGGACGTCGGTGGCGTTGTCGGCGGCCGACCGTGCGAACTCCCGGCTCCGGGCGATCGAGGCGGTTCCGTTGCTCAGGATGCGGGGGAGGGGGCGCCGGGCCACGTCAGTCTCCAGATGGTGCGAACGAAGTACTACAGGGGGCAGGAGCCGTCAGAACTTGATCCCGCCGAGGAGGCTCGCCAGGCTCGCGCTGCCGGCCTTGATGCTCGGGGCGATGGCGGTGCCCGCCATGAAGAAGCCGAAGAGCGCGCAGACCAGAGCGTGGGACGCCTTGAGGCCGTCCTTGCGGAAGAACAGGAAGACGATGATGCCGAGCAGCACGACGCCCGAGATGGAAAGGATCATGACGGTTCTCCTGGTTGGTGGGGACAGTCACCATGAGTTGTTCCAGGTTCACAGCATGTATCCATACGATAAAAGGTGCAAATGGGGGAATTTTTCCGGAATTCCCTCGAATGGCGGGGGTCTATTGGGCCACGCGGGCGCGGATCCGGAGGGTGTCCGGGTTCCTTGATGATCTTTGCCGTGGGCGTGCCCGGTCATGTGCCCGGACGGGCAGTAGCCTGTCGGTTCACCCGTACGGCTGCACCGGTCGCCGTACGGCCTGAGTCATCCCGAGTCATCCCGCAGTAGAAAGGCGGTCCGGTCCATGAGTGAAGCCCCCGACCCGGAAGTCGTGGAGCTGGCGACCAAGATCTTCGATCTGGCGCGCCAGGGCGACACCGCGACCCTCGCCGCGTACGTGGACGCAGGAGTTCCGGCGAACCTCACGAACGACAGCGGCGACTCCCTCGTGATGCTCGCCGCCTACCACGGCCACGCGGACGCGGTAAGGGCCCTCCTGGAGCGGGGCGGCGAGGCCAACCGTGCCAACGACCGGGGGCAGACCCCGCTCGCCGGTGCCGTCTTCAAGGGCGAGGACGCGGTGATCAGGGCGCTGCTCGACTCGGGCGCCGATCCGGCCGCGGGCACACCGTCGGCGGTGGACACCGCCCGGATGTTTGCCAAGACGGAGCTGCTCGAGCTGTTCGGGGCGGCCTGAACGGGGTAGCTGACCAGCAACAACGGGGGCGCTGGAAATGTGGTCGCGGCGGGCTGAACCGCTGGGTCATCATGACGACGTGATTCACGGACGCGACGGCGGGGCAGGAGATGCCGCACCGCGCGGACCGTGAGCGGCCCGCCCCCGGACCTCCCGTCCGGGATCACTACGGGCCACCGACGAGAGGTAGAGGAAGATGGTCTACACCAAGCAAGAGACGGCGGGCGGCCCGACGTGTTGGCGCACGGCCAGGTAATTCACGATTCCCGGTTGCGTCGACGCTTGATGTGAGGCTGTTTCCCATGTTCGATCCGGTCATAGCGCCCAGCGGTACGCTGCTCGGCCTGCTGCAGAGGGGCCGCGGTGACGGCACCCTGCACGCACTCACCGCACCCCGGTCCGAGGCGCTCGCCGCCCTCGAGACCTGTGTGCTCCACGACCCACGCCACGACTGGCAGGTCGAGAACCGCTCCCTCTACTACGCCAGGCTCTATCTCGATCTCCGTGGCGGGATCGACGAGATCGAGCGGCATCTCTTCGATGCCGAGGACGTCCTGAACACGGACGACTCACGCACCGGCCTCGCACTCGCGGTCCTGGGCCACCTCGCCTCCTACGGCAGGCACGACGCCCTCGAACTGCTGCGCAGGTACGCGTCGTTCGGCACCAATTGGGCCTGGGCCCTCGACGAACTGGCGATGCGGGACGACGACGCGGGCCTGCGCGCCCTCGCCGAGCCCGTGCTCGCCAGATTCCCCTCGGACGCGGAGGGCGAGGCCGAACTCGCCGCCGTCGTGCGCGACGCCTACGAACCCCGGCCCTGGCGGCTGTGGGAGGAGGATCCGCGGCAGGCCGTCGGCGCCCGGGTGCGGGCCGCCCGCGAGCAGGGATCCTTCGACCGCTGGCAACGCCAGATGCGGCCATCGGGGCCACGCCCCGGCTGGAGCGTCCAGGCCGTCTTCGACTGGGCGCAGGAAGGGCTCGAACGCGGCGCCGTCCTGCATGTGCCCGCAGCTCGCTGCCTGAGCGCGGTCGCCGGGCCCGACGACCGCGCCGAGATCCTCGAAGCCGCCCGCAACGGCTCCGACGGGGCGCGCGGAACGGCCCTGCGCTACCTCGCGGACGCCCATGATCCCGACGTGTTCGACCTGATCGAGGACGCCGTCCAGAGCCCGTCACGGGCCGTCGTGGACGCCGCGGCCGAGTCCTTCGAACGGATGCGCAGCGTCGCCGCCGTGCAGCGGGCCCGCCGCTGGGCCCTGCGGCCCGACGCGCTCGGCGCCGCCGCGGGACGGGTGCTCGCCTGCAGGGGCGGCGCCCAGGACAGCAACCTCGTCCTCACCGCCCTCAGGGAAGCCGTACGGGGCGAAGGCCCGGACACGCCGACCCTCTGGACGCTCGTCGACGGCGCGGGACGGCTCGGCATCGGCTGCGCGGCCCCCGTCCTGCGTCACGTCTATCGCGAGACCGCCTCCTCCCACCTGCGCGGACGCGCCGCCCGCGCGCTCGCAGCCACCGACCCCTCCTTCGCCGCGGGATTCGCCGTCGAGTGCCTGTGGGACTGCGAGGAGTCCACCCGCGAGGTCGCCGCACGGCATGCCGAGACCGGCGACGCCCGCGTGGTCACCCAGCTCAGAAGGCTCGCCGCGGACCCCGCCGAGGAGGACGAGGTGCAGACCGCGGTACGGAGCAGAATCGGCCCCGACGCGGCCGAGGTGTAGCCCTCGGCGCGGCGGAAGTACGGTCGGGCGCGCCCCGGGGCGCGTGCGGAGCGGAACGCTCATGGGACGTTCCTCGTCAGTAAAGATCCACGTTGACGTGACCACGCCCCGCGCGACGACAACACGGGTATGCGTGTCGTCATCGTCACCGAATCCTTCCCTCCCGACGTCAACGGCGTGGCGCACTGCGCCCTGCAGACCGCCCGGCAGCTCGTCGCGCGCGGTCACGACCCCCTGGTCATCGCCCCCGCCCCCGCGGCCGGGGCGGACGCCGCAGCCGAAGCCAGTGCGCCCTGCCCCGTCATCCGCGTCCCCTCCCTGCCCCTGCCCGGGTATCCCCAGGTCAGGCTGGCGCTGCCCAGTCGGCGCCTGTCGGCAGCCCTGAGCGCGCACCGCGCCGACCTCGTCCATCTGGCCAGCCCCTTCGTCCTCGGCGCGCGCGGCATGGCGGCCGCCGCACGCCTGGGCGTCCCCGCCGTCGCCGTCTACCAGACGGATCTGGGCGGCTACGCGCGTACGTACATGGGCATGGGGGAGTCCACCGCCTGGCGGCGCATCCGTGCCGTGCACGCCGCGGCCGACCGCACCCTCGCCCCGTCGTCGGCCGCCCTGCGCGATCTCGTGACACACGGGGTGCCACGGGTGCGGCTGTGGCCACGGGGAGTGGACACCGCCCGGTTCAGGCCCGCCCTCCGGGACGCGGCCATGCGCCGCGAACTCGCGCCGAACGGCGAGCTGATCGTCGGCTACGTAGGGCGCCTCGCTCCCGAGAAGCAGGTCGAACTCCTCGCCGGGGTGTCCTCCTTGGAGGGCGTACGCCTTGTCGTCGTCGGCGACGGCCCCAGCGAGGATTCCGTACGGGCGGCGCTGCCCGGCGCGGTGTTCCTCGGACGCCGCACCGGGTCCGAACTCGCCAGGATCTTCGCCTCGTTGGACCTCTTCGTGCACACCGGTCCCTACGAGACGTTCTGTCAGACCGTGCAGGAGGCCATGGCCAGTGGCGTGCCGGTGATCGCGCCCGCCGCCGGAGGCCCGCTGGACCTCGTCGTCCCCGGTCGCACCGGACTCCTGGTGCCGCCGAGGGACGCCCTCGCGGTGCGTGACGCGGTCTGGGCGCTCGCCGCCGATCCGGGGCTGCGTGCGGCCTACGGGGCGGCCGGGCGCGCGGCCGTCGAAGGGCGGACCTGGGAGGCGGTGGGCGAACAACTCGTCGACCACTACGCCCAGGTGCTCGCCGCGCGGACGGCGGTGGCGGCATGAGGGCGGCGCTCTACAGGGAGGCGGCCGAGCGCTCCGGCGCGCGCCCCGCCGACTCCTTGCGCATCGTGCGGCTCGCCAACTTCGTCGCCCCCACGTCGGGCGGACTGCGCACCGCACTGCGGGAGTTGGGCCGCGGCTACCGGGAGGCCGGGCACGAGCCCGTGCTGATCGTGCCCGGCGAGCGGGCCGGGTTCCGCGACACCGACCAGGGCCGCGTCGTGACACTTCCGGGCACGCTGCTGCCCGGAACCGGCGGCTACCGCGTCCTCACGGACCGCCGAAGGGCGGCCCGGCTCCTCGAGCGCCTCGCCCCCGACCGCATCGAGGTCTCCGACCGTACGACCCTGCGCTGGACCGGCGCGTGGGCCAGGCACCGCAGGATCCCGGCCGTGATGGTCTCCCACGAGACGACGGACGGCGTCCTCAGCTCCTGGGGCCTGCCGCGTCAGGCCGCTTCGCGCGCGGCCGACGCCCTCAACTCCCGTACGGCGCACGCCTTCGCGCGGGTCGTGTGCACCACGGAGTGGGCCGAGCGCGAGTTCGTCCGCATCGGGGCGCGCAACGTCGTCCGCGCACCGCTCGGCGTCGACCTCGTGGCCAGCCGTCCGGGTCTTCGCGATCCACGCGTGCGTGAGCGCCACGCGCGCGTGGATGACGTTCTGCTGGTGCTCTGCTCCCGCCTCTCCGTGGAGAAGCGGCCGGGCATGGCGCTCGACGCCCTGGAGGCGCTCCGTGGCCGGGGCGTGCAGGCCGTCCTCGTGGTGGCGGGGGACGGGCCACTGCGCGCCCGCCTGGAACTGCGGGCGCGCGAGCGGCGGTTGCCGGTCACCTTCCTGGGGCACGTCGCGGACCGTGCGGCCCTGGGCGCACTGCAGGCCGCGGCCGACGTCTGCCTGGCACCGGGCCCCTGCGAGACGTTCGGGCTGGCGGCCCTTGAGGCACTGGCGTGCGGTACGCCGGTGGTGGCCAGCGCGTCGTCGGCGCTGCCGGAGATCGTGGGCGGTGCGGGCGCGGTGGCGAAGGACAGCGGCGATGCGTTCGCGACCGCCGTCGAGACGCTCCTCGCCCGCCCTGAGCGGACACGCAGAGAGGCGGCACGCGCGCGTGCGGAGTGCTTCGGGTGGGGCGGGGCGGTGGCGGCGTTTTTGGGGGCGCATGAGGCGGGACCGCCCAGTTGTGGGCAGGCTTCCCGCAAGGCGGGACGGGTGGGCACAACCCTGATGCCGGGTGCGGATTCAGCAGGCGGAGGGGTGTACGGCAAGGGGTTCGCTTCATGAGGGCGTCGCGTTTCGTGGCCATGGGCGACTCCCTCACCGAGGGCGTCGGGGACCCCACGGAGGAAGGCTGGCGGGGATGGGCGGCGCTGCTGGCACCGGGCCTTGCATCACGTGAGGGGGAGGTGCGGTTCCACAACCTCGCAGTCAGCGGCGCCCAGACCGGCGACGTACTGAACCGCCAACTGCCCGAGGCTCTGAAGCTGCGCCCCGACCTGGTCTCCGTGATCGTCGGTGTCAACGACACCCTCCGCTGCACGTTCGACATCCAGGCCGTGGCAGCCCGCCTGGACACGGTCTACGGAGCCGCCACGAGGCAAGGCGCCCAACTGCTCACCGCCTGCCTCCCCGACCCGGGCGCCATGCTCGGCCTCCCGGGCGCGCTGTCCCGCCCCCTGGCCCGGCGCCAACGCGCGGTCAACGCCGTCGTGCACGCGCTGTCCGAGCGGTACGGCGCCGTCCACCTGCACCTCGCCGAGGACGAGTGGGTCGCCGACCGCGCCCTATGGAGCGCGGACCGGCTGCATCCGGGCGAGCGGGGCCACCGTCTTGTCGCCGCCCGCTTCCACGCGCTGCTCGCGGCGCGGGGGACAGCGGCGGGCAGCCCGCCCTCGTGCGAGCCCCAACTGCCGTCGCCCACTCGGTCGGCGAGCCTGCTGTGGCTTGCCACGGCAGGGACCGGCTGGGTGGCACGCCGGTGCACCGATCTGCTGCCCCAGCTGCTCACCCTCGCGGCCGACGAGGTACGTCACCAGGTGCGGGGCAGCAGCGCCCGGCTCGACCTGAGCGCCACCCATGCGGTGAAAGCGGCTCTCGCCGCGCTCACCGCGACCGAGCAGCCGGACGCGGCGTAGGAGACCGTAGTCGGCCTCAGGAGAGGGAGACCCTCAACGCCGTCCCACCGGGACGAAACGCACCGGCGTACCCGGCACCGCCTGCGCCGCCCCGGCCAGATCCGCCTCCCTGACCACCGCGATCACCGGATAGCCCCCGGTCGTCGGATGGTCGGCGAGGAAGACCACGGGACGGCCGTCCGGCGGCACCTGGACGGCGCCGAGAGTCATGCCCTCGCTGGGCAGTTCATCGGCGAACGCCCTCTCCAGGGAGGGGCCTTCGGTGCGCAGACCGATGCGGTTGCTCGCCGAGGACACCCGGTACGCGCGCGTGGTCAGCGTGCGCAGGGCCGCCGCGGAGAACCAGTCGGCGCGGGGCCCGGACGTCACCCTCAGGATCAGTTCCCGCGGTGGCGCCGGATGGGGGGCGGTGTCCACACGCGTGTGGGCGGCGAAGGCGCTCCCCAGGGGGATGACGGTTCCGTCCGCGAGCGGCGGAGGGCCGAGCCCGGAGAGTAGATCCGTGGAGCGGCTCGCGAGCACCGGGTCGACGGCGACACCGCCGCCGAACGCGATGTAGCAACGTACTCCGGAGACGGCTGCTCCGACGTCGAGGAGCGCGCCGGCCGGTACCCGCACGGGCGCGCCCCATGGCACCGGGCGGCCGTCGACGGTCACCGGGCAGGGCGCACCCACGACCGCCACCGTCACCGTGCAACGCGGCCTCACGGAGCATCCGTTGAGGGTGGTCTCCAGGACGGCCGCGTCGGGCGGGCTGCCGACGAGGCGGTTGGCGAGGCGGGCCGCGGCCGGATCGAGGGCTCCGGAGCGCGGCACTCCGAGGTGCGCGTGCCCGGGTCGGCCCTGGTCCTGCACGGTGGTCAGCGCCCCGGCCCGTACGACGGCGAAGGCCCGGTCGGTCATCGTGCCTCCGCCATGGGTACTTCCGTCATGGGGCCTTCCGTCATGGGTACGAAGCGCACCCGCACCCCAGGAGTGAGCAGCGCGGCAGGCACGCGCGCGTGGTCCCACAGCGCGGCATCGGTCGTGCCGATCAGCTGCCAGCCGCCGGGCGACGAGCGCGGATACATGCCCGTGTACGGCCCCGCCAGGGCGACGCTGCCGGCCGGGACACTCGTTCGCGGCGTGGCCCGACGCGGCACTTCGTAGCGCGCCGGAAGGCCCGTGAGATAGCCGAAGCCGGGCGCGAACCCACAGAAGGCGACCCGGAACTCGGCCGCCGAGTGAATCTCCGCCACCTCCGTCACCGGCACACCCCAGTGCGCCGCCACGTCCGCCAGGTCGGGCCCGTCGTAGCGGACCGGGATCTCCCGTACGTCCTCGTCGCGCGCCGAGAGCGGCGGGATCTCCAGGGCGGCGAGAGTCGCACCGACACGGCCGGGGTCGTCGAGGCCGTCCAGGAGCACCGTACGGGCCGCCGGCACGATCTCCCGTACGCGGATCAGGCCGGCCGCCCTGCGGCGCAGCAGCTCGGCGTGGAGCGCCTGCGCCTCGTCGCCGTCGGTGAGTTCGACGAGCAGCGCCTGTTCACCGACTGGAAGCACCCTCACGCGAAGGCCTCCACCCGGACGCCCGCCGCTTCGAGGCGTGCCCGGACCTGCCGGGCGAGGGCCACCGCGCCCGGGGTGTCCCCGTGCAGGCACAGCGAGCGCGCGCGGACGTCGATCCGCTGCCCGTCCCGGGCGGTGACGGTCCCGGACCGCGCCATGCCCACGGAGCGTTCGACGACGGCGTCCGCCTCGGTGATGACGGCGCCGTCGCTGCCACGCGGCACGAGAGTCCCCTGCGGGGTGTACGCGCGGTCGGCGAACGCCTCGGTGACGACGGGAAGCCCGGCTTTGCCTGCCACCTCCAGGAAGCGCGATCCGGGAAGACCGAGGACGGGCAGCGCGCCGTCCGCGAGCAGGACCCCCTCGACGACGGCGCGCGCCTGGTCCTCGTCGTGGACGACGCGGTTGTAGAGCGCGCCGTGCGGCTTCACGTACGACACGCGTGTGCCGGCCGCCCGCGCGAAGATCTCCAGGGCGCCTATCTGGTAGGCCACTTCGGCCGCCAGCTCGTCGGCCGGTACGTCCATGGAGCGGCGCCCGAAGCCCGCCAGGTCGCGGTAGGAGACCTGGGCGCCGATCCGTACTCCGCGCGCGGCGGCCTGCTCGCACACGCGGCGCATGGTGGCCGCGTCCCCCGCGTGGAAGCCGCAGGCCACATTGGCGCTGGTGACGACGGAGAGCAGTTCCTCGTCGTCGGTCAGGCGCCAGCGGCCGAAGCCTTCACCGAGATCGGCGTTGAGATCGATCACCGCATCGATCACCGCATCGATCATGGCAGCGGTCTCGGTCGTGGTCTCGGCGTCGGTCATGCGGGTGGTTCTCCTGATTCCGTACGGTGGCTTGCTCGGCCTGTTCAGCCGACCCTGTACTGCTCGTCACGGGCGTCGGTGATGAACATCTGGCCCGGCGCGTGCGTGATCGCGAACGGTGGCCGCGAAGCCATCACCGCGGCCTGCGGTGTCACCCCGCACGCCCAGAACACCGGGATGTCCTTGGGCTCCGGGGTCACCGGATCGCCGAAGTCGGGACGGCTCAGATCGCCGATGCCGAGCACCGCCGGGTCGCCGCAGTGCACCGGATCGCCGTGCACCGCGGGCAGCAGGGAGGTTTCCCTGATCGCCGTCGAGAGGTGCTCGGGCGGAACGTGGCGCATCGACACCACCATGGGGCCGTGCAGTCGGCCCGCCGGGCGGCAGGGGCGGTCGGTCACGTACATGGAGACGTTGCGGCCCTGTTCGACATGGCGCATCGGCACGCCGGACTCGGTCAGTGCCCGCTCGAAGGTGAAGCTGCAGCCGATGAGGAACGACACCAGGTCGTCCCGCCACCGCTCGACCACGTCCGTGGGCTCGTCGACCAACTCGCCGTCCTGCCACACCCGGTAGCGCGGCAGGTCCGTCCGTAGATCGGCGCCGGGTGCCAGGGGCGTGGTCCAGGAGCCCTCGTCGGTGACGTCGAGCACCGGGCAGGACTTCGGGTTGCGCTGGCAGAACAGCAGCATGTCGTACGCCCAGTCGGCGGGCACGGCGATCAGATTGGCCTGTGTATGACCGGCCGCCCAGCCCGCGGTCGGCCCGCTCGTGCCCGAACGGAAGAGCGCGCGGGCTTCCTCAGGGCTCTGCAAGGCCGTGGCCATGGGGCTCACACCAGTGGGGTTCACGCCAGTGGGGTTCACGCCAGTGAGGCTCACACCAGCTCCTTCCCACGCGTCTCGGGAAGACCGAGCAGGGCGAGCACGGCGAGCGCGTAGCCGATCGCACCGAAGATCAGCGCACCGCCCACGCCCCAGCTGTCGGCCAGGAAGCCGACCATCGTGGGGAAGATGGCGCCCACGGCGCGACCGGTGTTGTACGTGAAGCCCTGCCCCGTGCCGCGCACGGCGGCCGGATAGAGCTCGCTGAGGAACGAGCCGAAGCCGCTGAAAATGGCCGACATACAGAAGCCGAGCGGGAAACCGAGCACAAGGAGAAGGCCGTTGGCCCCGTCCGGGATGTTCGTGTACGCCAGGATGCTGGCCGCGGAGAGGAACGCGAAGAGCGTGATGTTGCGTTTACGGCCGAGTATGTCGGTGAGATAGCCACCGGCCAGGTAGCCGATGAAGGCCCCGGAGATAAGGAACGTGAGGTACCCGCCCGTGCCGACCACCGTGAGGCCGCGCTCGGTCTTCAGGTACGTGGGCACCCAGGTGGCGAGCGTGTAGTAGCCGCCCTGCACGCCGGTGGACAGCAGGACCGCGAAGAGCGTGATGCGCAGGAGACCGGGCTTGAAGATCGCGGTGAACGACCCCTTGTCCGCGCTCTTCTTCCGCTCCTCGGCCGCCTCGGGTGCGTCGTGCACATTGCGTCGTATGTAGACGACGAGGAGGGCGGGCAGCGCGCCGGTCCAGAACATCACGCGCCAGGCGATGTCCTCGTCCAGGAACTGGAACACCACGGTGTAGACGATCACCGCGAGCGCCCAGCCGACCGCCCACGCGCTCTGGATCGCGCCGAGCGTGCGGCCGCGGTTCTTGGCGGTGGCGTACTCGGCGACCAGGATCGCGCCGACCGCCCACTCGCCGCCGAATCCGAGGCCCTGGAGGGCGCGGAAGACCAGCAGGGTCTCGTAGTTGGGCGCGAAGCCGCAGGCGACGGTGAAGACGGCGTACGTGACGACCGTGATCATCAGTGCCTTGACCCGGCCGATCCGGTCCGCGACCACCCCTGCGATCGCGCCGCCGATGGCGGAGACGACCAGCGTGACCGTGGTGAGCAAGCCGGTCTGGCCGCTGTCCAGGCCGTAGTACGCGGCGATCGCGACCATGCTCAGCGGCAGCGTGAAGTAGTCGTAGGAGTCGAGGGCATAGCCGCCGAAGGCGCCCCCGAAGGCGCGGCGGCCGCGCGGGCCGAGGGCACGAAGCCAGCCGAACGCGCCGTTGTCGTCGGTGGGTTCGCCGTCCACGGGGCGTGGGTCGGCCGGAAGGGCCTGGGGCGGAGGGGGCGTGCTCATGGGCACCTCGCAGGAGGGGGGACGGAGGGTGCGGAGCGGGCAGGGCGTGGGGTACGGGCAGGGAGTGAGGCACGGGTGGGAATCGCGCCGTGCTCGACAAGGTAGAGGATCGTTGAACGATCCCTCAATACCCATGTTGTCTCGTTCTTGTATCTGCGATTGAATCCGGGCATGGCTGAGGGAATGGCTGACGCGAGCGGACTGGCCGACGACCGTGCGCTCCTGGGGCGCACCAGCACCGCGGAGCGGGTCTCGGACATCCTTCGGAGCCGCATCGCGGAGGGTTACTTCCCGCCGGGGGCCCGGCTGTCGGAGGACAGCATCGGTGGCGCGCTCGGCGTCTCGCGCAACACGCTGCGCGAGGCATTCCGTCTCCTCACGCACGAACGGCTGCTGGTCCATCAGCTCAATCGCGGGGTATTTGTCCGAGTCCTCACGATTGAGGACGTGGAGGACATCTACCGCACCCGGCGCCTCGTGGAATGCGCGGTCGTCCGTGGCCTCGGAGATCCGCCCTACGCGCTCGACGGGCTCGCGGGTGCCGTCGCGGACGGCACGAAGGCGGCGCGCGAGCGGAAGTGGAAGGGCGTCTCCACGGCCAACATCCACTTCCACCGGGAACTCGTCGCCCTCGCCGGAAGCGCCCGCACCGACGAGGTGATGCGCAGCGTCTTCGCCGAACTGCGCCTGGCCTTCCACGTGGTGGACGATCCGCGTCGGCTGCACGAGCCGTATCTCGCACGCAATCGGCAGATCCTGCGGACCCTCCAGGACGATGACGCGGCGGAGGCCGAACAGCTGCTCGCGGTCTACCTCGACGACTCGCGGAACGGCCTCGTGGAGGCCTATGGCCAGCGCGTGGCGCAGGGCGAGCGGGCGGGCGGCTGAGGGCCGGACGGACTTCGGCTCGGCGCTGTCAGATCTGCGCCGTTTCGACCGTTGTCAGACCGAGGATCTAGTCTGTGCACCGTGACTTCGCCTGCCGTTACGGACACCGTTCCGCCCCAGCTCAGCGCGGGGCCGAGGCCCGCCATGGGCCCGGCCGCCGACGAGGGCCTGGCGCGGCGGCTCCGCGCGCTCGCCTGCACGGCGCCGCTGCACGACCTCGACGTGCGCAAGGCCAACCTCGCGGGTGAGTACTCGGTGTACGCGATGGCGGAGGTGGCCCTCTCCGCCATCGACCTCGTCACCCTGAACATGGACTTCGACACCGGCGCCGACCACGAGCAGATAGTGGCCAGGCTGCTCCCGCGCGTCGGAGCCCAGGCCCCCCGGCGCCCCGTGGCCGAGCATGAACGCGTGGCCCGGTGGGTCCTGGAGAACCTGATCAACGTTGGCAGCGTCGACCGCGGCTTCCGCGCCGTGTACGGCACTTTTGCGCCCGACGGCACCTATGTCCGCAGGGACTACGACTTCAAGCTCATCGAAGAGGTGCCCGGGTACGGGGGGAGTGTCTATCTCCGTACGACGGACGAAGCGGTCAACGTCCTCGTGGGCGCCCTCGACACCGACGTCACGAGCGCCCAGATCGCCGCCGAGGTGAAGCTCGAGGTGCTGATCAGCCGCGGCCGCCTCGCCGACGCCCAGCTCGCCGCCGAGCAGGCGCGGTATCGGACGGTGCAGTACTCGGAAACGCTCCGCAGAGCCCTGGACGCGACCCGGCGCAACGTCCGCGCGGTGGACTGGCTCCAGGCCGTCCCCGACATGATCGCGGAGGCGCTCGACCACGTGGCCGACCGCTATCGCCACGAGAACGCGATCCTGACGAACATCCGCAAGGCGCGCGACGAGTCCGAGGACCCCGAGCAGAAGCGCCGCGCCGCCGAGCTCGTCGACATCGTCAAGGACTGCATCCGCCGTCATACGCAGCTGCAGTCCCGG
The DNA here is from genome assembly GCF_053606205.1 of Streptomyces sp. NPDC055239. NCBI lineage: Bacteria > Bacillati > Actinomycetota > Actinomycetes > Kitasatosporales > Streptomycetaceae > Streptomyces > Streptomyces sp. NPDC055239. The sequence goes on along the minus strand of NZ_JBSGRD010000004.1, from coordinate 38,589 downwards.
CTCCTCGACGCGGGGCCGCTGTTCCGTGCCGAGCAGGACCGCCAGGCCTTCGCGACACCCACCACGCGCAGCGGTCTCGATCTCTACGGGCAGCTCGTCGCCCCCCTCCTGCCGCTCCCCGTCGAGCAGGCGAGCCGTGTGACGAACGCGTTCTTCGCACGCGGGACGGGCCTGCGCACACCCGTTTCCGTACGCGTCGGGGACCTCGTCGACATACTGCTCACGCCACCGCAGGAGCGGGAGCACCTGGGCATGGAGATGCCCGAGCCCGACCTCATCGCCACCCCCGACGACAGCCGCTTCAGCGACGAGCAGCTCGCCAGTGCAATGGAGCTGCTCGCCCTGCCGCCCGACGCGCCCCGGCGCCTCTCAGGACTGCTCGCCGACGCCCGCCGACGCGACACCGAACTGCCCTACCTGGTCGCACTCCTCGCCGTCCACGCGGCGAGCCCGCCCGTCGGCACCGCCTACCGCCAGGGCGAGGAGAAGCTCCTGTTCGCCGTGGACGACGGCACCGAACTCGACGACCAGGAATTCGGCGGCGCCGACCTCATCGTGGGCACGGCGCTGCTCGACGCCGCCGGTATGGCGGCCGGCCGGACGGAGAGCGCATGAGCACCCCCGACCTTCTCCAGTACGACCAGTACGACCAGTACGACCAGTACGACCAGTGCGACCCGTACGACCGCAGCAAGGAGCACAAGCCGTGACCGAGCACCCCGCAGAGCACACCGCGTGGGGCGAGCCGGAGACATCGGCGGCCCCCGCCGCGACCGCCGCCGTCACCCCGGCCGACGCCGCCGACGCCGCGCGCCTCGTCGCCTTCGGGCTCCAGCCCAAGCTCCAGCCCGCCCGCGACCAGGAGTACGCCGAGCTGCTGCGCCGGTATCGCGAGGACTCGCCCTTCGCGCGGCTCGCCGACGCCGTCGCCGCGGGGCTCGGGCTCGTCGTCCTGGAGGTGTCCCCGCGCGCGGGGATGGCCGTGACGGCCGCCGAGGACTCCGTGTTCGCCGTCCGCATGGGCGACTACGCACGCCGGACCGCCGCCGACTCCACCGACCGCTTCCTGCACGGCCTCGCCCATCTCGCCGTCGCCGCGCTTGCGTTCCCGCGCCCCGAGGACCTCGCCGACGACGGATACATCGGGCGGATCACGGTCAATGGAGTGGACGCCTTCGTGCGGCAGGCCTGCCGCCGCCTGGAGGAGCGCGCCGACGAGAACGGCGAGAACTCCGACCCGCAGACCGACGCCCCCGGCCTGGAGGCCGCCTGGCGCATCTGGGCGCGGCGCAGCTCGACGGGCGCCACCAAGGACGCCCGCCGCCTCGCCGGGTCGACCACCGGCATCATCGGCAAGGCTGTCGCGTTCCTCACCGACTCCGGGTTCCTGCAGCGCACGGGCGACGACTCCGGGGGGACGTACCGCACCACCGCCCGCTATCAGCTTCAAGTGCGCGACATGGCGGGCGGCGCCGCCATGGCCGAGCTCCTGGAACTCGGCATCGTGCCCGTCACGGACGGGTCCGCGACCCTGTTGCCCCCCGAAGAGACCGACGACCTGGAGCTGGCGGCCGACGCGGGCCTGCCCTTCCACTCCTGATTCTCGCGCCCGCCAAGACCCGCCCCGCTTGAACCCTTCCTGCTGTTCCGCACGACTTACGACGAGAGTCCGCCGCCATGTACGAGCTGTCCCGGGTCCGCCTCTACTCCATCGGCCCCGCCGGTGCGCGCTACGCCGACACCGTGCTTGACCTGCGCGGCGTCGGCGCGGAGGTGCCCGACCCCGCGCCCACTCAGGCGGAGTTCTTCGAGGAGGAGCCGACCGGGCCGCCGCGCCGCCCGGCGCCCGCGGGCGTGCTCTTCCTGGAGAACGGCGGCGGCAAGTCCGTCCTGCTCAAGCTGATCTTCTCGGTGATGCTGCCGGGCCACCGCAACACCCTTGGCGGCGCGAGCTCCGGAGTGCTTCGCAAGTTCCTGCTCGCCGACGACTGCGGGCACGTCGCCCTGGAGTGGCAGCACACGCTGACCGGTGAGTGCGTCGTGGTCGGCAAGGTCGCCGAGTGGCGTGGGCGGCAGGTCTCCAACGACCCGCGGAAGTTCGCCGAGGCCTGGTACTCCTTCAGGCCCGCGCCCGGCATGAGCCTGGACTCGCTGCCGGTCGCCGAGTCCACCGCCGTACGGCCCTCCGTGGAAGGAGCGTCGGGCGCGCAGGGGCGGCGGCGCACCATGAAGGGCTTCCGGGACGCGCTGACCGAGGCGGGCAAGGCGTATCCCGACATCGAAGTGCACTGGGAGGAGGGCCACGACCGCTGGAACGAACACCTCGGCGACCTCGGCCTCGACCCCGAACTCTTCCGCTACCAGCGGGAGATGAACGCCGACGAGGGGGAGGCTGCGGGCCTTTTCGCGGTCAAGAAGGACTCCGACTTCACCGATCTGCTGCTGCGCGCCGTCACGGACACGCGCGACACGGACGGCCTCGCCGACCTCGTCCACGGCTTCGGCAACAAGCTGGGCCGCCGCTCCGAACTCATCGCCGAGCGTGACTTCACCGCGGGCTCCGTCGACCTGCTCGGCCGGATCGTCGACGCCGCCCACACGCGTGCGCGTGCACGTGACGTGCACGCGGGCGCCGAGCGACGCACCCGGACACTCGCCCGCCGGCTCTCCGCGCGGGGCGTCACCGAGCGGGGCCGCACGAGCGAGCTCGCCGAGCGGGTCACCGCCGCCGCGCAGACCGTCACCACGGCGGAGGAGGCACGCGGCAGGTCGGCGCTGATCTCCGCCGAACTCGCCTTCAGGCACGCTTCCCTGGCGCTCACCGTCGCCGAGAAGGCCGCCGCCGCGCAGCGCCGCGAGCTCGCCGACGCGCGCCAGCTGCACTCCTCCTGGCAGGCGGCCGAAGCCGTCCTGCGGCACCGCGCCGCCGCCGACCGTTCCGCGCGCGTGGCCTCCGCGATCCTGGAGGCCGAGCGGGACGCGGCGCCCGCACTCGCCGCGCGCTCCAAGGCCGCCGCCGATCTCGTCCGGGTCCTGCACACCGCCGCCGAAGGCGCCGAGTCGCTCGCGAACGAGGAGGAGGAGCGCTCGGCCGCCCTCCAGGAGACCGGCGAGGCCGCCCACCGCGACGCCACGGTCGCCGCGACGGAGGCACAGCGCGCCCGCAGCGAGGCCGGACACCTGCGCCAGCGCCTCACCGAGGTCGAGCAGGAGACCGCGGAGGCGGTCCGCTCGGGCTGGCTCGACGACACCGCACCGGACGCCGACCCGGCGCGCGCGGCGCTGGCCGCCAGCGACGCCGAGAAGACCGCGGCCGCCGCCTGGGACACCGCACGAGAGACCTCCCTGCGGGACGCCGAGCACGCCAAGGAAGCAGCCGCCGCCGAGGCGCGCGCCGAACTCACCGCGGCCCGCGCTTCGGACGCGGCGGACGCAGCCGAGCACGCGTACGACGCGGAACGCCGGGCCGCCGAGTCGATCGCCGGGGACGAGCGCCTCGCCGAGCTGCTCGGTCTTCCCGGGGCGAGCTCCCTGGGCGGGGTGCCGCAGCCTCGCCAGGGCACGGCAGGGAAGGGCGACAACAGCGAGGCCGCCGACGGCAGCGCCACCTCCGCGGTCGCACGGGCCGTCACCGCGACCCGCTCCCTGACCGAAGGCCCCCTCTCCCTCCAGGAGCTTGACCGCGGCGCCGACGACCTCCGTACGCTCCTCGACGACGGGGTCGCATCCGCCGAGCGGCAGCTCTTCGACCTGCGGACCGCCGCCGCCGACGACTCCCGGATCCTGGGCGCCCTCGGTGACGGCGGTCTCCTTCCCCCGGGCCCCGACGTCCTGGCCACTGTCGAGTTCCTCGGCGAGCACGGCATCCCCGCCCTGCCCGGCTGGCGCTACCTCGCGCAGGCCGTCGACCCCACCGACCACGCGCGCGTGCTCGCCGCCCGGCCCGAGCTGGTCGACGGCGTCGTCATCACCGACCCGGCCACGCACGCCCGCGCCCGCGAAGCCCTCGCGGGCGCCGCCCTGCTGCCCCGCTCCGCGGTCGCCGTCGGCACCGCGGCCGCCCTCCTCGCGCCGACGCCGGGCGAGGACGCGGGCAACAGCGGCGACGAGAGCGTCTTCCTCGTCCCGCCGAACCCCGCCATGCACGACGAGCACGCCGCCGACGAGGAGCGCCAGGCACTGCGCGCGCGGGCGGCGCGGCGCGACGAGGAGATCAGGGCGCTCGCCGTCCGCCTCACCAAGGACCGCGAGCTCGCCGCGCGGCTCGCCTCCTGGCGCAGCGGCTGCCCGGCCGGACGCATCGAGGAGCTGGCCGCCGCCGCACGGAACGCGCGCGCCTTCGCCGAAGAGGCCGAGGCCGAACTCACCGAGGCACGCACGGTCCGCGCCGAGGCCGACGAGACGGCGACCGAAGCGGCACGCGCGCGTGACGAGCGGCAGGAGGGCGCCCAGCGCGCCCGTCGCGTCGCCGACGCCCTCGCGGGACTCGCCTTCCGCCTGCGCGAGCGCGCGGGCTGGCAGACCAAGCTGCGCGAACTCGCCGATGACGCCGTCGAGTCCGAGGCCCGCGCCCAGACCTGCCTGGACCGCGCCCGCGCCGCCGACGAGGACCGCCGCGCCGCCCAGCGCGCCGCAGACGACGCCCGCCGCACCGCACGTGCCCTGCGCGCCGAGCGCGCCGAGATCGCGGGCGCACCCGAGGACGTGCCCGAGGAGCCCGGCGCCCCCAAGACCTCGCTGCCCGCCCTCCGCGAGGCCTACCGCGCCGCGTCCCAGCTCTACGAAAAGGTCGGCGTCGGCGCCGACCTGCGTGCCGAGCAGGCCCGCGCCGAGAGCGACGAGAGCGGCGCACTCGCCGACCTCGACCGGCTCAGCAACAAGGTCCGCACCCGCGCCGCCACGCTCCTGGAGGGCACGGACGGCTCCGACGGCCCCTCCCGGCAGGCCGCGTCCGCCCGCGCGGAGGCCCAGGTCCAGCTCATCGAGACCCGCGCGTCCACCGCCAGCGAGCAACTGGGCCGGCTCCGCGGCGAGGCGGAGCGGCTCGCCCCGCAGGACGGCGACGCGCACACCGAGCTCCCCGAAGAGCTCGTCCCCGCCGACGCCGAGCAGGCGCAGACCCTCCTGCGCACCGCGACCGGCGAACTGGCCGCCCACACCGAGGCATTGAGCCAGGCCAAGGACGCCCACGCCTCCCTGGTCCACACCCACCGCGCCGCCGAGGACGCCACCGGAGGTTTCGACGAGACGGCGGCCCTCCTGCGTGACTTGCTGCGCGAACAGCAGCAAGAGGAAGAAGGAGGAGAGGCCCCCGAGCCCTACCCCGGCTCCCTCGAAGAAGCCCGGCAGTCCGCGTCCGAGGCCCGGCGCTCCCTGCGCGGCTGCGCCGCCGACCTCTCCGCCGCCGAGGCCGCCGTCCGCGAGGCCAGCGACATCCTCGTACGGCACGCGAACTCCACGCGCTACGAACAGGTACGCACCCCCGCCCGCCAGCAGATCCGCGAACTGCCCGCGTCCGCGCTTCCGGAGCACGCCAAGAAGTGGGCCGACGCCTTCGCGCCCCGCCTGCGCGTGCTCACCGACGAGCTGGAGCAGCTGGAGCGCAACCGCGACAGCATCGTGGACCGCCTGCGCGGACTCGTGGAGTCCTCGCTCGCCACGCTCCGGTCGGCCCAGCGCCTCTCGCAGCTGCCCGAGGGCCTGGGGGAGTGGTCGGGCCAGGAGTTCCTGCGCGTCCGCTTCGACGAACCCGACCAGGCGACGCTGACCGAGCGCCTCGGCGAGGTCATCGACGAAGCCACGCGGGCCGCCGTCAAGAAGAACTCCGACATGCGGCGCGACGGAATGTCCCTGCTGCTGCGGGGAGTTCAGGCCGCCCTCGAACCGCGCGGCATCGCCGTCGAGATCCTCAAGCCGGACGCCGTCCTGCGTGCCGAGCGGGTGCCGGTCGGCCAGATGGGCGACGTCTTCTCCGGCGGCCAGCTGCTCACCGCGGCCATCGCCCTGTACTGCACGATGGCCGCCCTGCGCAGCAACGACCGGGGCCGCGACAAGGACCGCCACGCCGGCACGCTCTTCCTCGACAACCCCATCGGCCGCGCCAACGCCACGTATCTCCTGGAGCTCCAGCGGGCCGTGTCGGACGCGCTCGGCGTGCAGTTGCTGTACACCACCGGCCTGTTCGACACGACCGCGCTCGCGGAGTTCCCGCTGGTCATCCGCTTGCGCAACGACGCGGACCTGCGGGCAGGCCTGAAGTACATCAGCGTCGAGGAGCACCTGCGGCCCGGCCTGCCCCAACAGGACCCGGCCGAGCAGACGGTGCACGGGGAGATCACGGCGACCCGTATGTACAAGCGCCCCGCCCCCACCCCCTAGGCGAGCAAACCGGCCAGCCACTCATGGAACAGGCCGATGTGATGCTCGGTCGGCACGAGCACCCCGCCCGCGCGATAGGCGCGTGACGCCATCGCGGGCTGGGTGCGCTCGCAGGCCTCGAAGTCCTGCTCGTTGACCCGGTGGAAGAGCTCCACGGACTTGGCGAGGTCGACGCCGGACGCGACGATCTCGGGTGCGTAGAGCCAGTCGCACTCGACGACCGTGCGGTCCTCGGCCAGCGGGAACATCCGGTGCAGGATCACATGGTCGGGGACGAGGTTGATGAAGACGGTCGGTTTGATCGTGATCGCGTAGTAGCGGCGGTCCTGGTCCTCGGCGACCTCGGGGAGGCGCTCGAAGCCCGCGCTGCCGTCGACGGTGAAGCCGCTGACCTCGTCGCCGAACGAGGCACCGTGCCCGACGTAGTACTGGGCGGCGAACCCGTCGGCGAACTCCGGCAGCACATCGGTCAGTTCGGGGTGGATGGTCGCGCAGTGATAGCACTCCATGAAGTTCTCGACGATCAGCTTCCAGTTGGCGCGTACGTCGTAGGTGACGCGCTTGCCCAGGGCGAGCCCTTCGGTTCTGTAGCGCTCGATGGACGCCGCGTCGCCAAGACGCTCGACGGCCGCGCCGATGACGGTCTCCTCGAAAGAGGGCGGTTCGTCGGCCAGACACACCCAGGCGTAGCCGAGCCACTCCCGCAGTGCGACCTTGACCAGGCCGTACGCGGTCCGGTCGACGTCCGGCATCTTCACCAGGTTCGGCGCGGCGATCAGCTTGCCGTCGAGGTCGTACGTCCATGCGTGGTACGGGCATTGGAGCGCACGGCGCACCTCGCCCGACTCTTGCGTGCACAGGCGGGCGCCGCGATGACGGCAGATGTTGAGGAAGGCGCGGAGCTCCCCCGACCGGGAACGGGTGACGAGTACGCTCTCGCGGCCGATCTGGACGGTGCGGAAGGCGCCGGGTTTGTCGAGGTCGGCGGCGCGCACCGCGCAGAACCAGAGCGATTCGAAGACGCGTTCCTGTTCCTGCCGGAAGATCTCCGGGTCGGTGTAGAAGTGGCCCGGCAGCGTGGTCATCAGGCTGGCGGCGGACGGGGCCTCGGGGGTCGTCGTCACGGTGGCGTCTCCTCCGTACTCCTCAAGCGGGTCAAGCGGGTCAAGCGGGTCAAGCGGGCGCGGCGGCGAGACGGCTGGGGTCGAAGAGCTCGATGGGGTACTCGGTGGTGCCGTCAAGCGCCAGATCGGCGACGATCTCGCCGACGACCGGCACGAACTTGAAGCCGTGCCCGGAGAACCCGGCCGCGACGGTGACCGACTCCGGGTGGGCCGGGTGGCGGGTGATGACGAAGTGCTCGTCGGGCGTGTTGGAGTACATGCAGGTCGCGGCCTTGAGGAACTGTCCGGGCAGGGAGGGGATGCGGCCCGCCATGTGCTCGGCCATCGCCGCGACCTCGTGCTCGTGGACGGTGCGCTCGATGTTCTCGGGCGTACAGGGCGTGCCCTTGCGGAAGAAGGCAACCTTCGCGCCGAGATCCGGCCCGTCGATGGCAGGGAACCCGTAGACCTGCACGTCGTCCGCGTCCTCCCAGATGTAGATCGGGTGGTTCTGCGGCAGGAAGGGCCGCACGCCGCCGGTCGGCTGGAACCAGTACATGACCTGCCGTTCGATGCTGAACGGCACCCCGATGTCGGTCAGGAGCCGCGGCGCCCAGGCACCCGGGCAGATCACCAACTGCCCAGCCGTGTACGTGTCCTCCGCGGTGTGCACGCGGACGCCGTCCCCGCACGGCTCCCAGCGCGTCATCGGCTCCTCGAAGTGCAGATCGGCGCCCTGCCGCGTGGCGAGCTGCAGATGTGCGGCGACGGTGTTCTCGGGGCGGACGAGCCCGGCCCGCGCCTCGTACAGCGCGACCTCGTCGTCCGTGGGGCGAAGCGTCGGGAAGCGGCGGCGTATCTCGGGGGCGTCGAGCATCTCGTGGGGGAGGTCCCACTGCTGTGCGGAGAGCAGCGAACCGGAGACGGCGCGGCTCTCGGGGCGGCCGACCATCACGCCGCCGCACAGGGTGGCGATCTCGCGGCCGGTGTCGCGTTCCAGGCGTGCGTACAGCTCGTACGAGCGCAGCAGGAGAGGGACGTACGCCGGGTCCTCGAAGTAGGACTGCCGGGTGATGCGCGAACCCCCGTGACTGGAGCCGCGGTTGTGGACGGGCCCGAACTTCTCCAGGCCGAGGACACGGGCGCCGCGCGCGGACAGGTGGTGGGCCGCGGCGCTGCCCATGCCGCCGAGGCCGATCACGATCACGTCATAGGTGGGGGACACAGAGCTTCCTCCATAACTGCTGCCGATCACTGTTGCTGGGCCTCTAGCGACGGATGCGGGTCATCTTCGGGTCGAACAGCGGCTCTTCGGCGACCGTCGCGGGGACCTTCTCGCCGAAGTACTCGATGTGCACGCTCGCGCCCGTCTCCAGCGGCGGAAGCCACGCGTAGGCGACACAGCGGCCCAGCGTGTATCCGTAGGAGGCGCTGGTGACGTATCCGGCCGGGATCCCGTCGACGTACACGGGCTCCTTGCCGAGGACGACGGCGGCCGGATCGTCGAGGAGGAGAGCGGTGAGCTTGCGCGTGCTCCGGCCGTCGAGGGGGCCGAGCTGTTCGAGCGCGGCGCGGCCCACGAAGTCGCCCCGGTCCATACGGACCGCGAAGCCGACCCCCGCCTCGTAGGGGTTGTGTTCGGTGGTCATGTCGTGGCCCCACGCGCGGTACCCCTTCTCCAGGCGCAGGCTGTTGAACGCGGACCGCCCGGCCGCGATCACTCCGTGCCGCTGCCCCGCCTCCCAGAGCGTGTCCCAGAGCCGGAGCCCGGTGTCGGCGCTCGTGTAGAGCTCCCAGCCCAGCTCACCGACGTACGAAAGGCGCATCGCCGTCACCGGGACATGACCGATGTACGTCTCCTTGGCCCTGAAGTAGCCGAACGCCTCGTGCGAGAAGTCGTCGCGGGTGAGCGGCTGCACGAGGTCGCGGGCGAGCGGACCCCAGACGCCGATGCAGCAGGTCCCCGACGTGATGTCCCGTAGGTGCACGTCGTCGGGGGCGTGGCGCAGGAGCCAGTCCAGATCGGCCGGGCTGTTGGCGCCGACCTGGAAGCGGTGCGGGGCGAGCCGCGCCACCGTCAGGTCCGAGCGGATGCCGCCCGACTCGTCCAGGAGGAGGGTGTACGTCACCGCACCGGGCTTCTTGGCCAGGTTGTTGGAGGTCATGCGCTGCAGGAACGCGAGCGCGCCGGGTCCTGACACCTCGAGGCGGCGCAGGGGAGTCATGTCGTAGAGGGCGACCTTCTCGCGTGTGACCCGTGCCTCGGCCGCCGCGATCGGCGACCAGTACCGGGCCGACCAGGCGTCGCGTTCGGGGACCTCGCCGTCCGCAAGGAGCGGGGCGTTCGCCTCGTACCAGTGCGGTCGCTCCCAGCCGCCGCCCTCCAGGAAGACGGCGCCCAGTTCCTGCTGCCGGGCGTAGAAAGGGCTCACCCGCAGCGGCCTTGGCTGCTCCATGGGCTGCAGCGGGTGCAGGACGTCGTAGACCTCGACGAACTGCTGAGCTCCGCGGTCGGCGACGTACGCGGGCGAGCGCTGGGCGGCATCGAAGCGGGTGAGGTCGCAGTCGTGTACGTCGATGGAGGGCCGCCCGTCGACCATCCACTCGGCGACCGCCTTGGCCACGCCCGCGGAGTGCGTCACCCACACCGCCTCGGCCAGCCAGAATCCGCGCAGCGCACGGGACTCGCCGATGACCGGCATCCCGTCGGGGGTGAAGGAGAAGACGCCGTTGAAGCCTTCCGCGACCTCGGTGTCGCGCAGCGGCGGAAGGAGCCAGCCGCAGTCCTCCCAACTCGGCGCGAAATCCTCCTCGGTGAAGGGGTACGAGGACGGCATCTCGGCCGCGTCGTCGTACGCCGGGACCGTGAACGCGTCCACGGGCAGCGGACGGTGGGCGTACGAACCGATGCCGATGCGGTCGGTGTGCTCACGGAAGTACAGATCGCGGTCCTGGAAGCGGAGGATCGGCTTCGACGCCTCGGCGCGCGGGTCGTTGACGCCCGCGAGTTCGGGGAGCGGTGCGGTCTTCGCGTACTGATGGGCGAGGGGTAGGAGGGGTATGTCGACACCGGCCATGCGGCTGATCACCGGACCCCAGAAGCCCGCCGCCGACACGACGTGGTCGGCGGGGAACGTACCCCGGTCGGTGACGACGCCTGTAATGCGGCCGTCCTCCTGCTCTATGCCGGTCACGGTGTGCCGGTCGAGGAAACGTGCGCCACGCGCGCGTGCCCGCTCGATCTGCGCACGGCAGGCGAGCACGGCGCGGGCGAGTCCGTCGTCGGGAGTGTGCAGGCCGCCGAGGACCTTGCTCTCGTCGATGAGCGGCCACATCTCCTTGCACCGTGCGGGCCCTACGATCTCCGCGCGGATGCCCCAGGAAGCGGCGTATCCGGCCTTGCGGTGCAGGTCGGACCAGCGCTCGGGCGTGGTGGCGAGTTCGAGTCCGCCGACCGGGTTGAAGCAGGACAGGCCGTCCACTTCCAGTGCCCCGAACTTCTCGACGGTGTATGTCGCGAAGGCGGTCAGTGTCCTGGACGGACCGGTCTGGAAGACGAGGCCGGGAGCGTGCGAGGTGGAGCCGCCGGGGGCCGGGAGCGGACCCTGTTCGAGGACCGTGACGTCGGTCCAGCCGCGGGCGGTCAGTTCGTCGGCGAGGGAGCAGCCGACAATGCCGGCGCCGATGACGATCACGCGGGGCATCGAGGAACGGTCGCTCACAGGACCACCACCGAACGCAGGACCTCGCCTCGTTGCATCCTGCCGAACGCCTCCTCGATCTGGTCGAGAGCGATGGTCTCGGAGACGAATCCGCCGAGGTCGAGCCGCCTGCTGAGGTACTGGTCGATGAGGATCGGGAAGTCCCGGGTCGGCAGACAGTCGCCGTACCAGGAGGACTTGAGGGCGCCGCCGCGCGAGAACAGGTCGATCAGGGGCAGGTCGACCTTCATCTCCGGGTCGGGCACCCCGACCTGGACGAGCACACCCGCGTGATCGCGCATGTAGAAGGCCTGCTTGTACGTCGACGGGGTGCCGACCGCGTCGATCGCGACGTCGACCCCGAAACCGCCGGTGAGTTCGCGGACCGCCTCGACGGGGTCAGTGCCAAGGGAGTTGACGGTGTGCGTGGCGCCGAACCGGGTTGCCCCGTCGAGCTTGGACTCGTCGATGTCGACGGCGATGACACGGCGTGCGCCCGCAAGAGCGGCCCCGGCGATCGCGGCGTTGCCCACCCCGCCGCAGCCGATGACGGCCACGGTGTCGCCGCGGCCCACCCGGCCGGTGTTCACGGCGGCCCCGTATCCGGCCATCACCCCGCAGCCGATGAGCCCGGCGGCCTCGGGGCGTGCCGCCGGGTCGACCTTCACCGCCTGCCCGGCGGCGACCAGGGTCTTCTCGGCGAAGGCACCGATGCCGAGAGCGGGGCTCAAGGGAGTGCCGTCGAGAAGGGTCATGGGCTGGGCGGCGTTGCGCGAGTCGAAGCAGTACCAGGGGCGGCCTCGCAGGCAGGAACGGCAGGCTCCGCAGGGGGCGCGCCAGGCGAGCACCACATAGTCGCCGGGGGACAGATCGGCGACATCGGCGCCGACCGTCTCGACGGTGCCTGCGGCCTCATGACCGAGCAGGAACGGGAAGTTGTCGCTGATCGCGCCTTCCCGGTAGTGCAGATCCGTGTGGCAGACCCCGCAGGCCTGCACGGAGACAAGTACCTCTCCCGGTCCGGGATCTGGCACGACGATTGTCTGCACCTCGACGGGTGCGCCCCTTTTCATGGCGACGGCGGCACGGACCTCGTGTGGCACGGCCAGACTCCTCTGCTGTTGCGCACTGCACGACGGGTTGCGCTATGAGAGACATAGTGGGAACGCCATCAAGAGGCCGTCAAGGGGTGGGAGTTAACCCTTGGCAAATCCGCTGGGCACAGCGAAACGCGGTCGACACACGGCGGGGGCGGATGCGGAAACGCGACGAGGGCGGAACCAGGAATCCCCGGTTCCGCCCTCGTGCTCCGTGTCCAGTGAGGGGCCGTCAGAAGCCGTAGCCCATCCGCCGCGACAGCTCCACCGCCGCGGCGACCGTGCGCTTGGCGAGCTCGGTGCGGCGGTCCTCGGTCAGGCGGTACACGGGCCCTGAGGCGCTGAGCGCCCCGATCACCTTGCCGTCGTGCGCGCGCACCGGTGCGGCGACCGCGGCCAGGCCCACTTCGAGCTCCTCCACGGCGATGGCGTAACCCTGGTCGACGACGGCCTCGAGTTCGCCGCGCAGCGCCACCGTCCCGGTCACCGTGTGCTCGGTCAGGCGTGGCAGCGTCCGCGCTATCAGGCCTTCGCGCAGCGTCGTCGGCAGGTGGGCCAGGAGGATCTTGCCACTGGAGGTGGCGTGCAGCGGGGTGCGCCTGCCGAGCCAGTTCTGCGCGGTCACGGACGCGGGGCCGCGGGCCTGCATGATGTTGACCGCGGCGTCGTCGTCCAGGATCGCGATGTTGACCGTCTCGCCCAACTCGTCGGCGAGGTCGCGGCAGACCGGGCCGCCCTCCTGGGAGATGTCGAGACGCACTGCCGCGGCTCCCGCCAGGCGGAGGACGCCGGCCCCCAGGAAGTACTTCCCGCGGTCCTTGGCCTGGCCCACGAGGCCCCGGTTCTCCAGCACGCCGAGCAGCCGGAAGGCCGTCGACTTGTGCACCCCCAACTCGTCGGCGATCTCGGTGACTCCGGCCTCGCCGTGCCGGGCGAGTATCTCCAGGACGGTGACCGCGCGGTCCACGGACTGGACGGATCCCGGGGCCGCTTTCGGCTGCTTCTCGCGGGACTCCTCAGGCTCGTTCTCGCGCGGCTCCTCGATCTGATCAGGCTGTTTCCGCGTGCCGGTCATGTCTTAACTCTCACCACCTCGCGGCCTGTTGAAGCCGCATCTGCGGGAAGCCCTTGACGCGATGGGCGTCCCGACCGGATTCTGTTGCGTATAGCGCTCCCTCGTGCGCCATACGAAACATCATGTTACCGAAGGGTCCTGGGCCGAGAAGGTGTCAGGACCGGGCCGAGAGAGATCAAGAGGGGGGCCCATGTTTCCCGTCTGCCGCCTTGAAGACCTCCCCGCGGGCGAATCCGTCCGTGTCGACACCACACCGCCGATCGCGGTGTTCAACGCCGACGGTGAGATCTACGCCATCGACGACACCTGCAGCCACCAGGACGCCTCTCTCTCCGAGGGCTGGCTCGAGGGCTGTCTGGTCGAATGCCCGCTCCATGCCGCCTCATTCGATCTCCGTACCGGGCTGCCGACCTGTCTGCCCGCCCGCCGCGCCGTGCGCACCCACAGGGTGAGCGTCGACGACGGCACGATCCACGTCCACCTGGTGGCCGAGGAGGGTTCCGCCGCATGAGGACCATCACCGTGGTGGGCGCCTCGCTCGCCGGGCTCTACGCGGCGCGCGAGCTGCGCGCCCAGGGTTACGACGGGCGGCTCGTGATCATCGGGGACGAGCCGCACCCACCGTACGACAGGCCGCCGCTGTCCAAGGACTTCCTCATCGGCAAAGCCGATGAGGCCCAACTCGCCCTCTCCGACGACGAGGAGAGCGACGAGCTCGCCGCCGAGTGGCTGCTCGGGGTGCGCGCCAGGGGCCTGGACCCGCGTGGCCGCACCGTGCTCCTCGACGACGGCAGGACCATCGCGAGCGACGGCGTGGTCATCGCGACCGGAGCGTCCGCGCGCCGACTGCCGGGCCCCTCTCTGTCAGGGGTGCACACCCTGCGCACCCTGGACGACGCCCGCGCCCTGCGCGGGGAACTGACCGGAGGACCGCGGCGGGTCGTGGTGATCGGCGGTGGATTCATCGGCGCCGAGACCGCGTCCTCGTGCGCGGCGCTCGGGCACGACGTGACGGTCGTCGAGGCCGCCCCGCTGCCGCTGCTCCCGCAACTGGGCGCGGACATGGCAGCGGTGTGCGCCGGACTGCACGCGCGCGGGGGAGCGGAGCTCGTGACGGGCACCGGTGTCGCCGCGCTGCGCGGCGACACGGCCGTGCGCGGGGTGGAGCTGGCCGACGGCCGTCTGCTCCCCGCCGATGTGGTCGTCGTCGGCATCGGGGCCACCCCCAACACCGCCTGGCTCGCGGGCTCGACCCTCGCCCTGGCCGACGGAGTGCTCTGCGATGACGGCTGCGTCACCGCAACTCCGCACGTGGTCGCCGTGGGCGATGTCGCCCGCGTGGGCGGCGCGCGCGCCGAGCACTGGACGAGCGCCACGGAACAACCCCGCGTCGCCGTGCGCAATTTGCTGGCCGGTCACACCGCCGAGGCGGTGCGGCCGCTGCCGTACTTCTGGTCCGACCAGTACGGCTCCCGCATCCAGTTCGCGGGGCGGCGGCGCGCCGACGACACCGTGCGCCTCATCGAGGGCTCACCGGAGGAGGGGAGCTTCCTCGCCGCGTACGAGCGCGACGGGCACACCACGGCGGTCCTCGCGATGGACCGGCCGCGCCCCTTCATGCGGATGCGGCGCGGACTGCTTGCGTCGGTGCCCGTGGCGGCCTGAAGGGCGGGAGTGCTCGTATCTCGTGCGGGTGCGCCTAGGGGTGCGACAGTTGCCCCGACCCGCCCCGCCGCCGTATGCGCTCCTCGCTCCGCGCAGCCGTCCGGGCCTGCCGACGGGCCCGGCGCCGCTCGCGCCGCAGCTGACGCGCCGTGCTGCTCGGCACCGACACCACGCCGTTCCGTTGGTTCCAGACCTGGCGGGTCACCCACACGTCGAGGACGCCCCAGGTGGCCACCACGGTGCTCGCCACACTGCTGAGCACCATCGGGAAGGACAGCCAGGATCCGGCCAGCGCGCTCAGGAACGCCGTCATCGCCTGGATCAAGGTCAGCGCCACGATGATCACGGCTCGCACCGCGGCCGTACGCACCGGATCGGGCAGGCGCCTCCTGCGCGCCGGCTCCTCCACCCACAACTCCCTGCGGTCCTCGTCGGCCTCGGGCCGACGCCCGAACGCCTCGTGCTCTTTCGCGGTCGTCCTCTGATGTTCTGCCGTGGCCATCAAATCGTCACTCCCCCGATGCCCCTCGGGCCGTTCGATGAGATGTCGGCGGACCCGACCCTCCAGTGGCTGCCCGGTATACGCAGCTTTACGCCACCTGGTGACGGCATGCGGTCCTCTGGTGTCCGCAGTCCCCCAACTCCCGTACTGAAAGACGATCGAGAGGCCCGGAAGATTCCCGCGCCGTTCGAAAAAGCGAAGAGATCAGGCCAACTGGAAAGATCGACAAGCCGGACTGTGCCAAGTGGCATGTGCCACACGGGGGATGCAATCTCCCGAATTGAAGGGACAACTGAGGACGTCGGTTTTGCGTCACGGCTGAAATCCATCCGGATGCGCCTTCGAGTTGCTCCTGTGTCAGTAGTAGGCTCACGCCGTTTGTTGACGCACATGTGTGCCCCTGGCCAAAGCGCGGCCACAGGGGGCCGATCTGGGGGAGGCCATGCGCTTTCGCGGGAAGTCCATCCGCCGGAAGATCGTGGCATTGCTGCTGGTGCCGCTCATCTCCCTGACCGCGATGTGGGGATTCGCCACTTATCTCACCGGTCAGTCGGCCAAGGACCTCATCGACGTCTCCAACGTCGTCGACAAGATCGGCTATCCGATCGAGGACACCGCCAGGGTCGTCCAGCAGGAACGCCGCCAGACCCTCGTCTATCTCGCCGACCCCCGCGCCTCCGACGCGCTCGCCGCACTGCGCCGCAGCCGCACGGCCACCGACGACATGGTCGCCAAGGTCGTGGAGAACGCGGAGCACCCGGACGTACGGGACGAGATCAGCGGAGAGTCGGCGGACCGGCTCGCCTCGCTCCTCGACTCCTTCGAGGGCATCGAGTCGCTGCGCCGCACGGTCGAGGAAGGCACGATCAGCCGCGCAGGCGCGCTGGAGATGTATACGAAGCTGATCGACCCCTGCTACGGCTTCCTGACGACCCTGCACGGTGTCGACGACGTGAAGCTGGACCAGCAGGGCCGGGCGCTCGTCGGCGTGAACCGCGCGCGTGAACTGCTCTCCCGCGAGGACGCCTTGCTCGGCTCCGCACTGGTCGCGCGCAGGCTCACCAAGACCGAGATCCGGGAGATCTCCGATCTCAGGGCCCAGCGCACGCTGCTGTACGAGGTCAACCTCGCGCAGCTGCCGGAGGACGAGCGCGCCCGGTACGAGCGCTACTGGAACGGCGCCGAGACGACGGAGCTTAGGGCCGCCGAGAAGGCCGTCGTCGAATCCTCGCCCGGCGCCCCGCGCGCCGTCACGTCGGCGCGCTGGGACGCCGCGTCGGGCAAGGCGCTCAAGGATCTCGCCGAGCGCGACAAGGCGGCGGGAGACCGCTATCAGGACCGCGTCGAACCGGTGGCCGTCGGCGTGATCGTGCGCGTCGTCGTGGCGGGCGTGTTCGGCCTGCTGGCCCTGCTGTTCTCGGTCTTCATGTCCGTACGCATCGGCAGCAGCCTCATCCGTGACCTGCGCCGCATGCGCCTGGAGGCCCATGAGGCGTCCGGCGTCCGACTGCCCGGCGTGCTGCGCCGCCTGGCGGCGGGCGAGCACGTCGACGTGGAGACCGAAGCGCCCCGTCTGACGTACGAGAAGGACGAGATCGGCCAGGTCGGCCAGGCGCTCAACACCCTGCAGCGCGCGGCGGTCGAGGCCGCCGTCAAACAGGCCGACCTGCGCCGCGGTGTCTCCGAGGTCTTCGTCAACCTCGCCCGCCGCAGCCAGGTGCTCCTGCACAAGCAGCTCACCCTGCTCGACACGATGGAGCGCAGGACCGAGGACACCGACGAACTCGCCGACCTCTTCCGCCTCGACCACCTCACCACGCGCATGAGGCGGCACGCGGAAGGCCTCGTGATCCTCTCCGGCGCGGCCCCGTCCCGGCAGTGGCGCAAGCCCGTCCAGCTCATGGACGTCGTCCGCGCGGCCGTCGCCGAGGTCGAGGACTACGAGCGCATCGAGGTGCGCCGTCTGCCGCGCATCGCCGTCACCGGGCCCGCCGTAGCCGACCTCACCCACCTGATGGCCGAGCTCCTGGAGAACGCCACGGTGTTCTCGCCGCCGCACACCGCGGTGCAGGTCCTCGGCGAGCAGGTCGCCAACGGCTTCACCCTGGAGATCCACGACCGGGGTCTCGGCATGGCGGCCGACGCGCTCCTGGACTCCAACCTCCGCCTCGCGGAGACACCGGAGTTCGAACTCTCCGACACCGACCGACTCGGCCTCTTCGTGGTGAGCCGCCTCGCCCAGCGGCAGCGCGTACGCGTCTCCTTGCAGCCCTCTCCGTACGGCGGGACCACCGCCGTCGTGTTCATCCCGGAGACGCTGCTCACGGACGACGCGCCGGACACGAACGGCGTCGGGTTCCGTCTCGACCGGCCGCAGCCCAAGCAGGCCGTGGGCCGCGACGCATCGGGCGACAAGCAGGCCGCGCTCGGCCAGGTGCCCGTGCAGCTGCCGGGGCTCCCCGCGTCCCTCCTCGACGGTCCCGTCGAGCTGGAGGCACCGGTCGGCACGGCGGGCCTCGACGCCTTCCCGGGCGATCTCGGCGATCTCGGTGACCTCGGCGATGTGGACAGCGAGCGCGGCGGGCTCTTCCGCCCGCGCCGCCGCATGACCGGGGTTGCGGGGGACGAGCAGCACCAACAGGCCCGTGAAGAGCGGGAGACGGGTGAGCGCGAGCCGACACGGCCCGACGACCTGCCCTCGCGCAGCGGAAACGGCAGCGGCAACGTCTTCGGCGGCCCCGGTGAGGACGCGGACGCCGGAGAACCGGTTCAGCTGCCCCGCCGCAGGACCCCGAAGCTGGTCTCCTCGCACGGCCGCCCCGTGACGCACAGCAGGCCCCGGGGCGCCGCTGAGGACGACGACACGGCCCCGGAGCGCCCCGAGCGCCCGCAGGCCCCTGCGGGGCGCCCTCAGGGCGGCGCCGTGGACCGCGACCGCTCCCACCGCACCGCGGCGGAGCCCATCGACCTGCCGCGCCGCCCCGAGGCACAGTCGGCCTGGCCCGACCTCTCCCCGCCGCACCGCGACGTCACCGCGGCCGACGCCCCGCCGGACCTCCCGCGGCGCAGCCGGCTCACGGACAGCGCGCGAACGGAGCCTGCCCGTACGGAGCCTCCGAGTCGTACGGAGCCTGCCCGTACGGAAATTCCGCGTGAGGAGCCCACCACCGCCCCCGGCGGGCTGCCCCGGCGTGTGCGCCAGGCCAACCTCGCCCCACAATTGAAGGACGGGCCGGAACAGCGTACGGAGCGCGAATCGGCCACGACCAGGCCGGAAGAACGCGACGCCGACGAGGTACGCAGCCGCATGGCCTCGCTCCAGCGTGGCTGGCAGCGTGGTCGTGAAGAGAACGCCGCGGGCGAAGACGCCTCCGACGGCACAGCACCAGGAACGACATCTGAGGGGGACGGTCGATGACCTCACCGAAGGCCGATGCACGTACCGCCACACCGGGGGGATCGGGAGAGCTCAACTGGCTCCTGGACGAACTGGTGGAGCGGGTCGCCAGCATCCGCAAGGCGCTCGTGCTCTCCGGCGACGGCCTGCCCACCGGCCTGTCCAAGGACCTGACCAGGGAGGACAGCGAGCATCTCGCCGCTGTCGCCTCCGGCTTCCACAGCCTCGCCAAGGGCGTCGGACGCCACTTCGAGGCCGGCCGGGTCCGCCAGACCGTGGTCGAGCTCGACGACGCATTCCTGTTCGTCACGGCCGCGGGGGACGGCAGCGCTCTCGCTGTCCTCTCGGACGCGGACTCCGACGTGGGCCTGGTCGCCTACGAAATGACGCTGCTGGTCAAGAGGGTGGGTGTGCATCTGGGTACGGCGCCGCGCACCGACCTGACCACGGGAGGGTAGCGGGAGGGTATGAGCGAAGACGGTCAGGGGACACAGGGGACGCATCGCTGGTTCGACGACGACGCCGGACCCGTGGTGCGGCCGTACGCGATGACGCGTGGCCGGACCACCAGTCCGGCGCAGCACCGCCTCGATCTGATCGCGGTCGTCATCGCGGAGGCCCGGGCCGGCGACCCGGAAGCGGATCGGACACTGTCCCCGGAGCACGTGGACATCGTCGGGCTCTGCCGTGACAGCCCCCAGTCGGTCGCCGAACTGGCGGCCGAACTGGACCTTCCCATCGGCGTCATCCGCGTCCTCATCGGCGATCTCGTCGACGAAGAACTGGTGCACGTGACACGTCCCGTACCCCCCGCGGAACTCCCGGACGAGAGTATTCTGCGCGACGTGATCAACGGCCTCCGGGCGCTCTGAACAGCGCGGAAGCGGGGAGTGAGACGTGACTGGCTGGCAGTTCTGGGTCGACAGGGGCGGCACCTTCACGGATGTCGTCGCACGGCGTCCCGACGGGCAACTGCTCACGCACAAGCTCCTGTCCGACAACCCGTCCCGCTATGCCGACGCGGCGGTCGAGGGCATCCGTGAACTCCTGCGCGGCGCCCCTGGCGTCCCCGACGACACGGCGGAGGTGCCCATCGACGTCGTCCGCATGGGGACGACCGTCGCCACCAACGCCCTTCTGGAGCGCAAGGGCGAGCCCACCGCCCTGGTGATCACCCGGGGCTTCGGCGACGCCCTGCGCATCGCCTACCAGAACCGCCCCCGCATCTTCGCCCGCGAGATCGTCCTGCCGGAGCTCCTGTACGACCGGGTGATCGAGGCCGACGAGCGTGTCACCGCCGAGGGCGAGGTCTTACGGGCGCCCGACCTGGAGCGGCTGGCGGGGCCGCTGCGCCAGGCCTACGAGGACGGCATCCGGGCCGTTGCGGTGGTCTGTATGCACAGCCATCTGTACCCCGCCCACGAGCGGGCGATCGCCGAACTGGCCGTCCGCACCGGTTTCCCGCAGGTCTCGCTCTCCAGTGAGGTCAGCCCGCTGATGAAGCTGGTCCCGCGCGGCGACACCGCGGTCGTCGACGCCTACCTGTCGCCCGTCCTGCACCGCTACGTCCAGCACGTCGCCGATGAACTTCGCGGCGTGCGCCTGATGTTCATGCAGTCGAACGGCGGCCTCACCGAAGCGGGCCAGTTCCGCGGCAAGGACGCGATCCTCTCCGGGCCCGCGGGCGGCATCGTCGGCATGGCCCGCATGTCGCACCGCGCGGGCTTCGACCGCGTCATCGGCTTCGACATGGGCGGCACGTCCACCGACGTGTCGCACTACGCGGGCGAGTACGAACGTGTCTTCACCACGCAGATCGCGGGCGTACGGCTGCGCGCGCCGATGCTGGACATCCACACCGTCGCGGCGGGCGGCGGCTCCGTACTGCACTTCGACGGCAGCCGCTACCGCGTGGGCCCCGACTCGGCGGGCGCGACGCCGGGCCCGGCGAGCTACCGGGGCGGCGGCCCGCTCACGGTCACCGACGCCAACGTCGCCCTCGGACGCATCCAACCCGCCCATTTCCCGCATGTGTTCGGGCAGCACGGCGACCAGCCCCTCGACGAGCCCCTCGTACGCGAACGCTTCACCGCGCTGGCCCGCGACATCAGGGAACACACCGGCGACGACCGCACTCCGGAGCAGGTCGCCGAGGGCTATCTGCGGATCGCGGTCGCCAACATCGCGTCCGCCGTCAAGCGCATCTCGGTCCAGAAGGGGCACGACGTCACCCGCTACGCCCTCACCACGTTCGGCGGCGCGGGCGGCCAGCACGCCTGCATGGTCGCCGACTCGCTCGGTATCCGCACCGTCCTCGTACCCCCGATGGCGGGAGTGCTCTCCGCGCTCGGCATCGGCCTCGCCGACACCACCGCGATGCGCGAGCAGTCCGTGGAGGCCCGCCTCGCACCGTCCGAGATGCCCCGCGTCCTGAAGACCGCCGACGACCTGGAGGAAGCGGCTCGCGCCGAACTCGTCGCCGAGGACGTGCCCGAGGACCGCGTCCGCGTCACACGCCGTGCCCAGCTGCGCTACGACGGCACCGACACCACGCTCACCGTGGAGCTCACGGAGCCGGACCGCATGATCCGCGCCTTCGAGGAACGTCACCGCACCACCTACTCCTTCACCCTGGACCGCCCCGTCGTCGTCGAGGCCCTCTCCGTGGAGGCCACCGGCCTGACCGAGCAGCCCGACCTCTCCGTGCTCGCCGGTGACACACACCGAGGCGCTCCGGAGACCGTGAGCCTGCACACGGGCGGCACGTGGCGCGACGTGCCCCTGCACCGCCGCGAGGAGCTGCCGCCCGGGGAGAGCGTCGACGGACCCGCGATCATCACCGAGGCCAGCGCCACGACGGTCGTGGACGACGGCTGGCAGGCGGCCATGACACCCGAGGGCCACCTGGTCATGGAACGCGTGGCGGTACCCGGGGGTTCCGAAGCCGGCACCGAGGCAGACCCCGTCCTCCTGGAAGTCTTCAACAACCTCTTCATGTCGATCGCCGAACAGATGGGCGCCCGCCTGGAGTCCACGGCCCAGTCGGTCAACATCAAGGAGCGGCTCGACTTCTCCTGCGCCCTCTTCGACCCGGACGGCAATCTCGTCGCCAACGCCCCGCACATCCCCGTGCACCTGGGTTCCATGGGCACCAGCGTGAAGGAGGTGATCCAGCGCCGCGGCAGCGGCATGCGCCCCGGGGACACCTACGCGGTCAACGACCCGTACCACGGCGGAACCCACCTCCCGGACGTCACCGTGATCACGCCGGTCTTCGACACCGCGGGGGAGCAGGACACCTCGGAGGATCAGGACACTTCAGGGGAGCGGATCCTCTTCTACGTGGCGTCGCGCGGGCACCACGCGGAGATCGGCGGCATCGCCCCCGGCTCCATGCCGGCGAACAGCCGCACCATCGAGGAGGAGGGCATCCTCTTCGACAACTGGCTTCTTGTAGAAGGCGGCCGTTTCCGCGAGACGGAGACCCACAACCTCCTCACCGACGCCCCCTACCCCTCCCGCAACCCGGCCACCAACCTCGCCGACCTGCGCGCCCAGATCGCCGCCAACCAGAAGGGCGTCGACGAAGTCGCCCGCATGATCGAGAACTTCGGGCTCGACGTCGTCCAGGCGTACATGCGGCACGTACAGGACAACGCCGAAGAAGCGGTACGCCGTGTCATCGACGCCCTGGAAGAGGGCGAGTTCGCCTATCCGACCGACTCGGGGGCCGTCATCCGGGTCCGCGTCTCGGTGGACCGCGAAGCACGCTCGGCCACCATCGACTTCACCGGTACGTCCCCTCAGCTCGCCACGAACTTCAACGCGCCCTTCGCGGTGGTCAACGCAGCGGTCCTGTACGTCTTCCGCACCCTGGTCGCCGAGGACATCCCGCTCAACGACGGCTGTCTGCGCCCGCTGCGCATCGTCGTACCGCCGGGCTCCCTGCTCGCGCCCGAACCACCGGCGGCCGTCGTCGCCGGGAACGTCGAGACCTCACAGGCCATCACCGGCGCGCTCTACGGCGCCCTGGGTGTCCAGGCCGAGGGCTCGGGGACGATGAACAACGTCACCTTCGGAAACGACCGCCACCAGTACTACGAGACGGTGGCCTCGGGATCCGGAGCGGGCGACGGCTTCGACGGGGCGTCCGTCGTCCAGACCCACATGACCAACTCCCGGCTCACCGACCCCGAAGTGCTCGAATGGCGCCTGCCCGTGCTGCTCGAGGAGTTCGCGGTGCGCCGGGGCAGTGGTGGCACCGGGGCGTGGCGCGGCGGCGACGGCGCCGTGCGCCGCATCCGCTTCCGCGAGCCGATGACGGTGTCCACGCTCTCGCAGCACCGCGAGGTGGCGCCGTACGGCATGGCGGGCGGCGGCCCCGGAGCGCTCGGCACCGGCCGTGTGGAGTGCGCCGACGGCAAGGTCCGGACGCTGGCAGGCAGCGACTTCGCGGAAGCGGGCCGCGGTGACGTACTCGTGATCGAAACTCCGGGCGGCGGCGGGTACGGTCTCGCCCGGAGCGACAGCAGTGAAGCGCGCGTAACGCCAGAAGCAAGCGCAATGCCAGAAGCAAGCGCAACGCCAGAAACACGCGTAACCCCCGAAACAAACGCACCCCCCGAAGCAACTGATCCAGGAGTAGCGAGCGATGATCTTCAAGCGTTCTGAGCGCGGCAGGGCCCCAGTCGAGCCGGTCACGCTGAAGATCCTGGTGGCGGGCGGCTTCGGCGTGGGCAAGACGACCCTCGTCGGCGCGGTCAGCGAGATCAAACCGCTGCGCACCGAGGAGCTGCTCAGCGAGGCGGGCCGCCCGATCGACGACATCAGCGGCGTCTCGGGCAAGCACACCACCACCGTCGCCATGGACTTCGGCCGGATCACGCTCCGCGAGGACCTGGTCCTCTACGTCTTCGGCACCCCGGGCCAGGACCGCTTCTGGTTCCTCTGGGACGAGCTGGCCACCGGAGCGCTCGGCGCCGTGGTCCTCGCCGACACCCGCCGCCTCGAGGACTGCTTCGCGGCCGTCGACTACTTCGAGCGCCGCTCCATACCCTTCGTCGTCGGCGTCAACTGCTTCGAGGGCGCGTCCCGCTACCCCGCCGACGCCGTGCGCCAGGCGCTCGACCTCGACCCCGGCGTCCCCGTGGTGATGTGCGATGCGCGCGAGCGGCAGTCCGTCAAGGAAGTGCTCATCGGAGTGGTCCAGCACGCGATGGCGGCCGCCGCGGCGGCCAGGGAGCCCGCGACCACGTGACCGTGTCTCCCTGAGAGCCACATGTCCCTGAGAGCCGCATGTACGCGTGCGGAACCGCGGCCCGTACCCCCGGCCGAACGGGGTACGGGCCGCGGTCATCCTCGGCTCAGCTCGCGCCGTCCTCGTGCCAGCCGAAGCTTCGCTCCACCGCCTTGCGCCAGTTGTTGTACTCGCGATCGCGTGTGTCCGTCTCCATCGACGGCGTCCACTCGGCGTCCTGCTGCCAGTGCGCCTTCAGCTCGTCGAGGTCGTTCCACACGCCGGTCGCGAGCCCGGCGGCGTACGCGGCGCCCAGACACGTCGTCTCGGTGACCTTCGGCCGGATCACCGGCACCCCGAGGACGTCCGCCTGATGCTGCATCAGCAGATTGTTTTTGGTCATGCCGCCGTCCACCTTCAGGGTCCGCAGCTGCACTCCGGAGTCCTGGTACATGGCGTCGACGACCTCGCGGGTCTGCCAGCTGGTCGCCTCCAGTACGGCACGTGCCAGATGCGCCTTGGTCACGTACCGGGTGAGCCCGGTGACGACGCCGCGCGCGTCCGAGCGCCAGTAGGGCGCGAAGAGGCCGGAGAACGCGGGCACGATGTACGCCCCGCCGTTGTCCTCCACACTCGCGGCCAGGGGCTCGATCTCATCGGCGTTGCGGATGATGCCGAGCTGGTCGCGGAACCACTGCACAAGGGCGCCGGTGATCGCGATCGCCCCTTCGAGGCAGTAGACGGGCGCCTCCGAGCCGATCTTGTAGCCCATCGTGGTGAGCAGCCCGTTCTTCGAGGGGACGGGCCGGTTACCGGTGTTGAGCAGCAGGAAACTGCCGGTTCCGTACGTGTTCTTGGCCGTCCCGGTGTCGTAGCAGGCCTGCCCGAAGATGGCCGCCTGCTGGTCGCCGAGTGCGGAGGCGACCGGCACACCGGAGAGCTGCCCGACGGCCGTGCCGTAGACCTCGGCCGATGACCTGATCTCCGGGAGGATCGCCTCGGGGACGTTCATCGCGGACAGGATCGACTGGTCCCACTGGAGGGTGGCCAGGTTCATCAGCATGGTGCGCCCGGCGTTGGTGACGTCCGTGACGTGCACGCCGCCGTCCGTGCCACCGGTGAGGTTCCAGATCAGCCAGGAGTCGATGGTGCCGAAGGCGATCTCGCCGCGCTCGGCGCGGGCCCGCAGGCCGGGCACGTTGTCGAGCAGCCAGGCCGCCTTGGGCCCGGAGAAGTAACTCGCGAGGGGCAGTCCGGTCTGCTCCCGGAACCTGTCCTGGCCGTCCGCGCCGCCCAGCTCGGTGCAGAGAGCCGACGTCCGGGTGTCCTGCCAGACGATCGCGTTGTGCACGGGCTTGCCCGTGGCGCGGTCCCACAGGACCGTCGTCTCGCGCTGGTTGGTGATGCCGAGCGCGCTGAGCTGGTCGGCACGGAGCCCGGCCTTGGCGATCGCTCCCGCGACCACGGCCTGCACCTTCGACCAGATCTCGGCGGCGTCGTGCTCCACCCACCCGGGCTTGGGGAATATCTGACGGTGTTCGCGCTGGTCGACGGCGACGATCTCGCCCGCGTGATTGAAGATGATGCAGCGGCTTGAGGTGGTGCCCTGGTCGATGGCGGCGACGAACTTCTCGGAGTTGTCCGGCATGGCTACCTCTTGAGTCAGAAGGCTGCGTTGTAGATGAGACCTGCGAGCGCTCCGCCGATCAGGGGCCCGGCCACGGGGATCCAGGCGTAACTCCAGTCGGACGTGCCCTTGTTCGGGATCGGCAGGAACGTGTGCACGATGCGCGGGCCCAGGTCGCGGGCCGGGTTGATGGCATAGCCGGTGGGCCCGCCGAGCGAGAGGCCGATGCCGACGACCAGGAAGGCGACGATCAGCACGAGCGTGCCGGACTCGCCAAGACCCTTGGTCAGGCCGAAGGCGAGGAGCGGAAGCACCAGGGCGATGGTCCCGATGATCTCGGTGAGGAGGTTGGCGACCGGGTTACGGATCTCGGGGATGGTCGAGAAGATGCCGAGGGTCGGCGTCGGCTGGTCCACGCCCTGGGCATCGCCCTTCGTGCCACGCGGGACGTTGGCGTTGAACTGCGCGAAGTAGACGAGATACGCGAGTACGGCGCCGAGCATGGCGCCCACCATCTGCCCGAGCAGATAGATCCAGACCTTGTCCCACTTGCCCGTGTCGATCGCGATGCCGAGGGTGACGGCGGGGTTGAGGTGGCCCCCGGAGAGCGGCGCGGCGGTGTACGCCCCCGCCATCACGCCGAAGCCCCACCCGAAGGCGATGACGATCCATCCGGAGGCTTTGGCCTTCGAATAATTCAGGGTGACGGCGGCACATACGCCGGCGCCGAAGAGAATGAGAATCGCGGTGCCGATGATCTCACCGACGAAAATGTCCCCATTCGAGTACATGGCGGCTCCTAGGGCCTTGCCCGGGGCGGTGGCCCCGGTACTCCGTGCTGGGTGCGTTCCACGACTACTGCCTGGCAGGGCCCGGTGATGTCAGCCGAGGGCAGGGGTGTCCCGCGCCCCACCCGGCTTTCATGGCGAGCGTGCCGTCGCAGTCGAATCGCCCAGAGGGGGGATGACCCGCTGAACAGGCCCTTGGTGCAGCCCCTTCGAGCGTGCGGGGGCCCTGAGCGGTGCGGAGCCAAAAGTGCGGCGATGCCGACTGACACCGGAAGTGTTCACCGGTGGTGATGGAGCGTCAAGGTCGCGGACGGCAACGGTTAACCGGCGTGAGCGCTTCCCCCACGACCTGGCCACGGTCTTCCCCGCGATCTGCCCTCGGCCTTGCCCCGTGACGATCGACGCAGGGGCCGGTGAGAGGGCTCAGCGCACCGCGACGACCGAGGACCCGTGCCCGAAGAGACCTTGATTCGCCGTGATGCCCGCACGAGCCCCCACGACCTGCCGCGCCCCCGCTGTTCCCCTCAACTGCCATGTCAGTTCGCACACTTGGGCAATGGCCTGCGCCGGAACGGCCTCTCCGAAGGAGGCGAGCCCGCCGCTGGGGTTGACCGGTATGCGCCCGCCCGGAGAGGTCGCCCCCTCCCGCAGCAATTTGGCCCCCTCTCCCTCGCCGCAGAGCCCCAAATCCTCGTACCACTGGAGCTCCAGCGCGGTGGAGAGGTCATAGACCTCCGCGAAGGAGAGCTCGTCGGGCCCGATGCCCGCTTCCTCGTAGGCCGCACGCGCGATGGAGGCGCGGAACGTCGTGTCGGCCGGCGCCACGGCGGCCGCGGAGTCCGTCGCGATGTCCGGCAGGTCGAGGACGGTGGTCGGATACGTCGGGGTCACCGTGGACACGGCCCGGATACGCACCGGATCCTGTGCGCCGTGCCGCCGCGCGAAGTCCATGCTGGAGAGCACGAGCGCCGCCGCCCCGTCGGAGGTCGCGCAGATGTCGAGCAGCCGCAGGGGATCGGCGACGACGGCCGACGCGGCCACTTCCTCGGCGGAGACGGTCTTTCGGTAGCGCGCGTTCGGATTGAGCGCCCCCGCTGCCGCGTTCTTCACCTTGACCTGGGCGAAGTCCTCCAGCGTGTCGCCGTGCACCGCCATCCTGCGGCGCGCGTACAGGCCGAAGTACGTGGGGTTCGTGGCGCCGAGGACCTGGAACCGGAGCCAGTCCGGGTCGTCGTGCCGGTCCCCTCCCGCGGGCCGGAAGAACCCCTTGGGCGCGGCGTCGGCCCCGACCACCAGGACGACGTCGGCGAGGCCCGCGAGGATCTGCGCGCGCGCCGTGTTGATCGCCTGCGCCCCCGACGCGCACGCCGCGTACACGCTCGCCACCCGCGCGCCCTGCCAGCCGAGCGCCTTCGCGAACGTCGCCCCTGCCACGTACCCGGGATAGCCGCCGCGCACCGTGTCCGCGCCGACGATGGAACCCACGTCGCGCCAGTCCACCCCGGCGTCGGCGAGCGCCGCGCGGGCCGCCGCCGTCCCGTACTCGATGAAACTCCGGCCCCACTTGCCCCACGGGTGCATGCCCGCGCCGAGCACCGCCACCTCGCTGGTCATGCGTCCACCCCCACGGGCCGCCAGTACCACGTCGTCCATGCCGTCTCGGCGTCCTCATCAAGGACGCCGGGGACGACCTCCACCTCCATGCCGATCTCCAGATCGGCGACGGTGACCCCCAGGGCCGCCTGGCCGAGCACCACCATGCGCTCCGCTTCCAGCTCCACAGCGATCAACGCGTAGGGCTGCCAAGGGAGTTCCGGATCGGACACGTAGGGTGCCGGTGGGCGGTAGCGGCTGTCCGTGTAGGACCAGACGCGGCCGCGAGGGGAGAGCGGCACCTCGTCGAGGTCACCGCCCGAGCAGCCGGGATTGCGGCAGAAGCCGTCCTCGCGGGGGAAGAAGACACAGGCGCAGGCCGAGCAGCGCGTGCCCAGAAGGCGGAAGTTGTCTCCCTCCCCGGCGAACCAGCCGGCCACCACGGGAGTACGCGTACGCGACAAGGCTCCTCCACGACACTGGATTCCACGAGACACTGGATCTGATGGAACGTCAGAAGTGTGCCACGGGCAACCTGATCGCGTCAGTAGCGCGGCACTCGCTACTTCCCGTCCAACGAGCCGCGTGCCACGGGGAAGTCGAAGTAGGTGTCAGGGAAGAGCTCGGGCTTGTAGGTGAAGTGCCACCACTCCTCGGGAAGGTTCACGAAGCCGACCTTGGTCAGCGCGCCACGCAGCAGATCACGATTGGCACGCTGCTTGCCGTTGATCCGGGGATCGTCCGTGTGGGAGAGGGTGTCGAAACAGTCGAACCCCGTCCCCATGTCGAGGGAGTTGTCGGGAAACCGCTCGCTCTTGGGCCCGTAGCAGGGAGTGAGCACCTCTCCGGGGATGTACGGACGCGTCGGCAGGGCAGGCAGTTTCACGACCGTCAGATCGAGCGTCGAGCCGCGGCTGTGCCCGGACTTCGCCGCGATGTAACCGTCCTCGAACAACCGCGACTTGTCGACATGGGGATAGAACTCCGCCTTCATGCGTACGTCGCCGAGATCCTCGGCCCAGTGCACGAACTGGTCGACCGCCCGCTGCGGCCGGTAGCAGTCGTACACCTTCAGGGAGTAGCCCTTGCGCAGCAGTGTCCGCTGGGCCTTGTGCAGTGCCTTGGCCGCGGGCTTCGTAAGGATGCACATCGGCTTCTTGTAGCCGTCGATGGGCTCGCCCACGAAGTTGTGCGGCGTGAAGTAGCGCATCTCCTGGATGATCGTCGGGTCGACGTCGCGCAACGCCACGAACGCGTCGGGGGCCTTGGGTTCGGGCTTCGCGTGGGCGGGCGCGGGGGCGGCGGCCACGGCGACCAGAGCGGTGGCCGTGACGGCGAGATTCCGCAGGGCGGGGGCAAGTCCTGTCATGAACCCTGCATTTATCAGGATTCGGCCCCGGAGGGAAAGACCGTCACCTGAGTGATCGGATACAGTCCGCGGCGTGTCCGTACCTCTGTCACCCCCATCACCCCAGCTCCGCGCCGATCCGGCCCCGGGCTCCCACTGTTCAAGTTGTGGGTCGCCCTACGGGGAACACCTGTCGGCCTGGCCCCGCACCTGCCCCGCCTGCGGCACGGTCGCCTACCGAAATCCGCTGCCCGTAGCAGTGGCGCTGCAGCCCGTGTACGACACCAAGGGCACCGCCCTTGTCGTCGTGACCCGGACCATCGCCCCCGCGCGCGGGGAAGTGGCCCTGCCCGGAGGGTTCATCGACGACCGGGAGGACTGGCGGGCCGCCGTCGTCCGCGAGCTCAAGGAAGAGACCGGCATCAGCGCGGCCGCACGCGACGTCCGCCTCGCGGACGCGCTCAGCGCCCCCGACGGCTACCTGCTGCTCTTCGGCCTCCTGCCCGAGCGCCCTGTCGCCGACCTGCCGGACCCCGTACCGACGGACGAGACCGAAGGCTGGCACCTGCTGCACCGCCCGGCCGAAATGGCCTTCCCGCTGCACACGTTGGCGGTACGCGCCCTGTTCGAAGGGCGCTACATCTGACGCTGCGAAACTCCCCGCACCGTCACCCGCAGCCCGACCTCGTCCGCGGCCTCCTCACCATCCCGACCGTCCCGCTCGACCACCACACTCCCGCCGACCCACCGCGCGGCGAAACGCTCGATCTCCGGCTGCTCCCACCCGTCACCCGCGTCCCTGACCACCAGACCACCGCCCGTACGCCCCGGCGCCGGCGCCCACACCTCCAGTTCGAGCCCGCCGTCGGCGCCCCGTACAGGCAGCACCGCACCGGCACGCGCGAGCACCGGGACACGGGACAGCGGGGCCTCCAGAAGTACCCGGGCAGGCCCCTCGTACGCCCGGCCGGTCGCCGTGTCGTACCAACGGCCCGGGGGCAGCCGCACCGTGCGGCGGACTGCCCCCGGCTCGAACACGGGCGCCACAAGGAGGCAGTCCCCGAGCAGGAACGCGTCCTCGCAGTCACGCAGCGCCCGGTCCTCCGGACTGCCCCACCACAAGGGCCGCACATACGGCGTACCCGTACGCCGCGCCAGATGCGCGAGCGTCACGAAGTACGGCAGCAGCCGCCGCCGTTCCACGAGCGCCACGCGCGCGTGCTCAAGCACATCGGGACCGAACTCCCAGGGCTCCCTGCGCCCGGCCCGCAGCGCGGCATGCGTACGGAACAACGGCAGATACGCGCCGAGCTGGAACCACCGCAGATACAGCTCGGGCGACGGACTGCCGTCGAACCCGCCCACATCAGGACCCGAGTACGGCACCCCGCACAACCCCAGGCCCAGGACAAGGGACAGGGACGCCCGCAGACCGAGCCACCCCGTGGCCACATCCCCGGACCACGTCCCTCCGTAGCGCTGCATTCCCGCCCACCCGGAACGCGAGAACAGGAACGGCCGCTCCTGGGGGTGCAGTTCGCACAGTCCCTCGTACCCGGCGCGGGCCATGGCGAGGCCGTACACGTTGTGCGCCTCACGATGGTCGCCGCCGCGTCCCTCCAGAGAATGCCGGGCCGAGCGGGGCAGCGTCGGCTCCCCGAAGGCGGCGAAGGACACCGGCTCGTTCATGTCGTGCCAGAAACCCGCGAACCCCTGGGCGAGCCGTTCCTTGTAGAGGCCGCCCCACCAGGACCGCACCCGCGCGTCCGTGAAGTCCGGATAGACCGCGTCGCCCGGCCAGACCAGTCCGTGCACCGCCCGCCCCGCGGCATCCCGCACGAAGGCATCCGCGGCTCTGCCACTGTCGTAGACCTCATTGCCCGGCTCCGCCTTCACCGCGGGGTCGACGATCGACACCAGGCGCACGCCGTCCTTGAGCAACTCGTCGGCCAACTGCGGCAGGTGGGGATAGGCCGCCTTGTCGACGGTGAACACCTGGTGCGCTTCGTAGTGATCGATGTCCAGATGGAGGGCGTCCAGCGGCAGCCCGCGCTCCCGGTAGCCCGCGACGATCCGCCGCACCTCCTGCTCACCGCCGAAGCCCCACCGCGCGTGATGGTGCCCGAGCGCCCACGAGGGAGGAAGCGCGGGCGGCCCCGTGAGCGAGGCCCAGGTGTGCAGCACGCGCGCGGGAGTGCCCACCATCACCCAGCACCGCAGCGGACCGCCGTCCATGCGCACCTCGCACGAACCCGCCCTGTCGTGCCCGGACCCCGCACCCACCTCACCCTCGCGCACCGCCACGGTGCCGTCCCAGGTGTTGTCGTGGAACACCAGATGGCAGCCGACATCGGCCACCACGAACTGCACGGGCATGGTGATGTACAAGGGGTCGTCACCGGGCCCGAACGATCCCCCCGGATCGGTGTTCCACAGGCGATACGTCCCGTTTCGCAGCCGAGGCCCCCGCGCGCGTCCCCCGAGCCCGAAGAACCGTGCGTCCGCCCCCACCTGCGAGCGCTGAAGCCAGCGCGCCGGGCCCCCGTCGACCGGCTCCCACCAGCGCGGCGGCAGATCGCGGCGCAGCGTCATGCCGCCGGGCGTCTGCAACTCCACGGCGCCGAGCCGCGAGACGACCACCGTCGCCCGCTCCGACACCACCCGCCAGCCGCCCTCCTTGTCCGGCTCAAGGACGGCCCGCGGATCCGCCTCGGGGCTCCCGCTGACGAGCGCGTACGAAGGATCGGGCTCCGCGCCGTCCCACCCCCAGAAGACGGCCCCACCCGTCGTGACCCGCACCCGCAGCTCGGAACGGGCGAACCGCACGACGCCGCCCCCCGGCCCCGGCTCCACGCCCGTCACCGGACCGGGCACCCGCGCGCGCTCCGCACCCCGGGGGGCGAGCGCGGCCGCGTCCACCCGCCGCCTGCGCCAAGAGGACCGCACCGCACGCAACCCCTGCGCCGTACCGACCAAGCTGACCGCCTTCATCGAACGCACCAGGTCACGACCGTTCATGCTGCTCACCCTGCCACCGAAGAGGCCGCCCGTATGCATCGTTCAGCTGCCGTTCACCTGGGCCGACGGCACATAGCCGCCCCGCCGACTGTGTGAGGCACGCCCTGGTGCCGAAATCGATCACGTGGCATCGTCCCTGTCAGCCGTGTCGCGCGCACGAACCAGCTCGCGCGCACCACACACGCACACGACGCGTACGTAAAGCCCGGGAGCCGCCCCATGTCCTCTGCGAACCCCTCACCGCTCTGGCAGCCCGACCAGGAACGGATCGCCGCAGCGCAGATCACGCGCTTCCAGGCGTGGGCCGCCGAGCACTACGGAGCGCCCGCCGACGGCGGTTACGCGGCCCTCCACCGCTGGTCCGTGGACGAACTGGACACGTTCTGGAAATCGGTCACCGACTGGTTCGACGTACGGTTCACGACGCCCTACGCGCGCGTACTGGGCGACCGCTCGATGCCGGGCGCCGAATGGTTCCCCGGAGCCACGCTCAACTACGCCGAACACGCCCTGCGCGCCGCCGAGGACCCCGCGCGCGCGGGCAACCCGGCTCTCCTCCATGTCGACGAGACCCACGAGCCGTCCGCCGTCACCTGGGGCGAGCTGCGCCGCCAAGTAGGCTCCCTGGCGGCGGAGCTGCGCACCCTCGGCGTACGCCCCGGGGACCGCGTCAGCGGCTACGTCCCGAACATTCCGCAGGCCGTCGTCGCCCTCCTCGCCACCGCGGCCGTGGGCGCCGTATGGACCTCCTGCGCCCCGGACTTCGGCGCCCGCAGCGTCCTCGACCGCTTCCAGCAGGTCGAACCGGTCGTCCTGTTCACCGTCGACGGCTACCGCTACGGCGGCAAGGAGCACGACCGCCGCGACGCCGTCGCCGAGCTGCGCCGCGAACTGCCCACCCTGCGCGCCGTCGTCCACATCCCGCTGCTTGGGACAGAGGCCCCCGAAGGCGCCCTGGAATGGGCCGCCCTCACCGCGTCGGACACGCTTCCGGTCTTCGAGCCGGTCCCGTTCGACCACCCCCTGTGGGTGCTCTACTCGTCCGGCACGACGGGCCTGCCCAAGGCCATCGTCCAGTCCCAGGGCGGCATCCTGGTCGAACACCTCAAGCAGCTCGGCCTGCACTGCGACCTGGGCCCGGACGACCGCTTCTTCTGGTACACGTCCACCGGCTGGATGATGTGGAACTTCCTCGTCTCCGGCCTCCTCACCGGCACCACGATCGTCCTCTACGACGGCAGCCCCGGCTATCCCGACACCGGCGCCCAGTGGCGCATCGCCGAACGCACGAAGGCCACCCTCTTCGGCACGTCGGCCGCGTACGTCATGGCCTGCCGCAAGGCGGGCGTGCACCCGGCCCGCGACTTCGACCTCTCGACCGTCAAGTGCGTCGCCACCACAGGATCCCCGCTCCCGCCCGACGGATTCCGCTGGCTGCACGACGAGTTCGACGACACCCCCGGCGGCCTGTGGATGGCCTCGGTCAGCGGCGGCACGGACGTCTGCTCCTGCTTCGCGGGAGCCGTACCGACCCTGCCCGTCCACATCGGCGAGCTCCAGGCACCCGGCCTCGGCACGGACCTGCAGGCCTGGGACCCCCAGGGCAAGCCCCTCATCGACGAGGTCGGCGAACTCGTCGTCACCAACCCGATGCCGTCCATGCCCATCCACTTCTGGAACGACCCGGACGGCAGCCGCTACCACGACAGCTACTTCGACACCTATCCCGGCGTCTGGCGCCACGGCGACTGGATCACCGTGACCCCGCACGGCTCGGTCGTCATCCACGGCCGCTCCGACTCCACGCTCAACCGCCAAGGCGTACGCATGGGATCGGCCGACATCTACGAAGCCGTCGAACGCCTACCCGAGATCCGCGAATCCCTCGTCATCGGCGTCGAACAGCCCGACGGCGGCTACTGGATGCCCCTCTTCATCCACCTCGCCCCCGGCGCCACCCTCGACGACGGCCTGCGCGACCGCATCAAACAGACGATCCGCGCCCAGCTGTCCCCGCGCCACGTCCCCGACGAGGTCATCGAGGTCCCCGCCATCCCGCACACCCTCACCGGCAAACGCATCGAGGTCCCGGTCAAGCGGCTGCTCCAGGGCACCGCACTGGACAAGGCGGTCAACCCCGGCTCGGTCGACAACATCGACCTGCTCCGCTTCTACGAGGACCTGGCCCGCGAACGCTCCTGATCTCCCGCCGAGCCGCCGTTGTCAGTGCCCGCCGTTACTGTGAGTGAGCATTGATCGACGGATCGCAGGGGGAATCATGACGCGCACGCAACCCACCACCACGCGACGCGCACTACGCCGCGAAGTCGCCGGAACCATCGGCCTGTTGGCCGACGAGGACGACTTCGCGGCGATGCGCCGCTACCGCACCTTCACCTTCGACGACCACAAGACCTACCTCCGGCAGGCCGAGGGCCTCCTCAGGTCACTCGCGTCCGACGGCGGGCACACCACCATCGCGCTCTTCGACCCCCAGGAGTACGAGGAGTACTGCGCCGACACCGGCCTGAACCCCGACGCCCCCGCCAGCCGCACCCGCTTCACCGCGGAACTGGCAGCCACCGGTCCCACCGTTCCGTACGACGGCCAGCCCCTCTCCGCCCTCCTCCCCGACCTCGTCGACGAGGCGGTCCGCCAGGCCACCTGGGAGTACGCGACGATGCTCCTTGCCCGCCTCGGCACCTGCGCGGTCTGCGGCGAGGACATCGGCCGAGACGCCTTCAGCCGGGCCTCGGACCTGCTCGTCCAACTCCTCGAGACCTCCGGCCCCGGCACCCGGCACCTCGTCTGCAGCGTGCCCGCCGCCCCGGAGACGCTCCTCGCCGCACTGCACGCCGCACAGGACACCGACGGCAACGCGGTGCTCGACGAGACCGAGGCCCTGGAGTTCACCACCGTCCTCGCGGTCGGGATCGCCACCCACAGCGCCGCGGGCCTGGTGATGCGCACCACCGCGGACGGCAGGCCCGACCGAGTCCAGGGCTGGCGCCTGCACGGCGAGCGACTGCTGCCCCTCACCGCCGCCGAGGTCTTCGACGCCTACTGCACCGACGCGGTGTCAGGAGACCTCGTCGCCCCGGAATCCGGCGTCGACTACTGCGCCGCACCGCCCATCGGGGACGACGGGCCCGAAGGAGGGCACCGGCACTGAACGCCGAGGGGCGCCCCACCCATGACGGATGGAGCGCCCCTCACACACCTGACTTCGGCTACTCGCCGGACAGAACCGCCTGCGCGGCCTTCCGGGCCTCATCGGCGGTGTCAGCGGCACGCGCGGCGGAGGCCGCACGCTCGCACTGAGCCAGCGTGTACTTGCCCAGCGTCGCCCGCACGTAAGGAATGGACGCCGCACCCATCGACAGCGAGGTGACACCGAGACCGGTCAGCACACACGCCAGCAGCGGGTCGGACGCCGCCTCGCCACACACACCACAGCTCTTGCCCTCGGCCCTGGCCGCCTCGGCGGACAGCGAGACCAGGTCGAGCAGCGCGGGCTGCCACGGGTCCTGGAGCCTGGACACGGCGCCCACCTGACGGTCGGCCGCAAAGGCGTACTGGGCAAGGTCGTTCGTGCCGAGCGAGAGGAACTCGACCTCCTGGAGAATCGAGCGCGCCCGCAGCGCGGCCGACGGAATCTCCACCATGGCACCGAACTTGGCCTGAAGCCCCGCCTCACGGCACGCGTCGGCGAACGCCTTGGCGTCGATACGGTCGGCGACCATCGGCGCCATGACCTCGAGGTAGACCGGCAGCCCTTCCACGGCCTTGGCCAGCGCCGTCAGCTGCGTTCGCAGCACATCGGGGTGGTCGAGCAGCGATCGCAGCCCGCGCACGCCGAGCGCCGGGTTCGGCTCATCGCCGGGCGTCAGGAAGTCGAGCGGCTTGTCGGCACCCGCGTCGAGCACACGCACGACGACACGACCCTCGGGGAAGGCCTCGAGCACCGCGCGGTACGCCTCGACCTGCTTCTCCTCCGACGGCGCCTTGGTGCTGTCGTCCAGGAAGAGGAACTCGGTCCGGAAGAGACCGACACCCTCGGCCCCGGCCGCCACAGCCGCCGGCACATCAGCGGGACCGCCGACGTTGGCGAGCAGCGGCACCTTGTGCCCGTCGGACGTCGCACCCGGACCGGTCGACGAGGCGAGCGCGGCCTTGCGCTCGGCGGCCGACGCCTCGAGCTGAGCGCGCTTCTC
Source organism: Streptomyces sp. NPDC055239 (assembly GCF_053606205.1). Taxonomy (NCBI): domain Bacteria; kingdom Bacillati; phylum Actinomycetota; class Actinomycetes; order Kitasatosporales; family Streptomycetaceae; genus Streptomyces; species Streptomyces sp. NPDC055239. The sequence continues at coordinate 1,847 of NZ_JBSGRD010000004.1, read as the reverse complement.
GGCGCTCGGCTCGACGAAGATCTCGCCGGTGCTGCCGTCCACGGCGACGACCGTGCCCTCTGCCAGCTCACCCGCGCCCGGCAGCGCGACGATGGCGGGCACACCGAGCGCCCGCGCGAGAATCGCGCTGTGACTGGTCGGCCCGCCCTCCTCGGTGACGAAACCGAGCACCAGCGCGGGGTCGAGCAGCGCGGTGTCCGCCGGCGCGAGGTCACGCGCGATCAGGACGTAGGGCTCGTCGCTGTCCGGGACACCGGGCATCGGAACCCCGAGAAGCCGGGCGACGATACGATTCCGCACGTCATCGAGGTCAGCCACGCGACCGGCCATGTACTCGCCGGCGCCCGCGAGCAGCTCGCGGTAATGGGAGAACGCGTCATATATAGCGCGCTCCGCCGAGCTGCCTACGGTGATGCGCCGGTCGACATCGGCGATGAGCTCGGGGTCCTGCGCGATCATCGCCTGCGCCTCGAGCACCGCCTGAGCCTCACCGCCGGCCAGGTTGCCACGCGCGTTCAGGTCGGCCGCCACGGCTTCCACCGCCTGGCGAGCGCGCCCCTGTTCACGCTCTGCGTCCTCCGCGGGAATCTGCTTGGCGGGCGGCTCGAGCACCGCCGTCCCCATATGCCGAACTTCGCCGATCGCCACACCGTGGCTCACGCCGACGCCTCGCAGCGTTGTCTCCATTGCACCCGTCTCCGATAGAGCGACGGGCCCAGCCGCCGCGGTGGATGTCGCATCTGCCGTCAGGGACGGCGATGACGTCACTGCCAGCTGAAGAGAGCGTCCCCAGCCTTGACGTCTCCATCCTCCACGAGGCTGGAGAGGGACTCGGCAGTGGCCTCGAGTGCCACGATCGGGCAGATCGGAGACTTTCCGGCCGCCTCGACGGCCGCGGGGTCCCAGCGCACGATGGACTGACCGCGCTGCACGGTGTCACCCTTGTTCACGAGCAGCTCGAAGCCCTCGCCGTTGAGCTGGACCGTGTCGATGCCCAGGTGCGTCAGCACGCCATGTCCTTCGTCGTCCACGACGACGAAGGCGTGCGGGTGGAGCGAGACGACGATGCCGCCGACGGGGGCGACAGCCTCGGAGGGCTCGCGCGCGGGGTCGATGGCGGTGCCGGGCCCGACCATCGAGCCGGAGAAGACGGGATCCGGTACAGCGGAGAGCCCGATGGCGCGTCCGACAAGCGGGGACGTCACGGTGGTCATGCAAGCCTCCCAGGGGGGTGGAGAGTCGTAGCCGCCGTCACTACCTGTCCTGGACGACGCACTGTGCAGAAGAGTAAGTCATAAAAAGTCCCGGTTCCGCGCGAGAGGTCCCGGTTGACTGAGTAGGGGCACTGCACAAACGATTTGCTCCGGCCCAACGCCCCATGTACAGTCGGACTCCTGCCTGAGGCAAGCGACGCGATCAAGCGTCCGGACTCGGCGGCATCTATCAAGTCAGATCCTAATCCCTGGGTCAGCTTCTGCGTGCTCGCAGATGAGTGGTCAGGGAGTCGAAAAAGACCTGATAGAGTTTGGAACACAACGAAGGGAAGCGCCCGGAGGAAAGCCCGAGAGGGTGAGTACAAAGGAAGCGTCCGTTCCTTGAGAACTCAACAGCGTGCCAAAAGTCAACGCCAGATATGTTGATACCCCGTCTCCGGCCTTCTGGTCGGGACGAGGTTCCTTTGAAGAAACATCAGCGAGGACGCTGTGAACCGGAAGATTATTCCTCTTCCTGGTTCCGCTCAACGCGGATGCGATCCCGATTACGGGATGACATTCACGGAGAGTTTGATCCTGGCTCAGGACGAACGCTGGCGGCGTGCTTAACACATGCAAGTCGAACGATGAAGC